>NZ_JAHWXH010000002.1:0-648086 GCF_031625015.1 Microbacterium aurantiacum
CCGTGGGGACACAGGAACAGAGTGACCTTCGAGGAGTCGACATGGCCGAGCGCCGATCCGATGACAGCGCGCGAGACCGCGGTCGCGGGGGTGGCCGGCCGCCGCGTCGAGACGGTTCTCGTCCCGTGCGAGGAGGCGCGGACCGGCCGGACCGGCGCCCCCGCGACGGCGCAGCACGCGAGGATCGCCCGCGGCACGACGATCCGCCGATTCCCGAGGAGGTCACCGCGCGGGACCTCAACGGTCCGGCGCGGAACGAACTGAAGACGCTGAGCAAGGAGAACGCCGACGAGGTCGCGCGACACCTCGCGATGGCGGCCCGCCTCATCGACGATGATCCGGCCCTCGCCCACCGTCATGCTCTTGCCGCATCCCGACGTGCGGGTCGCATCGCCATCGTGAGGGAGACCGTCGCGATCACCGCGTACGCGACCGAGGACTACGCGCTGGCGCTCCGGGAGCTGCGCACCTATCGGCGGATCTCCGGCAAGGACGACCAGATCGCGCTCCTCGTGGACAGCGAGCGCGGGGTCGGGCGTCCCGATCGGGCGCTCGAGGTCGGGCGGGCCGTCGACCGTTCCGCGCTTCCGGTGCCGGTGCGCGTGGAGCTGGCGATCGCGATGTCCGGCGCGCGACTGGACCTCGGTGAGACCGAGCGCGCGCTGACCGAGCTGGACATTCCGGAACTGGACCCCGACCGGGCATTCGAGTGGAGCCCGGCGCTCTTCGCGGCACGCGCCGCTGTCCTGGAGGAGCTCGGTCGCACGGATGAGGCGGCGCTGTGGCAGCGTCGCGCCGACATCGCCGCCGAGGCGTTGCACGACGCCAGCGGAGCGGCTGACCTCGAGACGATCGTGATCGAGGACACGGTGATCGAGGACGATCCCGTCGAGGGCGATCGATCCTGATGGGTCTCTCGGCGAAGCGCCTCTTCGGGCGCGGCGGCGCGACCCCGCTGGACGGCGTGGACACCGTCCTCGCGGATCTGGATGGAGTGGTCTACGCGGGGGCCGGCGCGCTTCCGCACGCGGTCGACAGTCTCCAGCGTGCGCGTGAAGGGCGGGCCCTCGGCTTCATCACCAACAACGCCTCCCGAACGGACGCGTCGGTCGCGGCACACCTGAGCGAGCTGGGCATCCCCGCACGTCCGGAAGACGTCGTGACGAGTCCGCAGGCCGCGATGCGCCTCTTGACGACGCTCGTGCCGACGGGCTCGACCGTGCTCGTGGTGGGTGGCGAGGGGCTGCTGACCGAGGTGGCGAAGGCGGGCTTCCAGGTCACCCGGAGCGCTGATGACGCACCCGCCGCGGTGGTGCAGGGATTCGCGCCGGAGGTCGGCTGGTCGCAGTTGGCCGAAGCGGCCTACGCTCTGGCCGTGCCGGAGGAGGACGGCGGCATCCCCTGGATCGCCACGAACACCGACTGGACGATCCCGCAGGCCCGGGGGATCGCGCCGGGAAACGGAACGCTCGTCTCCGCGGTGCACACGGCGGTCGGCCGCCTCGCCACCGTCGCCGGCAAGCCCGAGGTCCCGATCTTCCACGAGGCCGTATCCCGTTTCGGGGCTCGGCGCGCGCTGTTCCTCGGCGATCGGTTGGACACCGACATCCTCGGTGCGAATCGCGCGGGCATCCCGTCCGCGCTCGTCCTGACCGGCATCGACCGGCCGAAACACGTGCTGGCCGCGCCGCAGGGATCGCACCCGACGTACATCCTCGGTGATCTGCGCCAGCTCCACGAGCCCTATCCGGAGGTCACCGTACGTGGGGACGTCGCGACGGTCGGGCGCGCGCGTGTGCGCATCGACGGCGTGGACGTCCGCATCGACAGCGCCGGAGACGCGCAGATCGATCTCCTGCGCGCCGCGGCGGCGGCGATCTGGTCGACGGGGCGCGCGATCTTCGGGTTCCGTGTTCCCGAGCAGCTCTATGCCGATCCGTTCCACCGTCCCTGAGGTGCGTCGTAGCATGGGCCGATGGACCGCTTCGAGGTGACCGAGACCGCCGACCTCCTCTCCGCGCTCGAGGTGATCGAGGCGCAACCTCTCGCGACCCGAGCCGATGCCTTCGCATCGTTGCACGACGCCCTCGCTCGGGAACTCGATGCGGGACCGACCTCATCTTCTTCATGACGGAGCGACTGGATGCCGCGCTCGCGGCACGCGGCCTGGCGCGGTCACGCAGCCATGCGGCGACGCTGATCTCCGCAGGCCTGGTCAGCGTCGACGGGCGTCCCGTCGTCAAGGCGGCGGCGAGAGTGGAGTCCGTCCAGGAGATCACCGTCGCGGGCGCGGATCACTACGTCAGCCGCGCTGCGCACAAGCTGATCGCCGCGCTCGACGGTTTCGGGCTGGACGTGTCCGGGCGACTCGCCCTCGACCTCGGCGCGTCAACAGGCGGCTTCACCCAGGTCCTGCGCGAGCGCGGGGCCCGCGAGGTGCTCGCGGTCGACGTGGGCCACGGGCAGATGGATCCCACCGTGGCGGCCGACCCCGGCGTCGTCGTCGTCGAGGGCTTCAACGCCCGGTACATGACCGCCGGCCTCCTCGCCCAGGCGGCCGGGCGCACCGAGGTTCCGACCGTCGTCACCGGCGATCTGTCCTTCATCTCCCTCACCCATGTGCTTCCCGCAGTCGCGCAGGTCGTCGGGAGCGACGCGGATGTCGTGCTTCTGGTCAAACCGCAGTTCGAAGTGGGGCGCACAGCCGTCAAGGGCGGGCTCGTGACGAATTCGATCGCGCGCGTGGACGCCGTGGAACGGGTGCTCTGGGCAGCGTGGGACCAAGGGCTCGGCATCCGCGGATTCCTCGCGTCGCCGCTGGTCGGCACGCACGGGAACGCCGAGTACATCGTCCATCTGGCGCCGGGGCACGAGGCCGATCCGTCAGAATGGTCAGACACCGTGAACCGACTGGCAGGGAGCCGATGAACGACGATGCTCGCGTGAAGCGCCACATCCTGGTGGTCGCTCACGCGTTGCGCGACGACACCGTCGACGCGGCGGACAGGGTGGTGCGGGCGCTCCGCGCGGCGGGGGCGACGCCGGTGCTCGCGGCCGACGACCGGGCGGAACTGGTTGCGGCGCGCGCGGGTTTCGACGATGTCGCGGCCCTCGGGACCGACGTCGCCGTGGAGGACATAGAGCTGGCCATCGTCCTCGGGGGAGACGGAACGATCCTGCGGGCGGCGGAGCTCGTCCGGGAGGGGACCGCCCCGGTGCTCGGCATCAACATGGGGCACGTCGGCTTCCTCGCCGAGATCGACAAGGACGACATGGACGAGGCGGTCCGCCGCGTCATCGATCGGGCCTACGAGGTCGAGGAGCGCCTCGCGTTGCAGGTCCGCGTCAAGAACGCGCAGGACGAGGTCATCTACGAAACCTGGGCGTTGAACGAGGCCACGGTGGAGAAGGCCAGCCGTGAGCGGATGCTGGAGGTCGTCATCGAGGTCGACGGACGCCCCCTCTCGAGCTTCGGCTGCGACGGGGTCGTCGTCTCGACCCCCACGGGATCCACCGCGTACAACTTCTCCGCCGGGGGACCGGTCATCTGGCCGAGCGTCCAGGCCATCGCGGTCATTCCGCTCTCGGCGCACGCTCTCTTCGCCCGGCCGTTGGTGGTCGGGCCCGAGCACGCCGTGGCCATCGAGGTGCTCGAACGCACCAACGGCATCGGGGTGCTCTGGTGCGATGGGCGGCGCTCCCACGATCTCCCGCCGGGTGCGCGCGTGGTCGTGCGTCGTTCGCGTCGGCCGGTCCGCCTTGCACGCCTGCACCCCGCCGCGTTCACCGACCGGCTCGTCCGCAAGTTCCGCCTTCCGGTCGAGGGATGGCGCGGCCCGACGGCGCCCGCCGGGCGCGGCACGAAGGACCCCGCGTCGTGATCGAGGAGATGCGGCTGCGGGACCTCGGTGTGATCTCGGAGGCGACGCTTCCGATCGGACCGGGTTTCACGGCGATCACCGGTGAGACGGGCGCCGGCAAGACCATGGTCGTCACAGGCCTCGGCCTGCTCCTCGGGCAACGCGCCGACTCATCCGCGGTCCGCTCCGGCGCTGCCAGCGCCGCCGTCGACGGCGTCTGGATCGTCGACGACGACGGCCCTGTCGCGGACCGCGTGCGGGACGCCGGCGGCGAGATCGACCCGCTCGGCGACGGACGGGGCGAGCTGATCGTCGGGCGCACCGTCTCCCGCGAAGGCCGGGGGCGCGCCACCGTCGGAGGCCGAGCGGCACCGGCTGCGGTACTCGGCGATCTGGCCGATCACCTGGTGGTCGTGCACGGACAGTCCGAGCAGTTGCGGCTGCGGTCGGCTGCCGCCCAGAGGGAGGCGCTCGACAGGTTCGGCGGCGCTCCCCTTCACGCGGCGCGCGACGCCTACGCTGCGGCATTCTCGCGGTGGCGCGATCTGGACGAGACGCTGACGACGCTGGTCGCGCAGCGCGACCAGCGCGCGCGCGAAGCCGATCTTCTTCGGTCGCAGCTGGACACCCTCGAGCAGGTCGCGCCGCAGCCGGGCGAGGACGCCGAACTCGCCGTGCGCGCCGAGCGTCTGGCGAACGGCGAGGAGCTTCGGCTTGCGGCGGCCACGGCGCATGCAGTCCTCTCCGGCGACGGCGACGCGCCGGACGCCGGCATCCTGCTGGCGGAGGCTCGTCGCGTGCTCGAACGCGTCCAGGATCCGGCGCTCGCGGACATCGGCGAGCAGATCAGCGAGCTCGGCTACCGCGTCGCGGACATCGCGGCCTCGCTCGCCGGCTTCCTCGCGGACCTCGACGAATCCGGGCCCCATGAACTCGCTGCCGTCGAGGAACGACGCGCGCTTCTCGGTGCGCTGGTGCGCGAGCACGGTTCGCTCGACGGCGCGCTCGCGCTGTGGGACGCGGGATCGTTGCGCCTCGCCGAACTCGATGACGACTCCGGTCGCGCCGAGCGCCTTGCTGAGGAGCGGGACGACGCAGCACGCGCCCTGGACACCGCGGCCGCCGCCCTCACCGCTGCACGGGTGGAGGCGGCGGGGCGCCTCGCCGAGGCCGTCACCGCGGAGTTGCAGGCGCTGGCCATGGCCGACGCGCGCCTCGAGGTGCGCGTCGCGCCCGCGTCTGCGACAGCCGCGGGCCGCGACGAGGTGTCGCTTCTCCTCGCGCCACATCCCGGTGCCGAGCCCCGTCCGGTCTCCCGTGGCGCATCCGGAGGAGAGCTCAGCCGCGTGATGCTCGCCATCGAGGTCGTGATCGCGGCGACCGATCCGGTTCCGACCTTCGTCTTCGACGAGGTCGACGCCGGGATCGGCGGCGCGGCGGCGATCGAGGTGGGGCGGCGGCTCGCTCGCCTCGCCGAGGGCTCTCAGGTCATCGCCGTGACGCATCTCGCCCAGGTGGCCGCGTTCGCCGGCAATCACCTCTCCGTGGTGAAGGCGGGCGACGGCGGTGTCACCTCGTCCGATGTCCGACGCCTCGAGGGGGCGGAACGGGAGGCGGAGATGGCGCGGCTCCTCTCCGGAATGCCCGATTCCGCGGCGGCCCTGACCCACGCGCGCGAGTTGCTCGAACTCGGCGCATCCCGGCACTGATAGGATCGAAGCCCGTGATGCAGACTTCTGGAGATGTCCCTGAAACGGCCTCCCACGGTGACAAGAACAGCGACACCACCAAGCACATTTTCGTGACCGGCGGTGTCGTTTCTTCGTTGGGCAAGGGATTGACCGCCGCCAGCCTCGGCAACCTCCTCACCGCGCGCGGACTGCGCGTGGTGATGCAGAAGCTCGACCCGTACCTGAATGTCGACCCTGGGACGATGAATCCGTTCCAGCACGGCGAAGTCTTCGTGACCGACGACGGTGCCGAAACCGACCTCGACATCGGTCACTACGAGCGGTTCCTCGACATCGAGCTCAGCCAGGCCGCGAACGTCACGACCGGGCAGGTCTACTCCCAGGTGATCGCGCGCGAGCGGCGCGGCGAGTATCTCGGCGACACCGTCCAGGTGATCCCGCACATCACGGACGAGATCAAGCGTCGTATGCGGCTGCAGGCCACCGAGGTGCCGCGCCCCGACGTCATCATCACCGAGATCGGCGGCACGGTCGGCGACATCGAGTCGCAGCCGTTCATCGAGTCCGCCCGTCAGATCCGTCACGAGCTCGGTCGCGGCAACGTGTTCTTCGTCCACGTCTCCCTCGTCCCGTTCATGGGTGCGTCGGGGGAGCAGAAGACCAAGCCCACCCAGCATTCCGTGCAGGCTCTGCGCCAGATCGGCATCCAGCCCGACGCGCTGGTGCTCCGCAGCGACCGTCCCGTCACCGAGTCGAACAAGCGCAAGATCGCGCTCATGTGCGATGTGGACGAGGATGCCGTCGTCAACGCGGTCGACGTGCCGAGCATCTACGACATCCCGACGATGCTGAACACGCAGGGACTGGACTCGTACATCGTGCGGGCCCTCGGCCTCGGCGGCTCGGCGGAGGTGGACTGGTCCCGCTGGGACCGCGTGCTCCAGGCGGTCCACAATCCGAAGCACGAAGTGACGATCGGACTGGTCGGGAAGTACATCGACCTCCCCGACGCCTACCTCTCGGTGACCGAGGCCATCAAGGCCGGGGGCTTCGCCCACGAGACCCACGTCACTCTCCGCTGGATCCCGTCGGACGAGTGCGAGACGCCCGAGGGCGCTGCGCGCGCGCTCGGTGACCTGGACGGCATCGTCGTTCCGGGTGGATTCGGCATCCGCGGCATCGAGGGCAAGCTCGGCGCCCTGCGCTTCGCCCGCGAGCAGGGGATCCCGACGCTCGGCATCTGCCTGGGCCTCCAGTGCATGGTCATCGAATACGCCCGCAACAAGGCCGGTCTCGAGGGCGCGTCCTCGAGCGAGTTCGAGCCGGAGACGGACTTCCCCGTGATCGCGACGATGGCCGAGCAGGTCGACATCCTCGAAAGTGGCGACCTCGGAGGCACGATGCGTCTGGGGCTCTATCAGGCCGACCTCGCGCCCGGGTCCCTCGCCGAGGAGGTCTACGGCGCCGCGACCGCGTCCGAGCGGCATCGTCATCGGTACGAGGTCAACAATCGCTTCCGCGAACAGATCGCCGAGGCGGGGCTGATGTTCTCGGGCCTCTCGCCTGACCGGAACCTCGTGGAGTACGTCGAGCTTCCCCGCGACGTCCACCCGTACTACATCGCCACCCAGGCGCACCCGGAGCTGCGCTCTCGCCCGACCGCGCCGCACCCGCTGTTCCGCGGACTCATCGGCGCGGCTCTGGAACGTCACCGCTCCAGTGAGCTGTTCGACGTGGACAATGGCTGAGCAGCTGCGCGACGAGCCGGTCGAAGCCGCGGTCACCGACAGCGACCTCGTCTACGAGGGGCGGGTGTGGGACGTCCGCAGCGACACCCTCCGCTACGGCGACGAGGAGATCGTCAGGCAGTACGTCGCCCATCCCGGTGCGGCTGCGGTGGTCGCGCTCGATGACGAGGACCGGGTGCTGCTGATCCAGCAGTACCGGCATCCCATCCGCCACCGGGACTGGGAGATCCCCGCGGGGCTCCTGGATGTGCCCGGTGAGCCGCCGGCCGAGACGGCTCGCCGCGAGCTCGCGGAGGAGGTCGATCTCGTCGCCGAGCGTTGGGAGAATCTCGTCTCGGTCTTCACCACCCCCGGAGGCAACGACGAGGTGGTCCACGTGTTCCTCGCCCGCGGGCTTTCCGCCGTCGGCCACGCCCACGCGCGCGAGGCCGAGGAAGCCGACATCCGTATCGAGTGGATCCCGCTCGCCGACGCCGTCGAGGGCGTGCTCGCGGGACGGTTGCGCAACGGCATCCTCGCCGTGGGTGTGCTGGCAGCCGCGGAACGGCTGCGGCGGACGGATCCGAACGAGCGCTGACGTGCGCCCCGATCGAGCGGTCGACGACTACCTGCGCCATGTGGCGCTCGAACGGGGACTGTCCGCCCATACGGTCGCGGCCTACCGCCGGGATCTCGCGACCTACCTCGCGTGGCTCGATGAGCAGGGGATCAGCGACACCTCCGACATCGGCGCGGATACCGTCACCGACTTCGTCGCCGCGCACGCGTCGTCACAGCCGCAACCCGCACCGTCCTCGCTCGCGCGGCTGCAGTCGTCCGTGCGGGGGCTCCACCGCCACCTCACGCGAGAGGGCGTCGAGGCGGAGGACCCGACGCGTCGGATGCGTCCGCCTCGCCAGCCCCGACGACTGCCGAAAGCCCTCACCATCACGCAGGTGGAGGATCTCCTGGATGCCGCCGGCCCCGCACCTGCGGAGGTGTCGCCGACGGGCCCGGTGGCCCTCCGCGACCGCGCCCTCCTGGAGCTGCTCTACGCCACCGGTGCTCGCGTGTCCGAGATCGTGCAGCTGGACGTCGACGACCTCGCGGACCGCGAGGTCGTGCGCGTGCGCGGAAAGGGGGACAAAGAACGAATGGTGCCGGTCGGGTCCTACGCCCGAGCGGCCCTGGAGGCCTACCTCACCCGCGCGCGCCCGGAACTCGCCCGGCGGGGGCGGGGGAGTGCCCGGCTGTTCCTCGGCGCCCGAGGAGCCCCGCTGTCCCGTCAGAGCGCGTGGCTGGTGATCCGCGCGGCGGCCGAGCGCGCACAGCTGACCGCGCACGTGTCGCCGCACACCCTGCGGCACTCCTTCGCCACCCACCTGCTGCAGGGCGGCGCCGACGTGCGTGTCGTGCAAGAGCTGCTCGGACACGCCTCGGTGGCGACGACCCAGATCTACACCCACGTCTCGATCGACGCGCTTCGCGACGTGTACGTCACGGCCCATCCGCGTGCTCGGGGCTACAATCGACCGGACGGTCAGGAAGTGGAGAGTGTCGGTGGCGGGCAGTAAGCGGAGCGCGGCGAAGGTGTCCGAGGACGACACCCCGATCGGCCCCACCGGGCGACCCTATCGGGGCTTCCCCACCCCGCCGAAGCTCGACGGACACGGACCGGCGCGCATCATCTCGCTCTGCAACCAGAAGGGCGGGGTCGGCAAGACCACCACCACGATCAACCTCGCCGCCTCGCTGGCCAGCTACGGCCGACGCGTCCTCGCGGTGGACTTCGATCCGCAGGGAGCGCTGTCGGCGGGCCTCGGGATCCAGACCCACGACATCCCGACGATCTACGATCTGCTGCTGGACGGCAAGCGCGATCCGCACGAGGTCATCGTCCGGACCCGCGTGGAGGGCCTGGACGTCATCCCCGCCAACATCGACCTGTCCGCCGCCGAGGTGCACCTGGTCAACGAAGTCGCGCGCGAGCAGACCCTCGCCCGCGCCCTGCGCCGCGTCGCGGGCGAGTACGACGTCATCCTCGTCGACTGCCAGCCGTCCCTCGGGCTTCTGACGGTCAACGCGCTGACCGCCAGCCACGGCGTCCTCATCCCGTTGGAGTGCGAGTTCTTCGCGCTCCGCGGGGTCGCGATGCTCATCGAGACGATCGACAAGGTCCGCGACCGGCTCAACCCCTCGATCGAGCTCGACGGTGTGCTCGCGACGATGTACGACGCGCGCACCCTGCACTCCCGCGAAGTCCTCGAGCGCGTCGTGGACGCGTTCGGCGACGACGTGCTGGAGACGGTCATCGGTCGGACGGTGAAGTTCCCCGACGCCTCCGTGTCCGGGATGCCGATCACCGAGTTCGCACCCGAGCACGCCGCCGCGCAGGCGTACCTCCGACTCGCGCGGGAGCTGGTCGCCCGTGGCGCCGTCGCCTGAGGCGCCGGCCGACGACACCGCCGGATTCCGGGTCTCGCTCGGCGTCTTCGACGGGCCCTTCGATCTGCTCCTGCGACTCATCTCGCAGCACGAGCTCGACATCACCGAGGTGTCGCTGTCGAAGGTGACCGACGAGTTCATCGCCTACCTGCGCGCCCTCGGCCCCGACCAGGAGTTGGAGGAGGCCTCGGAGTTCCTCGTGGTGGCCGCAACGCTGCTCGATATGAAGGTGGCGGGGCTCCTCCCGCAGGGCGAGCTGGTGGATGCCGAATCCGTGGCGCTCCTGGAGGCGCGCGATCTGCTCTTCGCCCGCCTGCTCCAGTACCGGGCGTTCAAGGAGGTCTCGGCGTGGTTCGAGCGCTGCCTGAGGCGCGAGGATCAGCGGCACGCGCGGACTGTGCGGCTGGATGCCAAGTACCGACACGCGGCCCCCGAACTGCGGTGGACCCTGACGCCGGACGATTTCGCCGCCCTCGCCCTTCTCGCGATGACGCCGAAAGACATCCCTCACGTGGGTCTGGACCACCTGCACGCTCCGCTGGTGAGCATCCGCGAGCAGGCGGCGATCGTGGTCACCCTTCTTCGCGATGCCGGCACGCTGTCGTTCCGCGAGCTGGTGGCCGGGGTGAGCGCCCCCGGGGTCGTCGTCGCCCGCTTCCTGTCGGTGCTGGAGCTGTACCGGCACGCGGCCCTGTCATTCGAGCAGCTCGAGCCGCTCGGGGAACTGACCCTCCGCTGGAGCGCGCAGCGGTGGTCCGATGAGAATCTCGCCTCGTTGGGAGCAGATTATGACCGATGACGCCGTGACCGACGCGTCTCCCGCCGTCGACACCGTTCGCCGCGTGGAGGCGATCCTGTTCATCGCCGAGGAACCCCTGTCCCTCGTCTCGCTGGCGGCGACGGTGGGAGCCCCTGTCCCCGCGGTGCGCCAGGCCGTGGACACCCTCGTCGCCGACTACGACGGCCGCGCGGGAGGTCCGCGTCGCGGGTTCGAGCTCCGCGAGGTCGGTGGCGGGTGGCGGATGTACGTCCGCGAGGACCACGACGACCTCATCGCCGATTACGTCGGCGGACAGGCGCCCGCGCGCCTGTCCCAGGCGGCCCTGGAGACACTCGCCGTCATCGCCTACAAGCAGCCGGTGACGCGCTCGCAGGTCGCGTCGATCCGCGCGGTCAACGTGGACTCGGTCGTGCGCACGCTCCTGGCCCGCGGCCTCATCACCGAGCTGTTCGCCGACGCCGAGACCGGCGCCATCAACTACGGGACCACCGACGCCCTGCTGGTCCACTTGGGAATCAACTCCCTCGACGAGCTCCCTCCGATTTCGCCCTTCCTGGAGGGAGCGGAGGAGGTCGGGCGCGCCGAGGGCCTGGACGAAGGAGTTCGCCGATGAGCGATGTCGAAGGTGTCCGTCTGCAGAAGGTCCTCGCGGCGGCCGGTGTGGCGTCGCGCCGCGTGGTCGAGGACATGATCGTCGCGGGACGGATCCGCATCAACGGGGTCGTGGTGACCGAGCTCGGCCGCCGCATCGACCCCGAATCGGACCTCGTCGACGTCGACGGCACCGCGGTGCAGCTCGACCAGACCAAGCGCTACGTGATCCTCAACAAGCCGACCGGGGTCGTCAGCTCGATGCGCGATGACCGCGGCCGCCCCGATCTGCGTCCCTTCGTCGAGCCGTATCCGGAGCGCCTGTTCAATGTCGGGCGTCTGGATGCCGAGACCAGCGGTCTGCTGGTCCTCACCAACGACGGCGACCTCGCGCACGTGCTCGCGCATCCCTCGTTCGGGGTGACCAAGGTCTATATCGCCAAAGTCGAGGGTCGTGTCGCGCCGGCCACCATCCAGCGCCTTCTCACCGGGGTCGAGTTGGAGGACGGGCCGATCTCCGCGGACAAGGCGCGGCTCCTCTCCCGCAGCACGGAGGGGACCGGTTCGCTCGTGGAGCTCACGCTGCACTCCGGACGCAACCGCATCGTCCGACGGATGATGGCCGAAGTGGGGCATCCGGTCGTCGAGCTCGTACGGCGCCAGTTCGGACCCCTCCACCTGGGAACCCTGCCAGCGGGCAAGAGCCGCGAGTTGACTAAAGTGGAGCGCGGCGCCTTGCTCACCCTCGCCCGCGGCGCCACTGCTTCCGAGCATCTGGAGACTTGAGTGACCGACGCCACCGTGCTGGCCACGCGCACGCGCGGACCCGTCCGCATCGTCGGCGCCGGCCTCCTGGGATCGAGCATCGGTCATGCGCTGACCGCCTCGGGGGTCGACGTCGCGCTCGCCGACACCTCGCCCGCGCAGCTGCGCCTCGCCGTCGACTACGGCGCAGGTCGGCCGGCGCGGGAGGGGGACACCCCCGTTCTCGTCGTCGTGGCCGTCCCTCCGGATGTCGTCGCCGACGTGGTGGAGCGTGAGCTCGCGGCCTTCCCGGACGCCGTCGTCACCGACGTCGCGAGCGTCAAGCTCGAGCCTCTGAAAGCGCTGCGCGCGCGCGGCGCCGACCTCACCCGGTACATCGGCTCGCATCCGATGGCCGGTCGCGAGCGCGGCGGAGCCATCGCCGCGCGCGCGGACATCTTCGTGGGCCGGCCGTGGGTCGTGTGCCGTGACGAGGAGACCTCCGCCGCTGATCTGACGATGGTCGAGGCATTGGCCCTCGACCTGGGTGCGACCCCGATCGAGATGACACCGGAAGAACACGACCGTGCGGTGGCCCTCGTCTCCCACGTGCCGCAGATCGTGTCGAGCCTCCTCGCCGGACGCCTGGCCGACGCGCCGGACCGTTTCCTCCAGCTGACCGGACAGGGGCTGCGGGACACCACGAGGATCGCGGCCTCCGCACCGGAACTGTGGGTGCAGATCCTGGGGGCGAACGCCGAGCCCGTGCGCGACGTCCTGAGCGCCCTTGCCGACGATCTGGCGACCGTGGCCGAGGCGCTGCGCGCGCCGGACGCGCCCGGCGCGCGCCGCGCCGTCGCCGACACGATCCGGCGGGGGAACGACGGGGTCGAGAGGCTGCCCGGCAAGCACGGTCAGAACCGCCGATTCGAGCAGGTCGTCGTCATGGTCGACGACACCCCCGGTCAGCTCGGCCGCCTGTTCGGCGAGCTCGGCGAGCTGGATGTGAACGTCGAAGACCTGCGCCTGGAGCATTCGCCCGGCGCCCAGTTCGGTCTCGCCGAGATCAGCGTCGTCCCGAGCGCGGTGCGCCGTGCGGTGGACGGCCTCGAGTCGCGCGGCTGGAAGATTGCGAGCACCACCCCATGACCGATTCCATCCTCGAAACGCCGGTGGTCGTCGCCGTCGACGGTCCTGCCGGGAGCGGCAAATCCAGCGTGTCCCGACAGGTCGCGCGTCGCCGGGGCTACGGCTTCCTCGACACCGGTGCCGCCTACCGCGCCCTCGCGTGGCACGCGCTCGAGCACGGGGCGGACACGTCCGATTCGACCGCCGTGCTGGATGTGCTCGGCGACTTCGACTACGCCATCTCGCTCGATCCCGATGACCGCTGGGTGCGGGTGGGGGATGTGGACGTCACCGCGGCGATCCGCGAGCCGAGGGTGGCGGATGCCGTCAGCGGTGTGGCGCGGGTGCCCGCGGTTCGCCAAGCGCTCACCGCGCTGTTCCGCGCCCTCGTGGCCGCGTCCGGTCTGCCCGCGGTGGTCGTCGAGGGCCGGGACATCACGACCGTCGTCGCCCCCGACGCGCCGGCGCGGATCCTGCTGACCGCGGCGCCCGAGGTGCGCGCCGCCCGTCGGAGCGCAGAACTGACATCGCAGGATGCCGCGGCGGTCGCCGAGGCCCTGCACCGGCGCGACGCCGCCGATTCGAAGGTGGTCGACTTCCTCGCCGCGGCGCCCGGCGTCG
The DNA here is from genome assembly GCF_031625015.1 of Microbacterium aurantiacum. Taxonomy (NCBI): domain Bacteria; kingdom Bacillati; phylum Actinomycetota; class Actinomycetes; order Micrococcales; family Microbacteriaceae; genus Microbacterium; species Microbacterium aurantiacum. Next base: position 13,589 of record NZ_JAHWXH010000002.1, read on the forward strand.
AGGTCGTCGATTCCACCGACCTGGACTTCGATCAGACGGTGGACGCCGTCCTCGCCGTGATCGACCGAGCCTTGGAGGCTTCCCATGCACACTGACGATCGCGAATTCGACGTCCCCGACGATGCTGCGGCATCCGACGCCCTGGCCCAGCACATGGCCGGTCTCGATGACGACCTCGCCGAGCAACGGGCCGCGGCCCTCCGCGCCGGCCTCGACGACTACGCCCTCGAGGCGGAGGACGCCGAACTGCTGGAGGGCGTCCTCTCCGGTGACGGTGAGATCGAGTACCTGCCGGCGCTCCCCGTCGTCGCCATCGTCGGTCGCCCGAACGTCGGCAAGTCGGCGCTGGTGAACCGCATCCTGGGACGCCGCGAGGCGGTCGTGGAGGACACCCCCGGCGTCACGCGCGACCGGGTGACGTACAAGGCCGAGTGGATGGACCGTCGGTTCACCCTCGTCGACACCGGTGGCTGGGAGCCGGATGCCCGCGGCATCGACCGGTCGGTGGCCGCGCAGGCCGAGGTCGCGATCGATCTGTCCGACGTCGTGCTGTTCGTCGTGGACGCCATGGTGGGGGCGACCTCCACCGACGAGCACGTCGTCAAGCTCCTGCGCAAGAGCGGGAAGCCCGTCTTCCTCGTCGCCAACAAGGTGGACGACGCCCGACAGGAGCCCGAAGCCGCGGCGCTGTGGAACCTGGGCCTCGGTGAGCCGTACCCGGTCTCCGCGATCCACGGTCGGGGTGTCGCGGATCTCCTCGACGAGATCATGAAGGTGCTTCCGGAGATCTCCGCCGTCGCCGGTCACGAGATCGGCGGTCCGCGCCGCGTCGCGATCCTCGGTCGCCCGAACGTGGGGAAGTCCTCCCTGCTGAACAAGGCCGCCGGCGAGGAGCGCGTCGTCGTCAACGAGCTCGCCGGTACGACCCGCGACCCGGTGGACGAGGTCGTGGAGGTCGGCGGCAAGCTCTGGCGCTTCGTCGACACCGCGGGAATCCGCCGTCGCGTGCACCTGCAGCAGGGAGCCGACTTCTACGCGTCGCTGCGGACCTCCGCCGCGCTGGAGAAGGCGGAGGTCGCCGTCGTCGTCCTCGATGTGTCGGAGCCGCTCAGCGAGCAGGACGTCCGCATCATCGACCTCGTGCTGGAGTCCGGCCGCGCGCTCGTGCTGGCCTTCAACAAGTGGGATCGCCTGAACGACGACGACATGGAGGACATAGACCGGCGTCGTTACCTCGAGCGGGAGATCGAGCAGGACCTCGCGCACGTCGCGTGGGCTCCGCGCGTGAACATCTCCGCGCGTACGGGTCGTCACCTCGACAAGCTCGTCCCGGCCCTGGAGACGGCTCTGGCGTCGTGGGACCAGCGCATCTCGACCGGCAAGTTCAACGCCTTCCTCGCCGAGCTCGTCGCCGAGCACCCGCACCCGCTCCGCGGAGGCAAGCAGCCGCGCATCCTGTTCGGGACGCAGGCGGCCACGCGTCCGCCGACATTCGTGCTTTTCACGACGGGCTTCCTCGACCCCGGCTACCGCCGGTTCATCCAGCGTCGCCTCCGCGAGGTCTTCGGCTTCGAGGGGACGCCCATCGTGACGAACATGCGGGTGCGGGAGCGTCGCCAGCGCTGACCCCGGCGCGTCGCCGGTGTGCCAGGCTTGCGGGGTGACGAACGAGCGACCGACGCCGAGGAACCCCGGTGACGCGTGGGTGCTCGCTCCGGACGGTGCGCGGTACTGGGGGCGTTTCGGCGCCGCCGGACTGATCGCCGTGGACGCCGCGCGTGGCATCCTGCTGCAGCACCGGGTGTCGTGGAGCCATTTCGGCGATACCTGGGGGCTTCCGGGTGGCGCACGTCACGAGGACGAGTCCGCGACGGATGCCGCACTCCGCGAATCCGCCGAGGAGGCGGGCGTGCCGTCGGGGTCGATCCGTCCGCGGCTGCTGAGCGTGCTGGATCTCGGCTACTGGTCGTACACGACGCTCGTCGGTGACGTCGAGACGCCGTTCGAACCCACGATCAGCGATCCCGAGAGCACGGCGCTGGAATGGGTGCCCGCCGACGTCGTCCAGGAACGGCCGCTGCATCCGGGGTTCGCCACCGCCTGGGTGCGGTTGCGTGAGCTGCTCTCGGTGCGCCCGGCCGTGGTGATCGATGTCGCGAACGTGATCGGCTCCGTCCCGGACGGCTGGTGGCGCGACCGGGACGGCGCCGCGGATCGCCTGCTGGCCTCGGTGGCGGAGCGTTCGGGCCGCGGCATCCCCGCAGCGGAGCTGTCGCTTCCCGAGCACACGTGGTTCCCCGAGTGGGTGGCGGTCGTCGAAGGGGCGGGGCGTGGGGTATCGGATCTCGACGGCCTCTCCGTCGTCCGAGCGGATCGTTCCGGAGACGACGCGATCGTCGCCGAAGCCCGACGTCTCGGGGACGCCGGGCGTTCGGTGACGGTGGTGACGGCGGATCGGGAGCTGGCGGACCGATGCCGGGAGACCGGCGCCGTGGTGCACGGTCCCCGCTGGCTGCGAGATCTTCTGACCTGAGTCCGGCCGCATCGCCGACGTGTGGTCAGTGTGCGACGACCTCGACCGGCGCCGTGGCGTCCACCGTGGGGTTCCGCACGAAGGCGGCGAGGATGACCGCCGCGCTCGCGACGATGGCCCCGACGAAGAAGGCCGCGTGTACTCCGTCCGCGGTCGCGGCGACCGGGTTCGCCCCCTCCGAGGTCGCCGCCGCGGCCGTCACCGACATCAGGGTGACGAAAAGCGCCGTGCCCGCGGCTCCGGCGAGCTGCTGCAGCGTGCTCACCGTGGCCGAGCCGTAGGAGTACAGCGTCGGCGGCAGTGACCCGAGCGCGGAGGTCAGCAACGGCGTGAAGACGAAGCCGAGACCGAGGTTCAGGGCGACGTGCACCGTGATGATCCAGGCGATCGGTGTGCCGACATCGAACGTCGTCATGCCCCAGAGCGCTGCGGCGGCGACGATCATGCCCGGGAGGACGAGGGGTCGCGGTCCGAATCGGTCGAAGAGCGCACCGACCACCGGTGCGATGACACCCATGACGATGCCGCCCGGGAGCAGCATGAGGCCTACGGTGAGGGTGTCGAGTCCCAGGACCTGCTGCAGGTAGAGCGGTAGCAGGATGAGCGATCCGAAGAGCGCGGAGAAGACCACGGCGACGAGCACGGTCGCGAGGGCGAACGGTCGCGACCGGAAGGTGCGCAGATCGAGCAGGGCCGAGTCGGTCCGCTGCAGGCGGATCTGGCGGAGGACGAAGGCGACGACGGAGACGGCGCCGATGGTGATCGGAATCCAGACCGGGACCGGGGCATGACCGGAGGCCGCTTCACCGATCGAGCTCAGGCCGAAGATGAGTCCGCCGAAGCCGAGGGCGGACAGGATCACCGAGAGGATGTCGAAGCTCGCCGCGCGGGTCTCGGTGACGTTCCGTACCCACAGGGCGCCGAGGGTCAGCGCAACGACGGCGATCGGGAGCACGAGCCAGAACATCCAGCGCCAGTCGAGGACGGAAAGGATGATGCCCGAGACGGTCGGGCCGATCGCCGGAGCGACGGCGATGACGATGGAGATGACGCCCATCATGCGTCCGCGGCGCTCGGGAGCGACGATCGTGAGCACCGTCGTGAACAGCAACGGCATCATGATGGCCGTGCCCGAGGCCTGGACGATACGACCGAGGAGCAGGACTTCGAAGCCCGGGGAGAGGGCGGCGATGAGGGTGCCGACCGTGAAGAGGCTCATCGCCGTGAGGTAAAGGCTGCGAAGCGGGAAACGGGCCAGGAGGTATCCAGTGAGCGGGATGACGATGGCCATGGTGAGGAGGAAGCCGGTGGTCAGCCACTGGGCGGTCGCGGCCGTGATGCCGAGGTCTTCCATCAGTCGGGGGAGCGCGACGCTCATGATCGTCTCGTTGAGGATCACGACGAACGCCGACACCACCAGGAGGGCGATGACGGTGCCGGGACGGACGGCGCGTGGGGGACGCGGGTCTTCGGACGACAGGGGAGGGAGGTTCTTCTCGAGGGTCACGGAGACGCTCTTTCTCGTTCGGGGCGCGCCGCGCGGTCGAGCGCGGGCGAGGACTCATCGAGTATATGGCAGTGACTGCCAACTTGGCGGCGGGTGTAGAATCTTCCGCATGACGTCTGACGATTCCGCGCCCGTCGGCCTGCGTGAGCGACGACGGCGTGAGACGCTGCGCGAAGTGGCGGACGCCGCGCTCACGCTCTTCGAGGAGCGAGGAGTCGCCGCGACGACGGTGGATGAGATCGCCGCGGCCGCCGGCATCTCTCCGCGGACGTTCTTCCGCTACTACCCGACGAAGGAGCACGCGCTCTTCCACGAGGACGAGGAGTACCGCACGATCCGCGTGGCACTTCTCGACGACGTGCGCGGGGGAGCGGATCTCGCGGCGGCGATCGAACACGCGTGGGTGCGCCTGTTCGACGACTTCGATCGACGGCCCGACATCCGTGCGCGGGTGCTGAGGGTGCGGCGTGTGATCGAATCGGAGCCCACTCTTCTCGCGCGCGCGGTGACCAATGACATCGACAATGCGGACGAGCTCATCGATGCGGCGGTGGAGGCCGCCGGGGCCGACGTGGACGTGCTGACCATCCGTGCGACGGTCGCGGCGATGGACGCGATCATCCGTGTCGTGTTCGGCGAATGGGTGCGGCGGTCCGAGCTCGGCGACGCCGCGAGTGCCGGCGAGATCTACCGCGAGGTGATCGCGGGTCTCGCACCGCTCGGCGCGCACCTCTCCCGAGACGCGGGGAAGTAGCCCACGGCCCCCTCCGATGTACGGTGGCTCGATGGCGGCAGAGCATCGTGAGGTCACGGCCTTCGACGGCGCGACGATCGCGTACACGGTGTTCGCCGGCGCGGAGCCGGCGATCGTCATCCTGCACGGGCTTGCCGGGAGCAGCAACGAATTCGTCCCGACCGCTACTGCCCTGGCGCCGAGGCGGATGATCCTCGTGGATCAGCGCGGTCACGGCGCCAGCACGCGGACGCCCGCCGATGTGTCGCGGCTCGCGTTCGTCGACGACGTCGTACGGGTGATCGAAGCGGAGTGGCGTGAGCCGGTCGACCTCGTCGGCCAGTCGATGGGGGCGCACACCGCGATGCTGGTGGCTGCGCACCGCCCCGAACTGATCAGGCGACTGGTGATGCTCGAGGGGGACGCCGGCGGAGGGTCCGCCGACGACCGTGCCGCGATCGGATCCTTCTTCCGGTCGTGGCCGGTTCCCTTCGCGGATCGTGCCGAAGCGCACGCGTTCCTGGGGGACGGTGCGCTCGCGCGGGCGTGGGCCGGTGATCTCGAGCGACGTGCGGATGGCCTTCGTCCGCGGTTCGATCCGGACGTGATGGTGCGCGTGCTCGAGGGGATGAGCGCACCGAACTGGCGCGAGTGGGAAAGCGTCAGGACTCCCACCCTCGCGGTCTACGCCGACGGAGGCATGTTCAGCGAGGCGCGGAAGGCGGAGTTCCTCCGTCGGGGTCAGGACGTGACGCGGACGGATCTCGTCGGAGCGTCCCACGACGCGCACCTCGACGCGTTCGAGGAGTGGACGGCCGCTCTTCGATCGTTCCTCTTCTCGGAGTGAGTCGATCGTCCGATCGACTCAGCGCCCGCGGAGCTTCTCGATGTCGCGCCGTTCGCGCTTGGTGGGGCGCCCTGCACCGCGATCGCGGACCGGCACGAAAGCGGTGAGCTCCCGGGGCGGCGGTGGTGGCGTCTGATCCTCCATGGCTTCCGCCGCGACGCTCGCGCCGACGCGCTTCACGATCGGCTGACGGACGACGAGCATCCGGTCGAAACCCGAGATCCGGACGCGTACCTCGTCGCCGGGCTTCACCGGCTGGGCTGCCTTCGCCTTCTCGCCGTTGACGCGCACGTGGCCGGCGCGGCATGCGGTGGTCGCCGCCGAGCGCGTCTTGTAGACCCGGACCGCCCATAGCCAGGCGTCGACACGGGCGGTGGAGGTCATCCGTCCATGATGTCAAACAGTTCCGTGCGGCGGTCCGGACGTGTCACTCGCGGAGATCGAACGCGACGACGACGCGGTCCGGGCGGGACCGTCCGACCTCCCGGAAGCCGGCGGTCAGGAACGAGGACAGGACGCCGTGGAACAGCGAGTTCGCGGTGGGACGTCGGCCGGCCTCGGGGTCGATCGGATACGCCTCGAGTACTCGCGCGCCGCCTTCCCGCGCGAAGGGGATCGCCGCGTCGAGCAGCGCCGTCGCGACTCCTTCGCCGCGGTGCTCCCTGCGGGTCGCGAAACACGTGACGGCCCAGACGGATGCGTCATCCCAGGGCTGCTCGGACACGGACGCGAACGCGCGCGTGCGCTCGAGCCGGGGTTGGCGGACCCGCGGTCCGACACGCACCCACCCCGCGGCCACGCCTTCGACGTACGCGACCAACCCGGGCGCCGGGCCGGCATCGATCTCGTCGCGCAGAATGCGGCGGCGTTCGTCGACCCCGGTCGCGGAGAACTGCGCGTTGGTGAGCATCCACCACTGGCACTGGCAGCTCGCCCATCGCCGCCGCCCGTGAGGGCGTGCTGGACGTCGACGAAGCGATCGGCGGTGGCCGCTTCCACGGAGACCCGGCTCATACGCGCGACCCTACCCGCAGCTTCCACCAGCCGCCATGCCCGGCGGTCGCACGCGTTCGCGGATGCCGTTCCGACCGGCTAGGATAGGGGAGTTGTCCGCGCACGCGCGGCTTCCGGGATGTGGCGCAGCTTGGTAGCGCACTTGACTGGGGGTCAAGGGGTCGCAGGTTCAAATCCTGTCATCCCGACCGGAAAGTCCCGGGAACCTAAGGGTTCCCGGGACTTCTTAGTTGGTGAAACTTGATCACGTCATCGCAATGCCATCAAATTGACCGCTCTGGCGCACTCTCGCGGCGCGAAGCCTCGACTGACTCGGCTTCGCTCCGGTTGCCTCCGAATGGTGGGGCAACGACCTGCGCACCTTATCGGCATGGACACGGTAGACAACCTGACGCTAGAGCTCTGGGGGCTGGAGAGACTCCTCAATATCAACGAGCTCGCGGCCTATCTTCGCGTCCCGGTGTCGACCATCTACGAGTGGCGTACGAAGGGGCAGGCGCCTCTCGCGCATCGCTACGGCAAGCATCTGACATTCGCGGCCACGGACGTGCGGGCCTGGGTCGACGCGCACCGGGAGACGGGTGGTCCGCCGCCCGCCGCCTCGCGGTGACACGATGAGCCGCGCACGCCTCGCGATCGGCACGTTCGGCGAGATCGGGTTCCTTGCCACCGGACCCGGTCGCGTGATTGCCCGAGCTCGATATCGCGATTGGGATGGCCGGACCAGGCTCGTGCAGGTCTCCGCAGGGACGCGCACGCTTGCCGAGCGCGCACTGAAAGAAAAGCTCTCAACGCGGAGCGTCTTTCAGCCCACGACATCGGTGCTCACGCCCGACAGCCTGTTCTCACATCTCGTGGACTACTGGCTTGAGGACCTGGATCAGGAGGGTCGTCTCTCCACGGCGACACGGCAGCTGTACGAGCGCAATATGCGAACGCTCGTCATGCCGGCGATCGGCAATCTGACGCTGCGTGAGATCGGTGTCGCGCGCTGCGACCAACTCCTCAAGCAGCTGAACAAGTGGAGCTACAGCCGAGCAAAGCATGCGCGCGTGGTACTTCGCCTGGCGTTCGGCCTCGCTGTCCGTCACGAGGTCCTGTCGCGTAATCCGATGGACCATGTCGCTCGACTGAATCGGCAGACAACCACACCTGACGCACTCACGCCGGTCGAAGTGACGGCGATCCGCACGGCGATCGCCGTGTGGGAGAGCGGTCGTGCGATCTCAGGGCCGAAGCCGGATGGACAGCTCGGTGGAATCGTCGAGGTCATGCTCGGAACATCCGCCCGAATCGGCGAAGTGCTCGCGATTCGACGTCGTGATGTTGACATCACGAGCGCGGTGCCGTCGATTCGCATCGCGGGCACGATTGTCAGCAACAAGGGTGAGCCGACCCAGCGGCAGGATCACCCGAAGACCGCGAAGTCGCGACGCACTATCGCGATTCCGACTTTCACGGCCGAGGCCGTCCGTCGGCGTCTGGCTAGTCTCAGTGATCCGGCGTTGGACGCTCTGCTCTTCTGCAGCAGGGAGGGCACCCCGTTGACCACGAACAATGTGCGGCGCCAACTTCGACGAGTCATGGAGATCGCCGGCATCACCGGAGTCACGCCGCACGCGTTCCGCCGCACGGTCGCGACAGCGATCAACGAACAGGCGGGCGTGGAGCTTGCGGCAGAGCTGTTGGGCCACACGGATCCCAAGATCACCATCCAGCATTACATTCGTCGAAACGAGATGGTGAACCCCTCCACTGCCGAGATGCTCGACCGCGCCTTCTCCAAGGATCAGCCGACCTGAGAAGGCGGCCTGTGGTCACTGCGCTTGCTCCGTCGCGCCCCAACTCGCGATTGGCCCGCCGTTTGGCCCGTGGTTCCGGAGGGACTCGCCGTGGACCCGCTCGCACGCAACGCGGAGAGTCGAGGACCAGCCGATTACTTCGCCCCGAAAGCTGACGCGGTAGCGAACTGTAGTGGCGTTGAGTCGAGAGCTCGATCGTGCCGTACACGCGGTCGCACGTGTCTATTGAGGTCCAGGTGCCCGTCGGACCTTCCTGCGCTGCGAGCAGCGGGTGCCATAGGTGCGATTCGGTCATTGGGCATCCTCCGGCCGAACACGCATGAGAGTAAACCGACCAACAGACATCGCCGTGCGAGCGGTTGGGCGCGGGGTGCGCACCTTGATGCCATGAGCGATCGTGAGCGCGCTGACGCTGTCTTGGAGCACGTGGCTGTGCTCGCGTTCCTGTACTACCCCGGCATCGAGGTGGATGATCCGAGCTATAGCCTCGCCGATGACATCGAATGGTGTCTCGTGCGGCTCGGTAACGTGTCCGACGTTCAGCGCGAACGGATGGGCGCGCTCTTCGTGCGAGCGATCACCGACCCGACCGCCACGCGCGAGGAGTTGTTCACGGCGCTCGCCGAGCTTTGACGGCGTGCTCATGGTGGATCCGATATGAGTGACGGACACCCGAGCGACGAGGAGCGTGCAGCGCGCCTGGCCCGACAGCGGAAGGCATGGAACGAGGCCCACCCGACGTATTACGCCGAGTACCGCGAGCGGAACCGAGAGGACATCCGCCGCAAGAACCGCGAACGCGAACGCGATCGTGCTCAACGCGCGCGGGAGGAGAAGGCGCGACGCCAGAAGCAGATCGATCGCGCGAAGGCCTGGGCTAAGGAACACCCGGAGGAACGCCAGCAGGCGCGCGAGCGGTACAAGCAGAAGCATCTCGAGGCGTACAAGCAGGCTCAGCGCGATTACTACTACCGGAACCGTGAGGCTATCGCTGAGCGCCGGCGCGCTCGCGAGGCTGCCGATCCGGAGAAGGCGAACGAGGCGCGCCGCCGGGCGGTCGAGCGTGCCCGGGAGGCCGGCCGCGATTCGACCTGGTCGCCCACTCCAGATCAGCGGGCGACATATCGCGAGCGTGAGAACGCGGCGCGGCGCCAGGCGCGTCGTCGCGCCCGTGCTGGGCTGCCCGAACGCCAGCTACACCGCGTGCACGCGCCGGAGCGACGTCACAACGATGCCGCGGCGGACGCCTTCTTCGCGCAGAAGCGCACCGGTGAAGACATCGCCCGTATCAGAAATCAGGACGAGCCGACCTCTCCGGATCTTGTGCACGCGTGGCAGGAGCGTTCGGAGAACCGACGTGTTGCGCGTGAGATCCTCGCGATCGCCGATCAGTACTTCGCCGATCACGAGGTGGAGTTGAGGGCACGGGTCGCCGAGGTATCCCGCGCGCGCTTCCGGGGCGGGATGCTGCCGCTCGACGTTTACACGGAGCCACGCCGTCACGCTCTCGAGTTCGCAAGCCGGGGCTATCTGCGCGCCAACGCCGCCTCCCCGACATCATCGCTGACGATCTTTCGCTGGCTCACGACCGATTATGCGCAACGGCGACCCGACATGGCGCTTTGATCGATCCCCATTCGGGCATTGCGCGGTTGCGGTGGCTTCCGGGCAGCGCGGAACTATGTCGGCTCAGTAGTGCGGATGAGGCCGCAGTTCAGACATGACCAGGCGACGATGAACTTCTCGTCGTCGAGGACCTCGAAGGACATCCGGTCTCCGCACGTTGGGCAGGCCATGGTGTCTGGCGGCGCCTCTTGCATGCGCCCAGCCTAGAGACGGTTGCTCCCTTCGATCCGCTCGCGCGCGAACACGAAGGGGGCGTTCGCGAGGAATCGCCTGCCTCGGCGCGGTGACCGCGTATACCTTCAGTCGCCATTGGGGCGGGCGCGTTGTTACTCGGTGGGGCAGGTGCGATCAGCCGAGCGGGTGAAGTGCGGCACCCGCCGATCGGCGGCGTCCTCGGGAGTTGTCGCCACGCCGTTTTCGGCGATGTCCTTGATCAGCCAGTCCATCTCGAGGATCTCTCGCCGCTGCGCTTCGCTGATGCCGACCGCTAGCTGGCAGACGCGAAGGTCCTGGATCTGCGCCCGTTCGGACCGCGTGATCGCGAGGGAGTGGTGGGGAATCATCCCCTGCATGAAGTCGGTGTCGTCGACAATGACCTGCGAGCGATCCAGGGCAATGCCGCCGCCGATGAGGAGCAGGCTGACGGCGACGACGGCGATGTTCGCTTTCCAGTTCTTGTACATGTGCAGCATCCAGGCCAGCATGACCACGCCCATCGTGCCCCCCATTGTCAGCGCCATGAACACGCGGCTCTCGCTGAACCTGACGTGGGACCACTCCCAGGAGCCTGCGAACATGACCCAATACATGACCACCATGCCGGTCAGGGCCATCGCTGCAAAACGCAGGTACATCTTGACCGTGTCTTCGCGTTTCTGCTTCTGGTCTGCGGCACGGTCGTTGCTGTCTCGGCTTGAAGACATGGATCACTCCTCTTCCCGTTGCGGATAGGTGCGCCACAACGACCATGCGCGTCCACACATCGGAGCGGCAGACCGTTGCGGGTCGACGTGACATGAGGTATCCCGGCTGCGAGATCGGTGACCTGAACACCTGGGTGCTCGACGGAGATCCGGATCGCGGCGTTGTGGTCGCCGTGGTGGACGACCCGGCATCGCCCGAGCACCGACTCTCTCGACGCGCGTGCTGATCGCGACGCCGCCTCCTCTTTCGCGCGCACCGTCCCAGCAGGACGCCTAGCTCCGATCCCCTGAGGGCGGGTGGTCAGTGGCCAGCGCCGAGCCCGCCGGTGAGGCGTCCGTGGAGTTTGGTGGTGGCGTCGTTCATGCCTTCGAGGATGACGTCCTTTTGGAGGTGCTCGTATTTGGTGACGATCGCGTCGAGAGCGGCGACGGTGGACGCGTCCCAGATGTGCGATTGGGACATGTCGATGATGACGCGGTCGGGGTCGTGGGTGTATTCGAACTGAGTGGTGAGGTCGTTGCTGGAGGCGAAGAACAGTTCACCGTCGACGGAGTAGCGGACGGTGGGGACGTCTGCTTCTTTGTCGATCCGTCGGGTGACGGTGACGAAGTGAGCGACACGACGGGCAAAGAGCACCATGGCCGCGAGGACTCCGGCACCGACGCCGATGGCGAGGTTGTGCGTCCACACCGTGATCAGCACCGTGATCAGCATCACCGCGGTCTCGCTCTTGGGCATCCGCTTCAGCGTCGACAGGCGGACACTGTGCCAATCGAAGGTGGCGACCGAGACCACGATCATCACCGCGACAAGCGCAGCCATCGGGATCACGGCAACGACATCGCCCAGGACCAGGACCAGGATCAGCAGGAAGACGCCGGCGAGGAAGGTTGAGATCCGTGTCCGGGCGCCAGAGGCCTTGACGTTGATCATGGTCTGGCCGATCATCGCGCAGCCGCCCATGCCGCCGAAGACTCCGGAGAGGATGTTCGCCGCGCCCTGGCCGAAGGCTTCGCGGGTCTTCCGGGAGTGGGTGTCGGTGATCTCATCGACCAGCTTCGCCGTCATAAGTGACTCGAGCAGACCGACGATCGCCATCGCCGCAGCGTACGGGGCGATGATCCCGAGCGTCTCGAGCGTGAGAGGCACATTCGGGATGAACAGCTCCGGCAGGCTCTGCGGCAGGTCGCCCTGGTCGCCGACGGTGGGGACGTTGAGAGTGAACACAACCGCGGCGGCGGTGAGCAGCACGATCGCCACCAGCGGAGCGGGGATCACTTTGGTGAACCGAGGCATGAGGTACATGATCAGCAGCCCGACGACCACGAGTGGGTAGACCAGCCAGGGCACGCCGATCAGCTGCGGGAACTGGGAGATGAAGATCAGGATAGCCAGGGCGTTGACGAACCCGACCATCACGCTGCGGGGGATGAAGCGCATCAGCTTCGCCACGCCGAGCACGGCCAGGACGACCTGGATCAGACCGCCCAGGAGCACGGTGGCGATGAAGTAGTCCATCCCGTACTCGCGCGCCACGGGTGCGATCACGAGCGCGATCGCGCCGGTCGCGGCGGTGATCATCGCGGGCCGTCCGCCGAGGAACGAGATCGCAACGGCCATCACGAAGGAGGAGAACAACCCGACCCGCGGGTCCACGCCCGCGATGATCGAGAACGCGATGGCTTCGGGGATGAGCGCGATCGCGACAACGAGCCCGGCGAGGACTTCGCGGGTCAGGATGCGGGGGCTGCGGAAGGCCTGCATCACGGTGGGTTCGATGCGGTAGCGGGTCTTGGGATCTTGAACGGGGATGACGTCAGTCATGGCACTCCAAGCGGGAGGATGGGGCTGTCAGGGTGAAAGCCGGAGGGGAGCGCACCGGTGCGCCAGAATGCCGAGCATGGTCGGCGGGAGAGAATTGGGGAGTACGACCAAGAAATGATCGAACGCCACGAAGACTACCGTAACGTGAGAGTTGGTCGCCAATCGGATGGAGCCGCTGACATGACCGCCACCATGACGATGCACATCGGAGAGCTCGCCGAACGCACCGGACTGTCACTGCGTACCATCCGCCACTACGACGAGATCGGCATTCTCAAGCCCACCGGCCGCACGGAAGGCGGATTCCGTCTCTACACCGCCGAAGACGAATCACGCCTCCTCCTGATCCGACGTATGAAGCCGCTCGGATACTCCCTCGAAGAGACGGGGCAACTACTCGAGCTGATCGACGCGCTGACCGAGAACCCCGGTGATGAGGGCTTGCGTGACCGACTGGAGCTCGTGCGTGCCGAGGCGAACGAGCGTCGCGATCGGCTGCGCGCTCAGCTCGAGGCCGCCGACGACTTCCTCGAGCAACTCGGCCGCCGCTGACCATTCCCCCCTCCAGGTTGACCGGTCCAGCCAACGACCATCCTGCTGCCGTAATCTCTTCCGTAACGTGAGATTGGGAGGTCGGTGTGGCGACAGAGGACAAGCATCCCCTTCAGCAGGAGGACTACCACCTGGTCCAGGACTACATGATCACCAAGGCGGTGATGTGCCTGGCCACCAACGCCAGCCTGACCGAGTGGGAACACGAGATCACCGGCATGCAGGTAGCGTCCGGTGAGCAGTGGCTCCGACGAAACGCCATGCTCTTCGACTACACCCTGGCGCGCATCCTCGCCGCCTACGGCAGGGACGCGCACCTTGCCGAAGCCGACCTAGCCGGCCCGACCGAAGCATTCGTCCGCCGCTTCGTCGCCGCCGTCGCTGCGCAAAATCAGAGCAGCGCCGAAGAGCTCTGGGTGACGGCTAATGAGAATGCGGCCCGACTCACCGGGACCCGCATGCGCTCAACTACCCCACTCCTGATCAGGGTTCGCCAGACAGCCCAACACCTCGAGACGCACCTGGACCTTCACCAGGTTCCCGACGAGTACTTTCCCCCGCAGTTCGTCTCATAGTCTCCACCTACGCTTCGCCAGACGGTCCTGAGCGGGCGCTGAGTCCGTCGGGCGCGAAGGACCAATCCGCATGTGCGTCCGAGTTCAGCGCGAACGCATTGTCAGCGCGTTGGACGGCACGTTCTTCGTGGGGGTGGCGCGCGCCGGCTCTAGCCAGGTCCCACCGGACTCATGATGGAGGACAACGCGTCTCGACGCTCCCAACGAGTCCTGAACACCTACTCAGCGCCGCTGGCCGCTGCCGCCATGTACGCATCCTCGACGGCTCGGCGCCGCGCGACGTCCTCGACGACGAATCTGCGGAAGTCGGCGGCGCGATCCGCAATGGGTATTTCTTCGACTGCCGGGGCGGGATCTTCCCCTGGCCACGCGGTCTGACGTGTCGCCCTGTCACGGTCGAGGCGTGAGCCGCACGCGGCGACCCAGTCGTGCAGGCGCTCGCGCGCCTCGGCAAAGTCCTGGTGCCAGCCGAGGGGAGCGGAGCCATGCTGCTCCTCGTCGTATGCGCAGAGCCAGTGCAGGTGTAGGGCGGAGAGTTCCCAAACGAGTTCGGAGTGGCGATGCCACAGCGGCGGGATGATCGACGGTCCGAGACCGTAGGTGCGTCGTAGCCAGTTCACCCACCTGTCCAGCTCCACCCACTCGAATGCAGCTCGATCCGAAGTGAGCACGTTCCAGTTCACCGGGCGGGGTACACTCGGCAGGCCATCGACCTCACCTTCAGGGCCGTCCGGCGACGGTGGCTCGAACTCGTATCCCGGAAAATGCAAGGGCTCGTCGGCGGTCATCAGGTGCTCAGATGGCCACGGGTCTAGCGGCGGGCTTTGCCGTCGACGGGGCGGATGCCGTGACCGACGGGAGCTGGTTGCGGCGGCGTTGCAGGATGTAGTTCGTGCGCGCGGAGTCGTGGCCGAGGCGCTTCGCGACGAACTCCTCGGTCTCGACCGTTTCGCCGTCGCGCTCCCGCGTCGAGGTGTGCGTGTATCCCTCTGCGATGAACACATCGCCCTTGTTGAACATCGCGTAGGCGCGCTCAGCGTTACGTCGGAACATGACGAGGTCGTGGTACGTGGTCTCGGTCTGAGTGAAGGTTCCGTCTTCATTGCGTTCGAAGTGCTCCTGACCGATGCGCACCCAGAAGCGGGCTTCGCCTTTCGTGTTGAACGCCAATTGAGGCTGCGACGCGATGAACCCGGAGAGAGATTGCTGGGTGTGGATAGTCATCGGATGCTCCTGCCAGGGGCCGCATGTCGGCCGTCACCCGTTAGGTGGGTTCCCTATCCCCGCCGCAGTTGTTCCTCGACTCGAGCCCGTTCAGCGCGAAGTTCTGCAGCGTCGGACCGGGCAGTCCATTCGCGCAGGCGCGTGACGATCGGCGGTGCCGACCTCAGCAGCAGGAGCGCCGTGCCGTACGGCAGCGTGCGAATCACGTCGGGCGGCATGATCGGAACACGGCGCGTTGATCGCTGGTTGGAGCGCATACCGCGTTCACCGATCGTGATCGAGTCGGTGGCCTCGTCGCGGTCGCCGATCAGGGTGGCGATGTCTTGGAGGTCTCGAGACCCTGAGGCGCCGCCGAGCACGATCTTGGCGATGCTCGCGTCCCAGATCGCCGTGGCTGCGTTGTCGCCCCACCGCTGACGGGCCTGCGCGAGTGACTGAAGCACCGGCATCGTGGTGACACCGGTGCCTCCGCCTTCGGCCATTAGGACAGGCAGCGACGGCAGAGGGGCGAGGTTGCCGATCTCATCCAGCGCGAGAAGCAGCGGCGGGTCGAGGCGGGCGCCTGGGGATCTCGCGGCAACGCGCCTCGCGGTCTCGACCAGGTCTTCGACTAACGCGGCGACGAGGGAGGAGGATGCGCCGGCGCCGGCGCCCGTCGCGAGAAGGTACAGGGTGCCGTTACGTCGGAGAAAGGTCTCCGGATCGAACCGCTCGTCCTCGCTCGGGCTGACGGCGTCGAGAACACGGGGGTCAGCCAGAGCCGCCAACGCCAGGGAGACGCCCTGCCAGATCGAGTCGCGCGTACGGGGGTCGGCGTCGATCATCGCCTCAAGCGACTCGGCCCATCCGGTCGCGGCGGCAGGGTTGGAGGTGAGGATCGCGACGGCATCCTTCGCCGCGGCCGGGTCGAGCGTCCAGCGAAAGAGCTCACCAGGTGAGCGGCCATCGAGCGCTGCGGCGTGCAGCAGCGACTGAAGAGCCGTGCGGGTCTTGCCCTCCCAGAAGCCGCCGTTCTCCACCCCAACACTCGACAGGCCTGTACCGGCTGCGAGTCCCGTGGCGCGAATCATCGCGGTGAGTGGTATCTCGCAGCCGCGCACCGGCGACCACCGCAAGCCCGCCGGCACACCCGGAGCGAGATGTTGCGGATCGAACACGGCGACCGGTCCTCGTCTCATACGCGAGCGAATGGTGGTCGTGAGGTTGTCCGGCCTGGTGGAGGTCGTGACGACGGCGCCAGGTGCATCGAGGATCGCGTTGATGACGATGTGGGCGCCCTTGCCCGACCGGGGAGGGCCGATCACGAGGATCGAATCCTCAACCGACGTCCAC
The DNA here is from genome assembly GCF_031625015.1 of Microbacterium aurantiacum. Classification (NCBI taxonomy): domain Bacteria; kingdom Bacillati; phylum Actinomycetota; class Actinomycetes; order Micrococcales; family Microbacteriaceae; genus Microbacterium; species Microbacterium aurantiacum. The sequence goes on from NZ_JAHWXH010000002.1 coordinate 30,082, forward strand.
ACCTTCGTTCCTCGCGCCACTCCCACGAGGTAGCCGACGTCCTCGCATCGCGGCTTGTCGACGGACGCGCGAAGGTGCGTAGCGCGCGTCAGCAACGCGTGATCGGAGGCAGCGCGGCGCACGTCGGCCGCGGTCGCGATTCCGGCGATCCTGTTCGGGTCGGATCTGGCATGACGAGTGTGGTTTCGGATGACGCGCCAGACCCACCACCCCGAAAAGCTGAGCAGCGCCACGAACGCCACGACGACAGCCCAGTACGCCACGGCGTTGAGCCCAGGAGATCCGAGTGCCGCCCCCGGGTCGGCGGGGGACCCGAAGACACCGAGCCCCGCGGCCAGACCACCTGTCGGCTGCTCCGCTCCTGTTAGGAAGGCGGCGAGATTGCCGCCCACACGCAGGATGCCGGCGATCGCAACGGCCCCGCCGAGAGCGAGCAACGCGACGTTGGTTAGCCCGTCGGGACCGGAGACACCGACACCGTGGGGACCCGTCATGTGACGATCCCGAAAGCACACGTGCCGGAGATTCTGCCCACGAGGACAATCTCGCCCTCGGCGGTCACGCGGCAGAGCCCCGGTTCCAGCAACGCTCGAGCGGACCCGTCCGCAGAAGCCTGGATGTGACGCACGATGATCGCTAGGGCTACGTCTTCGCCAGGGAGGAAACCCTCTTCGCCGCAAACAACGCGAGGCGGCCCGATCGAGGGAATGGCATCGATAAGTGCTTCGCGAGCGACCTGCGACTCCGTTGGAGCACTCGACTCTCGGCCTTCAATCTTCGGCGGCGCGCTCGGGCTGAGTGATCCCTGCAGCGGCCGGGTGATGATGTCGGTGAAGACAGTGCCGTCAGCCTCGTAAACTACGACCCGCACCGGCGAGCCGAGAGCGAGCAGGACCGTGTCTATGACTTCCGCGAAGGACGCGCGGGTCCAGGGTGCCCCGAACCGAGGCGGTTCGAATGGCGTCCCGTCGACGGCGACGGTCATTGTGCCGTTCGCCGAGATCGTCATGGTGATAGCGGGAAGGACCGCCGGCACACGGATCGCGTCGGTGGATCGTCGTACTGCGTGCGCTGTCGTCATTTCACGCCCTCCGTCATCCGGCTCGTCGTGTCGAATGCTGCGAGCTCCGCGGGGTGCAATTGGTGCTGAACCACGAAGCTGCGGTCCTTGATCCTCCAGAGACCTTGTCCCGTTGCCAAGCCGGGCAGCAGGCTCTGCTCAGTGCCAGTGAGGCCCAGCGCGGTCGCAGTCGCTCCGAGTTGGTCCGCTTCCTGCCGGTAGATGATTCGCGTCTCCGCGTTGGCGAGGAGGGATGAGGCGATCGCGCGCATCGCGGAGCCCCGGTCGCCGACGTTGTCGAGGTCGGAGAGCTTGTGGAAGACGAGCAGGTTCGCGATTCCATAGTGGCGGGCGAGTCGCCACTGTGCATCCATTCGTCGCAGAAGGGCGGGATGCGACATGAGACGCCAGGCTTCGTCATAGATGACCCAACGCTGCCCGCCGTGCGGGTCGAGGAGCGCGGATTCCATCCAGGCGGAGGAGCACGTCATGAGGACGGACACGAGCGTCGTATTCTCGGCAACGCGCGACAGGTCGAGCGAGATCATCGGCAGGGTCGGGTCGAAGGTGACGGTGCTGGGGCCGTCGAACAGGCCGGCGAGATCTCCGGCGACCAGCCGACGGAGTGCGTGCCCGACGACCCTTCCGTCCTCGACGAGGCGGCGGTCGGATTGCTGGGATACGTCCGGGGAGAGGATGCGTTCCACGACCATCGGCAGAATCGGGGTCTTACATGAGCGGACAGTGTCCGCGAGAGCGAGGTCGATCGCAGTGTGCTCCAGCGGGCTCAGTGGTCGTTCGAGCACGGTTTCGGTCAGCGCGCCGATGAGGTCGCGGCGACGCGAAGCCACCTGGCCGGCCCAGCTCTCGTCGGAAACGCCGGATGGGCGATGCCCTTCGTCGAGCGGATTGAGTCGGTTCGCCATGCCGTGCCCGAGCACGATTGCCTGTCCACCGACCGCTTCGGCGACGGCAGTGTGTTCGCCCTTCGGGTCGCCGGGGACGTAGACGCGGCGACCGAAGGGAATCGAACGCGTGTAGAGGCTCTTCACGAGCGATGACTTACCGGAGCCCACGATCCCCGCCAGGACGATGTTCGGCGCGGTGATCATCCCACGTGAGTAAAGCACCCACGGGTCATAGACGAACGACGCGCCCGAGTAGAGGTCCTGGCCGACGAAGACGCCCTGCGAACCGAGTCCGCCTTCGGCGAGGAACGGGTACGCTCCGGCGAGCGTGGCACTGGTGTCCTGGTGGCGCGGTATGCGCAGGCGGCCGGGGGTTCGGAGCGCGGCGGGCCGCGACTCACCTGAGGCAGGTAGGTAGGTCGTCGCGCGTAGATCCGCGCGCTCCGCTTCGGCCTCGGCACGGTCGGATTCGGTGGTGGCAGCGCGAGTGGCGTCACTGAGACGCCGGGATGCCTTTCGTCGGGCACGACGCTCCTTCCTGCGTTCGCCTGCCGGGTCCACAAGCGTTGTGGTGTGTATGCGCTCACCTCCGTGCGCGTTCACAGCGACATCCCGTTGCGGCGGCTAACTTTGGCACCAGACCCCTGCAAGGCGAATGGGTCAGGGCGCTGAAACGAGTCGTTCGGATTGACGCGGGGCGCGACTGATTCCGTGACCTTCGGCGCGGCGCCGACGGATGGGCTCCAGGCGATTCGGCCGGAGTGCTGAGATGCGCGATCGAGGGCCAAGCCGGCCCGAGCGACAAGGGTCGACGCACGCCGCAGCGCGAGGGCGGCTGCATGGGCTTCCTCCACCCCAGCCCAGTGATCACCGTCGTCAGTTCGGGCGATCGAGTCTGAGCTGGTGTGCGCGAACGCGAGCTGATCGAGCACCTGTTCGAGCGATCTCAGGCCGCCCAGCAGATCCCCGACCACCTCGTACGTCTGTGCCGGGTCATCGAACGTGCGCGTGGCGTGCGCGAGAGCGCGCAGAGCGTGACACGCTTCCTCGCCATCGACGACAGGATCCTGGAATGTAGGCATTGCGTGTCCCCTTGCAACGGAAGTCGTCAGTCAGGTGCGCGAGGTGTCCCCGCGCGTCATACGGTTCGACACAGGGGCAGAGCGGCGACGGTGAACGCTTGCGCCTGCTGGCCCACGAGCCTCCGTGTTTCGCAGGCAGCTTGCACGGCGGCCTGCTCGATCGCCGCGACTGCGGCATCCAGCTCGTCGACGCTCGGCGCCGACACTGCCACGAGCCCGGTGAATCGCAGCACGCCGTGACCAGCCGTGAGGTCTGATTCTTGCTGGACGACGTCGTTGTACTCGGCGGTGCGCGCGGCATCCTCGATCTGCCCGACTTTCGCACGCTGCGCGGCATCCGAGAGAAGTCCTACCTTCTTTCTCCTGATGTCCCGTGCGGCCAGGTCGGCACGGACCGGCGTGCACGTCAGAGTGAATGTTCGTTGGATGCCCGAAGTCAGCAACAAGGGGGAGAGGAAGCCTGGGTACACCTGTGACCTCGGCCACTCCGAAATCCAGATAACCGCGTGGTGGGCCGAGTCGGTACGCAGCCGGTCCCAGGTTTCGGAGACTGCGACGGGGCCGGCCGTTGCGAGAGATCGACCGATCTCCCCGTGTCTCTCGAGCGCGGGAGCGGCTGCGGGATCGTATGCGGAGCGCAGCACCACCGCGACCTCGCCTGGGCTCAGCCAGCCTGTGGGCGTTAGGTCAGCTGCCCGCAGTGCTGCCACCAACGTCGTCATCTCCTGACGCAGTACACCCGCGGCCCCCTTCATGCCACCCCCGGCGGCGCGGATCTGGCGGGCCGCCGCGCGCATATCGAGCGCGAGGGCGATTGTCGTCTCATGCCGTTCGCCGGCGGGGCCAGCGCGCTCAATGAGCTCCTTGTACGTGACCGCGGGCCAAGAGTCATCGTCGACGCCATGCCGGGCCCACCATTCGGCAAGCCCGCTTCCGGAGCTGGGCACTGTGCGCTCGGAGATCTGAACGCGCGCGATGCGGCCCGACCGGCAGACCGTCGCGAGCACTCGCCCCCAGCCGGCCACCCGACGCTCCTGTTCGCCGCTGTCGAGAAGAACGAACGCTGGATGCGTGATGCCGGCGATTGCCGTCAGGGTCTGAGTGTGAGGGTCTTGGATCATGGCGGCACCCGTCTCGGGGTCGACCCACTCTCGGAGCGCGGCGGCGTCGCCGGGGAGTGCGAGCGTGCCCGCGGGGCGCGGCTTGACCAAGTCCGCGCGGAATCGCAGCTGCCCGCCGACGCTTCGCCACACCCAGCGGATTGAGATCGGCACCCATTCGATGAGCTTCCGGCCACCCACGGGAACGAAGGCAAGAGCGACGCTCGTCACCCAGATCGGTGATGTGAGGCCGAACAGGATGCCGCCGCCCAGGTACACCGCACTGGTGAACGCGACTAGCCCGATGGCGAGTGTCACGAGCTGTGCCAGGGAGAGGCCGAGCATCACGCCTCGCTTAGACAGGCGGGAGAACTGGACCGGGTGCAGTTGGTTCGCGCGCGGGGTGTTGCCCGCTGTCATGCTGTCGTCCTCTCGCGCGGAGTGGGGATCGGCCGCGGGTGCGGGGTCGGTGTGCGCGGCTGTGGGGTCGGTTGCCCGGCAGCCGGGGAGGTCGTCGGTGACGGTGGTATGTCTGTCGGATTAGCGCCCTCGGAATGTCCCATGGCTGCTGATCCGGTGGCGTTGCCGAGCTTGGGTCCAGCGGAGGCTGCCTTGCCGACCACCTGACGGCCGACGATGACTGCGGCGGCCGGGCCGGCGGCCGCCGCAGCGCCTGAAGTTCCTGCGCCGGACGCTGCTGCACCAGACGCACCCGCGCTGGCACCAGATCCAGCGGTGTTGGCAGCGGCGCTCGTCGCCACCGGGGGCGCCGATCCACTCGAGGTGCCACCCCCGTCGAGGATCGACTTCGCCGACTTCGCACTCGCGGGGCTCACTGGCACGGGGACTGGCCGATTCAGCGCGCCCTTAGCCTCCTGTTCGGTCGACATCGCGTGGTACATATCGACGCCGACGAACGAGATGAACTTGTAGGTCATGTATGGCGCGAAGGCTGCGACGAGCATGAGTACGACTCCGGCCACGGGATCGCTGATGGACGCGAGATCAACGTCGATCGGCGCCGCGGTCTGGTTGATCGCGACGAGGAAGAGGACGACAAGCACGAGCTTGGAGAACACGAGGGCCACAACGAACGCAACCCACTTGCCGAACCAGCCGCGGGTAGCATCCCAGGAGAATCCGGCCAGTGCGATCGGCGCGAACACGATAGCCACCAGGAGCAGGGCTTTGCGGATGAGGAGCGAGAACCACACAATCGCGGTGGCTGCGATCGCGAGTCCTGCGAGGAAGATCGTCATGATCGCGCCGACGCCGGGGCTCGCGATGTTGATCGCGACCAGCCCGGCGGCCATCAGGGCGATTCTGTCGCCCATTCCCTCCATCGTGTTTCCTGTTGCCTGGACGATACCGATGGCCAGCTGATCCGTGATCTCCAGCAGCGTCGCTGTCAGGGCGATTGCGACGAACGAGCCGAGCACGGACTTGCCGAGCCCCGCAGCAGCTCGTGAGAGCGCGGTCGGATCGCGATGCGCCAATCCGGTGATCAGTTGCAGGCAGAAGAACACGAGCATGACGAACAGCGCGACGCCGAAGAGCAGGTTGTACACGTGCGTGTACTGGTCACCGGTGACGTCGACGAGTGTTGTCGTGTCGAACACCGCCCAGACCGCTTCGAAGAACCACGCGGCGGCTGCGGCGAGCGTGTGGGCGAGCCAATCGAAGGGCGCGGCAACGAGCGATGTGACACCCGACCCGACGGTCTGGCATACCTCAGCGATCGCCGGGATATCGCAAACTCCACCCACTCGCGTCGTTCCTCTCAATCGGCCGCGTTCGCTCAGACGGACTGGCCTACACCCCAGAAGAAGTTCACGAGCGTGACCGACGCCCCGCAGATGAGTGCCGCGCCGCACGCCACCAGAACGCCGAGCTTGCCCCGTGAGGCGAGATGGGGGTTCGATGAGTTGGCCCCATACCCCCACGCGACTGCGGCGATGATGAGGGCGAGCACGGCGAGAATGAGCCCGACTGTCATCACTGCGCCGACGATGACGCGGAGTTGCTCGATGCCGGGAAGTCCTGACCCGTTGGGAACGATGTCGATCACGGTCGTGCTCCTTGTCTGCGCAGAAACGAACCTGCGTACAAGGTGCGTGCGGCGTCCCCGAGATCCGTCGACCCGCGCAGTCCGTGCACGCACTCTGGCTAGAGCTGTTGGCCGACCCCAATGAGGAAGTTCATCCAGGCGACCGCCGCGCCGGCAAGCGCCGCTGCGCCGACAGCAACAAGAAGGCCGTTACGGGCTCGCATGGCCGACTGGTAGTTCCCGCTCGTCGACGCGATCACCCATGTGGTGGCGCAGATGAGGATCGCGAGTACCGCGAAGACCAGGACATACATGAGGAGCGCGCCGACGATCACGCGGAGCTCACCCGCTCCTCCAACCGCTCCGAAGTCCGGGAAGATGTCCATTTCGGTCACCTCACGCGCCTGCCGCGCACGCTGTCCGGCCAGCGGTCGCGGCATCCAATCCTTCGGCCCCATGCTCGGCGAGCCACGAGTCTGCGTCGATGGCCGGCTCGAACGCTCCGCCGGGACGAATCTCGAAGTGCAAATGGGATCCCGTGGACTTGCCGGATGACCCTACGTCTCCGATGTGCTGGCCAGCGGTGACGCGCTCGCCGACCGTCACGTGTACGCCGGTCGCCCACATGTGCGCGTACGCCGACGCCACCCGCTCTCCGTTGACCGTGTGCTCGATGACGATCAGCTGTCCGTAACCCCCATACGGTCCCGCCCAGCTGACGATCCCGTCAGCGATCGAGAAGATGGGTGTGCCGTCTGCCGCGGAGAAGTCGGTTCCTGCATGGAACGCAGGTCGCCCAGTCATGGGGTCGGTTCGCCCGCCATAGCCGCTGGCCAGCACCCACGTGTTGCTCGGGAGGGGAAAGACTATGCGGGTCGTCTCGGGGACGGAATCCAGAGGTGCGCCCCCTCCCGTCACCGACGCGATCGGCCGGGTCAGCACGACGAGTATGGCTTCCGCGACGGGCTGATAATCCTGGTAGCGGTCGGGGAAAGCCGAGCGCTCGACAGCTTGCGCAGCCGAGCCGGGATCGGCTGACTGCCAGCCCGCGATGTCGAGGAGCCCAGCGGGGGAGGGAAAGTTGGGTCCCTCTGGTCCGCCGAAGAATGCGCGCACCTGGTAGTCCGGATCCATGAGCTCTTCAACAGTGCCCCAGCCGGAGGTCGGGCGCATCTGAAAGAGGCCGAGTGAGTCGTGGTCGCTGCCGATGCCGTCGTTGGGTGTGGACATTGTCGCTTTTTGGCGGTGTTTTGTGATCGCTTAGTGACGGGTGTGGCTGGCCGGCGATGTGGACATTGTCGCTTTTTGGCGGTGTTTTGTGATCGCTTAGTGACGGGTGTGGCTGGCCGGCGACTGACGGAAAGCAGAGGTAGTCGGCTCTGTGTGTTAGTTGGTCAGAGTAGGGAGCCGAGGTCGGAGCCGAGGGAGGGGTAGGTGGCGGTGGTGGATTTGAGTTGCCGGGTGGTGAGACCCAGTTTGATGGCGATGCCGAAGGTGTTGATCAGTTCGGAGTAGCCGGGGCCGAGCAGGTGCGCGCCAAGGATCTGATCGGTGTCGGTATCGATGATGATCTTCGCGGCGGCGGTGGTTTCGGCGACCCGGTAGGTGGAGTACCAGTTGCTGGTGTCAGTGAAGCGAACGGCGGTGTTGTGGCTTGTGGCGGCTTCTTCTTCGAGGAGGCCGACCCGGTTCAGCTCCGGGATGGTGAACACGGTCGTGGGGACCCCGGTGTAGTCGGGTGCTGTGGTGGTTCCTTTGAGCATGTTCGACGCGGCGACTTTCCCCTCAAACACGGCCACCGGAGTCAGGGGACGTCCCGCGGTGTCGGCGGCGTCTCCTGCGGCATAGACGGCGGGGTTGGTGGTGCTTTGCAGGTGCCCGGCGACGGTGACTCCACGTAGGCTGCCGGCAATACCGGCAGCGTCCAAATGGAGGCCATCGAGGGCGGGGACGCGACCTGCTCCATGAACGACGAGGTCCGCGTCAAGACGGGTGGTCGTGCCGTGGGTGTTGATGCTGATCTGGAACCCGGCGGGGGCGGCCTCGATGGCGGTGACGTTGGTGTTTCGGTAGACGTGGATGCCGGCTTGCTCGGTGCGGGAGGTCAGCAACTCCACCAGGTCGGGGTCGAACTCGCGCAGGGGTCGCGGGCCGTGGTCGATGATCGTGCACTGCGCGCCGGCGCGGGCGGCGATGTGCGCGAACTCGAACGAGATGAAGCCGCCGCCGATGAACACGATCCGCTGCGGTAGAGCATCGAGGTCGAGGAATTGGGTGCTGTCGATGAGGTGTGCCGCACCGGGGAACGTCAACGGCCTCGGGGTGGCCCCGGTGGCGATGAGGAAGCGGTCGGCGTGGTGGGTAGTGCCATCGATGGTGAGGGTGTTCGGGCCAGTGAACTCGGCGTGGCCGTGAAAAGTGGTGGCACCGTTGCCGGTGAGTTCGTCTTCCATGCCTTTCGGGACACCGTCGGTGAAGCCGCGCTTGCGCCGCATCAGGGCCGGCCAGTCGACACGGAGGCCGCCTTCTGTAATGCCGGTGTCGTTCATCAGCCGGGCGGCATCGACGATTTCGGCGCCGCGGCGGAGGATCTTTTTCGGGTCGCATCCCCGGAGCGCGCAGGTACCGCCGTAGGGCAACGCGTCGACAATCCCGACCCGCCAGCCCTGCGCCGCACACTTGTTCGCAGCGGACGTGCCCGCCATGCCTGCACCGATGACCAGCAGATCGAACGCGTCACTCACCGGATACCCGCTTCGACGGTCCTGATGGCGTCCCGGATCTGCTCTGTCGTGGGCGACCCGGCAAGACCTGCCGGTGTCAAATACACCCGGCACGACAGGCCGGGCGGAGCTTCTGGTGCGGGAAACAGCGGCACACCGTCGGCCAGGAGAGTCGGGGACCCGCGGAAGTCGAGAGCTTCCGCTTCCTCCTGCGTCTCGATGAGCTGCCGGCTCACCGTGACGTCGGATCGTTCCGCGGCGATCACCGTGAGGCGATCCGCGGCCGTCTCCCAGTTCGGGCACCCATCGAAGTACTGCAACGTGATCTGCATGCATCGACCGTAAACGTTGCAGCCCGGTACAAGGTCAAGTGGTGAAATGGGGGTATGCGCATTGGAGACCTCGCCGCCACCACGGGAGTCAGCACCCAGACCCTTCGTTTCTACGAACGCGAAGGGCTACTTTCTGCACCGAGTCGACAAAGCAATGGATACCGGGTCTATGACGATGAGGTCGCTTCCCGCGTCGGATTCATTCGCGCCGCTCAATCTGCCGGATTGACGCTGGCCGACATCGCCGGAGTCCTCACTCTCCGGGAAGACGGGCAGGCGCCCTGCTCGCACGTGCACTCGCTGCTCGATGACAAACTCAATGAAGTCAGGGTCCGTCAACAAGAACTCGCCCGTCTCGAAACAGAACTCGTCGACATGCTCACCACCAGTTCGGCCGTCGACCCAGCGACGTGCTCGGAGCGCAGCATCTGCAACGTCATCCCGCGGCCGCTACCGTAAACCCGTCGTTGTACGCACCAGCAGGGCATCTCGAAAAGCTACAGCTTTTCGAGACATGGTCGGAGGTCCCGCGGACGCGGTTGCCGTCCGCGGGATTATCCGGAGCGGAATGTCTCGAAAACTTGTCTCGACGAAAACTGTCTTAGACGCGTGCGCGGCAGGGTTTTCTGAGTCACACTGATCGTATGAGGCTTCTTGGGTACACGCGGGTCAGCACGACGAGTCAGGATGCGCAGCTTCAGCTGGACGCTCTCGTTGCAGCGGGCGTGCAGAAACGCGACGTGTTCGCCGACGTCACTTCGGGCAGTCGAACGGCGGTGGAGCGCCCCGGGATGAAGAAGCTCATCGAGCATGCTGCCGAGGGAGACACCGTCGTGGTGTGGCGGGTCGACCGTCTCGGGCGGTCTCTGATCGATGTGCTGAACACGGTGAACTTGTTGCGCGAGCGTGGCGTGCACGTGCGGTCGATCTCAGACGGGATCGACCCAGCGACCTCGACGGGGCGGCTGATGCTGAACATGCTGGCCACTCTCGCGGAGTACGAGCGGGAACTGATCGTCGAGCGAGTCACTGCCGGCATCGCGGCCGCGCGTCAGAACGGGACGAGATTCGGTCGACCGTTGTCGGACCCGGCGGTGATCGCCGACAAGCTCGAGCTGGCGCGGGAGGCGCGCGCTAAGGGACGTACCGCCGAAGACGCAGCTCGCCTTGTCGGATGGAGCCGCGCAACTCTCTATCGTCACCAGCAAGCCCACGCCGCTCGCGAGAGCGCCGCAATGTAGCTGCCGTGTGATGGACGCGGAGGAGCGGTGGCGAGTTCTTCGACTGCACGTCGAGGATCAGATCCCGATTGCCACCCTCGCCTGCGACACGGGGATCAGCATCCGTACCCTGCAGCGCTGGAACAGACGGTACCGGGACGACGGCATCTCAGGACTGGAGCCCCGCCCGCGCGTCGACAAGGGAACGCGCCGAACCGACGCCCGAACAGTGACGTTCATCGAACGCCTCGCTCTGACACGACCACGGCCGGCTCTGGCGACGATGCACCGGCTCACCGTCGCTGACGCGAACCAGAGGGGCTCACCGCCGCCGAGCTACTCGACCGTGCGAGATGTCGTGCGGGCTCTCGATCCGGCGCTGGTGACGTTGGCGTTGGAGGGGCCGGCGTCGTATCGCGACCGGCACGAACTCGTCCTCCGCCGTCGGGCAGACCGGCCCAATCAGACCTGGCAGGCTGACCACACCGAGCTGGACATCCTCATCATCGGGGCTGACGGAAAGCCCGACCGGCCGTGGCTGACCACGGTGATGGACGACTACTCCCGAGCGATCTGCGGATACACCGTCTTCACCGGCGCACCTTCGGCAGCCCACACGGCGCTCGCGCTCCGACAAGCGATCTGGCGCAAGACCGACCCCGCCTGGGCAATGTGCGGTCTCCCCGACATCCTGCACGTCGACCACGGGTCAGACTTCACCAGCAACCACCTCGAGCGCACCGCCATCGCCCTGCACATCCGCATCATCCACTCGATCGTCGGCCGCCCCCAAGGACGAGGCAAGATCGAGCGATTCTTCGGCACCATCAACACCGAACTCCTCGCCACTCTCCCCGGCCACCTCAGACCGGGCAACCGCACTCCGACGCCCGTGCTGGACCTTCCCGCGCTCGACCGTTCCATCGGCGCGTTCATCACCACCTACAACGACCGGACCCACTCCGAGCTCGGAGTATCCCCACGCGACGCATGGGTAGCTGACGGTTGGCTTCCGCGCATGCCACGCAGCCTCGAGGATCTCGACACACTCCTCTTAACTGTTCCGAAGAATCGAGTGGTGCAGCGTGACGGGATCCACTTCCAGGGCCAGCGTTACCTCGCACCCACCCTCGCCCCCTTCGTCGGGCACGCGGTCACCATCCGTTACGACCCTCGGGACATCTCCGAGATCCGTGTCTATGACCGCGACACGTTCATCTGCGTGGCCGTCGACGAAGACCACCCGAACGTGCGACTCAGTCTTCGCGACATCGAATCCGCCCGACGCGCCCGCCGCCGCGAGCTCCGCAAAGCCATCAACGAGCGCATCCCGACCGTGGCGGTGCGGACCGAGACGCGACCGCTCCCGCCGCCGCCGCGTCGAAGCCGGCTGCGCACCTACGAAGAGGACGAGTGATGAGCCAGACGTTCATCGTGACGAAGGAGCACCGCCGGTTCGCCGAGTTCGCCAACGCGGTCCGCAAGGAGAAGACGATCGGCATCTGTCATGGAGAGGCCGGCGTCGGCAAAACCCAATCCGCCCGCCGATACGCGAACTGGGATGCCCTCGAGCCGTACATCACCCGATGGGGCCCACGCGGCGAGGAGGATGCCCACCACTACGCCCTCGCCAACCGATCCCGCACCGTCTTCTACACCCCCGAGGTCCTACCCCGTCCCAAGGAAATGATGCGCGAGATCGATCACTGGCACAGCAAAGTCGACGTCTGCGTCTGGGAACACCAGTTGGCGACCGGCAAGATTCACGGACCCCACATCGGCGGCGGGCCCGTCTACGTAGAACTCCTCATCATCGACGAAGCCGAACGGCTCACCCCAGTAGCGCTCGAAATGCTCCGCGACCGCCACGACCGCACACACCTCGCCCTCATCCTGATCGGCATGCCCGGCATCGACCAACGGTTCCGCCACTATCCCCAGCTCTACAGCCGCCTCGGCTTCTCCCACCACTACCGTGCGCTCGGACGCGACGAACTACTCTTCGTCCTCCAAAGACACTGGAAACACCTCGGCCGAACCCTTGACCCAGACGACTTCACCGACGCCCAAGCCATCGCGGCGATTGAACGCATCACCCGGGGCAACTTCCGGCTGTTGGAACGCCTCTTCCCCCAGATCAACCGCGTCCTCAAGATCAACGACCTCGAAACCATCACCGACGACGTCATAGAAGCCGCCGCAAGCATCCTCGTCATCGGCAACTAGCGACACAGAACGACCACAAACACCCGCCACTCAGTGATCAACTCCACAGCGGCGCGCGTCGTCGACGAGGCGCCTGATGTAGCGGAACTGCGTGCCGAAAACTACGGCGCGATACTTCCCGTGTCGGACGGGTTTCGCTACGGTCGACGCGTGGGGCATCTCCTGGGGTACGCGCGCGTGTCGACAACCGATCAGGACGCGTCGCTGCAGGTCGATGCGCTGACCAAGGCCGGGTGCTACCGGGTGTTCGTCGACACCGGCTCCGGGTCGCTGCAGCACCGGCCGGAGCTGGACAAGCTGCTGGACCAGCTGCGCCCGGGGGACACCCTGGTGGTGTGGCGGCTGGACCGGCTCGGCCGGTCGATCCGCCACCTGATCGACCAGCTGCAGGTCCTGGCCGACCGCGGCGTGGGGTTCCGGTCGTTGCAGGAGACCATCGACACCACCTCCCCAGGCGGACGGTTGGTGTTTCACGTCTTCGCGGCACTGGCCGAGTTCGAGCGCGACCTGATCCGAGAGCGCACCAACGCCGGCCTGGCGGCCGCTCGTGCTCGGGGCCGCCGCGGTGGGCGGCCGTCGGCGTTGTCCGCGGACCAGGTCCGGGCGGCCCGACGGATGTATGAGCAGAAGGACATGACCGTCGCCCAGATCGGGCAGGTGCTCGGCGTCTCCCGCACCACCATCTACCGGGCCCTGAACCGCGCGCCCGCCGCAGCGGCCCCGTCACGACGAGCCACGAGCGCCGTGTAGGCCGGCCGTGGACGCGGACGGGCGGTGGCGGATCCTGCGGCTGCATGTCGAGGACCAGGTCCCGCTCGCCGCGCTGGCCCGTCACCACGGCCTGGGAGTGCGCACGCTGGAACGCTGGCATGCCCGCTACCGCGCCGGCGGCCTGTCGGCCCTGGGCCGAGTGCCGCGGGCGGACGCGGGCGGGCATCACCTGCCGTCGGACCTCATCGCGCTAATCGAAGGGCTCGGGCTGACCCGGCCCCGCCCACCGATCGCCGCGATCCACCGGACGGTGGTGAAGGTCTGCGCCGGCACCGCGTGGCCGGTCCCGTCCTACGGCGTCGTCCGGTCGATCATCACCGCCCTGGACCCCGGCATGGTCACCCTCGCCCTCGAGGGACCAGGCTCCTACCGGGACAAGTACGAGCTCGCGTTGCGGCGGACGGCCGACCGCCCCAACGCGATGTGGCAGGCCGACCACACCTTGCTGGACATCGTGCTCGTCGGCACGGACGGCAAGCCGGCCCGGCCGTGGCTGACCGTCGTGATGGACGACTGCTCCCGCGCGATCTGCGGCTACACGGTCTTCTTCGGTGCGCCGTCAACGATGCACACCGCCCTGGCGCTACGGCAGGCGATCTGGCCCAAGGCCGACCCCCGGTGGCCGATGTGCGGCATCCCCGACCTGTTGTACGTCGACCACGGGTCGGACTTCACCAGCGACCACCTGGCCCGCACCGCCGTCGACCTGCACATCCGCCTGATCCACTCCGCCGTCGCGCGACCCCAAGGGCGAGGCAAGGTCGAGCGCTTCTTCGGCACGGTCAACACCGAGCTGCTCACCACCCTGCCCGGACACCTCCACAGCGGCGCGGAGCGCTGGCCCGCGCCAGCCCTGTCCTTGGCTGACCTCGACGCCGCCGTCGGGGCGTTCGTCCTGGACTACAACGACCGCGCCCACGGCGAGCTCGGCGTCTCGCCGCGGTCGGCGTGGATCGCCGACGGCTGGCTGCCACGCCTTCCCGACAGCCTCCAGGCGCTGGACGGGCTGCTGCTGACCGTGGCCCGATCCAGGACGGTGCGCCGCGACGGCATCCACTTCCAAGGCATGCGCTACGTCTCACCGACCCTCGCCGGCTTCGTCGGCCGCCCCGTGGTCATCCGCTACGACCCCAGAGACATCACCGAGATCCGCGTCTTCGACCACGACCAGTTCCTGTGCACCGCCGTCGATCAGGAACACCACGCCAAGCAGATCAGCCTCAAGGACGTCCAGGCCGCCCGCAACGCCCGTCGCCGCGCCCTGCGCCGAGGCATCAACGAGCGGATCGCCGTCGTCGCCGCCCACACCCCCGACGCCCCTGCCAGGCCCGTGCCGCCGCGCGTGCCGACCGTGGCGCGGCTCAAGGTCTACAAGGAGGACCTCAGGTGAGCGAACGCTTCATCGTCACCAAGGAGCACCGCCGCTTCACCGAGTTCGCCGACTCCGTCCGGCGCGGGCGCACCATCGGGCTGTGCTTCGGGCCGGCCGGGGTCGGCAAGACCGTCTCCGCACGCCGCTACGCCCACTGGGACCAAGCCCACGAGCTGCTCACCGACTGGGGCCCGCGCTGCGATGACGACGCCAAGATCTACGCCGCGCTGGCCAAGAACCGCACCGCCCTGTACACCCCCGGGGTCCTGACCACCCCGCGGCTGCTGCGCGAGGACCTGGACCGGATCATCACGCGCACCAGCATCTGCATCCAGCAGCACGTCGAAGCCCCCGACCGCATCCCCTTGGACCGGTGGGGCACCCGGCGCACCACCAACTACGTCCAGCTCGTCATCGTCGACGAGTCCGAACGCCTGAGCCCCACCGCGCTCGAGCTCCTACGGGACCGCTACGACCGCGACCAGATCGCCCTGATCCTCATCGGCATGCCCGGGCTGGAGAAGCAGTTCAGCCACTACCCCCAGTTCTACAGCCGCGTCGGCTTCGCCCACCAGTACCGGCCCCTGAGCACCGACGAGATGCTCTTCGTCCTCCAACGCCACTGGCGCTCCCTGGGCAAGACCCTCAACCCCGACGACTTCACCGACGCCCAGACCATCGCCGCGATCAGCCGCATCACCCGCGGCAACTTCCGCCTCCTGGAGCGACTCTTCCCCCAGATCGAACGCGTCCTGAAGATCAACGAGCTGCAGACCATCACCAACGACGTCGTCGAAGCCGCCGCCAGCACCCTCGTCATCGGAGTCAACTAACCGTGCCCCTGAGCGGCTGAAGACCGCCGCCACTCACCGGAGAAAGTCACACATCGGGTGCGATCGCCGCCGGGCGCGCCGAGGCGCGCCCTGGAACGGTGGGTCGTGGTCAGGCGGTCCCGTCCTCGCCGGGCAGTGCCTTCTCGATCGCGGCGATCACCTCGGGGGCGTCGGGCTTCGTGCGAGGGGAGAAGCGCGAAACCTCGCCGTCGGGGCTGATGACGAACTTCTCGAAGTTCCAGCTGATCCCGCCGGCCTTGCCGTCGTCGGTCGGCACGGTGGTCAGCTGCTGGTAGAGAGGATGCGCCTTCTTGCCGTTTAGCTTGACCTTCTCCGACATCGGGAAGGTCACTCCCCACGTCGTGGAGCAGTACTCCTCGATCTTCTCCTCCGAGCCCAATTCCTGGAGGAACTGGTTGCTGGGGAACCCGATGACGGTGAAGCCGCGCGGACCGTATTCCTTCTGCAGCGCTTCGAGGGTCTCGTACTGCGGCGCGAGACCGCACCGTGAAGCGACGTTGACGACGAGCGCCGCACGTCCGCCCGTCAGCTCACCGAAGGTTGTCTCTTCGCCGCGGATGGTGGTGATGGGGATGTCACGAAGGTCCATCCCCGCATCATCCCGCGCCGGGAGGTCGCGCGGCCCGATGTCGGCCCGGTTCTCAGCCGATTCTTACGGGCGCGCCGCGCAGACCCTAGGCTGGCGGCATCCGGGAGGGGATGTCCCATGAGGAATCGGTCTGTGCGCATGCTGGTCATCGCCCCGCTCGTGGCGCTGCTTATGACCGTCGGGGGATGTGCCGCCCCGGCGGCGACCTCGCCGACGCCGGGGAGCACCGCGGGTACCGCCCCCGCTGTGACGGTGTCGGCGTCCACGGCACCCGTGTCCGCCGTGGACCTGGCCGCCGGCGAGATCGACGAAGGGGTGGTCGTCGATGTCCCCGACGCGGGAGAAGGCGTCGGCGTCACGTTCCGTGAGATCACGCTCGCGCCCGGCGCGAGCACAGGCGTGCACTGCCACCACGGTCAGCTGATCGCGGTGGTCCAGGCGGGTGCGCTGACCCACTACGCCGACACGCATCCGGGCGGCGTGCGCGTCTACGCCGCCGGTGAGGCGATCATCGAGGGCGCGTACTACCCCCACGAAGGCGTCAACGAGGGCGAAGAGCCCGTCGTCCTGTGGGTCACCTACGTCATCCCGGAGGGGGAGCCGCTCGCGGAGACCGACCTCGCCCGCTGCGACCCCTGAGCCGTGGCGTCGGGTTGCGGGGGACTGGCAGCCGGGTGAGCATGGACGCATGACGGACGCGCCCGACCCCGCCGCCGACCCCGACCGGGCGGCATCTGCGTCCTCGCGTCGCCGGTGGCCGTGGATCGTCGGTGGAATCGCGACCCTGACGGTTGCGGTGGGTGCGGCGCTCGCCGTGTCGGGATTGACTGCCGGGCCCGACGCGGGACCGACATCGGCGCCGATGCCGACAGCCGCGGCGACCCCGTCGCCCGTACCCACCCCGACTCCCACCCCGACGATCACGGAATTCCCCGCGAACACCGTTGCGTACGATCCCGCGGGGCTGGCGCAGGTGGATGTCTTCGCCGTCAACGCGGGGCTTCCCGTCGACGACGACCCGTACGCGGTGCCGAGCGAAGCGATCGCGACTCCCCGCGCGGCGGGCGCTCCCGTCTTCGCCGATCCGACGGCTGAGCCGATCGGCTTCCTCCCGGCGACCCTCCCCTTCGACGGGACGTCGGTTCCGGTCGTCGAGCGGCAGGAGCACTGGCTGAAGGTGCTCCTCGTCGGACGACAGTCCGTTCCCTCGCAGGGGAACGCCGCGCAGGTCGCCGGGTGGGTCCGAGCCGCCGACGTCGACGTCGTCCCCTCCGACGCGCACGTCGAGGTCGCGATCGGCGCGCGCACGATCGACATCGTGCGCGGCGAGGAGCGGCAGACGATCGCGACGGACTTCGCCTGGGGCACCGAGGCCACGCCGACCCCGCTCGGGCGGTCGTACATCATGACCACGCGCGTCGTGCCCGAGTTCGGCTATACCCGCGGGCACCCCATCGTGTACCTGTCGGTGCAGTCCCCGACGCTCGACGGCTTCGGCGGAGCGGATGCCGCGGTCACGGCGTTCCACTACCACGATGAGCGATCGGGGGCGATCTCCAACGGCTGCGTGCGGGTGGATCCCGCCGCGATCGCTGCGCTCGCCGAGCTGCCGAAGGGCACCCCGGTCCTGATCACGCCGTGACGGCCGGCCCCTTGCTCACCAGGTGGAATCGCCGCGCATGACCGCGTCCGAGCCGCCGTCGATGAAGATCACCTGCCCGCACAGGTGCGCATTCTCCTCGCTGACCAGCCACGCGAGGAGGTAGGCGGCGTCCCGCGGCGGGAAGATCCCGTTGAGCGGCATCGGCACCATCTGCAGGATCGCCTCCCGGGCCTGCTCCGTGCTCGTGAACTGCTCGGTCATCGCCGTCGACACGACCCCCGGGGCGATCGCGTTCAGCGGGATCCCTGCACCTGCCCACTCCGGGGTCGGTGCGTGGCGCCGGATCCAGCGGGCGAGGGCACGCTTCGTGGTCCCGTAGATCGCGTTCGCCTCCTCCGGTGAGCCTGCCGCCAGTTCACGCGCCCGGCTGAGCGCCGCGTCCTCGTCGCCGTCGAGCAGTCGATCGAGGAGCGCGTCGTCCGGTGGATACAGCGACGCCATGGACGCCGTGGCCACGGCGCGCGGCGCGGGCGACTCGGCCAGCAGCGGTCGGAGCCCCTCGAGCGTGGCGACGGCGCCGAAGTAGTTGACGGCCACGGTGGCGACGGTCGGCGACGCGAGCCCCGCGTTCGCGATGACGCCGTCGACGGCGCCGCCGGAGAGGTCTCGGACGCCGTCGACGAGAGCTCTCCGCCCTTCCGGCGTGGTGAGATCCGCATCGATGTCGCTTCCGCGCAGGTCGACGCCGATGATCCGGTTCCCCCGCTCGGCGAGCAGTTCCGCCGTGGCCCGCCCGATTCCGCTCGCAGCACCGGTGATGACGATCGTGCGTGTCATGCTTCCGTCCTCCATTCCCTTCCGGCGCCGATGCCGAAGGCAGCTGGGATGCGCCGACACGTCGAGTGTGCTCCCGCCGCCACGGATGCCGCCAGGGCCGGGGCCGTGAATATGACCTCACCCGTCGGGCACGTCGCGCGTGACATGCTGGGCGAGGACTATCGAGGAGGATCCATGCAGCAGCGACCCTTGGGACACACCGGCCGGAACGTCTCGGTGATCGGACTCGGCACCTGGCAGCTCGGCGCGGACTGGGGAGCGGTCACCGAGGAGGACGCCACCGCGGTGCTCGCGGCATCCGTCGAGCAGGGCGTGACCCTGTTCGACACGGCCGATGTCTACGGCGACGGGCGCAGCGAATCGATCATCGGGCGATTCCTTGCACAGCGTCCTGGCCACGACATCACGGTCGCGACGAAGATGGGGCGGCGGATGCCCCAGGAAAGGGAGAACTACAGCCCGGACAACTTCCGCGCGTGGACCGAGCGCTCGCGACGCAATCTCGGGGTGGACACGCTCGACCTCGTCCAGCTGCACTGCCCTCCGTCGTCGGTCATCGAGGCGGACGGCACCTTCGATGCCCTCGACGCCCTGGTCGCGGACGGCGCGATCGCGGCCTACGGGGTCTCGGTGGAGACGGTCGCGCAGGCGCTCGCCGCGATCTCCCGACCCGGCGTGACGAACGTCCAGATCATCGTCAATCCGTTCCGACTCAAGCCGCTCGACGCGGTCCTCCCGGCCGCGGCGACCGCCGGTGTCGCGGTGTTCGCCCGTGTGCCCCTGGCATCGGGTCTGCTGTCGGGGCGGTACACCTCCGACACGGCCTTCTCCTCCGACGACCACCGCAGCTACAACCGCCACGGTGAGGCTTTCGATCGAGGAGAGACCTTCTCCGGCGTCGACTACGACACGGGAGTCGACGCCGCGTCCGAGCTCGCGGCCGTGCTGCCGGAGAGCGTGACCCTGCCCGCCGCAACGCTCGCGTGGATCGCGGCGCAGAACGGGATCACGAGCGTCATCCCGGGCGCGCGGAACGTCCGGCAAGCGCGCTCCAACGCCGCCGCCGCGGACCTGCTCGAGGGCGGGTTCGACCTCGCCGCCTTCGATGCGGCCGTCCGGCGCGTCTACGACGAGAGGCTGCGCGCGGACATCCACCCCCTGTGGTGACCTGTCTGCGCACGCGGTTGTCCACAGGTCGCCCGCGCAGACGTCGAGCGGACGTTAGCCTCTGCTCGTGCTCATCGAGATCCTCCGCGGCGGCATCCTGCTCGCCTTCCTCGGGTGGGGTGCCGTCCTCGCGGTGATCGATGTGCGCACGCACCGGCTTCCCAACCGCATCGTGCTCCCCGCCTACCCGGTCGCGATCGTCGCGCTCGGTGTGGTGGCGGTCGCCGACGGCGATGCGCACGCGTTCCTCCGCGCCGTCCTCGGCGGACTCGTCCTCTTCGGCGCCTACGCCGTGCTCCGAGGCATCCGGGGCAGCGGGCTCGGCGGCGGCGATGTCAAGCTCGCGGGCGTCCTCGGTCTCCTCCTCGGATTCGCCGGGTGGGGGAGCCTCTTGGTGGGCGCGGCATCGGCGTTCGTCGCGGGTGGCCTCTACGCGATCGCGCTCCTCCTTCTCCGCCGCGCCGATCGTCACACCGCGATCCCCTTCGGCCCGTGGATGCTCCTCGGCGCGTGGCTCGGACTCCTCCCGCCCCTGCTGCAGGGGACTGCGCCGCTCTGACACCCTCTGGCACACATCCACGGGCATGTCGAGCCCCGGAACGGGCGATCAACCGTCGGTATCGTGGCGCACATGGCAGACCTGATCGTGAAAGTGACCGCCTGGGCGCTGTCGCTCCGACTCGTGCGGACGTTCCTGCACTATTCCGAACGCCGCGGTTCGATGCTCGCGGACTCGATCACGTACCGCGCGCTGTTCTCCGTGTTCGCCGGCGTTCTGCTCGGGTTCTCCTTCGCGGCGCTGTGGTTGAGCGACAACCCGGTCGCCTGGCAGTCCCTCATCAGCGCCGTCGACTCCGCCATCCCCGGTCTGCTGGGGGAGGGCGGGCTGATCGACGTGAACGACATCGCCGCCCCCGCGGGGCTGACGGTCGCCGGCATCCTGTCGCTCCTCGGTCTCGTCGGCGCGGCGATCGGCGCGATCGGATCGCTCCGCGCGGCACTGCGCGCGCTCGCCGACCGCGTCGCCGAGGACACGCTCTTCATCTGGGTGATCCTGCGGAATCTCGCCCTGGCCGTCGCGATCGGCGGGGGCTTCGTGCTCTCCGCCGCGGCGACCTTCGCCGGCACCGCCTTCATCGGCACCGTGCGGGAATGGATCGGCATCGGCGACGGCGCGATCGCCGAGTTCGCGACCCGCGGATTCTCGATCGTGGTCGTGTTCCTCCTGGACGCCGGGCTGATCGCCCTCGCCTTCGTGACGCTCGCCGGGGTGAAGGCGCGCCCGAGGACGATCATCGGCGGAGCGGCCATCGGCGGCGTGGGGTTGGTGGCCCTGCAACAGCTGTCCGGACTCTTCGTCGGAGGCGCCGGATCCAACCCGCTCCTCGCCTCCTTCGCCGCCCTCATCGCGCTCCTGCTGTGGTTCAACCTGTCGGCGCAGGTCATCCTCCTGGCCTCCTCCTGGATCATCCTCGGCGTCGCTGAAGATGCCGACCGGGTGCGCGAGCGCCACGGCGCACCCACGTTCATCCTGCGACGTGTGCGCAAGGCAGAGGACGGCGTCCGGGTGGCGACCGAAGAGCTCGACGCGGCACGGGCGGCGGCCGACGCCGAGCGCGAAGCGACCCTCGCCCGGGCGAAGGATGCCGCAGTGGTCGGCGCAGCGAAGGACGACACCCGTGGCTGAGACGCGACCGATCGTGCCGGTGTTCCCCGCCGACGCGATCCGAAATGCCGAGAAGCCGCTCCTCGAGGCGGGCGAGCCGCTCATGCGGCGGGCGGCGGCGGCGCTGGCGGCGGTCGCTCACGCAGAGCTCGCGTCCGACGCCGAGCAGATCCCGAGCGGCACGCATGTCCGACGTCCCCGTGTCCTCGTCCTCGCCGGACCCGGGGACAACGGAGGCGACGCGCTGTACGCCGCCGTCGAACTGACCGAGGGAGCCGACGTCGACGTCCTCCTCGTCAGCGACCGCTTCCACGAGGCGGCCTTCGCTGCGGCGCTCGCCGCAGGGGCCCGTCGGGTGGAGATGTCCGCGGCGCGGGATTCCGCATCGGAGTACACGCTGATCCTCGACGGGATCGTCGGCATCGGAGCATCGGCGGCGCTGCGCGGAACCTCGCGCGAAGTCGTCCGGGTACTCCGCCCGCTCGTGGCGAGCGCCGGGACGAGCGTGATCGCGGTCGACCTGCCGAGCGGTGTGGATCCCGACACCGGAGCCCACGACGACGTCGTGCTCCCGGCATCCGTCACCGTCACGTTCGGCGGGATGAAGGCAGGGCTCGTCGGCGAGGACGGTGCTCCGGTCGCGGGGCGCGTCATCCTGGTCGACTTGGGGCTGGACCTCCTGCCCGACGCCGGCGTGGGAACCGCGCAGATCAGCGCCGTCGTCAGCGGCTGAGGGGTCTTTCCGGCGCGCGAGGAGCCTTCGCGCGACGTGTCGAGTTCATTAAGGTCTGCTGGATCTTTCCCTACCGGTATGCGTCCGGGCCCTCGCACCGCTATTTTCTTGTCGTGCCCGATCAAATCTCGCCTGTCTCGAGCAAGCCGTCTCACGCGCTCGCGCTCGCCCCCGTTCCCACGCCCCCCAGCACGGTCGACGGTTTCGTCAAACAGTTCCTGGAGAACCTCAACCTCGAGCGGGGCGTAACCCTCTCCACGGCGAGCCCGAACGACCGATACATCGCGCTCGCCACCACCGTGCGCGACTTCCTGGTCGCGCGATGGCTCGAAGACATCCGGCGGCAGAAGGATGCGCAGGCGAAGGGCGTCTGCTACCTCTCGGCGGAGTACCTGCTCGGTCGTCAGCTCGACAACAACCTCCTCGCCACACGCCTGACCGACATCGCGACCGAGGCGCTCGCGTCGTGCGGCATCGACATCGATGACATGCGCGCGCTGGAGGTCGAACCGGGCCTCGGCAACGGCGGACTCGGTCGCCTCGCCGCCTGCTTCATCGATTCGCTCGCGACGATGAGTGTCCCGAGCATCGGATACGGCATCCGATACGAGTACGGCATCTTCCGCCAGACCTTCGTGGACGGCCAGCAGGTCGAACAGCCCGACGCGTGGCTCACGCTCGGGTCGCCGTGGGAATTCGCCCACCCGGAGTCCGCGCAGACCATCTCGTTCGGCGGACACACCGAGACCTACGATGACGGCGGCGTCACCCGCAGCCGCTGGGTGCCGGGCTGGAACGTCCAGGCCGTGCCGTACAACTACATGGTGCCCGGCTACCACAACGGACGCGTGAACACGCTCCGTCTGTGGCGGGCCGTCGCCACCGACGCCTTCGACCTGCGGATCTTCAACTCCGGCGACTACGAGGAGGCCGTTCGCGCGCAGACCTACGCCGAGAACATCTCCAAAGTGCTCTACCCGGAGGATTCCACTCCCCAGGGCAAGGAGCTGCGCCTGCAGCAGCAGTACTTCTTCGTCGCCGCGTCCATCCGCGACTTCCTGGACCACATGCTCACGCCGGGCTTCGATCTGTCCAAGCTCCCCGACCGGGTCATCTTCCAGCTCAACGACACCCACCCCGTCATCGCGGTCCCGGAGTTCATGCGCGTCCTCGTCGACGAGGAGCACATGGAGTGGGATGCGGCGTGGGAGATCACGCAGCAGTGCTTCGCCTACACGTGCCACACGCTGCTGCCGGAAGCACTCGAGGTGTGGTCGGTGGAGCTTCTCGGTCGGCTGCTGCCACGGCATCTGGAGATCATCTACCGCATCAACGACGCCTTCCTCGAGGAGGTGCGCGAGCGCTTCGGCGACGACGAGATGCGCATCCGGAACATGTCCATCATCGCGGAGTTCCCCGAGCGCTCGGTGCGGATGGCGTACCTCGCCACCGTGGCCGGGGCGAAGGTCAACGGCGTCGCGGAGCTGCACTCGCAGCTCCTGCGTGAGAAGGTCCTTCCGGACTTCGACGAGTTCTACCCGGGCAAGTTCACCAACGTCACCAACGGCGTCACGCCCCGTCGGTTCCTGCGCCTGGCGAATCCGGGCCTGGCCGGCCTCATCACCGACGCGCTCGGTGCGGGCTGGACCGTCGACCTGGAACGTCTGCGGGGGCTGGAGTCCTTCGCGGAGGACCCGGAGTTCCGTGCCCGCTTCGCCGAGGTCAAGGCTGCGAACAAGCGCGTGCTGAGCGATGTGCTGCGCGCGCGGGACGGGTTCGAGGTCAGCGACGGGCACATGCTCGACGTCATGGTCAAGCGCCTGCACGAGTACAAGCGGCAGATGCTGAAGGTGCTGCACATCGTCACGTCCTACGAGCGGATCGTCTCGGGCCGGGTGAGGGCGGAGGACGTCCCGGGGCGCGCCTTCATCTTCGGCGCCAAGGCCGCGCCCGGCTATGCCATGGCCAAGCGCATCATCCACCTCATCAACGCCGTGGGGGAGGTCGTCAACAACGACCCCCGCGTCCAGGGGCGCCTGCAGGTCCTCTTCCCGCCGAACTACAACGTCACCCTCGCCGAGCGCGTCATCCCCGCCGCCGACCTCTCCGAGCAGATCTCGCTCGCGGGCAAGGAGGCCTCGGGAACCGGCAACATGAAGTTCGCCCTCAACGGCGCGCTGACCATCGGCACGGATGACGGAGCGAACGTCGAGATCCGCGAACTCGTGGGAGACGACAACTTCTTCCTCTTCGGCATGACCGAGCCCGAGGTCGAGGAGCTGTGGACGCGCGGGTACAAGCCCGCGGAGTTCTACCAGCAGGACGAGGACCTCCGGCGTGCGATCGACCTGATCGCGTCGGGGGCGTTCTCGAACGGCGATCGCACGGTCTTCGAACCGATCGTGTCGAACCTGCTGTACGACGACCGGTTCATGGTGCTCGCGGACTACGCCTCGTACATCCGGGCGCAGGACCGCGTCGACGCCGCGTACGCCGACCAGGATGCCTGGACCAAGGCCGCGATCCTCAACATCGCGCGGTGCGGCTTCTTCTCGTCGGACCGTTCCATCCGCGACTACATCGACCGGATCTGGCACACTCCGCCCATGCTGTGAGCGTCGGCCCCGCGTGACGCCCGCTGTCGCCGAGTCCCGTCGGCGTCAGCGGGCGTAACGCTCGACGAAGGTACGGAGCATCCGTGAGGGCTCGCTGACGGGTGCGCGCCGGACGGCGGCGAGGGTGAGGTCGAGCTCGTCCGCCGCGAAGTACCCGTAGTCCGCGTAGGCGTGGATGCGGGTCGTGATCCCGTCGAGGTCCAGCTCCGGGTGGAACTGGGTCGCGTAGACGTTGCGGCCGACGCGGAACATCTGCACCGGGCAGGTCGAGGACGAGGCCAGCAGCGTCGCCGACGGGGGAAGCCGCGAGATGGCCTCCTTGTGTCCGACGAAGGCCGAGAACGACGCCGGCATGCCCGCCACCAGCGGATCCGCCCGGCCGTCGTCCGTGAGCGTCACGTCGACCACGCTGATCGGTTCGGAGTGGACGCGGTCGATGACCGCGCCCTGGTGCGCACCGAGCGTGCCCACGCCGTAGCACGCACCCAGGAACGGGATGTCCCGTGCGACGACGTCGTCGAGCAGCGTCGCGAACTCGCGCTCCACGCGGACCTGGACGCTCGACTTCCGCTCCGCGGGATCGGACGCGTTGAAGGGGCCGCCGCCGACGAAGATGCCTGAAAGCGAATCGAGGTCGAACACGGGCATCGGGCGGGATTCCAGCCGCACCCGGAGGAGGTCCCGTTCCTCGAGGCCGGTGTAGCGCAGGAACAGCGCATACTCCTCATCGGCGGGTACGTCCTCGGCACGCGTGGACAGGAGGACGAAGGGCTTCACGTGACCACGATAGTCGGCCGCGCGCAAGTGCCTCATCCCGCCGGTGGGGGCGGACTATGCTCGCGGCATGGCTATCGCACGACTGCATCAAGGACCCCTCGACGGACAGCTTCTCCCTCTGGAGGAGGACGACCTCGAGCGCCTCATCGTCCCCTACAGCGAGACCCAGGTCGTCTACGAACGCAAGGGTGAGCCGGAGCACACCGGGGACAGCGACGGACCGACCGAGATCAACTTCTGGTTCGTCGAGGCCGCGGACGTCATTGATCCCGCGGGCGATTCGGTGTGAGCGCAGCGACCGATCCGGCGGCGTCGTCGTCCGCCGACGGGGAGCCGTCGCGGACGGTGGAGATCGAGCTCAAGTTCGATGTCGATGACACTGTCTCCCTTCCGGACTGGACCGCGCTGCCCGGCGTGGCGACGGTCGGCGATCCGGAGCTCCGCGACCTCGACGCGCTCTATTTCGACACGCTCGACTTCGCCCTCGCCCAGCGCGGCTACGCTCTGCGGCGTCGCCTGGGCGGACCCGACGCCGGGTGGCACATCAAGGGCCCGCGCGTGCGGGGCGCTCGCGTGGAGATCGGCTGGCCGCTGGGAGACGAGGATTCGGCGACCCCAGCAGAGGCGGAGGGCATCGGCCTCGTCCCGGCGATCCCGGACGAGGTCCGGGCGGCGGTCGCGGAGATCGTCACCGGAACCGTGGGTCCCATCGCCCGCCTGCGCAACACGCGCACGGCGTACGCTCTGACGGATGCCGCGGGCGACACGGTGGCGGAGGTCGTCGACGACCACGTCGCGGCGCTGGACGCACGCACCGGCGCCGAGCGCAGCTGGCGCGAATGGGAGGTCGAGCTCGGTCCCTCGGCCCCGGCGGACGATCACGAGCGCGCGGCGTTCTTCGCCGCCGTCGTTGAGGCGGTCACCTCCGCGGGCGGCCGGGAAGCCGCCTCCGCATCAAAGCTCGCCCGCGCCCTCGGCTACTGACGCCGGGCGCCCGCGCGGAGCCGCCTCTAGCGACGCGGCGGGCGGTCTGCGGGGAAATGGGCCAGAACGGTAGCCGACCCTCGTCTCGCGCGCTCTCGCAGCGCGGTCAGGCTGTGGAACGGGCGCATCGACATCGTCATTCCGGTGCGCCGGACGAACTGGATGCGTCCTCGTTCGCCGACGTGGAACGCCAAATCGAGATCGTCGTGCAGGTCTGCGTCGTGACGATGGACGTGAGCGCGTACCTCTCGCCAGCACGACGCACGGATGCCGAGGTTGGAGCCGAAAAGCGGGAGATGGCCGAGCAGGGGCGTCATCACCGCGGCGTAGGCGAGAAGATACGCCGCGGCGAGCGGCCCGCGCAAGAGCGCAGGACTGTCGGCGAACCGGGCCCCGCCCGTGACCGCCACCGTGCCGGGGTGGGCATCGAACGCATCGGCCATCGTCCGCACCCACGCGGGGCCCGGGTGGCAGTCGGCATCGAGGCGGAGCAGGACGTCGCCCGAGGCCGCGTCGTACCCGGCCGCGCTGGCGGCGGGGATGCCGGGCTCCTCACACACGATGACGCGCGCACCGTGGGCCTGCGCCACCCGGGCGCTGTCGTCGCGCGAGCCGTTGTCCACGACGAGCACTTCGTCGGGAACGCGATCCTGTCGGCGGAGAGCGCGCAGACACCGCGCGAGGTGCGGTGCGTCGTCGAGGACGGGGATCACAACGGTGACGCGGGAACGGTGCGGCTGCGGCATCCGTCGACCCCATCGGAATTGTGTCGATCCGGCGAGGGGGTTGACTCCGCCCGGACACCTTCACGCCGATACGCGGCGGCGGGGCACGGGCTCGTGCCCGTGCCCCGCTCGATCGTTTCGGATCAGAGGTTGATCATGTGCCCCGCGAGGCCGTGGAACGCCTCCTGGAGGCCCTCCGACAGCGTGGGGTGGGTGTGGATGTTCCGGGCCGCCTCGAGCGCGGTGAGGTCCCACTTCTGCGCGAGCGTGAGCTCGGGGAGAAGCTCCGAGACATCGGGGCCGATGAGGTGACCGCCGAGGAGCTCGAGGTGCTCTCCGTCGGCGATGAGCTTGACGAAGCCGATCGGCTCGCCGAGACCGTTGGCCTTGCCGTTCGCGGAGAACGGGAACTTCGCGACCTTCACGTCGTAGCCGGCGTCGCGCGCCTGCTGCTCGGTGAGGCCGAAGGACGCCACCTGCGGCGAGCAGAACGTCGCCCGCGGCATCATGCGGTAGTCGCCGAGGGTCATCGTCTCGGCCTTGCCGATGGTCTCTGCGGCCACAACACCCTGCGCTTCGGCCACGTGCGCGAGCTGGAGCTTCGCAGTGACGTCGCCGATCGCGTAGATGTGGGGCACGGAGGTGCGCATGTGGTCGTCGATCTCGATGGCGCCGCGGTCGGTCAGCTTCACGCCGGTGGTCTCGAGGCCGAAGCCCTCCACGTTGGGCGCGAACCCGATCGACATCAGAACCTTGTCGGCCTCGATCGAGCCCTGGGCGCCGTCCTTGCCGGTGTAGGTGACGGTGACCTTGTCGCCGGAGTCGACGACCGTCTCGACCTTGGTGGAGGTCAGGATGTCGACGCCGTACTTCTTGTACTGACGGGCGATCTCCTTGGACACGTCGGCGTCCTCGTTCGGCAGTGCACGGTCGAGGAACTCGATGATCGTGACCTTCACGCCGTAGTTGGTCATCACGAAGGCGAACTCCATGCCGATTGCGCCGGCGCCGACGATGACGATCGACTCCGGAAGTTCGCGCGTCATGATCTGCTCTTCGTAGGTCACGACGTTCTCGCTCAGCTCGACGCCCGGCAGCAGTCGCACCTTCGAGCCGGTCGAGATGATCGCGTTGTCGAAGGTCACCTCGTCGGTGGAGCCGTCGCTCTTGGCGACCGTGAGGGCGTTCGGGCCCGTGAAGGTGCCACGCCCTTCGTACTCGGTCACCTTGTTCTTCTTCATGAGGAAGTGGATGCCCTTGACGTGGGTGTCCGAGACCTTCCGGCTGCGATCCCACGCGACACCGAAGTCGAAGTGGACGTCACCCGAGATGCCGAACAGCTCGGCCTTGTCGTGGAACGTGTGGGCGAGGTCGGCGTTCTTCAGGAGAGCCTTCGAGGGGATGCACCCGACGTTCAGGCACACACCACCCCAGTACTTCTCCTCGATGATCGCGACCGTGAGGCCGAGCTGGGCGGCGCGGACGGCCGCGACGTACCCGCCGGGGCCTGCGCCGAGGATGGCGACGTCGTAGTGAGGCATGGCTCCCAGCCTATCGCCCGCCGGCGGCGTCGGAACCGTCGCGCGCGCCCGCCCGGGTACGTCGCGCGCGGGACACGATCAGGTACGTCACCGCGGCGGCGACGAGGAGCAGGATCACGACACCGCCGATGATCCAGGAGGTGGCCGAGGACGCCGGCTCGGTCGTCACCGGTTCCGGAGTCGTCGTCTCCACCGGGGTCACCGTCGGCTCCACGGTCGGCGTCGGCTCGACCGTGGCCGTCGGCGACGCCGTCGCGGTGGGGCTCGGTGCCGGCGGAGCGGTCACGATGAAGGAGAGCTCGCCGGAGATCGGGTGCCCGTCGCTGGAGACCACCTTCCACAGGACCGTGACCTCGCCGGAGGCCGTGCCCGCCAGCGCCTGGGACAGGGTGGTGCCTTCGACGACGGGTGCCCCGTCGTTCAGGGCCGTGCCGGCGGCATCCGTCACCTGGATCTCGGACGCCCCTTCGTCGGGCGCGATGTCCGCGCTGAAGGTCAGCGTCAGAGCAGCCGGGAGCGTCTCCACGGCGGATCCGGCAGCGGGGTCGCTTCCGACCAACTCGTCGTGCGCCGCGGCCGGAGACGCGGGAAGGAGCACCGCGGCGAGCAGGACGGCGAACGCCAGCCACGCGGCGGCGAATGTCTGTCGAGGGGAGCGGCGGGCGGGAAGGGAGGCGTGTGCGGTCATCACGCGGACGAGGGTATCGACCCGCGTTCCACGGAACCTGAACGGGTGGGCGCGCAACGGCTCCCGCTCATCGTCCGGCTCTCATCCGGGTCCGCGCATCGGCTAGGCTGGCACCTCGAAAGGAGCACCACGTGGAGGACTACCGCCGGCCAGAGCCGGACGACATCCGTCGCTCTGCCGATGCACGGGGCGACATCGTCGGCTCCGATCGCGGAAGCGACATCACCCAGACATTCGGGCATGACTCCGACCTGTCGTTCGTGCCGTTCGGCAGCGACCTCGGCGAGGCCGAATTGGAGGCGATCGACGCTCTGCCGTCGGGCGCCGCGCTCCTGATCGTCCGGTCGGGTCCGACCGCCGGTGCACGCTACCTCCTCGACTCGGACGTGACGACGGTGGGGCGGCATCCCGAGGCCGACATCTTCTTCGATGACGTCACGGTGTCCCGTCGCCACGCGGAGATCGCCCGCCAGGGGGCTTCGTTCGAGCTCGTGGACCAGCGCTCCCTCAACGGCACCTACGTCAATGGCGAACGGGTCGACCGCGCGACGCTGACCAACGGCGCCGAGGTGCGGGTCGGGAAGTTCCGACTGAACTTCTTCGTCTCGCCCGTCGATCTCGCCGCATCCTCGGAAGGCTGATGCCGGCCGCCGCCGCCCGCGAACGTTCGTCGTCCGCGGGTCTTCTGAGCATCGGTCAGGTCCTGGCCCGGCTCTCGCCGGAGTTCCCCGCGCTCACCTCCAGCAAGCTCCGCTTCCTCGAGGTCCAGGGGATCGTCACCCCGATGCGCACCGAGTCGGGCTACCGCAAGTTCTCCATGGCGGATCTCGAGCGGCTGCGCCTCGCCCTCACTCTGCAGCGCGACCACTATCTGCCCCTCTCGGTGATCCGCGACTATCTCGCCGACGTCGACGCGGGGCGCGACCCGGCGACGCCCACGGCCGTGCCGCCGCCGTCCATCGTCCCCGCGCCGCGGCGCTACCGTCGGGACGAGCTGCTGTCGGCCTCCGGCGCGGCACCGCAGCTCCTCAACGACGCGATCAGCACCGGGATCATCACGGCCGCGGAGTCGTACCCCGAGCAGACCGTCGCGCTGATGCGATCGCTGGTCGCCCTCGACCGGCACGGTATCGAGCCGCGCCACGTCCGCGCCCTCCGCCAGAACGCCGATCGTGATGTGGCGCTCGTGGAACAGGCGCTGGCGCCCATCCTGCGTCGCACCGACGCCGCCTCCCGCGGTCGTGCGGGCGAAGTCGCCGGAGAACTGACCCGCCGTCTCGACGAAGTGCGCTCCACGTTCGTGCGCGCTGCGCTCGAGAGGCTGCTGTCCTGACCGTGGTGGGCGACACGCCGAGACCCGATCGCCGGATGTCGTTGCCGGAGGGCTCCGGCTCACCTAACGTGGAGACATCCGAATCTAAGGGGGGACGAGCATGAGCGCTCGTGAAGCGGCCGACGAACAGCCTTTCGTCGCCGACCTCCTTTTCACCGACGGTCTGCCCCAGATGGACGACGAGGTCGGATACCGCGGGGCCGTCGCCGCACGGGCCGCGGGGATCACCTATCGGCAGCTGGACTACTGGGCTCGCACCGAGCTCGTCGAGCCCACCGTCCGCGGTGCGAGCGGGTCAGGGTCGCAGCGTCTCTACGGTTTCCGCGACATCCTCGTCCTGAAGCTCGTCAAGCGGCTCCTCGACACCGGGATCTCCCTGCAGCAGATCCGCACCGCGGTCGACCAGCTGCGCGCCGCGGGGATCCGCGACCTGGCCGGAACGACGCTCATGAGCGACGGGGCATCGGTCTACCTCTGCACCTCGAACGACGAGGTCATCGATCTGGTCAGCCGCGGGCAGGGTGTGTTCGGCATCGCCGTCGGGAAGGTGCTGCGCGAGGTCGAGTCCACACTCGTCGACTTCGACGCGCAGACGCCCGAGATCATGGACGAGCTCTCCGCTCGTCGCGCCGCGCGCACGGCCTGAGTCGCCTCGCGATCACCCTGCATGGGCTGCGCCTTCAGGCGCAGCATCGGTCGAGATCGCGTGGCCGATCGCCGAAACAGCTGTTGTCGGCGCGCTTCGTGCGCGTGTCATCCCGCGTTCTCGACGGCGCGCGGTCGCTGATCGGCCGATCTCCCGGTGGAGGTCGACCCTGATGCTCAGGCGGTGGTGGCGCCGGGGACGGGGATGCGTCCGGTGCGGATGATGCGGTCGAGGAGGGCGTCGAAGTCGGCCGCGAGCTCTTGAGCGGAGTCGCCGGGCCAGATGTGCAACGGCTTCGCCGCGCCCTGAGCCTGCTGGAGCGAGGTGCGCTCGGGCAGCTGGGGCGTCAGCACGAGCGGGCCGAACATGTCGCGGAGCTCCTTGATGCGGAACTGATGCTCGATCGACTGGGGGCGCACGCGGTTGACGACGATCCCGAGCGGCTGCAGGCGCGGGGAGAGGCCGCGGCGGATCTCTTCGATCGCCCGCAGCGCACGGTCGGCGGCGGCGACGGAGAACAGGCCGGGCTCGGTGACGACGACGACCCGATCGGATGCCGCCCATGCGGTGCGGGTGAGCGCGTTGAGCGACGGGGCGCAGTCGATGAGGACGAGGTCGTACTCGTTCTCGATCGTCGCGAGCGCCTCCTCGAGCTTCCACACGTCGCGGACGGAGGGGTGCGGACCGTCGAAGTTGATCGCGGACGGACTGCCGATCATCACGTCGATCGTGCCCGGGTGCACCTTGGCCCAGCCACTGGAGGTGATCGCCTGCTTGACGACCTTGTCCTTCGGATTCGCCAGGACGTCGGCGACGTTCAGACGCCCCGCCACCTGGATGTCCATGCCCGTCGACACGTCGGACTGCGGGTCGAGGTCGACGACGAGCGTCCGGACTCCCCGCGCGAATGCGGCGGAAGCGAGTCCCAGCGTCACGGTCGTCTTACCCACCCCGCCTTTGAGCGAGCTGACGGAAAGTACGTGCACAAGGCCCTACGTTACCGTCCCCTAGGCTGAGAGCACACTCAGCCCGTCCGCACCTCACCGCTCGGAGGTCGAATGTTCCGCAAGATCCTGGTGGCCAATCGTGGAGAGATCGCGATCCGCGCCTTCCGCGCGGCATTCGAGTTGGGAGCCCGCACGGTCGCGGTGTTCCCGTACGAGGACCGCAACTCCCTCCACCGGCTGAAGGCCGACGAGGCGTACCGGATCGGCGAGGAGGGGCACCCCGTCCGCGCCTACCTCGACGTCGACGAGATCATCCGCGTCGCCCTCGAATCCGGCGCGGACGCGGTCTACCCGGGCTACGGCTTCCTCTCCGAGAACCCCGAGCTGGCCGAGAAGGCCGCCGCGCACGGGATCGCGTTCATCGGGCCGCCGGCATCCGTTCTCGAGATGGCGGGCAACAAGGTCACGGCCAAGGCGCATGCCGTCGCTGCCGGCGTTCCCGTGCTCCGCTCGACCGAGGCCTCCGACGACGTCGACGTCCTGCTCGGCCAGGCCGAGGACATCGGCTTCCCGATCTTCGTCAAGGCGGTCGCCGGCGGCGGCGGTCGGGGCATGCGCCGCGTGGAGACCGCGGGGGAGCTCGCGCCGGCTCTCGCCGAGGCGATGCGCGAGGCGGGGAGCGCCTTCGGCGACGCCCGGGTGTTCCTCGAGCAGGCCGTGCAGCGGCCCCGCCACATCGAGGTCCAGATCCTCGCCGACACGGCGGGGGAGACGGTCCACCTGTTCGAGCGGGACTGCTCGCTGCAGCGCCGGCACCAGAAGGTCATCGAGATCGCGCCGGCTCCGAACCTCGACCCGGGCGTCCGCGACGCGCTACACGCCTACGCCGTGGCGTTCGCCCGTTCCATCGGGTATCAGAACGCCGGGACCGTGGAGTTCCTCCTCGAGACCGCGGGCCCCCGCGCGGGGGAGGTCGTCTTCATCGAGATGAACCCCCGGATCCAGGTCGAGCACACCGTCACCGAAGAGGTCACCGACGTCGACCTCGTCCAGTCCCAGATGCGCATCGCCGCGGGGCAGTCCCTCCAGGACCTCGGGCTCACGCAGGATCGCATCCACCTGCGGGGGGCGGCGCTGCAGTGCCGCATCACGACGGAGGATCCGTCCCAGGGGTTCCGACCCGACACGGGCAAGATCACCACCTACCGTTCGCCGGGCGGTGCCGGCATCCGCCTGGATGGCGGTACGACCGCCGCCGGCGCGCAGATCAGCCCCCATTTCGACTCGATGCTCGCCAAGCTCACCTGCCGCGGGCGCGACTTCGGTGCCGCGGTGGTCCGCGCCCGGCGCGCCCTGGCGGAGTTCCGCATCCGCGGGGTGTCCACGAACATCCCGTTCCTGCAGGCGGTCCTCGACGACGCGTCCTTCATCGCCGGCGATGTCAGCACCGCGTTCATCGACGAACGGCCGCACCTCGTCCGCGGCCGCGAATCCAAGGACCGCGGTACGAAGATCCTGAACTGGCTCGTCGACACCACGGTCAACAAGCCGCACGGCGACAACCCGCTCACGGTGGACCCGCGCCTGAAGCTCCCCGCCCTCGACCTGACGGCTCCGGCGCCCGAGGGATCGCGTCAGCGTCTTCTCGCACTCGGACCCGAAGGCTTCGCGCGCGACCTGCGGGCGCAGACCGCCCTCGCCGTCACCGAGACGACATTCCGCGACGCGCACCAGTCCCTCCTCGCCACGCGCGTGCGGACGAAGGACCTCGTCACCGTCGCGCCCTACGTGGCGCGACTGACCCCGCAGCTCCTCAGCGTCGAGGCGTGGGGAGGCGCGACCTACGACGTCGCGCTTCGATTCCTGGGCGAAGACCCGTGGGAGCGGCTCGACCGCCTGCGGCAGGCCTTGCCGAACGTCGCGATCCAGATGCTGCTGCGTGGCCGGAACACCGTCGGATACACCCCGTACCCGACGGAGGTCACCGATGCGTTCGTCGCCGAGGCGGCTGCGAGCGGCATCGACATCTTCCGGGTGTTCGACGCGCTCAACGACGTCGCTCAGATGCGTCCGGCGATCGACGCCGTGCGCGCGACGGGAACCGCCGTCGCCGAGGTGGCCCTGTGCTACACCGGCGATCTGCTGAACCCGGCGGAGGACCTGTACACGCTGGACTACTACCTCCGGCTCGCGGAGCAGATCGTCGAGGCGGGCGCGCACATCCTCGCGATCAAGGACATGGCGGGTCTGCTGCGGCCGGCTGCCGCGAGCCGCCTGGTGTCGGCGCTGCGCGAGCGCTTCGACGTCCCCGTCCACGTGCACACGCACGACACCGCGGGCGGTCAGCTCGCGACGCTCCTCGCCGCCAGCGCCGCCGGAGCGGATGCGGTCGACGCAGCCGCCGCACCGATGTCGGGCACGACCAGTCAGCCGTCGCTTTCGGCGCTGGTGGCTGCCCTCGCCCACACCGAGCGCGACACGGGGCTCGATCTCGACGCGGTCGGCGACCTCGAGCCCTACTGGGAGGCCGTGCGGCACCTCTACGCGCCGTTCGAGTCCGGGCTGCCCGGACCGACCGGTCGGGTCTACCACCACGAGATCCCGGGTGGGCAGCTGTCCAACCTGCGCCAGCAGGCGATCGCGCTCGGCCTGTCCGAGGACTTCGAGCTCATCGAGGACATGTACGCCGCGGCGAACCGCATCCTCGGCCGCGTGCCGAAGGTCACCCCATCGTCCAAGGTCGTCGGCGACCTCGCGTTGCACCTCGCCGCGGTCAAGGCCGATCCGGCCGACTTCGAAGCGAACCCGGGTGCGTACGACATCCCCGATTCCGTGATCGGCTTCATGGCCGGCGAACTCGGCGACCTCCCGGGCGGCTGGCCGGAGCCTTTCCGCAGCAAGGTGCTCGCGGGCCGCGACGTCCGTATCGCGATCACCCCGCTGACGGATGCCGAGGCCGAGGCGCTGACCGAGGACCGCGCCACGCGCCGGCAGACGCTCAATCGCCTGCTCTTCCCCGGGCCCACCCGCGCCTTCGCGCAGGTGCGCGAGGTGTTCGGCGACGTGAGCGTCCTCGACACCGCGGACTACCTGTACGGGCTTGCGCCGGGCACCGAGCACGTCGTGGAGATCGAGCGCGGCGTGCAGCTGTTCGTCGGGCTCGAAGCCATCGGCGAGGCTGACGACAAGGGCATGCGGACCGTCATGACCACCCTGAACGGTCAGCTGCGACCGGTGTTCGTCCGCGACCGGAGCATCCAGGTCGAGGCGCGGCAGGCGGAGAAGGCGGACACGACGCGACCCGGTCAGATCGCCGCACCGTTCTCCGGCGTCGTGACGCTCAAGACCGGTGTCGGTGAGCGCGTGAGCGCCGGCGACGCGGTCGCGTCGATCGAGGCGATGAAGATGGAGGCGGCGATCACCGCCCCCGTCGACGGGGTGGTGGAGCGGCTCGCGATCGGGCCGAC
The DNA here is from genome assembly GCF_031625015.1 of Microbacterium aurantiacum. Taxonomy (NCBI): domain Bacteria; kingdom Bacillati; phylum Actinomycetota; class Actinomycetes; order Micrococcales; family Microbacteriaceae; genus Microbacterium; species Microbacterium aurantiacum. The sequence continues at coordinate 66,095 of NZ_JAHWXH010000002.1, forward strand.
CGCGCAGGTCGAGGCCGGAGACCTTTTGGTCGTCATCCGCCCCGCCCAGTAGCCTGGAGCGCGGCGAGATCGCCGCCCCCTTGCTTTTTGGAGACACCCGCAGTGACGCCCGACCATCCCGACCAGCCCGCCGACGACGCCGAGAACGGCATCCTCGCCGACACGGGCAGCATCGACTCCGCACCCCTCGGGCTGCTCGGAACCCCGACGGCGCACGTCCCCGTGCAGCTTCCGAGCGAACCCGAGGAGGATGACCTCGACGAAGACGAGGTCATCAGCGGTGAGGTGCCTTTCGTGGTCGAGATCCCGGCTGACACGGCCGAGGCGGAGATCGTGGACGACGCCCACGACACTGCCCCCGCGCTCGACGCGCCCGTGGAGGACCGCCCCGACACCGAGCCCGCCGCAGACTCCGTCGGTGAGGATGTCGAATCCTCGCCGGTGATCGAAGACGGGGGGAGCGACGTCGCCCTCTCCCGCCACGACGACGAGGACATCCACGACGCGGAGATCGTCCAGACCGGTTCCGTCGCCGCAGCTCCGGTGACGGCATCCGTGCCGGTGCGGCCCTCCGACGCCCCCGTCACGGGGGCGCAGCCGGTGGTCCCGGCTCCCGCGCCCTCGACGACGCCCGCGCCGGCGATGACGCGGGCGGAGGCGCACGCCGCCGCGGCCCACGACAAGCCTCGTCGTCGATCCGAGGTGGCGTTGACGTCGAAGCGGCTCGGTGAGTTCGAGCCGGACCGGGAGACCGCCGACCTCCTCACCGCCGACCGGCTGCTCGATCCGAGCCGCACCACGCGTCCCGAGCCGGACGGCGTGTGGCAGCACCTGATCTATTCGCTCTCCGGTCGTCGCATCAATCTCGGCGACGGCAAGCGTGCGCGGGCGCGCAAGGAGCTCGACCGCCGCATCTCCGCACCTCTGGCCGGCGGTGCGCGGTTCGTCCCCGTGCTCTCGCGCAAGGGCGGGGTCGGCAAGACGACCATCACCACCCTTCTCGGCATGGCGCTCGCGGACGCGCGCGACGACCGGATCATCGCCGTCGACGCGAACCCCGACCGTGGAACGCTCGCGGAGCGGATCTCGCGCACGAGCAACCGCACGGTCCGCGACCTGGTGCGCTCCCGCGCCGACGTCTCCGGGTACAACAACCTGTCGGCGATCGTCGCGCGCGACGAGACCCGCCTCGACGTCCTCGCGTCGGACACCGACCCGCACGTCTCGGAAGCCTTCAGCGACACCGACTACCGGCAGGTGGCCGAACTCGCCGCCCACTACTATTCGGTGGTCCTCACGGACACCGGAACCGGCATCGTCCACTCGGTCATGGGGGCGACCCTCGACCTCGCCGATCAGGTGGTCATCGTCGCAGGACTCAGTGTGGATGAAGCGCGCCTGGCGTCGGAGACCCTCACGTGGCTCGAGACCAACGGGTACGCGGAGCGCGTGCGTTCCGCCGTCGTGGTGCTGAACAACTCCCGTCCCGGGCGCCCGGTCGTCCAGCTCGAAGAGTTGGAAGCCCACTTCCGCTCGCGTGTGCGCAGTGTCGTGCGGATGCCGTACGACCCGCTCATCGCGGCCGGGAGCGCGATCACCTTCCGCGATCTTCAGCCCGAGACGCGGCAGGCGGCGCGCGAGATGGCGGCGACCGTGGTCGAGGGACTCCGCTCCCTGGCGTCGGCGGCCTGAGCATGGCCGTACGACCCATCCGCGTCTTCGGCGACCCGGTGCTGCGTGCCGTGTGCGCGTCGATCGACACGATCGACGACGGGGTGCGCGCGCTCGTCCAGGATCTTCTGGACACCGTCGCCGTCCCCGGCCGCGCCGGCGTCGCCGCACCGCAGATCGGTGTCGGCGTCCGCGCCTTCAGCTACAACATCGACGGCGACATCGGCTACGTGCTCAACCCTGTTCTGGTCGAGGTGGCGGGGGAGCCCTCCCGCATCGGCGAGGGCTGCCTGTCGGTGCCGGGTCTCTGGCACGACGCCCTGCGGTACCCGCGGGCGAAGGTGGTCGGCATCGACCTGAACGGCGACGAGGTCGTCCTGGAGGGGGAGGGCCTCATGGCGCAGGCGCTCCAGCACGAGACCGATCACCTCGACGGGACGCTGTATCTGCAGCGCCTTGCGCCGGAGGACCGACGCCAGGCGATGAAGCAGATCCGGGAGTCTGAGTGGTTCTGACCCTGCGGGTCAGAACCACTCAGACTCCCGGCTACGTCTGCTTCTCGGCGATCCTCAGCTGATCGACGTGGACGTCGTGTTGACGGGAACCGTGTAGAGCTCTTCGATCTGCGCCGCGAAGTCGTCCATGATGACGTTCCGCTTGATGCTCATCTTCGGCGTGAGATGCCCGCTCGCCTCGGTCCACTCGGTGGGGAGGATGACGAACTTCCGGATCGACTCGGCGCGCGAGACGCTCTTGTTGGCGACGTCGATCGCCCGCTGTACCTCGGCGCGGACGGCGTCGTTCTTCGCGGCATCCTCCAGCGACATGTCTGAGGGGAGGCCGTTGTTTCCGAGCCAGGTCGGGAGCATCTCCGGGTCGAGGGTGATGAGGGCGGAGATGAACGGCTTCTGATCACCCACGACGACCACCTGACCGACGATCGGGTTGGCGCGGATGGGATCCTCGAGCCCGGCGGGGGCGACGTTCTTGCCTCCGGCGGTGACGATGATCTCCTTCTTGCGCCCGGTGATCTTGAGGAAGCCCTCCTGGTCGAACTCACCCAGGTCGCCCGTCCGGAACCATTCACCGTCGAACGCCGCAGCGGTCGCCTCGGGATTGCGCCAGTACTCCTTGAACACGTTGATGCCGCGGACCTCGACCTCGCCGTCGTCCGCGATCCGGACACCGACGCCGGGCAGTACGGGGCCGACGGTGCCGATCTTCGACTTCGTCACGAGGTTCACCGTGGCCGGCGCGGTCGTCTCGGTGAGGCCGTATCCCTCGAGGATCACGACTCCCAGGCTGTGGAAGAAGTGCCCCAGACGCGGCCCGAGCGGCGCCGATCCCGACACGGCGTGGCGGACACGGCCGCCCATCGCCGTGCGCAGCTTGCTGTACACGAGCTTGTCGAACAGTGCGAACTTCAGCCGCATGCCGAGGGGGATGCGCGCGCCCTCCTGAAGCAGGCGAGAGTGCTCGATCGCGGTGTGCGCCGCGGCCCGGAAGATCTTCCCCTTGCCGCCGGCCTCGGCCTTCTGCTCGGCGGAGTTGTAGACCTTCTCGAAGACGCGCGGGACGGCGAGGAGGTAAGTGGGCTTGAAGGAGCCGAGGGCCGGCAGTAGCTGCTTGGTATCGGGCTGGTGTCCGGTCTTCACGCCCGCGTGGACGTTGAGGATCGAGATGAACCGGGCGAACACGTGCGCCGTGGTGATGAAGAGCAGCGTGGACGCGTCCGGCTCGGCGACGACCTCCTGCAGGGCCTTCCCGGAGTTGCGGGCGAGCTCGACGAAGTTGCTGTGGGTGAGGACGCAGCCCTTCGGGCGCCCGGTCGACCCGGACGTGTAGATGAGCGTGGCGATGTCGGAGCCGACGGCGATCTTCCGCCGACGTTCGATCTCGGCATCCGTCACGGCCGCACCCTGAGCGACGAGGGCGTCCAGGTCGCCCGCGTGCATCTCCCACACGGAGGTCACGAGGGGAACGTCCGAACGGACCTCGGCGAGCCGCGCGGAGTGGTCCGCGGACTCGGTGATGCAGGCCACGGCGCCGGAGTCGCTGAGGATCCATCCGATCTGTGCCGCAGAGCTGGTCTCGTAGATGGGGACCATGACCGCGCCGGCGAAGAACAGTGCGAAGTCGACCAGCGTCCAGTCGTACGTGGTGCGGGCGATGAAGCCGACCTTGTCGCCGGGCTGGATTCCCGCGGCGGCGAATCCCTTCGCGAGGGCGATCACCTGCGCGTGGAACTGCGCGGCGCTGATGTCGCGCCAGCCGTCTCCGTCGGGCACGGCGAACAGTGCACGCTGCGGGGTCTGGCTCACGCGGTCGACCAGCAGGTCGCTCACGTTCGCGGTGGGATCGGCGGGGACGATCGCGGGGACGTCGAATTGTGCCACGGCAGCTCCTTCGGTACCGGTACGGAATCTCGGGTTCGTTCGTACTGAGTCTAATCAGAGCATGAGCCGGGCACACCGACGCCCGCTCGCGCGTGAGCGGGGACCGGCATGCCGCGGGGGCGATCTCGACGCGCCACTAGACTTCAAGGCGCCGTCGCGCGCGCGTCGGCGGAGAGGAACGCGGTGCTCAAGGTCGGAATCGACATAGGCGGCACGAAGATCGCCGGCGGTGTGGTGGATGCTGAGGGGCGGATCGTGGAGAAGCTGCGCGTCGACACGCCCAAGGACACCGGTGCGCTCGCGCGGGCGGTCATCGACATGGCCGCCCACTTCCGGGCCGCACACGAGATCTCCGCGGTCGGTGTCGCCGCCGCCGGTTTCATCGACCGCGACCGCGCCGTCGTCATCCACGCCCCGAACATCGCCTGGCACAACGAGCCGCTCAAGGCGACCCTCGAGCAGGGCATCGGTCTGCCCGTCACCATCGAGAACGACGCCAACGCCGCGGGGTGGGCCGAGTTCCGGTTCGGGGCGGGACGCGACGTCGACCACATGGTGATGCTCACGATGGGCACCGGCGTCGGTGGAGCGGTCGTCCTCGACGGCGCGCTCTTCCGCGGCGGACACGGAATCGGCGGCGAACTCGGCCACACGCGGTTCGCCCGGGACGGACGCGCCTGCGGCTGCGGTCAGAACGGATGCCTCGAACAGTACGCATCCGGGCGCGCGCTCCAGCGGGAGGCGAATGCGATCGCCGACGGCGGCGGCATCGGAGAAGCCCTCGCCCAGCTCCGGGAGGAGAACGGCGTGATCAGCGGGCCGGCGGTCTCGCGTCTGGTCCTCGCGGGTGATGCGGGTGCGATCGAAGCACTGCGCCGGGTCGCCACGGCCCTCGGGGAGGCGTGCGGCGGCTTCCAGGCGGTCCTCGACCCCGAGCTCTTCGTCATCGGGGGTGGCGTCGCCCAGCTGGGGGATGATCTGCTGGAGCCCGTGCGCATCGCCTACGAGACCTCGCTGCCGGGCTACGGGGATCGCCCGGTGGCGCGCTTCGCCATCGCCCAGCTCGTCAACGACGCCGGCGTCATCGGCGTCGCCGACCTCGCGGGGGAGCAGGTCTAGTCCGATGTTCTATTGGCTGATGAAGTACGTGGTGATCGGGCCGATCGTGAAGGCGATCTTCCGACCCTGGATCGTCGGCCGCCGGAATGTCCCCGCCGAAGGCGGCGCGATCCTCGCCAGCAACCATCTCTCCTTCGTCGACTCGGTCTTCCTGCCGCTGATGATCGACAGGCCGGTGGCGTTCCTCGCCAAGAGCGACTACTTCACCGGCAAGGGGCTGAAGGGCTGGGCCACCCGGGTCTTCTTCAAGGCGACCGGTCAGCTTCCGATCGACAGGTCCGGCGGCAAGGCGTCGGAGGCGTCCCTGAACACCGGTCTCCAGGTGCTCGGGAGAGGGGAGCTCCTCGGGATCTACCCGGAGGGCACCCGCAGCCCCGACGGCAAGCTCTACCGCGGCCGCACCGGCATCGCCCGGATGGCGCTCGAAGCGCGCGTCCCCGTCGTCCCCGTCGTGATGGTCGACACCGACACCATGATGCCGATCGGCACCCGCATCCCGCGCGTCGCCCGGGTCGGGGTGGTCATCGGCGAGCCGCTGGACTTCTCTCGCTTCGAGGGGATGGAGGGGGACCGCTACATCCTCCGTTCGATCACCGACGAGATCATGGTCGCGCTGCAGCGGCTCGGTGAGCAGGAGTACGAAGACGTCTACGCGTCGACCGTGAAAGACCGCCTCGTCACCCGCCCCCGCCGCCGCTGAAACGTGCATCTGCCCGCGCGTCGGCGCGGATAGACTGAGCGGATGCTCCAGCAGCTCGATCCCCTCGACCACTGGCGGACCCTGCCCATCAAGCAGCAGCCGTCGTGGCCCGACCCCGAGGCGGTCGCCGCGGTGTCCGCAGAACTGGCGACCCTCCCGCCGCTCGTCTTCGCCGGTGAAGTCGACAACCTTCGCGATCGGCTCGCGCGCGTGGCCTCAGGTCGCGCCTTCCTGCTCCAGGGCGGCGACTGCGCTGAGACGTTCGCCGGCGCGACGGCCGAGAAGATCCGCAACCGCATCAAGACCGTGCTCCAGATGGCCGTCGTGCTCACCTACGGCGCGTCGATGCCGGTCGTGAAGATGGGGCGCATGGCAGGGCAGTTCGCCAAGCCCCGCTCGAGCGATTCCGAAACGCGCGGCGATGTCACCCTGCCGGCCTACCGCGGTGACATCGTCAACGGGTACGACTTCACCGAGAACTCCCGTCAGGCCGACCCCGCCCGCCTGCTCAAGGGCTACCACACCGCGGCATCGACGCTGAACCTCATCCGCGCCTTCACCCAGGGCGGGTTCGCCGACCTCCGCGAGGTGCACTCGTGGAACAAGGGATTCGCGGAGAACCCGGCGAACCAGCGCTACGAGCGTCTCGCCACCGAGATCGACCGCGCCATCAAGTTCATGGAGGCGGCCGGAGCGAACTTCGACGAGCTCCGCGGGGTGGAGTTCTACACCGGCCATGAGGGTCTCCTCATGGATTACGAGCGCCCCATGACGCGCATCGATTCGCGCACCAGCACGCCGTACAACACCTCGGCCCACTTCCTGTGGGTGGGGGAGCGCACGCGCGAGCTCGACGGCGCGCACATCGACTACTTCTCCCGCATCCGCAACCCCATCGGCGTCAAGCTCGGACCGGCGACGTCACCAGACGTCGCTCTTCAGCTGATCGACAAGCTCGACCCGGAGCGCGAGCCCGGTCGTCTGACATTCATCACGCGCATGGGGGCCGGCAAGATCCGCGACGCGCTCCCGCCGCTGCTGGAAGCGGTCAAGGATGCCGGGGCCACGCCGGTCTGGGTCACCGACCCGATGCACGGCAACGGCATCACCACGCCCACCGGCTACAAGACGCGTCGCTTCGACGATGTGGTGGACGAGGTCCGTGGGTTCTTCGAGGCTCACCGCTCCGTCGGGACCTACCCCGGCGGCATCCACGTGGAGCTCACGGGCGACGACGTGACGGAGTGCCTCGGCGGCTCGGAGATGATCGACGAGGCCACCCTCGCCACACGCTACGAGTCGCTGTGCGACCCGCGTCTGAACCACATGCAGTCGCTGGAGCTCGCGTTCCTCGTCGCCGAGGAGCTCGAGAAGCGCTGATCGGCCGCGACGGCGTCGACCCGGATCGTCGGGGTCGGCGCCGTCAGCCGCTGACGGAGATCTCGATGTACACGCGCGTCCCCCGCAACAGCAGGGAGCCCGCGGCGGGGTTCGAGCTCGACACCCGCGTGATCGCGTCGGGGAACGGCGCCCACAGTGCCGAGTAGTCGACCTGGAAGCCGGCGTCCTCGAGGGCTCCGATCGCCTGATCGCGGGTCTGTCCGACCACGTCGGGGACCTCGAACAGGGGGGGACCGGTGGAGATGATCAGGGAGATGGAGTCTCCAGGACGCCACCACCCGCCTCCTTCGCGATCGGTCGTTCCGACCACGAGCCCCGCTGCGATGTCCTCGCTGGACTGCTCGAGTGCACCCTCGGCCACCTCGAGCCCCGATGAGGTCAGGGTGGCGCGTGCATCCTCAGCGCTCATGCCACGCACGTTGGGGAGCGTTCCGAGCGAAACCCACAGCGTGGCGGCGTCGCCCTGGGTAGCGGTGCATCCGTCGCCGCACGGCACCTCTTCACCGCCCGCGCTCGGCCGGATCACGACGCCGACGACGCTGTCGCGTGCGGCGTCGGTGTAGAACCCGGACTCGCCGTCCGCGGTGATGTCCTGCTGGGCGAGGGCCTCGATGGCCTCGGTCTTGGACGTGCCGACGAGAGCGGGCACCTGCACCTGCGCGGGGCCGAGCGAGACGATGACCTCCACCGCGGCATCCTGCTCGAGGCGTGTTCCCGCTTCGGGATCTGTCCCGATCGCCTGGCCTGCGGGGACGTCGAGGCTGTGCTCACCTCGTTCCCGGGCCACCAGGCCTTCGTCGGCGAGTCGCTCGCTCGCCGTCTCGAAAGTGAGTCCGGCCACGTCGGGGACGGCGACCAGGCTTCCGGGGCCGGAACCGAACCACCACCCGGCGCCGGCGGCCGCCGTCGCGAGCAGGACGATGAGGAGGAAGACCCACCCGCCCACCGCACGCCGGCGCCGCGAGGCGCGACGCAGGCGCGCGGCGTTGTCGTTCCCCTCGGACGCGGCTGCCGGTGCGGTGCCGGTCGTGGCGGGAAGCACGGCGGTGAGGTCGCCCGAGGCGATTCCGTCGCCACGGGTCGCCGAGATCGGGCCGGTCCGGGTGACGACGGGGGTGATGTCGAGGTGGCGCTCGATCTCGCGCAGACGGTCGAGCATCTCCTTCGCATCCGCCGGTCGGTCATCGGGGACCTTCTCGGTCGCCCACAGAACGAGCTCGTCGAGCGGTTCCGGCACGGCCGGGTTCTTCACACTGGGCCGGGGAACCGAGTCCGTCGCGTGCTGGAAGGCGATCTGCATCGGCTGCTCGCCCTTGTAGGGCTGCTCGCCGACGAGCATCTCGTAGAGCATGATGCCGAGGGCGTAGATGTCACTGCGCGCATCCGCGGTCCCGCGCGTGACCAGCTCCGGGGCGAGGTAGGCGATGGTTCCGAGCAGTTGCGCCCCGGTCGCGGTGTTGGCCGTGGTCGCGCGCGCGAGGCCGAAGTCGCCGATCTTGATGCGACCGTCCTCGGCGAGCAGGACGTTCTCCGGCTTGACGTCGCGGTGGATGATGCCGGCCCGGTGCGCGGCCGCCAGGCCCGAGAGGATGGCGTCCATGATGGTCACCGCCTGAGGAACGGTCAGGCGTCGCTGGTCCCGGAGCAGGTCGCGCAGGGTGATCCCGGGCAGGTACTCCATGACGAGGTAGGCCATCTCGCCGTCCTGGCCCTGATCGAAGACGTTCACCACATGGGGGTCCGCCAGGCGGGCGGCGGAGCGGGCCTCCTGGATGAACCTGCTCTGGAACACGCTGTCGTCGCTCAGGTGGCCGTGCATCACCTTCAACGCCACGCGCCGTTCCAGCCGCAGGTCGGTCGCGACGTAGACCGTCGCCATGCCGCCACGGGCGATACGAGCACGCACCCGATACCGGCCGTCGACGAGACGGCCGATCAGCGGGTCGGTCTGCTGACTCGTGCTCACGCTCAGAGTCTACGGACGCCGAGCCGTGAGTCCGCGGAGCGGCTCACCCCAGCGCGGCCAGCCATTCGTACGCCGCGTGCTCCCAGGCTCCGTAGCGGTCGGGGTACGCAGAGATCTGCACGGCCTGGGCCGCATCGGCGAACGACATCTGCTCCCACCCGGGGATATCGAGCAGACCGCGCGTCGCGGGGCCGTTCGGGTCGGCCGGGCCGCCGTAGAAGACGCGGATCGCGTGATCGGGCGTCCGGAGCTGAGCTTCCGTGCCCCAGCCGGTGCTCGGCCTCTGCTGGAAGAGCCCGAGGGAGTCGCGGTCGCCCCAGTCGAGGTTCCGGATCCACGATTCCTGCATCGCCGCGCCCAGGGCGATCGCTATGCCGCGGTCGGGAACCCCCAGTTCGCGTCCCACCGCGATGATGTGACGGGCGTGGGTGGACTGCTCGTCGTCCAACGGCACCGACAGCCCGACCGGGGCGGGCGTCGTCGCGGCCGCGGGCGTCGCCGCCAGCGGGAGCGCCAGTGTCTGACCCGGATAGATGATGGACGACCACTGGAGCCCGTTCGCCGCCAGGATGCTCTCCACGCTCACGCCGTGTCGCCCGGCGATCCCGCTGATGGTGTCGCCCGCGACGACGGTGTGCGACGCGGCGGCGGGGGTGGGGGTCGGCGCGGCGGCGGCGCGCACGACGAGCTCCTGCCCCGGGTGGATCACGGACTCCCACGCGAGACCGTTGAGCGCGAGGACGTCTTCGGTGCGTACGCCGAATCGGGAGGCGATGCCGCTGACGGTGTCGCCGGCGACGACCGTGTGGCGGGTCGCGGCACCCGTCTCGGCGCTGCCGATCACCGAAACCGCGGCCCGGGGGGCCTCGACGGGACTCGCCGTGCTCTTCGGGTCGGCGTGCGTTCGGAGGGTGTCCGCGTGTGACGGGGGAGCTGCGGAGAGGGCGACGGCGAGCGAACCGACGACGGCGAGGGGGAGGGCGGGGCCGCGGGTGGGAGCGGTGAGATGACGCATGGGGTCTCCTTCGTCGAGGGCACACGATGCGTGTCGCGCGCGGGCGTCCGGCTTTCCCATGTTAAAGGTGTGGCGAATGAGGTTCATGAGGGCTGTGTGAGAGTTGGGTATCAGCGGTCGATTGCGGCAGTGAGATAGTTGACGGGTGACTGCCGATGCTTCCCCTCTCGCCACCGAGTGGCTGACGCTCCCTGATCTCGTCGAGGTCCTCGACGAACCGCTGGGTCGGGTGCGGCGCCTGCTCGACGATCACCACCTCGTCGGAACGCGACGCGACGGATCCCTGAAAGTCCCCGCGCTCTTCGTCATGGACGGTGCACCGCTCCCGTCCCTCCGGGGCACGGTCATCGCCCTGCACGACGCGGGTTTCAGCGACGATGAGGCGATCGATTGGCTGCTCGCGGACGAGGACTCCATCGGCATGGCGCCGATCGAGGCGCTCCGCGCCGGCCGCAAGAGCGAGGTGCGCCGCGTGGCGCGAGCTCTGGCCTGACCGTCTTCTCCATCCGATCAGGCTCATCCCGTCGGGTCAGGTGACCCGGACGGTCGCCGCCCGTGCCAGCTCGCGCAGGTCTCCGACGGCCGCGTTGTCCAGGCGTGCGCCGGACAGCGCGCGCTCCGCCTGTCGGGCGTAGTCGGCGATCAGCTGCTCCACGCGCTCCAGAGCGCCGGCGTCGATGATCGTCTGCTGAAGGGAGGCGATCTGGGTGTCCTCGAGGGAGGGGTCGCCCAGGAGATCGTCCACGACGCGCCGCGCGGGAAGGGGTAGAGCCTCGCGCGCATAAGCGATCAGGACGGTGCGCTTCCCCTCGCGCAGGTCGTCGCCGGACGGCTTCCCGGTCTCCTTCTCATCGCCGAAGACGCCGAGGACGTCGTCTCGGAGCTGGAAGGCCATGCCGAGCGGGTGCCCGAATGCCGCCAGCGCGGCGGACTGTGCTTGGTCGGCTCCTGCGATCGCCGCGCCGATGAGGAGGGGTTGCTGGATGCTGTAGCGGGCGGACTTGAGCGACGCGACGCGCAGTGCGCGTTCGGCGTGGCGCTCGTCCGGTTCGGTGCGGAAGGCTGACTCCTCCGCGACGTCCAGGAACTGGCCGATCGTGACTTCGCTCCGCATCTTGGCGTACTCGGCCCGGGCGGCGCGGGCGCGCGACGCGTCCACCGACCCGACGGCCTCTTCGAGAAGGTCATCGCTCCACGCGACGAGCAGGTCGCCGAGGAGGATCGCCCCGGAACGACCGAACGCCTCCGCGTCGCCCTGCCACTGCGCTGCGCGGTGCGCGGCCTCCAGCGCCCGGTGGGCGGAAGGGTGCCCTCGACGGGTGTCGGAGTTGTCGACGACGTCGTCGTGGACGAGGGCTGCGGCGTGGAAGACCTCGAGGGACGCGGCGACGCCGATCAGGGCGTCGGGGAAGTCCTCGACGGGTGAGCGCAGCGCCTCCACGGCACGCCATCCCGCGACGCAGAACCTGCCGCGCAGGCGCTTGCCGCCCGCCAGAGCGGCGCCGGCTGCGTCGGTCAGAAGGCGCGCTTCGGGGCCGAACTCGGCCGTCGTCGCGCGCTGGAGACCCAGGAATGTGTCCAGACGCTGGGAAATGGCTTCGATCGGAGCGCGAGAGGGTGACACGGGCCTAGCCTAGTGATCTACGGGCCACGTAGAATCGACGAACCACAGCCTTTAGAGGGGGACGCATGCCACTCTCCGAACAGGAGCAGCGCCTGCTCGATGAGATGGAACGCCATCTCATGCGGAACGACGCCGATGTCGTCAGTGCGCCTCGCGACGGACGCACGCTCAGTTACCGGAACATCGTCTACGGCACGATCCTCGTGCTGCTGGGCCTCGGCGGACTCATCGTCGGCGTCTCGCAGCAGCTGATCGTGGTGGGCGTGATCGGGTTCGTCGTCATGCTGGGCGGCGTGATCTTCGCGGTCACTCCGGGCAAGGCATCCGGCAAGGCTCCGGCCGAGCCCGACGTGTCTCGAGCCCGGGCGCCGAAGCAGAGTTCGGCTTCCTTCATGGATCGCATGAACGACCGTTGGGACAAGCGTCAAGAAGGACGCTGACCCTCCTCTCTCCAACAAAAAGAGCACCGACCTTCGGGTCGGTGCTCTTTTTCGTGCGCCGTGGGGGAGGAGGGTGGATCCGGGGTGCGAATGGGTATCGAAGTGGAGGAAAGTGGAGTAAAGTGGCGTGAAACTTCGGGGCCGGACGAAGGGGGTGGGATGAGCCGATGCTGCTGGGCACGCACACTCCCAAACTCGACGACAAGGGTCGCGTCATCCTTCCGGCGAAGTTCCGCGACGACCTCGGAGACGGCGTCGTGGTGACCCGCGGGCAGGACCGCTGCCTCTATGTCTTCTCCACGGCCGAGTTCGAGCGTGTCCACGAACGCATCCGCGAGGCCCCTCTCGCGAACAAGCAGGCGCGGGACTTCCTGCGCATGTTCCTCTCCGGCGCCAGCGCGGAGAAGCCGGACGGGCAGAACCGCATCACGATCCCCGTGCCCCTCCGCGCGTACGCGGGTCTCGGAAAGGACCTCGTCGTGACGGGTGTCGGTGCGCACGCGGAGATCTGGGACGCCGAGGCCTGGAACGCCTACGCCGAAGCGAACGAAGAGACGTTCGCCGAGCTGGAGCAGGAGGTGATCCCGGGACTCTTCTGAGCCCTCGACCGTGACTCCCAGCCGCTTCGCCCTGACGCACTTCCCCGGCGCCAGGTCAGAGCGGATGGGGATCAGGGCCGAGGAACGGAACCCCCTCATCATGAACCTCCGCGACATCCACACCCCCGTTCTCCTCGAGCGATGCGTCGAGCTCCTCGGCCCCGCCCTCGAGTCCGACGACGCGCTCCTCGTGGACGCCACCCTGGGCATGGGCGGACACGCCGAAGCCTTCCTCGACCGTTTTCCGTGCGCCCGTCTGATCGGACTCGACCGGGACCGCGACGCCCTGCGGATCGCGGGCGAGCGGCTGTCGCGCTTCGGCGACCGGGTACACCTGGTGCACACGGTGTACGACGGCATCGCGGACGCGGTGGCGTCCGTGGGCCTCGGCGCGCCGACGGCGATCCTCTTCGACCTCGGCGTCTCCTCCCTCCAGCTCGACGTCGCCGACCGCGGCTTCGCCTACTCCCGTGATGCACCGTTGGACATGCGGATGGACCAGAGCGACGGGATCACCGCCGCCGAGGTGGTCGCCACCTACGGCGAGGGGGATCTTCGCCGCATCTTCGAGCGGTACGGGGAGGAGAAGCTCGCCGGACGGTATGCGCGGGCGATCATCGCCGCGCGGAACGAGGAGCCCATCGAACGGTCCGGTCGACTCGTGGACATCCTCGTCGCCGCGACCCCGCACGCCGTCCAGCGGGCCGGGCATCCCGCCAAGCGCGTCTTCCAGGCGCTGCGGATCGAGGTCAACCGCGAGCTCGCCGTCCTCGAGCATGCGATTCCCGCCGCGCTGGAGATCCTGCCCGTCGACGGCCGGATCGTCGTGCTGTCGTACCAGTCCCTCGAGGACCGCCTCGTCAAGCGCGAGTTCGCGGCGGTCTCGGCGTCCACCGCCCCGCGTGGCCTGCCCGTCGAGCTGCCCGAGCACGCGCCGCGCTTCCGGCTGCTCTCCAAGGGCGCAGAACTCGCGACCGAGGAGGAGCGGGCGGTCAACCCCCGCGCGACTCCCGTGCGCCTGCGCGCCGCCGTCAGAATCCGGGAGGACGCATGAGTGCCGCCGCTCAGCCGTGGGGGTCGGCGCTTCCTCACCGCGCCCCCGACGCACGACCGGACGGCATCCGTCCGCTCCGCGTCGTGGACGCGCCCGCGCGTCGCCGTCGCCCGCGGCGTGCGTTCGGCGTCATCGCCGTCGTCGGCGCCTTCGTGATCGCCGGGGCGCAGATGGCCTTGTCGATCCTCACGACCCAGGGCGCGTACGAAGTGGCCGCCCTCACTCAGCAGCAGCGTGATCTGACCTACCAGTCGCAGATCCTCTACGACGAGGTCGCGGGCCTGTCCTCGCCCCAGTACCTCGCGGCCAATGCGTCGGCACTCGGCATGGTGATCGGCGACGCGCCCAGCTACCTCCGGCTCAGCGACGGCGCCTTCCTCGGGGCGGGGGAGATGGCGGGCGGCTCGGCCTCGATCGATGCCGCCACGCGGGGAAGCGTGCCCAACGCCCTGATCACGGGAACCCCGCTCGTCACCGATCCGGACGCGACGATCGCCGGGGCCCCTGTGCTGGACGCGGTCATGGGTGCCGACGGCACGGTCTCCGACACGCCGCCGCCGATCACCGACGGGTTGCCCACACCGAGCACACACTGATCCCACCGGCCCGCCACGACGATGCGAGAGACATGACCACCCGCACCACCCGCAGCCCGCGCAGGCGCACCGTCGTCGCGCTCGCCGTGGTCCTCGCGGTGCTCGCGGGCTTCATCGTGCGTCTGGTCGACATCCAGATCGTCAACGCCGACGAGCACGTCGCTGATTCGATCGAGAACGCCCTCGGCGGCTCGCAGACGCTCTACGGCGCGCGCGGCGAGATCGTCGACGAGCAGGGAGACACCCTCGCCGGCAGCATCCTCCTCTACGACTGCCAGCTCGACCCGCTGCTCATCACTCAGATCGACACCCAGATCCTCGACGGCACCTCCTCCCGGCGCCCGTGGATCGAGGTCTCCGACGATGTCGCGGAGATCACCGGGCAGGATGTCGCGGCGGTACGGGCCATCGTCGCCGACGCGCTGGCGGAGAATCCCGACTCGCGCTTCGCCTACCTCGAGCGCCGCGTGACCACCGAGCAGTACCGGGCGCTCGCCGATCTGGCGATGCCGTACATCGTGTGCGTGCCCCACCCGGCCCGCGCCTACCCGGACGGGGCGGTGGCGGGCAACCTCATCGGATTCGTGGGATCCGACGGTACGGCTCTCGAGGGCTACGAGCTTTCCGCGAACTCCTGCCTGGCGCCTACCGAGGGGTCGCGCACCTTCCAGCGGGGCAAGGACGGGGTCTTGATCCCGGGCACCGAGAAGGTGCAGGCCGCCGAGGACGGCGGTACCCTCGCACTCACCATCGACCGCGACCTGCAGTGGTATCTCCAGCAGCTCATCGGCGAACAGGTGCAGGACATGGGGGCGCAGCGCGGCGGCATCCTCGTCGTGGAGACGAAGACCGGAAAGATCCGCGCGGCGGCGGAGTACCCGAGCGTCGATCCCAACGACCCGCTCGCGAGCGAGCTCGACGATCGAGGCAACTGGATCTTCCGCGGCACGTTCGAGCCGGGGTCGACCTTCAAAGCCCTCACCGCCGCCACGGTCGTGGACGCCGGGGGGCAGAACACCGAGTCGACGGTCGTCGCGTCGAGCCAGGAGACCTTCGCCAACGGGGCCCGGGTGCGCGACGCCTTCGCCCACCCCGCCTACGCCTACACCCTCACCGGCGTCCTCATCGACTCGTCCAACGCGGGCATCTCGAAGTTCAGCGAGAAGGTCGACGCGCAGACGCGGTACGACTACTTCCAGAGGTTCGGCATCGGGGAAGGCAGCGCCGTCTCGTTCTACGGCGAGGAGCAGGGTGTGCTGCGCCCGTCCGACCAGTGGGACAACCAGACGCTCTACAACACCTCGTTCGGACAGGGGCTCACCACGACGATGCCCGAGCTCGCCGGGGCGTACGCGGCGATCGCCAACGACGGCGTGCGGATGCCGCTCTCGCTCGTCGAGTCGTGCACCGCCGCCGACGGCACGGTCACCACGCCCGACCTGCCCGAGCCGGAGCGGGTCATCAGCGAGGATTCCGCGTCGCAGGTGCGGGCGATGCTCGAGAACGTCTTCCTGCAGGCGTCCTACTCGCCGCAGGTGGCGATCCCCGGTTACCGTGTCGCCGGCAAGACCGGAACGGGTGAGAAGGTCGACCCCGTGACCGGCGGCTACAAGTCCGGCGTCTACTACACCTCGATGGTGGGATTCGCCCCCGCCGAGGACCCCGAGTACCTCGTCGTGGTCACCCTCGACGAGCCGACGAAGGTAACATCGTCTGCGGCCAACGCGACGGCGTTCCAGAAGGCCATGACCCAGGTCCTCAAGACCTATCGCGTCATGCCCTCCACGACGTCGCCCGAGGTTCTGCCGAAGTTCGGATGAGCACTCCGACCCGGCCGGAGAACACATGATCCCTCTCACCATCGCCCAGATCGCCCGCGCCACGGCCGGCGACCCACTCCTTTCCGGTGACGACACGCTCGACACCGTCGTGTCGGGGACGGTCGACACCGACTCCCGCCTCATCCGCCCGGGCGACGTCTTCGTCGCCAAGCCGGGGGAGACCACCGACGGGCATCGGTTCGTGGCGACGGCGGCCGAGGCCGGCGCGGCGCTCGCCCTGGTCGAACGTCCCGTGGATGCTCCGCTGACGCAGATCGTCGTCGCGGATGCCGTGACCGCGCTGGCCGATCTCGCCCGCGCCGTCGTGGCCGACGTCCGGGAGCGCGGTGATCTGCGCATCGTCGGGATCACCGGCTCGAACGGCAAGACGACGACGAAGAACCTCCTCGCCCGGATCCTCGAGGGCGAAGGAGAGACCGTGTCGCCCCGGGCCTCGTTCAACAACGAGGTGGGGGCGCCGCTGACGATGCTCCGCGTCGGTGCCGACACCCGGTATCTCGTGAGCGAGTTCGGCGCGAGCGCGCCGGGGGAGATCGCCCGCCTCGCGGGTCTCGTCCACCCCGACGTCGGCATCGTGCTCATGGTGGGGATGGCGCACGCCGGCGGGTTCGGCGGCATCGAGGCCACGTTCCACGCCAAGTCCGAACTCGTCCGCGCGGTCCGGGCCGGCGGGCTCGCCGTCCTCAACGCGGACGACGCCCGCGTCGCGGCGATGGCACCCATCGCCGCGGAGGGCGAGGTGAACGTGCGGTGGTTCGGCCGCGGCGCCGACGCCGACGTCCGCGCCGAAGCCGTCGAGGTCACCGCGTCCGGCACCCACTGCACGGTGGTGGCGGACGGCGTCTCGGCGCCCCTGCACCTGCGCGTCCTCGGCGAGCATCACGTGATGAACGCCCTCGCCGCGATCGCCGCGGCAACGGCCCTCGGAGTGAGTCTCACCGACGCCGTGGCGCGCGTGGAGACACTGGAGCTCGCCGAGCGCTGGCGCATGCAGCCCCTCGGGTCCGAGCGGGTGCGCATCATCAACGACGCCTACAACGCCAGCCCCGACTCCATGGCCGCCGCGCTGCGGACCCTCGCGCAGATCACCCGCCCCGGCGAGCGCACGGTCGCCGTCCTCGGGGCGATGAGCGAGCTGGGTGAGTACGCGGAGGACGAGCACGACCGGATCGGGCTCCTGGCGGTCCGCCTCGGCATCCAGCGCATCGTCATCGTCGGGCCCGAGGCGCGGCGCATGTACCTCGAAGCGATCGCGCAGGGGTCCTGGGACGGCGAGGCGGTCTTCTTCGCCACGGCGGACGAGGCGTACGACTACCTGCTCGGCGAGCTGCGCGACGGGGATCGCGTGCTGGTGAAGTCCTCCAACTCGGTGGGGCTGCGGTTCCTCGGCGACCGTCTGGGAGAATCCTTCTCGTGAGATCCCTTCTGACCGCGGCGGCGATCTCGCTGGCATTCACCCTCTTCCTCACCCCCGTCTTCCTGAGGCTCTTCCGACGGTGGGGCTGGGGACAGGTGATCCGGACCCCCGAGAACCTGCACAACCCCAGCCACGGGGAGAAGCGCGGAACGCCCACCATGGGCGGCACGATCTTCATCGTCGGCACGATCGTCGGCTACCTCGTCGGCGGCTACACCGGGAACAACCCGCCCACGATCTCCGGTCTCCTCGTCCTCTGGCTCATGCTCGGCTTCGGCACCGTGGGCTTCATCGACGACTACATGAAGGTGCGGCAGCAGCGGAGCCTGGGCCTCTCGGGCTGGCGGAAGATCGTCGGCCAGATCCTCGTGCTCGTGCCGTTCGCGATCGTGGCGCTGAACTTCCCCAACCAGTGGGGTCAGACGCCGGCATCCCCGTACATCTCGGTCTTCCGCGACGTACCCGTGCTGTCCTTCATGGTCCTCGGACCCATCCTCGGCTGGCTGCTGTATCTCGCCTGGATCTCCTTCATCGGCACGGCGTTCTCAAACTCCGTGAACGTCAGCGACGGCCTGGACGGCCTCGCCGCGGGCGCGGGCATATTCGTCGCGGGCGCCTACAGCCTCATCGCCTTCTGGCAGTTCAACCAGGCCTGCTGGGGCGGTGAGGCGCTCTCCGCGACCGCGCAGCCCGCGTGCTACGCCGTGCGGGATCCCTTCGATCTCGCGATCGTCTCCGCCGCGTTCGTCGGTGCGCTCGTCGGGTTCCTCTGGTGGAACGCGCCCAAGGCGAAGGTCTTCATGGGCGACGTGGGCTCGATGGCGATCGGCGGCGTCCTCGCCGCCATGGCGATCCTCACCCGCACCGAACTCCTCGCGGTCCTCGTCGCCGGCGTCTACGTCATCGCCTCCGGTTCGGTGATCCTTCAGCGCGCGTACTTCAAGGTGACCCGTGGAAAACGCCTCTTCCTCATGAGTCCCCTCCACCACCATCTCGAGATGCGCGGCTGGCCCGAGATCACGATCGTCGTGCGGATGTGGATCATCGCCGGGCTCCTCGCCGTCTCCGGTGTCGGCTTCTTCTACGTCGAATGGCTGACCCGCACGTGAGCGCCGAGCGTCTGCAGGGGCTGACCAGCTGGTACGCGGACTGGACGGGTCTGCGCGTCGCCGTCCTCGGCCTCTCGGTCACCGGCTTCTCCGTCGCCGACACCCTCGCCGAACTCGGCGCCGAGGTGCTGGTCGTCAGCGAGGGCGCTGACGAGCAGTACGCGCGCCTCCTTCCGGTCATCGGCGTCGGGGCATGGACCGGACCGCTCGACGAGGTTCCGGACGATCTCGTGGCGTTCGCCCCCGACGTCGTCGTCGCCTCGCCGGGATTCGCGCCGAACCACCCGCTCGTGCGGTGGGCGGAGGACGCGGGGATCCCGCTCTGGGGAGACATCGAGCTGGCGTGGCGCGTACGCGACAAGGTCGTCCGTCCGGACGGACGTCCGGCGGACTGGGTGCTCATCACCGGCACCAACGGGAAGACGACGACCACGCGGCTCACGGCCACGATGCTCGTGGCGGGCGGCCTGCGCGCCGCTCCGGTCGGCAACATCGGGACGCCCGTCCTCGACGCGATCCGCGATCCCGGGGGCTTCGACGTCCTGGTCGTGGAGCTGTCGAGCCACCAGCTGTGGTACCTCGGCCGCCAGGACTCGCCCGAGCCGGTCTCGCCGCACGCCGCGGTGTGCCTGAACCTCGCCGCCGATCACCTGGAGTGGCACGGTTCCTTCGACGCGTACCGCGACGCCAAAGCCCATGTCTACGACCGGACCCGCGTCGCGTGCGTCTACAACAAGGCCGATGCCGCCACCCGCGCCATGGTGGAGGACGCCGAGGTCGTCGAGGGTGCGCGCGCCATCGGTTTCGACCTGGGCGTCCCCGGCCCGAGCGACCTCGGCGTCGTCGACGGCATCCTGGTCGACCGCGCGTTCCTCGAGGAGCGGCGGACGAGCGCGCTCGAGCTCACCACGGTCGCCGAGCTCGACGAGGCGGGGCTGGCGGCTCCGCACATCGTCAGGAACATCCTGGCCGCGGCGGCCCTGGCGCGATCGCTCGACGTCGAACCCGCCGCCATCCGCGACGCCCTCCGCTCCTTCCGTCTGGATCCTCACCGCATCGAGATCGTCGCGCGGCATGCCGGGATCACCTGGGTCGACGACTCGAAAGCGACGAATCCTCACGCGGCGGCGTCTTCGCTCGCCGCCTACCCGGGAGCGGTCTGGATCGTGGGGGGACTCCTCAAGGGGGTCGACATCTCCGAGCTGGTAGCCGCACGCGCGTCGTCGATCACGGCGGCGGTCGTCATCGGCGAAGACCGTTCCGCCGTGGTCGACGCGTTCACGCGACACGCGCCGGGGGTGCCCCTGTTCGAGGCGGTCGCCGCTCAGACTGAAGACGTCATGGCGAGGGCTGTCGAACTGGCCGCCGGGATCGCGCGTGACGGCGACGTGGTCCTCCTCGCGCCGGCCGCGGCATCCTTCGACCAGTTCTCCTCCTATGCAGACCGCGGGCGCAGATTCGCCGCCGCGGTGCACGATCGGATCCGGACGGGAGCGCAGGGTGAGCACGACGCATCCCCGGAATCTCCCGACCTCGGCCCCTGAGCCCGAGCGTCGCGGACTCTCCGCCCGGGTCAGCCTCGGCCGCGTGTTCGCGCCCGTGCCGAGCGAGTTCCTCCTCATCGCCTCCACGGCGTTGCTGCTGACCCTGTTCGGGCTCGTGATGGTGCTGTCGGCGACCTCGGCGACGACGACGGCGGCGGGGGTCGCGCCGTGGGATGCCGCGGTCAAACAGCTCGTCTTCGCGGCGCTCGGCATCCCGCTGATGTTCATCGCCAGCCGGCTGCCGCTGGCGTTCCTCAAGCGCATGGCGTGGCCGGCGCTCATCGGCGCGACGGTGCTCCAGCTCCTCGTGTTCACACCCCTCGGCGTCTCGAACGACGGAAACCGCAACTGGATCAACATCGCCGGCCTCCAGGCGCAGCCGTCGGAGTTCCTCAAGCTCGCCCTCGCCCTGTGGGTGGGCTATGTGCTCTATCGCAAGCAGACGCTCATGGCGCTGTGGCGTCACGTCTACATCCCGCTCGTGCCGGTGGCGGTGCTCGTGATCGCCACCGTTCTCGCCGGTCATGATCTCGGCACGGCGATGATCCTCGCCCTCCTCGTCCTCGGAGCCCTGTTCTTCTCCGGGGTGCGACTGCGGATCTTCGTCCTTCCCGCGCTCGGCGCCGCGGCGGCGGTGGCTTACCTCGCCGTCGCGAGCCCCGACCGCATGCGGCGCTTCATGAGCTTCCTCAACACCGATTGCCTCTCGGATTACCTCAACGACTGCTACCAGCCGCTGCACGGCATGTGGGCGCTGGCCGGCGGCGGAGTCTTCGGGCTCGGGCTGGGGAACTCGCGGGAGAAGTACGACTGGCTCCCCGCGGCGGCGAACGACTACATCTTCGCCATCGTCGGCGAAGAGCTCGGCCTGATCGGCTGCGCGGTCGTGCTCGGTCTCTTCGCCCTCTATGCGGTCGGTGCGTTCCACATCATCCGCAAGACCGACGACCCGTTCGTGCGGATCGTCTCGGGGGCGATCACGGTGTGGATCGTCGGCCAGGCGCTCATCAACATCGGCGTCGTGCTCCGTGTCTTCCCCGTCCTCGGCGTCCCGTTGCCCTTCATGTCGCAGGGGGGGACGTCTCTCATGTCGGTGCTGCTCGCGAGCGGCGTGCTGCTGGCCTTCTCCCGAACGCTGCCGGACGTCGCACGGCGACGCGAAGCGGCGATCGCCGCGGCACGTCGCCCCCGGGCGCGCTGACCTCACAGCGTCCCGCCGGTAGGGTCGATGCGGTGACGACGTATCTTCTGGCCGGCGGCGGGACAGCCGGACATGTCAACCCCCTGCTGGCCCTGGCGGACGGTCTGCGCGAGCGGGAACCCGAGGCCCGGATCCTCGTCCTGGGAACGCGGGAGGGTCTCGAATCCCGTCTCGTCCCGGCGCGCGGGTACGAGCTGCTGATCGTCGACAAGGTGCCCTTCCCGCGCCGCCCGGATCGCGCCGCGGTCGGCTTCCCCGCGCGTTTCCGTCGTGCCGTCGCTCAGGTCCGCGAGCACATCCGCGCGCATGGGGTCGACGTCGTCGTCGGGTTCGGCGGCTATGCGGCGGCTCCGGCCTACGTCGCCGCGCGTCGGGCCGGCATCCCCGTCGTCGTGCACGAGGCCAATGCCAAGCCCGGTCTCGCGAACGTGCTCGGTGCCCGCCGGGCCGCCGCCGTCGGGGTGGCCTTCGAGGGGACGCCGCTGCGCGGCGGTCGTTTCGTCGGGATGCCGCTCCGGCGCGAGCTGGTCGACCTCGACGTGGAGTCCGTGCGCCCGCGCGCGGCCATGGATCTCGGGCTCGACCTCGACCGCCCGACGCTGCTCGTCTTCGGCGGTTCGCTCGGCGCGCAGCGATTGAACGAGGCGTTCGGCGAGGGACACGACGCCGCGTGGCGGGATGTCCTGGACGCCGGCTGGCAGCTCGTGCACGTGACGGGGGAGAGGTCCGAGCTCACCGATCCCGGTGTCCGCGGCTACGTCGTCCGCCGCTACATCGACAGGATGGACCACGCCTTCGCGGCGGCCGACTTCGTCGTCTCGCGTTCCGGCGCGGCCACGGTGAGCGAGATCAGTGCACTCGGCCTCCCCGCGGTGTACGTGCCCTACGCCGTCGGGAACGGGGAGCAGGCGCTCAATGCGGCATCAGCAGTGGACGCCGGTGCCGCCGTCCTCGTGGACGACGCGGGGTTCGACGGCGACACGGTTCGGCGTGACATCGTGCCGCTCCTCATGGATTCCCCACGTCGCGCCGCGATGGCCGACGCCGCTGCGCGCGTGGGCACGCGACACGGCACGGAGAATCTGATCGCGGTGGTCGACGAGGTCCTCGCGGCACGCGTCACGAGGTGACGGGACCGTCGTCCGCGGCGGGTGATCGCAGCGCGGCGGTCACGAGGGCGACGGCGGTGGCTCCATCGACCCGCAGTGCGCGCATCTGTGCGACGAAGTCGGCGGCTGCACGTTGCGCACGTCTCTCGGTCTCGTCGCCACGGGGAGCGACGAAGGTTCCGTTGCGGCCTCGCGTCTCGATGAAGCCCGTCGATTCGAGTTCGCGATAGGCGCGCGCGACGGTGCCGGGAGCGATGCCCAGATCCTCGGCGAGACGACGGACGGTGGGCAGTCGGGATCCGGGCGCCAGCTCGCCCGACACCATCGCGTCGGTCATCTGTGTGCGGAGCTGCTCGAACGGAGGCACCGGGGAGCGCGGGTCGATGACGATCATGCCGGTCTCCCGCCGGCGGTCGCACGCGGCGCGCAGGGGAGGAGATCCGCGCGGAGCCGGCCCTGTCCGACCGTGTACAGCACCTGGAGCGCCGGAATGCCCCACCACGGGAAGACGCCGAGGACCGCCCCCGCGTCGGACGAGGCGAGGGGAAGACCCGCACGCAGCAGCACGGCGAACGACAGGCCGACGGGAACCCATGCCGCGAGTGCCGCGCTCATCCGCAGCGAGCGGAGTGCGTCGGTGCGGAAGAGATCGTCCCATGCCAGCTCGAGCCCGTCCGTCGCCGGCTGCGGATGCGCGAGCACCCGCCGCTCCATCGCGGTGGACGCCACCCGTACGGAGAGCGCGAAGGCGAGGGTGAGGAGTCCCACGCCGGACCAGACTGGCGCGACGAGTCCGAGGAAGCCGGCCGCGAGCACGACGACCGTCATGCCGGCGCCGCAGACGAGGAGCACATCGGGTGTTCGTGTCCGCCAGCCGTCCAGATACTGCCGCACACCGACGGTGGCGAGGCGGGCGACCCGGGTGTCGGACGGGGTGGGGTGGAAGGTCGTGTCCCGCAGCTGATCGATCACGGTGCTGCCGGCGATGACCACCACGAGGATGACGAACGCGAGGGCCCACAGCAGATAGGGCGAGCGGGCCGCGGGAAGGGCGAGCCACACGGTGGCCGTCAGCACGACGGCGACGAGGGTCGAGATCAGGCTCACGGCCGCACTGCGCCGCACCCGCGCGATCACGGCGTCGTGCACCGAATCGGACCCGAACGGCAGACCCGCGCGCTCCGACAGTCGGTACGCCTGGCGCTCGGCCCACGACGGTCGACGCGTGAGGAGAAGCATCACCGCCGAGACCACGGCGAGCACGAGGAGCAGCAGCGCGGTGAGCACCTGGATCGGGTCGCCGAGATCGATGGCCATGCCTCCTTTGTACCATCCATGTATCAATGTGTCGATACAGGCGTCGCTCTCCGCGCGCCCACAGGCGAGGCGGAGCGAGCGGACCTAGGATTGTCGGGCCATGATCAGACCCGACCTCAGCCTCCCGATCCCCGATCGCATCGACGCCGCCCACTTCATCGGGATCGGCGGTTCGGGCATGTCCGGACTCGCGCGCATGTTCCTCGCGCACGGCATCCGCGTCTCCGGGTCCGATCGCGCCGACAGTGCGGTCCTGCGCGAGCTGGCGGCGCTCGGCGCGGACGTCCACATCGGTCACGATGCCGCCCACCTGCCCATGGATGCCGACACGGTCGTCCACACCGGCGCGATCTGGCCGGAGAATCCCGAACTCCTGCTCGCCCGCGAGCGCGGACTCGCCGTGATCCACCGATCCCAGGCGCTGCACTGGCTCATCGGCGGTCGACGCCTGGTCGCGGTCGCGGGGGCGCACGGGAAGACGACGTCGACCGGCATGGTCGTCACCGCCCTCCAGGGCCTCGATGTCCACCCGACCTTCGTCAACGGCGGTGTGATCGCGCAGCTCGGGGTCTCCAGCGGAACGGGATCGGACGACCTGTTCGTGATCGAGGCGGACGAGTCCGACGGGACGTTCCTCCTCTACGACACGGCCGTCGCCCTCGTCACCAACGTCGACCCCGACCACCTCGACCACTGGGGCTCGCGCGAGGCGTTCTTCGACGCCTTCGTGCGCTTCGCCGACCGCGCGTCGGAGGCGGTGGTGATCTCGTCGGATGATCCCGGGGCCCGGGAGGTGCGGACGCGCCTGTCCCATGAGCGAGTGATCACGTTCGGCGAGTCGGAGGACGCCACGGTACGCGTCCATGACGTCGACACCGAGGGCGGGCTCCGCTTCTCCTTGACGGCGGACGGCCGCACGGTCCACACGGAGCTGCCGGTGCCGGGAGTCCACAACGCGATCAACGCCGCGGGCGCGGTGGCGGTCCTCGGCGCGCTCGGCATCGGGTTCGAGGATGCCGTCCGTGCCGTCGGAGGCTTCGCCGGGACGGTGCGGCGGTTCGACCTGCACGGTGTGCGACGCGGTGTCAGCGTGTACGACGATTACGCGCATCACCCGACCGAGGTGGAGGCGGCCCTCGCGGGTGCGCGCAGCGTGGTCGGGACGGGTCGCATCATCGCCATCCAGCAGCCGCACACCTACTCGCGGACGCAGGAGATGTACCGCGAGTTCGCGGACGTGCTCGAGCGCTTCGCCGATCACACGGTCATGCTCGACGTCTACGGTGCCCGCGAAGACCCGGTGCCCGGTGTGACGGGCGAGCTCGTCAGCAGCGCGTTCCGCGACCCTTCGGCTGTGCACTATGTGCCCGATTGGCAGCAGGCGGCCGATTACGCCGCGTCCGTGGCGCGAGAGGGCGACTTCATCATCACCCTCGGCTGCGGCAACGTGAACCTCATCATCCCCCAGGTCTTGGGCGCCCTCGAGGATGTCGGCGACCGAGGCGGGCGCTGAGGAATGCGCCGGCCGACGCCTCTTCCACCGCCGGTCGACGACGGCGGCGCTCGGCGCGATCGGCCTGAGGCTTCCCCGGCTCCGGAGAGCGGCGCCCTCGAGGGCGGCGGCACGCCGACGGAGGAGTCGATCCTCGCCACGGTGATCCCGTTGGAGGCGGCGCCCTCCTCGCCCTCGCCGCCGACGTCCTCGGAGGATGCGCGGGCGCAGGCCCCCGGTCCGGTGCGCGTGAGGGACGTGTGGCGTGCCGCGCGAGCGCGGCGGAAGGCCCTGCGCGCCGAGGTCCGCCGGTTCACGGTGCGGCAGCGGCGACGGCGTGCGGTGTGGCTGGGCGCCTGCGGTGCGGTGCTCCTTCTGGGCCTCGCCACCCTCGGCGTCGCCTACAGCCCGCTGTTCGCAGTCGAGCAGGTGCGGGTGATCGGCGCCGAGCAGTTGGATGCGACACGGGTCGAGGCCGCCCTCGGCGATCAGATCGGGACACCGCTGCCCCTCGTGGACGCGGATGCCGTGCATGAGGTGCTGGCGGAGTTCCCCCTCATCGAGACATACGCGATCGAGGCGCGTCCGCCGCATGAGCTCGTCGTCCGCGTCGTGGAGCGCACGCCCATCGGCGTGTTCGAGAGCTCCTCCGGGTTCACCCTCGTGGATGCGGCCGGCGTGGTGCTGTCCACGACGGCCGAGGCGGGGCCCGGGACCCCGATCCTGCGGATCGACGGGGGTGCGCAGGGGGACGCGTTCGATGCGGCCGGACGTGTGGTCCGCTCCCTTCCGCAGGGCATCGCGGCGCAGGTGACCGAGGTCGAGGCTTCCACCGCGGATGACGTCACCCTCGTTCTGGGCGCGACCGATACGAGGGTCGTGTGGGGGAGCGCCGAGGACTCCGGGCTGAAGGCCGTGGTCCTCGAGGCGGCGATGACCGCCCGCCCGCCGGCGGATGTCCGTGTCTACGATGTCTCTTCCCCGTCATCCGTCGTCTTCAGCTGACCAGAGCGAGACATCCGCGGGCGATGTCGCGACACGCCCATGTCGGTCCGGGCTCGGTGGGGAGCGCGGCCTACCTTCGAGCTAGGAATTGCATACCGGGTAATTCTTTATACCTCAACGAGAAGTTGAAGGTTACGCAGGTTTAGGGCGCTACGGAGGCCGGCATGAGCCAGAACCAGAACTACCTCGCTGTCATCAAGGTGGTCGGCGTGGGTGGAGGCGGCGTCAACGCCGTCAACCGCATGATCGAGCTCGGGTTGCGCGGGGTGGAGTTCATCGCGATCAACACCGACGCTCAGGCGCTGCTGATGAGCGATGCCGATGTGAAGCTCGACGTCGGACGCGAGCTCACGCGCGGTCTCGGCGCCGGTGCCGATCCCGAGGTCGGGCGCCGCGCCGCGGAGGACCACACCGAGGAGATCGAAGAGGCTCTGCGCGGCGCCGACATGGTCTTCGTGACGGCCGGCGAGGGGGGCGGAACCGGTACGGGCGGAGCGCCCGTCGTCGCCAAGATCGCCAAGTCGATCGGAGCGCTCACGATCGGTGTCGTGACCAAGCCGTTCTCCTTCGAGGGTCGCCGCCGCCAGAGCCAGGCCGAAGCGGGTGTCTCGCGACTCAAGGAAGAGGTCGACACCCTCATCGTCGTTCCGAACGACCGCCTCCTGGAGATCAGCGACCGCGGGATCTCGATGATCGAGGCCTTCGCCACGGCGGACCAGGTGCTGCTGGCCGGTGTCCAGGGCATCACCGACCTGATCACCACGCCGGGTCTGATCAACCTCGACTTCGCCGACGTCAAGTCGGTCATGCAGGGCGCGGGTTCGGCTCTCATGGGCATCGGCTCCGCCCGCGGTGCGGATCGCGCGATCAAGGCTGCCGAGCTGGCGGTCGAGTCGCCCCTGCTCGAGGCCTCGATCGAAGGTGCACACGGTGTCCTGCTGTCCATCCAGGGCGGGTCGAACCTCGGCATCTTCGAGATCAACGACGCTGCCCAGCTGGTGAAGGAGGCCGCGCATCCCGAGGCCAACATCATCTTCGGAACCGTCATCGACGACACGCTCGGCGATGAGGTGCGCGTGACGGTCATCGCCGCCGGATTCGACGGCGGCGAGCCCCAGGCGCGGATCGAGCCGATCACCGCGGCCCGCGTCATGACGCCTCCCGCGATGCCGGTGGCCGTCCCCGAGGCCCCGGCACCCGAGCGCGCCGAAGCGGCACCTGTGCCCGTGAGCGTCACCGCGGACACGAGCTACGACTCCGCCTTCGGCGATGACGACCTCGACATCCCCGACTTCCTGAAGTGACGCCGATCCAGCCGTGATCGATGCTTCCGCTCGCGACGGCGCCGAGACCCTGACCGGTCGTCTCGGCGCCGTCGACGCGCGCATCACCGCGGCGGCACGCGTGCACGGCCGGGACCCGGCGGAGATCACCCGGATCGTGGTGACCAAGTTCCACCCCGCCTCTCTCGTACGGGAGCTCTACGCGGCGGGTGTCCGGGACGTCGGCGAGAACCGCCAGCAGGAGCTGAGCGCGAAGGCGGGCGACCTCGCCGACCTCGCCGACTTGCGCTGGCACTTCGTCGGGCAGGCTCAGACGAACAAGGCCCGCGCGATCCGGTCCGCCGCCGCCGCCGTGCACTCGGTGGATCGGCCGCGGATCGCCGACGCTCTGAATGCGGCCGCGGAGAAGCCGGAGGAGGATGTCCTCGACGTGTTCCTCCAGATCAACCTCACCGACGATCCGGGGCGTGGCGGTGTCCATCCCGACGGTCTCCTGGCCCTGGCCGAGCATGTCGTGGGCCTGGGCGCCCTGCGCCTGCGCGGCGTGATGGCCGTGGCGCCTCTGGACGAAGAGCCGGCGCGCGCTTTCGCGCGCCTCGCCCGGATGTCCGAGTCCGTCCAGGGCGTGGCGCCGTCCGCCTCCGCGATCTCGGCGGGGATGACCGGCGATTTCGAAGAGGCGATCGCCGCCGGCGCGACACACCTGCGCATCGGCTCGGCAATCACGGGTCCGCGCCCGCTCCGCGGTTAACCTCAGAACAGATGAGCACAACGGAGGATGCGATGTCGAACCCGCTCAAGAAGACCATGGTGTACCTGGGTCTGGCCGACGAGGAAGAGGTCTACGAGGAGCCGGCTCCGCAGCCGACGAATCGGAACAAGACCGCCACCGTCGAAAAGGCCGCTCCCGTGACACCTCTCCACCGTCCCGCCGTGGTCCGTCAGCCCGCGCCCGCGACCGTCAGCGAAATCCTGACCGTCCACCCGAAGCAGTACCGGGATGCGCAGACGATCGCCGAGAACTTCCGCGACGGCATCCCCGTCATCATCAACCTGTCGCAGATGAGCGACGCCGACGCGCGCCGTCTCATCGACTTCGCCAGCGGGCTGTCTCTCGGCCTGTACGGACGGATCGAGCGCGTCACCAGCAAGGTCTTCCTGCTCTCGCCGGAGAACGTCGCGGTGTCGGGCGACGGCGCCGTCGCGCATGCCGACGCGGACGCCGTGCCCTTCACACAGCCGTAGTCTGGCTACGTGGCCGTCGTCCAACTCATCGCATCGATACTCAACTTCCTGCTTCTCCTGTACGTCTTCGTGCTGTTCGCCCGACTCGTGCTGGAGTGGATCCCGATCTTCAACCGCGAGTGGCGTCCGCGTGGAGCGGGGCTCGTCGCGGCGGAAGTCGTGTACACCGTCACGGACCCTCCGATCCGGACCTTCCGTCGCTTCATCCCGCCGTTGCGCGTCGGCACTGTCGCGATCGACTTCGGCTTCGCGCTGACGATGTTGCTGTGCTTCATCCTGCTCAGCGTGACGCGGAGCATCGCCGGGGCCTGATCACCACACCGCCGCGGTCGGCGTCTTCGACAGTGTCCGCACCCGGCGACTATGCTTTCCAGATACGACCGGCCGCCCAGGTCGGCCGCCCGGACATCGGCCAGCGACCAGAGCGCTCGAAAGAGGAATCACCATGGCATTGACCCCGGATGACGTCGTCACCAAGCAGTTCCAGCACGTTCGCTTCAAGGAGGGCTTCGACCCGGACGAGGTCGACGACTTCCTCGACGAGATCGTCGTTGAATGGCGTAAGACGATCGCGGAGAACGAGGAGCTGAAGGCCAAGCTCGCCGCGTACGAGTCGGGCTCCGCGCCGGAGGAGGCCGCCGAAGAGGCGTCCGTCCCCGCCGAGGAAGAGAAGCCCGCGCCCGCCGTCGAGGCTGCTCCGGCTCCGGAGGCGACGAGCTCCACTGCTCCGAGCGCCGCCAGCGCCGGCATCATCGAGCTCGCCCAGCGCCTCCACGACGAGCACGTCGCGGAGGGGCGCGCACAGCGCGATCAGCTCATCGCCGACGCGCAGGCGCAGGCTGCGTCGATCATCTCGGAGGCCGAGACCCGCGGACGCGAGGAGGTCGCACGCCTCGACCGCGAGCGCGCCACGCTCGAGAACCGCATCTCCGAGCTTCGTCAGTTCGAGCGCGACTACCGCTCGCAGCTGCGCAGCTACATCGAGGGGAAGCTCCGCGACCTCGAGACGACGGCGACGACGTCCGGCGCGCAGCCGGTGTCTGCCATCGGCCTGTAAGAACTTGGCGGCGAAAAGACCGCTTCGTCGTTCGGCGGCCGGCGCCCTCATCGCGATCCTCGCGGTGACGGTGCTGGCCGCCGATCAGTTCACGAAGCACCTGGCCCTCGAGAACCTCCCGTACGCGGAGACCGTGCCGGTCCTCGGTGACTTCCTGTCGTTCTACCTCATCGGCAATCCCGGTGCCGCCTTCTCCTTCGGCGAGGGGGCCACGTGGGTGTTCACGCTGGCACTCGCCGTCGTGGCCGTGATCATCGTCTGGCTCGCGGCGACGCGTGTGTCTTCCCGTCTCTGGGCGGTCGGGCTGGGCCTCCTGCTCGGCGGCGTGCTCGGCAATCTCACCGATCGCCTCATCCGTGAACCGGGCTTCGCCGTGGGGCACGTGATCGACTTCATCAACACCCCGTGGATGTGGCTCGGATTCCCTCCTGCGATCTACAACATCGCCGACATCTTCATCGTCTCCATGATGATCGGTGTCGCCATCCTCGTCGTCTCCGGCCTCCGGATGGACGGCACGAGGGAGAGCCGCGCCGTCGAGGAGGATCCGGCGTCGGACGCCGACCCCGCGGGTCGGGCCGGCTGATATGGAATCCCGGAGTCTTCCGATCCCCGACGGGCTGGACGGCGCGCGCGTCGACGCCGCGCTGGCCAAGATGCTCGGCTTCTCCCGCTCCTTCGCCGCCGAGGTCGCCGACGGCGACGGCGTGCGGATGGACGGCCGAGCGATGTCCAAGTCGGACCGTCTGCGTGCGGGAGCGTGGCTCGAGGTCTCCTGGACCCCGCGCGCCGAACCCCGAATCGTTCCGGTCGCCGTCCCGGACCTCGGCGTCGTGTACGACGACGACGACATCGTGGTCGTCGACAAGCCGACGGGGGTCGCCGCGCACCCGTCCGTCGGCTGGGACGGGCCGACGGTCCTCGGGGCCCTCGCCGCCGGCGGATACCGGATCGCGACGACCGGAGCGGCGGAACGCCAGGGAGTCGTCCACCGCCTCGACGTGGGAACGAGCGGGCTCATGGTGGTCGCCAAGACGGAGTCGGCGTACACCGCCCTGAAGCGCGCATTCAAGGAGCGCGAGGTCGAGAAGATCTACCACGCGGTCGTGCAGGGGCACCCGGACCCGCTGTCCGGCACCATCGACGCACCCATCGGGCGGCATCCGTCGCACTCGTGGAAGTTCGCCGTGACGCCGGACGGCAAGGACTCGGTGACCCACTACGAGACGCTTGAGGCCTTCCGCGGCGCAGCCCTCCTCGAGATCCACCTCGAGACCGGACGCACCCACCAGATCCGGGTGCACATGGCGGCGCACCGCCATCCGTGCGTCGGCGATCCGCTGTACGGAGCAGACCCGACGCAGGCCGCGCGTCTCGGACTGACGCGGCAGTGGCTGCACGCGCACCGGCTGGCCTTCACCCACCCGGCGACGGGGGAGTGGTCCACGTTCGAGTCTCCCTACCCGGCAGACCTCGCCGGCGCGCTGGACATCCTGCGCAACGGATGACGCCTCGAGGGCGTCAGCGGCCGCCTTCGAAGCGAGCCGGGTCGTCTTCGGCCATCGCGTGCGCGATGCGACGCCGCATCTCCGCGGACACCGCGTCGAGGTCGTGGAGGTCGAACCAGCCGACGTCCGTCATCTCCCCGTCCACCGGCTCGGGCGTCCCGGAGACCCACGTGCATCGGAAGGTCAGATCGAGGTAGTCCGCCTGGTCGCCGTTCCCGTAGGTGATCCGCGGGATCTGGTGCACCCAGGCCAGGCGATCGACGTGGATGACGACGCCCGCCTCCTCCCGCGCCTCGCGTGCGGCCGCATCCGCCGGCTCCTCGCCGGGGTCCACGATGCCGGTGATCGGTGTCAGGGCGCCGTTGTCGCTGCGTCGGCCGAGCAACACCTTCTCGTCGCGGAAGATCACCGCCGTGACCCCCACCAGCGGGAGCGGACGGGTTCCGATGTGCCGACGCAGGTCGAGGACGAAGTCAGGGGTCGCCATCCCCTCACCCTAGGGTGCGTGCGTGCCGAGTCTCACCCTCTGGTTGAGCGTCAGGTGACCTGGGCGCGGGATTCCGCGGCAGGCGAGGACGGGCCGCGGAGCACGTCGGCGACGTTCGTAGACTCGAGGGGTGGCTGCCGACTCTTTCGTTCACCTGCACGTGCACAGCGAGTACTCGATGCTCGACGGAGCGGCGAAGATCGGAGCGATGACCCAGGCCGCCGCCGACTACGGCATGCCCGCCATCGCCGTCACCGACCACGGAAACACCTTCGCCGCATTCGAGTTCTACAACGCCGCGAAGGCGGCGGGGGTGAAGCCGATCATCGGGCTGGAGGCCTACGTCACGCCGGGGACGCATCGCAGTGACAAGTCCCGCGTCGCGTGGGGGAGTCCGGAGCAGAAGAGCGACGACGTCTCCGGGTCGGGTGCCTACACCCACATGACGATGTGGAGCCACAGTACGGAGGGCATGCACAACCTCTTCCGACTGAGTTCCCTGTCGAGCATCGAGGGGTACTACTTCAAGCCGCGTATGGACCGGGAGCTGCTCCAGACGTACGGGAAAGGCCTCATCGCCACCACGGGCTGCCCGTCGGGCGAGGTGCAGACGCGTCTGCGCCTCGGGCAGTATGACGCGGCGCGCGCGGCCGCGGCGGAGTTCCAGGACATCTTCGGCAAGGAGAACTACTTCGCCGAGATCATGGATCACGGGCTCTCGATCGAGCGGCGGGTGATGAGCGACCTCATCCGCCTGTCGAAAGACCTCGGCATCCCCCTGGTCGCCACGAACGACTCCCACTACACGCACCAGCACGAGGCCGACGCGCACGCGGCGCTCCTGTGCGTCCAATCGGGCTCAACGCTGGACGATCCGAACCGGTTCAAGTTCGACGGCGACGGCTACTACATCAAGACGGCGCAGGAGATGCGCCAGATCTTCCGCGAGCATCCCGAAGCGTGCGACAACACCCTGCTGATCGCGGAGCGCTGCGAGGTCGAGTTCAACACCAGCGCCAACTACATGCCCCGCTTCCCCGTGCCCGAGGGGGAGACCGAGGACAGCTGGCTGGTGAAAGAGGTCGAGGCCGGCCTGCACTACCGCTACCCGGACGGCATCCCGGACCGCGTGCGCCGCCAGGCGGAGTACGAGACCGGCATCATCCTGCAGATGGGGTTCCCCGGCTACTTCCTCGTCGTCGCCGACTTCATCAACTGGGCCAAGGACAACGGCATCCGCGTCGGCCCCGGGCGGGGCTCGGGTGCCGGCTCGATGGTCGCCTACGCGATGCGCATCACCGATCTCGATCCGCTCGAGCACGGCCTCATCTTCGAGCGCTTCCTCAACCCCGACCGCGTCTCGATGCCCGACTTCGACGTCGACTTCGACGACCGGCGCCGCGGCGAGGTCATCGACTACGTGACCGAGAAGTACGGCTCCGAGCGCGTGGCGCAGATCGTCACCTACGGCACGATCAAATCGAAGCAGGCGCTCAAAGACGCCGGCCGGGTCCTCGGATTCCCCTTCAGCATGGGGGAACGGCTGACCAAGGCGATGCCGCCGGCCGTGATGGGCAAGGACATGCCCCTGAGCGGCATGTACGACAATCAGCACCCGCGCTTCAAGGAGGCCAGCGAGTTCCGCGCGCTGATCGACGGCGACCCGGAGGCGAAGACCGTCTTCGACCGTGCTCTGGGGCTCGAGGGCCTCAAACGCCAGTGGGGTGTCCACGCGGCGGGCGTCATCATGTCGAGCGAGCCCCTCCTCGACATCATCCCGATCATGCGCCGCGAGCAGGACGGGCAGATCGTCACCCAGTTCGACTATCCGTCGTGCGAATCCCTCGGGCTCATCAAGATGGACTTCCTGGGGTTGCGGAACCTCACGATCATCTCCGACGCCCTCGACAACATCCGCACCAACCGCGGAGAGGAGCTCGATCTCGAGCACCTGGAGCTCGACGACCGCGCCGCCTACGAGCTGTTGGCGCGCGGCGATACGCTCGGCGTCTTCCAGCTCGACGGCGGTCCGATGCGATCGCTCCTGCGCCTGCTGAAACCGGACAACTTCGAAGACGTCTCCGCCGTCATCGCGCTGTACCGACCCGGTCCGATGGGCGCGAACTCGCACATCAACTACGCGCTGCGCAAGAACGGGCAGCAGGACGTCACCCCGATCCACCCCGAGCTCGAGGAACCGCTGCGCGAGATCCTCGACATCAGCTACGGCCTGATCATCTACCAGGAGCAGGTGATGGCGATCGCGCAGAAGGTCGCCGGCTTCTCCCTGGGTCAGGCCGACATCCTCCGCCGGGCGATGGGCAAGAAGAAGAAGTCCGAACTCGACAAGCAGTACGAAGGCTTCTCCGGGGGGATGAAGGAACGCGGATTCGGGGAAGCTGCCATCAAGGCGCTGTGGGACATCCTCCTGCCGTTCTCGGACTACGCCTTCAACAAGGCCCACTCCGCGGCGTACGGGTTGGTCTCGTACTGGACCGCGTACCTGAAGGCCCACTATCCCGCCGAGTACATGGCGGCGCTGCTCACAAGCGTCGGAGACTCCAAGGACAAGATGGCGGTCTACCTCAACGAATGCCGTCGTATGGGCATCAAGGTGCTCCCGCCGGATGTCGGTCAGTCGATCCGCTTCTTCGCCGCCGTCGGCGACGACATCCGCTTCGGCCTCGGCGCCGTGCGGAACGTCGGCACCAACGTGGTCGACGGAATCGTCGCGTCTCGGGGGGACGGGGGATTCGCGAGCTTCCACGACTTCCTGGCGAAGGTCCCGGTGCACGTGGCCAACAAGCGCACGGTGGAGTCCCTCATCAAGGCGGGCGCCTTCGATTCCCTCGGGTCGACGCGGCGCGCGCTCATGGAGATCCACGAGGATGCGACCGAAGCCGCCGTGCTGGACAAACGCCGCGAGGCGCACGGCGAGGTCGGCTTCGACTTCGACTCGCTGTGGGGGGACGACGAACCCGCGCAGGCGCAGAAGGTGCCCGAACGCCCCGAGTGGACGAAGAAGGACAAGCTGGCGTTCGAACGCGAGATGCTCGGTCTGTACGTCTCCGATCACCCGCTCGCGGGCCTGGAGATCCCGCTGGCCAAGCACGCATCGACCAGCATCCACGATCTCCTCGCGTCGGAGACGATCGACGACGGTGATCAGGTGACCGTCGCCGGGCTCGTCACCAGCGTCCAGCACCGCGTGGCCAAACAGAGCGGCAACCCCTACGGGATGATCACCGTGGAGGACTTCGACGGCGAAGTGACGGTCATGTTCATGGGCAAGACCTACACCGAGTTCTCCTCGATGCTGCAGGCGGACTCGATCCTCGTGGTGCGAGGGCGCGTCTCGCGCCGCGACGACGGGCTGAACCTGCACGCCCAGTCCGCCTTCGTCCCCGACCTCGGCGCCGTCGACATCACGGGGGCGCTGACCCTCCTGATGCCGGAGAACCGTGCCACCGAGCGCGTCGTCGGAGAACTCGCCGCCGTCCTGGGGCGGCATCCGGGAGACACAGAGGTCACGCTCAAGCTCCACAGAGGTCGTGCGGCCAAGGTGTTCGAGGTGCCCCATCCGGTTCGGGTCACCGCTGATCTGTACGGAGAGCTGAAGGGGCTGCTCGGGCCGCAGTGCCTCGGGTGATCTCACGGTGGTCTCATCCGCCGAAGGTAGGATCGGCGACGGCGCGCGCCGCGTCGAAGGAACGCAGAAGGGAACACCGTGACGGACGAACAGAGGGATCTCACGACCACCGAGTCGGAGGACGTGACCGCGAGCACGACCGAGGACCCGCAGTACGGTGTCGGTCCCTTCTCCATCCGCGAGGTCGCGATCGGGGCCGTCTGGCTGGTGGCCTTCATCCTGTCCTTCGTGTCGATCACGACGGTGGGGTTCAATTCGGTCTGGACCTCGGGTCTGCTGTGGGTGCTGACCATCGGGGTTCCGACCGTGGCGGTGTTCCTGATCGCCCTGCGCCGGCTCTCGCCGCAGGGGATCCGTCGCGTCGGCTCGCTCGGCATCGACCAGTTCGCCTCGGTGGCGTTCTCCGTCGCGACCGTGCTGTGGATCCAGCTCCTCTGGGAGACGGTCTCGATCGCGATCGACGGCGGCCCGTGGGTGCGCAACTGGGTGACCTGGATCATGGCCGTCCTGATGCTCGCCGGTGTCGTCCTCACGGTCTTCGCGCCGCTCATCCCGCCGTTGAGCGAGGACTTCCGCGGTCGCCGCGAGATCCCCGCGCACCGCAACGCCCGACCCATCCGTCCCGTCTCGCCCCGCCCGGCCCCGGTGCGCCCGGAACCGGCGGTCGCGACCGAGATCGACGAGGCGCCCGTGGTCACCGCCGATGAGACCGACACGCGCACTGACGCGGACTTCTCCCAGACCGCCGTGTGGGAGCCCGTCCAGACCCGCGACACCTACGAGCCCGTCACCGTCGTCGACGTGACCGAGGAGGAGCCTGTCGCCGAGCCTCTCGAGGACGACGTCGAGGACACCGACACCGCGACGGGCACCCCCGTCAGCAACCAGGCCTTCTGGGCACTGGCGCCGGAGGAGCGGGACGTCGTCGACGAGATCGGCATCCCGCTGTTCCGCATCGGCCCCACCGCGTGGGCTCTGGTGATCGAGGACCGGGGCGAGGTCTTCGTCATCCGCCACGAGGACGGGCGGGTCGGCTACCTGCATGACGTATCGGACGTGACCCGCGGCTGATCCCCGCGCGCGGCCCGAGCCGAATGGGCGCGCTAGCGTAGAAGGATGCTTCGCACCATCGATCTGCGCGGGCGCGCCCTTTCGCCTGCCGACCTGACGGCGCTCGTTCCGCGCGCCACCGTGGCACGTGAGGAAGCCCTCGCCGTCGCCACGGCTGTCGTCCATGACGTCGCCGAACGAGGGGAGACGGCGCTCCGCGAGCAGGCCGCCCGCTTCGACGGAGTAAGCGACCACGCCATCCGGGTGCCCGCCTCCCACTTCGACGAAGCGCTGGCGAGCCTCGATCCGGCGGTTCGCGCTGCCCTGGAGGAGGCGGCCGGGCGGGTCCGCCGGGGTTCCGCGGCGCAGGTCCCCGCGCCGGTGACCACGGACATCGCGCCGGGCGCACGCGTGCACCAGCGGTGGCAACCCGTCCGCCGCGTGGGACTCTACGTTCCGGGCGGGAAGGCCGTGTACCCCTCGAGCGTGGTCATGAACGTGATCCCCGCCCAAGTGGCCGGTGTGCAGGAGATCGCGCTCGCATCCCCGCCCCAGAGCACGCACGGCGGCCGGGTGCACCCCGTCATCCTCGCCGCCGCGCGTCTGCTGGGCGTGGACGAGGTGTACGCGATGGGCGGTGCCGGCGCGATCGGCGCCTTCGCCTACGGCGTTCCGTCGCTGGGACTCGCGCCCGTGGACGTCGTCACCGGCCCGGGCAACAACTTCGTCGCGTCGGCGAAGCGCGCGGTGGCGGGTCGCGTCGGAACCGACTCGGAAGCGGGGGCGACCGAGATCCTCATCGTCGCCGACGCGGATGCCGACCCTCGGCTGATCGCGGCCGACCTCATCTCCCAGGCCGAACACGACGAACAGGCGTCGGCCGTCCTCGTGACGACGTCGACGGATCTCGCCGACGCGGTCGTCCGCGAGGTGGCGGATCGCGCACCGCGCACGCGGCACTCCGCTCGTGTGGCGGAGGCGCTCCGCGGCGAGCAGTCGGCGATCGTCCTGGTCGACGATCGCGAGACGGCGACGGCATTCAGCAATGCCTACGCTCCCGAGCACCTCGAACTGCACCTTAACGACCCCCGTCCGGAGGATTTCGTGCACGCGGGCGCCGTCTTCGTCGGCGCACACACGCCGGTGAGTCTCGGCGACTACCTCGCCGGAAGCAACCACGTGCTCCCGACCGGGGGACAGGCCCGATACGCGCCCGGGCTCTCGGCGGCGACGTTCCTCCGCCCGCAGCAGATCGTCGAATACGACCGGGAGGCGCTTCGGGCCGTCCACGGGGCGATCGTGACCTTGGCGGACGCAGAAGCCCTGCCGGCGCACGGGGAAG
Source organism: Microbacterium aurantiacum (assembly GCF_031625015.1). Taxonomy (NCBI): domain Bacteria; kingdom Bacillati; phylum Actinomycetota; class Actinomycetes; order Micrococcales; family Microbacteriaceae; genus Microbacterium; species Microbacterium aurantiacum. Next base: position 104,332 of record NZ_JAHWXH010000002.1, read on the forward strand.
CGGTCACCGCGCGTTTCGAGGGCGACGCGCAGGCGACGACGTAGGCTCGGGTGTCATGCACTGCCCGTTCTGCCGCCACCCGGACTCGCGCGTCATCGATTCCCGGACCAGTGACGACGGCCTCAGCATCCGTCGCCGTCGTCAGTGTCCGCAGTGCGGAGGACGGTTCACGACGGTCGAGACGGCCAGCCTCAACATCATCAAGCGTTCCGGGGTGATCGAGCCCTTCAGTCGTGAGAAGGTGATGTCGGGGGTGCGCAAAGCTTGTCAGGGGCGCCCCGTGACCGAGGCGGACCTCGCGCTCCTGGCGCAGCGGGTCGAAGAGACGGTCCGCCAGACCGGCGCGTCGCAGATCGATGCCAACGAGATCGGGCTCGCCATCCTCGGACCCCTCCGCGACCTCGACGAGGTCGCGTACCTCCGGTTCGCGAGCGTCTACCAGGCCTTCGATTCGCTGGACGACTTCGAAGCCGCGATCGAGCAGCTGCGGATCGACCATGCCCGGGGCGCGCAGGATCCCGACGTCACGGACGATCGGGAGTAGTCGCACCCGGCGATACTCTGGAGCGGATGTATCCCTTCTTCTTCCGGACCGTTCTCAGCCGTATCGACCCGGAGACCGCGCACCACGGTGCGATGACGGTGATCCGCGTCCTCGGGATCCCGCCTTTCGCGTGGATCGCGCGCGGCCTGACCGCGCCCGCGCCGGAGCTGGCCACGACAGCCCTCGGCCTGCGGTTCGCCTCGCCCTTCGGCGTCGCCGCCGGGTTCGACAAGGACGTCATCGGCGCTCCGGGGCTCGATGCGCTCGGTTTCGGGCACGTCGAGGTGGGGACCATCACTGCGGTGCCGCAGGAGGGCAACCCGCGGCCTCGACTGTTCCGTCTCGTGCCGGATCGCGCGGTGATCAACCGGATGGGCTTCAACAACGGCGGCGCAGAGGCGGCCGCCGCACGTCTGGAGCGTCTCCGTCGACGCCGTCGTCGTCCCGTGCTGGGTGTGAACATCGGCAAGAGCCGAGTGGTGGACGTCGACGCGGCCACGGATGACTACGTCCGGAGCGCGTCACTCCTCGCACCCCTCGCCGACTATCTCGTCGTCAACGTCTCCTCGCCGAACACGCCGGGCCTTCGTGGCCTCCAAGCGGTGGAGACGCTGCGTCCTCTGCTCGAAGCCGTGCGTGACACGGCGGGCACCACACCGCTGCTGGTGAAGATCGCTCCCGATCTCCCCGACGACGAGGTCGTCGCGGTGGCGCGCCTGGCCGTCGATCTGGGCCTCGCGGGGCTGATCGCGACGAACACGACCCTCTCCCGGGAGGGACTGCGCACTCCCGAGGACGTCGTGTCGGCGGCGGGTGCGGGAGGACTCAGCGGCGCGCCGCTGCGCGCGCGCTCCCTCGAGGTTCTGCGTCTGGTGAGGCAGAACGTCCCCGCCGGATTCTGTGTGGTCTCCGTGGGCGGTGTCGACACCGCTGAGGACGTGCAGGAGCGACTGGATGCAGGAGCGGACCTCGTTCAGGGCTACACCGCGTTCCTCTACCGAGGCCCCCTGTGGGCCCGGCAGATCAATCGGGGTCTCGTCCGGCTCAGGGCTTCCGGCCGCGCTTGACCTGCGGCTTCGGAAGACGGAGGAAGCGCATCTGGATGGTCCGCATGGCGGCGTACCAGCCGAGCCCCTTCTCCATCCGATCGGCGCCGAAGCGCTCCTTGACGCCCGCCTTGGCGCGGATCGACGTGATGATCATGTCTCCGATGACGAAGAGGATGAAGATCCAGAGCCCGACGAAGGAGTAGAACTGCACGGCCGGCACCGGAATGAAGGTGGCGAGGATCACGACGATCATCGCGGGCATGACGGCCTCGCCGAGGTGCCAGCCACCGTCGACGAAGTCGCGGACGAACTTCCGCTGCGGCCCCTGGTCACGGGCGGGGAGGTAGCGCGGGTCGCCGTTCGCCATGCCCTGACGGGCCTTCTCCCGCTGGGCCTGGAGCTCGGCGCGCGCACGGGCCTTCGCTTCTTTCGTGTCGGCGACGAGTGGACGCTTGCGGGCCGCTTCGCGCTCAGCGCGGGTGGGCGTGGGGCGGCCCTTTCCCGAGACGGAGTCGCCGGTCTCGCCGCTCGTCGCGTCGTTCGGTGCAGGGGCAGCGGGTGTCTTGGCCACGATCATCCTCGGGGAAGCGGTCAGGGGTGCGCTTAAGATTACCCGCATGGTCTCCGAACACACCCGGGAGTCCGCTGTCCACGAGGCAGTCGACTCCGGCATCCCCTCCGCTCTGGCGGATCTCGGCGCTCTCGTGCGCATCCCCTCCGTCGCCTTCCCGGGGTTCGATCCCGCTCAGCTGGAGCGGAGCGCGGAGGCGGTCGCGGAGCTCGCGCGCGCGGTCGGTCTGTTCGACACGGTGGAGATCCGTCGCGCCGCCGTCCCCGACTCGGACGAGGTCGGAGCGCCCGCCGTCGTGGCCCGCCGCGCCGCGAAGAACGGTCGCCCCACGATCCTCCTCTACGCCCACCACGACGTGCAGCCCGTCGGCGACGACGCACTCTGGGAATCGCCGCCCTTCGAGCCCACCGTGCGGGACGGGCGTCTCTACGGGCGCGGTGCGGCGGACGACAAGGCGGGCATCATGGCCCACATCGCGGCGCTCCGAGCGCTTGCGCAGGTGTCGGAGGACCCGGATCTCGGTGTGGCCCTCTTCTTCGAGGGCGAGGAGGAGGCCGGGTCCCGCTCCTTCGCCGCCTTCCTCGCCGAGAACGCCGACATCCTCCGGGCTGACGTCATCGTGGTGGCGGACTCGGGCAACTGGGATGCGCGTACCCCGGCGCTCACGGTGTCGCTGCGCGGCAACACGAGGTTCACTCTCCGGGTGCGCACATTGGAGCACGCATCCCACTCCGGCATGTTCGGGGGAGCTGTGCCTGACGCGATGATGGCGGGCGTGACGCTGCTCTCGACGCTGTGGGACGCCGACGGTGCCGTCGCCGTCGACGGCCTCCGTGCGCGGGACGCGCAGACGCCCCCGTACTCGGAGGAGACGTTGCGGGACGAGGCGGGACTCCCGGCGGGCGTCCAGCCGGTCGGGCGGGGGAGCATCCTCTCGCGCATCTGGAACCAGCCCTCGATCACGATCACCGGGACGGACGCTCCCAGCCTCGCCAACGCGTCCAACACCCTCACCCCCGAGGTGTCCTTCGTCATCAGCGCACGAGTGGCCCCCGGCCAGCCGGCGCGGGAGGCGTACGCGGCCATCGAGCGGCACCTGCGCGAGCGGGCTCCGTGGGGAGCCGAGCTGCAGTTCACGGATGCCGATTTCGGCGACGCGTTCCTGGTGGACACCGGGGGATGGGCGGTCGCCGATGCGCGGGACGCGCTCGCGCGCGGATACGGCGTGGACCCGGTCGACATCGGGGTCGGCGGTTCGATCCCCTTCATCGCGGATCTGGTGAGGGAGTTCCCGTCGGCGCAGATCCTCGTGACGGGAGTGGAGGACCCGCACTCCCGCGCGCACAGTCCGAACGAGTCGCTCCACCTGGAGACGTTCCGCAACGCAGTGCTCTCCGAAGCGCTGCTGCTGGAACGCCTCGACCGGCGTGTCGCGGACTGATCGCGACGTCGCCCGCCCGGCGACCCCCGGACGGAATCGGGACGCGTAGAATCGATCGCATCCGCCATGAACGGCGGCTTCGACGAGGAGTGCCATGACCGACACCGCGCTGACCACCGATCAGACCGCCCGCGAACACGGCGTCCTGTTGACCGACGCCGCCGCGCTCAAGGTGAAGACGCTGCTGGAGCAGGAGGGGCGTGACGACCTCCGTCTGCGCGTCGCCGTCCAGCCCGGCGGCTGCAGCGGTCTCATCTACCAGCTGTACTTCGACGAGCGTTACCTCGACGGAGACAAGACCGTCGACTTCGACGGGGTCGAGGTCATCATCGACGACATGAGCGTCCCCTACCTCGACGGTGCGACGATCGACTTCAAGGACACGATCTCGGAGCAGGGCTTCACGATCGACAACCCCAACGCTGCCGGCAGCTGCGCCTGCGGCGACAGCTTCCACTGACCCGTCCGGCCGGAATCCCGGCGTTTCGAGGGGGCTCCGAAAGGATGCCGGACCCGGCATTTCCCGCGTCCCGACCCCCGCGGAACCTGGGTAGATGGCCTGAATACCCTGGGCGCTTGCCCTAGACTGGCGGATGAAATATCCGCGACCCGGAAAGGTGCATCGTGCCCCCGAAACGTCGAATCCGCTGGGCCGTTCTCCCTGTCGGGATCGCAGCGGCAGCAGTCCTCGCCGGTTGCACCCCGACGGAGCTCAACGGCTTCCTCCCCGGCTTCGTCGAGGACGGTACCCCGGCCACGAACCACACCGAGATGGTGTCGGGTCTGTGGGTGAACTCCTGGATCGTGCTCCTGGCCGTCGGGTTCATCACCTGGGGCCTGATGGGCTGGGCCGTGATCGCATACCGCCGGCGCCGCGGACAGGTCGGCCTGCCCGTGCAGCTGCGCTACAACATGCCGATTGAGATCTTCTACACGATCGTGCCGCTCATCCTCGTGATCGGGTTCTTCGCCTTCACCGCGCGTGACCAGGCGATCCTCGAGACCCAGACCGAGGACCCCGACGTCTCGATCACCGCGATCGGCAAGCAGTGGGCCTGGGACTTCCAGTACGACGGTGAGTCCGAGTCGGACACCGTGTGGAGCATGGGCGTCCAGGCGCAGACCGACGCCCGCGGCGACATCGTCTCCGAGCTGCCGACCCTGTACCTCCCCGTCGACCAGACGGTGAAGATCAAGCTGCAGTCGCGCGACGTGATCCACTCCTTCTGGATCATCGACTTCCTGTACAAGAAGGACATGTACATCGGCAAGGACAACTACTGGTCCTTCACGCCGACCCGTGAGGGCACGTACGCCGGGAAGTGCGCCGAACTCTGCGGCGAGTACCACTCGATGATGCTCTTCAACGTCGAGGTCGTCAGCCAGTCCGAGTACGACAGCTACCTCGCGTCCTTGCGTGCGGCGGGTCAGACCGGCGACATCAACGACGCGTACGACCGACTTCAGAACCTGCCCGGCACGGGCGGTTCCGCTCCCGAGGGACAGGACTGACCATGGCGACGACGCTTCCGCTCCAGGAATCGGGCTCCAGCAGGCCCACCACCCTCCCTCCGCGCCAGGCGGCTCTGCTGAGCCGCAACCGCACGGAGCAGAAGGGGAACATCATCGTCAAGTGGATCACCTCCACTGACCACAAGACCATCGGGTACATGTACCTGATCTCGTCCTTCACGTTCTTCCTGCTCGGCGGCGTGATGGCGCTCATCATCCGTGCCGAACTGTTCGAGCCCGGGATGCAGATCATCCCGACCAAGGACCAGTACAACCAGCTGTTCACGATGCACGGCACGATCATGCTGCTGATGTTCGCGACACCGCTGTTCGCCGGGTTCGCCAACGCGCTGCTCCCGCTGCAGATCGGCGCGCCGGACGTCGCGTTCCCGCGACTGAACGCCTTCGCCTTCTGGCTCTTCCTCTTCGGCTCGACCATCGCGGTCGCCGGATTCCTCACCCCCCAGGGCGCGGCGGCGTTCGGATGGTTCGCCTATCAACCGCTGGCGAATGCGAGCTTCTCTCCAGGCGTCGGGGGAAACCTCTGGATGCTCGGTCTGGGTATGAGCGGTTTCGGAACGATCCTCGGTGCCGTCAACTTCATCACCACGATCATCACGATGCGCGCCCCCGGCATGACGATGTGGCGGATGCCGATCTTCACCTGGAACACGCTCGTCACCAGCATCCTGATCCTGATGGCGTTCCCGATCCTCGCGGCCGCGATCTTCGCCGCGGCGGCGGACCGCGTGCTGGGCGCGCACATCTACGACCCGCAGAACGGCGGGGTCCTGCTCTGGCAGCATCTCTTCTGGTTCTTCGGGCACCCCGAGGTGTACATCATCGCGCTGCCGTTCTTCGGCATCGTCTCCGAGATCTTCCCGGTCTTCAGCCGGAAGCCGATCTTCGGGTACAAGACGCTCGTCTACGCGACCATCGCGATCGCCGCGCTGTCCGTCGCGGTCTGGGCGCACCACATGTACGTGACGGGTGCCGTCCTGCTGCCGTTCTTCGCGTTGATGACGATGCTCATCGCCGTTCCGACGGGCGTGAAGATCTTCAACTGGATCGGCACGATGTGGCGAGGATCCGTCACCTTCGAGACGCCCATGGTCTTCTCCCTCGGATTCCTCATCTCGTTCGTCTTCGGTGGTCTCACCGGCGTGATCCTCGCGTCGCCGCCGCTGGACTTCCACCTCTCGGACTCCTACTTCGTCGTGGCGCACTTCCACTACGTGGTCTTCGGCACGGTCGTCTTCGCGATGTTCGCCGGCTTCTACTTCTGGTGGCCGAAGTGGACGGGCAAGATGCTCAACGAGCGCCTGGGTATGGTCCACTTCTGGCTCCTGTTCATCGGCTTCCACATGACGTTCCTCGTCCAGCACTGGCTGGGTGTCGACGGTATGCCCCGCCGGTATGCGGACTACTCGAGCTTCGACAACTGGACGTGGCAGAACCAGCTGTCGACGATCGGCTCGATCGTCCTGGCGGCCTCGATGATCCCGTTCCTGTTCAACGTCTGGATCACGGCACGCAAGGCACCGCGCGTGACGGTGAACGACCCATGGGGCTACGGTGCGTCGCTCGAATGGGCGACGTCCTGCCCGCCTCCCCGTCACAACTTCACCTCGATTCCCCGCATCCGCAGCGAGCGTCCCGCGTTCGACCTGAACCACCCCGAGGCGGGTATCCCGGTCGGTGTGGGGCCGGCGAAGGACGCGCCCGAGGCTCCCGTGGTGGACGTCGCCGAAGGAAAGGTCAAGTAAGTGCGCACCAATACCGGTCTATGGTGGATTCTGACCGTCTTCTTCACCATTGTCGCCGCTGTGTACGTCGCTTGGAACCTCGTCGCCCATTGGTCGACGGAGGCCGCGGCCGATCCTGGCGCGGGTACTTGGATGATCTTCACCAACTCCGTTGAGTGGGTGGGGAGCGTGGCCCTGGTCTTCTTGGCCTTGATGTCCGCGCTGATCGCCTTCTATATCGGCAAGGTGCACAAGGCACAGGGCGGGGAGCTGCCCGAAGACACGCTCACGGCCGATATCGACGACGGTGACCCGGAGCTCGGAGAGTTCAGCCCGTGGTCGTGGTGGCCCATCGTCCTCGCCGCTTCCGCCTCCCTGGCGATCCTCGGACTCGCTGTCGGCGTGTGGATGTTCCCGATCGGTGTCGCGGTCTTCCTGGTCGCCATCGTCGGCTGGGTCTTCGAGTATTACCGCGGATACTTCGCTCGCTGATCATCACTCGCGAGACGGAGAAGGCCCCCACACATCAGTGGGGGCCTTCTCCGTTTCTGCCGTTCCTGTCAGCGACGCATCACGGTGACGAGGGGATCGAAGGTGCGGGGGAGTGGGCCGTCGTCGGCGACGGTGGGGAGGCCTTCGCGCGACCAGTACTCGAAGCCGCCGATCATCTCCTTCACGTCGTATCCGAGAGAGGCGAGGGCGAGGGCGCCGCGCACGCCGCCGTTGCAGCCGGGGCTCCAGCAGTAGACCACCACGGGCACAGCGGGATCGAGTTCTCGGGGTGCGCGGGCAGGGAGGTCTGCGTGCGGTATGTGTGTGGCGCCCTGGACGCGGCCCTGGGCCCACGCCTCGGCGTTCCGGACATCGATGATCACGAAGCGGTCTCCGGCGCGTTGTGCGGCATACACATCCGCGGGATCCGTCTCGTGCTGCAGGCGACGCTGGAAGTAGTCGACAGCGTCTTCTGGGGTCGGCATGGGTCCACCGTAGCGACGCGGGGTCGTGGTGCGGCCTCCATGGACCGCCATGGGGCGTACGACGAGCGCCATTCTTTCCGCCGTGGCGTCGGCCCTCCGTCAGGCGCAGAAGAACGGCCCCTCTCGGAAGAGGGGCCGTTCTCACATATGACTCAGCGTCAGGACTTCTTGCCGTCGTCCTCCGGGATGATCACGTTGGAAGGACGGACAGCGGTCTCGGACTGGTGACCGTCGTCGATCGGGACGTGCGGTGCATCCGGAACGCCCGCGCGCTCGTGGGCGGCCTGCAGCTCGCGATCCTCTTCCTCGGCGATGTGTTCGAGCTCATGGTGCTGGTGAGCCAGCGCGGCGTCGAGCTCGGACTGCGTGACCGGGGTCAGGCGGTCCTCGAAGAACCAGCGCGACACGGCGGCCCGGAGGTTCTGGTGCCAGGGGATGCTGCCCTTGGCGTTCGGACGCACGACGAGCGGCTCGTAGGTCTCGTAGTCGATGAGCTTCCAGCGCTCGTACTCGTCGACGGGCTGGTGCACCTCGATGTACTCACCACCGGGGAGGCGGACGATGCGTCCGGACTCGTAGCCGTGGAGTGCGATCTCACGGTCCTTCTTCTGGAGCGCGATGCAGATGCGCTTCGTGACGAAGTAGGCGACGATCGGGCCCAGGATGAGTGCCGCCTGGAGTCCGTGGATGACTCCCTCCATCGTCAGCCAGAAGTGCGTGGCGATGATGTCGGAGGATGCAGCGGCCCAGAGCACGGCGTAGAAGGTCACGCCGGCGGCGCCGATGGCGGTACGCGTCGCGGCGTTGCGCGGACGCTGGGCGATGTGGTGCTCGCGCTTGTCGCCCGTGACCCACGCCTCGATGAAGGGGTAGATCATCACCAGCACGATGAAGACGCCGAGTCCGACGAGCGGGACGAGGATGTTCATCGAGAAGGTGCGGTCGAAGAGCACGAACTCCCAGTGCGGCGGAATGAGACGCAGAGCCCCGTCCGCGAAGCCGATGTACCAGTCAGGCTGCGTTCCCGCGGACACCGGTGACGGGTCGTAGGGGCCGTAGTTCCAGATGGGATTGATCGTGAAGAGCGACGCGATCAGCACCAGCACGCCGAAGACGATGAAGAAGAAGCCGCCCATCTTCGACATGTAGACCGGCATCATCGGGTAGCCCACGACGTTGCTGTTCGTGCGACCGGGACCGGCGAACTGCGTGTGCTTGTTGATGATCATCAGCATCAGGTGCACCGCGAGGAGGGCCACGAGGATCGCCGGCAGGATCAGGATGTGCAGGGCGTAGAGGCGACCGACGATCGCGGTGCCGGGGAACTCGCCGCCGAACAACAGGAACGACGTCCACGTGCCGATGAGCGGGATGCCCTTGATCATGCCGTCGATGATCCGGAGGCCGTTGCCGGAGAGCACGTCGTCCGGAAGCGAGTATCCGGTGAAGCCTTCGGCCATGGCGAGGATGAACAGGACGAATCCGATCACCCAGTTGATCTCGCGTGGCTTGCGGAACGCGCCGGTGAAGAACACGCGCAGCATGTGCACGCCGATGCCGGCGACGAAGACCAGGGCGGCCCAGTGGTGCAGCTGGCGGACGAGGAGACCGCCGCGGGTGTCGAAGGAGATCTCGAGCGCCGACGCCATGGCGGCCGACATCTCGATGCCCCGCATCGGCTCATACGCGCCGGTGTAGTGCACCTCGGCCATGGAGGCCTGGAAGAAGAACGTCAGGAACGTCCCCGACAGGAGGACGACGACGAAGCTCCACAGCGCGATCTCGCCGAGCATGAACGACCAGTGGTCGGGGAAGATCTTGCGACCGAGCTCCTTGACCATGCCGGAGAGGCTGGTGCGCTCGTCGATGTAGTTCGAGGCGGCGCCGACGAAGCGGCCGCCGAGCGGCTTGTCGCGGGTGCCGGCCTCGGCCGGCGTCCCCTGCGGATCAGTGGTTGCGGTACTCAATGACGCTCCCAGAAGCTCGGGCCCACGGGCTCGGTGAAGTCGCTGCGGGCGACGAGGTATCCGTCGGCATCCACGGTGATGGGAAGCTGCGGCAGCGGGCGGGCAGCCGGTCCGAAGATGACCTTGGCCTGATCGGTCACGTCGAACTGGGACTGGTGGCACGGGCAGAGCAGGTGGTGCGTGAGCTGCTCGTACAGGGCCACGGGGCACCCGACGTGGGTGCAGACCTTGGAGTACGCGACGATGCCGTCGTACGACCAGTCGGCGCGGTCGGCCGGCTCGATGAGATCTTCCGGCTGGAGACGCATCAGGAGGACGATCGCCTTCGCCTTCTCCTCCAAGTAGCCGTCTTCGTGCGACAGGGCGGCCAGCGGCTGCGGGATGACGTGGACCGCCGAGCCGATGGTCACGTCGGCGGCGCGGATCGGCTCACCGGTCGGGTCATGCGCGAGGCGCATCCCCGGCTCCCACATCGTGTGGCTGAGCAGGGCGACCGGGTTTCCCGCGATCGGGTTGGTCGGGGTGTTGAACGGAGCAAGGCCACGGAAGAGGACGACCGCGGGCGCCACGGAAGCGACGAGCGCCGCGATGAGGGAGTTGCGCACCATCGTGCGGCGGCCGAAGCCGGACTCCTCGTTCGCGACCTCGAAGACCTCGATGGCGGCGGCACGGGTCTCGTCCCGACCGCGGGTCGCATGCCGATCCTCGACGTGCTCCTTGTCGGGCATGACCGCCTTGGACCAGTGGATCGCCGCGATGCCGATGGCGAGGAGGGCCAGGGCGATTCCGAGACCGATGAACAGGTTGTTCGCCCGGATGTCGACGATCTGACCGCTCTCGATGGGGAAGAGCATGTAGGCGGCGATCGCCCAGATGCTCCCCGCCACCGAGAGGTAGAACAGCGTGTAGATGGTGCGGACCGCGCGCGTCATCGCCGCCGGGTCCTTGTCCGTCATCCGCTCGCGGTGCGGAGGAAGGTCCGGGTTGCGCACCGGGTCGCTGACGACGACGGCGAGCCCCGACGAGGGCTTCCAGCTCTCCCTCTCGTGCTCGAGGGCGTCAACCTCGTGTGCCATGCTGCTCCTCGTTCGTGCTGGTGTTCATGATTCGGTCAGTTGGATTTCGCCGTGATCCACACGGTGATCGCGATCAGAGATCCGATCCCGAAGATCCAGATGAACAGGCCCTCCGACACGGGACCGAGGGAGCCGAGCGAGAATCCACCGGCGGACTCGTTCTCCTGCAGGTAGAGCAGGTAGGAGATGATGTCCCGCTTCTCCTCGAGCGTCAGGTTCAGGTCGTTGAAGACCGGCATGTTCTGCGGGCCGGTGACCATCGCGGCGTACATGTTCAGCGGCGTCGTGGTGTGCAGCGCCGGGGCGTACTTGCCCTCGGTGAGCGCGCCACCGGCGCCGGCGACGTTGTGGCACATCGCGCAGTTGATGCGGAACAACTCACCGCCGTGGGCGACGTCGCCCTCGCCGTCGAGCACGGCGTCCGCGGGGAACGACGGCCCGGGGGAGGTCGACTGGACGTACGCGCCGATGGCGGCGATCTGCTCGTCCGTGAACTGGACCGGCTTCTGCGGAGCCTGGGGGCCCTGCATCTGCAGCGGCATGCGACCGGTGCTCATCTGGAAGTGCACGGAGAGCTCGCCGACGCCGTAGAGCGCGGGGCCCTCGAGGCTTCCCTGGAGGTCGAGTCCGTGGCAGGTCGCGCAGTTCGCCTGGAAGAGCTTCTTGCCGTCGTCGATGGTCAGCGCGGAGTTGATCGTCGGCTCGGTCGTCGACGCCATCGCGGCGGATGCGCCCGCGTAGGCCCCGCCCGTGATGAGCAGGCCGATGCCGATCAGCGCGGCGGCTGCCCAAGGGCTGCGACGTCCGTGATTGCGGCGCTGTGTGGTGCGTGCCATGTCGGGAATCAGCTCCTATTTCAGGAAGTAGATGACGAGGAACAGAGCGATCCACACCACGTCGACGAAGTGCCAGTAGTACGAGACGACGATCGAGGAGGTCATCTCCTTGCGGCCGAAGTTCTTCACCGCGTAAGCGCGGCCGATGACGAGGAGGAAGGCGACCAGACCGCCGGTGACGTGCAGGGCGTGGAACCCGGTCGTCAGGTAGAAGGCGGAGGCGTAGGCGTTCGTGTCGATCGCGACGCCCTCGGCGACGAGCTGCGCGTACTCCCACACCTGGCCGGAGACGAAGATGGCGCCGAGCGCGAAGGTCAGCCAGAACCACTCCACCATTCCCCAGCCGAGGATGCCGCGCTTCTTCGTCGAGTACGGCTGGAAGCGCTCAGCGGCGAAGACGCCCATCTGGCACGTCACGGAGGACATGACCAGGATGATCGTGTTCACGGTCGCGAAAGGGACATTCAGCAGCGCGCTTTCCTGGGCCCAGAGCTCGGGCGAGGTGCTGCGCAGGGTGAAGTAGATCGCGAAGAGACCCGCGAAGAACATCACCTCGCTGCCGAGCCACACGATGGTTCCGACGGCGACCGGATCCGGCCGCTTGACGGACCGCATGGCCTGGGAGTAGGTCGCAGTGGAGGTCGTCACGCTCACCATTATGGCCGATACCCGGCCCGCTGGATCGCACCGACGGAGATACTTTCGCCCGGCATGCACCTCGGACGGGCCTTCGCGCGGGCCGGGAATCGGCTGAGAACCCCCGACGAGAGCGCTGAACACCGGACAGCGGCATCCGGGTCACGGATCGATCTCGATTCGCCGTCGCCAGTAGGCTCGGTGGAATGGCGGAGCTGTACACCTGGCCGGATGTCCTGACCACCCTTCTCGACCGACGCGATCTGAGCGTTTCGGAGTCGACCTGGGCGATGCGCGGCATCATGCGCGGCACGGCCACGCCTTCTCAACTCGCCGCGTTCCTGATCGCACTGCGCGCGAAGGGGGAGACGGTCGACGAGATCGTCGGATTCCGCGACGCCATCCTGGAGTCGGCTCTTCCGCTCCCGGTCGACCCGGGAGTCCTCGACATCGTCGGCACCGGCGGGGATCGCTTCGGAACGGTCAACGTCTCGACGATGGCCGCGCTCGTGGCCGCCGCGACCGGCGTCCCCGTCGTCAAGCACGGCAATCGCGCCGCCAGCTCCTCCTCGGGATCCTCCGACGTCCTCGGCGCCCTCGGCGTGGATCTGAGTCTCTCCCCGGAGGCCGTCGCCGAAGCCCTGCCCCGGGCCGGGATCACCTTCGCCTTCGCCGCAGCCTTCCACCCCGGCTTCCGTCACGCCGCAGCCACCCGGAAGGAGCTCGGGGTCCCGACGGTGTTCAACTTCCTCGGGCCTCTGTGCAACCCCGCCCGGGCCGAGGCGAACGCGGTCGGTGTCGCCCATCTCGACCGTGTGCCCCTCATCACCGGTGTCTTCCGCACCCGCGGCGCGACGGCACTCGTCTTCCGCGGCGATGACGGGCTGGACGAGCTGACGACCACCGGTCACAGCCGTCTGTGGGAGGTGAGCCGCGGCGACATCCACGAGCATGATCTGGATCCGCGCGATCTCGGCATCCCTCTCGCCGACATCTCCGATCTCCTCGGCGGAGATCCCGCGCACAACGCGGCGGTGGTCCACCGCACGTTCCAGGGCGAGAGCGGCGCCGTCCGCGACATCGTCCTGCTGAACGCCGCGGCGGGTCTGGTGGCCTACCGTCTGTTCCGAGACGCGGGGCAGGTGCAGCGTCCGATCCTCGAGCGGCTCGCGGAGGCGCGCGACGATGCCGCATCGGCGATCGACTCCGGCGCGGCGGCGTCCACCCTTCAGCGCTGGGTCGACGCCACGCGCGATCTCGCAGGCTGACCCGGCAGGCACGATGGACCCGCACGCGGCACTGAGCGAGATCGCGGGTCTGCTCGAGCGCGAGCGGTCGTCCCGGTACAAGTCGCGCGCGTTCCGCGTGGCGGCGGATGCCGTCGCCGGCCTGACCGACGCCCAGCTGGACGACGTGGCGGTTCTGCGGCGCACGAAGGGGATCGGGGAGTCGACCCTCGCGGTGATCGTCCAAGCGCGCGCGGGAGTCGTCCCGGACTATCTCGCGGATCTCCGCACGCGTGCCGGCGTCGAGCAGGACTCCCGGCTGCGCGGGCTCCTTCGCGGGGACCTGCACGCCCACAGCGACTGGTCGGACGGGCTCACCTCCCCTGCGCTCATGGCCGCGGGGGCACGGGAGCTCGGCCACGAGTACCTCGCGCTCACCGACCACTCTCCGCGTCTGCGCGTCGCTCACGGCCTGAGTGCGGATCGGCTGCGTGCACAGCGCGATGTCGTCCGCGGGCTCGGGACGGACGCCTTCACCATGCTGTGGGGGATCGAGGTCGACATCCTCGACGACGGCGACCTGGACCAGGACGCCGAGCTCCTCGCCCAGCTGGACATCGTCGTGGCGTCGGTGCATTCGAAGCTGCGGATGGATGCGGACGCGATGACGAGGCGGATGGTCGCCGCCGTCGCGGGAGGTCGCGTCGACGTGCTCGGGCATGTCACCGGCCGGCTGGTGGAGGGTGCCCGTGGCATGCGCCCCCCGTCGGTGTTCGACGCGGCGGCGGTCTTCGACGCGTGCGCGGCCCACGGCGTCGCCGTGGAGATCAATTCCCGGCCGGAGCGACAGGATCCGCCGGAGGAACTGATCGCGATCGCCCTTGCGGCGGGCTGCCTGTTCTCGATCGACTCGGACGCCCACGCGCCGGGCCAGCTCTCGCTCCTCGACCACGGCGCGCGGAGGGCCGAGGACGCCGGGATCCCCGCCGACCGGATCGTGACGACGTGGTCACTCCCGCGCCTGAAGGACTGGATCGCGGGCCGACGACCCCGCGGGGCGTGACCCGGACCGCCGCCTAGACTCGGCGCGTGACCGCCGGCAACCGACCGTTCGTCCCCGGAACGGGTATCGCCCTGGTCGTGGTCGGCATCCTCGTCGCCGCGATCAGTCTGCGCGGTCCGATCGTCGCGCCCACGCCCGTGCTCCGTGAGATCGAGGACGACCTCGGAATCGGCTCTGCCGCCGCGGGACTGATCACAACCGCACCGGTGCTGATGTTCGCGCTCCTCACTCCGGTGGCGGCGCTGGTCATCCGCCGGGCGGGCGCCGAGATCGCGCTGCTGATCTCGCTCACGGGCGTCCTGTGCGGCACGCTCATCCGGACGGTTCCCGGATTCGAGTGGATGCTCGCGGGGATGCTCGTCATCGGAGCGGCCGTGACGATCGGCAATGTGGTCATTCCGGTGATCATCCGACGGGATGTCCCGGGGCCGAGGGTCGCCGTGGTGACCGCGGCCTACGTGGCGATGCTGAACGTCGGATCGCTCCTGACCTCCCTTGCCACCGCCCCGCTGGCCTCGCTCATCGGGTGGCCGGCGGCTCTGCTGGCCTGGGGCATCCTGACCGTGGCGGGCATCGCGCTGTGGAGCGTGCATCTCCGGCGAGCCCGACGATCCGGGGACCGGTTCTCGGGGCCGGCGACGGCCACGGCGGTCGCATCCGGCGGAGGTGGCGGGGAGGTGGCCCGCCTCACGGGGCCGCTCCCGGTCGTCGTCGCGCGGCGCGAGCGATCTTTCGCCCGTCGCCCCGTCACCTGGCTGCTCCTGGCTTCCTTCGCCGCCCAGTGCACCATCTACTACGCGCTGACGACGTGGTTGCCCACGCTCGCCGCCGACACCCTCGGCCTCGGCGCCACCGCGGCGGGCGCCCTCGCGTCCGTCTATCAGGGGGTGGGTGTCGTCGGGGCGTTCCTGGTGCCGCTCCTCGCGCGCTACGCCCCGCGCGCGGTGGCCCCGATGGTGATCTGCGTGTGCTGGATCCTCGTCACCGGCGGGATGCTCCTCGCGCCCGACCTGCTGTGGGTGTGGCTGATCGCCGGGGCGATCGGTCACTCGGGAGGATTCGTGGTGATCTTCTCGGCGCTCGTCGCCGTCGCACGCGATGACCGGGAAGCGGCCGGGATGTCGGCGCTCATCCAGGGCGGCGGCTATGCCGTCGGAGCGCTCGGTGGCCCTGCCATGGGCCTCATCCACGAGATCACCGGCCGCTGGACCGGCGGACTCGTCCTCCTGCTCGCGCTCGCGATCGTCTACTGCGTCGCCCTGTCGACGGCGGTGGCGGCGGCGGGCCGCGCCCGGCGCTGAGTCAGTCGGCTGCTGCCGAGATCGCCGCCAACGCGCGCCCCATCGCCGCCGCAGCGCCCCATCGGCGTCCGAAGGCCTCCGCCTCCGCGCGGGAATCGGTATCCGGCGTCCGCAGGCGCGCGTCGACCTCGGGGAGATCCAGATCGCGGACGACGGCGACCACTCGAGGGGCCACCGCGAGATAGTCGGCGCCCGCGATGATCTTGGCTCGCACTCCCGCGCTCAGACCGCTGTCGGGCGCGTCCGCGGCGGCACGGATGCCGGCGATGTCGCCGTGCGCGGCGAGCAGCGCGGCCGCGGTCTTGTCGCCGATGCCGGCGACCCCGGGGAGGCCGTCGGAGGCATCGCCGCGCAGCGTGGCGAAGTCGGCGTACTGCGCGGCGCGCACGCCGTACTTGGCGACCACGACGTCGTCGGTCACGGTCTCGAGGTTGCTCATGCCGCGCGCCGTGTAGACGACGCGCACGTCTCGGGCGTCGTCGATCAGCTGGAAGAGATCGCGGTCGCCGGTGACGATGTCGACGGGCATGCGCGCGTGCGTCGCGAGGGTGCCGATCACGTCATCGGCCTCGTGTTCAGCCGCTCCCACCACGGGGATGCCCAGGAGTCCCAGCGCCGCGCGGATGAGCGGAACCTGCGCCTCGAGGGGATCGGGGACCTCCTCGACGTCGGGTCCGGCCGCCACCTCCGCCACCACGCGATGCGTCTTGTACGTCGGAAGAAGATCCACACGCCACTGCGGACGCCAGTCGTCGTCCCAGCACGCCACGACGTGGGTGGCCTCGGAGAGGGGGATGAGCTTGGCGACCATGTCGAGGAAGCCTCGGAGGGCGTTGACGACCGTGCCGTCGTCTGCGCGCACCGAGTCGGGGACACCGTAGAAGGCCCGGAAATAGAGCGAGGCGGAGTCCAGCAGCAGCAGGCGGTCGGTCACGCCCTCATCCTGTCACGCGCCCCCCGACGGCGGGAGTTCACCGAATGGACGCGCGACGGACTCGCCCGCGCCACGCCCCGGTCGCCTTCGGCGCGGAAGGTGGCGCGAACGGCGAGGGCAGGAGGCGACATGGGACGAACCGATGTCATGGCGTGGGTGGAGTCCCCGCTCCAGCTCCTCGGCGCCGCCGAATGGGCCGAGACGCACGGCAAGACCGTGGGCGTGGCCGGGAGGCTCACGCCGCAGATGTCCGAGACCGCGGAGGAGCTCCTCGCCCGCGGGGCGCGGTTCGGCGTCCTGGAGCCGTACGTCGGCATCCCGTGGGCGATGCTGGCGCGTCACGGACACTGGCTGATCGGCGACGGGTTCTCGGGGCAGTTCCGGCTCGCGGCCACCGTGCTCGGTCCACGCCGGCTGACCTTCCTCGACGACGGCGCGGGAGCGCTCGCCTACGCCGCCACGCTCGCCGGCGAGCGCCCGTACGAGCGTCCGCATCAACGCGAGGGGCGCCTGCACCGCCTGCTCGGACCGCTCGCGCATGAGCGCGTCGCCCGTCGGGCCGTGGCCGGTCAAGTGGAGATCTTCACCGCCTTCGACCTCGGAGACGCACGCGTCGCGGCGCTGGAGGAACGCGGCTACCGCATCTCCCGCCACCGGTTCGCGGGGATCCGCCGCACCCCTCCGCGCACGTCGACCGGCGCGGTCCGCGAGACCCTCGGCGCGCGCATCATCCTCGGCAGCGCGCGACCCACAGACGGGCGGATGCCGCTGTCCGAGTACCGGGAATGGATCGGTCGTGTCGCGGACCGAGGCCCCGCGGTGTACGTCCCGCACCGTCGCGCGTCGACGGCGCAACGCGCTGCCGTGGCCGCGGTCCCGGGCATCCGGATCGTGGAGCCCGCCCTCCCGATCGAGGTGCTGCTGGCCGGGACCACCCGCGCGCTCGCCCTGTTCACCCTCCCCTCGAGCACGACGACGACCTTGCCGCCGATCCTGGCCGGGTCGGGTTCGCGCCTGCACGTGGGGCCCGCGGATGTCGGTCCGTGCCTCGCCGCGCCCGCGACGATCGGTCGAGACCGGTGAGCGCCGTGGTCGCGGTCATCCCCGCGCGCGGGGGATCGAAGGGTGTGCCGCGGAAGAACCTCCGGCGCGTCGGCGGCGTGCCCCTCGTCGCCCGCGCCGTGGCCGCCGCGCGGCGATGCCCCGAGATCGACCGGGTGATCGTCTCGACCGATGACGCCGACATCGCCGCGGTGGCGGCGGAGTGGGGCGCGGAGGTCGTCGAGCGGCCCGTTGAGCTGGCCGGCGACGAGGCCAGCTCGGAGAGCGCGGTCCTCCACGTTCTGGAGACTCTGGATCCGGATGCCGACGCGATCGGCGTGGTCGTGCTCCTCCAGGCCACGAGCCCGTTCCTCGACGTCCCGGCCCTGGGGGACGCAGTCCGGCTGGTCCGGTCGCGCCGACGCGACGTGGTCTTCTCGGCTGTGGAGACATACGGATTCCTGTGGCGCCGCGCGACAGGCGACGCCGCGGAGGCGGTCAACCACGGGGCGTCCGCGCGTCCGCGACGGCAGGATCGCGAACCGCACTTCCTGGAGACGGGGGCGTTCTACGTGCTCCGCGCGAAGGCCTTCCGTGTGACCCGTCACCGCTTCTTCGGCAGCGTCGGGATCACCGAGGTCGCCGCCCGCACGGCGATCGAGATCGACACCGAGGACGAGTTGGCCGTCGCGCGTGCGCTCGCCCCGCTCGTGGACCGACCGGAGCCGCTCGACGTCGACGCGGTCGTCACCGACTTCGACGGCGTCCACACCGACGACACGGCACTGCTCGATCAGCACGGCGTCGAAACGGTCCGTGTGAGCCGCTCGGACGGCATGGGCGTCTCGCTCCTGCGCCGCGCGGGCGTTCCGATGCTGATCCTGTCGACCGAGGCGAACCCGGTCGTCACAGCGCGGGCCCGCAAGCTCGGAGTCGACGTCGTGCAGCACTGCGACGACAAAGCCGCGGCCCTCCGCGCGTGGGCGGCGGAGCACCGCCTCCCGCTGTCCCGCATCGCCTACCTCGGCAACGACGTCAACGACCTGCCGTGCCTGGAGATCGTCGGCTGGCCGGTGGTGGTCCCCGACGCGCACCCGCGCGTGCGGGCAGCAGCCCGGGTCGTCCTGGACACCCCCGGCGGCGACGGGGCCGTTCGCGATCTCGCCGAGCGCGTGCTGTCCGCGCGCGACGCCGCCCCGGCGGCATCCCTCCCCGGCTCCGGCGTCGCCGCAGCCCCGACGAAAGAGAACCCGTGACCGTCACCATCGGAACCCGCGTCATCGGCGGCGGCCGCCCGGCCTACGTCATCGCCGAGATCGGCCTCAACCACAACGGCGACGTCGACCTCGCCAAGCGTCTCATCGACGTCGCGGCGGATGCCGGCGCCGACGCGGTGAAGTTCCAGAAGCGGACGCCTGAGATCGCCACCCCCGAGCACATGCGCGACGTCCCGCGGGAGACGCCGTGGGGGACGATGACCTACCTCGACTACCGCCGGCGCGTGGAGTTCGATCGGGCGCAGTACATCGAGATCTCCGATCACGCGCTGCTCCGGGGCCTCGAGTGGTTCGCGTCGCCGTGGGACGTGCCGAGCGTGGCGTTCCTGGAGGAGCTCGGCGTCGCCGCGCACAAGGTCGCCTCCGCGAGTCTCACCGACCACGCCCTCCTGCGGGCGCTCGCCGACACCGGCAAGCCGGTCATCCTCTCCACGGGGATGTCGACGATGGCCGAGATCGACGCGGCTGTGAGCGTCCTCGGCACTGATCGGCTGGTGCTGATGCACGCGACGTCGACCTATCCGATGGAGCCGGAGGAGGCGAACCTGCGGATGATCCCCGCGCTGCGGGAGCGCTTCCCCGGTGTCCCCGTCGGCTATTCCGGCCACGAGCGCGGACTGCAGATCTCCCTCGCCGCGGTCGCGCTCGGCGCCGTGGCCGTCGAGCGGCACATCACCCTCGACCGCACGATGTGGGGCTCCGATCACGCCGCATCGCTGGAGCCGACCGGGCTGACTCACCTCGTGCGCGACATCCGTGTCATCGAGTCGGCGCTCGGCGACGGGGTGAAGCGGGTGTACCCGGGCGAGCTCGCACCGATGGCGAAGCTCCGCCGCGTCCCCGCGTGAGCGGAGCGGATGCCGCACCCCTGCGGATCGTAGGACTCGCCGACACCGACTCCTACGTGAAGTGGGCGGCGCACCTGCTGGGCGCGCTCGGACCCGCGTGGTCTCCGGTGCTGACGGTGGTGACGACGCCACTGGTCGTGAGCGACGCGCAGCTGACCAGTGCGCTCGCGGGGAGCGGTCTCGCCGCACTCGACGTCGAGCGTCGCGACCTCGAGGTCGTCGCGGAGCGTCTTCGTGCGGACCCGCCCGACGTCGTGCTGGTGGCCGGTCGCGGCCCCCTCGTCCGGTTGCTCGCGTCGGTGGTGGCCGACATCGTCCCGCGGCCGGTGATCGTCACGGGGCTCCCCGGGATCTCCATCCCGGCGACGCGCAAGGCCCTGCTCTACCGCGCCCAGTGCGACCTGTTCGTCGTGCACTCGCAGCGCGAACGCCGCGACTTCACCGCCCTCGCGCGGGAGCAGGGTGTTCCGCATCGCTTCGCGCTCGCCACCCTCCCCTTCGCGCGGGGCGGAGTGACGGAAAGGCATACGGCGGTTGTCGGCGAGACCGCGGCGACCGCCGCGGGAGCCGACCTGGTCTTCGCCGCGCAGGCGAAGGTTCCGGCGCTCGCCGCGCACCGGCGGCACGTCGCGCGCCTCCTCGTGCGGGCGGCGCGCGCGCGTCCGGATCGCCGGGTCGTGGTGAAACTGCGCGCCAAGCCGGGCGAGAGCCAGACGCACCTCGAGGAGACGGACTATCGCGATCTCGTCGCGGAACTCGGGCCGATGCCGGAAAACCTCGTGTTCTCGACGGCGCCGATGGCTCGGGCGCTCGACAGTGCCGGAGGGCTCGTCACGGTCAGCTCCACCGCGGCGATCGAAGCGATCGCGCGCGGTGTCGGGGTGATCGCGCTGGACAGCTTCGGTGTGTCGGCCGAACTGATCAACGAAGTGCTCGCCGACGCCGGTCTCCTCGGATCGGAGGCGGATGTCGAGGCGCGGCGATTCCGGCATCCGGCGCCGCACTGGCTCGCGGAGAACTACTTCCACGACCTGTCCGCGGACGACTGGGAGGAACAGACCGCGAGGCTCGTCCGCGCTCGCCGTCGCGGCGACCTGGTTCCACGCCCGCCCGTCGCGGGACGCGGGGGGACTCTGCGGGCTGCCTGGGACCGGAAGGTCGTCCTGGGTCCGCTCGACACGTCGGCGGCGGGTCGCCTCGCGACCGTCGTCGGGATCCCCGTCCGCGCGGTCGTGCGTGCGGCGCGCCGGGTGCGCAACCGTGCGGCGGCGCGAAGCGATCGTCAGCAGCCCGCGGCGAGGGGATCCTCGGCGCAGGAGCGGTCGACGAGCGCCGTACGGACGTCGACGACCTCGACCGGGTAGGCGCCCGAGCGTGCCGTGACGACACCGTCGACCGGACGCCAGGTACCACTGCCGAAGTCGACCGCCGCGGCGTACTCCACGGCGACGACGACCGGGTAGACGCCGCGCGAGCGGTAGACGTGGCTGGTCGACGTGGGCGTGAATTGACCCTGCCCGAGGCTCTCCCATGTCGATCCGCCCGAGGTCGCGCGCGCCTGCGTGCCGTCGCCGTAGACGAACACGTAGCCGGAGGGCGTGAAGCGGACCACGACGTCCCAGCCGAGGATCGTGCCCGGGATGATCTGTTCGGACGCGGCCGCCACGACGTTCGTCGGCATCCCCGTCACGCCGAAGCCGTCGGGCTGCCCGCTGATGCTCGGTGACGCCGGGCGGAAGGAGGCGAGATCATCGATCGTGACGTCGGGCGGAGTGACGACGGTGTAGTTGCCGCGGCATCCGAGCGGCCCGCAGTCCTCCGGCTCGACCGCGGCGCCGGGCTGCGCCGCATCCTGTGGCGGAGCACCGCCCCCGGAATTCCCACCACCCCCCGGGGTGGTGATGCCCGCGCTGATGTCGACCTGCGTCCCGTCCGTCGACGTGACGTCGCAGAAGGTCCAGGTGCTTGACCCAGTGCATGAACTTGTGGGGACGGACAGGGGTTGTGGAGCAAGCATGAGCGCCAACACCAGAGCTACGGTCCGCATCTGTCGTCCTCGACAGCGTTGCTGCTGCTTATCTTCAGGCCGAACTCGGCGTCCGGCTCCGGTACGAACGTGACCGACAGCGCGTATACGTCGGGGCGAGCGTCCGGAACAACGGAAGTCCCACCCGAATCAACGACTTCGACGCGGGAGACGTCGCTACACACGACGGCTGCTGTTGGACTGTCGGTCGATGGGGCTGTAGGACGCAAGAAGGAAGCGACTACGGTGTCGCCCTCTACCTGCCATCCGTCCGCTGACATCTGGCTCAATGACTTGCGCTCGTTTGCATTGGCCTCGCCGGTGGTCCAGGCGTAGACGGGTTCGAAGGTGGCGGGGTCGCTCAGATCCACCTGGTTGAGGGCGTCGACGTAGGCGCGATAGGTCGCTTCGGCGGCGGCGAAGGCATCCTCGTCGCTCGAGAACGACGGTGTCGGTGTCGGCTCGGACGCGTCGGGCGCGCAGCCCGTCAGGAGCGCCCCCGTCACGAGAGCGAGGAGGAGCGTGCCGGTCCAGCGAGTCATCACGCGACCACGGTAACCGCCGTGGCGCCGCGCCGGAGCGGTTATCCACAGGGCGGACGCCGCGCGTCGCTTCCCTCGCCGTCACCCGCGGTGCCATGCTGAGCGCATGCGAATCTCGAGAGTCCTGACGGCTTCGGTCGTGGCGGTCGGTCTGTTCTCCCTCGCGGCCTGCGCGCAGCAGGAACCCGCTCCCACACCGGTGATCGCGCCGGTCACCCTCGACGTCGGGGACCTCCAGGGGCAGGCGGTCGATCTGGTCGTCGGCCAGGTGCTCAACATCAACACCGGCGACCTCGCGGTCGACAGCTACAGCGGCGAAGTGTCCGACCCCGCGGTGGCGGAGTTCACGGCCGGTCGCGAGGAGGGCGGCACGGTGTTCAACCCCGGCGTCACGGCGCTCGCCGAGGGCTCGACCACGGTGGTGCTGGAGAACTCCGACGGCGGCATCCAGCCGGTGACCTTCACCGTGGACGTCTCGGGCTGACCTCCTGCGGGGCCGCATCCTCGCCGCGAGCGGCGTCGGACGCAAGCCCCGGTCCCCGGTCGGGGCGGTCGTTAGCGTGAGCGCATGACCACTTCACAGGACAAAGCCCGTACGCTCGCCGACCTGCACCGCGCCCCGGAGATCCTCCGCGTGGTGAACGTCTGGGACGCCGTCTCCGCGGCGACCGTGGCGGCCCTGCCGGAGACGCGCGCGCTCGCGACCGCGGGTCATTCGATCGCGGCGACGTTCGGGTACCCGGACGGCGAGAACATCCCCCGCGACCTCATGCTCGACATGGTCGCGCGCATCGTCGAGACCGCCGGGGCCCTGCCCGTCAGTGCGGACCTCGATGCCGGCTTCGGCGACCCCGGCGAGACGGCGCGGCGCGCGATCGGTGTCGGCGTGGTCGGCGCCAACATGGAGGACCGCCTCCGGCCCCTGGCGGACTCCGTGCGCGCGGTCGAAGCGGTGATCGCAGCCGGTGCGGCGGAGGGTGTGCCCTTCGTGCTGAACGCGCGTACCGACGCGTTCGTGCGGGGCGGCGACCGACCGGTGCGCGAGTCGATCGACGACGCCGTGACGCGGGGCCGCGCCTATCTGGACGCCGGTGCCGATCTGGTGTTCGTCCCCGGCGTCCTGTCGGCCGATGTCACCCGCGCACTCGTCGACGGCATCGGTGAGCGCAAGGTCAGCGTGATCGGACTGCCGGGTGCGCTGACGGCGGGGGAGTACGAGGCCCTCGGGGTGGCGCGCATCTCCTACGGCCCCATGACGCAGCGCGTCGCGCTGACGGCGCTGCAGGATGTCGCGTCCGAGCTCTATTCCGACGGAGTCGTCCCCGAGGGCACGCGCGCACTCAACTGAGGCGCGGGTGCGGGCCGGGTCATGTGTCGCGCTCGACGGGCCCGGCATCCTCGCGATGATCGTCGGTGCCCCCGGCGGGGAACTCGGCCCGCTCCGGTTGCCGCGCGAGGAAGACCACGCTCGCGATGAGTCCGCCCCAGACGACGACGATGGCGAGGACGAGGAAGGTGATGGCGATGGGGGTCATCGTGCGTCCTTTCGGCGGGCGAGGAGGGTCGTCGCGGAGGCCTCGTCGACCGGAGGCCACGCGGTGAAGTCGTCGGGCCGTCTCTTCCACGGGACGAGCGGCAGGATGACGGCGGCGACGACGAGGAGGAGCACGGTGCCCCAGCCGACGACCGCGAGGTATTCGCCGGGGTATCCCTCGTAGCCGTCGATGAGGAGCGCGATGATCCGCGTCACCAGCATGTAGGTGAGGACGACGGGCGCCAGTCCACCGACGAGGAAGACCCAGACCCTGCCGACCCGGAACGTCGAGACGGCGTTGAGGTGGAACCGCAGTTCGCCGCCCTTGCGCAGCACCCAGATGACGAGCACGGACGTCGCGATCGCCGACGCGACGATGCCGATGTTGTTGGCCCAGTGGTCGGTGGTGTCCAGCGCGATGAGGCCGGTCGTGGTGGAGAACAGCAGGATCGAGAGGATCGCCGAGACCACGCCGAGCGCGACCGCGGCACGCCGCGGAGACAGCCTCGTCTTCTCCTGGATGGCCGCCGACACGACCTGCAGGACCGACAGAAGCGACGTGAACCCGGCCATCACGAGCGACCCGAAGAACAGTGCTCCGAAGATCGGACCGCCCGGCATCTGCGACACGATCGCGGGGAAGGTGATGAAGGACAGCCCCACGCCCGTGAGGCCCTCGAGGTCTGCGACCGAGACGTTCTGCTCGAACGCGAAGAACCCGAGCGTGGCGAAGACGCCGATGCCCGCGAGGATCTCGAACGAGGAGTTCGAGAAGGCCACGACCAGACCCGGCCCGGTGAGGTTCGCGCGGCGGCGTCGGTAGGACGCGTACGTGATCATGATGCCGAAGGCGATCGACAGCGAGAAGAAGATCTGGCTGTAGGCGGCGATCCACACATCCGGGTTCGCCAGCGCCGCCCAGTCGGGCGTGAACAGCGCGTTGAGGCCGTCGACGGCGCCGTCGAGGAAGAGGGCGCGCACCACCAGGATGAGGAAGGCCACCACCAGCAGCGGTAGGAAGATGAGGTTCGCCCGCTGGATGCCCTTGGCGACTCCGGCGGCAAGGACGGCGATCACCGCGATCCAGACGATCGCGAGCGGGATCAGCACGCCGGGGACGAACTCGAGGCTGAAGCCGGGCTCGCCCACCTGGAGGTACTCGTTGAGCAGGAAGGCCTGCGTGTCATCGCCCCAGCGGAGGTCGAACGAGAAGATGAAGAAGCTCGCCGCCCACGCGATGACCGCCGTGTAGTAGAGACCGATGACGAACGCGATGGCGACCTGGAACCATCCGAGTCCCTCGAGCCAGCGGCCGTGACGCGGGCCCCCGAGCCGGCGGAACGCCGTGGGCGCCGCCCCGCGGAATCGGTGGCCGATGGCGTAGTCGAGGAAGAGGATCGGGATGCCGGCGGTGATCAGCGCGACGAGGTACGGAATGAGGAACGCCCCGCCGCCGTTCTCGTACGCCACACCGGGGAAGCGCCAGATGTTGCCGAGACCGACGGCGGAGCCGATCGCGGCGAGGATGAACCCGAGCTGGCCGGTCCATTCCTCCCGGGGCCGCTCCGCGGAGTCGGGGGCGGAGGTTCCACGGGCTGCTGAACTCATGAGTACCGTCCTTCGCTGGTCGCTCGGCTGCGTCGCACGCTATCAGGGCGACGGTGTCGGACACAGGAGATCCGGCGGAAAGAGGACGATGTCGCCGCAGTCGACCTGTTCCGGTACGGGCGCCCGCCCTCGGCGCATGCGCGGGCGCAGGATCGCGCACGGGCCGGGCTCTCTGATAGCCTGAAGTGTCATTCTCAGGACGCGCTTCGGCGTGCCCGCCGTCTCCGGACGGGGAATGACGCGTACGACCCCATCCACCCGGCCACGGCGAGGGCATCCGCCTGCCTCCGGCATCCGGAGAGAACCACTCCGTCGGGCCCCGATACCCCAACCATCCAAGGACAACCCACTACATGACTACCGCAACGACCGCCCCGGCCATCAAGCAGGTCGCGATCAACGACATCGGATCTGCCGAAGACTTCCTGGCCGCGGTCGAAAAGACCCTGAAGTTCTTCAACGACGGCGACCTCATCGAAGGCACCGTGGTGAAGATCGACCGCGACGAGGTCCTCCTCGACGTCGGATACAAGACCGAGGGTGTCATCCCCTCGCGCGAGCTCTCCATCAAGCACGACGTCGACCCCAACGAGGTCGTCAAGGTCGGCGACGAGGTCGAGGCGCTGGTCCTCCAGAAGGAGGACAAGGAAGGCCGCCTCATCCTGTCGAAGAAGCGTGCGCAGTACGAGCGCGCGTGGGGCGACGTGGAGAAGATCAAGGAGACCGACGGTGTCGTCACCGGTCAGGTCATCGAGGTCGTCAAGGGTGGCCTCATCGTCGACATCGGCCTGCGCGGCTTCCTGCCCGCCTCGCTGATCGAGCTCCGTCGTGTCCGCGACCTCACGCCGTACCTCGGCCAGGAGATCGAAGCGAAGATCCTCGAGCTCGACAAGAACCGCAACAACGTCGTGCTCTCGCGCCGCGCCCTGCTCGAGCAGACGCAGTCCGAGTCGCGCACCACGTTCCTCAACAACCTCCACAAGGGTCAGGTCCGCAAGGGCACGGTCTCCTCGATCGTCAACTTCGGTGCGTTCGTCGACCTCGGCGGCGTCGACGGTCTCGTCCACGTCTCGGAGCTCTCGTGGAAGCACATCGAGCACGCGTCCGAGGTCGTCGAGGTCGGCCGGGAAGTCACCGTCGAGATCCTCGAGGTGGACCTCGATCGCGAGCGCGTGTCGCTCTCGCTGAAGGCCACCCAGGAAGACCCGTGGCAGGTGTTCGCCCGTACCCACGCGATCGGTCAGGTCGCGCCGGGCAAGGTCACCAAGCTCGTCCCCTTCGGTGCGTTCGTCCGCGTCGCCGACGGCATCGAGGGTCTGGTCCACATCTCCGAGCTCTCCGGCAAGCACGTCGAGCTCGCTGAGCAGGTCGTTTCGGTCGGCGAAGAGGTCTTCGTCAAGATCATCGACATCGACCTCGAGCGTCGCCGCATCTCGCTGTCGCTCAAGCAGGCCAACGA
Organism: Microbacterium aurantiacum; assembly: GCF_031625015.1. Classification (NCBI taxonomy): domain Bacteria; kingdom Bacillati; phylum Actinomycetota; class Actinomycetes; order Micrococcales; family Microbacteriaceae; genus Microbacterium; species Microbacterium aurantiacum. The sequence continues at coordinate 131,545 of NZ_JAHWXH010000002.1, forward strand.
GTCGGTCGACCCCAACGGCACCGAGTTCGACCCGGCCCTGTACGGCATGGTCACGGAGTACGACGAGAACGGCGAGTACAAGTACCCCGAGGGCTTCGACCCCGAGACCAACGCCTGGCTCGAAGGATTCGACGAGCAGCGCGAGAAGTGGGAGCAGGAGTACGCTGCGGCCCACGCGCGCTGGGAGGCCCACAAGGCTGCTGTCGCCAAGGCCCTCGAGGCCGAGGCCGAGGCCGTCGCGACCGCCGGCGTCGGCGGCTCGTCGTTCGCGTCCGAGAGCAGCTCCGTCGGCACCCTCGCCGACGACGAGGCCCTCGCCGCCCTGCGCGAGAAGCTCTCCGGCCGCTGAGTCGAGACACTCTGACGGTCGACGGGCCGGAATCCTTCGGGGTTCCGGCCCGTCGCCGTTTCATCCGTCGCGCGGTTCGCGTCGTCGTGGCGGGAGCACGCGGAGGAGCACGACCGCGGCCGCGGTGACGGCGGCGGCGAGCAGCGTGAACAGGACGCGTTCGACGTCCCCCCGCAACAGTTCGTCGCGGTCGAAGGTGAGCATCACCACCGTGATGGTCACGGCCGTCGCCGATTTCCAATAGGCCGCGCCGCGGACCGTGAGGACGACGTTGGCGGCGAGCGCGATGAGTCCGAGCGCCACCGGCGCGACGGCGGTGGGGAGGATCAGCGCCAGCCCGGCGGCGACCGCTCCGCCGATCAGCGTGCCCAGCACACGCGCGCCCAGCTTCGACCACAGCCGGTCGCGTGTGGGCTGCAGGATGATCGCGACCGTGAGGACCGTCCACCAGGCGTTCGAATCGGGGAACGCCCACAGGCTCACGAGCGTGAACCCACCCGCGAGCACGGCGAGCAGGACGCTGTAGGGCACCGTGGGGGTGGGCAGCTCGGGCCGCGGGAGCGTGTGGCCCCGGAGGGCGACGGACAGCACCGCGGCGATCCACCCGCTCGTTGCGCCCACCACGAGGGCGACGAAGACCGGTCCCGCCCACGCGCCGATGTCGTCGACGGGCGTCGAGACGGGCGTGATCAGAAGGAGAGCCGCGAGGGTGACGACCATCCCACCCGAGGCGGTGAGACCGTATCGGGGGAGGGCGCTGGTCGCGAGGGAGGCGATCACCACGAGTGCCGTGCCGATGATCGGCACCGCATCGCCCGTCAGCGTGGCGAGTCCCGCGAGCAGGGCCACGAGCGTCGACGACACCGCCATGCGCCACATCGCCGGCGTGCCGCGTCGGACGGACCCCGCCGTCGCGATCACCCCCAGGACACTCGCCCCCAGCGCGCTCGAGAGGGGAGTCGCGGCGACGACGACCAGCGGTGTGAGCACCGCGCCGACGAGGACGGTGAGCCGCGCAGGACCGATGTGAAGAGCCACGAGGCGATCCTGGCAGAGCCCGCGGCCGACACCGGGGTGACCCGCCTCGCTAGGGTGGGGCGCGTGAGTTCACCCGCCTCGCCGCAGGCTCCCGTCGAAGCGCCCCCGCGCCCCCGCCTCGTGCTGACCGCGCTCATCCTGGGAGCGCTGGTGTGCAACATCAACCTCGCGGCGGCCAACATCGCCCTCCCGGACATCGGCGACGCGTTCGGTGCGGGGCAGACGGCCCTCAACCTCGTCGCGGTGGGGTGTTCGCTGGGGCTCGCGATGTCGGTGCTCTACCTCGGGGCCGTGGCCGATCGGTACGGGCGCAAACAGCTGCTCGTCCTCGGGCTGGCGCTGACGGTCGTGGTGAGCTTCTTCGCCGCCTTCGCCGCCTCGATCGAGATGCTCGTGGTGGCTCGGATCTGCACGGGCATCGCCGCGGGGATGGCGTATCCCGTGACACTCTCACTCATCACCGCTCTCTGGGCACCGGGCCGCCAGCGCACGCTCGCGATCGCCCTGTGGTCGGCGGTGTCCGCGACGGCGACGGTCATCGGCTCGGTGCTGGCCGGCATCCTCCTCCTCTGGTTCTGGTGGGGGGCGGCGTTCTTCCTCGCGGTCCCCTTCGCGGTGGCCGCGCTGGTGCTGGTCGTGCTGTTCGTGCCCTCCCACGTGGCCGAGAACTCCGACCGCGTCGACCACCTCGGCGGGGTGCTGTCCGTGTTCATGGTCGCGTGTCTCGTCCTGGGACTGTCCACCGTGTTCGTCCCCACCACGGCGACGTTCGGGCTGATCCTCCTCGTCAGCGGAGCGGTGCTCCTCCTCCTGTTCGGGTGGCGTCAGCGGCGGGCGCGCTCCCCTCTGTACGACCTGCGTATCGCGCGGCGACGGATGTTCTGGGCGCCGGCCACCGGGGGGCTCATCGTCTTCGGCTCGCTCATGGGGGCGATGTTCGTCGGGCAGCAGTTCCAGCAGAACATCCTCGGGTACTCGACGCTCGACGCGTCGTTGTCGATCATCCCCGCCGGCGTCGGTCTGTTGCTCGTCGCGCCCCACTCGGCTCGTCTGGTCCTCGCCCGGGGGTCGCGTTTCACGATGCTGCTCGGATACGGCTTCGTTCTGCTCGGGTTCATCACGATGCTCTTCTGGAACACCACCACCCCCTTCTGGTGGGTGAGCGTGGCCTATCTCGTCATCGGGATCGGAGCCGGCTTCGCCATGACCCCCGCATCCCGGGCGATCACGGAATCCACGCCGGTCCGACGCGTCGGGATGGCGTCCGCCACGGCGGATCTGCAACGGGATCTCGGCGGCTCGATCATGCAGGGCGTGCTCGGGGCGATCCTCGCCGCGGGTTTCGCCCGTTCCTTCGGCACCCTCATCGCCGGCTCGGACGAAGCGGACAGCATCAGCGCCCAGGTGGTCGCCGCCCTGCAGGCCTCCTACGCCTCGGCGATGCACGTGGCCGAGCAGTACCCGCAGTACAAGGATCAGATCGTCCAGGCGGCGCAGCAGAGTCTCGTGGACGGGGCTATCGCGGCGTACGCGGTCGGGGCGATAGCGATCGCGCTCGGCGCGGTGGTGGTGGCGATCTTCCTGCCGCGGAGAGAGCGCGAGCTCGCGCTGGTCGCGGCGTACGAGAAGGAGGACGCCGGCCGATGAGCATTCCGGCGCATGCGGTCGACATCCCCGATCAGGTGCGCGCGCTCGTGCCCGGCGCGGACCTGAGCGCCGTGTGGCTCAACGACGCCGGCGGCGTGACGTTCCGGGGCGCACGCGAGGACGACGTCGTGTTCGTCAAGCTCCAGCCCCGCGGCGGCGAGACCTCCGTGGCGGAGGAGGTCGATCGCCTCCGCTGGGCATCCTCGTTCACCGCCGTGCCCGACGTGCGGCACTGGGGTGGGGATGCCACGCACGAATGGCTCGTGACGACGGGCATGGCGGGGGAGAGCGCGGTATCCGAGCGGGGGACCCGCGCGCCGCGACAGGCGGTCCGGACGATCGGCGCGGGGCTCCGGCAGTGGCATGAACGGTTGCCGGTCGACGCGTGCCCCTTCACGTGGGACGTGTCCGAGCGGATCGCGGCGGCGCGGGCGCGGGGGATCCGGGTGCCCGCGATGTTGCATGATGCGCCGCCCGTGGACCGACTGGTCGTCTGTCACGGCGACGCCTGCGCTCCCAACACGCTGATCGACGCGGGCGGCCGGTGGGCGGGCCACGTCGACGTGGGGGCAGCGGGCCGCGCGGACCGGTGGGCCGACATCGCCGTGGCCGTCATGAGCCTGGAATGGAACTTCGGTCCCGGGTGGGACGCGGAGTTCTTCGCCGCCTACGGGATCGAACCCGATCCGGTTCGCCAGGCCTTCTATCGCGCGCTGTGGAACGCGACGTGAGAGAGGGGGCGTGTCGCGGCGTCATTCGTCCGCACGGCACCCGCGGCATCCATTAGCGTCCCAGTATGACCCGGCGTGCAACCGGGCCGGCGACTCCCCGCATCGGCCGGCCCGTCGGGGCTCGCTCCCCACGAGCCGCATCCGACGCGAGCGACCTCGCGCGCGATCGCGCGGTCCTGTTGAACCAGATCCTGCTCACCGCCGTTGTCTTCATCGTCGCCGGACTCGCCGTCGTCGGGTCCTTCGCGGGCGACGCCGCGCTCTTCTTCCTGGGCGTCGTCCTGGTGTTCGCCGTGGCGGGAGCCACCCTGTTGGTCCCGTGGAATCGACTGCATCCGGTCTGGGTCGCCGTCGTCCCCGCGCTGGACGGCGTGGCGATCACCCTCATGCAGTTCGCGGCTCCCGGAACGACCCTCGGTCTGCTGTGGGTGTTCCCGGCGACCTGGCTCGCCGCGTCGTTCGGCCTCGTCGGGCTGTGGAGCGTGATCGCCGCGATGGTCGGCGTCAACGTTCTGGTGTTCCTCTCTACAGGGGACCCGCTGGGCGCCATGACCGTCCTGGTCCCCGTCGTCCTCGTCGCCGTCGCGGTCGGCAGCCACGTGGCCGCCTCGAGGAGCACGGCGCAGCGGAACCTGCTCGTCAAGCAGTCGGACCTGCTCCGGCGACTCCTGGAGACGACCCGCCTGCAGGAGCAGACGGTCACCGAGGTCTTGGATGCGGTCGACTTCGGCGTGATCCGGGTCGGCAGGGACGGACGTGTGGCGGTGACGAACGACGCGCATGCGCGCCTCCAGCGGGCCGTGGGCGGGGAGGGGACGGCCCCTGCTTTCCGCGACGACGGGGTCACCCCGCTCCCCGACGACGAGCGTCCGCTCGAGCGGGCGTTGCGCGGCGAGGGTTTCGACGACGCCGTCGCCTGGTTCGGCTCCGATCCGGCCACCCGTCGCGCGCTCAGCATCACCGCGCGTCGCCTCGTCGATGACACGGGAGCGGATGCCGGTGTCGTCGTGGTGTCGCGGGATGTGACGACGGAACTGCTCGCGTTGCGCGCGAGGGATGAACTGGTCGCATCCGTGTCGCACGAGCTGCGGACGCCGCTCACGTCCATCATCGGCTACCTCGATCTCGCCATCGACGCACCCGCGACGCCGACGGATGTCCGTCGCGACCTGCAGGTCGCCGAGCGCAACGCGGAACGGCTCCTGCTGATCGTCGGCGACATCCTCGCCGCCTCGAGCAGCGCCGCAACCGCGGCGACCTCCGTCGAACCGAGGATGGTCGCGGTGCAGGACATCGTCGCCGCGTCGGCCCAGGCCCTCCGCCCGCGCGCGGACGCACGGGGTGTGCTCGTGCACCTCGACGAGGTGCGTCCCGCGACCGGCTGGGCCGACCCCGATCGACTGCGCCAGGTGGTGGACAATCTCGTCGCCAACGCCGTGACGTACAACCGCGAGGGGGGTCACGTTCACCTGGCGACCGCGGTGGATGCGGGCTGGACCCGCATCGTGGTCCGCGACACCGGGCAGGGGATGTCCGAGGACGAGTGCGCGCGTCTGTTCCAGAGGTACTATCGCGCCGGGGCGCAGGTGACGGGGACGGGACTGGGGCTCGCCATCAGTCGCGACATCGTCCGTCAGCTCGGAGGCGAGATCACCGTGACGAGCGCCGTCGGCGTGGGATCCACCTTCGTCGTCAAGGTCCCTCAGGTCGAACCCTCCGAGAGGCTGTCATGACCCTCGATCTCCTCAGCGTCCTGATCATCTCCAGCGTCGTGGTCAACGTCAGCGGGATCGTCTTCATCGTCGAGACGCTTCTCCGGCGCGACGACGGGGCGGGACGGGTGTGGGCGCTGGGGTTCCTCGCCGCGATGCTCACGACCCTGACCTACGTGCTGTGGGCGCGCTCGGGGACGGAGCTGTGGGCGCTCGCCGCCGGGAACGCCACGTTCGTGACGGCCACCGGCTGCATGTGGCTCGGATGCCGCCGGTTCAACGGTCGCCGCATCCGTCGAGACGGTCTCCTGGTGGTCCTGGGCGCCGGCGGCGCGGCGGTGGCCGTGCTGGTGGAGGGGTTTCCGGCGGGGGACTGGGCGGGCGCGGTCTGGATGTTCCTGGCGCTCACGGTGTTCTCGGCCGCCGCGGCCGCCGAGTGCCTGCGCGGTCTGCTCGGCGCGACGCGATCAGCATGGGTGCTGGCCGTCGTGTTCGCCCTGCAGTGCGGGTTCTACATCGCCCGTACGGTCGCATTCCTCCTCGCCGGGCCGGAGAGCGCGCTGTTCCAGGTGGCTTTCGGCTCGATCGCGCTGAGCTTCGGCACGGTGACCCTCACCGTCGTCGCCGTGGTGATCCTGTCCGTCCTGCGTGCCACGCGGGTGCCGCTGGTCGATCAGAGCCGGATGACGCTCTCGGACATCGCGCGCGACGGCATCGTCTCCGACGCGGTGTTCACCGGCATGTGGACTGCGCTGTGCGTCCGGGCGCGCCAGCAGGGTGCGACGCTCGCGCTCGTGGCCGTGCGCATCGACGACCTCGCGCAGATGACGACGGCGTTCGGCGGCGATGTCACGGGTCTCGTCGTCGACGAATGGCGACGCGGTGTCGCGGCATCCGTCCCCGTCGGCGCGATCATCGGCGAGGACTCCCGGGCCGGGTTGCTGGTCGGATGCGTCGTTGACGACGCCCGCGGCGCCCGCGAGGCCGCCACCGCCGTGTACCGGGGCGTGTTCGACCGGCTCGGTGCCGCCACCCACGGCATCATCCCCGTCGTCGGGGTCGGGGTGGCCGACAGCACCGTCGTCGGGTACGACCCGCGCGCACTGGTCGAGGCGGCGCGCGACACCGCGCTCACCGCCGCGACACGGGTGGACGCCGCCGTGGTCTCGTTCGAGCCGCGCGACGCGACTCAGGCCTGATCGGCCGTGAGCCGGTAGCCCACCCCGCGGACCGTCTCGATCCATCGCGGATGGGTGGGCGACTCTCCGAGTTTCCGCCGGAGGTTGGCCACGTGGACCTCGATCGCCCGCGCGTCGCTCTCACTCACGAACTCGCCGCCTCCAGGCTCCTCACCGCGGAGCATCAGAGCGAGGTCCGACTTCGCCCGCACGCGGCGTCCCGATACCAGAAGGTCGGCGAGGATGTCGAACTCGCTGCGCGTGAGCTCCAGGTCGCGCGCGTCGACACTGGCGACCCGCATCGCGGGATTGAGTCGGAGACCGCGATGCGCGCGCCACTCGTCGCCGTCCTCGTTCTCCGCGCCGCCGCCGTCGACACGGTGGCGGGGGCGACGGAGCATGGCGTCGATGCGCGCGCGCAGCTCCCGCGGACGGAACGGCTTGGCGATGTAGTCATCGGCGCCCGCCTCGAGCCCCTGCAGTGCGTCGATCTCCTCCGTACGGGCGCTGAGCATGACGATGTACGTCGCGCTGAAGCTGCGGATGCGCTTCGTCGTCTCGAAGCCGTCCATGCCGGGCATGTTGACGTCCAGGGTGGTCACCAGCGGATCGTGCTGACGGACCAGTTCGATGCCCTCCGCGCCGGTCGCCGCTTCGAACACCTCGAAACCGGCTTGCGAGAGGATCGTCGAGAGCAGGCCTCGAATATCGTCTTCGTCCTCGACGACGACGGCGACGCGGGTCGTATCCACAGCACACTCCCTCAGCGCCGCGTGAGGGTCCGGCGCCCGAACGTCGGTCAGGATATCCCAGATCCGCCTGTATCCGCGGCCGGCGACCGCGACATGACATGCTCGTCGCATGCCTCTTGTCGCGCTCACCGGGGGGATCGCCTCCGGCAAGTCCACGATCGCCGCTCGGCTGGCGGAGCACGGAGCGGAGATCGTCGACGCCGACCGGATCGTCCGCGACGTCCAGGCGCCGGGCTCACCCGTGCTGGATCGCATCGCCGCCGCCTTCGGCGACGGAGTGATCGCCCCCGAAGGCACCCTCGATCGTGCCGCGCTCGGTGCGCTGGTCTTCGCCGACGACGATGCCCGTGCGCGTCTCAACGCGATCGTCCACCCGGCGGTGCGCGAGGAGTCCGCGCGCCGCTTCCGCACCGCGCTCGCGGCGGATCCCGATCGTGTGGTCGTCTACGACGTCCCGCTTCTGGCGGAAGCCCGATCGGACGATCCCTGGGATCTCGTCCTCGTCGCCGACGCGCCGGCGGACCTCCGTGTCCGACGCATGGTCGAGCTCCGCGGCATGGACGAGGCGGATGCCGCCGCCCGCGTGGCCGCGCAGGTCGATGACGCGGCTCGTCGCGCTCTCGCCGACGTCGTCATCGACACGAGTGGCGACCTCGCGCACACCCTGAGTCAGGTGGACGCGGTGTGGGACGGTCTTCCGTCGCTCATCGCCGCCCGCCGACGCTGACGACGCCGGGCGCGCCGAACCCCCCACACGGCGGCCACGACACCCGTCAGGAGCAGGAGGAACCCGAGGAGCGGCGCGAGCAGGGCGAGCACCGACAGGGTGAGAGCCGACGCATCCTCGACCGAGGACACCAGAGGTGCGGCGATCCCCGCGGTCGCGGCGTTGACGATCGGGCGCGAGAGCGCCTTGAGGGCGTGGACGCCCAGCGCGATGGCGATGCCCAGGACGATGGGGATCCAGCCGCCGTCCGAGACCAGGGTGGCCGGGTCGTCGACGGCGAGCGACTCGGCGCCGGATCCGGCGCCGAAGACGACTCCGCCGGCCGCGGGGCGGATGAGGGTCTGCACGACGTCGTTGATCGAATCCACCGCGGGGATCTTGTCGGCCACGATCTCCAGGACGAGAAGGATGCCGACGATCCAGAGCGCGACGTCGGAGGAGAGCCAGGACCATGCGGCGGGGAGCTGGACCGCCGGGAGGAGGCGGTCCGCCAGCCCGAGGACGAGCAGCGGCATCCACGCGTTCAGCCCCGCCGCGGCGGCGAGGCTCGATCCGACCATGAACTCCAGCACGTCGCCAGCCTACGGAACCTTCGCGCCGGCGCGTCCTCGCGCGTCCGCCTCCCGCGAACGGCCGACGGAGTGTCGGAGGCCGCGCCTACCCTGGATGAGTGCAGACCACGCGATCCGTCCGGCCCTTCGAGGTCATCAGCGAGTATTCCCCTTCGGGCGACCAGCCCCACGCGATCGCCGAGCTGGCCGCGCGCATCAACGCGGGGGAGACGGATGTCGTCCTGCTCGGTGCGACCGGCACGGGCAAGTCGGCGACCACCGCATGGCTCGTCGAGGCGGTCCAGCGGCCGACGCTCGTTCTGGCGCACAACAAGACGCTGGCCGCCCAGCTGGCCAACGAGTTCCGCGACCTCATGCCGAACAACGCGGTGGAGTATTTCGTCAGCTACTACGACTACTACCAGCCCGAGGCCTACGTCCCCCAGACGGACACGTTCATCGAGAAGGACTCCTCCATCAACGCCGAGGTGGAGCGGCTGCGCCACTCCACGACGAACTCCCTGCTGAGCCGGCGGGACGTCGTCGTGGTGAGCACCGTGTCGTGCATCTACGGGCTGGGTGCTCCGGAGGAGTACCTGCGGGCCATGGTCGCGCTCCAGGTCGGCGAGGCGTACGACCGCGACGCGCTGATCCGCAAATTCATCTCCATGCAGTACAACCGCAACGACGTCGACTTCTCGCGCGGCAACTTCCGCGTCCGAGGCGACACGATCGAGATCATCCCCGTGTACGAGGAGTACGCGATCCGCATCGAGATGTTCGGCGACGAGATCGAGGCGCTGTACATGCTGCACCCGCTCACCGGCGATGTCGTGCAGAAGATGGATGCGGTGCCGATCTTCCCCGCCTCCCACTACGTCGCCGGAACCGACACCGTCCAGCGCGCGATCGGGACGATCGAGACCGAACTCGCCGATCGGCTGGGCGAGCTGGAGAAGCAGAACAAGCTGCTCGAGGCGCAGCGGCTGCGCATGCGCACCACCTTCGATCTGGAGATGCTGCAGCAGCTCGGGTTCTGCTCCGGCATCGAGAACTACTCGCGCCACCTCGACGGGCGCTCCGCGGGCGATCCGCCGCACACGCTGCTGGACTTCTTCCCCGACGACTTCCTGCTCGTCATCGACGAGTCCCACGTGACCGTGCCCCAGATCGGCGCGATGTACGAGGGCGACGCGTCGCGCAAGCGCACGCTCGTCGAGCACGGCTTCCGCCTGCCCTCGGCGATGGACAACCGACCGCTGCGGTGGGACGAGTTCAAGAACCGCATCGGCCAGACCGTCTATCTGTCGGCGACGCCCGGTCGCTACGAGATGGGGATCGCCGACGGCGTCGTCGAGCAGATCATCCGACCCACGGGGCTCGTGGACCCGCAGATCGTCGTCAAGCCCTCCAAGGGGCAGATCGACGATCTGCTGGAGGAGATCCGACTGCGCGTCGAGCGCGACGAGCGCGTCCTCGTCACCACGCTGACCAAGAAGATGTCCGAGGAGCTCACGGACTTCCTCGCCGAGCACGGCGTGCGGGTGCGGTATCTGCACTCGGACGTCGACACGCTGCGGCGCGTCGAGCTGCTGAGCGAGCTCCGCGCCGGGGTGTACGACGTCCTGGTCGGCATCAACCTCCTGCGAGAGGGGCTCGACCTCCCGGAGGTGTCGCTGGTGTCGATCCTCGACGCCGATAAGGAGGGATTCCTCCGCAGCGGAACCTCCCTCATCCAGACGATCGGACGCGCGGCGCGGAACGTCTCCGGTGAGGTGCACATGTACGCCGACAAGATGACCGACTCGATGCGCAACGCCATCGACGAGACCGAGCGTCGCCGCGAGAAGCAGATCGCCTACAACCTCGAGCACGGCATCGATCCGACCCCCCTGCGCAAGAAGATCGCCGACATCACCGATGCCCTCATCCGGGAGGGGGAGGACACCAAGGCTCTCCTCGGCCGGAAGGAAGCCGCGGCGTCCAAGAGCGGGAAGGGCAAGAGCCCGACCCCGCGCCTGCGCCGTGAGGGGATCGCGGCGGAGGGGGCGACGCAGCTCGAGGCGACGATCGCGGATCTGTCGGACCAGATGCTCGCGGCGGCATCCGAACTGAAGTTCGAACTCGCCGCACGTCTGCGGGACGAGGTGCAGGACATGAAGAAGGAACTGCGGGCGATGGAACGGGCCGGGCACGCCTGAGCGCGTAGCGCTTCGCGGAGAGCGAAGCCACCCCGGAGCCCGTGTCGGAGGCCGCGCCTACACTTGACGGGTGCCCATCGTCCCCGTCTCCTCCCATGCCCACTCGAGCGGAACTCTGTCCGTCCGGGGAGCCCGCGTCCACAATCTGAAGGACGTCGACCTCGAGATCCCGAGGGACTCGCTCGTGGTGTTCACCGGGCTTTCCGGTTCGGGGAAATCGAGTCTGGCCTTCGACACGATCTTCGCCGAGGGGCAGCGCCGGTACGTCGAGTCACTGAGCGCGTACGCGCGCCAGTTCCTCGGGCAGGTCGACCGTCCGGACGTCGACTTCATCGAGGGTCTCAGCCCCGCCGTGTCGATCGATCAGAAGTCGACCAACCGCAATCCGCGATCGACGGTCGGCACCATCACCGAGATCCACGACTACATGCGGCTGCTGTGGGCCCGCATCGGCGTACCCCACTGCCCGGATTGCGGCGCGCCGATCCAGCGCCAGACGGTGCAGCAGATCGCCGACCAGCTCATGGAGCTCCCCGATCGCACCCGCTACCAGATCGTCGCCCCGGTCGTGACGCAGAAGAAGGGGGAGTTCGTCGACCTCTTCAAGGAGCTCTCGGCCAAGGGGTACGCCCGCGCCGTCGTCGACGGAGACCTGATCCAGCTGGCCGAGCCCCCGGCGCTGAAGAAGAGCTACAAGCACGACATCGCCGTGGTCGTCGACCGTCTGGTCGCCGGTCCCGACATCCTCACGCGGATCACGGACTCGGTCGAGACGGCGCTGGGACTCGCGGGTGGCGTCATGCAGGTCAACTTCGTCGACGAAGAGGGCGACGACGCGTGGCAGTCGTTCTCCGAGAAGCTGGCCTGCCCCAACGGGCACCCGCTGCAGCTGACCGAGATCGAGCCCCGCACCTTCTCCTTCAACGCCCCCTTCGGCGCGTGTCCCGCGTGTTCCGGGCTCGGGACACGGATGTCGGTGGATGTCGATCTCATGCTCGGCGACGAGGAACTGTCCATCCGCGAGGGGGTCATCATCCCCTGGACGACGCAGGGCAAGGGCCTCTTCCAGTACTACGAGCGTCTCCTCGAAGGCCTCGCCGCCGACCTCGGCTTCTCGCTCGACACTCCGTGGCGGAAGCTCCCTCAGCAGGTGCGGGAAGCCGTTCTCCGCGGTGAGAACTACAAGGTCACGGTCAAGTGGAAGAACCGCTACGGCCGCGAGATGCGCTACTCGTCGGGCTTCGAGGGCGTCGTGCCCTACATCGAACGCCAATACCTGCAGGCAGAGTCCGATACTCAGCGGCAGCGGTGGGCGGACTTCCTCCGCGAGGTCCCCTGTCCGATTTGCGACGGCGCCCGTCTGAAACCCGAGGTACTCGCCGTCCAGGTCCACGGACACTCCATCGCCGACGCGTCGCGTCTGAGCCTCGCCGACGCGCACGCCTTCTTCGCCGAGCTGGAACTGACCGACCGCGAGGCGAAGATCGCCGCGCAGGTCCTGCGCGAGATCCGACTGCGCCTCGACTTCCTCATCCAGGTCGGCCTGACCTACCTGAATCTCAGCCGTTCGGCCGGTTCCCTGTCCGGCGGCGAAGCGCAGCGCATCCGTCTGGCCACGCAGATCGGCTCGGGGCTTACCGGCGTGCTGTACGTCCTGGACGAACCGAGCATCGGGCTCCATCAACGCGACAACCGTCGACTCATCGAGACGCTCATCACTCTGCGCGATCTCGGTAACACCCTCATCGTCGTCGAGCACGACGAGGAGACGATCCATGCCGCCGACTGGGTCGTCGACATCGGCCCGCGTGCCGGCGTCGACGGAGGAGAGGTCGTCCACTCGGGCCCCCTCGCGCAGATGCTCGAGGACCGGTCCTCGATCACGGGCGACTACCTCGCCGGGCGTCGTGCCATCCCCACACCGACGAAGCGCCGACGCATCGACAAGAAGCGTCAGATCTCGGTGGTCGGCGCCCGCGAGAACAACCTGCGCAACGTGACGGCGGAGTTCCCCCTGGGCGTCCTCACCGCGGTGACCGGGGTGAGCGGCTCGGGGAAGTCCTCCCTCGTCAACGACGTCCTCTACCAGGTGCTCGCCGCACGGCTCAACGGAGCCCGCACGGTCCCGGGGCGCCACACGCGCGTGACCGGACTCGACAACCTCGACAAGGTCGTGCACGTCGATCAGGCGCCGATCGGACGTACGCCGAGGTCGAATCCCGCGACGTACACCGGGGTGTTCGACCGGATCCGCACCCTCTTCAGCGAGACGCTCGAGGCGAAGGCGCGGGGATACCAGCCCGGACGCTTCAGCTTCAACGTCAAGGGGGGTCGGTGCGAGGCGTGCTCGGGTGACGGCACGATCAAGATCGAGATGAACTTCCTCCCGGACGTCTACGTCGACTGCGAGGTCTGCCACGGCAAGCGGTACAACCGCGACACCCTGAGCGTCCACTACAAGGGGAAGAACATCGCCGAGGTCCTCGAGATGCCGATCTCCGAGGCGGCGGAGTTCTTCGAGCCGATCCAGGCGATCCACCGCTACCTCAAGACGCTCGTCGACGTCGGCCTCGGGTACGTCCGACTCGGTCAGTCGGCCACGACGCTGTCGGGCGGCGAGGCGCAGCGCGTCAAGCTCGCCACGGAGTTGCAGCGACGATCCAACGGGCGCTCGATCTACGTACTCGACGAGCCCACCACGGGCCTGCACTTCGAGGACGTCCGACGCCTCCTGGAGGTGCTCGGCGGGCTGGTCGACAAGGGCAACACCGTCATCGTCATCGAGCACAACCTCGATGTGATCAAGTCCGCGGACTGGATCATCGACATGGGCCCCGAGGGCGGCTCCGGCGGCGGGCAGATCATCGCCACCGGCACGCCCGAGCAGGTCGCGCGCGTCGCTGAGAGCCACACCGGCCAGTTCTTGGCCGAGGTCCTTCCGGGCGGCGCGGCGGTCCGTAAGGCGGGCTGACGTGGCGCGCGCCGAAACCGGGCGCGGCCGTGCGGCACCGACCGTGTCGTACAAGCCGCGTCCGGGTGAGATCCCGACCAACCCGGGCGTGTACCGCTTCCGCGACGCCGACGGGCGCGTGCTGTACGTGGGAAAGGCCAAGAACCTGCGGGCGCGGCTGTCGAACTACTTCGCGCCGCTGCACACCCTGCACGAACGCACGCGCCGGATGGTGCTCTCGGCGGCATCCGTCGAGTGGACGGTCGTGCCCACGGACGTCGACTCGCTGCAGCTGGAGTACCAGTGGATCAAGGAGTTCGATCCCCCCTTCAACGTCCGCTACCGCGACGACAAGTCCTACCCCTTCATGGCCGTGACCCTCGGCGACGAGGCGCCTCGGGTGCTCGTGACCCGCAACCGCAAGATCCGCGGCGCGAAGTATTTCGGGCCCTATCCCAAGGTGTGGGCGGTCCACGAGACGATCGACCTGATGATCAAGGTGTTCCCGATCCGCACCTGCAGCGACGCGTCGTACAAGAAGGCCATGCAGTCGGGGCGCCCCTGCTTCCCGGGCCAGATCGGCCGCTGCGGCGGCCCGTGCTCGGGGCGCGTGACCATCGAGGAGCACCGGGCGGTCGTCGAGGACTTCGTGGCGTTCATGGCCGGGGGAGACCAGCGGTTCACGAAAGACCTGACCGCCCGCATGCGCGCGGCGGCGGCGGCGATGGACTACGAGGCAGCGGCCGTGTACCGCGACCGGCTGCAGGCGATCGACGCCGTGCTCAACAAGAGTGCCCTGGTCCTCGCGGAGGACACGGATGCCGATCTTTTCGGCATCGCCGAGGACGAGCTCGCCGCCGCTGTCCAGCATTTCGTCATCCGCGGCGGGCGCGTGCGCGGTGTGCGCGCGAGCACCATCGAGAAGGAACTCGACATCAGCGGCGCGGATCTCGTCGACCAGGTCATCCAGCGCACGTACGGCAACGCGTCGGGCGCCGACATCCCGCGTCAGGTGCTGGTGCCCGCCCTTCCGGAGGACGCCGCGGAGCTGACGGAGTGGCTGCGGGAGCGTCGCGGGAAGAACGTGTCGATCCAGGTGGCCCAGCGGGGCGGCAAAGCCGACCTCATGAAGACGGCGACTCTGAATGCGCAGCAAGCGCTGATGGTCCACAAGACGCGCCGAACGAGCGACTACGTCGCCCGCACGCGAGCGCTGACAGATCTGCAGGAGGCGCTCGGCCTCGAGGAGGCGCCGCTGCGCATCGAGTGCTTCGACGTCTCCCACCTGAGCGGCACCAACGTCGTCGCTTCGATGGTGGTCTTCGAGGACGGGCTTCCCCGCAAGGACCAGTACCGTTCGTTCTCGGTGGCGGAGACCACGGACGACACCGACTCGATCCACCAGGTGCTCACGCGCCGGCTGGCCTATCTCGATCGACCCGAGCCGGACGCCGAGATCGCAGGAGACGGAACCGCACACAAACGCCCGCGGTTCGCCTACCGGCCCCAGCTCCTGGTCGTCGACGGCGGGCAGCCGCAGGTGCAGGCAGCTGCACGCGCGCTCCGCGACGCCGGTCACGAGGAGATCGCGCTGTGCGGGATCGCCAAGCGACTCGAGGAGGTGTGGCTGCCCGGGGAAGAGTATCCGGTCATCCTCCCTCGCACCTCGGAAGTGCTGTATCTCCTGCAACGCCTGCGCGACGAAGCGCATCGATTCGCGATCACCCACCAGCGCAAGCGTCGCCGACGGGACATCCAGTCGGTGCTGGCCGAGGTTCCCGGACTCGGTGACGCGAGGATCCGCGCCCTGCTCCGGCACTTCGGGTCGGTCACGGCGCTGCGCGGGGCGACCGAGGAGCAGATCGCAGAGCTCCCCGGCATCGGCCCGAAGCTCGCGGCATCGATTCGCGCGCATCTTTCCGGCGGATAGGCTGGGCGCAGCGACGACGGAGGTCAGATCCATGAGCGAGACCGAGCGCAGCGACACCGGCGAGGTGCTGATCGTCACCGGGATGTCGGGGGCGGGACGCTCGACGGCGGCGAACGCGCTCGAGGATCTCGGGTGGTACGTCGTGGACAACCTTCCGCCGCAGATGCTGCGGCCGCTCCTGGAGCTGACGAGCCTCGCCGGAGGCGTCCTCCCTCGTGTGGCGGTCGTGGTGGACGTGCGCGGACGCGATCTGTTCTCCGAGCTCCCGGAAGCGCTGCGGGCACTCCGAGAGCGGCGGGAGATGCGACTGATGTTCCTGGACGCCTCCGACGAGGCGCTGGTGCGTCGATTCGAGGCGGTCCGTCGGCCCCACCCTCTGCAGGGCGAGGGAACGATCGTCGACGGCATCCGCCGCGAGCGCGAACGGCTGGCGGCGGTGCGGGAGAGTGCCGATGTCATCGTCGACACGACGCGGTACAACGTCCACCAACTGGCCACGCGCGTGGTGGAGCTCTTCTCCGATGAAGGCGACGCGCGCCACACCCTGACGATCCTCAGCTTCGGCTTCAAGTACGGCGTGCCCCCGGATGCCGACATGATCGCCGACATGCGGTTCCTCCCCAATCCCTTCTGGGAGGAATCGCTGCGCGCTCTGACCGGAGAGGACGCCGCGGTGCGCGACTACGTCCTCGGACAGCGGGGCGCCGTGGAATTCCTCGATGCGTACGCGGGTGCGCTGGCCCCGGTCCTCGCCGGCTACCAGCGTGAGAACAAGCGTCATTCGGTCATCGCCGTCGGCTGCACCGGAGGCAAGCACCGGTCGGTGGTCATGGCCCGACAGCTCGCCGAGCGACTCGAGACCCTTCCGGGCGTCGCCGTGCGGGTACGGGATCGCGACCTCGGCCGCGAGTGAGCGCGGCGGCAGGATCGGGCGCGCGCGAGTAGGCTGGTCGATCGTCCCCCACCCCTGAACGACGAGGAGCCCCGTGTCGCTGACCGCCGATGTGAAGGCCGAGCTGATCACCGTGCGCGACCCGCGCCCGACGGCCCGGGTCGCCGAACTCACGTCGCTGCTGCGGTTCTCGGGAGGCCTGCACTCCATCGCGAACCGCGTCGCCGTCGAGGCGGAAGTAGACTCCGACGTGCTCGCCCGTCGCACCGCGCGCGACCTCATGGAGATCTACGGTGTGCGCCCAGAGCTAGTGCACGTCCAGGGGTCGGGCGGACGCGGGGGGAGCCACTACGCCGTCCGGGTGATCGAGGGCGGCGAGACGCTCGCCCGCCAGACAGGACTCCTCGATCAACGGCGGCGTCCGGTCCGCGGACTGCCCAACAAGCTCACCACCGGGAACAGGGGGGACTTGGCCGCGATCTGGCGGGGTGCCTTCCTGGCGGCCGGTGCGCTGAGCGAACCCGGTCGGTCGGCGGCGCTCGAGATCACCTGTCCGTCCTCCGAGGCCGCGATGGCGCTCGTCGGTGCGGCGCACCGTCTGGGCATCCCCGCCAAGGCGCGAGAAGTCCGCGGGGTGCCCCGTGTCGTCGTCCGGGAAGGGGAGGGCATCCGTTCCACCCTCGCCGCGATGGGTGCGCGCAAGGCCGCCGAGGAGTGGGACCAGATGCGTCAGCGGCGCGAGGTGCGCGCCGGCGTCAACCGTCTCGTCAACTTCGATGACGCCAATCTGCGCAGGTCCGCCCAGGCCGCCGTCGCCGCGTGCGCGCGTGTGGAGCGGGCCATGGAGATCCTCGGCGATGAGATCCCCGCGCATCTCCGACAGGCCGGAGACCTGCGACTCGCCCACCGTGACGCGTCCCTCGACGAGCTCGGCCACCACGCCGACCCTCCGCTGACGAAGGACGCCGTCGCGGGGCGCATCCGACGACTCCTGGCCATGGCCGACAAGAAGGCCGAGGCGGAGGGCATCCCGGGCACCGAGTCCGCCGTGCCCGCCGGCGTCGAGGACTGACGCATAAACCACGCTTCGGCGGGAAGCAAGTCCCGCCGTGCGCGGTTGGCGCTCAATAGGATGAACCCGTCACCCTCGCGGCGTCGAGGATCGTCGGCGCCGCGCCGATAGGAAGAAGAGAACATGGCGAAGTACACCTTGCCCGACCTCCCCTATGACTTTGCGGCTCTGGAGCCGCACATCAGCGGCAAGATCATGGAGCTGCATCACGACAAGCACCACCAGGCGTACGTGACCGGCGCGAACACCGCGCTCGAGCAGCTCGCGGAGGCCCGTGAGAGCGGGAACCTCGCGAATGTGAACAAGCTCGAGAAGGATCTGGCGTTCAACCTCGGCGGCCACGTCAACCACTCGATCTTCTGGACCAACCTCGCTCCCGCGAACGACGGCGGCGGGGGAGAGCCCGAGGGCGAACTGCGCGCGGCGATCGATGAGTTCTTCGGCGGGTTCGACAAGTTCAAGGCGCACTTCACGGCGGCTGCCACCGGCATCCAGGGCTCGGGTTGGGCGGTGCTGAGCTGGGACCCGATCGGTGAGCAGCTCATCATCCAGCAGCTCTTCGACCAGCAGAGCAACACCGCGCAGGGCACCATCCCGGTGTTCCAGCTCGACATGTGGGAGCACGCCTTCTACCTCGACTACCTCAACGTCAAGGCGGACTACGTCTCCGCGGCCTGGAACATCGCGAACTGGCAGAACGTGGCGCAGCGCCTCGACGCCGCTCGTGGGAAGACCGCGGGCCTGCTGGTACTGTCGTAAACGGTGTGGGCGTCCCGGCGGGATTCCCCGCCGGGACGCCGTTGTCCACTGTCTGAATCGCACCAACCGCGCGCTCGCGCACGACACTTCTCAGGAGAAACTCCGTGGCTGTCAAGATCGGTATCAACGGCTTCGGCCGTATCGGACGCAACTTCCTCCGCGCGGCCCTCGAACAGGGTGCGGACCTGGAGATCGTGGCGGTGAACGACCTCACCGACAACAAGTCCCTCGCGCACCTCCTCAAGTACGACTCCGTCGGCGGACGCCTGTCGGAAGAGGTGTCGTACACCGAGGACTCCATCATCGTCGGCGGCAAGAGCATCAAGGTGTTCGAAGAGCGCGACCCCGCGAACCTCCCCTGGGGCGAGCTCGGCGTCGACATCGTCATCGAGTCGACCGGACGCTTCACCAAGGCTGCGGATGCCGGCAAGCACATCGCGGGCGGCGCCAAGAAGGTCCTCATCTCGGCTCCCGGCACCGACGTCGACGGCACGTTCGTGATGGGTGTCAACGACGGCGAGTACGACCCCGAGACGATGCACATCATCTCCAACGCCTCGTGCACCACGAACTGCCTCGCCCCGCTCGCGAAGGTGTTCAACGACAACTTCGGCATCGAGCGCGGCTTCATGATGACCGCGCACGCGTACACCGCCGACCAGAACCTGCAGGACGGCCCGCACGGTGACCTGCACCGTGCGCGTGCCGCCGCGCTCAACATCGTCCCCGCCGCGACCGGTGCCGCCAAGGCCATCGGCCTCGTGCTGCCCGAACTGAACGGCAAGCTGAGCGGCTCGTCCTACCGCGTTCCGGTTCCCACCGGGTCGATCGTCGACCTCACCATCATCACGCCGACCGAGGGTCTGACCAAGGAGACCATCAACGCCGCGTACGAGAAGGCCGCCGCCGAGGGTGCCCTCGTCGGCTACCTGAAGTACAACACCGACCCGATCGTCTCCACCGACATCGTCCACGACCCGTCGTCCTCCGTCTTCGACGCGGGCCAGACCAACGTCAGCGGCAACCTCGTCAAGGTCTCCGCCTGGTACGACAACGAGTGGGGCTACTCCAACCGTCTGGTCGACCTGACCTCTCTCGTCGCCTCCAAGCTCTGATCGTCATGGCACTGCGCACCCTCGAGTCGCTGGGTTCGCTTGCCGGCAAGCGCGTCATCGTCCGTGCCGACTTCAACGTCCCCCTCAAGGACGGTCGGATCACGGACGATGGCCGCGTGCGGGCGGCGCTTCCGACCCTGAACGCCCTGATCAACGCCGGCGCACGCGTTGTCGTCTGCTCGCACCTCGGTCGGCCCGACGGTGCGCCGGATGCGAAGTACAGCCTGGAACCGGTGGCCCAGCGCCTCTCCGAGCTCCTCGGGTCTCCCGTCGCGTTCGCGCGGGACACCGTGGGCGAGTCGGCGCGTGACGCCGTGGCGGCGCTCGAGGATGGGGATGTCGCCGTCATCGAGAATCTCCGTTTCAACGCCGGAGAGACGGCGAAGGATGACGCCGTGCGTCGTGCCTTCGCCGAGGAGCTCGCCGCGCTCGGCGATGTGCTCGTCTCCGACGGTTTCGGCGTCGTGCACCGCAAGCAGGCCTCGGTCTACGACCTGGCAGAGCTCCTTCCGTCGGCTGCGGGACTCCTCATCGAGAAGGAGGTCGACGTCCTCGACCGCCTGACCGAGAACCCGGAGCGTCCCTACACCGTGGTTCTGGGTGGATCGAAGGTGAGCGACAAGCTCGGCGTCATCGAGCACCTCCTCCCGCGCGTCGATCGCATCCTCGTCGGTGGCGGCATGCTGTTCACCTTCCTCGCCGCGAAAGGCTACCGAGTGGGCTCCAGCCTCCTCGAGAAGGACCAGATCGACACCGTCACCCGGTACATGACCACTGCGGCCGAACGCGGCGTCGAGATCGTCCTCCCGGTCGACGCGGTGATGGCGTCCGCCTTCGCGGCCGACGCCGAACACGTCGTGGCTCCGGCCGACGCGCTGGAGGAGACGGCGTTCGGCGCGTCCGGCCTCGGTCTGGACATCGGTCCGGAAACCGCCCGCATCTTCGCGGACGCGGTCCGGTCGAGCCGCACGGTGTTCTGGAACGGCCCGATGGGCGTGTTCGAGATGCCGGCGTTCGCGGCGGGGACCAAGGCCGTGGCCGAGGCTCTGACCGCGGTGGACGGGCTGTCCGTCGTGGGTGGCGGCGATTCCGCCGCCGCTGTCCGTCAGCTCGGATTCACCGACGACGCCTTCGGTCACATCTCGACCGGCGGCGGCGCCAGCCTCGAGTTCCTCGAGGGCAAGAAGCTCCCCGGACTGGAGGTCCTCGGATGGCAATGACCACACGGATGCCGCTCATCGCGGGCAACTGGAAGATGAACCTGGATCACCTCCAGGCGGTGGCGTTCGTGCAGAAGCTGCACTGGACCCTCAAGGACGCCGGGCACGACCACAGCACCGTCGAGGTGGCCGTGTTCCCGCCCTTCACCGATCTGCGCACGGTCCAGACGCTTCTGGACGCGGACAAGATCCCCTTCGCCCTCGGCGCACAGGACCTGTCCACGCACGACTCGGGGGCCTACACCGGCGAGATCTCGGGTGCCTTCCTGTCGAAGCTGGACGCGCGCTACGTCATCATCGGGCACTCGGAACGGCGCGAGTACCACGCGGAGGGCGATGACGTCGTCGCTGCGAAGGTGCAGGCCGCCCTCCGTCACGGACTCGTCCCCGTCATCTGCGTCGGGGAGACCAGCGAGGATCTCGAGAAGTTCGGCGCCAGCGCCGTTCCCGTGTCCCAGCTGCGTGCGGCCCTCGACGGGGTCGCTGCGGACGCGGACATCGTCGTGGCGTACGAGCCGGTGTGGGCGATCGGCTCCGGCCAGGCTGCGACCCCGGACCAGGCGCAGGATGTCTGCGCGAAGCTCCGCGACGTCGTCGCCGAGGCGTTGGATGCAGATGCGGCCGCGCGCACGCGTGTGCTCTACGGGGGATCGGTGAAGGCGGCGAACATCGCCGGCTTCATGCGGGAACCCGACGTGGACGGAGCCCTGGTCGGCGGCGCGAGTCTGCTGGTCGACGAGTTCTCCTCGATCATCCGTTTCCAGAAACACGTCGGCGTCTGACCCCGCCTATACTGGGAAATCGTGCGCCCCGACGGGCGCGGTGAAAGGCGTAAGTTCCGTGCAGATCCTCGAGTTCGTCCTGCAGGTCATGCTGGGCATCACCAGTCTCCTGTTGACCCTCCTCATCCTGCTCCACAAGGGGCGCGGCGGGGGTCTGTCCGACATGTTCGGCGGGGGCATGACCTCGGCACTCGGCTCGTCCGGGCTCGCGGAGCGCAATCTCAATCGATTCACGATCGTGCTCGCGCTGGTGTGGTTCGTCGCCATCGTCTCGCTCGGGCTCATCACGAAGTTCCAGGGGATCTGATGGCAACCGGAGGAAACGCCATCCGCGGTACGCGGGTGGGTGCGGGCCCCATGGGGGAGCAGGATCACGGCTTCCACGCCGATCGCGTCGCGGTGTCCTACTGGGATGCGCTCGGCAACGAGACGGTGCGGTACTTCGCCGCGGGTATCCCCGACGAGGAGATCCCGGAGACGATCGATTCGCCGCACTCCGGTCTCCCCGCCGGTCGCGACAAGGACAACCCGCCTGCATTGGCCAAGACCGAACCGTACAAGACGCATCTCGCGTACGTGAAGGAGCGCCGCACCGAAGAGGAAGCCGAGGCTCTCCTCGACGACGCGCTCGCGCAGCTGCGGGATCGCCGCGGTCAAGACTGACCCGCTCAGCGTGAACGAAAGAGCCGGATCCGCCCTGGAGGCGGGTCCGGCTCTGTCATTCACTCGCGATCGATGAGTTCCGGCGGGACGTTGCCCGCGGCATCCTCGTCGACGAAGAACATGGTCTGTTTGCGGCCCTTGGCACCGGCCGCGGGAACGCTCGCGTAACTCGCGCCGGCCAGCGCCAGGCCGAGGGCGGACGCCTTATCGGTGCCGGCGAGGACCATCCACACGCGCTGGGCGCTGTTGATGACGGGGCGCGTCATGCTCACGCGCTCGGACGGAGGCTTGGGGGAGTCGCGGACGGCGACGACAGCGCGATCCGTGACCCGGATCTCCGACCGGTCGGGGAAGAGTGATGCGATGTGGCCGTCGGGTCCGACACCCAGGAAGCAGATGTCGAACGCCGGCCACGCGGCGTTCTCCGAGCCGAATCGCGCGAGTTCGGCCGCGTACGCGTCTGCGGCATCGTCGAGTCGGATCCCGCTGTCCGCCGCGGCGATCGCGTGGATGTTCGCGTCCGGCATCGGAAGGGAGTCCAGGAGCGCCTCACGCGCCTGGGTCTCGTTCCGATCGGCATGTCCGCGGTCGAGGTAGCGCTCGTCGCTCCACCAGAAGTGAACACGCGACCAGTCGACACGTTCCCGCTTCGGATGCCGTGACACCGCGGCGAGGACGGCCGACCCCATCGAGCCCCCGGTGAGGGAGACATGGGCGATGTCGCTGGACTCGAGCCGCTTGGCGACCTTGCGGAGGAAGCGATCGGCGACGGAGCGGGCGAGGGCCGTCGGGTCCGTGCTGATGATGACGCGCTTCTCGGACCAGACTTCGACCATGCCGCTCATCTCCGTGTTTCGTCCTGCGCCTTCGCGTTACCCGGGGGGCCCAGGAGCTCCCACCCCTCCGTGATCACTCGACCATACAGGACGTCCGGATCGAGACGGCGGAGCTCCTCGGCGAGGCACTCGCGCAGTGTGCGCCGGGGGAAGGCGAGGTCGTGACTCGGCTGCTCGGGCTGGGTGAGGATCGCCACATCCGAGCTGGGTCGCTCCAGGACGATGTCCCCGCTGTCGCGGTGGAGGCTCACCGACTTGATGCCGTGCGGCCACTCTTCGGCGGGCAGGTACGCCCAGTCCACCGGGACGTCCAGAGCCAGACGGAGCCACGCCGCGAGGAGCGCGGTGGACGGCGAATCAGCGGCGCCGCGCACGGTCACCGCAGTCACGGGCTCGTACGGAGGCTGATCGAGGATCGCCGCGAGCTGCTCCCGCCAGCGGGTGAGGCGGGTCCACGAGAGGTCGGTGTCTCCCGGCGCGTAGGAGGCCCCGAGCCCCGCGACCCACGCAGTGGGATCGGGCTTCGTCGCGGCATCCGTGATGCGGCGCTGGGCGATGCGGCCGATGGACGTCTTCGCCGTGACCGGCGGGGTCTCATCGGGCCACCAGACCACGACCGGTGCGTCGGGGAGGAGAAGGCCGGTCACGAGCGACTCCAGGGGTGCGCGCCCCGCCTCGCCGACCACGTGCAACGTGACGACCTCGCTCGCGCCGGCATCGCCGCCCACCCGGATCTGGGCGTTCAGGCAGGAGTCGGTCTGGGCGCCGTCGCCGATCATCAGGACGATCACGCGCATCGGATGCTCGCGGGAGGCGTCGTTCGCCGCTTCGATCACGGCTTCCTCGGCGCCGAGTCGGGTGATGATGATGAGGGTCAGGACGCGCCCGAGCGCGACCGCGCCACCCTCCTCCCGGACGCTCACGAGCGCCCGGGAGATCTTGCTCACGGTGGTGTCGGGAAGATCGACGATCACGGGCGCCTCCAGATGCGTCCATCGCGGGCGAGCATCTCGTCCGCGGAATCGGGGCCCCACGAACCGGGGGCGTACTGCTCGAGGGGGCCGCCCTGCTCCGCCCAGAACTGCTCGATGGGGTCGAGGATCTTCCAGGAGAGCTCGACTTCTTCGTGGCGCGGGAACAGCGGCGGGTCTCCGAGCAGGACGTCGAGGATGAGACGTTCGTACGCTTCGGGGCTCGCCTCGGTGAACGCGTGGCCGTACCCGAAGTCCATCGTCACGTCCCGCACCTGCGCGCCCGCGCCGGGGACCTTGGACCCGAAGCGGATGGTGACGCCCTCGTCGGGCTGGACGCGGATGACGAGGGCGTTCTGCCCCTGCCCCGACGTCTGGCTCCGCGGGAAGAGCATCTCCGGTGCGCGCTTGAAGACCACGGCGATCTCCGTGACGCGTCGCCCGAGGCGCTTCCCGGTGCGCAGGTAGAAGGGGACGCCTTCCCAGCGCCGCGTGTTGATCTCGAGGGTGATCGCGGCGTACGTCTCCGTCGGGGACTGGGGGTTCATCCCGTCCTCTTCCAGGAAACCGAGGACCTTCTCGCCGCCCTGCCAGCCGCCGGCGTACTGACCGCGCGCGGTCGAACGCGCCAGGTCGTCCGGAAGCGTGACCGCTGCGAGGACCTTCTCCTTCTCGGCGCGGAGATCCTTCGCGTCGAAGGAGATCGGCTCCTCCATCGCCGTCAGGGCGAGGAGCTGCAGCAGGTGGTTCTGGATGACGTCGCGCGCGGCGCCGATGCCGTCGTAGTAGCCCGCCCGTCCGCCGACGCCGATGTCCTCGGCCATCGTGATCTGGACGTGGTCCACGTAGTTGCGGTTCCAGATCGGCTCGTAGAGTTCGTTGGCGAAGCGCAGCGCGAGGATGTTCTGCACCGTCTCCTTGCCGAGGTAGTGGTCGATCCGGAAGATCGAGTCGGTCGGGAACGCCGACCGGAGGGCGTCGTTGAGCTCTCGCGCCGAGGCGAGGTCGTGCCCGAAGGGCTTCTCGATGACGACGCGGCGCCAGCGCTCCGGGCTGTCGGCGGTGTCGTCGACGAGGCCCGAGGCCTTCAGCTGCTCCGCGACCTGCGGGAAGTCTTTAGGCGGGATCGACAGGTAGAACGCGTGGTTGCCCATCGTCCCGCGCTCGGTGTCGAGCTTCTGGACGGTTTCGCGGAGGCGCCGGAACGCGTCGGGGTCGCCGAACTCGCCCGAGACGAAACGGATCCCCTGCAGGAGCTGCTGCCAGGTCTCCTCGCGGAACTCCGTGCGCGCGTTCTGCCGGACGGCGTCGTAGACGACCTTCGCGAAGTCCTGATCCTCCCAGTCGCGACGCGCGAACCCGACGAGCGCGAAGCCCGGCGGGAGGAGGCCGCGATTGGCGAGGTCGTAGACGGCGGGCATGAGCTTCTTCCGCGACAGATCGCCCGTGACGCCGAAGATCACCAGGGCGCTGGGCCCTGCGATGCGATTCAGGCGGCGGTCGTCGGCGGCGCGGAGCGGGTTCTTCCCGCGTGAGATCTCGACGGTCATCGAACTGGAACTCCTACTGTGCCGCTTCGAACAGCGACAGGATCTCGATCTGCGGATCGGTGAGGGTGAGGGTCACGACGGGACGGCCGTGGCCGTCGGCCAGGACACGGGCGTCGCCCGCCGCCTGAGCCGCGATGAGCTCGCCGAAGGTGAACGGCAGCCCGGGGATCTCGAGGTCGACGTCCGTGGCCTCCAGGATCTGCAAGAACACGCCGTTGGCCGGACCGCCCTTGTGGTACTGCCCCGTGGAGTGCAGGAACCGCGGCCCCCAGCCGAAGGTCGTGGGCCGCGCCGCATCGGCGGCGACGAGCTCGCGCAGTCCCTGAAGATGCGGCAGGGATGTCCGGTCGACGTACGCCTGGACCGAGACGTAGCCGCCCTGCGGGATCTCGGCCCACAGCGCGTCCAGCACGCCGGCGATGGTGCCGGATGCCGCGAGCGCGGGGTCCGACACGCGGACCTCCACTCCGTCGACGGTGAACGCCGGCGCCGTGGGTGCGGGCCGGTCGCGCAGCAGGGCGCGTGCGGCGGTCTTCGCCGACTCGACGTCGGGCTGGTCGAACGGGTTGATCCCCAGCATCCGTCCGGCGATCGCAGTGGCGTACTCCCACACGACGAACTGGGCGCCGAGGGATCCGCTGATGAGGATCTCGCCGGGATGGTGCTCGAACAGATGGAACCGGCGCGCCTCGTCGACCAGGCGCACGATCTGAAGATCCTCCGGGGTCGCCTCGACCTCGGGCGAGACGGGGAGGAGGACCACCGGGAGGATGCCGGTGCCGTCCTTCCCGGTCGACTCCGCGACGAGCTGCTCGATCCAGTCCGGCAGGCCGACGATGTGCGTGCCGTCGGTGACGAGCCCGAGCTTGTCTCGGCGCGGGTCGCCGCCGGCCAGCGCCGCGGCGAGGACGAGGGAGGGGTTGTCCGGACTGTCGATCGCGACTTCGAGCAGGGTCGCCTCGGCTTCGTCGAGGAGACCGGCGATGTCTGCACCCGCGAGTCCCGCCGGAACGAGCCCGAACGCGGTCAACGCCGAGTACCGGCCGCCGACGGTCGGGTCGGCGTGGAAGACGGTGTAGCCGTCGGCCCGGGCCGCGGCATCGAGCGGCGAACCCGGGTCGGTGACGACGACGATGCGCTCGGCGGGGTCGATGCCGAGGTCGCGGAACGCCGCCTCGAACGCGCGCTTCGCGGCATCCGTCTCCACCGTGCCGCCGGACTTCGACGACACCACGAGCACGGTGTGCTCGAGTCCGCCGGATTCCGCGTCGCCGTCGATCGCCGACAGCACCTGCGCCGGCGAGGTCGAGTCGAGGACGACCAACGGCACGTGCGCGGTCCGGGTGATGACCTCGGGTGCCAGCGAGGAGCCGCCCATGCCGGCCAGGACGACGCGCGTCACGCCGCGAGCGATGAGTCCCTCGCGCAGGGCGAGGATCTCTCCGACCAGCGGACGGGAGACGGAGACGGCCTGCAGCCATCCGAGTCGCTCGGAGGCCTCGGCCTCGGCCGCCGGGCCCCACAGCGACGAATCGCCCGCCGTGAGGCCCGACGCCACCAGCTCGGACACGAGGATGGGCAGTGTCGCGTCGACGACCGCCTTCACGTGTCCGCTCAGGTGGAGGTCGAAGGTCATGCGGATGTCTCCTGGGCGGAGCGCAGCGCCTCCGTGACGGTCTGCTGGAGCTCGTGCCAGGAGGCGATGAACTTCTCCACGCCTTCGTCCTCGAGCAGCTGGGTCACCTCGACGAGGTCGATCCCCGCTGCGGCGAGGCGGTCGAAGACCTCGTGTGCGTCGCCGTAGTTGCCGGTGATGGTGTCGCCGGTGATCTCCGCGTGGTCGAACGTGGCCTCGAGCGTCTTCTCGGGCATGGTGTTGACCGTGCCCGGCGCGACCAGCTCGGTCACGTAGAGGGTGTCCGGGAGCGCCGGGTCCTTGACGCCGGTGGATGCCCACAGCGGACGCTGGAGGTTCGCGCCGGCGTTGACCAGCGCCTGGGCGCGGCCGGTGGCGAACTCCTTCTGGAAGAGCTCGAACGCCAGACGGGCGTTGGCGACACCGGCCTTGGACTTCAGCTGCTCGGCGTCGCCGCCGATCGCCGTGAGGCGCTTGTCGACCTCGGTGTCCACCCGCGAGACGAAGAACGACGCCACCGAGTGGATGCCGGCGAGGTCGTGCCCGGCGGCCTGGGCCTGCTCGAGTCCGGTCAGGTACGCGTCGATGACCTCGGCGTAGCGCTCCAGGCTGAAGATCAGCGTGACGTTGACCGAGATGCCCTGTGCGATCACCGCGGTGATCGCCGGGAGGCCGGCCTTCGTGGCGGGGATCTTGATGAGAGCGTTGGGGCGGTCGACGCGCTCCCACAGCTGAACGGCCTGGTCGACCGTGGCGGCGGTGTCGTGGGCGAGATCGGGGGAGACCTCGATCGACACCCGTCCGTCCACTCCGCCGGTGGCGTCGTAGACGGGGCGGAAGATGTCCGCCGCCTCACGCACGTCGTCGGTGGTGATCTCGAAGATGGCCTGATCGGCCACGGCACCGCGAGCGGCGAGCGAGGCGACCTGCTCCTCGTAGGCAGCGCCCTGCGACAGGGCCGTGGCGAAAATCGTCGGGTTGGTCGTGACGCCACTGACGTTGCGGCTGGTGATGAGCTCGGTCAGGTTGCCGGACGTGATGCGCTCACGTGAGAGGTCGTCGAGCCAGATGCTGACGCCCGCTGCGGCGAGCTGTTCGGTGGGGGTGCTCATGCGTTCTCCTGGATCGTTTCGCGAGCCGCCGCGACGACGGCCTCGGCGGTGATGCCGAACTTCTGGAAAAGGGTCTTGTAGTCGGCGCTCGCTCCGAAGTGCTCGATGGAGACGGAGCGTCCGGTGTCGCCGACGATGTCGCGCCAGCTGAGGGCGAGTCCGGCTTCGACCGAGACGCGCGCCTTCACGGCACGGGGCAGCACGCTCTCGCGGTACGCCTCGTCCTGCTCGGCGAACCATTCCAGCGACGGTGCCGACACGACGCGGGCGTTGACACCCTCTTCGGCCAGCGTCGCGCGGGCTTCGACGGCCAACTGCACCTCGGACCCGGTGGCGACGAGGATGACGTCGGGGCTGCCGTTCGGCGCCTCCGCGAGGACGTACGCGCCCTTGGCGGTCAGCTCTGCGCTGGCGAACACCTCACCCGAGGCGTCTCCGTCACCGCGCTCGAACACCGGGATGTTCTGGCGGGTCAGCGCGAGACCGCCGGGGCCCTCGTTCCGACGCAGGAGTTCGAGCCATGCCACCGCGGTCTCGTTGGCGTCCGCGGGACGCACCACCGTGAAGTTCGGGATGGCGCGCAGCGACGCGAGCTGCTCGATCGGCTGGTGGGTGGGTCCGTCTTCACCCAGCGCGACGGAGTCGTGCGTCCAGACGAAGAGGCTCGGGATGTTCATCAGCGCGGCCAGGCGCACCGCGGGGCGCATGTAGTCGCTGAAGATCAGGAACGTCCCGCCGAAGGCGCGCGTCGGGCCGTGCAGCACGATCCCGTTGACGATCGCGCCCATGGCGTGCTCGCGGATGCCGAAGTGGAGCACGCGGCCGTAGGGGTCGCCGGACCACTCGTGGGTCGACCACTGGGCGGGGATGAACGACTTCGCCGACTTGATGGTGGTGAGGTTGGATTCGGCCAGGTCCGCCGATCCGCCCCAGAGCTCGGGAAGGACCTCGGCGAGGGCGTTGAGCACCACGCCGGAGGCGGCACGGGTCGAGACGTCCTTGCCCGATTCGAACGAAGGAAGCGCGGCGGCGACGTCCGCCGGCAGCTCGCGAGCCTCGAGCCGGTCCCACAGCGCCTTGCGCTCCGGGTTGGCGTCGGCCCACGCGTCCCACTTCTGCTGCCACTCCGCACGCGCCTCGGCGGCGCGCTCGGCGAGGGCGCGGGTGTGAGCGATCACATCGTCGGCGACGACGAAGGACTGCTCGGGATCGAAGCCGAGCACCTCCTTGGTCGCCTTGAGCTCGTCCGCGCCGAGCGCCGAACCGTGGATCTTGCCGGTGTTCTGCTTGCCCGGGGACGGCCAGCCGATGATCGTGCGCAGGATGATGAGGGAGGGCTTGTCGGTCTCGCCCTTGGCCGCCTCGATCGCGGCATGGAGCTCGGCGACGTCTTCGACGTACTCGCCGGTGCGCTTCCAGTCCACGGTCTGCACGTGCCAGCCGTAGGCCTCGTACCGCGCGGCGACGTCCTCGGTGTAGGCGACGTTCGTGTCGTCCTCGATCGAGATCTGGTTGGAGTCGTAGATCGCCACGAGGTTGCCGAGCTGCTGGTGACCGGCGAGGCTCGAGGCCTCGCTCGTCACACCCTCCTGCAGGTCGCCGTCACCGGCGATCACGTAGACGTGGTGGTCGAACGGCGAGGTGCCGGCCGCCGCCTCCGGGTCGAAGAGGCCGCGCTCGAAACGAGCCGCGTAAGCGAATCCGACGGCCGAGGCGAGGCCCTGGCCGAGCGGTCCGGTGGTGATCTCCACGCCGTCGGTGTGGCCGAACTCGGGGTGTCCCGGCGTCTTCGAGCCCCAGGTGCGCAGGGACTTCAGGTCGTCCAGCTCGAGGCCGAAGCCGCCGAGGTACAGCTGCACGTACTGGGTCAGCGAGGAGTGGCCCGCCGACAGGATGAACCGGTCGCGTCCGGCCCAGTGGACGTCCTTCGGGTCATGGTTCATCACCCGCTGATACAGCAGGTACGCCGCGGGGGCCAGGCTCATCGCCGTTCCCGGGTGCCCGTTGCCCACCTTCTCGACTGCATCCGCAGCGAGGACGCGGGCGGTGTCCACCGCGCGCCGATCGATCTCATCCCAACGCAGTTCCGACACCGGGCCGCCTTTCTCAAAGAGCCGCGCCCGGACGTGGTCGATCCCCGAGAACATTTCCGTGAGGAGATGGAGGATTCGGCGCTGGGCGCGCGTGTGGTCCTCAGCATAGCGAAGGGGTATGCGCCGCCCGTCATGCGTGCCCTCGTATGACGATCGCAGCCGCCGGTCGCCGTGGCGGCATGCCATAGACTTGGGAGGATTTGACTTGCGGTGATTGCGGGGGAGATGGACATCACGTCGACGGTCGGGACGGACGCCACGGTCCGCGCCACGCGCCCCTCTTTCGGTCGCACGGTGCGCGCGTACGTGGCTCTGATGAAGCCCCGCGTGCTCGAGCTGCTGCTGGTGACGACGGTGCCGGTGATGATCCTGGCCCAGGGCGGGCTGCCGAACATCTGGCTCGTCCTGGCGACGGTCATCGGCGGGACGGCGAGCGCCGGCTCCGCGGCGGCGTTCAACATGTACCTCGATCGCGACATCGACGCCCACATGCAGCGGACCGTCAACCGTCCGCTCGTCACGGGCGAGGTGTCGCCCCGCGGCGCTCTGATCTTCGCGTGGTCGCTCGCGGTCTTCTCGACGGTGTGGCTCTGGGCGACGACGAACGCGCTCGCAGCGGCGCTGTCCGCGGGAGCGATCTTCTTCTACGTCGTGATCTACACGATGATCCTGAAGCGCCGCACCGAGCAGAACATCGTCTGGGGCGGGATCGCCGGGTGCTTCCCGGTCGTGATCGGCTGGAGCGCGGTCACAGGTTCGCTCGCGTGGCCGCCGGTCATCCTCTTCGCCCTCGTCTTCCTCTGGACCCCGCCGCACTACTGGCCGCTGTCGATGAAGTACAAGGACCAGTACGAAGAGGTCCAGGTGCCCATGCTCGGAGCGACCCGGGCCGGATCGCAGGTGGGCCTGCAGGTCATCCTGTACGCCTGGGCGACCGTCGCGTGTTCGCTGCTGCTCATCCCCGTCGCCGGCATGGGTGTCGTCTACACGGTCTCCGCCCTCGTGTTCGGCGGATGGTTCATCTACGAGTCCCACCGTCTCTACACGCGCGCGGTCCGAGGGACGGAGCCGCGCCCCATGCGCGTCTTCCACGCGTCGATCACCTACTTGACCCTGTTGTTCGTCGCGATCGCCGTGGACCCGCTGCTTCCCTGGTGACCACCTCACGCAGGATGTGAGGAAGGGCCGGCCATCCATTCGGATGCCCGGCCCTTCCTTGTTCACTGCGTGGAGGTGCCACGCGTCAGCGCGACGTGGAGGCCTTCTCCAGATCGACGTCTTCCGCGGTGGGCGCCTCGCCGGCGTCCGCCGCGCCCGGAGCGACTCCGTCGCGTGCGGCGTCGTCGTCGAGTTCGGCGGCATCCGCGGAGGGGGCCGGCGTCACCGGCTCGTCGGTGACGTCCGCGAGGACGGTGGGCGTCGCGGTGGCCGGTGCGACGTAGGCGGGCGGTGCCGCGACGCCGGCGTGCGGGCGGAGCGACGCGGCGGCGGCGACGGCGAGAGCCAGCAGGATGCCGATCACGCCGGCGCCGATGAGGATGGCGCCGAGGACCGCGACGGACTGTCCGACGTAGACCTCGACGCCGGTCGCGGTGCCGTCGTTCAGGGTGGCGGTCATGACGCCGAGCCGGTCGGAGACCAGCCACGCGCCGACGGCCGTGGTCGCGACCGATCCGACGAGGAGCACCCAGAAGGGGATGCTGCGGGCGAGCGGGGGTCTGGTGGTCATGCGTCATCCTCCTGATCGGGCCGTGAGGGGATCACGGCGACGTTTAGTGTGGAGGACGCCCTTCCACCGTTCGTGTGCGTCGTCGATGAATCGGCTGTGAGGGGCGGCGACGGTTCAGGCGTGGACGTCGGCCCGATCGTTCTCCGCGGCACGCGCGTCGACGTCCCCGTGGCCGGACATGGGACGAGAGAGGTGCAGCACGACCGCCGTCATGGCGGCCGCCGTGAGTGCGGCGAGCACCATGTGGATGCCCACGGCGAGGATCGGCAGACCGTTTCTAGCCTGGAACAGTCCGACGGCGATCTGCACCAGTTCCGCCGCCAACAGGGTGATACTCCAGCCCGCGAGGAGCGGAGTCCGGTCGCGCTGACGCCACGCGCCGATCACGAAAGCGACCGTCAGGGCGAAGAGGACGTAGCTGGGCCACGCGTGAATGTGCTCCAGGAGCTCCGCGTCGAATCCGCTGCGGCCGGCATTCGGGTCGCCGGAGTGAGGGCCGGCGCCGGTGGTGAGGATGCCGAAGACGATCGTGACGACGAGGGCGGCGACCGCGCCGCGAGCCGTCCATCGCAGCCACGGCGCCACCGCGGAGACGCGGGGCAGGTCGGGGCGGTTCATCCTGACGAGGAAAGCGGCGGTGATGCAGACCAGACCCACCGACACGACGTAGTGGAAGCCGACGATGAAGGGGTTCAGTCCCGTAAGGACCGTGATGCCGCCGACGAGGGCCTGCGCGACCACTCCGATCAGGACGAGCCAGGCGAGCACCACGAGGTCTCGACGTGTCGGGGTGGTCCGAACGGAGCGCACGGCGGCCGCGATGACCGCGACGAGGAGGATACCGTTCGCGAGAGGGCCGGCCGGGATGTCCAGGGCGATGCCGAGTGCGACGGCGGCACCGGCCCCCACGATTCCGCCGAGCGCGAACCACAGGGTCGGCGGCAGCGCCCGGCGCCCGCCGGTGCGGACGATGATTCCGATCACGACGGCGAGCGCCAGGATGCCCACGAGACCGGTGAGCGTCCGGTTCCCGAACTCGATGACGCCGTGGATCCCCATCTCCGGGGTGGGGACGATCGAATCGGCCGTGCACCGAGGCCACGTGGGGCATCCGAGCCCGGAGCCGGTCAGCCGGACGGCCCCGCCGGTGCCGATGATGAGGACTTCGGCGAGGAACGACAACCATGCGAAAACGCGCAGAGGACCGCCGATCCGCCCCGGCAGTCGACGCGGACGAGGAGTGACGGTCGCGGGCGCGGACATGGGAGGACCTCCTGGGTCGGATGCCGCCGGGCATCCGACGCGGGCCGGAGGGAAGGCGGAACCTGTAGAATCGAGGGGTTCGGTCGCGCGCCGTCGGGCGCAACCCCTTCCGAACAGTTTAGGCGCCGATTCCGACGCCAGGAGAGGGTCCACCCAGCGGCTTTCCCCGCCGGTAACTCCACCGGTGGATCAGGGGGGCCGGAGCGGATGACACCGCCAGACCCGGAGGAGAACGAGACGATGTCTGATGTGCTGATCGACCGCCCAGAGCTTGACGGCCTGGGGGTCTACGAATTCGGCTGGCACGACACCGACGCGGCCGGCGCGGTGGCTCAGCGAGGAATCAACGAGGACGTGGTCCGCGGGATCTCCGCGTTGAAGTCCGAACCCGAATGGATGCTGAAGACCCGGCTCAAGGGCTATCAGCTATTCGGCCGCAAGCCGATGCCGACGTGGGGGGCCGACCTCTCCGCCATCGACTTCGACAACATCAAGTACTTCGTGCGGTCCACGGAGAAGCAGGCCCAGACCTGGGAAGACCTGCCCGAGGACATCAAGAACACCTACGAGCGGCTCGGCATCCCCGAGGCCGAGCGTCAGCGCCTCGTGGCCGGTGTCGCCGCGCAGTACGAGTCGGAGGTCGTCTATCACCAGATTCGCGAGGACCTCGAAGCGCAGGGCGTCATCTTCATGGACACCGACACGGCGCTCCGCGAGCACCCGGAGTTCTTCGAGGAGTACTTCGGAACGGTGATCCCCGCGGGCGACAACAAGTTCGCGGCGTTGAACACCGCCGTGTGGTCGGGCGGGTCCTTCGTGTACGTGCCGCCCGGCGTGCACGTGGACATCCCCCTTCAGGCGTACTTCCGCATCAACACCGAGAACATGGGTCAGTTCGAGCGGACGCTGATCATCGCCGACGAGGGGTCCTACGTCCACTACATCGAGGGCTGCACCGCGCCGATCTACAAGTCGGACTCCCTGCACTCGGCGGTCGTCGAGATCATCGTGAAGAAGAACGCGCGCGTGCGGTACACGACCATCCAGAACTGGTCGAACAACGTCTACAACCTCGTCACCAAGCGCGCCGTCGCCCACGAAGGCGCGACGATGGAGTGGGTCGACGGCAACATCGGCTCCAAGGTGACGATGAAGTATCCGTCGATCTTCCTCATGGGCGAGCACGCCAAGGGCGAGACCCTGTCGGTCGCCTTCGCCGGTCCCGGCCAGCACCAGGATGCCGGCGCCAAGATGATCCACATGGCGCCCTACACGCAGTCCTCGATCGTGTCGAAGTCCATCGCCCGCGGCGGTGGCCGCGCCGGCTACCGCGGCGAGGTCCGCGTCGACGCGAATGCGCACCACAGCGCCAACACGGTGCGGTGCGATGCGCTCCTGGTCGACACGATCTCGCGCTCGGACACCTACCCCGCGATCGACATCCGCGTCGACGACGTGCAGCTGGGACACGAGGCCACGGTCTCGAAGGTCAGCGAGGAGCAGCTCTTCTACCTCATGAGCCGGGGACTCCCCGAGGACGAGGCGATGGCGATGATCGTGCGCGGCTTCATCGAGCCCATCGCACGCGAGTTGCCGATGGAGTACGCCCTCGAACTCAACAAGCTCATCGAGATGGGCATGGAAGGATCCGTCGGCTGATGACGACAGCGACCCAGGCCCCCGCCGCGGCGGAGGGCCACATCGACCCTGCCGCCGCGTTCGTGCCGGTGCAGACCCGCTCCGAGCGGCTGACATCGTTCGCACCGGAGGACTTCGGCGTCCCGACCGGGCGCGAAGTCAACTGGAAGCACACTCCGATCCGTCTTCTCGAAGCGCTCTTCGACGATGTCGCGGGCGAAGAGGGCGCCGTGCGCGTCGGTGCCACGCTCCCCGACGGTGTCGAGAGCGCCGCACTCGAGGTCGGCCAGGCGCCGCGCGGGGAGGTCTTCCGGCCCGAGGATCGCGTCGCCGCCGTGGCCTGGTCGCAGGAGCGGATCGCGCACCTCGTGCGCATCCCCGCCGACACGGTGATCGACACGCCTATCGTCCTCGACATCGAAGGTCAGGGCGGTCGCGCGCACGCGCACATCGTCCTGGAGGCGCTGCCGCATTCGCGCGCCACGGTCCTCCTGCGTCACCGCGGGTCGGCGACGTTGGCCCAGAACGTCGAGATCATCGTCCGCGACGGGGCCGCTCTCGACGTGGTCTCGGTCCAGCAGTGGGCCGACGACGCCGTGCACGCCGCGTCGCACCAGGCACGCGTCGATCGTGACGCGACGCTCCGACACACGGTCGTGAGCCTCGGTGGGGCGCTCGTGCGCGTGAACCCCTCGGTGGAGCTCGCCGGTGCCGGCGCGGACGGACGCCTGTACGGACTGTCGTTCGCGGACGCAGAGCAGCACCTCGAGAGTCAGGTGTACCTCCATCACAAGGGGCCTCACACCGTCGGCGACGTCCTGTACAAGGGGGCGCTCCAGGGCACAAGTGCGCACACGGTGTGGATCGGCGATGTCCTGATCGGTCGCGACGCCGTCGGCACCGACTCCTACGAGGCGAACCGGAACCTCGTCCTGACCGACGGGGCGCGGGCGGACTCGATCCCGAACCTCGAGATCGAGACCGGCGACATCGTCGGCGCCGGACACGCCAGCGCCACGGGGCGCTTCGACGACGAGCAGCTGTTCTACCTGCAGGCCCGCGGCATCTCCGAAGAAGAGGCCCGTCGCCTCGTCGTGCTCGGCTTCCTCGCCGAGATCGTCCAGAAGACCGGCATCCCGTCGCTGGAAGAAGAGCTGATGGCCGCGATCGAGGCAGAGCTGGCCGTGGAGGAGCGGGCATGAGCGCGCAGAAGGTGCTGAATCTCAGCGACCTCGAGCAGGACACCGCGGTGCGGGTCGAGGTCGACGGCGTGCCGATGGCCGTGGTCCTCGACGGTGAAGGAGTCGTCCACGCCATCGGCGACACCTGCACCCACGGCGACATCTCCCTCTCGGACGGTTTCGTCGAGGGCGAGACACTGGAGTGCTGGGCTCACGGCTCGGCGTTCTCGCTCCGCACCGGGCGCCCCCTGAATCTGCCGGCGTACGAGCCGGTCCCCGTTTACGAGGTCACGATCGACGGCGACGATGTGCTCATCGATCCCGCCGTGACCAAAGCAGTCGACTGAAGAAGGTAGCCACTATGTCTGTTCTCGAGATCCGCGATCTCCACGTGACCGTGGAGACGGATGCCGGAACCACGCCGATCCTCAACGGGGTCACCCTGACGATCAGCACCGGTCAGACGCACGCCATCATGGGCCCCAACGGCTCGGGCAAGTCCACCCTGGCGTACACGATCGCCGGGCACCCGAAGTACACCGTCACGAGCGGCTCCATCACGCTCGACGGGGAGGACGTCCTGGAGATGTCGGTCGACGAGCGCGCCCGTGCGGGTCTGTTCCTGGCCATGCAGTATCCCGTCGAGATCCCGGGTGTCACGGTGACGAACTTCCTCCGCACCGCTAAGACCGCCGTCGACGGCGAGGCGCCCTCGATCCGTACCTGGACCAAGGACGTCAAGGGCGCGATGAAGGACCTGCGCATGGATCCGAAGTTCGCCCAGCGCAACGTCAACGAGGGCTTCTCCGGCGGCGAGAAGAAGCGGCACGAGATCCTGCAGCTCGAGCTGCTGAAGCCGCGCATCGCCGTCCTCGACGAGACCGACTCGGGTCTTGACGTGGACGCGCTCAAGGTCGTCTCCGAGGGGGTCAACCGCGCCAAGGAGGCCACCGACCTCGGTGTGCTCCTGATCACGCACTACACCCGGATCCTCCGCTACATCCGTCCCGACCACGTCCACGTCATGGTCGCCGGTCGCATTGCGGAAGAGGGCGGCCCGGAACTGGCCGATCGCCTGGAGGCCGAGGGCTACGACCGCTACCTCCCGACCGGTGATTCCGAGCCCGCCGACGCGCCCGCCGCGGCCGGCGCGTAGGATCGTTACATGACCGCAACCCTCTCGCCCGAGAAGTTCGACGAGGTCACCGAGGCCCTGAAGGACGTCATGGACCCCGAACTGGGGATCAACGTCGTCGATCTGGGGCTCATCTACGACCTCGGCTGGGACGACGAGAACGACGCCCTGGTCATTCACATGACGCTGACATCGGCCGGCTGCCCGCTCACCGATGTCCTCGAGGAGCAGACCGCGCAGTCTCTCGACAACGTCGTGGATCGCTTCCGCATCAACTGGGTGTGGATGCCGCCGTGGGGCCCCGAGCGGATCACCGACGACGGACGCGACATGATGCGCGCCCTCGGCTTCGCGATCTGACGACCGACCGCTTCGGCCCGCGCGTCGTTTCGTCCCGTGACGCCCGAGCGCGCAGGCCGCCGGCCTGCGTCCTAGGCTCGGGTCATGAGCGTCGTCCCGCTGCAGGCCCTTCCCCTCGACCGGTTGCGGGAGCGCGCGAGCACGAAATGGCGCAGCTACCCCGAGGATGTCCTGCCGCTCTTCGTCGCCGAGACCGACTATCCGCTCGCGCCCGCGATCACCGACGCCCTCACGCGTGCGGTGCTGCTCGGCGACACCGGGTACACCCCGCCTGATCCGGGGCTGGGCGTCGCGTTCTCGGGGTTCGCCCGACGCCGCTTCGGATGGTCCGTGGACCCGGCATCCGTCTCGTCGACCTGCGACGTGATGATGGGGGTCGTGGAGATCCTCCGCCGTGTCATCGCGCCGGGGGAGCGGGTCGTGGTGATGCCGCCGGTCTACCCGCCCTTCTACGACTGTGTGGAGGAGGCGGGAGGCGTCGCCGAGCGCGTTCCGCTCGCGGTGTCGGACCGCGGATGGCGGATCGATCTCGAGGGTGTCGGCCGCGCGCTCGATGGGGGCGCGCGCGCCGTGCTCCTGTGCAATCCCCAGAACCCCACCGGGACCGCCCATTCCCGCGACGATCTGGCCGCGCTGGCCTCGCTCGCGGCCCGCCACGGTGCGGTCGTCATCAGCGATGAGATCCACGCGCCGCTCACTCACGCACCGGCGCGGTTCACGCCTTTCCTCTCCGTCTCGGAGGAGGCGGCATCCGTCGGCTACTGCGTGACCAGCGCGAGCAAGACCTTCAACCTCGCGGGCCTCAAGTGCGCGCTGATGATCGGCGGCGCGGAACAGCAGCGTTCCCTGCTGCGCGCGCTGCCCCCGGAGGTCGGCTGGCGCACGGGTCTTTTCGGGGCCCTGGCCGGTGTCGCGGCGATGTCGCCCGAGAGTGACCCGTGGCTCGACTCTCTGCTCGTGGCGCTGGACGACCAACGTCGACTGCTGACCGATCTCCTGGCGGCGCACCTTCCGGATGCGCGGTACCTCGAACCCGACGCCGGGTATCTGGCGTGGGTCGACGTCTCCGCCTACGGCTGGGGCGACAATCCCGCGACCCGGATCCGCCGCGATGCGCGTGTGGCGCTCCACCACGGGCCGCTGTTCGGGGCCGAGGGGCGCGGACACGTGCGCATCAACATCGGATGCGCGCCCGAGATCCTCGCCGAGGCCGTCGAGAGGGTGGGTACACTGGCGAGGCGATGAGCTCCTCTTCCCGTTCCACCGGTATCTGGAGCGGGGAGTACCTCTGGGTCACCCTCGGAGCGGTCGCGATGATCTTCCTGGCCGCGACGCAGGCGTTGGCCGTCACGACCGTCATGCCCCTGGTCAGTGCCGATCTCGACGGCGAGGCGCTGTACGCCGTGGCCTTCTCGGCCACGGTCGCCACGAGCGTGATCGGCATGGTCGCCGCCGGTGCCTGGTGCGACCGCGGGGGAGTGCTGGCTCCGCTGTCCACCTCGGTGCTGCTCTTCGTCCTCGGTCTCGTCGTCGCCGGCGCGGCCGCGAGCATGGAGTGGGTGGTGATCGGCCGTCTCATCCAGGGGCTCGGGACGGGTGGGCAGACGGTGTCGCTGTACGTCGTGGTGGCTCGCGTGTACCCGGCGATGGTGCACGGGCGGGTGTTCGCGGCGTTCTCGGCGGCCTGGGTGATCCCCTCGCTGGTCGGTCCGCTGCTCGCCGGCGCCGTCGCCGAGTTCTTCCACTGGCGCTGGGTGTTCCTGGGCGTGGCGGCGCTGACGCTGTCGGCCTTCGCCGTCGTCGTCGCACGACTCCGCGGGCTCCCGTTGGACGCGCCCGAGCGCGGTGCGACCGACGTGGGACGCCGACTGGCGTGGGCCACGGCGCTGGCGGTCTCCGCCGTGGCCCTGAGCCTCGCGGGCGAGGCGGGTCCTGCGCGGATCCCGATCATCGTCGTGGCGGTGGTCGCGATCGCGGTGACGGTCCGGCCGCTCCTGCCGTCGGGTGCCCTCCGCGCGCGCCGGGGCCTGCCCAGCGTCATCCTCATGCGCGGCGTCATCGCCGGCGCTCTCTTCGGCGCCGAGATCTACGTGCCCTATCTGCTCATCGACGAGTACGGCTTCAGCGCGACCTGGGCGGGGCTCGGGCTGACCGCGGCGGCGCTGGCCTGGGCGGCGGCCGCCGAGGTGCAGGGGCGCGTGGGCGATCGGCTGGGGAACCGGCGCATCACCCTCATCGGAGTCGCGTTCCTGGCCTCGTCGATGGCGATCGTCGGCCTGGTCGCGGTGACGCACGCCCATCCGGGGATCCTCATCGCCGGATGGGGGCTCTCGGGTGCCGGGATGGGGCTGATGTACCCGCGCCTGACGGTTCTCACCCTGGCCTACTCGACGACGCAGAACCAGGGCTTCAACTCCGCCGCCCTCTCCATCTCGGACGCCGTCGGCGCGGCGACCACCATCGCCGTGATGGGACTCGTCTACACGGGCCTCGGTGGCGGCATCCTCGCCTTCACCTGGGTCTTCGCGCTCGGGACGATCGTGGCCCTCGCGGCTCTGGTGCCCGGACTCCGTCTCGGACATGGAGCGGAGGTGCGCGCGACGACCGTGCCGACGTGAGCAGGGCGTTACCGCGCGTTTGGCCATTCGGGGAAGGTGAGGCTACCCTTACTTCGTGCCCGCCATCGCTACCGAGGTCCGACCCGCGTACCGCCCGTACATCCTGCAGGTCGCCGGAGTCCAACGGCTCTCGCCGCATTTCGCGCGCGTGCGGCTCACGGGCGACGACCTGGAGCACTTCGGGACCGCGGGGCTCGACCAGCGCGTGAAGATCCTCTTCCCCGACTCGCGCGGCGCCTTCGCCGACGTCGGCCAGGACGAGGGCGCCGGCGACTGGTACGACCGGTGGCGCGCACTCCCCGACGCGTCGCGGAACCCGTTCCGGACGTACACCGTCCGGCGGATCGACCCGGTCCGGCGGGTCCTGGAGATCGACTTCGTCGTCCACGAGGACCCTGGCCCGGCCGGGGCATGGGTCGGCGTCGCCACGGTCGGCGACCCCCTGATCGTCGTCGGGCCCGACGAGCGCAGCCCGCACTCGCGCGCGGGCCTCGACTGGCACCCCGGGACGGCGAGGCGCGTGCTGCTTGCCGGTGACGAGACGGCGGTGCCCGCGATCAGCGGCATCCTCGAGGCGCTTCCCGCGGGATGCACGGCCGAGGCCTTCCTGGAGGTGCCGACCGCGGCGGACGCGCAGGACCTCGTCGTCGGCGCGGGTACGCGCGTCCACTGGATCGCGCGGGACGGGGCAGAGCACGGATCCGGCCTTCTCGTCGCGCTCCGGGCATGGACGGGGGAATCGTCCGATCTGCTCGCCCGCGCCTCCGCGCCCCGACCGCAGGCGCTCGCCGATGTCGACGTCGACGCGGAGCTCCTGTGGGACTCCCCGCTCGACGGCGAAGGCGAGTTCTACGCCTGGATCGCCGGCGAGGCCGCGATGGTCAAGACCGCGCGTCGTCTGCTGGTGTCGGAGTGCGGCGTGGACCGCAAGCGCGTCGCCTTCATGGGCTACTGGCGCCTCGGACAGTCAGAGCGCACGGGATGACCCGCGCCCCGCGGTCGGCGGGGCAACGTCGCATCGCCGTCACCGCCGTCGTCGCGGCGGCGCTGACGCTGGCCGCCGTCGTCCTGAGCCTCGCCGTCGGCGCGCGGCCGATCGCGCCCGCCGTCGTCGTCGACGCGCTCCTCGCCTACGACCCGAGCCTCAATGACCACGTCGTGGTCCTCACCCAGCGCGTGCCCCGCACCCTCATCGGCCTCCTCGCGGGTGCCGCGCTGGCGCTCGCGGGCACGACCATGCAGGGTCTGACGCGGAACCCCTTCGCCGACCCGGGACTCCTCGGCGTCAACGCCGGGGCATCCGTCGGCGTCCTCGCGGCCATCACGTTCGCGGGGATCCGTCAGCCCGCGGGTTTCGTCTGGTTCGCGTTCGCCGGCGCGGCCGTCGCAGCGGTCTTCGTGGCCGTCATCGGCTCCCGCGGACCGGATGCCGCGTCGCCGGCCAAGCTGGCCCTCACGGGGGCCGCGGTCACCGCCGGACTCACCTCGATCACGCTGCTCATCCTCACCACGCAGTCCGCGGCCCTCGACGTGTACCGCTACTGGTCGGTGGGCGCCCTCACCGCCCGGGGCCTGGACACGGTCGCGCTGGTCGTGGTCCCTCTCGCGGTGGGCACCGTCCTCGCTCTGGCCTCCGCGCGAGGCCTCGACCTCCTCGCGCTCGGCGAGCAGACGGCGACCGGCCTCGGACACAGTGTTCCGCGCACGCGCGCGATCGGCATCCTCGCGGCGGTCCTCCTCGCCGGGGGTGCGACG
Organism: Microbacterium aurantiacum; assembly: GCF_031625015.1. Classification (NCBI taxonomy): domain Bacteria; kingdom Bacillati; phylum Actinomycetota; class Actinomycetes; order Micrococcales; family Microbacteriaceae; genus Microbacterium; species Microbacterium aurantiacum. The sequence goes on from NZ_JAHWXH010000002.1 coordinate 173,691, forward strand.
GCCATCGCCGGCCCGCTCGTCTTCCTCGGACTCGTCGTGCCTCACCTCCTCCGCTTCCTCGTCGGCGCCGGCTACGCGGCGCTGCTGTGGATCGGGATGCCGGTGGGGGCGACGCTGCTGCTCGTCGCCGACGTCCTCGGCCGTGTCGCGGCGCCCCCCGGCGAAGTCCAGGCCGGCGTCGTCCTGGCGATCATCGGCGCGCCGGTACTCATCGCGCTGGTCGTGCGCGGAGAGAGGGTGTCGCTGTGATCGCCGTCGCGGACGTCCGGCGCCTCGCCCGGCGTCGCTGGGGCGTCGTGCTCGTCTCTCTCGGTGCGCTCACGGTCGTCGCAGCCGCGGCGGCGCTCATGATCGGCGACTATCCGCTCGGCCCCGGACAGGTGCTCGCCGTCCTGTTCGGCGGCGGCGAGCCGGTGGAGCAGTACGTCGTCCTGCAGTCCCGCCTGCCGCGGCTGACCATGGCGCTGCTGGTCGGGGCGGCCCTCGGAGTGGCCGGTGCCCTGCTCCAAGCCCTGTTGCGCAATCCGCTCGCGAGTCCCGATCTGCTGGGGATCTCCGGCGGGAGCACGCTCGCCGCGGTGTTCTGCCTCCTCGTCCTCGGACTGACAGGGCCCGTGCTCGCCGCCTTCGCCCTCGTCGGCGGGCTCGCGGCATCCGCTCTCCTCCTCGCCGTGGCGCGGGGGCGCGCCGCGGGGTACCGCCTCATCCTCGCCGGGATCGGGGTGTCCTTCTTCTGCGCGGCCCTCGTCGGCTTCCTCATGACCCGCGCGCAGCTGCAGCAGACGCAGGCGGCGCTCGTCTGGCTCACCGGCAGCCTCGCCAGCACGCCGTGGTGGCAGGTCATCGTCCTCGCCGCGGTGTGGCTGCTCGTGCTGCCCCTGCTCCTTCCGCTGGCGCGTCGCCTTCCTGTCCTGATGCTCGGCGAGCAGACGGCGACGGGTCTCGGCGAGCACTCGGGGCGGGTCCGCACCGCCGGCGTCGTCGTCGCGGTCATCCTGACGGCGGTGACGTGCGCCTTCGCGGGCCCCATCTCGTTCGTGGCGCTGTGCGCGCCCGCGATCGCCCGGCCCCTCACCGGTCACGGGTCGGTCGCCCTCGCGCCGAGTGCGCTGGTCGGCGCGGCGCTGCTGGCGCTGTCGGATCTCGTCGCGCAGTACGCGCTCCCGAACGTGTCGATGCCGGTAGGTGTGGTCACCGGGGCGTTCGGCGCCGTGTTCCTGCTGTGGTTGCTCGCGACGTCGAAGGGACGCGCACTATGACGACATCCGCCCGCACCACCCGCGTCGAGGCGCGACGGCTGACCGCGCGTGCGCTGCGCGCCGGCTATCCGGGGCGCACGGTCATCGACGGGTTGGATCTGGATCTGGCCCCGGGCCGGATCACGATGATCATCGGCGCCAACGCGTGCGGCAAGTCCACGCTGCTCGGAGCTCTCGCACGCCTGCGGGCGCCGTTGTCCGGCGCGGTGGAGTTGGACGGAGAGGACGTGGCTCGGATCCCGCGTGCGTCGTACGCGCGCGCCGTGGGCCTCCTGCCCCAGCATCCGATCGCTCCCGAGGGGATCACGGTCGCCGAGCTGGTGTCGCGGGGGCGGCATCCGCATCGGGGACTGTTCCGTCGCTGGAGCGCGGAGGACTCGGCTGTCGTCGATGACGCACTGCAGCGCACCGGCACCGCGGAGCTCGCGGCACGTCCGGTCGGCGACCTGTCCGGAGGCCAGCGGCAGCGCGTCTGGATCGCCATGGCGCTGGCCCAGGACCCGAGCATCCTGCTGCTGGACGAGCCGACGACGTTCCTCGACCTCAGCCACCAGATCGAGGTCCTCGACCTCCTGCGCGAGCTGAACACCACCCGCGGTACGACCATCGTCGCCGTCCTCCACGACCTCAACCTGGCGGCCCGCTACGCCGACGAGCTCGTGGTCCTCGCGGGAGGACGGCTCATCGCGCAGGGTGCGCCCGTCGATGTCCTCACCGCGAAGGTCGTGGCCGAGGCGTTCGCGCTCGAAGCCCTCGTGATCCCCGACCCGCTCACGGCGACTCCGCTCGTCGTCCCCGTGCCCGGCGGTGCGCACGTCACCGCCGACCCCGCCTGATCCCGGCACCCGCGGATCACCATCAGAAAGGAAACCCGATGACCCGCTTGCGCCCGGTCCTCGCCCTCGCCGCCGCCACCTCGCTGGCGCTCTCCCTCGCCGGCTGCGCGTCCGCCGCCGAGGAGTCCGACGCCACCGCGCCCGCCGCCGGCGACAGCGCCGCCTTCCCGCTGACGATCCCCTCCGCGCTCGGCGACGCCGTCCTGGAGTCCGCCCCGGAGCGGGTCGCGACCTGGGGGTGGGGTGCCACGGACGCGGTGCTCGCCCTCGGCGTCGTGCCCGTCGCCATCCCCTCGGACGACTACTCCGGCGGCGAGTCCCGGATCTCCCCGTGGATCGAGGACGCGCTCGAGGAGATGGATGCCGAGACTCCCGTGATCCTGGACAACTCCGCGTACGAACTCCAGGTCGAGGAGCTGCTCGCCGCCGACCCCGACGTTCTGATCGCCCCGTACTCCGGGCTCACTCAGGAGGAGTTCGACGCGGTGACCGGAGCGGGGATCCCGGTCGTCGCGTACCCCGAGGCACCGTGGACGACGCCGTGGCGCGACGTGGTGACCATCACGGGGGAGGCGCTCGGGCTCGAGGCCGAGGCCGACGAGGTGCTGGAGTCACTCGACGCGGAGGTCGCCGCGGCCGCCGCCGCGCACCCCGAGTTCGAAGGCGTCTCGATCTCGGTGCCGAGCGATTCCGCGGGGACCTGGTACCTGTACCTGCCCGCCGACCCGCGTGTGGAGATCCTCGAGGACCTCGGCTTCGTCACGCCGCCGAGCGTCACCGATCTCGACACAGGTGAGTCGACGTTCTACACCACGGTGAGCCCGGAGAACCTCGACCAGGTGGATTCCGAGGTCGTGCTGACCTTCGTGGACAGCGAGGAGGCGTTCGAGGGCTTCCTCGGCTCGTCCACCGCGCAGCTCATGCCCGCGGTGGCGCAGGGTGCGGTGGCCGGCCTGGTCGGCGTCGAGGAGATCTCCGCGCTCACCCCCACGCCGCTCACCCTCCCGTGGATCCTTCCCACGCTGACGGAGAAGCTCGCCGCGGCGACGGCGGTCGCGCAGGGCTGACCGGCTCCGTCCAATACGAGGAGAGCCCCCGACCGCACGGTCGGGGGCTCTCCTCGTATCGTCAGACGATCACGCGTCGCGACGTCGGTCGACCGCGCGGACGCCCACCCAGGCGAGGGGCACGAGGACGGCCGCGGCGGCGGCCTTGATCAGGCCCGGCAGGATGAAGGGCACGACCCCCGCAGCGAGGACGGAGGCCGCGGTGACCTGCTGGCCGAGCACGGTGCCGAGGATCAGCGCCATGTAGGGGACGCCGACCAGGAAGGGGACGACGCTGGCCGCGACGAAGCCCACGAACGCCAGCCAGGGCTTCCGGTCCCAAGCGCGCTCGGCGAACCACCCGGCCAGGAAAGCGGCCGGAATGAACCCGACGATGAACCCGAAGGACGGCGACAGGACGTAGGCCGGGCCGGCGACCGGGCCGGCGAAGACGGGAAGTCCCGCGAGGCCGACCAGGAGGTAGGACGTCAACGCCGCGGCGCCGCGACGGGCGCCGAGGGCGGCGCCGACGACGATGACGCCGAGCGTCTGGCCGGTGATCGGGATCGGTCCGATGAAGAAGGACACCTTCGCGAGGAGCGCGACGAGCGCCACGCCGGACAGGACCAGGGCGGCATCCACGGCGAAGGCGCGGGAACGGGTTGCGGGACGACCGAGAGCATCGGCGAGGACGCGTCGGCGGTGCGGGGCGGCGAGCGAGGACATGGGTCTCCTTCGGCGTCAGGGGAGGGCGCCGCGCCGGTGGCGGCATCCCGCGTCTCACTCTAGGGCGACGCGCCCCGGCGACTCTGTCGGGTTCTGACGGAGGAACGAGGGAATCTTTGTATGGGCGGTCAGGCGGTAGACTGGGCGGCTGGCCGTCGGCCATCCTCCACCCTCGATCGAACGGACCTCCGCTGTGCTCGCCGTGCACGAACTCGAGATCCGCGTGGGCGCCCGTGTGCTCATGTCGGACGTGTCCTTCCGCGTCTCCGGGGGCGACAAGATCGGACTGGTCGGCCGCAACGGCGCCGGCAAGACCACGTTGACGAAGGTTCTCGCCGGCGACCTCCTCCCCGCCGGCGGATCGGTCGACCGCATCGGCGAGATGGGCTACCTCCCGCAGGACCCGCGCTCAGGGGATCCGGAGATGCTCGCGCGCACGAGGATCCTCGACGCGCGTGGCCTCGGCACGCTCGCGCTCGGAATGCACGAGGCGTCCCTCGCCATGGGCGATGACGACCCCGCCGTCGCGGCCAAGGCGATGAAGCGCTACGGATCGCTCACCGAGCGTTTCGAGGCGCAGGGCGGGTACGCCGCCGAGGCGGAAGCGGCCTCCATCGCGCACAACCTCTCGCTGCCGGACCGCATCCTCGACCAGCCGCTCAAGACGCTGTCGGGCGGGCAGCGGCGTCGCATCGAGCTCGCCCGCATCCTGTTCTCGGATGCCCAGACGATGATCCTCGACGAGCCCACCAACCACCTCGACGCCGACAGCGTCGTGTGGCTGCGGGAGTTCCTGAAGGGGTACAAGGGCGGACTCATCGTCATCTCCCACGACGTCGAGCTCGTCGGCGAGACCGTGAACCGCGTGTTCTACCTCGACGCCAACCGACAGGTCATCGACGTCTACAACATGAACTGGAAGAACTACCTGCGCCAGCGGGTGGCCGACGAGGAGCGCCGCAAGAAGGAACGGGCGAACGTCGAGAAGAAGGCCACCGCCCTGCAGCAGCAGGCTGCGCGCTTCGGTGCGAAGGCCTCCAAGGCCGCCGCGGCCCACCAGATGGTCGCGCGCGCGGAGAAGCTCCTGTCCGGTCTCGAGGAGGTCCGCCAGGAGGACCGGGTCGCGAAGCTGCGGTTCCCGAAGCCCGCGCCCTGCGGCAAGACCCCGCTGATGGCCTCCGGACTGTCGAAGTCCTACGGGTCGCTCGAGATCTTCACCGATGTGGACCTCGCGATCGATCGCGGGTCGCGGGTCGTGATCCTCGGACTCAACGGTGCGGGCAAGACCACGCTGTTGCGCATCCTGGCCGGGGTCGATCAGCCCGACACCGGCCAGCTCGAACCGGGGCACGGTCTGAAGATCGGCTACTACGCCCAGGAGCACGAGAACCTCGACGTCTCCCGCTCGGTGCTGGACAACATGATGTCCGCCGCTCCGGACATCACGGCGACCGAAGCCCGCAAGGTGCTGGGGTCTTTCCTCTTCACCGGCGACGACGTGCTGAAGCCGGCCGGGGTGCTCTCCGGCGGCGAGAAGACGCGACTCTCCCTCGCCACGCTCGTGGTCTCGTCGGCGAACATGCTCCTCCTCGACGAGCCCACCAACAACTTGGACCCGGCTTCCCGCGAGGAGATCCTCGGCGCGCTTGCGCACTACGAGGGCGCGGTCGTCCTCGTCTCCCACGATGAGGGCGCGGTCGAGGCACTGAACCCCGAGCGCGTCCTCATCCTCCCCGACGGGGTCGAGGACATCTGGGGTCGCGACTACGCCGAGCTCATCTCGCTGGCCTGAGCGTCGCGCGTGGGCCGCGCGCGGTCCGCGTCGAGGAGGGCGTCTTCGTCATCGGCGTCGCGATCGCGTCGACGGCGTCGGCGCGGAGACGGTGCCGCGGCGTCGTCTCCGGCATCCTGTTCATCCTCGAGGCGGTGGCGACGCTCGGTGCGGATCACATATCCGATGAAGATGAAGCCCATCAGGGCGAAGAGGATCCACTGGATCGCATACGACAGGTGCGGCCCGGGGTCTTGCGACGGAGAGGGGAGCGTCGCGGGGGTGTCCGCCACCGCGGGGGTCTCCGAGACGAGGATGCCGTACACACCCCCGATGAGCGCGTCCGCCGTCGCGGGGGAGAGCTCGCCCCCGATGAGGTCGACGTTGATCGTCGGGACTTGCCCCTCGGGCGCGGATCGTCCGGATGTCGGCGCGGCCTCCTCCGGGCGCAGGCGCACGATGACGGTGGACTCGCCGAGCGGTGGATCGGGCACGACCGCCGGCCCCGTGCCTTCCTCGGCGGGAGGCACCCAGCCCCGGTCCACGATCACGACGCGGCCGTCCGAGAGACGGAAGGGCGCGAGGACCTCGAAGGCCGAAGTTCCGCCATGCGGGCGATTCCGGACGGTGATCTGCTCGGCCGCGAGATACTCGCCTCGCAACACCACCGGTCGCCACTCGTCGGCGGGGGAGAGCCCGTCGCCGACGGGGATGACCTCCTCCACGGCGACCGGAGCGGCGTCGTAGTTCTGCTCGACCAGTGCGAGTTGCGCCGCCCGGTCGTCGTTGCGGGAGAACTGCCAGTTCGAGAGCCAGACGCAGGCGATCGCGAAGACGACGGCCAAGCCGATGTAGATGCTCCACCGGCCGGCGCGGGGGAGCGACTGCATACTCACTCCGCGGTCGCCGCTCACGACATCCTCCGCTCCGTCGCGTCGGCCGCGCCGAGCGACGAGACCGAGACGGGGAAGTCGCGGGCCGTGAGGAAGTCGCGCAGATAGTCGCGATGCTCGTCGCAGGCGACCCACGTCTTCGTCCGGTCGACGCCGTGGATGCGAGGATTGCGCCAGTCGATCCGCCATCGTGCCGCGGCGCGGCATCCCGCTCGGGAACATTCGGCGCGCGCCGGAGCGGTCACGGGCGCGGGGGCTGCTCGGACGGCGGATTCTCCTCCATGCGGAAGACCGCGGTCGTGCCCGGCGTCTCCTCGACCCGGATCACGAGAGGCTCCTCCGCGCGAACCGGCCGCTCGGAGGCGGACACCGGAAGCGCCCGCTCGGGATCCACCCGCGCCTCTGTCAGCGGCTTGTCGTCGACGTTGGCGTCGACCACCGCGAAGTACGGCAGGAGAACCGCGGCCGCACCCAGGATCCACGTGTACCAGCCGTACGGCGTGATGACGACCATCAGGATGAAGCACAGGATGCGCGCCGCCATCATGATGAGATACCGCGTCGACCGCGCGTCCGCCGCGTCCCGCGGCGATCGCGGCAGGGACGTGGTGGAGGGGGCGTGGCGACGGTTTCTCACGGTGGTACCAGGGTACGCCCGTGGGGTGGGTGCGGCTCCGGATGCGCACGTCTGTTCTGCGCGCGCTCAGCTGTAGGAGGTGGAGCCGCTGACCAGGATCGCGGGAAGCAGAATGAGCAGGAAGAGGAGGAGGCCGAGGACGATGAAGCCGAGGCCCACCCAACCGACGATCGTGCCGGCCAGAGCGAGGCCGCGCCCGTTCTCGCCGGTGCGCTTGATCTGCGACAGCGACATGTGGCCGGTGATCACACCGACGAGCGAACCGATGAAGGGGAGAATGACGAGGGCCGCGAGGGAGGACACCAGCGAGACGATCGCAAGCGTGTTCGTCTTCGGCGCCGACGGGTAGCCGTACCCCTGGAGACCGGAGGCTCCCTGCGGGTAGGCGGGTGCGGCGTAGCCGGAGGGGGCGGGGTAACTCGGCGCGGCGCCCGCCGGAGAGGCGTATGCCGGCGGCGGCGCGTAGCCGGGAGCGGGCGGAGGGGTCGGTGCCGATCCTTCAGCGTCGGGGTTCGAGCCCGGGGAGTTGTCGCTCACGGTCAGCCTTTCGTCGAGTGTGACTCCAGCGTTCCAGCGGCGGGTGGGCGTGTCAAACCGCCCGACGCTAGGCTGGGGCGGTTCCCCCGCAACCTGCTCCAGGAGTGTGCATGTCCACTGACCGCGTCGTCCTCGTCACCGGTGGAAACCGCGGCATCGGCCGTGCCATCGCGGAGCGCTTCGTGCGCCTCGGATATCGGGTCGCCGTCACCACGCGCTCCGGCGAAGGGCCGGAAGGCACGCTGACGGTCCGTGCGGATGTCACCGACGCCGCCTCGGTGGATGCCGCGTTCTCCGAGGTCGAGGCAGCCCTCGGCCCGGTCGAGATCGTCGTCGCCAACGCGGGGATCACCAAGGACACCTTGCTGATGCGGATGACCGAGGACGACTTCGACAGCGTGGTGGCCACGAACCTCGGCGGTGCCTTCCGGGTCGTCAAGCGCGCGTCCAAGAACATGCTCCGTGCGCGGTGGGGCCGGGTCGTGCTCATCTCCAGCGTCGTGGGGCTCTACGGCTCGGCCGGTCAGGTGAACTACGCGGCATCCAAGAGCGCCCTCGTGGGATTCGCGCGCTCCCTCACCCGTGAGTTGGGCGGCCGTGGGATCACGGCGAACGTCGTCGCGCCGGGATTCATCGAGACGGACATGACCGCCGAACTCCCCGACGCGACGCAGGCCGAGTACAAGAAGAACATCCCCGCCGGTCGCTTCGCCACCTCCGATGAGGTGGCGGGGGTCGTGGCGTGGATCGCCTCCGACGACGCCGCCTACATCAGTGGTGCGGTCATCCCGGTCGACGGCGGTCTCGGCATGGGGCACTGACGCCCGACTCGCCTGCGCCGGTCACCGGGGCAGGAGCGGGATGACCTCGCGCAGGTCGACCGGACCGATGACGAGGTCCGCGTGCGTCCGGACGGTCGGCTTGGCGTTGAAGGCGAGACCGAGCGCCGCGACTCCCATCATCTCCAGGTCGTTCGCGCCGTCGCCGATGGCGATGGTCCGCCCGTAGGGGACGCCGAGGTCGTCCGCCCAGCCCGAGAGGGTGCGGGCCTTCGCCGTGGCATCGACGATCTCGCCGGTGACCGTTCCGTCGAGGACGCCGTCGCTCTCGCCGAGTCGGTTCGCCCGCCAGCGATCGACGCCGAGATCGGGTGCGACATGGTCGAGGATCTCGTGGAAGCCCCCGGACACGACGCCGACGACGCCGTCGCGCGCGTGCACGGCGGCGATCAGCTCCCGGACACCCGGGGTGGGTTCGACCCGTGAACGGACGCGGGCGAACGCCGAGACGGGCACGCCCCGCAACGCCGCGACGCGGGAGCGGAGGCTGGTGGCGAAGTCCACTTCTCCGCGCATCGCGGCCTCGGTCGCGGCGGCGACCTCGTCACCGCGACCCGCCTCGTCCGCGAGGAGTTCGATCACCTCGTTGCGGATCAGGGTGGAGTCGGCATCCAGGACCACGAGGAGTCGCGCGCGGGCGTCAGGCATCCCTCGAGGCTATCGTTCGCGGGCGCATCGGCCCGTCACCGATCGACGTGGACGCCCTTGCCGACGATGGTGATGCCGGTCTCCGTCACCGTGAATCCGCGCTGGAGGTCGCGTTCGCGATCGACGCCGACGGTGGCGCCCTCGCCGAGGACGACGTTCTTGTCGAGGATCGCGCGATGGATGCGCGCCCCCGCGCCCACGCGCACGTGGTCGAACAGGACCGAATCGGTGATCGTCGACCCCCCGTCGGCGAGCGTCCAAGGACCGACCACGCTGCGCTCCAGATGGGTACCGGACAGCACCGATCCGAGCGAGACGATCGAGTCGATGGCGTTGCCGATCCGCCCGACCGAGTCCCGCACGAACTTCGCCGGCGGCGAGTTCACCGCCTGCGAGTGGATGGGCCATTCGGTGTTGTAGAGGTTGAACACCGGGAGCGTCGAGATCAGGTCCATGTGCGCATCGAAGAAGGACTCGATCGTCCCCACGTCCCGCCAGTAGGAACGATCGCGGTCCGTGGACCCCGGCACCTCGTTGCGCTTCATGTCGTACACGCCCGCCTCGCCGCGCGAGACGAAGTAGGGCACGATGTCGCCGCCCATGTCGTGGTTGGAGGTGGGGAGCTCCCCGTCGCTCTCGACGGCGGCGATGAGCGCATCGGCGTCGAAGATGTAGTTGCCCATCGACGCCAGCACTTCGCCCGGGGAGTCGGCGAGCCCGGTCGGATTCTGCGGCTTCTCCAGGAAGTCGTTGATGCGCGTGGGATCGTCGGCGTCGACGTCGATGACGCCGAACTGGTTCGCGAGGGAGATCGGCTGGCGGATGCCGGCGACTGTCGCCTTCGCTCCCGACGCGATGTGCGCACCCAGCATCTGCTGGAAGTCCATGCGGTAGACGTGGTCCGCGCCGATGACGATGACGATGTCGGGCTGCTCGTCGTTGATGAGGTTGAGGCTCTGCAGGATCGCGTCGGCGGAGCCGGAGAACCACCGCTTGCCGAGGCGCTGCTGAGCGGGCACCGAAGCGACGTACGAGTTCAGCAGCGCCGACATCCGCCACGTCTGCGAGATGTGGCGGTCGAGGCTGTGCGACTTGTATTGGGTGAGGACCACGACCTGCCGCAGACCCGAGTTGATGAGATTCGAGATGGCGAAGTCGATGAGTCTGTATTGGCCCCCGAACGGAACGGCGGGCTTCGCGCGATCCGCCGTGAGCGGCATCAGACGCTTGCCCTCGCCGCCGGCGAGGATGATGGCGAAGACCTTCGGCGCTGCAGGCATGGGAACACACTATGGCGCGTTGGGCCGGTGTACTAGCGTTCGATCATGCGCGTCGACATCATCACGAAGGAATACCCGCCCGAGATCTACGGCGGAGCGGGAGTCCACGTGACCGAGCTCGTCCGCGCGCTGCGCGCGGACGTGGACGTGCGCGTCCGGGCCTTCGGAGCGTCGCGCGACGAGGCAGGCACGTCCTCCTACCCCGTGCCCGAGGGACTTCGGGACGCGAACGCCGCGCTCCAGACGCTCGGCACTGACCTCGAGATCGTCGGAGACGTCGCCGGTGCCGACATCGTCCACTCCCACACGTGGTACGCCAACTTCGCGGGGCACCTCGCGGCGCTCCTGCACGGCATCCCGCACGTCGTCACCGCGCACAGCCTCGAACCGCTCCGGCCCTGGAAGGCGGAGCAGCTCGGTGGCGGGTACGCGGTGTCGAGCTACATCGAGAAGACGGCGTACGAGGGTGCGGCGGCGGTGGTGGCGGTGAGCGAGGGGATGCGCGCGGACATACTCCGCAGCTACCCGGCCCTGGACCCCGCGAAGGTGCGGGTCATCTACAACGGCATCGACACCGACAGTTGGCATCCCGTCGAGGATCCCGATCTCCTGCGCGGCCTCGGCATCGATCCCGCGCGCCCGTCCGTCGTCTTCGTCGGGCGCATCACGCGGCAGAAGGGACTGCCGTACCTCCTGCGTGCCGTCGAGTCCCTCCCGCCGGAGGTCCAGGTGGTGCTGTGCGCCGGCGCCCCGGACACCCCGCAGATCCTCGCGGAGGTCGAAGGCCTCGTCCGCGGGCTTCAGGCCACGCGGGACGGCGTCGTCTGGATCGACCGGCTCCTGCCGCGCCCCGAACTGTGCGCGATCCTCACGGCCGCGACGACGTTCGTCTGCCCCTCGGTCTACGAGCCGCTCGGCATCGTCAACCTCGAGGCGATGGCCTGCGGGGCCGCGGTCGTCGGCACGGGGACCGGAGGCATTCCCGAGGTGGTCGTCGACGGCGTCACCGGCAGGATCGTCCCGATCCATCAGGTGCAGGACGGCACCGGAACCCCCACGGATCCCGACGCGTTCGTCGCCGACCTCGCCCGCGTCCTCACCGAGGTGGTGAGCGACCCCGAGCGTGCGCGCGCCTACGGCGAGGCCGGACGCGCCCGCGCGCGCCAGGACTTCAGCTGGGCGTCGATCGCCGCGCAGACCGAGGCGCTCTACACCGAGTTGCGCGCCACCGGCAGATAGGCTGGGCGGCATGCCGCAGGTGCTCGAGTTCTCCGATGTCGTCGTCCGCCGAAACGCCCGCAACATCGTCGATCACCTCGACTGGTCCGTCGAAGACGACCAGCGCTGGGTGATCCTCGGCCCGAACGGCGCCGGGAAGACGACCCTCCTCCAGCTCGCCGACACGCTGCTGCACCCCACCTCGGGGCGAGTGTCGATCCTCGGCGAGCAGCTCGGCCGAACGGACGTGTTCGAGCTGCGCCCCCGGATCGGCTTCGCCTCCTCGGCGATGGCGCGGCGCGTGCCGCCGGAGGAGACGGTGCTCGACGTCGTCCTGACGGCTGCGTTCTCCGTCGTCGGTCGGTGGCGCGAGGACTACGAGGACATCGACGAGCGGCGCGCCCTCCGCGTCCTGGCCGAGTGGAACCTCGATCACCTGGCCGACCGCACGTTCGGCACGCTCAGCGACGGCGAGCAGAAGCGCGTGCAGATCGCCCGCGCCGTCATGACCGACCCGGAACTCCTCCTCCTCGACGAGCCCACCGCGAGTCTCGACCTCGGGGCGCGGGAAGAGCTCCTGGCGCTGCTGAGCGGGTACGCGCAGGCGCCGAGCACGCCCGCGATGGTGATGGTCACCCACCACGTCGAGGAGATCCCCATCGGATTCACGCACGTCCTGCTCCTCGCCGAGGGCCGCGCGGTCGCGGCCGGACCGATCGCCGAGACCCTCACGGCGGAGGCGCTCACCGAGGCGTTCGGGGTGCCGATCACCCTCACCGAGGCGGAGGGGCGGTTCGCCGCGCGCGCCTCGCGCGCCCCCGGTTCGGCGAACGCCTGACCTCCTGATAGACTCGTCCCTTGGTGCACGCGCACCGCAGACTTTCGAAGCCTCCCGCAAGGATCATCATGAAGACTGACATCCACCCCGACTACAAGGCCGTCGTGTTCCGCGACCTCGGTTCGGGCGACACCTTCCTCACGCGCTCGACCGTGTCCAGCGACAAGACCATCGAGCTGGACGGCGTGGAGTACCCCGTCATCGACGTCGAGATCTCCTCCGCCTCGCACCCGTTCTACACGGGCAAGCAGCGCATCATGGACTCCGCCGGCCGTGTCGAGAAGTTCAACCAGCGCTTCAAGAACTTCGGTTCCAAGTAAGCCCTGCGATGAACGAAGACCCCGCTCCGGCGGGGTCTTCGTTCATTCCGGGGCGATTCATCGGATGGGCCAGCTGCCGTCGATGCGGTCGTCGGGGTCGAGTCGCCCGATCGAGATGAAGTACTCGGTCAGGCTGTCCGCCTGGGCACGTGCCCACGCGATCTGACGGGTGTGGAGTTCGGTCGCCGTCGTGGGCAGCCAGGGGGCGAAGCGCTCCGCAAGAGCCTGCGCGACGCGCCCTGCAGCCGTCGCGTCTGCGGCCGCCTCGTGTGCTCCGTCCAATCGCACCGCGTAGTGCGCGGCCACCGCCGACAGCGTGCGCTTCCCGCGCCGCCAGCGGTCGTAGGTCTTGTCGACGACGAGTGGGTCGATCACCGGCGCCGGGGCGTCGATCGGGACGAGGCCGTGCCGCAGCGCCTCGTTCTTCAGAAGCGAGAAGTCGTAGGGCGCGTTGTAGGCGACGACGGGGATGCCCGCGGCGAAGAGCGCCCGGAGCGCCTCGAGCACCTCGGCGACGACCTCCTGCGCCGGTCGCCCGTCCGCGCGCGCCCGCGCCGTGGTGACCCCGTGGATGGCGGCAGCGCCGTCGGGGATCGGGACGCCGGGGTCGGCGAGCCAGTCGCGAGCCTCCAGGACGCGACCGTCGGCGTCGAGGACGCCGACGTGGGCTGTCACGATGCGATCGGAGCGGACATCGACCCCGGTCGTCTCGAGGTCGAACACGCCGATGACCCGCATCCAGTCGGGGGCGTCGAACAGGGCGAGCTGCGAGTCCATGGCGCTCAGGGTAGGCCGGTCCTCCGACACCGCCGGCAGGCCGCGCAGGATGACGGAGATGTGCACGATGACGGAGCCCCTGGCGTCTCGGCATCCGTGATCCTGCACATCGACGCGATCGGGCTCACGCGGGGTGCGCGCCACGGCCTCGTAGACTCGGGGAGTGGCCGCACCCAACCCCTACGCCGAGCTCCTCGACGCGATTCCGGTCGAGCGGCACGAGATCGAGGTGCAGGGGGGCGCCACCGCGTACTGGGTCTACGGCCCCGCCGATGCGGCGACGACGATCGTCGCGGTGCACGGCTTCCGCGGCGAGCACCACGGTCTCGAGCCGGTCGTCGCGCACCTCGACGGAGTCCGGATCATCTCGCCCGATCTTCCGGGCTTCGGCGAGACGCCCCCGCTGCCCGGAGTGCGCCATGACCTGGCGACCTATGCGGGGTGGTTGCGCGCGTTCGCCGCTGCCGTGGCGCCGGGGGCGGTGATCCTCGGGCATTCGTTCGGTTCGATCGTCGTGGCGGCCGCCGTCGCGGACGGCCTCGAGACGCCGCGCGTCATCCTGGTGAATCCGATCGGAGCCCCCGCCCTCGAGGGGCCGCGCGGCATCCTGACCCGACTCGCGGTGTTCTACTACTGGAGCGGTGCGCGTCTGCCGAAGCCGATCGGCGATGCGCTCCTGCGCAACGGCGCGATCGTCCGCGTGATGAGCGTGTCGATGGCCAAGACGCGCGACGCCGACCTGCGTCGCTTCATCCACGACCAGCACGACACGTACTTCTCCCAGTTCGCCGATCGCGATGTGCTGCACGACGCATTCGTCGCCTCGGTGTCGCACGACGTGCGCGAGTTCGCACCGGCCATCGCGCAGCCGACCCTTCTGATCGCCGCGCAGGAGGACGACATCACCCCGATCGAAGCCGAGCGCCATCTCGCGACACTCTTCCCGGATGCCGCGCTCGTCGAGATCCCCGACGTCGGGCACCTGATCCACTACGAGACTCCGGGGGTCGCGGCCGCGGCCGTCACCCGATTCCTGACGCCCTCCGACGGCGGTACGCGATGACGTTCATGCGGTTGCCGCAGTTGCCGGTGTCGCAGTAGCGCTTGGACCCGTTCTTCGAGTAGTCCACGTATGCGGCGTCGCAGTCGTCGGCGTCGCATCGGCGGATGCGGTCGTATTCGTCGGCGCGGATGACGTCGACGAACGCCATCGCCGACTCCACCAGCATCCGCACGTCGAGGGGGGAGTCGTCGGAGGTCGCGTGGATGTGCCAGTCGTACTCGTCGTGGATGACCAGGCGGGGGAGGGCGCCGCCGTCCTCGAGCATGGAGTTGACCAGCGGCACCGCGCCGGCGCGGTCCACGTCCCAGAGCGCGTCCAGGCGTGCGCGCACGTGCCGGACCGCGGCGAGCTCTGCGTCGTCGAGCCGCACGACGCCGCTGTACGGATGCCGCGAGAGGAAGGCCCGGAGGTCGTCGACCGTCGCGAGCCCGTCCTCTCGTTCCCCGTCCGGGAGGGTGTTCACCAGGTCGACGACCATCATCAGCGTGCGCTTGGTGTCATGAATGAATACCACGTTGACTCCTGACCTCGGCATCCCCTACTGTCACGAGTGTAAACACAGTTCGCCCCTGACAGTCGGATGCCCATGACCGCCGCGACCGCGCCCATCCCCCTCATCGCCCCGGAGCGCGGGGCTCCCCGCCGCACGGCGGGTCTGTTCATGGCCGTCGCATCGGCGCTCGCGTTCTCTTCGAGTGGACCCTTCATCAAGCCCCTGCTGGAGGAAGGCTGGTCGCTCGGCGCGGCTCTGCTCGTGCGCATGGCGCTGGCGGGTCTCGTCCTGTCGCCGGCGCTGTGGATCGCGATCCGCCGTCAGCGCGGATTCGTCCGCCTGCACGGGCGTCTGATCGTGGGCTTCGGCCTGACGGCCGTGCTGGGCTGTCAGCTGTTCTTCTTCGCGGCGATGCAGCGGATGCCCGTGGCCGTCGCGCTGCTGATCCAATACCTCGCTCCGGTGATGCTCGTCGCGCTGGTGTGGGTGCGCACGCGTCGTCGCCCCTCCCGGCTCGTCTTCGTCGGCTCCGTGGTCGCGGTGGCCGGGCTCGTCCTGGTCGTCGACATCTCCGGCGCCGGATTCGACCTCCTCGGGACGCTGCTCGCGTTGGGCGCCGCGGTCTGCGTGATGGCGTACTTCCTCATCGCGGAGCGGACGGGCGACACCCTGCCGCCGCTGGCGTTGGCTTCGGGTGGCCTGTTCGTCGGCGCCGCGGTGATCGGGCTCCTCCTCGCGGTGGGGGTGATGCCGTGGCATGCTCCCGCCGTGACGGTGGTCCTCGCCGGGGCGGAGGTGCCGTGGTTCGTGCCGCTGCTGTTCGTGGGTCTTGCCGGAACGAGCATCGGCTACGCGTTCGGGGTGATGGCGGTGCCGCGGATCGGGTCGCGCGTCGCGTCGTTCGTCGGACTGTCCGAGGTGCTGTTCGCCCTCGGGTTCGCATGGATCCTCCTCGCCGAGGTGCCGGCCCCGGTCCAGTTCGTCGGCGGAGCGCTCATCCTGCTCGGCGTCGTCCTCGTCCGCGCCGACGCGGAGTCGGCCGCGGAGCCGAAGGGGGAGGCCGCTATCGTTCCCGTCGTGCCAGCTCCATGAGGGGCAGGACGCGATGGGCGATGACCTCGCCCATCACGAGCGACGTCTCGGTGCGCTCCACGCCGTCGATCGCCAGGATGCGCGCGTCGGTGTCGAACAGGTGCTGTGTGTCGCGGCAGGCGACGCGGACCAGGACGTCGACCGGTCCGGACAGTCCGTGGGCGTGGACGATCTCCGGAACCCGCGCGAGTTCCGCGGTGATCCTCGGCAGGTCCGCCTGTCGCACCGTCACGCTGATGAACGCCTCGATGGGGAACCCCAGAGCCTCGGCGGAGATCGCCCGCTCGAACGAGAGGAACACCCCTGTCCGCTCCAGGCGGGCCATGCGGGCCTGGACGGTGTTGCGCGAAAGGCCGAGGCGCTCCGCCAGGGCGACCACCGTGGCCCGGTGATCGGCGGACAAGGCGGCGAGAAGCTCGAGGTCGACGTGATCCAGCCCACTCATAGTGCTGAACATTAGCAGGTATCTCGCGAGTGTGTGGGGCATCATGCTCAATCGGATGCCGAATGGTTGAGCGTCGTGACGTCTGGACGTAGCGTGGCCCTGACCGGCGACGACGCCGGTCGACGCCACTGCCGGATGACTCACGAGGTCCTCCGGCCGAGGAGGGATGACGATGACGCACACCCTGAACCCCACGGCCGACATCGCGACCGACATCGATGATGTCGCGCGCCTGATCGGCCCCGACGGCACCCGCGTGACGGACCCGGAACTGGAGCGCTGGGTCGCCGACGTCGATGCCGAGACCCTGCGGGGGCTCTATCGCGACATGGTCCTCGTCCGTCGGATCGACACGGAGGGCGTCGCTCTGCAACGCCAGGGGCAGCTCGGACTCTGGGCGCCGTGCCGCGGTCAGGAGGCGGTGCAGGTCGGTACCGCACGGGCTCTGCGCGCGGACGACTTCGTCTTCCCCAGCTACCGGGAGGTCGGCGTCCATCATGTGCGGGGTGCAGCGCCGCAGGACTTCGTCCTCGCGTGGCGCGGCGTGACGCACTCCGCGAACGACCCCTACACGACCAACACCGCCACGTCGCAGATCATCATCGGCGCACAGACGCTGCACGCCGTCGGGTACGCGATGGGGATCCAGCGAGACGGCGCCGATCAGGTCTCGGTGGCGTACTTCGGCGACGGGGCGACGAGCCAGGGTGATGTGAACGAGGCGATGGTCTTCGCATCGTCGTTCTCCGCGCCGGTCGTGTTCGTCTGCTCCAACAATCATTGGGCGATCTCGGAACCCGTCTCCGTCCAGGCCGCGTACCCGATCGCGGGGCGTGCACCCGGATTCGGCATCCCGAGCCTCCGGGTCGACGGCAACGACGTGCTGGCGTGTCTCGCGGCGATGCGGTGGGCCACGCACCGGGCGCGGACAGGTCAGGGGCCCGCCTACATCGAGGCCGTGACCTACCGCATGGGGCCGCACACGACGTCGGATGACCCCACGAGGTATCGCGACGAGGCGGAGGTGGAGCGCTGGCGTCGTCGCGATCCGATCGACCGGCTCGAGGCGTTCCTGCGCGGCCAGGGAGAGCTCGACGACGCCTTCAGCCGGTCCGTCGACGCGGACGCGGACATCCTGGGCGCGGCGGTGCGCGCCGCCACGCTCGGGGCGCGCACCCCCGACCCCCTGGAGGTGTTCGACCACGTCTACGCCGAGCCGCACACCGGTCTCGATGAACAGCGTGGCTGGTTCGCCGCCTACCTCGACGGCTTCGCGGCGGAGGAGGAGGCATGACCGAGCTGACCATGGCGAAGGCGATCACGGCGGGATTGCGCCGTGCGATGGCGGATGACCCGAAGGTCCTCGTGATGGGGGAGGACGTCGGTTCCCTCGGCGGCGTCTTCCGCGTCACCGACGGTCTTCAGGCCGAATTCGGTGCGCAGCGGGTGATCGACACCCCGCTCGCGGAATCGGGCATCATGGGCACGGCCGTCGGCTTGGCCTTCCGGGGCTTCCGCCCCGTCGTCGAGATCCAATTCGACGGCTTCGTCTACCCGGCGTTCGACCAGATCGTCTGCCAGGTCGCGAAGCTGCACTATCGCACGCGGGGCGCCGTGCGGATGCCGATCACGATCCGCATCCCGTGGGCCGGTGGCGTCGGAGCCGCCGAACACCACTCGGAGTCCCCCGAGGCGTACTTCGTGCACACCTCGGGACTGCGGGTCGTCGCGGTCTCCGATCCGCAGGATGCGTATGTGTCGCTTCGTCAGGCGATCGCCTCCGATGACCCGGTCGTCTACTTCGAGCCCAAGCGGCTCTACCACCTCAAAGGCGAGGTCGATCTCTCGACGGATCTGGCGGATGCCGCGCCGCTCGGGCTCGCACGCGTCGTGCGGGAGGGCCGGGACGTGACGCTGCTCGCATACGGCGCGATGGTCCGCACCGCCGTGGATGCCGCTGATGCGGCGGAGGCGGAGGGGATCTCGATCGAGGTCATCGATCTGCGCTCGCTGTCTCCGGTGGACTACCGGACGCTGGAGGCGTCGGTGCGCAAGACCGGCCGCGTGGTCATCGCGCACGAGGCGGCCCGCGAGGCCGGTGTCGGGGCGGAGGTGATCGCGAGTCTCACCGAGCGGTGTTTCCACTATCTCGAGGCGCCGCCCGTACGCGTCACCGGTCACGACATCCCGTACCCGCCGGCCAAGCTCGAGAAGCATCACATTCCCGACCTCGACCGGATCCTCGACGCGGTCGACCGCGTCCTGGACCGCCCGAACAGTCGATCGGAGGTGGTGGGGTCGTGATCGAGCGGTTCCTTCTGCCCGACCTCGGAGAAGGTCTTCCCGAAGCGGAGATCGTCCAGTGGCATGTCGCCGAGGGGGACGCCGTCGTCCTCAACCAGACGATCGCCGAGGTCGAGACCGCGAAGGCGATCGTGGAGATCCCCTCGCCGCACGCCGGTGTCGTCCGCTCGCTCCATGCCGCCGCGGGCGAGGTCGTCGACGTCGGCGCCCCGCTGATCTCCTTCGAGATCGCCGCTGAGGCCTCCGCCGACGCCCCCGGTTCCGCATCCGCGTCGGAGGCGCCGGGTGAGGAGGAGTCGGGCCCCAACCTGGTCGGCTACGGCGCCGCGGCGCGCCGCGCCGGGCCGCCACGGCGTCGCGCGCGCACGCATGGGGCGCGGAGGAGCGACGTCGACACCGCCGTTCTGGAGGCTGCTCCCCACGATGCCCGACCCCGTCCCGAGCCCGCGGAGGAGCCCGGCCGGGAGCGCCCGCGCTCGACGCCCCCCGTCCGGGCGCTCGCGAAGCGGCTGGGCGTGGACCTTTCACTCGTCGAAGCCTCCGGCGTCACGGGCATCATCACGCGCGAGGATGTCGAGGCGTATGCGGAGACGGTGGCGCCGAGCCGCCGGGGCGATGCGGTGTCCGCCGTCGCGCTCTCCGCTCCCGACGGGGGCGCACGCACGACGCGAATGCCCATCCGCGGTGTGCGCAAGCACACGGCGGAGGCGATGGTGCGCAGCGCCTTCACCGCGCCGCACGTGACGACCTTCCTCACCGTGGATGTCACCGAGACGATGGACCTCCTCGCGCGCCTGCGGGAGGACCGCGAGCTGGGCGAGGAGAAGATCGGCATCCTCGCCGTCGTGTCGAAGGCCGTGTGTCTCGCCCTCCGCCGGCACCCGGAACTGAACGCGCGATGGGAACAGGACGCCGGAGAGATCATCCAGCACCACTACGTCAACCTGGGGATCGCCGCTGCGACGCCCCGAGGACTGCTCGTGCCCCATGTCGCCGACGCCGAGCGGATGTCGGTCATCGAGCTGTCGCGGGCGATCCGCGACCTCGCCGACACCGCCCGCTCAGGTCGCACCGCGCCCGGTGCGCTGACCGGCGGCACCTTCTCCATCACGAACGTCGGGGTGTTCGGCATCGACGCCGGAACCCCGATCCTCAACCCCGGTGAGGCCGGGATCCTCGCGCTCGGCGCGGTGCGCCGCCAGCCGTGGGAGCACCGGGGAGAGGTGGCACTCCGCCAGGTGACGACACTCGCGCTGTCGTTCGACCATCGGCTCGTGGACGGCGAGCAGGGCGCGCGATTCCTCGCGTTCGTCGGAGACCTGCTGCGCGATCCCGCCCGAGGACTGATGCTCGCCTGACGGGGTCAGCGGATCTTCGGGTAGAAGAGCCCGAGCCCGTGCGTGCGGAGGGTGTGGAACGCATCCGCGTACGTCTCGGGCTCGGGAGTGCCCGGCGCATAGCGGGCCAGAAGAAGCCCGAGCAGACCTCGTCCCGGATTGCTGATCGGCTTGTCCTTGTGCTTGCCCTCCGCGAGATCGTCGAGGTCGTCCTCGTGCGGGTTGGCGGGCACGTACATGGGGTGCACGCGGGGCCATTGCGACGCCGGCCGGGGTGTGTCGAGGTTCACCACGGCGAACAGGTCGTTCGCCTCGGCGTCCCGCCTCGTCAGCGGGCGCAGCCCATGCAGGCGGGACAGCGTCGCGATGACAGCGCCGTGATGCATCTCGTCGTGCAGGATCGTGCCCGCTCGTGTGTAGGCCGACACGGCGATCGCGGGAACGCGGCATCCCAATCGGTCGAAGGTGAAGCCCATCTCTCCCGGCTCGGCATCGGCCACCGGGGGAGTGGCGGCCGGGGGAGGAACGTGGTCGTACGTGCCGCCGTGCTCGTCGAAGGTGATGAGCAGGAGGGTGTTCATCGCGTTGGATCCGCCCGGCGTCGCGCTGGTGCGGACCGCGTCCTAGATGTCGGCGACGAGCTTCTCGCCCGCGCGGACGTCGGAGACGGCCGAGTCCACGATCTCGTCGCCGTCGACCTCGCTCGCGCGGAGGACCCCGAACGGGGGGTGGAAGTCGTTGTGGTTGTACACGAGCCGCGGCTCGATGAACGCGTACGCGGGGAGGGTCCCGGCCTCCGCCTCCGCGTAGAACTCCTCCATGTGCCCGAAGCGGTTCGTCCGCCAGAACTGCTGCAGGACCGGCGCGTGCATGATGCCGGTCAGCGACACCAACTGCTGCTCGTCGAAGTAGATCTTCCACGAGATCCCCGCCTCTTCCAGACGGTTGAAGATGGTGGGGGCGGGCTCCGCCTCCAACCATTTCTCGTAGCCGCCGCCGTGCTTGTTCGACACGTAGCCGTGCGAGGTGGAGGCGTGGAAGAACGACCGGTTGCAGTAGGTCTGGGAGGGGACGGCGGCAAACCACGCGTCGAACACAGCGAACTCGCGCGCGAGCTCGGACAGCACGGGAAGCTGCTGCGGCGAGAATCCGCCCATGATGTGGCGGACCTCTCCCGGCTCGGGCTTCGCGCCGCCGCGGAGTTCGCGGACGTTGTTCTCGTAGTCGCGGACGAACCCCGACATCGTCGGCGTGGTCCCGGGCGGAGGGGCGTTGAACGGTGCCGTCATCGCCCCGACGCCCACGGTGGCGTTCCCGGCCGGCTCCACGCGGTCGAACAGCTGCGTGTTGACGTGAGGGAACTCCTCGCCGGGGTCCGGGTTCGGGCGACCCATCAGCTCGTCCGTCGGACCGTCGGACCGTCGTACACGTGCGCGGGGATGCGCTCGCCGTCGGAGGTCGTGTTGGCGTAGTCGCCGAACGCGAGACCGTCGAAGCGCTGTCCGGCCGGGAGGGTCTCGGGGGTGTACAGCCAGCCGAGCATGTTGTCGAAGGAGCGGTTCTCGCCCATGAGGACCACGACGTGGTCGAACCCGGGTGCGCTTCGCGGCGGAACAGCACCGAAATCGGTCGATCCCTCTTCGTAGCCGATGCGGTGCCCGATCGTCGCCCCGACCGCGGCCCCGCCGCCTCCGGCCGCGACCACGCCGGCTGCCGCGATGCCGCCGAGCGTGAGGAAGTCACGCCGTGATGTCCTCGTGTCCTCGGAGGGAGGGTCGGACGAGACGGAGTGAGGCGTCGAGCGCGGCTTCTTCTTCATGATCGGGGCCGATTATGGCACCCCGCGATCCCCGATGCCCAGGGCGGCGAGGGCCATGTCGGCGAGGAGGCGGCGCACCGCGGCATCCGACGGTCGGCCGGCTCGGCGGCGGACGCTGTGCGGCGTGGAATTGATCAGGCCGAAGCAGGCGTACGCGCGCGTACGGAGTTCGTCGGGGTCGGCATCCGGGGCGTCCGCGGCGAGTGCGCCGACCCACAGTTCGGCGTACTCGCGCTGGAGCCGCCGAACCGTGCGACGATCCCCGTCGCCGAGGCTCGCCAGATCGCGATCCTGCACCCGGATGACGTCGCTGTCCGCGAGCGCGAAGTCGACATGGAAGCTGACGAGACCGCGTAGCTGCTCCCGCGGGTCGTCCGTTGCGGCCACCACGGCGGAACCGCCGGAGAGGAGGCGTTCGCTCACCGCGGTGAGCAGTGCGCCCAGGAGGGCCTGTTTTCCGGCGAAATGCCGGTAGACCGCGGGTCCGCTCACCCCGACCGCTGCGCCGATGTCTTCGAGGCTGACCCCGTGGAAGCCGCGCTCGGCGAACAGGCGTGCGGCTTCGCGGAGCAGCGCGTCGTGCCGATCCGCCTTGGCCCGTCCGCGCTCGGTGGGGGGTCTTGTCATCTCAGTTAATCCTCGCTAACCTAAGACTCGGTTAATGAACACTAACCAAACTCGTCACGTCCGGACAACGGATGTGACCGGATCGTGACGTCGACGGAGATGACATGAGCGTCGTGCAGAGCGCAGTCGATCGGGATGAGGCGTTCGCGGACGCGCACGATGGTCAGTCGGCACTCGCCGCCGCGTTGCGCGAGCGGTTGTCCCGCATCGCCCGCGGCGGCACCGAGAGCGCGCGGGAACGTCATCGCTCGCGCGGCAAGCTCTTGCCCCGCGATCGGGTGGACCGGCTCCTGGACGAGGGCAGCCCGTTCCTCGAGGTCGCGCCGCTCGCGGCGGAGGGCGTGTACGACGGACAGGCCCCCGGAGCCGGGGTGATCGCGGGGATCGGTCTCATCCACGGGCGCCACGTCATGGTCATCTGCAACGACGCGACCGTGAAGGGCGGAACCTACTTCCCCCTCACGGTGAAGAAGCACCTGCGCGCCCAGGAGATCGCCGCGGAGAACGGGCTGCCGTGCGTGTACCTCGTCGACTCCGGGGGTGCTTTCCTCCCACAGCAGGACGAGGTCTTCCCGGACCGGGATCACTTCGGGCGCATCTTCTACCAGCAGGCGCGGATGTCGGCGGCCGGCATCGCGCAGATCGCCGCGGTTCTGGGATCCTGCACCGCGGGCGGCGCGTACGTCCCCGCGATGAGCGACGAGACGGTGATCGTTCGCGGGCAGGGGACGATCTTCCTCGGCGGTCCTCCTCTGGTGAAGGCCGCGATCGGCGAGGACGTCAGCGCGGAGGACCTCGGCGGCGGCGAACTGCACGCCCGGCGATCCGGCGTCGTCGATCATCTCGCGGAGAACGACGAGCACGCGCTCGAGATCGTGCGGGACATCGTCGCGACCCTCCCGCCGCCACCGTCGCCCGCGTGGGAGATCGCGCCGACCCGGCCACCCCTAGCCGACCCCGACGAGCTCTACGGGGTCGTGCCGGTCGACGTCAACCAGCCATACGACGTCCGGGAGGTCATCGCGCGCCTCGTCGACGGAAGCGACTTCCACGAGTTCAAACGGTCGTACGGCGAGACCCTCGTCACCGGCTTCGCCCGTCTGCACGGGCACCCGATCGGGATCATCGCCAACAACGGCGTGCTCTTCAGCGAGTCGGCGCAGAAGGGGGCGCACTTCATCGAGCTGTGCGACCAGCGCGGCATACCGCTGCTGTTCCTGCAGAACATCTCCGGCTTCATGGTGGGACGCGACGCGGAGGCCGGCGGGATCGCGAAGGACGGCGCGAAGATGGTGACCGCCGTCGCCACGACCCGCGTCCCGAAACTCACGGTGATCATCGGCGGTTCCTTCGGTGCGGGCAACTACGCGATGTGCGGCCGTGCGTATGGACCGCGGTTCCTCTGGACCTGGCCGGGAAGCCGGATATCGGTGATGGGCGGTGCCCAGGCCGCCTCGGTCCTCGCCACCGTCAAGGCGGACCAGCTGGCCGCTCGCGGCGAGGTCTTCGACGCCGCGACCAGGAGCGATTTCGAGGCGCCGATCCGAGAGCAGTACGAACGCCAGGGCGACCCGGTCTACGCCAGCGCGCGCCTGTGGGATGACGGCATCGTCGACCCGGTGCAGACCCGTGACGTCCTCGGCCTCGCCCTCGACGTCGTCTCTCGCACCCCTCTCCCCGAGCCGCGGTTCGGCCTCTTCCGGATGTGACCTCCATGACCGTCCCGCTCTTCGACACCGTCCTCGTCGCCAACCGCGGCGAGATCGCCCGGCGTGTCATCCGCACGCTCCGCGCCCTGGGCATCCGCTCCGTCGCCGTCTACAGCGACGCGGATGCCGGTGCCCCCCACGTGCGCGAAGCCGACCGCGCGGTCCGGATCGGCCCGGCCGCGGCGGTGGAGTCATACCTGTCCGTCCCCGCCCTCCTCGCCGCGGCGCGGGAGACCGGCGCCCGGGCTGTGCATCCCGGATACGGCTTCCTCTCGGAGAACGTCGCCTTCGCACGGGCGTGCGCGGACGAAGGGCTGGTCTTCATCGGTCCCGGCATCCGTGCGCTCGAGCTGATGGGGGACAAGATCCGCGCGAAGGAGCACGTGGCCGCGCACGGGGTGCCGGTGGTCCCGGGGTTCAGCGCGATCGGGATGGACGACGCCGCCCTCGCGGAGGCCGCGGTCGCCACCGGCTTCCCCCTGCTGGTGAAGCCCTCCGCCGGCGGCGGGGGGAAGGGGATGCAGATCGTCCGGGCCGTCGACGAACTGGCGACGGCGGTGGAGACGGCGCGCCGCGTGGCCCGGTCGGCGTTCGGAGACGACACGCTCCTCGTGGAGCGACTCGTCGAACGTCCACGCCACATCGAGGTGCAGGTCCTCGCCGACGAGGCCGGGAACATCATCCACCTCGGTGAGCGGGAGTGCACGCTGCAGCGGCGGCACCAGAAGGTGATCGAGGAAGCACCGTCCGCCGTCGTGGATGCCGCCACGCGCCAGCTCCTGGGGAAGGCGGCCTGCGCGGCCGCCGCCTCCGTCGACTACCGCGGAGCGGGAACGGTCGAGTTCCTCGTCGCCGGAGACAGCACCGAGGACTTCTTCTTCATCGAGATGAACACGCGTCTGCAGGTCGAGCATCCCGTCACGGAGATCGTGACCGGCGTCGACCTCGTCGAGCAGCAGATCCGGATCGCCGCGGGAGAGGACCTGACCCTCCGTCAGCCCGATCTCGGCATCCGCGGCCATGCGATCGAGGCACGCGTCTACGCGGAGACCCCGGCGCGCGGGTTCCTGCCCGCCACCGGCGACGTCCTGGAGTGGCGTCCTGCCCCGGGCGTACGGACGGATGCCGCGGTGGAGACCGGATCGGTCGTCACCTCCTACTACGACCCCATGATCGCGAAGGTGATCGCCTCCGGTGACGACCGGGACGCGGCGCTCTCCGCTCTCGACGCCGCGCTCGCCGACACGGTGGTTCTCGGCCTCGACACGAACATCGCGTTCCTCCGCTCGCTGCTGAACGATCCGGAGGTGCGGGCCGGTCGCATCGACACCGCCCTGATCGACCGCCTCCCCGCGCCGTCTCCCGCGCCCGTGACGCCCGCGATCCTCCGTGCTGCGGCCGGGGCGCTCCCGGACGGCCCCGCGCGGCATGCGGATGCCGTGCACGCGTCGGACCTGTGGCGATCGGGGTCGGGCTGGCGCGCCGCGGGACCCCGCCCCGCGCGCACCGTGGCCTTCCTGGGCGATGACGATGCGGTGCACGAGGTCAGGATCGAGGGTGGGGAGGACGAGCGGGAACCCGGCGTCGGGCCCGCGGCGGTCGACTCCGACGGCGCGGTGTGGGTCCATACACGCTCCGGCGCGCAGCGTCTGCGTCCGCTCACCCGCCGCGAGGCGACGTTCGTCGGCCTCGCGCGGAGGGGGAAGGCGGCGAACGCCTCCTCTCCCGAGGTGGGCGCGCCGATGCCCGGCGCCGTGACCGCCGTCCATGTCACCCAGGGCGACCCGGTGGAGGAGGGGGAGCGGATCGTGACGATCGAGGCCATGAAGATGGAGCACCCCGTCCTCGCCCCGCACGCGGGCACCGTGCACCTGAAGGTCGCGGTCGGCGACCAGGTGCGACGAGACCAGACCATCGCCATCGTCCGGAACGCCGACGGGGCATCCCCGGAGGACTGAGAACCGAGGAGAACCATGTCCGAGAACACCCTGATCGACCCCACGCTGACCGACGAAGAGCGCGAGCTCTCCGGAATGCTGCGCTCCTTCGCCGACGACGTCGTCGCTCCGCGGTCGTACGAGGCCGATCGCACTCGCACCCTCCCGCTTGACGTCGTGGCGCAGATGGGGGAGCTGGGGCTCTTCGGACTGCCCTTCCCGGAGGAGGTCGGCGGGCAGGGTGGCGACTACTTCTCCCTCTGCTTGGCCGTGGAGGCGCTGGGGCGCGTGGATCAGTCGATGGCGATCACGCTTGAGGCCGCCGTCAGCCTCGGCGCCATGCCGATCTTCCGCTTCGGTACCGCCGAGCAACGCGAGCGGTGGCTGCCCGACCTCGTCGCCGGCCGCGCGCTCGCCGGCTTCGGGCTCACCGAACCGGAGGCGGGCTCCGATGCCGGCGCCACCCGCACCACGGCGCGTCTGGATGACGGCGCCTGGGTCGTCAACGGCTCGAAGCAGTTCATCACCAACTCCGGCACGGACATCACCCGCTTCGTGACGGTCACCGCCGTCACGGGCGAGAGCCAGGGGAAGAAGGAGATCTCCACGATCATCGTCCCCTCCGGTACTCCGGGCTTCCACGTGCTGCCGGCCTACGACAAGGTCGGGTGGCACGCCTCGGACACCCACCCCCTCGCGTTCGACGACGTGCGCGTGCCGGAGGATCACCTGCTCGGCGAGCGCGGGCGAGGATTCGCCGCGTTCCTGCACATCCTCGACGAGGGGCGCATCGCGATCGCCGCGCTCGCGACCGGTGCCGCGGAAGGGTGCCTGGAGGCCGCGGTGGAGTACTCCCGGTCCCGGAACGTCTTCGGCTCGCCCCTGTCGAGCCGCCAGAGCATGCAGTTCCTCCTCGCGAGGATGCAGCTGCGTGTGCACAACGCCCGGCTGGCGTGGCACCACGCCGCCCGGCTGCGCGACGCGGGACGGCCGTTCAAGACCGAAGCGGCCATCGCGAAGCTCACCGCGAGCGACGCGGCCATGGACAACGCCCGCGATGCCACCCAGGTCTTCGGGGGCAACGGGTTCATGAACGAGTTCGCCGTGGCGCGTCACTACCGCGATTCCAAGATCCTCGAGATCGGCGAGGGGACGACCGAGGTCCAGCTCCTCGTGATCGCGCGTTCGCTCGGTCTGGTGTGAGCGCGGTAGCGTGAGCGGGATGGAGCCGATCGTCGAACGCGGACGCTACGTCGAGGAACTGCCGGTCGGCGCGGTGTTCCTCCACCGGCCGGGGCGAACGGCCACCGAGGCCGACAACGTCCTGTTCTCGGCGTTGACGATGAACACGCAGGCCCTCCATCTGGACGCGGCGTTCTCGGCGACGCAGCCCTATGGTCGACGTCTGATGAACTCGATGTGGACGCTCGCGACGATGGTCGGGGCCTCGGTCGCCCAGATCACCCAGGGCACCCTCGTGGCACAGCTCGGACTCTCCGACGTGACCTTCCCCGCGCCGCTGTTCGCGGGGGACACGCTCTATTGCGAAACGCGCGTCGTCGACAGCAGGCTGTCGGCGTCGCGCCCCGGTCAGGGGGTGGTGACGCTGGCGCACGTGGGCCGGAACCAGGACGATGAGGTGGTCGCGACGGCGACACGGGTCGCACTGATGTGGTGTCGCCCGACCGCTGCCGATGCGACGCCCACGACCCTTCCGACGGAGACACCATGACCTTCGCCCTCGGCCCCGCGCTCCTGTTCTGCCCCGCGGACCGCCCCGACCGATTCCGCACCGCGCTCGCCCGTGCCGACGCCGTCATCCTCGACCTCGAGGACGCGGTTGCGCCGCAGGCGAAGGCGGACGCCCGTGGCGCCCTCATCGAGGCCGACGTCGATCCGGAACGCGTGATCGTCCGGGTCAACCCGGTCGGGTCCGCGGACTTCGTGGCCGACATGGCGACCCTGTCGCAGACCGATTTCCGGCGGATCATGGTCGCGAAGGCGGAATCGCCCAAGCGGCTGGCCAGGATCGACCCCCGATTCCGACTCATCGCGCTGTGCGAAACGGCGCGGGGGGTGGCGCGTGCGGATCGCATCGCCGAGCTCCCGCGGGTGGAGGCGCTGATGTGGGGCGCGGAGGATCTCGTCGCCTCGCTCGGGGGCACATCCAGCAGGAAGCCCAACGGGCGCTACCGCGACATCGCCCGCTACGCCCGCTCCCGCGTGCTGCTGGCCGCGGGAGCGGCGGGAGTCGCCGCCGTCGACGCCGTCCACCTGGACATCGGCGACGCGAAAGGTCTGGCGCGCGAGGCGGCGGATGCCGCGGCCTCCGGATTCGCCGCGACCGCGTGCATCCATCCGTCGCAGGTCCCCGTGATCCGCGAGGCGTATCGACCGGATGCCGCGACCCTGCGGTGGGCGCGCGGCGTCCTGGCCTCCGCGGCCGGAAACAGCGGCGTCTTCACGTTCGAGGGTCGCATGGTGGACGAGCCGGTGCTCCGGCACGCCCGCGCGGTGCTCGCGCGGGCGGGGGACGCTCAGGCGCCGGCGTAGGAGAGCAGGCTGAGTCGCTCGCGCTCGTACCGCAGGTCGTAGGCGGAGGCGTTGGGCAGTCGCTGGCCCGGCGGCGGGAACGCGCCCGCCGTGGCGTGCCGCAGGAGTTCGCGGATGAGTGCTCCGTGGCTGACGACGATGAGTGACGCCGGTGCCGGCGCGGTGTCGCGGCGGATGTCCGCCACCGCCTCGGCGAGCCCACCGAGGGCCCGCGCGCGCAGCTCCGGCCAGGGCTCGGCGCCGGGGACCTCCGCGGTGTGCCAGTCGCCGAACCGCTGGAAGAACTCCGCGGTCTCCAGACCCTCGGCCTCGCCGTAGGCGCGTTCCCGGAGTGCGGGATACACGCGGGGAGTCTCGAGGTCGAGGATCTCGGCGATGATCTCTGCGGTCTCACGCGCACGGGACAGGTCGCTCGAGACCACACGTGTGGGCGCCTCGGGGCGCAGCGCGAGGGCCTGAGCGGCCTCGCGGGCCTGGGCGCGGCCGGTGTCGTTGAGGGGGATGTCGGTGGAACCCTGGATGCGCAGATCCCGGTTCCAGTCCGTCTGGCCGTGCCGGATCATCGTCAGGTGCGTCACGGGACGAGCCTACGACGTGGATCAGGAGGACAGCGCCGGGAGGGCCTCGGCGAGGACGCCGAGGACCTCGCTGGTCCCGCCGTCGATCTTCACGGTGGCCCTCGCATCCGCGCGGGTGGATCCGCGGTTCACGATGACCACCGGCATCCGTCGCCGCCGCGCGCGTTCGAGAAGGCGGATGCCGGAATTGACCACCAGAGACGACCCCGCGATGAGCAGGGCCTGGCTGGTGAGGACGAGTTGTTCCGCCTCGCGGAACTTCTCCGCCGGGATGTACTCGCCGAAGAAGACGACGTCCGGTTTGAGCATCCCCGCGCAGACGGTGCACACCGGGATGCGGAACCCGTCGGTGCTCTCGGGGAGCACATCCCCGTCGGGGCCGAGGGCGATGCGCTCCGGCACCCGGATCCACGGGTTCTCCTCCTCGACGCGGGCGGCGAGGTCGCGCCGGTCGAAGACCTGCCCGCAGTGCGCGCAGAACACCCGGCGCATCGTCCCGTGGAGCTCGACCACGCGTCGGTTCCCCGCGCGCACGTGTAGACCGTCCACGTTCTGGGTGACGACGCCGGTGAGCAGCCCCCGCTCCTCGAGTGCGGCGAGGGCCCGGTGCCCGGCGTTGGGGGCGGCGGCGGCGAAGGCGTTCCATCCGAGGTGCGAGCCGACCCAGTACCGCCGGCGGGCGCTGTCGCTGGCGAGGAACTGCTCGACCGTCATCGGGGTGCGCGCAGGTGCTCCCTGACCGCGGTAGTCCGGGATGCCGGAATCGGTCGAGACCCCCGCGCCCGTGAGGACGGCGATGCGACGCCCGGCCAGCACCGAGGTCGCCGCCTCGATCGCGGCCTGCGTCTGCGGATCGCCTCCGGTCAGCGTCGTCACGCGCACCCCTTCCGAGTGTCGAGTGTAGGCCGCCCGCTTTTCCGGCGCGTTACGCGAGGTGCCAGAGTGGAGGGATGCCGATCCTCCGCGTCACGGACCCCGCCGATCCGCGCCTGCGCGACTATCGAGACCTCACGGACGTGGCGCTGCGGCGGGTGCGCGAGCCCGAAGAGGGCCTGTACATCGCCGAGTCCGCGAAGGTCATCGCTCGGGCGATCGCGGCCGGCCATCGCCCGCGATCGGTTCTGGTGCAGCAGAAGTGGCTCGCCGAGGTCGAGGCGCTCCTCACCGGTGACGTCGAGGTGCCCGTCATCCTCGTCGAGGACGCCGTCGCCGAAGCGGTCACCGGATACGCGGTGCACCGTGGCGCCCTGGCGGCGATGACGCGCCCGGCGCCCGTCGATCCCCGTGCCCTCCTGTCGGCGGCTCGCCGCGTCGTGGTGCTCGAGGACATCGTCGACCACACCAATGTGGGCGCGATCTTCCGCTCGGCGGCGGGTCTCGGTGCAGATGCCGTCCTGGTCAGCGCCCGGTGCGCCGATCCCCTGTACCGGCGGAGCGTGCGGGTCAGCATGGGCACGGTGTTCCAGGTGCCGTGGGCGCGGCTGCCGGAGTGGGGCGAGGCGCGCGTGCTGTTCGGGGAGACGGGGTTCACGTTGGCCGCTCTGGCCCTGCGCGAGGATGCGGTCGCCCTGGACGACTTCGCCGCCACGGCGCCGGCGCGCGTCGCCGTCGCGTTCGGGGCCGAAGGGGACGGACTGTCGTCCGCCGCGCTCGATGCGGCGGACGCGATCGTGCGGATCCCGATGGCCGGGGGAGTGGACTCCCTCAACGTCGCCGCCGCCAGCGCGGTCACCCTGTGGGCTCTGCGTCCTCATTCATGAGCGGGCTCGTGGCGCGCACGACCGGCATCGGCTCGGGGCGCTTGGCGTGGACGGTGTCCCCGGAGGACTGCTGACGCAGTCTCCGCAGCACCCAGGGGACGAGGTGGGTGCGCGCCCAGACGAGATCGTTCTGCCGTGCGGCGCGCCACGTCCGAGACGGCAGCGGATCCGGCTGCATCGGGGCGAGGTCGTTGGGGACGTTGAGCGCGCGCAGCACCATGCGGGCGACCTCGTGGTGGCCGAGGGTGTTCATGTGCAGTCGATCGTCATCGAAGAAGCGCATGTCCTGCACTTCCTTCAGCGCCCACTGATCGGCCACGACGCAGTCGTACTTGTCCGCGATCGCCCGGATGTTCTCGTTGTAGATCGCCACGCGGCCGCGGATCCCCCGGAAGACGGGCGTGAACTGGGTGTCGATGCCGGTGAACACCACGACGGTCGCTCCCTCGCTGCTCAGCCGCACCACGGCATCCTCGAACAGCTCGGCGACCGCATCCGGATCGCCACCGGGACGGATGACGTCGTTCCCGCCGGCGGAGAAGGTGACGAGATCGGGCTTGAGGGCGAGCGCCGGCTCGACCTGCTCGGCGACGATCTGTCCGATCAGGCGTCCTCGCACCGCGAGGTTGGCGTAGGCGAAGTCGTCCACCTGCGCGCCGAGCACCTCGGCGACGCGATCAGCCCACCCGCGCAGACCGTTGGGAAGGGAGGGCTCGGGGTCGCCCACGCCCTCGGTGAACGAGTCCCCGAGGGCCACATAACGCCGCCACGGGTGGGCGCTCGGGTCGGAGGCGAACGGGGCGGGTGTCTCGGTGGTGTCCGGCATGGCTCTCCTCGCGGTTCGTGACCGTTCCCCAGGGTAGCCCGGGTGTCGGACGGCTCGTTTAGGGTGGTGAGTCGTCGTGCGCGTCGAGCGTCCGGCGTGCGTCGAGGGCTGGGAGGTGTGATGGACGAGGCCGCAATCCTCGAAGAACCCCACTTCGGAAGCTTCGCCGCCGAGCACCTCTCACCGACCTACCCGCAGCGCGCGCCGTGGGGTACCGCGCAGCGCCTGCGCGCGTGGCAGGCGGAGGCACTCGACCTGTACTTCGGGATGGACGGCCCGGACGGACCCGGCAAAGGCCCCCGCGACTTCCTCGCCGCCGCGACACCGGGGGCCGGCAAGACGACGTTCGCTCTGCGGCTCGCGAGCGAGCTGCTGCGCCGCGGCGTCGTCGACCGGATCGTCGTGGTCGCTCCGACCGAGCATCTCAAGACGCAGTGGGCCGATGCCGCGGCCCGCGTGTCCATCCGACTGGATCCGGCGTTCAGCAACCGTCACGCGGCACCGGCCCGGCAGTATCACGGGGTCGCCGTCACGTACGCCCAGGTGGCGGTCAAGGCCTCCGTGCACCAGAGGCTCGTCCTCGATGCCCGCACCCTCGTGATCCTCGACGAGGTCCATCACGGGGGCGACGCGCTGAGCTGGGGCGATGCGCTCCGCGAGGCCTACAGCCGCGCCACACGGCGTCTGCTGCTCTCGGGCACGCCGTTCCGCAGCGACACCGCTCCCATCCCGTTCGTGGAGTACCACCCCGATGCCAAGGGGATCCGGCTCTCCCGCACCGACTACAGCTACGGGTACCGCCGGGCCCTCGAAGACGGCGTCGTCCGCCCGGTGCTTTTCCTCGTCTACGCCGGCAGCATGCGCTGGCGCACCAAGGCCGGTGACGAGATGGAGGCCCAGCTCGGCCAGGACAACACGAAGGACATCACCTCCCAGGCATGGCGCACCGCGCTCGATCCGCAGGGCGAATGGATCCCCGCGGTCCTGCGGTCGGCCGACCGTCGTCTCACCGAGGTCCGCGAACAGGTTCCGGATGCCGGGGGACTGGTCATCGCCACCGACCAGACCGCCGCCCGCGCCTACGCCGAGATCCTCGCCGCCCTCACGGGGGAGACGCCCACCGTGGTGCTCTCCGACGAGGCAGAGGCGTCGTCTCGGATCGAGACGTTCTCGAAGGGCACGAGCCGGTGGATGGTCGCCGTCCGGATGGTCTCCGAGGGCGTGGACGTCCCTCGGCTCGCCGTCGGGGTCTACGCGACCTCGGCCTCCACTCCGCTGTTCTTCGCGCAGGCCATCGGACGTTTCGTGCGGGCGCGCAAGCGGGGCGAGACGGCGAGTGTCTTCCTCCCCAACGTCCCCGTCCTCCTCGCGCTCGCGGGAGAGCTCGAGCGACAGCGCGATCATGCCCTGGACCGCGAGTCGGACGGCGACGACTGGAACGCCGAAGAAGACCTCATGGACGCCGCGGAGCGCGAGGATTCCGCGTCGGACGCGCTGACCGAGGAGTTCAGCTTCCAGGCTCTCGGATCCCTCGCCCATTTCGACCGCGTCCTCTACGACGGTCGGGAGTTCGGGCAGCTGGCCGTTCCGGGAACGCCCGAGGAGGAGGAGTTCCTGGGGCTGCCGGGGCTGCTCGAGCCGGAGCACGTCCACGACCTGCTCATGCAGCGGCAGGCGCGGCAGAGCCGGCATCGGAAGGACCGCGAGGCGCAGGCTCCCGCGGCGGAGGCGCACGATGGGCTGCCCGCGCCCCTGCACCGCACGCTCAAGGAACAGCGGCAACTGCTGAACAGCCTCGTGGGACTCTACGCGCGTCAGTCCGGCGAGCCGCACGGCGCCGTACACGCCGAGCTCCGGCGTCTGTGCGGCGGGCCCGCCGTCTCGCACGCGACGGTCGCACAGCTGCAGTCGCGCATCGATCTGCTTCGTCGCCGCGTGCACTCCTGACCGCGGGTTGACCGTTCGAGGATGCCGGGCTACCGTGGTCCCCACGCACGGAAAGCGCTATCCAACCGAGGGTCGACGTCTGACCGCTCGGGACACACATCTGTGACGAGGTTTCGAAGATGACTCCCCACATTCGTTCGTTCCGTCTCCCTGTCGCCGCGCTCGCGGCCGGCTGTCTCGTGGTGGGCATGGCCCACCCCGCCTCCGCCCGAGACGAGCCGCGCGGGCCGTTCGCGCGCGAGCACACCCCGAAAGGACTGGCCCAGCTCGAGGATCTGGATCGAGGGCTGGTCGCCCTCGGCACGGCGGAGGGCACGTTCTTGTCGTGGCGCCTCCTGGCTTCGGAGGTCTCCGGGGCCACCGAGACGGGTCAGGCGGGCCCCGCCTGGCGGGTCGCCCGCGACGGCGAGGAGATCGCCACCGTCTCCGACGTGACCTCCTACCTCGATCCGGGCGGCCACGCCGAGGCGCGGTACACCGTCACCCCTGTCCGTTCGGGAGTCGCGGGGGAAGCGAGCGCGCCGGCTCCGGTCCACGCGGACGGCTTCTTCGACATCCCCCTCGTCCGCCCTGCGGACGGGGTCACCCCGGTCGGCGAGGCGTACACGTACTCCGCCAACGACGCCTCGGTGGCCGACGTCGACGGCGACGGCCGCTATGAGCTGATCGTGAAGTGGGATCCGTCGAACTCCAAGGACGTCTCCCAGGTCGGGTACACCGGTGAGGTGTTCGTGGACACCTACACGCTCGAGGGTGAGCTGCTGAACCGCATCTCGCTCGGGAAGAACATCCGCGCGGGCGCGCACTACACGCAGTTCCTCGCGTACGACTTCGACGGCGACGGGCGCAGCGAGCTGATGATGAAGACCGCTCCGGGGACCTCCTCCGCGACCTACCGGAATGGCGGCCTGGTCGAGGAGAGCACGATCACCCTGCCGCGCGGGGACGTCCGGGCGGGCGTGTCGCACGACGACGACTACCGCATGAGCAACGACGATTTCCGCGCGCACCTCACGGAGATGTTCCTGACGTGGCACGAGCGGGACGAGGTCGTCTCCGGGCAGTGGCCGGCGACGCTCGAGGAGGCGTGGGGCACCGAGGTGCGTCACGACTATCCGCTGTCGCCGGATGCCGCCGCCGAGCTCACCGACTACTTCATCGACGTGTACGCGCCCTCCCGCAGCGGGAACAACCGTCTCTGGAACTTCGAGGGCTTCATCGTGGACGGACCCGAATACCTGACCGTGTTCGACGGCGAGACGGGCGCGGAGCTGGAGACGATCCCGTACAAGCCGGGCCGCGGTGACGACGGACTGCTCTGGGGCGACTACGCGATGTCGCGCATCGAACCGGGAAACCGCGTGGACCGATTCCTCGCGGGCGTCGCGTATCTGGACGGCGCGCAGCCCTCGGCGGTCTTCGCCCGCGGCTACTACACCCGCTCCACGCTCGTCGCGTACGACTGGGACGGCAAGCGGTTGAAGGAGCGCTGGTACGTCGACAGCGGCCACGCCCCGCTGACCAACCCCTTCAATGACGGACCGCACGGTCGCGACGGCACCGACCCCGAGTTCGGGACGCTGACCACGCAGGGGTTCCATTCGCTGAGCGCGGCCGACGTCGACGCGGACGGCAAGCACGAGATCGTC
This sequence comes from Microbacterium aurantiacum, assembly GCF_031625015.1. NCBI lineage: Bacteria > Bacillati > Actinomycetota > Actinomycetes > Micrococcales > Microbacteriaceae > Microbacterium > Microbacterium aurantiacum. Next base: position 209,455 of record NZ_JAHWXH010000002.1, read on the forward strand.
TACGGCTCCGCGACCATCGACCACGACGGCAGCCTCCTGTACAGCTCCTTCGCGGAGATGCCCCCGCAGAGCGCGCAGCCGGGGGAGCAGGCACGCCTCGGCCACGGGGACGCCATGCACGTCACCGACATCGATCCGGCGCGTCCGGGGCTGGAGATCTTCACGGTCCACGAAGGCGGCGCCTATGCGCCCTACGGCTACGCCCTGCGGGGTGCCGCGGACGGCGAGATACTGTACGGCGACTACACCGGACGCGACACCGGGCGCGGCATGATCGGCGATGTCGATCCGACGGTCCCGGGACTGGAGACGTGGGCGACCCGGCTGCGCGCCGCGGACGGCGCGGAGCTCGGAGCCGCCACCGGCCTCGGTACGAACATGTCGATCCGCTGGGCGGGGGACCTCACCACCCAGATCGTGAACGGCAGCGGCGACGCGGTGCCCACCATCGACGACCGGCAGCGCGGGACCCTGCTGAGAGCGGAGGGGACGCGCACCAACAACGGCACGAAGGGCAACCCCGCCCTCGTCGCCGACATCCTCGGCGATTGGCGGGAGGAGCTTCTGGTGCGGACCACCGATTCCGCGGCGATGCGCGTCTACGTCTCGACCGAGGAGACCCCGCACCAGCTGGCGACGCTGATGCACGACCCGCAGTACCGCGCGGAGGTCGCCCGCCAGCAGACCACGTACAACCAGCCGTCGTACACCGGCTGGCACCTCGGCACGGGAATGGACTTCTCCGCCGTTCCGGTGCTCACCCACGAGGTCGTCCCGCGCGCCCCCAAGGTGCACGACCGTCCGGGGCGCGGGAAGGACGAGGTGCAGGTGAAGGCCACGCCGGGGATCGCCTGGTACGTCGACGGCGAGCGAGTGACCCACCCCAGCGGGAAGGTCCGCGTCGGCGCCACCGCCGAGATCGTCGCGGTGCCCACGGCGTGGTACCGCATCGCCGACGGAGCGACCTCGGCGTGGACGGTGACCCTCACCCGCTAACGCGTCACGGGTGACACGAACCCCGCCCCGACCGCTCTCCGCTTTCCGTGCGGGCGGTCGGGGCGGTCCCGCTTCGGAGGCCCGAAATGCTGGCAATCCTCGGCTTTCGCCGTTGTCGGCGGGGACGCGTCAGTAGCGTGGACGAATCCCCCCCACCGCCGCCTCGGAAGGCCTCCGCATGACCGCGCCCGCGCCCGCCCACCCCACCGCCCGGGATCGACGGCGGTGGGCGCAGTATCTCGTCGACGAGCGCGCCGAGGCGCGCGTCTACCGGGACCTGTCCGTGCGCCGCACCGGCGAGGAGCGTGCGATCCTGCTCGCGCTCGCCGAGGCGGAGGGGCGCCACGAGGCCCACTGGCTCGCCCTTCTCGGCGGTGAGCCCGAGCGGCTGCCGCGTCCGGACGCGCGGACGCGGCTGCTGTCGCTCCTCGCCCGACGGTTCGGGTCCATCTTCGTCCTGGCGCTCGCCCAGCGCGCCGAAGCACGCTCGCCCTACGAAGCGGAGCCGTTCGCGACGGCCGCGATGGCCGCGGACGAGAAGATTCACCACGAGGTCGTCCGCGGTCTCGCTGCACGGGGGCGGCGCCGGCTGTCGGGGACTTTCCGCGCAGCGGTCTTCGGCGCCAACGACGGACTGGTCTCCAATCTCGCCCTGGTCCTCGGGATTGGGGCCACCGGCGTCGGCAGCCAGGTCGTCCTGTTCAGCGGCATCGCGGGACTCCTGGCGGGCGCCCTCTCCATGGGCGCGGGCGAGTTCGTGTCGGTGCGATCCCAGCGGGAGCTCCTGCGTGCGACGGAGTCCAATCAGGACGCCGACCACGTGATCCCCGATCTCGACCTCGACGCCAACGAGCTCGCCCTCGTCTACCGCACCCGGGGGATGTCGGAGTCCGACGCCCGCGCGCGGGCGCACGAGGTCGTCGAGTCCGCGCAGCGCACCGACCGCGCGCTGCCGTTCCGTGTCGAGGCGCACCGGCACACGGTGGACATCGACGAGCACGAGATCGTCGGCAGGGCGTGGGGAGCCGCGATCTCGAGCTTCCTCTTCTTCGCCTCGGGCGCGATCATCCCCGTTCTGCCCTGGATCTTCGGGATGTCCGGGACGGCTGCCGTGATCGTCGCGCTCGCGCTCGTGGGCGTCGCGCTGCTGATCACGGGCGCCACCGTCGGCATCCTCTCCGGTGCGTCGCCGCTGACCCGCGGTATCCGTCAGCTGCTCATCGGATACGGCGCCGCGGCCATCACCTACGTGCTGGGGCTGCTGTTCGGGGTCACTCTGGGGTGAGCCCGGTTCGGCGCCGCACCGTTGACGTGATAGTGTCGTTCCTCGGTTGTGAAACCGAAAAAACCACTCGCGCGGGTGGCGGAATAGGTAGACGCGCTAGCTTGAGGTGCTAGTGCCCGTATAGGGCGTGGGGGTTCAAGTCCCCCCTCGCGCACAGAAGACGAAAGGCCCCCGGAAACGGGGGCCTTTCGCTTGTCACGGCCGCGAAACGTCCGGAGGGTAGGTTGGAGCCCATGCCTTCGCTCGATCCGGAGATCCCGCACGTCGCCGCCCTCGCACGCGACCTGATCCGCTTCGACACCACGAACCACGGCGGTGGTCGTGCCCAGGGCGAGCGGGAGGCGGCGGAGTACGCCGGTGCCTACCTCGAGTCGCTCGGCCTCGACGTCGAGTACTACGAGCCCATCGCGCGTCGGACGAACCTCACCACCCGGATTCCCGGCCGCAACCCCGACAAGCCGGCCCTGATCCTGCACGGCCACCTCGACGTCGTCCCGGCCGTCGCCGAGGACTGGAGCGTCGACCCCTTCGCGGGGGAGATCCGCGACGGGATGCTCTGGGGACGCGGTGCGGTGGACATGAAGGACATGGACGCCATGATCCTCGCGGCCGTCGGAGATCTCGTGCGCGCGGGCGAACAGCCCGAGCGCGACCTCATCGTCACGTTCTTCGCCGATGAGGAGAACGGCGGGGTCGAGGGCTCCGCGCTCGTCGTCAGGGACAAGCCCGAGTGGTTCGCCGGAGCGACCGAGGCCATCAGCGAGGTCGGCGGGTACTCGATCTCCGTCGACGACCGCCGGGCCTACCTTCTGCAGGTGGGCGAGAAGGCCCTCGTGTGGATCCGCCTGGTGGCCCGCGGGCGCGCCGCCCACGGCTCGAGCTTCCACACGGACAACGCCGTCACGGCACTCGCCGACGCCGTCGCCCGTCTCGGCCGCACGGACTGGCCCGTGGAGCTGACACCGGCCACCGCGCGCATGGTCGAGGATCTCGCACGACTCTCCGGGGTGGATGCGGCCGACGCCGACGCGGTGGCCGCCGCGACCGGCGCGGCATCGGGATTCCTCCGCTCCACCCTCCGCACGACGACGAATCCGACGGGGCTCGCGGCGGGCTATAAGCACAACGTCATTCCCGATCGCGCGGAGGCGCTCATCGACGTCCGCGTGCTCCCCGGGACGGAGGACGCGGTCCTGACCGCGATCCAGGAGATCGTCGGCGACGAGATCGCGATCGAGATCGTCCACCGGGACATCGGGCTCGAGGTCCCCTTCGCGGGCGATCTCGTCGATGCCATGGTCGGAGCGCTCGGGCGCCACGACCCCGGCGTCCCGGTGATCCCCTACCTCATGGGGGGCGGCACCGACAACAAGGCCCTCGCCGAACTCGGAATCGCGGGATTCGGCTTCGCGCCCCTGCGCCTGCCGTCCGACCTCGACTTCACCGGGATGTTCCACGGCGTGGACGAGCGCGTGCCCATCGACGCCCTCGTCTTCGGCCAGACCGTCCTGGCAGACCTCATCCGCACCTACTGACGCATCCGCATCTCCCGACGCATCCGGATGCTGCGGCATCCGCCTCCCCACGAAAGGCGCCCATGCTGTTCGAGGCGATCTTCCTCGGCCTGATCCAGGGGCTGACCGAGTTCCTCCCCATCTCCTCCAGCGCGCACCTGCGCATCGTGGGGGAGTTCATGCCGTCCGCGCAGGACCCCGGCGCCGCCTTCACCGCGATCACGCAGATCGGTACCGAGGCGGCGGTGGTGGTGTTCTTCTGGCGCGACATCGTCCGCATCATCGGCGCCTGGTTCCGCTCGCTCGCGGGCAAGGTGCCGCGCAACGACCCCGACGCCCGCATGGGGTGGCTCATCATCATCGGCAGCCTCCCGATCGTCGTCCTGGGGCTCCTGTTCGAAGACCAGATCGAGACCACCTTCCGCTCACTCTGGGTCATCGCGGTCATGCTGATCGCCTTCGGCATCCTGCTCGGAATCGCCGACTACGTCGGCGCCAAGCGACGCAAGCTCGACCAGCTCACCGTCGGGCACGGTGTCGTGTTCGGATTCGCGCAGGCGCTCGCCCTCATTCCCGGGGTGTCCCGTTCGGGCGGAACGATCACGGCGGGGCTGTTCCTCGGCTACGAGCGCGCCGCCGCGGCGCGTTACGCCTTCCTCTTGGCGATCCCCGCCGTCTTCGGCAGCGGGTTCTACCAGCTCGGGAAGAGCTGGAACCAGGAGGGGCCGTTCACCCTCGTCGAGACCGGCGTGGCGACCGTCGTCGCGTTCGTCGTCGCCCTCGCCGTCATCGCCTTCTTCATGAGCTGGATCTCCAAGCGGAGCTTCCTGCCCTTCGTGATCTACCGGATCGCCCTCGGGTCGGTGGTCCTGGTGCTGCTCTCGACGGGCGTGCTCTCGGCGTACTGACCGGCGTCAGCGGCGGGGATCGTCGCGACCCGGCTTGCCGGGGCCGTCACCGCGGCGTCGCAGGTAGCGTTCGAACTCCTGCGCGATCGCGTCGCCGGACGCCTCGGGCGAATCCCACGTGTCGCGGGTGGTCTCGAGCTGGCGGATGTACTCCGTCATCTCCTCGTCGTCCGCCGCAGCGGCGTCGATCGACGCCTCCCACGCCGCGGCGTCGGTCGGCAGAGACCCGCGGGAGATGTCCGCGCCGGTGAGGTCTTCGAGGCGGTCGAGGAGGGCGAGGGTCGCTTTGGGCGACGGCGTGTGCCCGGCGACGTAGTGGGGCACACTCGCCCAGAGGCTCGCCGCGGGGATGCCGGCGGCGTCCGCGGCGTGCGCGAGCGCGCTGAGGATCCCCACCGGTCCCTCGTAGGAGCTGCGCTCGAGATCGAGGCTGGCACGGAGCTGATCGTTGTCGCTGCCGGCGAAGACCGAGATCGGCCGGGTGTGGGGGACATCGGACATCATCGACCCGAGCGCCACGAACCCGGTGACGTCTTCGCGGAGCGCGACGTCGACGAACTCGTTCGCGAACGCCTGCCACGCGCGGGCCGGCTCGACGCCGGTGAGTAGCAGGAGCTCGGTGCCCTCGGAGGACGTGGTCGGGCGCAGGAGAGTGGCCTCCGGCCACCGGAGGGTGCGCTTGCCTTCCGCGTCGGCGGCGATGTGCGGTCGCGTGTACTGGTAGTCGAAGTACAGCTCGGGGTCGACCGAGAACACCGGTTCGTACTCCCCGGCGTCCCGCAGGTGCGCGAGCGCGGACGAGGCGGCCTCGCCCGCGTCGTTCCAGCCGTCGAACGCGGCGACGAGCACCCGGCGTCCCAGTCCGTCCACGCGACCTCCTCCTGCCCGCCGGCGCGAGCTGTCTCCAGGATAGGCCCGTACCATGGGCCGGATGACGTCTCCCACCCTCGCCGCGGTCCTCTGGGACATGGACGGAACGCTCGTGGACACCGAGCCCTACTGGATGAACGCCGAGACACCGCTCGTGGAGGCTCACGGCGGTTCGTGGTCGCACGAGCAGGCCCTGGGCCTCGTCGGGCTCGGGCTCGAGGACTCCGCCCGCATCTTCCAGGAAGCCGGCGTCCGCATGGGCGTGCACGAGATCATCGACCACCTCACCGACGACGTGATGCGCCAGCTCGCCGAGACCGGGGTGCCCTTCCGCCCGGGGGCGCGCGAGATGCTCGCCGCGCTGAAGGAGGCGGGCATCCGCACGGCTCTCGTGACGATGTCGATGCGTCGGATGGCGACCACCGTGGTCGATCTGATCGACTTCGACGCGTTCGACGTGATCATCGCCGGTGACGACGCGACCCGCCCGAAACCACACCCCGACCCGTACCTGCAGGCCTGCGCTGCGCTCGGGGTGGATCCCACCGAGGTGGTCGCCATCGAGGACTCCCCGAACGGACTCCGCTCCGCGGTCGCCTCCGGAGCGGCATCCATCGGCGTCCCGCTCATGGTCTCCCTCGAAGGCGCCGGCGCGCACGCCCTGTGGCCGAGCCTCGAGGGGCGGTCGGTCGACGACCTCCGGGCCGTCCATGCCGCCCACGCCGCACGTCGTCGGACGCAGGTCTCCGCATGAGCGGGCGACCGAGCGGTCCGTTCCGGCTGGGCGACAGGGTGCAGCTGACCGGTCCGAAGGGACGTCTGCACACCATCACCCTCCGCGAGGGGGGAGAGATGCACACGCATCACGGAGTGCTCCGTCACGCCGACCTCGTGGGCCTCCCGGACGGCAGCGTCGTCACCGGCAGCGGTGGGCACGAGTACCTCGCCCTCCGACCGCTGCTCCGGGACTTCGTGATGTCCATGCCTCGGGGTGCGGCGATCGTGTACCCGAAGGATGCGGCGCAGATCGTCGCGGAAGCGGACGTGTTCCCCGGGGCCGTCGTCGTCGAGGCGGGCGTCGGGTCCGGCGCCCTCTCGCTCTGGCTCCTGCGTGCGATCGGCCCGCAGGGGAGGCTCGTGTCGTTCGAGCGGCGCGAGGACTTCGCCGAGGTCGCGCGGGCGAACGTGGAGACCTTCGTCGGAGACACCCCGGAGAACTGGGAGGTCGTGGTCGGCGACCTGGCCACCGCACTCCCGGGGACGCTACCCGCGGCATCCGTCGACCGGGTCGTGCTCGACATGCTCGCCCCCTGGGAGTGCATCGACGTCGTGGCCGATGCCCTCACCCCGGGCGGTGTCGTGCTCTGCTATGTCGCCACGGCTACGCAGCTGAGCCGCGTGGCGGAGTATCTGCGCGGGACCGGACTCTTCACCGATCCCGAAGCGAGCGAGACGATGGTCCGCGGGTGGCATGTCGAGGGACTCGCCGTGCGTCCTGACCACCGCATGATCGCCCACACCGGGTTCCTGATCTGGGCGCGGCGCCTCGCACCCGGCGCCGTCGCGCCGGAGCAGAAGCGTCGCGCGTCCAAGTCCAGCTACTCGGACGAGGATGTGGAGCTGTGGACGCCCGGCGCCGTCGGCGATCGGGAGATCACCGACAAGAATCTGCGCAAGCGCGTCCGGGAGGCCCGTCGTGCGGCGGACGCCGCGATCGATGCGCAGCGTCGCGAAGGGGCATCCGACGCTTCCGCCTAGAATCGTCGGGTGCGTACCTTCTCCGCTGCCCTGACGATCCTGGGTCTGGCCGCTGTCGGCCTGACCGGTTGCGCCGCTCCGGCGGATACCACCTGCGACCGGCCCGCCGGCGACGCGGGGGTGCTCGATCTGGTCTCCGTGTCCGGTGCGGCCGACGCGCTCCCGGACGTGGACGTCTACACGCCGTTCCGCACCGACGAGTGGGCCGCGCGCGACGACGTCACGGGCGACGGCACGCCCATCACGACGGATGACCAGCTCGTCGTGGTCGACATCGCCCTCGTCGGCGGAGACTCGGGAGAGACCGTCATCGCGACACCGTACGACGGCGATTTGACGCGGGTGACCACGCTGTCCCAGTGGGTCAACACGTTCCCGGCTTTCTCCGACGCGCTCTCGTGCGCGACGGAGGGGTCGCGGGTGACGGTCGCGCTGGCGCCCGGCGACATCGCCGAGGGTGCGGCGGAAGGGCTCGGACTCGCCGCCGACGAGTCGGCCCTGGCGATCGTGGACGTCCGGAAGGTATACCTGGCGAAGGCCGACGGTGCCGACCAGTACACCGACGGTTTCGGGCTGCCCTCGGTCGTCCGTGCGCCGGACGGCCAGCCGGGCCTCATCATCCCGGAGGGTGCGCCGCCCAGCGAGCTCGTCGTGCAGACACTGAAGAAGGGCGACGGGCCGGTCGTCACGGGTGATGCACCCGTGCGCGTGCACTACACCGGTGTGACGTGGGCCGAGCGCGAGGAATTCGACTCGTCGTGGGGCCAGGCTCCGGCCTCCCTCACCCTGGACGGGGTGGTTCCCGGATTCGCCGCGGCGCTCGAGGGGCAGACCGTCGGATCCCAGGTGCTCGTGGTCATTCCGCCCGACCAGGGGTACGGAGACACCGCGCAGGGTGCCATCCCCGCGGGATCGACCCTGGTCTTCGTGATCGACATCCTCGGGCTCGACGCCGCGCCGTGATCGGACGGGGTCGGCCGCTCGGCGGCACGACCGTAGGATGAAGGCGATGTCAGCCCCGTCCGCCAAGATCCCGCCCGAGGAGCGACTGGTCAATCTGGTCGTCGCCCTCCTCGCCACCGAGCAGGGGCTCACCAAGGACGCCGTCCTCGCCTCCGTCGCCGGCTATCGCGAGCAGGGCACGGCCGGCGCGTCCAAGGACGCGCTGGAGAAGATGTTCGAGCGTGACAAGGAGAATCTCCGCGCGCTGGGTGTGCCGATCGAGACGATCGGGGACTGGCTCGATCCGGATGATCTCCGAGAAGCCCGCTACCGCATCCCGACGTCCGAGTACGAGCTTCCCGCCGACATCGACTTCCGCCCCGATGAGATCGCGCTGCTCAACCTCGCCGCCGAGGTCTGGGGGGAGAGTTCGATGTCGGACGGCGCGCGCGGCGCGCTGCGGAAGATCCGCGCCCTCGGGATCGCCGTCGACGCGCCGATCGTCGGCTTCGCCCCCCGCATCAACCTCCGAGACGCCGCGTTCGCACCGATGCAGCAGGCCATCGAGAGCGCGCGGGTCATCGCCTTCGACTACCTCAAGCCGGGGGAACGCGCTCCCCGGCGGCGCCGTATCCGTCCCCTGGCGCTGGTGGACTACGAGGCCCGCTGGCATGTCTTCGGCTGGGACCTGGACCAGGATGCCGAACGCACCTTCCTCCTCTCCCGGGTGATGGGCGATGCCGTCCTGACCCGCGAGAGGTTCGATCCGGCGATGCGTGAGGGCGCCGGTGCACGCGCACGGGAAGGCCTGGAGCAGGTGGCGTCCCGCAACGTCGCGCTCCTCGAGGTGGACCCGGGCACCGAGGCCGCCCTGCGCCTCGCGCGCCGCGCCCTTCGGGCGGAGCAGGGCATCCGCGTGCCGTTCGTCGACCTGCACGTCTTCGCCGACGAACTGGCGTCCTACGGCCCGGAGGTGAGGGTGGTGGAGCCCGATGCCCTCCGCGACCAGGTCGTGGCGCGATTGATCGCCGTCCGCGACCGCCACGAGGTGGCCTCGTGAGCGCGCGTCCGCAGCTCGCCACCGATCGGGCGGCGCTCATGCTCCAGCTGGTGCCGTACCTCGTCGGGAAGGGGGAGGTCTCCGTCCTCGAGGCGGCGGAGACCTTCGATGTCACGCCGGAGCAGATGCGGGCGATGGTGCAGAAGCTCACCGTGATCGGGCTGCCCGGCGATCAGGGCTTCTGGCAGATGTCCAACGACCTGTTCGACATCGACTGGGATCTGCTCGATCAGCAGGATCGCATCGTCATCACCAACACCGTCGGTCTGGAACGGGCCCCCCGCCTGACCGCGCGCGAAGCGGCGGCTCTCCTGGCGGGTCTCCAGCTGGCGCGTTCGATTCCGGGCGTCGGCGACTCGGAGGTCTTCAACGGACTCCTCGCCAAGCTCGCCCGCGGCGCGTCGGCGGCACCGGCGGATCTCGTGATGGTGCCCGGCCCCGTGGACGACGCGCGGTCCGCGGTCGCCGAGGCCCTGGACCGTGCGGTGGCGGTGTCCTTCACCTACAAGGCTCCGGACGCCGCACCCACGACCCGCACCGTCGATCCGGTGAAGGTCCACATCGCCGACGGGCAGTGGTATCTGCAGGGATGGTGTCACCTGCGGGAGGGCATGCGCACGTTCCACCTCGACCGGGTGAGCGATCTGACGGTCACGGAGATCCCCGTCACCCATGTTCCGGACTCCGTCCCGGGATGGCTCGAGGGCGCCGGTGGCGATGTGCCGGCGCGGGTCCGCTTCCCCGTCCACTCCGCTCCGCTTCTCGGCGACTACCTGGATCGCGCGCACATCGAGGTTGCGTCCGACGGCGTGACCGCGGAGGCGACGATGCGGGTGGCCGACGCCTACAGCCTCCGGCGGCTGGCGGCGCGGCGCGGCGGCGAGCTGGAGATCCTCGCCCCGGTGGAGGCGCGGCGCGCCGCGGCGGAATGGGCCGAAGCGGGGCTCGCCCAGTATCGGTGACGATATGCGGGGGTAGGATGGCGCGTAAGCCCCTCGGAAGGACGAACATGGGAATCCAAGGCTGGCAGTGGCTCCTCATCCTCGCGGTGATTCTGCTGCTCTTCGGCGCCGCCAAGCTGCCCGCGCTCGCCAAGAGCATGGGGCAGTCCGCGCGCGTGTTCAAGGGTGAGATGAAGGCGATGAAGGAGGACGACGCGCAGACGACCGCCGACTCCGCCGTCGCGCCTCCGGCGCCGGACGTGAAGCGCTCCGACAGCAGCGGCTCACCGACCGCCAACCCCTGAGTCGGCCTATGGTCACGACTCCGCCGCCGCGCGTCGATGATCCCGACGTTCCGCGGCGAGACAAGCGCATGTCCCTGGGGCAGCATCTTGTCGAGCTCAAGAAGCGTCTGATCATCTCTGCGATCGGGCTGGTCGCGGCGATGGTGGTCGCGTTCCTCATCACCGACCCGGTTCTCTCCCTGATCACCGAGCCCATCCGAGAGGTGGCCGAATCACGCGGTGAGGCCGGGCGGGTCGAGCTGATGTTCAGCACCGTCACCTCCGGCTTCGATCTGCGCCTGCGCATGGCCTTCGCCCTCGGCATCCTGATGGCCGCGCCGATCTGGATGTGGCAGATCTGGGCCTTCGTCACCCCCGGTCTCACGCGCAAGGAGATCCGCTACACGATCGGGTTCGTCGGTGCCGCGGTGCCGCTCTTCTTCGCCGGCTGCGCGACGGGTCTGCTCGTGATGCCGAACATCGTCACGCTCATGGCCGGATTCGTACCCGACGGGGCCGCGGCGTTCTACGACGCCAGCTACTACTACGACTTCGTCTTCAAACTCCTCCTCTTCGTCGGCGTCGCCTACGTGCTGCCGGTCTTCCTCGTGGCGCTCAACCTCGCGGGCATCATCTCCGGTCGCGCGATTCTCGGCGGATGGCGGATCGCTGTGATCGTCGCCGTCGTCTTCGCCGCCCTCGCCACACCGCCGGCCGATGTCGCGTCCACGTTCATCCTCGCGGGGATCATGACGGTGCTCTTCTTCGCCGCCGCCGGGCTGTCGCTGCTCTTCGACCGCCGCCGTGCGCGGCGCGACCAGGCCCTCCTCCCGCCCGAGACCGCCGCGTGAACGACGCGAGTCCGGCCGAGCGTTACGCGCGCGCACGCGAGCGGAACGAGACCGCGCGATCGTACCCCGACACCGCGGCGTTCGCGGCGGCCCAGCGCTTCGAGCTCGACCCCTTCCAGATCGCCGGGTGCCGCGCCCTGGAAGAGGGACGCAGCGTACTCGTGGCGGCGCCCACCGGTGCCGGGAAGACCATCGTCGGCGAATTCGCGATTCATCTGGCGATGATGGAGCCGGGCGACAAGGCGTTCTACACCACGCCCATGAAGGCGCTGTCGAACCAGAAGTTCCGCGAGCTGCAGGCCGTGTACGGCGCCGACGAGGTCGGCCTCCTCACCGGCGACACCAACATCAACGGCAACGCCCGCATCGTGGTCATGACCACCGAGGTCCTCCGCAACATGCTGTACGCCGACTCTCCGGCTCTGCGCGGACTGCGTTTCGTCGTGATGGATGAGGTCCACTACCTGGCCGACAGATTCCGCGGCGCCGTCTGGGAAGAGGTGATCATCCACCTTCCGGCGTCGGTGCGCCTGGTCTCGCTGTCGGCCACGGTGTCCAATGCGGAGGAGTTCGGCGACTGGCTCGACACGGTCCGAGGCGACACCGCGGTCATCGTGTCCGAAACGCGGCCTGTTCCTTTGGAGCAGCATGTGCTCGTCCGCGGCGACCTCCTGCCGCTGTTCGATGATCGCGCCGGGGTGGCCACGGCGCAGGTGAACCAGGAGCTGCTGCGGCTTCGCTCGCTGAAGGGGCAGACGTTCGAGCGGAACCGCGATGCGCAGCGCGCCTCCAGTGCGCGCCACGCCGGCGCGGGTCAGCGGCGACCGCATCGGGGAGGTCACCGCGCCGTCCGCCCGTCGACGTCCGCGCGGCTGGAGCGGATCGACCGCCCCGAAGTCGTCTCGCTCCTCGGCCGGTCCAACCTGCTCCCCGCGATCTTCTTCATCTTCTCCCGCGTGGGATGCGACGCGGCGGTGCAGCAGGTCCGACGCTCCGGCATCCGGCTGACCACGTCCGAGGAGCGACGCGAGATCCGGGAGATCGTCGAAGAGAGGACGCGCACGCTGCTGGAGGAGGACCTGGCGGTCCTCGGATTCTGGGAGTGGCGGGAGAATCTCGAGCGCGGCGTCGCCGCCCACCACGCGGGACTCCTCCCGGCGTTCAAGGAGGTCGTCGAGGAGCTCTTCCGGCGGAAGCTCGTGAAGGCCGTGTTCGCCACCGAGACCCTGGCCCTGGGCATCAACATGCCCGCGCGCACCGTGGTGCTGGAGAAGCTCGAGAAGTTCAACGGCGAGGCGCGCGTCGCCATCACCTCCGGCGAGTACACCCAGCTCACCGGCCGTGCGGGACGGCGCGGCATCGACGTCGAAGGCCATGCCGTCATCCAGTGGACCGAGGCGATGGACCCGCAGTCCGTGGCCGCGCTGGCCTCACGCCGCACGTACCCACTCAACTCCAGCTTCCGCCCGACCTACAACATGGCGGTCAACCTGATCGACCAGTTCGGACGCGGGCGGGCCCGGGAGATCCTCGAGTCGTCGTTCGCACAGTTCCAGGCCGATCGCGCCGTGGTGGGCCTCGCCCGACGCGTCAAGGAGGAGGAGGAGTCCCTCGCGGGCTATCTCTCGGCGATGTCGTGCGACCGGGGCGACTTCCCCGAGTACGCCGACATCCGTCGTCAGCTCAGCGATCTGGAGAAGCTGAATCGTCGCGACGTCACGGCAGGTCGCGCCACCCGCGATGCGCGCCTGCGGGAGATCGACGCGCTGCGCCGACGGATGCAGCGGCACGCGTGCCACCGGTGTCCGGATCGCGAGAACCACGCGCGCTGGGGGGAACGGTACGCCAAGCTCAAGCGGTCGGTCGACAAGACGCGGCGGCAGATCGAGACGCGCACGGGGACGGTTGCCCGCGTGTTCGACCGCGTCGTGGACGTGCTCGCCGCGCTCGACTACGTCGCCGTCGACGACGGAGGTGCGACGACACTGACGCCGGCGGGGCGCACCATGCGCCGCATCTACGGCGAGCGCGACCTCCTTATCGCCGAAGCACTCCGTCGCGGCCTGTGGCGGCAGATGGATGCGCCGTCGCTCGCGGCCCTCGCCTGCTGTCTGGTCTATGAGCCGCGGCGAGACGACGGCGGGCCCGGGGAGCGCGGTCTGCCGCGCGGAGCCTTCCGCGTGGCGTTCGAGAAGACAACCGAGCTGTGGGCGAACCTCGACGATCTCGAGCGCGATCACCACCTTCCCGGATCGGAGCCGCCCGCGCCGGGGCTGGCCACCGCGATGCACGCCTGGGCTCGAGGCGCCATGCTCGATCGCGTCCTCGCGGACGCCGACATGGCCGCGGGCGACTTCGTGCGCTGGGCGAAGCAGACGATCGATCTCCTCGACCAGCTGTCCCTCGTCGCCGAGCCGGACGTCGCGACGACGGCCCGCCGCGCGCTCGAGTCGGTGCGGCGCGGGATCGTCGCCCACTCGACGGTCTGATCCGCCTCCCAGCGTCCGCGATCTAGGGTGGTGACGTGACCGCCCTCGCTCCGCCGCGTCCTCTCCTACCCCTGTGGGCGGCCGTGGTGGTGGCCGCAGCGGGCGGTGGGATCCTGGACCTGGCCTTTCCGTCCGTCGGCTGGTGGCCGCTCGCCTTCGTGGGCGTCGCGGCGTCGCTGCTGACCCTCATCGGGCGATCGGTGGGCGGTGCCCTCCTGGTCGGGTTCGTCTTCGGGGCGGCGTTCTATCTGATCCACATCGTCTGGATCACCCGTTATCTCGGCGTCATCCCATGGTTCGCGCTGGCGGGTCTCGAGACGGTGTTCATGTCCGTCGGCGCCATCCCCGTCGCCCTCGCCTACCGATGGGTTCCGCGGGTGCTCGGGGGGGCCGCGGGCCGACTGCTCGTCCTTCCCGTCGTCGTCGGCGGACTGTGGACGGCTCGGGAGCTCTTCATGGGTTCCTGGCCCTATACGGGGTTCCCGTGGGGGCGCATCGGTATGAGTCAGTCGGAGAGCCCCCTTGCCCATGTGGCGTCGTGGATCGGGGTCGCCGGGCTCACCTTCCTGATGGTCGCGTTCACGGCGGCGGTCATCGAGTGGGTGCGCCGGGGTCGGTTCTCCCAGTGGAGCACGGCCGTGCCCGCCGCCGTCATGGCGGCCCTCCTCGTCCTCGTCCCCGCCTTCCCCACGCAGGATGCGGGCATCCTCCGCGTGGGCAGCGTCCAGGGAAACGGCCCCTCAGGCTACTTCGACGAGCGATCCCGGGATGCGATCCTCAACGCCCAGCTCGCGGCGACCGCTCCGCTCCTCGGTGAGGACATGGATCTGCTCCTCTGGCCGGAGGGGGGGATCGACTCCGATCCGCTGGCGGACGCCGGTACCGCACTGACCCTCGACTCACTCGCGGCGCGGGTGGATGCGCCGTTGATCGTCAACGCCGCCACCGACCGCCAAGGGTCGACGTTCAACACGTCCCTCCTCTGGGAACAGGGGGAGGGTGCCACGCAGTTGCACGACAAAGTGAACCCGGTTCCCATGGGGGAGTACGTCCCGGACCGCTGGTTCTTCGAGGCCCTCGTACCGGACCTGGTGGGGCTGATCCAGCGCGAGTACACCCCGGGCAGCAACGCGCCCTTCTTCGACGTCGGCGGCGTCGGAGTGGGCCTGGCGATCTGCTTCGACGTGATCTACGACGACGTCATCTGGGAGGGCGCGCGGGAGGGCGCCGAGGTCTACATGTTCCAGACGAACAACGCCGACTTCCGCGACACCGACGAGAACCTCCAGCAACTGGCCTTCGCGCGGATGCGGGCGGTGGAGACCGGGCGCTCCGTGGTGAACATCTCGACCGTGGGGACCAGCCAGGTGATCGCGCCGGACGGGGCGACCCTGGACTCGCTCGACGCGGGCGTCGCCGGGCACATGCTGACCGACGTGCCCCTACGCACCGGCATCACGCCGGTGGTCGTCGTCGGGCCGGCGGTGCAGATGCTGCTCGGGTGGGGGAGCCTCCTGGCCCTCGCGGTCTTCGGACTTCTCGCGCGCCGTCTGCGCCGCGGCGATACGACGATGACGCCGACCCCCGGAGGGGCCGGCGTCATCGAGAAGTGATGCTCAGGCGCTGAGCTTGTCGGTGGACTCGCCACCTGCACCGCGCCGCGCCCGCACGTAGGCGAGGCGTTCCTCGAGGAGTTCCTCGAGCTCCGGGATCGTGCGCCGCTCGAGCAGCATGTCCCAGTGGCTGCGGGGAGTCTTGTCGCCGGAGTGGTCGACCGTCGCTGTGGTGTCGCCGATGCGGAGGAGGGCCTCGGCGCCGCAGGTGCGGCACTCCCAAGCCTCCGGGACCTCGGCGTCGGCCGCGAACGTCAGCGTGGTGTCGCGTCCGCAGACGGTGCAGGAATAGACGTGCTGTGCACGCTCATGGAAAACGACGCCCTCTTCGCTCTGTAGGCTCTGGGCGCCGAGTCGGATGCCGCGCAAACTGCGGTCTGCCATTGTGTGGTCCTCTCGTCGCTGTTCAGGTATAACGAAGAGACCTGGATGGATCATCCGAACGGGGGGTCCGCGGGAGCCTTTCCCAGCCGATGTTCAGGCCCGCGCTCAACCGGGCGCGTCGAGAGTGCGGAGCGCCTCGTCGGCCCGATCGGTGACGATGCCGTGCACTCCTCGTCGCACGAGGTCCTGCATCGCCGTGGTGTCGTTCACGGTCCAGACGTGCACTTCGACCCCCGCGGCGGCCGTGAGGCGGAGCAGCCGATCGGTGAGGATCGCGACGCCGGCGTGGCGCTCGGGGATCTGCACCGCATCGATTCCGCTGAGCACGCGGGCGACCAGCGCCGACGACCCCGACGCGACTGCCCCGAGGAGACGGGTGATCGTGCCTCGCCCCGCCGATGTCGCGGGAGGCAGGGCGTCGGAACGGGCGGCCGCGGCCAGCGCCTCGCGGCGGCGGGCGTCCGAGAAGCTCGTGATGAGGACACGGGCGCCCTCCTTCGCGACCGCGCGCCCGACGGGGAGGGCGGCCGAGGCCGCCTTGACGTCGAGATTCCAGTGCAGGTCGGGGAAAGCATCCAGCGCCTGCGTCAGGGTCAGCAGTCCGCCGCGTCCGCTCATCAGGGATTCGAGCTCGCGCACGCGCACGTCGGCGATCCGCCGGGGATCTCCGGTGAGCCGGGAGAGATCGTCGTCGTGGAAGAGGACGACCACGCCGTCGGCGGTGAGGTGGCAGTCCGATTCGACGTAGACGACCCCGGCGGCGTGGGCTGCGGCCACGGCGGCGAACGAGTTCTCGGCCACACCGTCGCGCGCCGCCTCCTCGGTCACGAGGCCGCGGTGAGCAAGAACGCGCGGTGTCCCGGACGCGCCGAACCAGGGGTGCCGCGCCGAGACCGGCGCAGGGTCAGATGCCCGTGTCACCGGCGGTGGGGCGTGTGCGCGCCGCCTCCGAGGCGATGTCGTCGGCGGCGGAGGCGGCTTCCCGTGCCGCCGCGACCGCGGCATCGGCGGCCGTGGACACCGCGCCGCCGCGGGTCCGGGGCGTCTTCGAACGCGGCTGGTCGTCGCCGGAGCGATCGGACGTGGTCTCGGATCCGACGCCTCCGAAGCCGCGACCGATGCCCTTGAGAGCCTCGGTCAGCTCGCTCGGGATGATCCAGAGCTTGCTGGATGCGCTCTCGGCGACCTTCGGCAACGTCTGAAGGTACTGGTACGCGAGCAGCTTCTCGTCGGGGTCGCCCGCATGGATCGCTTCGAAGACCATCTCGATGGCCTCGGCTTCACCCTGTGCGCGGAGGACGGCGGCCTGCTTGTCACCCTCGGCGCGGAGGATCTCGGCCTGTCGGCGTCCCTCCGCCTCCAGGATCTGCGACTGCTTCGATCCCTCCGCCGTCAGGATCGCCGCGCGGCGATCGCGCTCGGCGCGCATCTGCTTCTCCATCGAGTCCTGGATGGACAGGGGCGGATCGATCGCCTTGAGCTCGACGCGAGACACGCGCAGGCCCCACTTGCCGGTCGCCTCGTCGAGGACGACCCGCAGCTGACCGTTGATGTTGTCGCGGCTGGTCAGCGCCTCCTCGAGGTTCAGCCCACCCACGACGTTGCGCAGCGTCGTGGTGGTCAGCTGCTCGACGGCGCTGAGGTAGTTGGCGATCTCGTAGGTCGCCGCCCTGGCGTCGGTCACCTGGAAGTACACGACGGTGTCGATCGACACGACGAGGTTGTCTTCGGTGATCACCGGCTGCGGGGGGAAGGAGACGACCTGCTCGCGCATGTCGACGAGCGGACGCAGGCGGTCCACGAAGGGCACCAGCAGATTCAGTCCGGGTTGCAGCGTGCGCTGGTAGCGGCCGAGTCGCTCCACCACGCCGGAGTATGCCTGGGGGATGATCCGGATGGAGCGGAAGATCACGACGATCACGAAGATCGCCAGGACGACGAGCAGAACGATCACGAAGATCTGCCCGGCGAATGCGCCGACGTCAATCATGGGTCTGGGTCCTTTCCTCTCCCGCTGCGCGCGACGCGGAGGCGGGGATGACATCGACGGTGGCACCGCGCACGGTCTCCACGACGACGCGGTCTCCGGGAACGAGGGGCGTGCCCTCGAACGCCGAGGCGAGACGGGCGGTCCACGTCTCACCGTTGTCCAGTTTCACCGAGCCCGCATCCTGCACGAAGGGGCTGGCCACCCGCCCTTCCATGCCGTATAGGGCATCGACGTTCGTTCGCGCCAACGGCTGATCCTTGTGGAGCGCGCGAAGCAGGAGCGGCCGGATGGTGAACAGCAGCAGCGCGGAGATCACGGCGGCGATGCCGATCTGCAGCCACCAGGGTCCGCCGAGGAGGTTCACGCCGAGCCCCCCGATGAGCGATCCCGCAGCGAGCATCAGGAACGTGAACTCGAGGGTCAACAGCTCGATGATGATGAAGAGGAACGCGAGCACAAGCCACGCGATCCACATGTACTGAATCAGATCCGGCAGCATCGCCACCCCTTCGTCCCGTTCTCCGACCCTATCAACGGGCTGGTTCCGAGGGCCCGGCGGATCGCGTTGATAGGGTCGTTCCGGCCCGGAAACCACACCCGGACACCGATCGATCCAGGAGCAGCCCCCATGTCCCAGACACTTCCCGTCGATTCGTTGAAGGGCCGTGTCGCCCTGGTCACCGGTTCCTCCCGGGGGATCGGCGCGGACACCGCGAGATACCTCGCCGAGGCGGGCGCCGACGTCGTCATCAACTACCGCAACAAGGCACCGCGCGCCCAGAAGCTCGCGGACGAGCTGCGCGGGCTGGGCGTGCGCGCGCTCGTCGTGGGCGCCGATCTCACCGACGCGACCTCGGTGCAGCAGATGTTCGCGGAGGTCGAGCGCGAGTTCGGCTCTCTCGACATCCTCGTGCTCAACGCATCGGGCGGCATGGAGGCGGGCATGGCCGAGGACTACGCGCTCGCGCTGAACCGCGACGCGCAGGTGCGCGTCCTCGACACCGCGCTGCCGCTGCTGGCGGCCGGCTCGCGGGTCGTCTTCGTCACCAGCCACCAGGCGCACTTCATCCGCACCACTCCGACCATGCCCGAGTACGAGCCGGTCGCCCTCTCCAAGCGTGCCGGCGAGGACGCTCTGCGCGAGCGCATCCCGGCCCTGACCGAGCGCGGCATCGAGTTCGTCGTGGTGTCGGGCGACATGATCGAGGGCACCATCACCGCGACGCTGCTCGAGCGTGCCAATCCGGGCGCCATCGCCTCGCGACGCGAGTCGGCGGGAAAGCTCTACAACGTGTCGGAGTTCGCCGCCGAGGTCGCGCGCGCCGCGCTGGATCCTGTGCCGGCCGACAACACCCGCCTCGTCGGGGACACCAGCTCGTTCGCGGGGGAGTGACCCGTGCGGGCTCGTGACATCGAGGCCCTCGTCGCCGTCGGCCGGCCGGACATCGCCCCCGACGGATCCTTCGTCGTCTTCGCGACGTCGCGGCCGGACCTCGCCGCCGACCGTGCGGTCGGGCAGATCTGGCGCCTCGACACGGAATCCGGTGCTCACCGCCGTCTGACGCGGGGGGTCTCCGATGCGGCCCCGCGAATCGCACCCGACGGCGAGGCGATCGCCTTCCTCCGCGCCGACGCAGACGGGCGCACGCAGATCTTCGTCATGGCGACGAGCGGCGGAGAGCCGATCCAGGTGACGGATGCCCCGCTGGGCGTCTCGGGATTCGCGTGGGCGCCCGATGCGCGCTCGCTCGCCTTCACCGCGCGCATCCCCGAGCCCGGGCGCTACGGCACCGTGAAGGGTCTTCCCGCCGAGTCGGAGCCCGCCCGCCGCATCACCGGCATCCGCTGGCACGCGAACGGACTCGGCTACATCGCCGATCGCCCGGCGCAGCTCTTCGTGGTCGCCGCGCCCGACCTCGATGCGGAGCCGACATATCCGCCCGCCGTGACGACATCGGGGGACGCTCCGGACCGGGCTGTCGTCCCGGAGGAGGCCCGACGCCTCACGGCCGATGACGCGTCGTACTCGTCACCCGTCTTCACGGCGGACGGCGCCGAGATCCTGGTCGTGCCGGAACGGATCGAAAACGCCCGACGCGACCTGCGCACGAGCGTCGTCGCGGTCGCCGTCGACGGGTCCTCGACGCGGGAGATCCTCTCCACCGCCGCCGGTCTGGCCGTCAACGACATCGCGGTCGCCGCCGATGGGCTGATCGCACTGCTCGCTTACGAGGTCGGCGACGACGGTCGCGACTTCGTCGCGCCGGGGGTCGCGCTGTGGGTCCTCGACGAGCACGGACCCCGCATCCTCACCGATGCCGAGTCCATCGACCTCGGCGAGGTCGGAAGCCACATCACCGTCGTCGGCGGGGCTTTCCTGGTGCAGGATCGCACGCGGGGTCGCGTCCGTCTCCTCCGCGTCGACCGCGAGGGCGGGAACGAGGTCGTCCTCGACGGCGACGTCGAGGTGCTCGGTCACGCGGCGGCAGGGGGAGAGATCGTCGCGGCGGTGGCGACGGCGGATTCCTTCGGCGAACTCGTCCGCGTCGCGGGAGCCGTCCGCCGAACGGTCACGGACTTCGGCGCCCCCGTTCGCGAACGGGGCGTCGTCGCGCCGCGGGAGATCGAGGCGGTCGCCGGCGACGGCTATCCGCTGCACGGGTGGGTCGCGACGCCGGCCGGCGACGGCCCGTTCCCGGTGATCCTGCAGATCCACGGCGGTCCGTACGCCGCGTACGGCGTCCACCTCTTCGATGAGACGCAGGTGCTGGTGGACGCGGGCTACGCCGTCGTCTACGGCAATCCCCGCGGCTCCGCCGGATACGGTCGCGCGCACGGTCGCAGCATCCGACAGGCGATGGGGACGGTCGACATGACCGACGTCCTCGAACTCCTCGATGCCGCTGTCCAGGGCGATGCGCGCCTCGACGGCGGTCGATTGGGGATCATGGGCGGCTCCTACGGCGGCTATCTCACCGCCTGGACCATCGCCCACGATCACCGCTTCGCCGGCGCGATCGTCGAGCGCGGATTCCTGGACCCGATCTCCATGCAGGGCACGAGCGACATCGGGAGCTTCTTCGGCGACGAGTACGTCGGAGTCGACGTCGAGGACATCGCGCGGCAAAGTCCGCTGGAGGTCGTCGGGAGGGTGCGGACGCCCACGTTGGTCATCCACTCCGAGCTCGACTTCCGCTGCCCGTTGGAGCAGTCGACGCGCTACTACAGTGCCCTGCGCCGGCACGGTGTGCCCGCAGAGATGCTCATCTTCCCGGGTGAGGACCACGAGCTGACGCGGGCGGGCCGGCCGAGGCATCGGGTCGAACGCTTCGACGCCGTCGTGCAGTGGTGGAATCGACACCTCCCGGTGGCGTGAGGGACGGATGACGAAGGCCGGGCCCGTCGCGGACCCGGCCTTCGTCATCGCCGTCAGGATTCCTGTGCGATGCCGCGGATGGGCGGCTGGTGGAACGTGGCGCCGAACACGCGCTCGGACGCCCCCTCGCGATCGAGGTACGGGGAGGCTCCGCCGTCGATGAACGGCCACCCGGCTCCGAGGATGAGGCAGAGGTCGATGTCCTCGACCTCGGGGACCACCTTCTCGTCGAGCATGATCCGGATCTCCTGCGCCAGACCGTCCTGCACACGGCGGAGGATCTCCTCAGCCGGAACGGACTGCGATCCGACGTGCGGCTTCACCGTCTTCAGCGCCGCCTTGGTGAATCCCGTCACACGGCCGCCCTTGTCCTTCTCCACGACCTCGTCGAGCTCCGCGAGTCGATGGAAGTTCTCGTGCGAGAAGAACCGGTCGGGGAAGGCGCGCGTCATGGTGTCCTGAACGTGCGCCGCCACCTTCCAGCCGACCAGGTCGATCAGCTGGAACGGCCCCATGGGCAGTCCGAGCGGTGCGAAGGCGCGCTCGACGTCCGCCACGGGGGTGCCCTCGTAGACAGCGCGTGCCGCTTCGCCCATCACCTTGGCCAGCAGCCGGTTCACGACGAAGCCGGGGGCGTCCGCGGTCAGGACGCCGTTCTTCCCGAGGGCCTTCGCCACCACGAAGGCCGTCGACAGTGCGGCATCCGCGGTCTGATCCGTGGAGACGATCTCGATGAGGGGCATCACGGCCACGGGGTTGAAGAAGTGGAAGCCGACCAGTCGCTCGGGATGAGCCAGGGTGCTGCCGATCTCGGCCACGGAGAGAGACGACGTGTTGGTCGCCAGGATCGCGTCCTCCGCGACGATCTTCTCGATCTCGCCGAACACGGCCTGCTTGACACCGACCTCCTCGAAGACCGCTTCGATGACGAAGTCGCAGTCCGCGTAGAGGGTCTTGTCCGTGGTCCCCGTGACGAGACCGCGCAGCTTGTTGGCCGCGTCGGCATCCAGGCGCCCCTTGGCTTCGAGCTTCCCGATCTCTTCGTGGATGTACGCGACACCCTTGTCGACCCGGGCCTGGTCGAGATCCGTGATGAGGACCGGGACCTGCAGTCTCCGCACGAACAGCAGCGCGAACTGGCTGGCCATGAGGCCCGCGCCGATGATGCCGACCTTGGTGACCTTTTTCGCGAGGTCCTTGTCCGGGGCGCCGACCGGTCGCTTCGCTCGTTTCTGCACGAGGTCGAACGCGTACATCGACGCCGCGAACTGGTCGCCCACGACGAGATCGGCCAGGGCGTCGTCCTCGCGGGCGAATCCCTCGGCCTTGGTTCCCGACCGCGCCTTGTCGAGGAGATCGAGGGCGACGTACGGCGACGCGGGCACGGTGCCGATCTTCGATTCGAGCATCCCGCGCGCCATCTTGATCGCCACCGGCCACTTGACGGCACGTTCGATCTTGCCCGGGGTGTTCTTCCGCTCGACGGCGATGCGGCCGGTCAGGACACCGTCCGCCCACCGCAGGGAGTCCTCCAGGTAGGACGCGGCCGGGAAGATCGCGTCCATGATGCCGAGCTCGAAGGCCTGCGCGGGCTTGAGCATGCGGTTCTGCTTCAGCGGATTGGAGATGACGACCTCGAGCGCGTTCTCGATCCCGATGAGGTTCGGGAGCAGGTACGCGCCTCCCCAACCCGGGATGATGCCGAGGAAGACCTCGGGAAGCGCGATGGCCGCCGCCGAGGCGTCCACGGTCCGATAGGTCGAGTTCAGCGCGATCTCCAGGCCCCCGCCGAGCGCGAGCCCGTTGACGAAGGCGAAGGAGGGGACGCCGAGTTCGCCGAGCCGCCCGA
Source organism: Microbacterium aurantiacum (assembly GCF_031625015.1). Lineage (NCBI taxonomy): Bacteria > Bacillati > Actinomycetota > Actinomycetes > Micrococcales > Microbacteriaceae > Microbacterium > Microbacterium aurantiacum. The sequence goes on from NZ_JAHWXH010000002.1 coordinate 232,565, forward strand.
GGACCTTGTGTCCGAGCTGGGCGACCAGCCGGGCGTTGTCCTTCGAGCCCACTCGCGTGATGTCGCTGAGATCCGCACCCGCGGCGAGGATGTACTGCTTACCGGTGATGCCGACCGCGTCGATCTCGCCCGCGCCGGCCCGCACGGCGAGCGCGTCCAGGACCTCGCCGAGCTTCGTGAGCGTGGCGGGCCCGAGGGTGTTCGGGCGCGTGTGGTCGCGTCCGTTGTCGAGGGTGATCAGTGCCAGTGTCTTCCCCGACGCCAGCGTCACGTCGCGCACGCGGGAGTGCGTCACGACTTCGCCGTCGGTGAGTGCGTGGAGGGGGGAGAAATCGATGGAGTCGTAGTCGGTCATGCTGTCGGTCCTCACTTGCGCTTCTTGCCGTCGTAGTGCGGGTTCTCCCAGATGACCGAGCCGCCCTGGCCGAGACCCACGCACATCGCGGTGAGGCCGTATCGGACGTCGGGGCGCTCCGCGAACTGCGCGGCGAGCTGGATCATCAGTCGCACGCCGGATGCCGCGAGCGGATGCCCGACGGCGATGGCGCCGCCCCAGGCGTTGACGCGCGGGTCGTCATCGTCGATGCCGAAGTGGTCGAGGAGCGAGATGACCTGGATCGCGAACGCCTCGTTCAGCTCGAACAGACCGATGTCGGAGATGGTCAGCCCCGCCTTGCGGAGGGCCTTCTCCGTGGACGGGATCGGACCGATGCCCATGATCTCGGGCTGCACTCCCGCGTAGGCGAAGGAGACCATCCGCATCTTGGGGGTCAGGCCCAGTTCCTTCACCGCGCCACCGCCCGCGAGCAACGACATCGTGGCGCCGTCGGTCAGCGGGGACGACGTGCCCGCGGTCACACGGCCGTGCGGACGGAACGGCGTCTTGAGACCAGCGAGGTCGGCCATCGTGGTCTGCGGCCGCCGCCCCTCGTCCTCCGTGGCCAGACCCCACGCTCCGTCCGCGTCCTTGATGGCGACGGAGACGAGATCGGGCTGGATCTTCCCCGCGTCGTAGGCGCGCTGCGCCTTCTGCTGGCTGAGCATGCCGAAGCGGTCGGACCGCTCCTTCGTCAGGTGGGGGAAGCGGTCGAAGATGCGCTCGGCCGTCACCCCCATGTTCAGGGCGCCGGGGTCCACCATCTTCTCCGCGACGAAGCGCGGGTTGGGGTCGGCGTTCGTTCCGATCGGGTGACGACCCATGTGCTCGACGCCTCCTGCGAGTGCGACGTCGTACATGCCGACGCCGATCGATGCGGCCATCGTCGTCACGCTCGTCATCGCTCCGGCGCACATGCGATCGATCGCGAACCCGGGAACGCTCTGGGGGAGGCCCGCCAGGATCGCCACGGACCGGCCGAGGGTGAGTCCCTGGTCGCCCGTCTGCGAGGTGGCCGCGATGGCGACATCGTCGATCCGGTCCTTCGGGACCGCCGCGTTCCGCTCCATCAGACCGATGGTCGCCTTGACCGCGAGGTCGTCGGATCGGGTGTTCCAGTACATGCCTTTTTCGCCGGCGCGCCCGAAAGGTGTGCGCATGCCGTCGACGAAGAAGACGTCCGAGATATCGGCCACTCTGCCTCCAATGATTGGGATCGCCGCAAGCCTAGGAGGCCCCTGCGGGCGGGCAGAACCCGGTGGCGGATACCTACGAATCGGTCGGGGCAGCCTCCGCGGGCTCTTGCACGGAATCCACAAAGGCATCCGTGATCAGCTGTGCAGTCTGGTCAACCTGCCAGCCGCGGGCGCCGAGGGTCAGCAGCGCAGCCGCGATCGCGTCGACGCTCATCACCGCGGGCGGAGCCCATGCCACGCGTCGGAGCAGATCGGGCGTCAGGAGGTTCTCCGTCGGCATCCGGAGCTCGTCCGCCCGCTGCTCCACCCGCGGCCGGGCCGTCTTCAATCGGGCATCGGCGTCGGGGTTGCGATCGGCCCAGACACGAGGCGGTGGGAGCGTGTCGCCGTGGGAGACACGCTCGCGGGGAAGATCGGTCTCGGCGCGACCTGCTTCGAACGCGGCCCACCAGCGATCGAGCTGCGAGCGGCTGGCGCGACCGGTGAACTCCTTGACCCCGGCGAGTTCCTGCTTCGAACGGGGATCGGCGATGACCGCCGCGACGAGCGCACGGTCGGGCACCAGACGGCCGGGTGCGACATCCTCCTGGCGGGCGTACTCCTCCCGCGCCGTCCAGAGAGCGCGCGCGACCGCGAGTCCTCGGCGGCCGCGTACCGTGTGGAGCCCGCTCATCCGACGCCAGGGCTCCTCGCGCGCGGGCTTGGGCTCACGCAGGAGGACGGCGAGGAACTCCTCTTCCGCGAACTCGGACTTCTCCTGCTCCTCGAGCTCGGCGACGAGCGCATCGCGGACATCGATCAGATGCACGACGTCGAGCGCGGCGTACTCCAGCCAGGATTGGGGGAGGGGTCGGGTGGACCAGTCCGCGGCGGAATGAGCCTTGGCCAGGGTGATGCCGAGCGTCTGCTCCACCACGGCCCCGAGTCCCACGCGTTCGTGACCCAGCAGGCGGGCCGCCAGCTCGGTGTCGAACATCCGCTCCGGCTCCAGCCCCAGTTCGCGCAGCGACGGCAGATCCTGGCTGGCGGCGTGCAGCACCCACTCCTCGTCGACGAGGACGTCCTGGAGCGGAGAGAAGTCGGCGATCGGCGGGGGGTCGAACAGGAACACGCCGGCGCCGCGCCGGAAGACCTGGACCAGATACGCCCGTTGCGAGTACCGGAATCCGGAGGCGCGCTCCACGTCGACGGCCACGGGACCCGTGCCGGCCGCGATGGCGCGCGCCGCCTCCTGCAATCCCGCATCGTCGACGATCACGTCGTACGCCGTCACTGCAGCGACCTGCGCGATCCCAGCATCTCGATCCCTTCTGAACCCGGCGGGAGCCCCGCCAGCATGCACACGAGCTCCGCCCATGCTTCCACGTGTCGCTCGATGGGACCCGTGGGCGACCACGACGCGCGCAGTTCGATCTGCGATCCGTCGCCCTCGGCGGCGAGGGAGCCGAACCCGCGGGACAGTGTCTTCGTGGCGGTACCCGCCTCTGCGTGGAAGGACGCCTCGCGGGACGTCAGCGCATCGACCAGCCAGGACCAGGCGACATCGGCGAGCATCGGGTCCACGCCGATGTCGGATTCGAGCGGTGCCTGGGCGAAGCAGACGATCCGCCAGGGTCCTTCCCAGGATGCGGGCTCGCTGTCGTCGTGCAGGAGGATGAAGCGCCCCGTGCCGAAGACGGAGTCGCCCGTCGTCGCGTCCGGGCGGACATCTCCGGCCAGCGCGATCGAGTCCGGGGCGAGTCCGGCGGGGGCCGGAATCTCGCGGACGGAGAAATCGTCCCGGTATTCGACCGCGCGAACATCCTCCGCGACCTGCGCGAAGGTCGGCGACGCCGGTCGGCGGTGATCTTCCACCCGGACAGACTAGAGTGAGGCCCCGATGGTCTCCTCCAGGCGCGCCGCTGCGGGCGGCGCCTTCCCCGCCCCGGCATCCGCGATCCGCATCCTGATCACGGTCCTGAGCAGTGCGCTCTCTGCGGTGCTGAGTCTGTGGGCCCTGACGGCCCTGCGGATGGCGCGACGGGTCGTGACACCCGCCGCGCGTGTGGCCGACACCCAGATCCTCGATCTCGACACCACCGCGCAGACCATCCGGCTCTCGAAGACCGAGGACACGGCGCTCCCGGGCAGGTACGGGCTGTTCACGCGCGGGTCCGAGCCGTACCTCAAGCTGGGGACGGTCCTCGCCGAGGACGCCGACAGCGTGACGCGCAAGCTCCTCACCCACATCGGCTCGGATGCCCGTCTCGACAGTGCGGCCGCCTTCAGCGGCTGGTACTTCGACCATCCCTCCGACCTGCACCTCCCTTATACGCCCGAGCTCATCGGATCCGGCATCGGCCCCTGCCCCGCGTGGCTGTTCCCGGCCGGCGAGGGCGACGTCTGGGTGATTCAGGTGCACGGGCGCGGCACGACCAGAGCGGAATGTCTCCGTGCCGTCCCGCTGTTCCACGGCCTCGGGATCACCTCGCTCGTGGTGTCCTATCGCAATGACGGCGAGGCGCCGCGGAGCCGCGCGGGCACGTATGCCCTCGGAGCCACCGAGTGGCGCGACGTCGACGCGGCGGTCGGCTTCGCCCGTCGCCGCGGTGCGAAGAGGATCGTCCTCATGGGCTGGTCCATGGGTGGCGCCATCGCGCTGCAGGTCTCCCTCAACTCCGCTCACCGCGACCGCATCGCCGCGCTGATCCTCGAGTCGCCCGTCGTCGACTGGCGCGTCGTGCTGGACTACCAAGCCGGCATGATGAAGGTTCCCACCCCGGTCAGCTCGCTCGCGATCCATGCGCTCGAGAGCGACTGGGGATCGGCTCTCGTGCACAGCGGTGGTCGGATCCCCTTCGATCGCCTGGATGTCATCGCCCGCGCCGCAGAGCTACGGCATCCGATCCTGATCCTGCACAGCGACGACGACGGCTTCGTCCCCTCCGACGCCTCGCACGATCTCCTCGTCGCGCGCCCGGATCTCGTCCGTATGGAGGTCTTCGAAGTGGCGCGACACACGAAGCTCTGGAACTACGACCAGGAGCGCTGGAGCTCCGCGATCTCCGACTGGCTTCGCGCCCGGGGGCTCACGCCGCAGGACCAGACCTCGGAGGATGCCCGATGAGTGCCGCCGTCGGGGTGGTGCACCTCGTCGACCGCACGCCGCAGCTCTCCGGTGCCGAGATGGTGGCCGCCCTCGTGCCGCCGCCGCAGTTCACCACCGCGCGGTTCGACACCTACCGGGCGGATCCCGCGTATCCCTCGCAGCAGGAGGCGAAGGATCTCCTCGTCCGGTTCGCCGGGGGAGGACCGGCACCGGCGAGGGGCGGACTCTTCCGTCGCGCCAAGCGCGAACCTGCTCCACGTCCGGGTGTCTACCTCGACGGCGGGTTCGGTGTGGGGAAGACCCACCTGCTGGCCGCGATCTACCACGACATGCCCGCGCGACGGAAGTACTTCGGCTCGTTCATCGAGTACACCGCGCTCGTCGGCGCCCTGGGCTACAAGAACACCGTCGAGCTGTTCCGAGGCGCAGATCTCCTCTGCATCGACGAGTTCGAACTGGATGACCCCGGCGACACGATGGTGATGACGCGGCTGCTCGGAGAGCTGGTCACCGGGGGCACGCGTTTCGCCGCAACATCCAACACGCCGCCCAACGCGCTCGGGGAGGGGCGCTTCGCCGCGCAGGACTTCCTCCGCGAGATCCACGCGATGGCGGAGAGGTTCCAGACGATCCGCATCGACGGGACCGACTATCGGCAGCGTGCCGTCGACGGCCACGCGGTCTCACTCAGCACCGCCGAGTACGACGCCGCGATCGGTGATGCGGCGGCCCTGGGAACGGCGACCGATGATCGCTTCGAAGATCTCATCGCCCATCTCGCACGTGTGCACCCCTCGCGGTACATCCGACTGATCGAGGGCGTCGACACCGTGGGGCTCCGGGACGTCGACGTGTTCACCGACCAATCGGCGGCGCTGCGATTCGTCGCGTTCATCGACCGCGTCTACGACGCGCAGATCCCCATCCGGGCGACCGGAGTCTCCCTCGACGGCGTCTTCCCCGAGGAGATGCTGTCCGGCGGATACCGCAAGAAGTACCTGCGCGCCATGTCGCGCCTCGTCGCTTCGACGCTCGCCTGACACACCGGCATCCGCTCGTCGAGCGCGCTCCGGGCGTTCGCGGTCCTTTCGCGCGTGCGTGAAACGTGATGTTTACCTCGCGTTCCCTCGCGTAACCAACGCGAAACACGGGGTGCACGGCGCACGAAACCCCCGCTCGCAAAACTGGGCGTGCCCGACAGCCGTGACCCGACTCGGCGCCGGCATGGGCTTTTTGTGTAACACGACACATGGATGAGGATTCTCATGGACAGCGGAAATCTTGCCTGGTTGATCACCGCGTCAGCGTTGGTGCTCTTGATGACGCCAGGCGTGGCGTTCTTCTACGGAGGCCTCGTCAAGGCGAAGAGCGTCGTCAGCATGATGATGATGAGCTTCGGTTCGATGGGCCTCATCGGAGTGCTCTGGATCATCTACGGCTTCAATATGAGCGCGGTGCCGGAGGGCAACGTGTGGGCCTTCGCCGGAAACCCCTTCTCCGACCTCGGTCTCGGCAGCCTCAGCAGCGACGACCTGGTCGGCGCTCTCTTCAGCGCGACCTTCGCGATCATCACCGTCGCCCTGATCTCCGGCGCGATCGCCGACCGCGCCAAGTTCGGTGCGTGGATGATCTTCGCCGGTATCTGGGCCACCGTGGTCTACTTCCCCGTCGCCGCGTGGGTGTGGGGTGGCGGCTGGATCCTGAACCTCGGTACCTCGCTCGGGTTCACCGCGGAGGTCATCGACTACGCCGGTGGTACCGCGGTGCACATCAACGCGGGCGCTGCGGCCCTCGCCCTGGCGCTCGTCCTCGGCAAGCGCATCGGCTTCCAGAAGGGCATCCAGAAGCCCCACAACGTCCCGCTCGTCTTGCTCGGCGCGTCGCTCCTGTGGTTCGGCTGGTTCGGCTTCAACGGCGGTGCGGAGGGTCTGGGTGCCCTGGGTACCGAAGACAGCGTCGTCGGTCTGATCGTGATCAACACCCTCGGCGCCACCGCCGCTGCCATCATCGGATGGCTCATCGTGGAGAAGCTCAAGGACGGAAAGGCCACCTCGGTCGGCGCCGCCTCCGGTGCCGTCTCCGGCCTCGTCGCGATCACGCCGGCCTGTGCGAACCTGACCCCCGGTTGGGCGCTCCTCCTCGGTGTCGTCACCGGTGCCGTCTGCGCCCTCGCGATCGAGCTGAAGTGGAAGCTCGGTTACGACGACTCGCTCGACGTCGTGGGCATCCACCTCGTCGGTGGCCTCATCGGAACCGTCTACCTCGGCTTCTTCGCCACCGAGACCGGCCTGTTCCTCGGCGGCGGCTGGGAGCAGCTGATCGTCCAGGTCATCGCCGCGGTGGGCGTCCTGGTCTACTCCTTCGTCGTGGCCTTCATCATCGGCTTCGCGATCCAGAAGACCATCGGATTCCGCGTCAAGAACGAGGACGAGCTCGCCGGTGTCGACACCAGCGTGCACGGCGAAGAGGGCTACCTCATCGACGAGCGCGTCTGACGTCTCTCGAACCGCCCGGCAGGGGCGTCGCGGATCCTCCGCGGCGCCCCTGCCGCTCGTCATAGGGTGAGCGGATGAGTCGCCTCTCGTCGCTGTTCTCCAAAGCCCTGAGCGTGCTCGTGCCGCCGCGAGCGCGCGCTTCGCGTCACGCGGAGGCCACGGCATCCGCCCCGCACACCACTCGGCAAATCCGACCGCCGCGGCCCGCGGACCTGCGGCTCGCGTACGCCCCCGATGCGGACGGAGATCCTGATGCGGGCGAGGTGATCTGGACGTGGGTGCCCTACGTCGAGAACGACGGGCGGGGGAAGGATCGTCCTGTGCTCGTCATCGGTCGACGCGACGACGACCACGTGTACGGCGTGCGGCTGACCAGCCGAGCCCACGACGGAGACCGCGACTTCCTCCCGCTCGGCTCGGGGGCGTGGGATTCGCAGGGGCGGCCGTCGTGGGTGGACATCGAGCAGATCTACCTCGTCCACCGGGGCGGGATGCGCCGAGAAGCCGCAGCTCTCGACCTGGATCGGTTCACCCGCGTCGCGCGGGCGCTGCAGCAGCGCTACGGATGGGATGCCGGAGCCTGACCGCCCCTGAACCGGCGGACCCCGCCCACACGCAGAAGACCCCCGCCGAGGCGAGGGTCAGGAGTGGGCGATACCGGACTCGAACCGATGACCTCTTCCGTGTGAAGGAAGCGCGCTACCAACTGCGCCAATCGCCCATGGCCGTGTGGCCGGTTACCGATCCTACCCGACGCGGACGGTCGCCAACGACACCGGCGCCCGGGACACACCCGGGGCGCGGCTGGTTTTGCACTCGGCCCGTCCTGGGCTAAAGTCATTCAAGCGCCCGGGGAAATCCGGGAGCATGCGGATGTAGCGCAGTTGGTAGCGCATCACCTTGCCAAGGTGAGGGTCGCGAGTTCGAGTCTCGTCATCCGCTCGAGTGCAGTGGTTCCTGGAACCAGCACGTGGGGTCAAACCACACGCGGTGGCGTGGCCGAGCGGCTAGGCACCGGCCTGCAAAGCCGTTTACACGGGTTCGAATCCCGTCGCCACCTCGCTCACAACTTCATAGCCCATACGGGCGCGATTGGCGCAGCGGTAGCGCGCTTCCCTGACACGGAAGAGGTCACTGGTTCGATCCCAGTATCGCGCACAGAACAAAACCCCCGGTTTACCGGGGGTTTTTTCATTGTTCGGTGCTGCGCGGGCTATCGTCTCGGCATGGGATCCGACAGCCTCGTACGCGAGATCAGAGACGCACTCCGCGCACGGGCAGACCCCGAGAGGGCGGTGGCGCAGCAGGCGTACATGAAGTCCGTCCTCCCCTTCTACGGGGTACGCCTTCCCGAGGTCCGGGCGGTGGCACGTTCGGCCGCGCGATCGTACGAGATCCCGGTCGCGGCGGAGGCGGCATCCGTTCTCTGGGACACCGTCACGCACCGTGAGGAGTGGTACGCCGCGATGGCCCTCCGCGGACTTGCCGGGCTTCGACGGGCGCCGGACACCCTCGAGGTCGTGACCGCCATGGTCCGGTCGGGGCGATGGTGGGACATCACGGACGAACTGAGCCACCGCGTGGCCGACATGCTCGACGCGGATGCCGTGACCACCGCCCGTGTCGTCCGCGCGTGGAGCGTTGATGAGGACCTCTGGATGCGGCGGCTCGCGATCATCTCCCAGCTCGGCAGGAAGGAACGGACGGATCGGGCGCTCCTCGCCGACGTCATCGAGCCCAACCGCGGGGACGCGGAGTTCTTCGTCGCCAAGGCGATCGGCTGGGCGCTCCGCGACTACGCGCGGACAGATCCGGACTGGGTGCGCGCCTACCTCGATGCTCACGACCTCCGCGCATTGTCGCGCCGGGAGGCCGCGCGTCACCTGCTCTAGCGGGGTGCCCCGAGGGCGAGCGGGACCACCGCGAGGAAGAGGGTGAGCGGAGCGATCACAAGGCCCAGGATGACGAAGGTCCGCCACCGCACCGGCACCCCGGCGGAGCGGAGCCGATCCGCCCAGAGCAGGGTCGCGAGCGACGCCCACGGGGTGACGAGGGGCCCGGCGTTCACGCCGACGAGCAGAGCGGCCAGACGCGCGGGGGAGTCCGCCACCGCCTCGAGGGCGAGGTAGGCGGGGAGGTTGTTGATGCCGTTCGCGAGGAGCGCGCCGGCTCCCGCGAGCTGCCAGAGTGAGAACAGATCCTCACCGGACCCGGCGATCACCCCGAGCACCCGTCCGCTTCCGAGCGACTCGAGCGCCGCGACGGCGGTGAAGAGACCGAGCACGAAGATCAGCAGCGACCAGGGGACGAGCCGCACCGACAGCGCTTTCGGTGCGCGCCAGGCGAAGACCGCGGCCAGGACGAGCGCGGCGGCCGTCGCGGGGATCCAGGGCTCCAGACCGCTCACGAGGAGGGGGAGGAGAGCACCGGTCACGACACCGGCCGCGATCAGGAGGGGACGATCCGCAGTGACGGGTTCCGACGCGGTCGGATGCGTCCGGGGGAGCCGCGGCAGGAAGACCACCGACAGCACTCCGACCGAGACCACGATCGCGAGCAGGGCCGACGGCCCGAGAAGCCGGAGGAAGGCCGCCGGATCGTTGCCGGTGCCGAGGCGGTCCAGGGAGAGCAGATTGGTGAGGTTCGACACGGGAAGGACCAGCGACGCGGTGTTCGCCAGCACGACGGTGACGAACGCGAAAGGCAGCGGGTCGAGTCGCCTCGACACCGCCACCGCCACCACGACCGGCGTGAGCAGGACCGCGGTGGTGTCGAGGGAGAGGAACGCGGTCGCGGTGACGGCGAGCGCGACGATGAGGATCCACAGCGCCGCGGTCCGCCCACGCGCGAGCCGCGCCAGACGGCCGGCGAGGAGGTCGAAGAGCCCGGCTCTGGCGGCGAGCTCGGAGACGACGGTGACGGACACGACGAAGACGAGGACGGGCCAGACCCGCTCCGCAACCGTCGCGAGCTGCGCGGGCGGAAGAATGCCGACCCCCACGGCGATCCCGCCGAGAGCGGCGAGCGCCGCGCCGATGATCGCCAGAGTCACCGCTCCATACTGGGCCACGGGAAGGCCCGCTGTGTCCGACCGGCCGGGATGCGGCCGGTAGCCTTGATCGCGACCCTTCAGGAGAACGCTGTGACAGATGCCGCCCTGCCCTCGGACGCCGCTCGGCCCGCCGACGGCTTCGCCCTTTTCCCCGACCGCTCCGTCGTCGCCCTGCGGGTCAACGGCGAGTTGAAGGACCTGGCGACGGTCGTGCACGACGGTGACGCCGTCGAGCCGGTGACCGTCGGCAGCGCCGACGGGCTCGACATCCTCCGTCACTCCGCCGCGCACGTCCTCGCGCAGGCGGTGCAGCGGATCCGGCCGCAGGCGAACCTCGGGATCGGTCCGCCCATCACCGACGGCTTCTACTACGACTTCGGTGTCGACGAGCCCTTCACCCCGGAGGACCTCAAGGCGATCAAGAAGGAGATGGAGCGCATCGTCCGCGAGGGCCAGCGCTTCGTCCGCCGGGTCGTCTCGGACGACGAGGCGCGCGCGGAGCTCGCCGACGAGCCCTTCAAGCTCGAGCTGATCGGCCTCAAGGGTGCCGGCGCGGAGAAGACCGAGGGGGCGTCGGTCGAGGTCGGTGCCGGAGAGCTCACGATCTACGACAACGTCTCCCGCGATGGTGAGACGGCGTGGAAGGACCTCTGCCGCGGCCCTCACGTGCCCAACACCCGCATGATCGGCAACGGCTGGGACCTGCAGCGCGTGGCGGGCGCCTATTGGCGCGGGAGCGAGAAGAACCCCCAGCTCCAGCGCATCTACGGCACGGCCTGGCCGACCAAGGACGAGCTGCGCGCCTACCAGCACCGGCTCGAGGAGGCCGCGCGACGCGACCACCGGAAGCTCGGCGCCGAGCTGGATCTCTTCTCCTTCCCCGACGAGATCGGTCCCGGGCTTGCGGTGTTCCACCCCAAGGGCGGCATCATCCGCTACGAGATCGAGCAGTACATGCGTCGACGCCTCCTCGCCGCGGACTACGAGATGGTCAACTCCCCGCACATCACCAAGGGCGACCTGTTCATGACGAGCGGGCACCTGCAGTGGTACGCCGACGGCATGTACCCCCCGATGGAGCTGGACGAGGTGGTGGATGCCGAGGGGCACGTCACTCGGCAAGGGCAGGAGTACTACCTCAAGCCCATGAACTGCCCGTTCCACAACCTGATCTTCCGTTCGCGCGGGCGCAGCTATCGCGAGCTGCCGCTCCGCCTCGCGGAGTTCGGCACGGTGTACCGCTACGAGAAGAGCGGCACCCTGGCGGGTCTCACCCGGGTGCGGGGGATGACGCAGGACGACGCGCACATCTACGTCACCTCCGACCAGGTGCGCGACGAGCTGACGAGCAACCTCGAATTCGTGCTCTCGGTGCTCCGCGACTACGGCCTCGAGGACTTCTACCTCGAGCTGTCGACGAAGGAGGAGGGCAACCCGAAGTTCATCGGCGACGACGCGCTGTGGTCGCAGGCGACGGAGACCCTGCGGGAGGTGGCCGAGGCGTCGGGTCTCGAGCTCGTTCCCGACCCCGGGGGCGCGGCGTTCTACGGTCCGAAGATCTCGGTGCAGGCGCGCGATGCGATCGGGCGCACGTGGCAGATGTCCACGATCCAGCTCGACTTCAACCAGCCGGAGCGCTTCGAGCTGGAGTACACCGGTCCCGACGGCGACAAGCACCGCCCGATCATGATCCACCGTGCGCTGTTCGGTTCGATCGAGCGCTTTTTCGCGATCCTGCTCGAGCACTACGCCGGGGCGTTCCCGGTGTGGCTTGCGCCGGTCCAGGTCGTGGCGATCCCGGTCGCCGACGAGTATGCCGACTACCTGGGTGAGATCGTCCGGGAACTGCGCGAGCGCGGCGTGCGGGCGGAGCTCGATCGCTCCGACGACCGGATGCAGAAGAAGATCCGCACCCACACGACGCAGAAGGTTCCTCTGCAGCTCATCGCGGGCGAGCAGGACCGCGCCGGCGGCACCGTGTCCTTCCGCTTCCGGGACGGCTCGCAGCGCAACGGCATCCCGATCGCCGAGGCGGTGTCCCACATCCTCGGCGCGATCGAGGGGCGCGTGCTCGTGAACACCGCGGAGGACCTCGGGTGAGCGACGGGCGGGACACGGATGCCGATGCTTCGGTGACCGGATCGGATGCCTTCGCAGGCGTCCCGGACGAGTTCCAGCGGCTGTGGACCCCGCACCGGATGGCGTACATCCAGGCCGGGCGCGAGCCGCACCACGAGGAGTGCCCCTTCTGCGCGGCGCCGGAGAAGTCCGATGAGGACGGCCTCATCGTCGCGCGCGGCCGCACGGCCTACGTGCTGCTCAATCTCTTCCCGTACAACTCCGGTCATCTGCTGGTCTGCCCGTACCGCCACATCTCGACGTACGATCAGGCGACGCCCGAAGAGGTCGCGGAGATCGGTGCTCTCACCCAGGTGGGGATGCGGGTCCTCCGCGAGACCTCGCGGTGTGAGGGGTTCAACCTCGGCATGAACCAGGGCGCCGTGGCCGGTGCGGGAGTGGACGGCCACCTCCATCAGCACATCGTCCCGCGGTGGTCGTCGGACGCGAACTTCTTCCCCATCATCGCCAAGACCAAGGCGCTCCCGCAGCTGCTCGGCGATGTACGGCGGACCCTGGCGAGTGCCTGGCCGCGCTGATCCTCGCCTGTGGAGAACGCAGGGTTCCTTCACCGCCACGTGGGTAGGGTCGTGCGGGTGATCTTCCGCTCGCTGCACCAGTTCTCCGCCGCCGCGCTGTCCACGGTCGTGCTTGTGTCGGCCCTCGCCGCCTGCGCGCCCGCTCCCTCCGACCCCGCCGGGGCGAGCGCGACCCCTCCCAGGGCGTCTCCGGCGCCTGCGCCGGAGGTGGGGGAAGAGAACCCCGCCCCCGACATGGAGTCGGCCCTCCTCGAGCGCGAGGAGTTCTTCGACGCACAGCAGCAGCCCCGTGACGGCTCCCTGCTCTCGGCGAAAACGCCCGAGCAGCAGGAGTTCATCGCGCAGCAGCGCGCCTATCTCGAATCCCAGGGGGCGACGTGGGCGCCGGAGACGGAGTCGCTCCTGCTCGCCACGACGCTCGACGCGTGCGAGACCGCGATCCTCAACAATCACCGCACCGACGCGGATATCTTCGCCACGCACGTGAGCTCGTCACCGCTCTTCGCCCAGGTCGCCCAGGGCGACGAGGCTGCCGAGCAGGGGCTCGCGAGCATCATGGTGTTCGGGATGTCGTTCGTGTGCCCCGCGGATGCCGAGCAGTGGGATGCCGCCTACACCGAGGTGTACGGCTGAGCGACCCCCGCGGACCTGTTCGACTCAGCGGACCTGTTCGACCGAGAACTGCATCCGCGGGTGGGCGTACGCTTCCTGCGATTCGATGAGGCGCAGCTCTCTTTCGCCTGAATCGAAAGTGTTCTGCAGAAGATCGAACACGCTGGAGGTGGTCCGCGCGAGCGCGTCCGCGGCGTTCCCGGTGGAGGTGAGGTGCGCGGTGAACAGCGCGGCGGTGACGTCGCCCGAGCCGTTCGCCTTCATCGGGATGTGCGGCGTCCGCACGATCCACGCGCCGTCGTCGGTGACGGCGAGCATCTCGATCGTCCCTTCCGGGCGGTCGGGTCGCTCGACGCTCGTGACGAGCACCGTCCGCGGTCCCATCGCGCGGGCCCGATCGGCCGACTCCAGCGTCGAGGCGAGGTCCGAGGGCTCGGTTCCGGTGAGGAAGCCGAGCTCGAACTGGTTCGGGGTGATGATGTCGGCCGCCGGGACCACCTTCTCGCGGAGGAGCACGGGGATCGCCGGGGCGACGAAGCACCCGCTCTTGGCGTTCCCCATCACCGGGTCGCACGCGTAGACGGCGGCCGGGTTCGCCTGCTTCACCTGCGCGACGGCATCGAGGATCACGTCCGCGATACCTTCGCCGCCCTGATACCCCGAGAGGATCACGTCGATCTCGCCGAACACGCCACGGTCGCCGATGCCCTCGATGACGGCCGCGACGTCGTCCGGTGCGATGAGCGGGCCGCGCCACGCGCCGTATCCGGTGTGGTTGGAGAAGTTCACGGTGTACACCGGGAGTACCTCGACCCCGATGCGCTGAAGGGGGAAGACGGCGGCCGAATTGCCGACATGGCCGTAAGCGACCGCGGACTGGATCGAGAGGATCTTCACCGGACGATCATCCCACTGCCCGAGTGCCCGCGGTCGCCTCGACGGCGGCGAGGAGGTCGCGCCGGAGAGAAGCGGCATCCGTCTCGGTCAGGTCGTGCACCGTCAGGCGCAGGTGGAAGCGGGCGGCGTCGTCGCCCAGGAGGAACTCGTCACCGGGGCGGGCGAGCCAGCCGCGTCGCATGAGCTGCTCGCAGATGTCGCGGGCGGGCGACGGCACCCGCACCCACAGGTTCAGCCCGTCACCCGTCGACACCGTCAGCCCCTCGCTCCGCAGGGCTTCGGCGAACGCGGCGTTCCGTTCGGCGTAGTGGACCGCCGCCGCCTCGATGCCCGACCGCACCTCCGGGTCCGTCACCAGGGCGTGGGTGAGGCGCTGCAGGAGGTGGCTCACCCAGGTGGTGCCCGGACTCAGCCGCTGCGCCAGTCGCGACCCGGTCTCGGGATCGGATGCCGTCACCGCCAGGCACATGTCGGGACCGAGGAACTTCGACACCGACCGGACCAGGGCCCATCGTTCGTGGTCGCTCGGGATGACCGAGGCATGCGGCATCCGCGAGAGGAGGGAGAAGTGATCGTCCTCGATCACGAGCACGTACGGGTGGGCGGCGAGCTCTGCCCGCAGCTGCCCCGCCCGGCGCTCGGTGATGCTCGCTCCGGTCGGGTTCTGCGCGCGCGGCGTGCAGACCACCGCGCGGACGCCGTCGGCGAGCGCCGCCCGCAGACCGTCCACCGTCATGCCGTCGTCGTCGACGGGGACCGGAACGGCGCGATACCCCCCGAGGCGCACGGTGTTCAGGCTCGCCAGGAAGCACGGGTCCTCCAGCGCCACGCCGTCGTCACGCGTCAGGTAGGTGGACAGGAGACGGTCGATCGCGTCGGAGGCGCCGCTCGTGATCGTGAGCCGCATCGGCTTCTCCGGGGGCAGCGCGGCGCGCATCCACTCGTCCGCCCACGCCTCGAGGTCGCGATCGATCACGGGCTCTCCGTAGAGGACGGGCCGGCCGACGATACGCGTGAGCGCCGACGTCGGATCCGGGATCCGCGCGGGATCCGGATTGCCCGTCCCCACATCACGCAGAACGGTGTCGGCGGCGAACCCGTCCTGCGCGACCGTCGCGGGGCCCGTCACGTGCGTTCCTGCGCGGCCGCGCGAGACCACGAGCCCGGCCTGAGCGAGCTGACGGTACGCCGCCATGACGGTGTTGCGGTTGACGTCGAGGGCCTCGGCGAGGGCGCGCACCGGGGGGAGGGCGTCGCCCGCGCCGAGCAGGCCGCGCTCCATGCGCTCCCGAAGGCTCTCGGCGATCTCGTTCGCCGTCCCGCCCCGGATCCCCGAAAGGGCGTCGCGGTCGTTGCGGAGCATGCTGCGAGTCTATGCGCGCGCCACCCCGCGTCCGCCCCGTGCTACCTTTTGGCCTAGGCCAAACGTCAGGCTGTCCTCACCCGTCGAAACGGAGCGCCATGTCCACCTCCACCACCGGTTCCTCCCGCGTCAAGCGGGGCCTTGCGGAGATGCTGAAGGGCGGCGTCATCATGGACGTCGTGACGCCGGAGCAGGCGCGCATCGCTGAGGACGCCGGCGCCGTGGCCGTCATGGCCCTCGAGCGCGTGCCGGCCGACATCCGCGCCCAGGGCGGGGTGTCGCGCATGAGCGACCCCGACATGATCGACGGGATCATCGAGGCCGTGTCGATCCCCGTGATGGCGAAGGCGCGCATCGGGCACTTCGTCGAGGCGCAGGTGCTGCAGGAGCTCGGTGTCGACTACATCGACGAGTCCGAGGTCCTCTCTCCCGCGGATTACGTCCACCACATCGACAAGTGGAAGTACACCGTCCCCTTCGTCTGCGGCGCGACGAACCTCGGTGAAGCGCTCCGCCGCATCAACGAGGGCGCCGCGATGATCCGCTCGAAGGGCGAGGCCGGCACGGGCGACGTCTCGGAGGCGATGAAGCACATCCGCAAGATCCGAGGCGAGGTCGCCGCCCTCGGCGCGCTGACCAAGGACGAACTGTACGTCGCCGCGAAGGAGCTCCAGGCCCCGTACGAGCTCGTCGCCGAGGTCGCCGAGACCGGGGCGCTCCCCGTCGTCCTCTTCGTCGCCGGCGGCGTGGCGACCCCCGCGGATGCCGCGATGATGATGCAGATGGGGGCGGACGGCGTGTTCGTCGGCTCCGGCATCTTCAAGTCCGGCAACCCCGCCGAGCGGGCCGCCGCCATCGTGAAGGCGACGACCTTCTTCGACGACCCCAAGGTCATCGCGGACGTCTCCCGCGGGCTCGGCGAGGCGATGGTGGGCATCAACGTCTCCGACCTCCCCGCGCCCCACCGCCTGGCCGAGCGCGGCTGGTGACGCACCGGCCCCGCGTCGGCATCCTGGCCCTCCAGGGGGACGTGCGCGAGCACGCGCGCGTGTTCGCAGAGCTGGATGCGGATGTCCGACTCGTCCGTCGACCGGAAGATCTCTCCCTCATCGACGGACTGGTCCTGCCCGGCGGCGAATCGAGCGTCATCGACAAGCTGGCGCGGGCGTTCGGGATGCGGGAGCCGATCCGTGAGGCGATCGCCGGGGGGCTCCCGGTCTACGGCACTTGCGCGGGCATGATCCTCCTCGCCGATCGTCTGGAGAACCCGATCGCCGGTCAGCAGACCTTCGGCGGGCTGGACGCGACGGTCCGCCGGAACGCGTTCGGGGGACAGGTCGAATCGTTCGAGGTCGCGCTGGAGGTGCCGGTGCTCGGGGCGCCGCCCGTCCACGCCGCCTTCATCCGTGCTCCCGTGGTGGTCGACTGCGGCGCGCGCGTCGAACCCCTCGCCGCGCTCGCCGACGGTCGGGTCGTGGCCGTCCGGCAGGGGGCGATCCTCGCGACCGCGTTCCACCCCGAGGTCAGCGGAGAGACGCGTTTCCACGCGCTCTTCCTCCGCACGCTCCGCGCCCGCTGAGTCTCGCCGGTAGGATCGAGCGCATGTCCGGACACTCCAAATGGGCTACGACCAAGCACAAGAAGGCGGTCATCGACTCCCGCCGTGCCAAGTCGTGGGCCAAGCTGATCAAGAACATCGAAGTCGCCGCGAAGCTCGGCGGTCCCGACCTGCAGGGCAACCCCACCCTGTTCGACGCGGTCCTCAAGGCCAAGAAGACATCGGTGCCGAAGGACAACATCGACCGCGCGATCAAGCGCGGCGCGGGGATCGGCGGCGAGTCCGTCGAATACTCCTCGATCATGTACGAGGGGTACGGCCCGAACGGCGTCGCCCTGCTGATCGAGTGTCTGACCGACAACAAGAACCGTGCCGCCGCCGAGGTCCGCACCGCCCTCAGTCGCAACGGGGGGACACTCGCCGATCCCGGCAGCGTCGCCTACAACTTCTCCCGCAAGGGTGTCATCGTCGTCTCCGGTGAGGAGACCAACGAGGACGACGTCATGCTGGCGGTCCTCGAGGCCGGTGCCGAGGAGGTCGAGCCGCACGCGCAGGGATTCGAGGTCATCACCGAGGCATCCGATCTCGTGACCGTCCGCAGCGCCCTTCAGGACGCCGGGATCGAGTACGAATCGGCCGACGTGGAGTTCGTCCCCAACCTCAAGGTGGAGATCGACGCCGAGACGGCACGCAAGGTCTTCCGGCTCATCGACGCGCTCGAGGACAGCGACGACGTCCAGAACGTCTTCAGCAACTTCGACCTCACGGCCGACGTGCAGGCCGAGCTCGAGCAGGACGACTGATCGCCCGTCCCCGGCCCGGCGTCGCGGCATCCGTCACGTCCGCGCGTACCGTGGACGGGTGACGTCGTCGGTGCGGGTGCTCGGGATCGATCCCGGACTGACCCGTTGTGGGATCGGCATCGTCGACGTGCGTGCCGACCGCTCGGCCACCCTCGTGCACGTGGGTGTCGCGCGGTCGGATCCTGCCGCGCCGATCGAGGTGCGGCTCGCGGCGATCGCAGCCGGGATCAGGGCGGCCGTCGACGCCCACGCTCCGGACGTCGTGGCCGTCGAGCGGGTGTTCGCACAGCACAACCGCCAGACGGTCATGGGCACCGCGCAGGCCAGTGGCATCGCCCTGCTGGTGGCGGGGGAGCGAGGTCTCCCCGCCGCGACCCACACGCCGTCCGAGGTGAAGGCGGCCATCACCGGATACGGCTCCGCCGACAAGCGACAGGTGCAGGCGATGGTCGCGCGCGTTCTGCGCCTGGACGCGCTGCCCACCCCCGCGGATGCCGCCGATGCGCTCGCCATCGCTCTCTGCCATGCCTGGCGTCGGCCCCTCGGTCCGGTCGGGGGAGGGGCGGCACTGACTCCCGCGCAGCGCGCCTGGGCGCAGGCGGAACGTCGTGCGCGCTCCTGAGCGTGTTGCTCGAACAAACATGCGATACGACGTAAGGTCGGAGGATGATCTCATCACTCCGGGGACGCGTCACCCACGCCGACGATGACGGCGTCGTCGTGGAAGTGGGCGGTGTGGGACTCGCGGTCGCGGTGACCCCCGCGGTCGGCCGGTCCGCCCACATCGGCGCGGAGCTGATGCTTCACACGACGCTGATCGTCCGGGAGGACGCGCTGTCGCTCTTCGGGTTCGACACCCGCGAAGAGTTGCGTGTGTTCACCCAGCTCCTCGGCGTCACCGGCGTCGGCCCGAAGTCCGCTCTCGGAGTGCTGTCCTCGCTGACGGTGGGGCAGATCGCGGATGCCGTCGCCGGGGAGGACGATGCGCCGTTCCGCCGCGTGTCGGGCATCGGGCCCAAGACCGCCAAGCTCATCGTGGTCCAGCTGACGGGCAAGCTCGACCACGTCGTCTCCTCCGGCGCGTCCGGCGGCGGATCGGCGGTGGCGCCGGGCGTCGCCGCGCAGGTCGTGGCCGCCCTCGTCGGACTCGGCTGGCCCGAGCGTACCGCGGCGCCGGTCGTGGAAGAGGTGCTCGCCGACGCCCCCGAGGCGGATCGTGCGTCGGTGCCGGCGCTTCTCCGCCTGGCGCTGGCGCAGCTCGGCCCGCGCCGGAAGGAGGTCGTCGGTGGATGATCTGAGAGACGTCGACGAGCCCGTGGACGAGTCCGAGCTCGCGATCGAGGGCGCCCTGCGCCCGTCCTCCCTGGCGGAGTTCGTCGGGCAGCAGAAGGTGCGCGGACAGCTGCAGCTGCTCCTCGACGCGGCACGGATCCAGCAGCGTCCCGCGGACCACATCCTGCTGTCGGGTCCTCCGGGACTCGGGAAGACGACTCTCGCGATGATCGTCGCGCACGAGAGCGAACGTCCGCTGCGTCTGTCGAGCGGTCCGGCCATCCAGCACGCGGGGGACCTCGCCGCTCTCCTGTCGAGCCTCACCCCCGGCGAGGTGCTGTTCATCGACGAGGTGCATCGCATGGCGCGCTCCGCCGAGGAGATGCTCTACCTCGCGATGGAGGACTTCCGCATCGACATCATGGTCGGCAAGGGAGCGGGCGCGACGAGCATTCCTCTGGATCTCGCGCCGTTCACCCTTGTGGGAGCGACCACGCGCTCCGGACTCCTCCCCAACCCGCTGCGTGACCGGTTCGGCTTCACCGCGCACCTGGAGTACTACGAACCCGTGGAACTCGAGCGCGTCATCGAGCGCTCGGCCCGCCTCATCGGCGTGGCGGTGCCGCCGGAGGCACGCGCCGAGATCGCGCGGCGCTCCCGCGGAACACCCCGAATCGCCAACCGGCTCCTCCGGCGGGTGCGCGACTACCTCATCGTCCACGGCGACGGGGCGGACGCCGACCACGCGATCGTCGACGCGGCGCTCGACCTCTACGACGTCGATCCGATCGGTCTCGACCGGCTCGACCGGGCTGTCCTCGACGCCGTCGTGCGCCGGTTCCGCGGTGGTCCCGTCGGCCTCAGCACCCTCGCGGTGACCGTGGGGGAAGAGGCCGAGACGATCGAATCCGTGGTCGAGCCCTACCTGGTGCGGATCGGGTTCCTCGGGCGTACGCCTCGAGGACGCATCGCGACTCCAGAGGCGTATGCGCACCTGGGCGTCCGCAGCCCCGAATCGATGCTCGAACTCGATGACCTATAATCGCTGAAGGCTTGCGCCGACCCCCTAGGCAGTGCCGCCCCGGCCACGCCCTCTCGAAAGGCCCCTCCCTCTTCATGGACTTCCTCGCCAATTACGGCCTGCTCATCCTGCTGATCGCCCTGCTGGTGTTCATGTTCTGGAGCTCCCGCCGGCGCATGCAGCGCCAGAAGCTCGAGCAGGAGGAGCGCGCCCGCCAGACCGTGCCCGGTGCCGAGGTCCTCCTGCAGGGCGGTCTCTACGGCACGATCGTGGAGTACGACCCCGAGAACCTCGATCAGCCCGCGATCGTCGAGCTCGCCCCCGGCGTCGAGATCAAGGTGCACAGCCAGGCGATCCTCCGCGTCGTCTCCCCGACCGAGGGCGCCGTCAGCGAGGACGACTACCTCGCGGCCGAGCAGAGCCACGAGGAGTACGCCGAGGCCGTCGCCGACGGCGAGATCACCTCGATCAGCGACGACCGTCGTGCCGCGGGTGCTCACGAGGCGATCGACCCCGACGCTGAGCCCGGCAAGCCCCAGGCCTGACCCGTCCTCCGGGACGTCCCCACCAGAAAGCTGAGTCCGTGGCGACTTCCACCCCCGTTCGCAATGCCTGGCGCGCGCTGACCGGACTGCTGGCGATCACCGCCGTGCTGTTCGGCATCAATGCCCTCGGTGTCCACGTCTTCCAGCAGAGCTCCTGGGTTCCCGAGCTTGCTCTGGACCTCCAGGGCGGCACGCAGATCGTCCTCGAGGCGCAGACCGAGGACGGTGTCGCACCCTCCGAGGAGCAGTTGGCCCAGGCGGTCACGATCATCCGCCAGCGCGTCGACGCCTCCGGCGTCAGCGAAGCGGACGTCACCACGCAGGCCGGCAACCAGATCGTCGTTCAGATCCCCGGTCAGGCCGACCAGGAGACGCGCGACCGGATCGAGGCATCCGCACAGCTCCAGCTCCGCGCCGTGCTGTTCGCGGGTAGTCCGGCGACGAGCTTCGTCGGCGAGGACGGTACGGAGACGCCGTATCCGACCCCGGATCCCTCGCTGGTGGCGACTCCGACGGCATCGCCGACGAACGGCAGCGACCTCGCCTGGATCACCCCCGCCCTCGAGGCGGAGTTCCTCGCCTACGACTGCGCGGACCCGGCCAACGACCCCGCTCAGGCTCCGGCCGACCAGCCGCTCATCACCTGCGACCCGACCGGCGCGCAGAAGTACATCCTCGGCCCCGTCGAGCTCGACGGCTCCGCGATCGACGACGCCACCTTCGGTCTGCAGTCCAACAACGGTCAGTGGGCGGTCAACCTCCGCTTCGACACCGAGGGCACCGAGACCTTCGCCGCGATCAGCCAGCGCCTCTACGGCGCCACGCCGCCGCTGAACCAGTTCGCCTTCGTCCTCGATGGCTCGGTGCTCTCCGCGCCCTCGATGAACGCGATCATCGTCGGCGGAGACCCGAGCATCACCGGCAGCTTCACCCAGGAGAGCGCGCAGGTGCTCGCCGATCAGCTCAAGTACGGTGCGCTGCCGCTCAGCTTCAACGTCGAGAGCTCCAACACCGTCTCGGCGACCCTCGGTTCCCAGCAGCTCCAGATCGGTCTCATCGCCGGTCTCATCGGCCTGTTGCTCGTCGCGATCTACTCTGTCGTCGTCTACCGCGCCCTCGGCTTCGTGATCGTCGCGTCGCTCATCGTCATGGGTGTGCTCACGTACGTCATGTTGGCGATCCTCGCCTGGCGCATGGGCTTCCGCCTCTCGCTCGCCGGCGTCGCGGGCATCATCGTGACCATCGGCTTCACTGCGGACTCGTTCATCGTCTACTTCGAACGCATCAGAGACGAGATGCGCGACGGGAAGTCGATCACCAGTGCCGTCGAGGACGGCTGGGCGCGGGCGAAGCGGACGATCTACATCTCGAAGTCCATCAACGTCCTGGCCGCGGTCGTCCTGTACGTGCTGGCCGACGCGAGCGTGAAGGGCTTCGCCTTCACGCTCGGGCTCACCACGCTGATCGACATCCTCATCTTCATCCTCTTCACCCACCCGGTGCTCCAGCTGCTCGCGAGGACGAAGTTCTTCGGCTCCGGGCATCCGCTCTCCGGACTCGACCCCGACGCGCTCGGCGCGGTGTACCGCGGGCGCGCCCAGTTCCGCAGCCCCGTCGCCGCCGGATCCGCGGGGGCGGCCAAGCGTGCGGGCCGTGCACGGGGTGAAGCAGTGCGACGCCAGACGATCGCCGAACGCAAGCAGGCAGAGCTCCAGGCCGCGGGTGCGGACCGGACATCGTCGACCACCGGCAAGGAGGGAGACCGCTGATGCGCTCCATGAATCAGCTCGGCAACGACCTCTACACCGGTAAGGTCTCGTTCCCGTTCGTCGGCCGTCGGCGGCTGTGGTTCCTCATCGCGGCGATCCTCGTCATCGGTGCGGCGCTCGTTCCGCTGTTCCGTCCGATCCAGTTCTCCATCGAGTTCACCGGCGGCTCTCAGTTCACGGTGAACAACGTGGTCGACACCGACCAGTTGATCGCCGACGAGGCAGTGCGGTCGGTGGTTCCGACCGCGACCACGCGCGTGGCGACGGTCGGTGAGGACACGATCCGCGTTCAGACGGACCAGCTGACGGATGCCGAGACCCGCGACGTCTCCGCTGCCCTCTCCGCGGCGTACGACGTCCCCGTCGCCGACATCAGCGAGTCCTTCATCGGTCCCAGTTGGGGTGCGGACGTCACGCGTCAGTCGCTGTGGGGGTTGGCGATCTTCCTCGCCTTGACGTTCCTGATCCTCGCCGTGTACTTCCGTACGTGGAAGATGTCGGTGGCAGCCATCATCGGTCTGGTCGATGTCCTCGTGATCACGATCGGCGTGTATGCGCTCTTCGGCTTCGAGATTTCGCCGGCCGGTGTCATCGGCTTCCTGACGATCTTGTCGTACGCGCTGTACGACACCACCGTGGTGTTCGACAAGATCAGGGAGAACACCACGGAAGACGGCGAGATATCGGGTCGCACCTTCGGGGAGTCCGTGAACCTCGCGGTGAACCAGACGCTGGTGCGTTCGATCAACACGACGGTCGTCGCAGCGCTCCCGACCGCAGCGATCCTCATCATCGGCGTCATCTGGATGGGCGCGCAGACGCTCACAGACCTGTCGCTGGCGATCTTCGTCGGAACGATCGTGGCGGCGTACTCCACCCTGTTCGTGGCTGCGCCGCTGTACTCGCTGCTCCGCGAGCGCGAGCCCAACCTGGTCGCACGCGACCAGCGCGTGCTCGAGGCTCGCGAGCTGGCCGGCACCCCCGCCTGACTCGGCTCGCCGCCCGCGGGCGGCGTAGGATGATGATCTTCACCGGAGGGTAGGGCGTCGATTGGCAGAGACCGTTCCCCCCGCGTCGACATCGTCGCTTCGACGACTCGTGCCGCGGATCTTCTCGCGGTCGGCGCGACGGGATGATGTCGAGCAGCTGCTGAGGACGGTGCGGACACACCATCCCAAGGGCGACCTCGTCATCCTCGAGCGCGCCTATGCGGTCGCCGACAAGGCGCACAGTGGTCAGACGCGGCAAAGCGGCGAGCCGTACATCACGCATCCGCTCGCGGTCGCGCAGATCCTCGCCGACCTGGGGCTCGGACCGCGGGCGATCGCCGCGGCGCTCCTCCACGACACGGTCGAGGACACCTCCTACGGGCTCGACGACCTGTCGGCGGAGTTCGGCGACGAGGTGGCGATGCTGGTCGACGGCGTCACCAAACTCGACAAGGTCAAGTACGGCGAGAGCGCGCAGGCCGAGACAGTCCGCAAGATGATCGTCGCGATGTCGCGCGACATCCGCGTCCTGCTCATCAAGCTCGCCGATCGACTCCACAACGCGCGCACCTGGGGCTTCGTGCCGCCCGAGAAGGCGCGGAAGAAGGCGACGGAGACCCTCGAGATCTACGCGCCCCTGGCGCACCGGCTCGGTATTCAGGCGATCAAGTCCGAACTCGAGGACCTGAGCTTCGCGGTACTCCACCCGAAGCTGTACGCCGAGATCGAGAGTCTCGTGCGTCAGCGGACACCCCAGCGCGAGCAGTACGTCCGCAACGTCATCGAGTCCGTCGACGCGGACCTCCGTGAGCTGCGGATCCGCGGACGGGTCATGGGGCGGCCCAAGCAGCTGTACTCGGTCTATCAGAAGATGATCGTGCGCGGTCGCGAGTTCGACGACATCTACGACCTGATCGGTATCCGTGTCCTCGTCGGCAGTGTTCGTGACTGCTATGCGGTCCTCGGGGCCATCCACGCGCGGTGGACGCCGCTTCCGGGCCGATTCAAGGACTACATCGCGACCCCGAAGTTCAACCTCTACCAGTCGTTGCACACCACGGTCATCGGGCCGAACGGCCGCACGGTCGAGATCCAGATCCGCACCAACGAGATGCATCAGCAGGCGGAGTTCGGCGTCGCCGCCCACTGGAAGTACAAAGAGCAGATGGCGGGTGCGAAGCCGGACGCGAAGTCCATGGACACCGACATGGCCTGGCTCGCGCACATCTCCGACTGGCAGGCCGAGACCGCCGACCCGGGAGAGTTCCTCGATTCGCTGCGCTTCGAGATCGGCGCGAAGGAGGTGTACGTCTTCACGCCCAAGGGTCGCGTGATCGGCCTCCCCGCAGGGGCGACGCCGGTCGACTTCGCCTACGCGGTGCACACCGAGGTCGGGCACCGGACGATGGGCTCAAAGGTCAACGGCCGGCTCGTGCCGCTCGAATCCGAGCTGAAGAGCGGCGACGTCGTCGAGGTCTTCACGTCGAAGAACCCCGATGCGGGGCCGAGCCAGGACTGGCTGAGCTTCGTCAAGAGCACGCGCGCGCGTTCCAAGATCCGAGGCTGGTTCACGAAGGAGCGGCGCGAAGAGGCCATCGAACAGGGCAAGGAGTCCATCGCCCGCGCGATGCGGCGGCAGAACCTGCCCCTCCAGCGGCTGATGAGCCAGGATTCGTTCGGCGAGGTGGCGCAGCAGCTGAAGTACGAGGACGTCTCCGCGCTCTATGCGGCGGTCGGAGAAGGGCACGTGTCGACTCAGTCGGTGATCGAGAAGGTCACCGCGCTCGTCAGCGCTCAGGACACCTCGACCGGGCCGATCGACATCCCCGTGGTCGGCCGCGCCCGCCAGCCGCGCAGCGGCGATTCCGGTGTCCTCGTGCGGGGTGCCCCCGACATCCTGGTGAAGCTCGCCAAGTGTTGCACGCCGGTCCCCGGCGACGAGATCGTCGGCTTCGTCACCCGCGGGAGCGGGGTGTCGGTCCACCGCGAGGACTGCACCAATGTGGCCTCCCTCAAACAGGACCCGCAACGCCTGATCGACGTCGAGTGGGCGCCCACGACGAAGAGCCTCTTCCTCGTCCAGATCCAGGTCGAGGCCTTGGACCGCTCGGGTCTTCTCAGCGACGTGACGCGTGTGCTCAGTGAGCATCACGTGAACATCCTGTCGGCGACGGTGTCCACCAACAACGATCGCCTGGCCATCAGTCGTTTCGTCTTCGAGATGGGCGACACCGTCCACCTCGACCGGGTGCTGAACGCGGTGCGGCGCATCGACGCCGTCTACGACGTCTACCGGGTCACGTCGAGCTGATCGCCCAGGGCGGTCAGCGCCGCCCGCGCCCGGCGCACGTGGGGGAGTGAACTGGTCTCCAGCCACGCTCGCGTCTCATCGAGGACGGCAGGGACGGCGATCGCGAACGCCCGGGCGGCGTCTGCGTAGACGGGGGATTCCTCGCGCAGGAGGTCGGCGAGGGTGCGGGCCCGGGACGTGACGAGCGTGCCCCCGCAGCGGAGCAGATCGTCCGGATCCACGCGGATGTCGCGATACTGCAGGCGCCGTGAAACGAGTGTGTGCCGCCGCCGCAGGCTCGTGCGTTGCACGGTGTGGCGGCCCGGCGGGTCGACCAGACCGCCGTGGATCCACGCGGCGGACAGATGGGTCGCGGCCAGATCGTCGCCGAGAAGCGGGCGGAGGGATGCCGCCCGCAGCGCTACAGTTTCCACGGTGTCGGCCGGGGCGTAGCCCTCGCCGACTTCGACGATGTCGCCGTCGAGGCAGGCCGCCGTCAGCTCCGCATGCGAGAGGCGGTCACCGGCGAAGTACAGCAGTCGAGATCCCACCCTCGAAGTGTGCCCTGCATCGCCACGATGCAGCGGCCCGGGCTCCGCTCCTGTGGATATCTCCCGGTCAGTGAGGTGTCAGAGGCCCAGGGCGGAGAGCCAGGCGCGCCGGGCCTCGAGGGCCTCGGTCGCGCGTGCGAGGGCCTTCTTGTCCCCGGAGGCCTCGGCCGTCGCCACGTCCGCCTCGAGCTTGGCGATCGCGTCGGTGAGCTGGCGGGTCATGTCGTTGGCCCGCGCCTTCGTCTCGGGGTTGTTCCGCTTCCAGTCGACCTCTTCGCGACCGCGTAGCGCCTGCTCGATCTTGCGGAGGTCGTCGTCGAGCGCGCGCTCGGCGTCCCGCGGGAACACGCGACCGATCTCGTCCCAGCGCCGCTGGATCCCGGTGAGGAGCTGACGGGCCTTGGCGATGTCCCGCTCGTCCGCGACGGCGCCGGCTTCGACGAGCAACGCGCGCTTGGCCTCGATCTTCTCGCGGGAGGCTTCGGCATCGGCCGCCTCCCGCTCGCCGCGCGCCGAGTACAGGGCGTCACCGGCGGCCTTGAAGCGCGCCCAGAGCGCGTCGTCGGCCTTCTTGCCGGCTCGACCGGCGCCCTTCCACTCGTCGAGGAGGTCGCGATACGCGGGGATGCCCTCCTCGCCGCGCGGCGCGAGGGCTTCAGCGCGTTCGACGAGCCGGGTCTTGCGGTCGCGCACGGCCTTGTGGGCCTCGTCGAGCTCTGCGTAGAACTCGCGCCGGTGCTTGTCGACGCTCGCACGCGCATCGCGGAAGCGCTTCCAGAGCTGCTGAGCGGTCGCCTTCGGGAGGCGGGGGCCGTTCTGCTGCTGGGACTGCCACTGATCGAACAGCGCCGTCATCTCGGCGGACGCCTGCTTCCACTGCACGGTACGCGGGTCGCGCGCGGCGAGCGTTTCGGCTGCCTCGACGACCGCGGTGCGCTCGCGCACCGCCTCGTCGACCGCTTCGCGGGCGGCGGCGGCTTCGGTCTCGGATGCCGCGGCCAGCGCGTCGACGAGCGCGGCCACGCGCGCCTCGAGCGACGCGAGGTCGCCGACGGCGGCCGCCCCGTCCAGCTTGCCGGCGACGGTCTTCGCCGCGGAACGCAGGTCGGAGGCGGACGCACCGCCCCGGCGGTGCCGAACCTCCAGCAGAGTCACCTCGGAAGCGAGGTCGGCGTACTTGCGCTCGAAGTAGGCCAGCGCCTCTTCGGTCGAGCCGTCGGGATACTGGCCGACCACGCGCCACCCCGCGGCTTCACGGACCGAGACGGTGCCGTCGTCGTCGACGCGTCCCCAGGGCTCGGTCGACGCGGCGTCGTTGGCGGTTTCGGATCGGGATTCTGCTTCGGCAGTCACGGGATGCACCTCATCGCGGATCTCTCCGCCTGTGGGGGAATGAACGGCTCCTCAGCCTAGTACGCGGGCCCGTCCGGCCGGAGGCCGACTCACTCGGTGGGTGCCGGCGTCGGCGCCGGCGCGTCCTCGGACGGTGCCGGCGAAGTCTCGTCGGAGGGTGCGGGAGTCTGCGTCGGCGCGGGGGATTCCACGGGTGCGGGAGTCTCGGTCGGCGCGGGAACGCCCGGCCCGGCGGTGAAGTAGACCGTCTGCACACCGACGGCGGCGAGGATCAGGAGGCCTCCCACGACGACGCCGATGAGGTTGTCGCGGCGGCGCCGGGCGCCCTGCGAACGGTGGAACTCCGTTCGCGCCTGATACAGCCGCGCGCGCTCTCGCGCCTGTCGGTCCTTCGCCTGGGCCACCGGTTCTCCTCTACGACGAGCACGGGCCTGCTCGATCGGCCCGATCCTACGGCGCGGGCGGGGGAGCGCCCAAACCTGGGCGGCGGTGTCTGTACCGGCGATTAGCCTGGGCGGGTGAGTACCTCCGCCGCGCTCTTCCAGGGGCAGACGCCGCTGGCGGTGCGCATGCGCCCCGCGTCGCTGGACGAAGTGGCGGGTCAGGAGCATCTTCTCCGGCCGGGGTCTCCGCTCGTCACGCTCGCCGACGCCGGGACGACCGGGCGGACGGCGTCCTCGGTGATCCTCTGGGGGCCGCCCGGAACCGGCAAGACGACCATGGCGCAGGCCATCGCGCGATCCTCCGGCCGACGGTTCGTGGAGTTGTCAGCCGTCACGGCCGGTGTGAAGGACGTCCGCGAAGTCATGCAGGAGGCCGTCACGCAGCGCGACATGTACGGCCAGTCGACGATCCTCTTCCTCGACGAGATCCACCGCTTCACGAAAGCGCAGCAGGATGCCCTGCTTCCGGGGGTCGAGAACGGGTGGGTGGTGCTCATCGCCGCCACGACCGAGAATCCGTCGTTCTCCGTCATCTCCCCCCTGCTGTCGCGCTCGCTCCTGCTCACCCTGCGTCCCCTCACCGACGATCAGCTCGGGTCGCTCCTGGACCGCGCCGTCGAGGATCCCCGGGGCCTCGACGGCGCCGTGACGCTGCTCGCCGAGGCGCGGGAGGCCCTCGTGCGACTGGCCTCCGGCGATGCCCGCCGCGCCCTGACGGCACTCGAGGCGGCGGCATCCCTCGCGGAGGCTCCGGACGACGAGGACGGCGAGGATGACGCGGATCGGCGCCCGGAGATCACGGCCGATCACGTCGCGCAGGCGGTCGATCGTGCCCTGCTGCGCTACGACCGTCAGGGCGATGAGCATTACGACGTCATCAGCGCGTTCATCAAGTCGATCCGGGGGTCCGACCCGGACGCGGCTCTGCACTACCTCGCACGGATGATCGAGGCGGGGGAGGACCCGCGCTTCATCGCCCGCCGTCTGATCATCTCCGCCTCGGAGGACATCGGACTCGCCGATCCTCAGGGGCTGGTGATCGCGGTCGCCGCCGCCGATGCGGTGCAGTTCATCGGGATGCCGGAAGGACGGATCCCGCTCGCCGAGGCGACCGCGTACCTCGCCACCACGGCGAAGTCGAACGCCGCGTATCTCGCGATCGATCGCGCGATCGCCGACGTCCGCGCCGGGGGATTCGGCCGGGTGCCCCTGCACCTTCGCGACGCGCACTATCCGGGTGCCAAGAGGCTCGGCCACGGGAAGGGCTATCGCTACCCGCACGACAGCGACGTGGGCGTCGTCGCGCAGCAGTATCTTCCCGACGAGCTTCGCGGCCGTCGCTACTACGACCCGACACCGCGTGGCCAGGAGCGGGACATCGGCGCGCGCTTGGAGAAGATCCGTCGCATCGTCGACGGGGACTGAGTGCTCCGCCGGGGCGGCCGACGTGGCTCTGGTAGCATGGGACGGCTCGAAACCGAGTTTTCGGGCATCCCCCTCTTCTGACACCGACCTTCTGGCGTGCTCCGGCGTGCAGTCCAGACGGGCGACGAGGGGGGATACGCCCGCAGGCCGTGACTCGCACGGCCGCGTATCGGAAGGAAGTCTTCGTGGCAACGAAGTCCCAGGACCGCCGCAAGGTCCGTCTGTCCCGCGCCCTCGGCGTGGCCCTCACCCCGAAGGCCGCCCGCTACCTCGAGAAGCGTCCCTACGCGCCGGGTGAGCACGGTCGCACCAAGCGCAAGGCCGACAGCGACTACGCCGTCCGTCTGCGTGAGAAGCAGCGTCTGCGCGAGCAGTACGGCATCCGCGAGAAGCAGATGCGCAACACCTTCAACGAGGCCCGTCGCAAGGACGGCCTGACGGGTGAGAACCTCGTCGAGCTGCTCGAGATGCGTCTGGACGCGCTCGTCCTGCGTGCCGGCTTCGCCCGCACCACCGCGCAGGCCCGCCAGCTCGTCGTGCACCGCCACATCCTCGTCGACGGCGAGCTCGTGGACCGCCCGTCGTTCCGCGTGAAGCCGGGTCAGCTCATCCACGTGAAGGCGAAGAGCGAGGGCACCGAGCCCTTCCAGGTCGCCGCCGCCGGCGGGCACGCCGAGGTGCTGCCCCCCGTTCCGGGCTACATCGAGGTCGAGCTCGACAAGCTGCAGGCGCGTCTCGTGCGTCGCCCGAAGCGCGCCGAGGTCCCCGTGGTCTGCGACGTCCAGCTGGTCGTCGAGTACTACGCGGCCCGCTGACGCACCGTCAACAGGCCGGAGGGCGTCGGGGAAACCCGGCGCCCTCCGCTGTTTCCGCCTACGATGGGGATGCCGCGGCCCGGCGGATGGGGGCTGCGAGGAAGTGGTGACATGAAGAACGTCTTCTGGTTCGTGTTCGGTATCGCGAGCGGGTTCGTGCTCGCGCATCTGGTCAACAAGGACCCGCGCGGGCACGAGGTGCTCGCCGAGGTCGATGCGAGGATCTCCGAGTTCACCGATCGCATCGGCGACGCGTACCGCGAGCAGGAAGCCCGCTTCGCCGGCGCCGTGGACGACGCCGTCACCGCGGCGGGCAAGGCCGCCGAAAAGCTCACCGACTGAACCGCATCCGTGCCCTTTCGGGGGACGCGTGTGCCCGTGCTGCAAGGACCCCACATGAAGACCGCCGAGATCGCCCAGCGCTACCTCGACTACTTCCGCAAGAACGATCACGTGATCGTTCCCTCGGCTTCCCTGGTCACCGACGATCCGGCGCTGCTGTTCACCGTGGCCGGGATGGTCCCGTTCATCCCGTATCTGTCGGGTGACGTGCCCGCGCCCTACAAGCGCGCCGCAGACAACCAGAAGTGCATCCGGACCCTCGACATCGAGGAGGTCGGCAAGACCCCGCGTCACGGAACGTTCTTCCAGATGCTCGGCAACTGGTCGTTCGGCGACTACTTCAAGGAGGGCGCGATCCGCTTCGCGTGGGGCCTGCTGACCTCGCCCGAAGAGGAGGGCGGACTCGCCTTCGACCCGGCCGATCTGTGGGTGACGGTCTACGAGGAGGACGACGAAGCGCACGATCTGTGGCTGCGGCTCACCGACCTCCCCGAGGAGCGGATCCAGCGCCTGGGCAAGGACACCAACTACTGGTCGACGGGTCTTCCCGGCCCCGCGGGCCCCTGCTCGGAGATCTTCTTCGACCGCGGTCCCGCCTATGGCGTCGACGGGGGCCCGGCCACGGACGACGACCGATACGTGGAGATCTGGAACCTCGTGTTCATGCAGTACGAGATCACCAACGTCCGGTCGAAGTACGACTTCGATATCGTCGGCGAACTCCCTGCGAAGAACATCGACACCGGCATGGGGCTGGAGCGCGTCGCGTTCATCAAGCAGGGCGTGGACAACATGTACGAGACCGACCAGGTGCGTCCGGTCCTCGACAAGGCGGTCGAGCTGTCGGGTCGCACCTACGGCGCCGTCCACGAGGACGACGTGCGCTTCCGCGTCGTGGCCGACCACGTGCGTTCCTCGCTCATGCTGCTCGCCGACGGCGTCACCCCCTCCAACGACGGGCGCGGGTACATCCTGCGCCGCCTGATGCGGCGCGCGATCCGCTCGATGCGCCTTCTCGGCGTGGACGGGCCCACCTTCGCCGAGCTCTTCGCGGCATCCCGCGATGCGATGAAGGATGCCTATCCCGAGGTCGAGACGGACTGGGCGCGCATCTCCCAGTACGCCCTCGCGGAGGAGGCGACGTTCCTGCGCACGCTGGCGTCCGGATCGGCGATCCTCGACGAGTCGCTCGCCACCTCCAAGGCGGCCGGGCGATCCTCGGTGGCCGGATCGGAAGCCTTCCTGCTGCACGACACCTACGGATTCCCGATCGACCTCACGCTCGAGATCGCCGAGGAGGCCGGCCTGACGGTCGACCGCGCGGCGTTCGACACGCTGATGGCGGAGCAGCGCGACCGAGCGAAGGCCGACGCGCGCTCCCGGAAGAAGCAGCTCGCCGACACGAGTGTCTACCGCGCCCTGCGCGCGCAGGGCGAGACGGTCTTCACCGGCTACTCGGACCTGGAGACCGAATCGCGGGTGCTCGGCATCCTCGTGGACGGCCACCCCGCCGACCGCGCGACGGTCGGGCAGATCGCGGAGGTGGTGCTCGCCGAGACGGCGCTGTACGCCGAGTCGGGCGGTCAGGTCGCCGACAAGGGCGTCATCATCGGGCCCGGTTACGAGCTCGAGGTGCTCGACGTCCAGCGGCCGGTCCCCGGTCTCACCAGTCACACCGTCGAGGTGCTCTCCGGCGAGGTCGGCGTGGGCCAGCCCGCGACGTCGGTGGTGGACGCGGCCAACCGTCGCGCCGCACGCCAGGCGCATTCGGCGACTCACCTCGTCCACGCGGCGCTGCGCGACACGCTGGGCAAGACCGCCACGCAGGCGGGTTCGCTCAACCGCGCCGGCTACATGCGATTCGACTTCTCGTGGAGCCAGGCGCTGTCGGAGGCGACCCGGACCGAGATCGAGGAGATCGCCAACAACGCCGTGCGGGACAACCTCGAGGTGCAGACCCGGGTCCTTCCGCTCGACGAGGCGAAGGCACTGGGCGCGATGGCCCTGTTCGGTGAGAAGTACGGGGACAGCGTCCGCATGGTCGACATCGGTGGCCCCTGGTCGCGTGAGCTGTGCGCCGGTACGCACGTGTCCCGCAGCTCCGAGGTGGGGCTGATCAACCTGATCGGCGAGTCCTCCGTGGGCGCATCGAACCGTCGCGTCGAGGCCCTGGTCGGTCTCGAGGCGTTCCGCTCCCTCGCAGCGGAACGCGCCCTCGTGTCCCAGCTGTCGTCGACGCTGAAGACGCCGCGCGAGCAGCTCCCGGCGCGCATCGCCGAGCTGACGGCGAACCTGAAGGCCGCCGAGAAGCGCATCGCCGCCCTCGAGGCGAAGTCGCTGGGCGAGCGGGCGCCCGCGTTGCAGGCCGCCGCGCGTCGGTTCGGTGCGGTCACGGTGGTGGCCGAGTCGCTCGGCACGGCATCCTCCGCCGACGACGTGCGGACCCTCGCGCTGCAGGTGCGCGACCGCCTCGGAAGCGATGCCGCCGTCGTCGTGCTCGGTGCGGAGGTCGGCGGTCGTCCCGTGGTCATCGCGGCGACGAACGACGCCGCGCGGGCGACGGGCGCCAAGGCGGGTGCCCTCGTGAAGATCGCCGCCGGCGTCCTCGGCGGCGGCGGCGGCGGACGCGACGACGTCGCCCAGGGCGGCGGAACGGATGCCGCTGCTCTGCCGGCGGCGCTGACCGCCGTGACGGAGGCCCTGAGCGCGTGAGCGGCTTCCGCCGCGGCGTGCGGCTCGGCATCGACGTCGGCCGCGCCCGCGTCGGCGTCGCGCGCTGCGACCCCGACGGACTGCTCGCGACCCCGATCGAGACCGTGCCGCGTGACGACGCCGCGGTGGCACGCATCGCGGCCTTGGCGGAGGAGTACTCCGCAACGGAGATCTGGGTGGGCCTCCCCACCAATCTGCGCGGTGAGGACACCGCCTCCACGACCGACGCGCGAGGCTTCGCGGCGGAGCTCGCCGCTCGTGCCGCCCGTCCCGTCCGCCTCGTCGACGAGCGTCTGTCGACGGTGAGCGCGCACGCCGTTCTGCGCAATGCAGGCAAGAGCCAGCGTTCGTCTCGTAGCATTGTGGATCAGGTCGCCGCGGTCGTGCTCCTGCAGCATGCACTCGATGTGGAGAAGAGCACGGGGCGCCCACCTGGCACACCCGTCCCCCAGGAGTCTCCCTGATGCCCCACGACACCGATCCGTTCGCGGACCTGTTCGGCAAGTTGCCCGACCCGCGGACCCGGTCCACCGGCGACGGCGCCGGCCCGACTGCGGGGCGAGGCGCCCCCGCGGAGCGCCGCGCCGATGAGCACGGGACGGACCCCGTGCCGAGCCCGACCGGCCAGACACCGGCATCCGCTGATCCTCCGCTCACGCGGCGCCAGGCTCGCAGGACTCCGGACGCGGGTGCCGAGTCCCCGATTCGCGCAGATGAGCCGAAGACGACGGCGAGCCCCGGGGAGTCCGCATCCGCGTCGACGCCCGCGATCACTCGTCCCCCGGCGCCGGCGACGCCGAGTCGAGGGTCCGCCGCGACGGCGTCCTCGTACCCCCCTGCCGCGGAGCGACCCGCGCGCGCGGCGCGAAGCTCGGCGAGCACGGCCACGTTGGAGGACCTCTTCGCGCAGGAGCACGCCGCCGAGGAGATGGGACCCACGCCCCCTGCTCCCCGTCGGCGCCGACGGGTCGGCGCGTGGATCGCCTTGGCCCTCGTGCTCGTCGTCGTCGGAGGTGTCGCCGCGGGCGGCCTGTGGGTGTGGAACACCTACGAGACCCAGATCCGCGCCGTCATGGGCTGGGAGGAGCCGAAGGACTTCGAGCCCGGCATGGCCAACGGCGAGGCGTTCGTCACGATCGCCAGCGGTGACAGCGGCGGACCGATCTCCCAGTCGCTCTTCGACGCGGGCGTCACCAAGACCCCGGGAGCCTTCTACGACTACCTCATCGCGACGGCGCAGAACCCCCCGTTCCAGCCGGGGGTCTACGCACTGCAGCGACAGATGACCTCCGAGGCGGCCCTCGAGGCGCTGCTGAACCCCGAGAACAAGATGGAGGACTCCGCGCAGCTTCCGGAGGGGCTCACGGTGGAGCAGTCGCTCACGCGCTTGGCCGACGGAACCGGCATCCCGCTGGAGGAGTTCCAAGCCGCGGTCGCCGACCCGTCCGCGTACGGGGTTCAGGCGGACACGCTCGAGGGCTGGCTCTTCCCAGCCACGTACACCTTCGACCCGGGGACGACCGCCCCGCAGGTCATCCAGCGTCTGGTCGACCGGACGGTGCAGTCGCTCGACTCCGCCGGCGTGCCTGTGGAGGATCGCGAGGAGATCCTGACCATCGCGTCGATCATCCAGCGCGAAGCACGATTCGAGGCCGACATGCAGAAGGTCTCGCGCGTCATCCAGAATCGCCTGGATCCGACCAACCAGGAGACCTTCGGCCTCCTGCAGATGGACTCGACGGCGCAGTACGGGTACGGCGAGATGCACGCGGGAAGCGCGAGCACCTCCGCAGAGGCGCAGTTCGACGACAACCCGTGGAACACCTACGTGCGGACGGGCCTGCCCGTCGGACCGATCGCCAACCCCGGCGACGTAGCGATCGCCGCGGCTCTGAACCCCGCCGACGGCGACTGGCTGTACTTCGTCACCGTGAACCTCGACTCGGGGGAGACGGTGTTCACGAACAATCTCGCCGACCACAACGCCGCCGTGGCGCAGTGGCAGGCGTGGTGCCGCGACAACCCGGACTCGGGGTGCTGACCACCGGCGACCGGCTGGCTGTCTGGGGCGATCCGATCGCTCACAGTCGGTCGCCCCAGTTGCACGCTGCGGCCTATCGGGTGCTCGGTCTCGACTGGCGCTACTCGCGCCGCCGGGTCGACGTGGCAGGGTTCGCGGACGCCCTCGCCGGGCTCGACGCCCGGTGGCGCGGGTTGTCGCTGACGATGCCGCTCAAGTCGATCGCGCACCGCACCGCCGTGACGCACGATCGGCACGCGCAGCTCACCGGTGCGGTGAACACCCTGCTTCTGGACTCCGGGGGACCGCGCGGATTCAACACCGATGTCGGTGGCATCGTCGCCGCTCTCGCCGAGTCCGGAATCGACGCGGTGACCTCCGCGCGCATCATCGGAGCCGGCGCCACCGCGACGTCCGCGCTGGTCGCGCTGGCGGAGATGGGCGCCCGCAGGATCGAGATCGTCGCGCGGCGCCCCGACGCGGTCGAACCGCTGACCGTCCTGGGCGAGGCACTCGGCGTGCGTGTGGTCGGGGTCCCGTTCGACGCCGCCGCCCGGACACCGGTGCCCGTGACGGTCGCCACCCTCCCGGGTGATGCCGCGGTGCCCGAGGCCGACGGCATCCGGCTGGCCCGGAACGGGGGCCTCCTCCTGGACGTCGTCTACGGGCACTGGCCGACGCCTCTGGCCGAGCTGTGGCAGAGCGAAGGGGGCGCCGCACTGTCCGGCCTCGGGATGCTGCTGCACCAGGCCGTCCGGCAGGTGCGCATCTTCACCTCCGGTGAGGCCGAGACACCCCTTCCGGAGGAGGCGGCGGTGCTGTCGGCGATGCGCTCCGCCGCCGAAGGTCCGCTCGCGGCGTCATCCGACCCGGACGACGTGGGAGACTAGACCAATGCTCCGCGTGCTCACGGCCGGCGAATCGCACGGCCCCGAACTCGTCGCCATCATGGAGGGCCTCCCCTCCGGCATCCCCGTTTCGCGTGCCGCGATCCAAGCGGACCTCGCGCGCCGCAAGCTCGGCTACGGTCGCGGCTCACGGATGAAGTTCGAGGAGGACGATCTGTCCATCTCGTCGGGGGTCGTCCAGGGACGCACCCTCGGGAGCCCCGTCGCCCTGCGCATCGGGAACACCGAGTGGCCCAAATGGGTCGAGGTGATGAGCGCGGAGCCCACCGAGCTCACCGAACGCTCGCGCGGACGCGGGGCGGCCCTCACCCGTCCGCGACCCGGCCACGCCGACCTCGTCGGGATGCAGAAGTACGACTTCGACGAGGCGCGCCCGATCCTCGAGCGCGCCAGCGCCCGCGAGACCGCCGCCCGGGTCGCGCTCGGTGCCGTCGCCCGGGCCTTCCTCGGCGAGCTCGGCATCCGTCTGGTCAGCCACACGCTCTCAATCGGTCCGGTCCGTGTCCCCGAGGGTCGGGCGGTCCCGACGCCGGACGACGTGGACGGTCTCGACGCGGATCCGCTGCGGTGCTTCGATCCCGAGACGAGCGCGCGCATGGTCGCGGAGGTGGATGCCGC
Organism: Microbacterium aurantiacum; assembly: GCF_031625015.1. NCBI lineage: Bacteria > Bacillati > Actinomycetota > Actinomycetes > Micrococcales > Microbacteriaceae > Microbacterium > Microbacterium aurantiacum. The sequence continues at coordinate 269,735 of NZ_JAHWXH010000002.1, forward strand.
ACGCAAGGACGGCGACACCCTCGGCGGCATCGTCGAGGTGCTCGCCTACGGTCTGCCGCCGGGGCTCGGATCCCACGTCCACTGGGACCGTCGCCTCGACGCCAAGCTCGCGCACGCCCTCATGAGCATCCAGGCCATCAAGGGCGTCGAAGTCGGCGACGGCTTCCTCACCACCACGCGTCGGGGATCCGACGCGCACGACGAGCTCTTCGCCGCGGCGCAGGGCATCACCCGCGCCACGGACAAGGCGGGCGGCACCGAAGGCGGGATGTCGACCGGCACCCCGCTGCGCGTCCGAGCGGGCATGAAGCCCATCGCGACGATCCCGAGGGCCCTCCGCACCGTCGACGTCGCCACCGGCGAGACCGCGGCCGCGCACCACCAGCGCTCGGACGTCTGCGCCGTCCCGGCTGCCGGCGTCGTGGCGGAGGCCATGGTCGCCATCGTCCTGGCCGACGTGGTGCTGGAGAAGTTCGGCGGCGACAGCATCGGCGAGACGCGTCGCAACCTCGAGGCCTACCTCGCCGCGATCCCGGAGACGCTCCGCTCGAGCGCGGACGTCGACGCGGTCCTCGCCACGCATGACCTCTCCTGAGAGCGGGGCGATCGTCCTCGTCGGTCCGATGGGAGCCGGCAAGACCAGCATCGGGCGTCGTGTCGCGCGCGACCTCGGCGTGGGCTTCAGCGACACCGACAAGATCGTGGTGCGGGACCACGGACCGATCCCGCAGATCTTCGTGGAGCACGGCGAAGCGCACTTCCGCGAGCTCGAACATCACGCTGTGGCCGAGGCGCTCCGCGCGGGTGGTGTCGTCGCCCTCGGGGGCGGCGCGATCCTCGACGCGCGCACCCGGTCCCTCCTCGAGACCCATCGCGTGGTCCTCCTCACCGTGAGCCCGCAGACGGTGGCCGGACGCCTGCACGGCGACGATCGCCCGCTTCTCGCCGGCGACGACGCTCTGGAGCGCTGGCACCGGATCTGGACCGAGAGGCGCCCGCTGTACGACAGCGTCGCCGACGTGACCTTCGACACCTCGCGCGGCCCCCTCTCACGGGTGGTGGATGCCGTCACCGCCTGGGTACGCGGCACCGACGCCCCCTCGACCTCCCCGACGACCGCCGTGTCGTCCCGCTCTTCCAAGGAGTCCTCGTGACCGAGTCCGTGACCGACACCACCACGATCTCCGTCGCCGGTGACGACGGGTACGACATCCTCGTCGGTCGCGGCATCCTGGACCGTGTCGAGGATGCCCTGCCGGCCGCGACCCGCAAGGTCCTGATCGTCCACGCCCCCACCCTCGCCGAGCGCGCGGGTGCACTGCGCCAGCAGCTGCTCGAAGGTGGGCGGGAGGTCCTGCTGGCCGAGATCCCCGACGCCGAGCAGGGCAAGCGCGTCGAGGTCGCCGCATTCTGCTGGCAGGTGCTCGGGCAGGCGGACTTCACCCGCACCGACGCCGTCATCGGCTTCGGCGGGGGAGCGGTGACGGATCTCGCCGGTTTCGTCGCCGCGACGTGGTTGCGCGGAGTCGCCGTCGTCCAGGTGCCCACCACGGTGCTCGCGATGGTCGACGCGGCGGTCGGAGGCAAGACCGGCATCAACACCGCCGAGGGCAAGAACCTCGTGGGTGCGTTCTGGCCGCCGCGTGCGGTGGTGTGCGATCTCGACCTGCTCGACTCGCTGTCGGCGAACGAGCGGACCGCGGGTTTCGCCGAGGTCGTCAAGGCGGGTTTCATCTCGGCGCCCGAGATCCTCGACATCATCGAGGCGGACCCCGTCGCCGCAGTCGATCCGCGCAGCGCGGGATTCCGTCGCTGCGTCGAGCTGGCCATCGAGATGAAGGCCCGTGTGGTGGGGGAGGATCTCCGCGAAGCGGGGCTCCGCGAGATCCTGAACTACGGGCACACGCTCGGGCACGCCATCGAGCACGCCGAGCGCTACCGATGGCGTCACGGTGCCGCCATCTCCATCGGCATGGTCTTCGCCGCCGAGCTGTCGCGTCTGGCCGGTCGCCTCGATGACGCATCGGCGCAGCGGCACCGGACGATCCTCGAGAGCCTCGGGCTGCCGACGACCTATCGCGCGGGCGCGTGGCCGCAGCTGCTGGCCACGATGCAGCGCGACAAGAAGAGCCGAGGCGGGATGCTGCGCTTCATCGTGCTGGACGACATCGCCCGGCCCACCGTGCTGCGCGCGCCCGACGAGTCGCTGCTGTTCGCGGCGTACCAGGAGGTCGCCGGGTGACGAACGAGTCCGCCGGCGCGCGAGATCGCGGCGATGTGCGAGATCACGGATCGATGAGGCCTCCGGCATCCGTCATCCCGCACATCTCCGCGATCGTGCGCGGCTAGGGTGATCGCGTGACCGAACGCCGCCTGCTGCTCGTCAACGGCCCGAACCTGAACCTCCTGGGCACCCGCCAGCCGGAGATCTACGGACGCGAGACCCTCGCGGATGTCGAGGACCTCGTCCGGGATCGGGCGGCACGCCGGGGATTCGACATCCGCGCGCTCCAGAGCAACCACGAGGGCGTCCTCATCGACGCGATCCACGCCGCACGCGCGGACTGTGCCGGCATCGTCATCAATCCCGGTGGATTGACCCACACCTCCGTCGCTCTGCGGGACGCCCTCGCCGGCGTCTCCCTCCCTGTCGCGGAGGTCCACATCTCCGACATCGCCGCGCGCGAGTCGTTCCGCCAGTTCTCCTACGTGCGGGATGTCGCCGTCGTCCATGTCATCGGCGAGGGGATCGCCGGGTACGGCCGCGCGACCGACGCGCTGATCGCCCTCATCACAGGGGACGGTGCCGCGGGAGGCGTCCCGTAGAATCGACTGTCGGCCGCGCTCGGCGCGTGCCCCGAATCCCAACGAACGGACATTCCACCTCATGGCATCCACCGCAGACATCAAGAACGGCGTCGTCCTCAACATCGACGGTCAGCTCTGGAGCGTCGTGGAGTTCCAGCACGTCAAGCCCGGCAAGGGCGGCGCGTTCGTGCGCACCAAGCTGAAGAACGTCGTCACCGGCAAGGTCGTCGACAAGACCTACAACGCCGGCGCGAAGATCGAGACCGAGAACGTCGACCGCCGCGACTTCACCTACCTCTACAACGACGGTGAAGGCTTCGTCTTCATGGACGTCGCCGACTACGACCAGCTCACGGTCCCGGCCGCGACCGTCGGAGACGCGGCGAACTTCCTGCTGGAGAACCAGCAGGTCCAGATCGCGCTGAACAACGGCAACCCGCTCTACATCGAGCTTCCGGCGTCGGTCGTGCTGGAGATCACCTACACCGAGCCGGGTCTGCAGGGCGACCGCTCGTCGGCGGGCACCAAGGCGGCGACGCTCGAGACCGGGTACGAGATCCAGGTGCCGCTGTTCGTCGAGCAGGGCACGAAGGTCAAGGTCGACACCCGCAGCGGTGACTACCTCGGCCGCGTCAACTGACGCGTGAGCGCCCGGAGCAAGGCGCGCAAGCGCGCCCTCGACATCCTTTTCCAAGCCGACGTGCGCGGCGAGGACATCCCCGTGATGCTCGCCGTCGAGGCCAAGCGCGCCGCCGCCGAGCCCGCCCGCGAGGCATCGTGGCTCTACGCCCGCGAGATCGTCGACGGTGTCATCGACAACCGCGATGAGATCGACGAGCAGATCACCACGTACGCCAAGGACTGGTCGCTCGCACGGATGCCGGCCGTCGACCGCGCGGTCCTCCGCATCGGCGTCTGGGAGATCCTCTTCAACGACGCCGTGCCCCCGGCGGTCGCGATCGACGAGGCCGTCGAGCTCGCCAAGGAGTATTCGACCGACGATTCCGGCTCGTTCGTGCACGGCATCCTGGGGCGGATCGCCCGCACCTCGTGACGGGGCGACAGCCCTGATCGGTGCACGCCGATGTCCGCGGCGGCGACGAGGATGATCCCGTGACCTCCCACTGGCGCGACCTCCTCGGCACCGGCGGGCGCGACGGCGATGGCGGTGAGGCGCTCGCGCTCGGCTTCGAGCTGCGCCGCCGCGAGCCGTACGATCCCGCGCGGTGGGAGCCGCGTGGTGTGGCCACCGTGACCACCGCGACGCTGACCGGCGTCGCGGGAGATCTCCATGTGGCCCTTCGACCGCTCATGCGAGGATCCCGCGGGGACTGGATCCGGGGGGACGTGTCCTGGGAGTCGCTGCGGCGTGGCCCCTCCCGCTTCCGTCCCGACCAGGTGCGGTGGTTCGCCGAGCTGCACGCCCTCTCCCGGGTGGCGCGGCCCGAAGCGCCGCTGCCCACGACCGGCGATGTGGTCGTGCTCGACGAGATCGTGTCGACCCATGTGTGGCCTCACCTCCAGGCGGCGTCGGATGCCGGCGTGCCCCTGGTGCCTGCGACGGGGCACCAGGAGGTGACGCTGGCCGATGCGGCGAGCGCACGCGTCGCAGTGGATCCGCGTCGCGGGGGAGGCCTTCGCCTGTCCGCCGACATCGACCTCCCGGGACTCGCTCCGGACGCGGCCGTGATCCGTCCGGTCGGGCAATGCGGCCTGTACGCGGCCGAGGCGCGCGGTGACGTGGTCCGGCTGATCCTCGCAGCGGTGCCCTTGCCGATGCCCCTTCCGCGTCTGCTCCTCGACGGTGCGGTCGACGTGCCGACGGGCGACACGGACGCGTTCCTCGTCGAGACCTACCCGCGGCTCGCGCGGTCGGCGCCGCTCTCGATCGCGGACGGGGTGCCCCCGCCCCCGGAGGATCGACCGACCCTGGGCGTCGACGTGACCTACCGGGACGACGGGGTCGCCGAGTACGGCATGCGCTGGCGCTACCCCGGGGTCGCCGTCGCCTTCGACGATGACGCGGCGTCCTCCGGCATCGTCCGTGACGCCGAGGGCGAAGCGCGGATCATCGCCTTCCTCGAGGGCCTCTGGAGCGCCGCGGGTGCCGAGTTCCAGCCGTCGGCCGTCCTCGACGATGCCGACGCCGCGGCGTTCGCGACCGCGATCCTCCCGGAGCTGGATGCGCACCCCGACATCGTCGTCACGGTCGAGGGGACGCCTCCCACGGCCGAAGCACTCCGCGGGGACCCGCGCATCCGGATCACCGCCGTCCCGTCGTCGGATCCGGACTGGTTCGATCTCGGCATCCTCGTGTGGATCGACGGCAGGCCCGTCCCGTTCGGTGCGCTCTTCCGCGCGCTCTCGCGGGGACGGGCGCGGATGAAGCTCGCCGACGGCGGATGGTTCTCCCTCCGTCATCCCGCGCTGCGACGCCTGAAAGACCTCCTCGACGAGGCGGGCGACCTGGACGAGTGGGAGACGGGACCGCGGGTCGCGCGGAGCCAGATCAGTCTGTGGGCGGATTTCGAGGATCTCGCGGACGAGTCGGATGCCGCCGCCGAATGGCGCGCGCTCGTCGCCGCGTTCGCCGACGAAGGGTCGCCGACGCCCCCGCCGGATGTCCCCACAGGGATCCGCGCGACGCTTCGTCCGTATCAGCGCGACGGGCTGTCGTGGCTGGCGCGCTTGCACGACCATCGGCTCGGGGGGATCCTCGCCGACGACATGGGTCTCGGGAAGACCCTGCAGCTGCTGAGCCTCGTCGCCCGCGACCGGGAGCGCGGCGGGCGGCGCCCCTGGCTGGTGGTCGCGCCCACCTCGGTGATCACCACGTGGCGTCGGGAGGCGGCGCGATTCGCCCCGGATCTTCGTGTCGCCCTCATCGACGGCACAGCGGCCCGGCGTGATCGCACGGTCCTCGACGTCGCCGCCACGGCGGACGTCGTCGTAGCGTCCTACGGCGTGGTCCGCATCGACGCCGACGAGTTCGCCGCGCTCACCTGGGCGGGGCTGATCCTCGACGAGGCGCAGTTCGTCAAGAACCCGGCGACCAGGATCCATCGCGCCGTCGCGGCGATCCGCTCCGGCGGTGTCTTCGCCGTGACGGGCACCCCGATGGAGAACAGCGTGGAGGATCTCTGGGCGCTGCTCTCGCTCACAGCGCCCGGTCTGTTCCCGTCGCGTCGCCGCTTCCGGGAGGAGTACGTCCGTCCGCTCACCCGGACGGATGGGGACGCGCCGACGCCCCTCGCCGTCGCGGCCGGTCGCTCCCACCGCGCGCGACAGCGTGAGAACCTCCGCCGACGTACGCGGCCCTTCATCCTCCGGCGGACGAAGGAGCACGTCGCCCCGGAGCTGCCTGCGAAGCAGGAGCAGGAGATTGAGGTGCGGCTCTCCCCGGCGCACCGCGCCCTCTACGACCGCGTCCTCCAGCGGGAGCGCCAGAAGATCCTCGGGCTCCTGGACGACCTGGACCGGCAGCGCTTCATCGTCTTCCGCGCCCTCACGCTTCTGCGCATGTTGAGCCTCGCTCCGGCTCTGATCGACGATCGCGATGCCGGGCTCGGCTCGGCGAAGCTGGACGTCCTGGTGGAGCGCATCGCCGAGGTGCGGGCGGAAGGTCACCGGGCGCTGGTCTTCAGCCAGTTCACCTCCTTCCTCGACCTCGCGGGCGCACGGCTGAGCGAGGCGGGCATCGTCCACACGCGCCTGGACGGCACCACCCGGGGCCGGGACGCGGTCGTGGAGGAGTTCCGCTCCGGTCGCGCCCCCGTCTTCCTCATCAGTCTGAAGGCGGGCGGGTTCGGTCTCACCCTCACCGAGGCGGAGTACGTCTTCCTCCTCGATCCGTGGTGGAACCCGGCTGCCGAATCGCAGGCGGTCGATCGCGCGCATCGCATCGGCCAGAGTCGGAGCGTCTTCGTCTACCGGCTGATCGCCGTCGGAACGATCGAGGAGAAGGTGCGCGCACTCCAGCAGCGCAAGGCCGAGCTCATCCGCGGGGTGCTCGACGACGGAGCCGCGTTCGCCGACGTTCTGGACGCGTCCGACATCCGCGCTCTGCTGGAGCCGTGATTATCCCCGGCTCGCCCACGGAGCGCCCAGGAGGGGCCCGCGTAGACTCGGAGAGTTCTTTTCCGACAGGAGCGACATGAAGATCACAGGCCTCGGGCACGCCGGGATGTTCATCGAGACCGCGGGGGGCTCGATCCTCTGCGACCCGGTGATCGGCCCCAGCTTCTTCGGTTCGTGGTTTCCGTTCCCGGACAACCGCGCGCTCGACTGGGAGCGGTACGGTGCCGCGGACTTCCTCTACATCTCGCACCGTCACCGCGACCACTTCGACCCGGCGCTCCTCGAGCGGTACGTCTCGAAGGACATCCGCGTGCTTCTGCCGGAGTACCCCACCGACGATCTCGAGCAGGACCTGATCGCCCTCGGCTACACCAACCTGGTGCGGACCGAGGCCGGCGTCCCCCTGGAGTTCGGGCCGCTGAAGCTCATGGTGACGCCGCTGCGCGCGCCGAGCGACGGCCCCATCGGCGACTCGTCGCTCTCGGTCGACGACGGCACCGCCTCGGTGCTGAACCAGAACGACTCCCACCCGCTGGACCTTGAGAAGCTGTTCGACTTCGGCAAGCCCGACGCCTACTTCACCCAGGTCTCGGGGGCCATCTGGTGGCCGATGGTCTACGACCTGCCGCAGGACGCCAAGCAGAACTTCGCCCAGCTGAAGCGCGACGCGCAGAACAAGCGCGCGATGTACTACATCGAGAAGGTCGACGCCGAGCACGTCTTCCCGATGGCCGGGCCGCCGATGTTCCTCCGCGATGCGCTGTTCCGGTACAACGGCACGGGACTCGAGAACGACTCGATCTTCACCGACCAGCACCAGTTCCTCCAGCACATGGCCGAAGTCCGTCCGGAGCAGAAGGGCCACCTGTTCCTCCCCGGCACGGAGGTCGAGGTGCGCGGGAGCGACGTCACGGTCACGCAGACGCTCTTCTCCGAAGCGGAGATCGCCGGGATCTTCGAGGACAAGTGGGAGTACCTCGCCGCGCAGCGAGACAGTCGTCAGGAGGAGATCGCGGCGGAAGAAGCCACCCGCGCCGAGATCATGCCGGCCGCGGAGATGCTTGCTGCGCTGAAGGAGTGGTGGGAGCCGCTGCTGCGGCGGGCGCGGACGATCCGAAACGGCGTCGGCGGGATGGTGCGCTTCCGCATCGGCGAGCTCGACATGGTCGTGGACTTCCCCAAGGCCAAGCTCCGGGAGTACGCGGGGGAGGAGTGCGTGTACTGGTACACGATTCCCGCCGACCTGGTATCGACGAACATCCGCGACCGCGAGATCGACTGGTCGAATTCGATCTTCCTCTCGATGCAGTTCGAGGTGGGGCGCTCGGGCAAGTTCAACGAGTTCCTCACGACGTTCCTGAAGTGTCTCTCGCGGGACCGCATCGAGTACGTCGAGAACTGGTACGCCGAGCAGTCCGATCAGACGGAGGATGCCGAGATCGACGGCTGGCAGGTCCAGCGCCGCTGCCCGCACCTGCGTGCGGACCTCACCAAGACCGGCAAGATCGAGGACGGCGTCCTCACCTGCTCGCTGCACGACTGGAAGTGGGACCTGGCGACCGGACGCTGCCTGACCACGACCGGGCACCCGATCCGCTCGCAGCGCGTCACCGAGGATGCCGCCGTCCGATAGGCTGTCCTGCGATCACCACAGCAACCTTTAATCCCGTCCCGTGAGGCGGAGAAGGGAGCGGCGGATGAGCACGCGTACCGTGCTTCACGAGGCCGACATCGCGCGCGCCCTGACTCGGATCTCCCACGAGATCCTGGAGTCCAACAAGGGACCGGAGGGCCTCGTCCTCCTCGGCATCCCGACGCGGGGCACGACCCTCGCGCAGAGGATCGGCGCCCTCGTCGGCGACTTCGGCGGCATCGCCGTCCCGGTCGGGGCCCTCGACGTCACGATGTACCGAGACGACCTGCATCGGAACCCGACCCGCACCCCGCAGCCCACCGACATCCCCTCGGTCGGCATCGACGGGCGCACGGTCGTCCTCGTCGACGACGTGCTGTTCTCGGGCCGGAGCATCCGTGCCGCCCTCGATGCGCTCCAGGACATCGGACGCCCGGCGGCGGTCCGGCTGGCGACGCTCGTCGATCGTGGCCACCGGCAGCTGCCGATCCGGCCGGATTTCGTCGGCAAGAACCTGCCGAGCGCGAGGGAGGAGCGCGTCAACGTCCGCTTGCGAGAAGTGGACGGCGTCGAGGAGGTGACGATCGAGTCATGAGGCACCTCCTGGACACGCGCACCCTGTCGCGCGAAGACGCCCTCCGCATCCTGGACGTCGCCGAAGACATGGCCGACACCCAGCGCCGCGAAGTCAAGAAGCTCCCGACCCTCCGGGGGAAGACGGTGGTGAACCTCTTCTTCGAGGACTCCACCCGCACGCGGATCTCGTTCGAGGCCGCGGCCAAGCGCCTCTCGGCCGACGTCATCAACTTCTCCGCCAAGGGCTCCAGTGTGTCCAAGGGGGAGTCGCTGCAGGACACAGCGCAGACCCTTCAGGCGATGGGGGCGGATGCCGTCGTCATCCGCCACGGAGCCTCCGGTGCGCCGCGCACCCTGGCCACGAGCGGGTGGATCTCCGCCGGTGTGGTCAACGCCGGCGACGGCACCCACGAGCACCCCACGCAGGCGCTTCTGGACGCCTTCACGATCCGCAAGCGCCGGTTCGGCGCCGACAGCCGTGGCCGGGATCTCGCCGGCATCCGTGTGACCATCGTCGGCGACGTCCTGCACTCGCGCGTCGCGCGCTCCAACGTCTGGCTGCTCACGACGCTCGGCGCGCACGTCACCCTGGTGAGTCCTCCGACGCTCGTTCCGCAGGACGTCAGCCGGTGGCCGGTCGAGGTTCTGTACGGCCTTGACGAGGCTCTCGCGCGGGAACCGGATGCGGTGATGATGCTGCGCATCCAGCTCGAACGGATGAATGCGGCATATTTCCCCACTGAACGGGAGTATTCGCGCATCTGGGGGCTCGACGCCCGGCGAGCATCGGCCCTCCCGGCGGATACGATGGTCCTGCACCCGGGCCCCATGAACCGGGGGTTGGAGATCTCCGCAGAGGCCGCCGACAGCGCCCGCTCGACCGTCCTCGAGCAGGTCGCCAACGGCGTCTCGGTGCGCATGGCCGCGCTCTACCTGCTACTGGCGGGCGCGGGACCCGACGACCGGAACGCCGTAGACGAGGAGAGCCCCCGATGACCCAGTCACCGCCGACCGCCACCCCCGAACGGCTGCTTTTCCGCGGCGCACGCATCGACGGTGCGGCCGCCGCCGACATCCTGGTCGCGGATGGTCTGATCGTCGAGGTCGGCGCGGGCCTCAGCCGCAACGGCGCGACCGAGATCGATGTCGACGGACTGGTGGCCCTGCCGGGTCTCGTCGACCTCCACACCCACCTGCGCGAGCCGGGGTACGAGGCGTCCGAGACGATCCTGACCGGTTCGCGTGCCGCCGCTGCGGGCGGGTACGCGGCCGTGTTCGCGATGCCCAACACCTCACCCGTCGCCGACACTGCCGGGGTCGTCGAGCAGGAGCTCGCGCTCGGCGAAGCCGCCGGTTTCGTCACGGTCCAGCCCATCGGAGCCGTCACGGTCGGGCAGAAGGGCGAGCGGATGGCGGAGCTCGGCGCCATGGCCGACTCCCGCGCCCGCGTCCGTGTGTTCAGCGACGACGGCTTCTGCGTGTGGGATCCGCTGATCATGCGTCGGGCGCTGGAGTACGTCAAGGCGTTCGACGGCGTCATCGCCCAGCACGCCCAGGATCCCCGGCTCACCGAGGGAGCCCAGATGAACGAGGGTGCCGTCTCGGCCGAACTCGGACTGACCGGGTGGCCCGCGGTGGCGGAGGAGTCGATCATCGCCCGCGACGTCCTCCTCGCCGAGCATGTCGGTTCGCGCCTGCACGTGTGCCACCTCTCCACCGCGGGATCGGTGGAGATCATCCGGTGGGCCAAGAAGCGCGGCGTGGACGTGACGGCGGAAGTGACCCCGCACCACCTGCTGCTCACCGAGGATCTGGTGCGCGACTACGACCCGCGCTTCAAGGTGAACCCGCCGCTGCGGCGCGAGGAGGACGTGCGGGCCGTGCGCGAGGGGCTCGCCGACGGGACGATCGACATCGTCGCGACCGATCACGCCCCGCACCCCGCGGAGGCCAAGGCCTGCGAGTGGGGCGCAGCGGCCAACGGCATGGTGGGGTTGGAGAGTGCGCTGCGCGTCGTCCAGCACGCGATGGTCGACACCGGAATGCTCACGTGGGCGGATGTCGCCCGGGTGATGTCACGGGAGCCCGCACGCATCGGCCGCCTCGCCGGACACGGAACGCCGATCACCGTCGGGCACCCCGCGCACCTCGTCTTCCACGATCCCGCTCCGATGCGGACCTTCGGCACCGCCGACCTCGAGGGGCGGAGCGTGAACTCGCCCTACCTCGGCCGGGAGCTCCCCGGGGTGATCCGGTGGACCGTGTACGGCGGCCTCGTCACCGTCGCCGACGGCGCGGTCCTCGATCGTCCGGGAGTCCGCTCGTGACCCGCGAGGGGGCCCTGCTGATCACCGTCGGCGTCGGTGTCCTGGTCGTCGCGCTCCTCGGCTGGGCGTGGCGACGACGTACCCGCCGCGATGCCGGGTGGTCGGCGCCCTTCGGCGATCTCCCGGCCGGCGCCGAGGTCGCGGCATCCTTCCCCGTGCTGTACGTCGCCACGACGCGCCACGGCGAACCGCTCGAGCGCCTCGCGGTCCGGGGTCTGGGTTTCCGCTCCCGCGGCGAGGTCCGCGTGGCCTCGGCGGGCGTCGCGATCGGCCTCACCGGGCAAGCCCCCATCTTCGTCCCCGCGGCGCGCGTGACGGCCGTCGCGCAGGCCACGGTCGCCATCGATCGTGTCGTCGAGCGGGACGGGCTCGTCCGCGTCTCCTGGCTCATCGACCACGACACGACGGTCGACTCCTACTTCCGCCCGCAGGATGCCTCGGCGCGAGCCCTCGCCGACGCTCTGGGCGCCCTCCTTCCGAAGAACAAGACGGGACACGACGCATGACCTCTCCCTTCGACCTCGACCCCGCCGTCCTCGTCCTCGAGGACGGGACCCGGTACCCGGGCGACGCCTACGGTGCCCGGGGCACGACACTCGGCGAGGTGGTGTTCGCCACCGGCATGACCGGGTATCAGGAGACCATCACCGACCCCTCCTACGCCGGCCAGATCGTGGTGCAGACTGCGCCCCACATCGGCAACACCGGCATGAACGACGAAGACCCGGAATCCCGACGCATCTGGGTGTCGGGCTACGTCGTCCGCGACCCGTCGCGCGTCGTGTCGAACTGGCGCGCCGATGAGAGCCTCCCGGACGCTCTCGTGCGCGACGGCGTGGTCGGCATCAGCAACATCGACACGCGTGCCGTCACCCGGCGCATCCGTTCCGAGGGCAGCATGCGCGGCGGCGTGTTCTCGGGTGCCGCGGCGGGCCTGGACGCCGAGGAGCAGCTGCGTCTCGTCCGCGAAGCCCCGGACATGCGCGGGCGCAACCTCTCCGCGGAGGTGTCGGTCAGCGAGGTCGAGGTGACCCCCGCCGTCGGCGAGCGCATCGGAAACCTCGCCGTTCTGGACCTGGGTGTCAAGACCGCCACGATCAACAACCTCGCCGCGCGCGGGTTCGAGGTGCACGTCTTTCCGCAGTCGGCCACGATCGAGCAGATCCGGGCCATCGAGCCCGTCGCGGCCTTCTACTCCAACGGTCCCGGCGACCCGGCGGCGTCGGACCAGCATGTGGAGCTGCTGCGGGCCGTCCTCGACGACGGTCTGCCCTTCTTCGGGATCTGCTTCGGCAATCAGCTCCTCGGGCGCGCGCTCGGCTTCGGCACGTACAAGCTGCCGTTCGGCCACCGCGGCATCAACCAGCCCGTGCTCGACAAGGCGACCGGCCGCGTGGAGATCACCTCGCAGAACCACGGGTTCGCCGTGGACGCCCCCACCGACGGCATCGTCGAGAGCCCGAACGGGTACGGGCGCGTCGAAGTGAGTCACATCGGCTTGAACGACGACGTGGTCGAGGGACTCCGCGCCCTCGACATCCCCGCCTTCAGCGTGCAGTACCACCCCGAGGCGGCCGCGGGCCCCCACGACTCCAACTACCTCTTCGACCGGTTCCGCGACATGGTGCTCGCGGCCCACAGCAAGGACGACAACTGATGCCCAAGCGCGACGACATCACCAGTGTCCTGGTCATCGGGTCCGGCCCGATCGTCATCGGCCAGGCGTGCGAGTTCGACTACTCCGGCACCCAGGCCTGCCGCGTACTGCGCGAGGAGGGCGTGCGCGTCATCCTCGTCAACTCGAACCCGGCGACGATCATGACCGACCCGGACTTCGCCGACGCCACCTACATCGAGCCGATCACGTGGCAGACCATCGAGACGATCATCGCGAAGGAGAAACCGGACGCGATCCTGCCCACCCTCGGCGGACAGACGGCGCTGAACGCCGCGATCCAGCTCGACAAGCACGGCGTCCTCGAGAAGTACGGGGTCGAACTGATCGGCGCCAACCTCGAGGCGATCAACAAGGGCGAGGACCGGCAGCTGTTCAAGCAGCTCGTTCTCGACTCGGGCGCGGACGTCGCCGACAGCCGCATCTGCCACACCATGGACGAGGTGCTCGCCGGCGCCGCGGAGCTCGGATACCCGCTCGTGGTGCGCCCGAGCTTCACGATGGGCGGTCTCGGGTCCGGCTTCGCCTACGACGAGCAGGACCTGCGCCGGATCGCCGGCGCGGGCCTGCGCGATTCGCCGACGACCGAGGTGCTGCTGGAGGAGTCGATCCTCGGGTGGAAGGAGTACGAGCTCGAGCTCATGCGCGACAACGCGGACAACGTCGTGGTCGTCTGCTCGATCGAGAACGTCGACCCCGTCGGTGTGCACACTGGCGACTCCATCACCGTCGCTCCCGCGCTGACGCTCACCGACCGTGAGTACCAGAAGATGCGCGACATCGGCATCGACATCATCCGCGCCGTGGGCGTGGACACCGGCGGGTGCAACATCCAGTTCGCCGTGGATCCCTGCAACGGCCGCATCATCGTGATCGAGATGAACCCGCGCGTGTCGCGCTCGTCCGCCCTGGCGTCCAAGGCCACCGGATTCCCGATCGCGAAGATCGCCGCGAAGCTCGCCATCGGATATCGCCTCGATGAGATCCCGAACGACATCACCAAGGTGACGCCGGCGAGCTTCGAACCCACCCTCGACTACGTCGTCGTGAAGGTTCCGCGGTTCAACTTCGAGAAGTTCCCGGCCGCCGACACCACCCTCACCACGACCATGAAGTCCGTCGGCGAGGCGATGGCGATCGGTCGGAACTACGCCACGGCCCTCCAGAAGGCGCTGCGGTCGCTGGAGAAGCGCGGCTCGAGCTTCCACTGGGGCGAGGAGTCCCGTTCGGTCGAGGAGCTGCTCGACATCGCCAAGATCCCGACCGACGGACGCATCGTCGTCCTCCAGCAGGCTCTGCGCCTGGGCGCGACGCCCGAGCAGGCCTTCGAGGCGACGGCGATCGACCCGTGGTTCATCGACCAGATCGTCCTCATCAACGAGGTCGCGGAGTTCGTCCGCAGCGCGACGGAGCTCGATGCCCGCGTCATGCGCATCGCGAAGGAACACGGCTTCAGCGACGCCCAGATCGCCCAGCTCCGGGGTATCGACGAGGTCTCCGTGCGGACGGTCCGCCACGGGCTCGACATCCGTCCGGTGTACAAGACCGTCGACACGTGCGCGGGGGAGTTCCCTGCACTCACGCCCTATCACTACTCCAGCTACGACGCCGAGACGGAGGTGACCCCGTCGGAGCGCACGAAGGTGGTCATCATCGGTTCGGGGCCGAACCGGATCGGTCAGGGCGTGGAGTTCGATTACTCGTGCGTGCACGCCTCGTTCGCACTGTCGGATGCCGGGTTCGAGACGGTCATGGTCAACTGCAACCCGGAGACGGTCTCCACCGACTACGACACCTCGGACCGTCTGTACTTCGAGCCGCTGACGCTCGAGGACGTGCTGGAGGTGCTCCACGCCGAGGCGCAGTCGGGCACGATCCTCGGTGTCGTCTGCCAGCTGGGCGGGCAGACGCCGCTGGGGCTCGCGAAGGGGATCGAGGAGGCCGGCTACACGATCCTCGGCACCTCGCCCGCGGCGATCGACCTCGCGGAGGAGCGCGGACTGTTCAGCGGCATCCTCGAAGAGGCGGGCCTCGTGGCGCCGCGCCACGGCACCGCGATCGACGTGGAGGGCGCCATCGCCGTCGCCGAGGACATCGGGTACCCGGTGCTGGTGCGTCCGAGCTTCGTGCTCGGCGGCCGTGGCATGGAGATCGTCTACGACACCGACAGCCTCCGCGACTACTTCCGGCGCATCGCCGATCAGGCGATCATCGGACCGGGGCTCCCTCTCCTCGTCGACCGCTTCCTCGATGACGCGGTCGAAATCGACGTCGACGCCCTCTTCGACGGTGAGACGCTCTACATCGGCGGCGTGATGGAGCACCTCGAGGAGGCCGGCATCCACTCCGGCGACTCCAGCTGCACCCTTCCGCCGGTGAGCCTCGGGCGCACCGAGATCGACCGCGTCCGCGAGGCCACCGGCGCGATCGCACGCGGCATCGGCGTCCGTGGTCTGCTCAACGTCCAGTTCGCCGTCAGCGCGGGGGTCCTCTATGTCATCGAGGCGAACCCGCGCGCGAGCCGCACGGTTCCCTTCGTCTCCAAGGCGCTCGGCATCCCCCTCGCCAAGGCCGCGAGCCGCATCATGGCCGGCACAAGCATCGCCGACCTGATCGCCGAGGGCCTCCTGCCCGAACGCGACGGGTCGCGGGTGCCGCTCGACGCCCCGGTGGCGGTGAAGGAGGCGGTGCTCCCCTTCAAGCGCTTCCGTACCGCAGACGGACAGACCGTCGACTCCGTCCTCGGCCCCGAGATGCGCTCGACCGGCGAGGTCATGGGAATCGATCGTGACTTCCCGACCGCGTTCGCGAAGTCCCAGGAAGCGGCCTACGGCGGAGTGCCGCTCAGCGGTCGCGTCTTCATCTCCGTCGCCGACAGCGACAAGCGCGCGGTCATCCTGCCCGCCCACCGGCTCGCCGAGCTCGGGTACGAGCTCGTCGCCACCGAGGGGACAGCGGAGATCCTCGCGCGGAACGGCATCCGCGTCACGGTCGTGAACAAGTACTCGTCCACGCAGGAGTCGGGGGATACCAACATCGTCGACCTCATCAACGCGGGGGAGATCGACATCGTCGTGAACACCCCGTCGGGCGGGATGGCTCGGGCCGACGGCTACGAGATCCGCGCCGCCGCGGTCGCGGGAGACAAGGCGCTGTTCACCACGATGGCCGTACTCGGCGCGGCGGTCAGCGCGATTCCCGTGCTCCGTCGCGGATTCGAGGTCCGCAGCCTCCAGGAGTACGCCGTGGATCGGGCTGGGCGCGCGTGAGCTCGTTCGGACGCCGCATCAGGGAATCCCTCGATCGCTTCGGACCCCTATGCGTGGGGATCGACCCTCACCCGCACCTGCTGAGCGACTGGGGTCTCGGCGACTCACCGGCCGGCGCCCGCGACTTCGGGCTCCGCGTGGTCGACGCGGCGGCAGGACGTGTCGGGGTCGTCAAGCCCCAGGTGGCCTTCTTCGAGCGCTTCGGCGCCGCGGGGTTCGCCGCGCTGGAGTCCGTACTCGCGTCCGCGCGGGCTGCCGGCCTGATCGTGATCGCCGATGCCAAGCGCGGGGACATCGGCTCCACGATGGACGGGTACAGCGCCGCCTGGCTGACGCCCGGCTCGCCGCTCGAGGCCGACGCCCTCACCGTGAGCCCCTACCTCGGGCCCGAGTCTCTGCGCGCGACCCTCACCGGAGCGGTGCGACTCGGCAAGGGCGTGTTCGTCCTCGCCGCGACCAGCAATCCGGAGGCCGCGGCGCTGCAGACGGCGCGCACGGTCGATGTCGAAGCGGAGGCGGACCAGTCCGTCGCCCGCCGGGTCGCACGGGACATCGCGTGGGTCAACGGCTCCGCCGCCTTCGGCGGAGAGCTGGGCCCGATCGGACTCGTCGTCGGGGCGACCGTCGACCGGCACGAGTTCGGCCTCACCGACGATGTGCTCGCCGGCGCCCCGCTGCTGGCACCGGGCTTCGGCGCACAGGGTGCTACTCCGGCCGATCTGCCGCGGCTCTTCGGCGCCGTCGCGGCGCATGTCCTCGCGTCGGAGAGTCGGAGCGTCCTCTCTGCGGGACCTGCCGACTTGACCGCGCGCATCGACGAGCGCTCCGCCCTCTACCGTGACGCGGGGATCGTGCGCGGACGCGCGGGAGCGGCGCACGATGGCTGATTCGCGCACCCCTCCCGAGGTCGACCGGGTCGCGGCATCGCGGCGTGCCGTCGCCGCGCGCCGGGAGCGCGCCGCGCTGAAGAACGACGTCGCCACACGGGTGATCACCCCCCAGGAGCTTCTGCGGCGCGCGCTGGATGCCCCGACCTCGCCGGCGGGCGCGATGCGCATCACCGAGTTCCTCACGAGCGTCCCCGCGATCGGCGCCGGGAAGCGCGATCGCATCCTTTCCGACCTCGACATCTCGCCGGTGAAGCGGCTGGGCGGGCTCGGTGCGCGCCAGCGGGAGGCGCTGCGCGCTTTCCTCGACACCCGGTTCCCCGAACCCGCTCCTCGGTCCGGCCGCAGCCGCCTCCTCGTCCTCGCGGGTCCGACGGCGGTCGGCAAGGGCACCGTCGCCGCCCACATCAAGGAGCACCACCCCGACATCCACCTTTCGGTCTCGGCCACGACGCGCGCACCGCGTCCGGGTGAGGTCCACGGCGAGCACTATTACTTCGTCGACGACGCGGAGTTCGACCGGCTCGTGGCGGAGGGTGAGCTTCTGGAGTGGGCCACCGTCCACAACGCGTACCGGTACGGCACCCCCCGTGGCCCGATCGAGCGGGTCCTCGCCGAGGGCAGGACGGTGCTCCTGGAGATCGACCTGCAGGGTGCGCGTCAGGTGCGGGCCGCCGAGCCGTCGGCGACTCTCGTCTTCCTCCTGCCGCCGAGCTGGGACGAGCTCGTCAACCGGCTCATCGGTCGGGGCACCGAGGGCCCGGAAGAGCAGGCGCGACGCCTGCGCACCGCGCGGGGCGAGCTGGCGGCGCAGGCGGAGTTCGATTACCGCGTCGTGAACGACGACGTCGCGCGGGCCGCTGCGGAGATCGCCGCTCTCGGATCCTGACGCCGCATTTCGTCACGTTACGTCCGTGACGCGGGGGTGGTCATCGAGTCGGCATGATCGAAGGCGTGTCCACCCTCCTCGCGCCCGCCGTGCCCGCAGCGTCCGCGCAGACCGCCCGCGGCGTCGTCCGCTTGACCGGTCTGTCGCGCTCCTTCGCGACCCCGCAGGGGGAGCACGCCGTGCTGAGGGACGTCGACCTCGACCTCGCCGCAGGGGAGATCCTCGCCATCGTCGGACCCTCCGGGTGCGGCAAGTCCACGCTGCTCAAGCTCCTCGGGGGTCTGGACCAGCCGTCCCGCGGAACCATCTCGCTGGACTCCTCGGCCGTCCGCGACACCGACGACCGCACCGCGGTGGCCTTCCAGGAGCCGCGTCTGCTGCCGTGGCGGACGATCGCGCAGAATGTCGCGCTCGGCCTCCCGCGCGGGACGGCGAAGCGCGAGGGACGCGACCGCGTGGCAGATCTGCTCCGTCTCGTGGGGCTGGACCAGGCCGCGGATCGCCGGCCCGCGGAGGTCTCCGGCGGGATGGCGCAGCGCGCGTCGCTCGCACGCGCCCTCGCGCGCGGACCCGAAGTGCTCCTCCTCGACGAGCCGTTCGGAGCCCTGGACGCCCTCACGCGTCTGCGCATGCAGGACCTGCTCCTGGACATCCATGCCTCCCGCCCCACGACCGTCGTCCTCGTGACGCACGACGTGGAGGAGGCCCTCTACCTCGCCGACCGTGTGGTGCTCCTTCGCACCCTCGGTGACGACCCCTCGTCCGGTTCCGTCGCCCGCACGGTCGACGTCCCCGGCATCCGTCCCCGCGATCGTGCAGATCACGTCTTCGCGGACCTGCGCGCCGAGCTCCTCGAAGGACTCGGCGTCCCCACCCATCACCAGACTCTCGAGGAGACCCGATGAGCACCGTCATCCGCCGCACCGTACCCGCGATCGTCCTCGCCGGTGCGATGATGATGGCCACGACCGGGTGCCTCTCGGGCGAGAACGCCTCCGCGCAGTCCGAGGGCGACACCGCCGGCACCGCTTCGGAGTGGTCCACCGACACCCTGTCCATCGACTTCGCCACTTACAACCCGCTGAGCCTGATCGTGCGCGACCAGGGACTCATCGAGGACGTGCTCGGCGATGACGTCACCGTCGAGTGGGTGCAGTCGGCCGGCTCGAACAAGGCCAACGAGTTCCTGCGGGCCGGCTCCCTGGACGTGGGCTCGACCGCGGGCTCCGCGGCGCTCCTCGCCCGTGCCAACGGTTCGCCCATCCAAGTCATCGACATCTACTCGCAGCCCGAGTGGTCCGCGATCGTCGTGCCCGAGGGAAGTGACATCACGTCCGTCGCCGACCTCGCCGGGAAGTCGGTCGCGGCCACCACGGGTACCGACCCCTACTTCTTCCTCCTGCAGGCCCTGGAGACCGAGGGCCTGTCGGTCGACGACATCGAGGCGCAGAACCTGCAGCACGCCGACGGACGCGCGGCGCTCGAGGCCGGCTCTGTCGACGCGTGGGCGGGTCTGGACCCGATCATGGCGGCCGCGGAGGTCGAGTCCGGCGCGCAGCTGATCTACCGCAACGTCGACTTCAACTCCTACGGCTTCCTCAACGCCACCGAGAGCTTCCTCACCGACCACCCGGATGTCGCGCAGGTGGTCGTCGACGCGTACGAGGAGGCGCGTGCCTGGGCGCTCGAGAACCCCGAGGAGACCGCCGCGCTTCTGGCCGAGGTCGCGGCAATCGACATCGCGGTAGCGAACACCGTCATCCAGGAGCGCTCGAACCTCGACGTCTCGGGTGTCCCCGGTGAGGCCCAGCTCGATGTCCTCCGCGTGATCGCGCCGGTCCTCGTGGCCTCGGATGCGGTGCAGGGCGGGGAGAGCGCCGTGAACGACGCGCTCGACACCATCGTCAACGACACCTTCGCCGTGCAGGCGACCGAGGGGCGATGACCTCCGCACCCGCGCAGAGCCGCACGACCCCGGACGCCACCGCGCGTCCGGGGTCGTCGGCGCGCGCGTTCTGGAGCCGCCGCTCGGTCCGCATCGTCGGGGGAGCGCTCGTCCCGCTCGTCCTCCTCGCGGTGTGGCAGGCCGTCACGGCGTCGGGTCTGGTCCCGGCCTACCGGCTGCCTCCGCCGGCCAGCGTCCTCGCCGCCGCGGTGCAGCTCGCCGAGAGCGGGTCGTTGTGGATCCACATCGCGATCTCGGTGCAGCGGGTGTTCCTCGGCTTCGCCATCGGCGCCGTGACCGGGCTCGCTGTCGCCGCCGTCGTGGGGCTGACGCGCGCCGGAGACGCTCTCCTGAGTCCGACCCTCGCCGCGATCCGGGCGGTCCCGTCCCTCGCGCTCGTGCCCCTTCTGCTGCTGTGGATGGGGATCGGCGAAGAATCGAAGGTCACGCTCATCGCAATCGGGGCGTTCTTCCCCGTCTTCACCACCGTGAGCCTGGCGCTCCGGCAGGTCGACGCGCGCTCGGTGGAGATGGCCCGCTCGTTCAGCCTGCGCGGATTCGCGCTCTTCCGTACCGTGCAGCTCCCGGCCGTCGTGCCCTCGATCATGGCCGGTCTCCGGCTCGCCCTTGCGCAGGCCTGGCTCTTCCTCGTCGCCGCGGAGCTCATCGCCGCCTCGATGGGTCTCGGCTGGCTGCTCACAGACTCACAGTCGAATGGTCGTGTTGACCGCATCCTGCTCGCCATCGTCCTGCTCGCTCTCCTCGGCACCCTCACCAACGGCATCCTGAGCATCGTGCAGAAGTACCTGCTCCGGCGATGGATCTGACATGAGCGGAATCAATGACGGGAGCGGCGCTTCCGTGTCCGAGGGACGCCTCGTGGAGACCCGGGCGTTCCCTCCGCCCGCCGGGCTCGCGGCGCGCGCGAACGTGGCCGCCGACGTGTACGCCACCGCGGCGGCGGACCCGATCGCCTTCTGGGAGCGCGCGGCCGAGAGGCTGACGTGGGCGCGCCCGTGGGACACCGCCCACGAATGGGATCCGCCGGTCCGGGATGCCGAGGGGGCTCTGTCGGTCCCTGCGGCGCGCTGGTTCGTCGGCGGGCGCCTGAACGTCGCGGAGAACTGCGTCGACAGGCACGTCGCGGCGGGCCGCGGCGAGAAGGTCGCCCTGCACTTCGAGGGCGAACCCGGTGACCGGGTCACCGTCACCTACGCCGATCTGCAGCGTCGCGTCGCGCAGGCGGCGAACGCCCTCCTGGCCCTCGGCATCGGGCCCGGCGATCGCGTCGTGATCTACCTCCCCGTGCTCGTGGAGACCGTCGTGATCACGCTCGCGTGCGCGCGCATCGGGGCGGTGCACTCGCTTGTCTTCGGCGGTTTCTCGGCCGAGGCGCTGCGCTTCCGCCTCGAGGACACCGAGGCGAAGCTCCTCGTCACCACCGACGGGCAGCACCGCCGCGCGGCCGCCGTCGAGGTCAAGTCCGCCGCCGACGAGGCCGCGGACGGACTCGCCCACCTCGAGCACGTCCTCGTCGTCCGTCGCACCGGACAGGACGTCCCGTGGACCCCGGGTCGGGACGTCTGGTGGCACGACGTCGTCGACGCCGCGTCGTCGGAGCACCGGCCCGACGCGTTCGATGCCGAGCATCCGCTCTTCATCATCTACACCTCCGGGACGACGGGCCGGCCCAAGGGGCTCGTGCACACCTCCGGCGGGTACCTCACCCACGCGAGCTTCGCGCATTGGGCGCACTTCGACGCCCGCGAGGACGACGTGCACTGGTGCACCGCGGACCTCGCGTGGGTCACGGCCCACACCTACGAGATCTACGGTCCGCTCTCCAACGGGCTCACCCAGGTGATCTACGAGGGGACACCCGACACTCCGGTGCGCACCCGGCATCTCGAGATCATCGAGCGGTACGGCGTCACGGTCTACTACACCGCGCCCACCCTCATCCGCACCTTCATGACCTGGTTCGGTGACGAGCTGCCCCCCGGCCACGATCTGTCGTCGCTCCGCCTCCTCGGCACCGTGGGGGAGGCGATCAATCCCGCCGCGTGGGTCTGGTTCCGGCGCACGTTCGGCCGCGACACCCTGCCGGTCGTCGACACCTGGTGGCAGTCCGAGACGGGCGCGGCCATGATCGCGCCGCTCCCCGGCGTCACGACCCTCAAGCCCGGCTCGGCATCCGTTCCCTTCCCGGGGATCGACGCGGCCGTCGTCGACGAGGATGGCCGCGAGGTGGCCCCCGGTCGCTCGGGGACCCTCGTCGTGCGACGACCGTGGCCCGGGATGGCGCGCACGGTGTGGAAGGACGCGGCCCGCTACCGCGACTCGTACTGGGCGCAGTACGCCGGCCACGGAGCCCACGGCGGCTACTACGTCGCCGGGGACTCCGCGACGGTTGATGCCGACGGGTACATCTGGATCCTCGGCCGGCTCGATGATGTCCTGAACGTCTCCGGGCACCGCATGTCGACGATCGAGATCGAGTCCGCGCTCGTCGCGCACGAGAGCGTCGGCGAGGCGGGTGTCACGGCGGTCGCCGACCCGGTCACGGGCCACGCGGTCGCCGCGTTCGTCGTCGCCTCCGGTACGGCCGCCCCGCAACCGACGGAGCTGCGCTCCCAGGTGGCGCGGGAGATCGGTCCCATCGCGAAGCCGCGACACCTCGTCGTCGTCCCGGAGCTGCCCAAGACCCGCTCCGGCAAGATCCTGCGACGCCTCCTCGGACAGCTGTGGGAGGCTGAGCAGGATCGCCGCGCGGGGCGGGTCCCGAGCCCCCTCGGCGACACCACGTCGCTGCAGAATCCCTGGGCCGTCACCCAGATCGCCGACGTCCTCGCCGACGCCTGAGCGGCATCATCCCGAACGCCCCCACAGAGAGAGCAGCATGAGCGACGATCACCGGTTCGGCTTCCGCACCCGCGCCCTGCACGCCGGCGGCACCCCCGACGCCGCCACCGGCGCCCGGGCCGTGCCCATCTATCAGACGACGTCCTTCGTCTTCGACGACGCCGCGGATGCGGGCAACCTCTTCGCCCTGCAGAAGTACGGCAACATCTACTCGCGCATCGGCAACCCCACGGTCGCCGCCCTCGAGGAGCGACTGGCGTCGCTCGAGGGCGGCATCGGCGCCGTCGCCACCGCGTCGGGCATGAGCGCGGAGTTCATCACCTTCGCCGCGCTCGTCGGGGCGGGGGACCACGTGGTGGCCTCGGCCCAGCTGTACGGCGGGACCGTCACGCAGCTCGACGTGACGCTGCGCCGCTTCGGCGTCGAGACCACGTTCGTCCCCTCCAGCGACCCGGCCGACTACGCCGCGGCGATCCGACCGGAGACGAAGGTGCTCTACGTCGAGACGATCGGCAATCCCTCCGGAGAGATCGCCGACATCGCCGCCCTTGCGGACATCGCCCACGCGGCCGGCATCCCTCTCGTCGTCGACTCGACGCTGGCGACGCCCTATCTCGCGCGCCCGCTCGAGCACGGGGCCGACATCGTCATCCACTCCGTGACGAAGTTCCTCGGCGGCCACGGCACGACCCTCGGCGGCGTCGTCATCGAGAAGGGCACATTCGACTGGGGCAACGGCAAGTTCCCGCAGATGACCGAGCCGGTCCCGTCTTACGGCGGCATCCGCTGGTGGGACAACTTCGGCGAATACGGCTTCCTGACGCGGCTGCGCAGCGAGCAGCTGCGCGACATCGGACCCGCGCTCAGCCCGCAGGCGGCGTTCCAGCTCCTGCAGGGTGTTGAGACGCTGCCGCAGCGCATCGATGCTCATCTGGCCAACGCGCGGATCGTCGCGGAGTGGCTGCAGGACGACCCGCGCGTGTCCTTCGTGACCTGGGCGGGGCTCGCGGACCACCCGCACCACGACCGCGCCGAGCGCTACCTGCCGCTCGGGCCGGGCTCGGTCTTCGCATTCGGAGTCCGTGCGGACGGCGACGACCTGGATGCCGGGCGCCGGGCGGGGGAGGCCGTGATCGACGCCCTCCAGCTCGCGTCGCACCTCGCGAACATCGGCGACGCCCGAACCCTCGTGATCCACCCGGCGTCCACCACGCACCGCCAGCTCACCGCCGATCAGCTCGATCGGGCGGGTGTTCCCGCCGACCTCATCCGCATCTCGGTCGGTCTCGAAGATCCGGAGGACATCCTGTGGGATCTCGATCAGGCGCTCACCGCCGCGACGGGGGTGACCCGATGAGCGACTCCTGCGCCCTTCCGCAGCCGTCCGTCGGACAAGCCTGCGCCCTTCCCGGTGCACCCGCCGCCGACACCGGCCGCACCTGGGTCGGCCCGAACGCGCAGGAGCGATTCGAGATCCTGCGCTCCGCACGGTCGATCGCGGTCGTCGGCGCCTCGGACAACCCGGCTCGTGCCAGCTACTTCGTCGGCTCGTACCTGCTCGGCAGTGCCCCCTACGAGGTGTTCTTCGTGAATCCCCGCGCAACCTCGATCCTCGGCCGCCCCGTGTACCCCTCGCTGGCGGACCTGCCGTACGCGCCGGACATCGTCGACGTCTTCCGCCGCCACGACGACCTCCCCGGTGTCGCGCAGGAGGCTGTGGATGCAGGGGCGAAGACCCTGTGGCTCCAGCTGGGGTCGTGGAACGAGGATGCGGCACGGATCGCGGAAGACGCGGGGCTTCGCGTCGTGATGGATCGCTGCGTGAAGATCGAACACGCCCGCTTCCACGGCGGACTGCACCTCGCCGGGTTCGACACCGGCGTCCTCAGCTCCAAGCGACAGCTGATCAGCCGCCCGTCCGCGTCCTGACGGTCCGTCGCGGTAGACTGGTCCGATGCGCGTTCTGCGGAGCGCGCCGCCGACCTCACTTTTCCCATCCGCCGAACCGAGGAGGTTCCCATGGCCGGAACGAACCAGGGCATCATCGAGCCCCCCATCGACAGCCTTCTCGAGAAGGTCGACTCGAAGTACCAGCTGGTGATCTATGCGGCCAAGCGGGCGCGCCAGATCAACGACTACTACTCCGACCTGCACGAGGGCAACCTCTTCGACAACGTGGGTCCGCTGGTCGACTCCACCGTCGAAGACAAGCCGCTCACGATCGCGATGCACGAGATCCACGAGGACAAGCTGCGTCTGCGTCACGCGGAGTAACCCCGCTTTCGGCCGTCGTATGACGGCCCGGTGCCCCTGATCGCGGCCGTGTCCGCGATCAGGGGCATACTTGTTCCCGCCCCGTTCCGCGATCTGGAGGATCGATGTCCGCCCTGCGCCTGTTCACGTCCGAGTCGGTCACGGAAGGGCATCCGGACAAGATCTGCGACCAGATCTCGGATGCCGTCCTCGATGCGCTGATCGCGCAGGACCCGGGAAGCCGCGTGGCGGTCGAGACACTCGTGACGACGGGGCTCGTCCATGTCGCGGGCGAGGTGCGCACGGACGGATACGTCGACATCCCCGGCGTCGTGCGAGGCGTGGTGAACCGCATCGGCTACACCTCCAGCGAGACCGGGTTCGACGGTGATTCCTGCGGAGTGACGGTGTCGATCGGCGAGCAGTCCGGTGACATCGCCGCCGGCGTCGACACCGCGATCGAGCACCGGGAAGGCGGATCCCTCGACCCGGTGGACGCGCTCGGTGCCGGTGACCAGGGCATCATGTTCGGGTTCGCCACGAACGAGACCCCGCAGCTCATGCCGACCGCCATCCACACGGCGCACCGTATCGCCGAGCGCCTGTCCGAGGCGCGTCGCTCCGGAGCCCTCCCGTTCCTCCGCCCGGACGGCAAGACGCAGGTGACGCTCGGCTACGACGGCGTCGTGCCGCGGACGGTGGAGACCGTCGTGTTGTCGACCCAGCACCACCCGGACATCTCGCTCGCCGCGCTCCGCGCCGCGGTGCGCGCCGAGGTCATCGAACCCGTCATCGCGGAGTCGGGCCTGGACATCTCCGGCACCGACTTCATCATCAACCCCGCCGGCCCGTTCGTCATCGGCGGCCCGAAGGGGGACGCCGGACTCACGGGGCGCAAGATCATCATCGACACGTACGGCGGCGCGTCCCGCCATGGCGGCGGTGCGTTCAGCGGCAAGGATCCCTCGAAGGTCGACCGTTCAGCCGCGTACGCGATGCGCTGGGTCGCCAAGAACGCCGTCGCGGCGGGGCTGGCCGATCGGCTCGAAGTCCAGGTCGCCTACGCGATCGGCAAGGCGGCCCCGGTGGGGATGTACGTCGAGACCTTCGGCACCGGTCACGTCTCTGACGATCAGATCACCCGGGCGATCCTGGAGGTGTTCGACCTGCGGCCGCAGGCGATCATCGATCAGCTGGATCTGCTGCGGCCCATCTACGCCAAGACGGCCGCCTACGGGCACTTCGGTCGCGAACTCCCGGAGTTCACGTGGGAGCGCACCGACCGCGCCGACGACCTCCGCGCGGCCGCGGGCTTGTGAGGCCGGTGCCCGACCGGCTCCGGCTGCGCGGGTGCACGACGTGAGCCTCCCGGTCGCCCGGGTCCTGATCGATTCGCCGTTGCCGCAGCTCGATCGCCTCTTCGACTACGCGATCCCACGGGAGTTCGACGCGCTCGCCCAACCGGGCGTGCGGGTGAAGGTGCCTCTGCGCAGCGCGGGCCGGGTCGTCGAGGGATTCCTCGTGGAGCGCGCGGTCGCCGAAGAGGGGGGACGGCCGCTGTCCGAGATCGAGGACGTGGTCTCCTCCGTTCCGGTCCTCACTCCGGATCTCTACCGACTGGTGCGTCGCGTCGCAGATCGTGCGGCGGGCTCGGCGGCCGACATCCTGCGCCTGGCCATCCCGAAACGGATGGTTCGGGCCGAGAAGGTCTGGCTGGCCTCGGAGACCCCGGAGGCGCCTCGGATCGACGAGACCGTGCGCGAATGGGCGAGGATGCGTCTGTCCGGGTTCCCCGGCCTCGACGAGGCGATGCGCGCGGATGCGCGGATCGCGCTCGACGCGCCGCCGCATCCTGTGCGCCTTCCGGCGGGCGACGACATCGGGGCGTGGGCGGAGCTTCTCGCGGCACTCGCGATCGATACCCTCGCGCGGGGGCGGACCGCGGTCGTCGTCGTTCCCGACCACCGCGACCGCGCGCAGATCGAGGAGGCGCTGGCCGGTCGCGTCCCGCTCGCCGCGGTCGTCCGCCACGACGCCGCGCAGTCCTCACCCGCCCGGTACGCGGCGTATCTGCGGACCCTCGCCGAAGCCCCCTGCATCGTCGTCGGGAACCGCTCGGCCGTCTACGCCCCGGCGCGTGACCTCGGGCTCGTGGCGATCTGGGACGACGGCGACCCGCTCCTCGGAGAGCCGCTCTCACCGGGCGTGCACGCCCGGGACGCCGCGCTCCTGCGCCAGGAGCTCGAGGGCGGTGCCCTCGTCTTCGCCGGGCACACCAGAACGA
This sequence comes from Microbacterium aurantiacum, assembly GCF_031625015.1. Classification (NCBI taxonomy): domain Bacteria; kingdom Bacillati; phylum Actinomycetota; class Actinomycetes; order Micrococcales; family Microbacteriaceae; genus Microbacterium; species Microbacterium aurantiacum. The sequence goes on from NZ_JAHWXH010000002.1 coordinate 297,220, forward strand.
CGGACGTCGAGCGTCTGGTCGCGGTCGGGTGGGTACGGGATCTGCCGGCGCGACGCCGCGTCGGGGCGCGGGTGGTCCTCAGCGCGACGCGCGAGGGGGAGTCCCGCGGAACGCGCGTCCCCTCCACCGCATACGCCGCCGCCCGGGAGGCGCTCGCGCACGGGCCCGTCCTGGTCCAGGTCTCCCGACCGGGATACGCGCCGATCCTCGTGTGCGCCGAGTGCCGACATCCGGCGCGGTGCCGCCACTGCGCGGGTCCGCTGCACGCGCGCGGTCCCGGAACGGTCCCGGTGTGCACGTGGTGCGGGCGCAGCGCCCACGCCTGGCGATGCTCCGATTGCGACTCGGATCGGGTGCGGATGGCCTCCTCCGGCAGCGAAAGGACCGCCGACGAACTCGGTCGTGCTTTTCCCGGAACCCGGGTCATCGTCGCCGACGGCGACCATCCGGTCCTGCGGGTGGACGACCGGCCCGCACTCGTCGTCGCGACCCGTGGCGGAGAACCGATCGCCCGGGGCGGCTACCGCGCCGTCATCCTGCTCGACGGAGATCGGATGCTGATGGCGGACGATCTGCGCATCGGCGAGTCCTGCCTCCGGTGGTGGTCCAACGCCGCCGCGCTGGCCGCGCCCGGTGCGCCGGTCCACCTCGTCGGGGTCACCGGGGCGGTCGCGCGGGCCCTGGCGACATGGACGCAGCCCGCCTACGCGCGCGCCGAGCTCGCGGATCGCCTGCCGCTGCGGATGCCGCCCACCGTCCGGGTCGCGGCCCTCAGCGGCGCGCGGCGTTCGGTCGACACCGCGCTGCAGAAGCTGCGGGAGGATGTCCCCGAGCTCGACGCCGAGGCGATCCTCGGTCCGGTGGACGGGGAGGACGGCGCGCGCGCGCTCGTCCGGTTCGACTACGCCCGCGGGGCGCGGGTGGCCGAGAGCCTGCGCGCGTCCGTGGTGAGCGATGCGGTGTCCGGCCGCCGGCCGCCGCGCGGGAAGGGCCAGGTACGCCGGAATACACTCAGAGTGCGGGTCGATGTGCCCGATCTCGAGTTGTGAGGAGCTCCATGCGTCTGGTCTTCGCCGGAACCCCGGCGGTCGCGGTTCCATCCCTGAAAGCCCTCGCGGCCTCCGCGCACGAGGTCGATCTGGTCGTGACCCGCACCGACGCCCCCCTCGGCCGACGACGCGTGCTGACGCCCTCTCCCGTGGCCGCTGCCGCGGAAGAGCTCGGCATCGAGACGCTTCGCACCGCACGCCTCGATGACACCGCGACCGCCGAGATCGGCGCGCGTCGCCCCGACCTCGGCGTGATCGTCGCCTACGGAGGCCTCGTGCGGGAGCCGCTGCTCAGCGCGCCGCGTCTCGGCTGGATCAACCTGCACTTCTCCCTCCTGCCCCGGTGGCGGGGCGCGGCTCCCGTGCAGCACGCGCTCATCGCCGGCGACGAGCAGGTCGGAGTGAGCGTCTTCCACCTGGTCGCGGAGCTGGATGCCGGGGACGTCATCGCCGAGGAGGCGATGCGCACGCCGGAGGACGTCAGCGCCGGGGAGCTCCTTTCGACGCTGGCGGACGTCGGGACCGGAGTCCTCCTCGCGGCGGTCGACGCCCTCGCCTCCGGAACGGCGGTCGCCCGCGCGCAGGAGGGCGACGTCACGTACGCGCCCAAGCTCTCCATCGACGACGGACGCGTCCGCTGGGACGCACCGGCTGCCGCGGTCCTCGGCCGCATCCGAGGGACGACGCCCGAGCCGGGCGCGCACACGGAGGTGGCGGGGATGCGGCTGAAGATCCTGGCCGCGCGGCGCTCACCCGACCCGTCGCCGCGCCTCGCTCCCGGCACGCTGTCCCTCCACGAAGGACGCCTCCTCGTCGGTACGGCCGACGCTCCGGTGGTCCTCGACCGGGTGCAGCCCGCGGGTCGATCGGCGATGAACGCCGCCGACTGGTGGCGTGGACTGCGCGTGACCTCCGCGGTGGCCGGCTCATGAGCGCCTCCGCTCCTCGTCGCATCGCCTACGAGACGTTGCGGGCCGTGCACGAGTCCGACGCGTACGCGAACCTGCTCCTGCCGGTGTCCCTCGCACGGGCCGGCGTCTCGGGTGCGGATGCCGCGCTGGCGACGGAACTCACCTACGGCACCCTGCGGCGTCAGGGGACGTACGACGCGATCATCGGCGTGGCCGCCGATCGGGCCGTGGCCGACATCGACCCGGCGCTGGTCGACGCGCTGCGCCTCGGCGTCCATCAGCTGCTGTCCACCCGCGTCGCGTCCCACGCCGCCGTCAACGAGTCGGTCGAACTCGCGCGGGCGGCGGCGGGCCGGGGCCCGAGCGGCTTCGTCAACGCCGTGCTCCGGCGGGTCTCGCGCGACACGCCGGGGGAGTGGATGGCGCGCATCGCCGAGGGTGCACGGTCCGATGACGAGCGCATCGGTCTGCTGACCTCGCATCCGGTGTGGGTCGTGCGCGCGTTCCGTCGGGCCCTCGCCGCCGAGGGGCGCGCCGACGAACTCGACGCGTTGCTCGCCGCGGACAACGCGGCACCCTCCGTGACGATGATCGCGTTGCCGGGTCTCGCCGACCGGCCCGCGGATGGGCGTGCCACGCCGCTGTCACCGTTCGGATTCCGTTCCGAGGGCGGCGACCCCGAAGCGACGGTCGCCGCGTCGGACGGCCGCGTCCGCGTGCAGGACGAGGGCTCTCAGCTCGCGGCTCTGGCGCTCGCCCGGGCGCTGCCGGCGAAGGCGGGGGAGCGCTGGCTCGATCTGTGCGCGGGTCCCGGAGGCAAGACCGCCCTTCTGGCCGCGGAGGCGCTGAAGGTCGACGCACGCGTCGAGGCCAACGAGATCGTCCCCGCCCGCGCGGGTCTCGTGCGCAAAGCCGTCGCCGGGGTGCCGATGGAGGTTCCCGTCTCCGAGGAGGACGGTCGCTCCCGCGCGGCTCGCGACCCCGGGGCCTACGATCGCGTCCTCGTCGACGCGCCCTGCACGGGGCTGGGCGCGCTGCGGCGCCGCCCCGAGGCGCGGTGGCGGAAGACTCCGGCGGATGTCCCCGAGCTCGCGTCCCTCCAGAGGGAACTGCTGGATGCCGCGCTGGTGGCGTGCGCGCCGGGCGGCGTGGTCGCGTACGTGACGTGCTCACCGCATCTCGCCGAGACCACGGCGGTCGTCGCGGACGTCCGCGCGTCCTGGGGCGACGCGGTCGAGGAGCTCCCCGCGCGCGACGTGATCGCGGGGATCGCATCGTCACCGCCCGACCTGCCGGCGCAGACCGACGGGACTCTCCGGGCTCAGCTCTGGCCGCATCGCCACGGCACCGACGCGATGTCGATCACTCTCCTGCGGAAGGCCTAGGGGCGGTATCCGCTCCCCGGCTCACTCCGCGAGCCGGAAGCCCTCCGGCATCACCTCGAACTCCGCCCGGAGCGCGATGAGCGCGGCCGGATGCGTGCGGGCGAGCTCTGACGCGTCGACGACGACCTCGGTGCCGTCGGGAACGGAGGCGGCGATCTCCCGGAGCACCCCGATGACCCGCTCCGTGCCGGAGAAGCCGAGTTCGCCGCCCAGGTGGACCACGCGGCCCTCGCCGGTGCGTTCGATCCGCAGCGCCGGGACCGCGACGTTCTCGTGCGACTCCAGCAGGTGCATGTCGAAGCGGTCCGACACCGTCTCGACGGCGGCGATGGCCCGCACGCTGTTGCCGTGCGCGTCGAGCCGCGGGCTGAAGGCGGCGACGCCGAACTGCGAGGGTGCCACGGCCAGCAGCCCGCCGCTCACTCCGCTCTTCGCCGGCAGACCCACGCGCAGGAGCCATTCGCCTGAGTAGTCGTACATTCCGCAGGACGACATGATCGAGAGCACATCGCGCGCGACGCGGGTGCTCACCACGCGCACGCCGGTCACGGGGTTCACACCGCCGAACGCCAAGGTCCCGGCCATCACGGCCAGGTCGCGGACGGTCACGAGCAACGAGCACTGGCGGAAGTAGGTCTCCACCGCCGCCTCCACGGACCCGGTCATCACCCCGTAGGAGCGCAGCAGGTGCCCGAGGGCGCGGTTGCGATCGCCCGTCGCCGACTCGGAGGCGTACACCGCCTCGTCGACCCACAGGGAGCGGCCCGCGAACGCCGACAGTTTCGAGACGATACGCGCCGTGCGCTCGTCGATGTCGCTCTCCGGCTCTCCGACGAGCGCCGTCGTCGCGATCGCGCCGGCGTTGACCATCGGGTTCGCGGGACGCCCGGTGTCGTGGGCGAGGCTGATCGCGTTGAAAGGCTCCCCGCTCGGCTCCACGCCCACGCACTCGAGGACGCGTTCGCGCCCGCATTCCTCGAGTGCCAGCGCCAGGACGAACGGCTTCGATATCGACTGGATGGTGAACTCGTGCTCGCCGTCGCCGACGACCCTCACGCGACCGCGCGGTCCGACCACGGCGAACGCCAGTCGATCGGGGTCCGCCGCGGCGAGTTCCGGGATGTATGCCGCCGGCGCGCCGTCGTCCATCGGTCTGATCTCGTCGAGGAGGTCGTCCAGCAGTGCCGTGATGGGGTCCACGGCTCGACCATAATGGACCCGTGCCCGCCCGTGACGTCCCTCAGCCCGCGCGCGAGATCCGCATCAACCCCAGCATCCTGGCGGCGGACTTCGTCAACATGCAGACCGAGCTCGCCCGGATCGCCGCCGCGGACTTCGCGCACGTCGACGTCATGGACAACCATTTCGTGCCGAACCTCACCTTCGGCCCCCAGATGGTGGAGCGGATCCAGCAGACGAGCCCGATTCCGCTGGATGTGCACCTCATGATCGAGGACCCCGATCGCTGGGCCCCCGGTTACGCCGAGCTCGGCGCGGCCTCGGTCACCTTCCATCTCGAGGCGGCGCGCGACCCGATCGCCCTCGCCCGACGACTGCGCGACATCGGCGCGCGCGCGGGTGTCGCGGTGAAGCCCGGGACACCGGCATCCGCTCTCGATGAGCTGTGGGGCGAGGTCGATCAGATCCTCGTCATGACCGTGGAGCCCGGTTTCGGGGGCCAGTCCTTCATGCCCGAGACGATGCCGAAGCTCCGCCTCCTCGCCGACGAAGCCGTGCGGCGCGGGTCGGCGGTTTGGCTGCAGGTGGACGGCGGGATCAGCGCCTCGACCATCGCGCAGGCGGCCGAAGCGGGAGCCGACACGTTCGTCGCCGGTTCGGCGGTCTTCGGCGCCGACGATCCGGGAGCGGCGATCGCGGCTCTCCGCGGCCAGGCCGCCGCGCACGCGCACTGACCACGGCGCCGGATCACCCTCCCGCGGCGCGCTACCCTTGCATGGTGAAGACGTTCGATGCGCTGTTCGATGAGCTCTCCGCCAAAGCGGCCGAGCGACCCGAAGGATCCGGGACCGTCGCGCAGCTGGACGCCGGTGTGCACGCGATCGGAAAGAAGATCGTCGAGGAAGCCGCCGAGGTGTGGATGGCGGCCGAGTACGAGTCGACTGATGCCGCTGCCGAGGAGATCTCGCAGCTGCTATACCACCTGCAGGTCCTGATGCTCGCGAAGGGCCTCACCCTCCAGGACGTCTACCGACATCTCTGAGCGCTCCGTCCCACCGCTCACCCCCATCGAAAGTCCCGACATGCTGCGAATCGCCGTGCCGAACAAGGGCTCGCTCGCCGAGACCGCGTCCGAGATGCTCCAGGAGGCCGGGTACACCGGCCGCCGCGACCCCAAGGACCTCCACGTCCTCGATCCCGACAACGGTGTGGAGTTCTTCTACCTGCGCCCGAAGGACATCGCCACCTACGTCGGCTCCGGGGCGCTCGACGTCGGCATCACCGGTCGGGACCTGCTCCTGGACGCCCGGATGCCGGGCGCGCGCGAGATCGAATCCCTCGCCTTCGCCGGGTCGACCTTCCGCTTCGCCGCTCCGACCGGGACGTTCTCCGAGCTCTCGGACCTCGAGGGCAAGCGGGTGGCGACGTCGTATCCCGGACTCGTCGACGCGTTCCTCGACCGCCACGGCATCGCCGTGGACCTCGTGCCGTTGGACGGCGCGGTCGAGTCCGCAGTGCGGCTGGGGGTCGCGGATGCGGTGGCCGACGTCGTCGAGACCGGCACCACGCTCCGCCAGGCGGGGCTCGAGGTCTTCGGCCCCGTCATCCTGCGTTCCGAAGCGGTCCTCATCACGGGACCGAGCGACGCCGACGGGACCGAGACGCTTCTCCGTCGCCTGCGCGGAGTCCTTGTCGCGCGGCAGTACGTCCTCGTCGACTACGACCTCCCCGTGGCCCTGATCGATGACGCCGTGGCGCTCACTCCGGGGATCGAATCGCCGACGATCTCTCCGCTGCGCGACCCCGACTGGGTCGCCGTGCGGGTCATGGTGGCGCGCAAGAAGGTCAACCAGGCGATGGACGATCTCTACGCCCTCGGGGCGCGCGCGATCCTGGTGACCGCGATCGACAACGCGAGGCTCTGATGAGCCTCGTCTGCCGCGTCATCCCGTGCCTCGACGTCGCCGGCGGCCGAGTGGTGAAAGGCGTGAACTTCCAGAACCTCCGCGACATGGGGGATCCGGTCGAACTCGCCCGCGAGTACTTCCGGCAGGGAGCCGACGAGATCACCTTCCTCGATGTGACCGCGACCGTCGACGAGCGTGCGACGACGTACGACGTCGTGCGCCGCACCGCCGAGGAGGTCTTCATCCCGCTGACCGTCGGCGGGGGAGTCCGCTCCGTCGACGATGTCGCGCGTCTCCTCGCCGTGGGGGCCGACAAGATCGGCGTCAACTCCGCCGCCATCGCGCGCCCCGCGCTCCTCGACGAGATCGCCGACCGGTTCGGGGCCCAGGTCCTGGTCCTCTCCCTGGACGTCATGCGGCGCCCCGGGGGCCCGACCGACGAGATCCCCTCCGGGTTCGTGGTGACCACCCACGGCGGACGCACCGCGACCGACATCGACGCCCTCGCCTGGGCTCGCGAGGCCATCGAGCGGGGGGCCGGAGAACTCTTGGTCAACTCGATCGACGCCGACGGGACGAGAGAGGGCTTCGACCTCGAGCTCGTCCGGCTCATGCGCGAGGCCTCGCGCGTGCCCGTCATCGCCTCGGGGGGCGCGGGAGCGGCCGTGCACTTCGGCCCCGCGATCGCCGCGGGGGCGGATGCCGTCCTCGCAGCGTCCGTGTTCCACACCGGTCAGCTCACGATCGGCGACGTCAAGCGCAGCATGGCGGGGCAGGGGATCGCCGTGCGCGAGAGCCTCCTCCCGGGGGAGACCGCCGCATGAGCCCCGTCGATCCCGACGGCGTCCCCGAGGGCGTCGTCGCCGAGCGGATCTCCCGCGTGCGCTTCACCGCGGACGGCCTCGTCGCCGCCATCGTCCAGCAATGGGACACCCGTGAGGTCCTGATGCTCGGCTGGATGGATGCCGAGGCGCTCCGCCGGACGCTGACGGAGGGTCGTGTGACCTTCTGGTCGCGCTCGCGCGGCGAGTACTGGCGGAAGGGCGACACGTCCGGCCACATCCAGCTCGTCCGCGGAGCGCACCTCGACTGCGACGGCGACGCGATCCTCGTCGAGGTCGAGCAGGTGGGGGCCGCCTGCCACACGGGCCTGCGCTCCTGCTTCGACACGCTCGACCTCGAACCCGCGCGCGGGCCGGAGACGGGCGCGTGACCGCGCGATCCCGTCTGATCAGCGTCCTGGCTCTCCTCGCGTGCGGGGCCGTCGGCGTGATCTCCGCGACGCAGACCTGGTTCACGGTCGTCCTCGACGACGGAGCGGCCGAGCCCCTCCTCGTTCCCGGTGACGGCGCGCTGGCGCTCCTGACCCCCCTGAGTCTGACGGTCCTCGCCCTCGGCGGAGCGCTGTCGATCGTGGGTGTCGTCCTGCGGTACGTCTTCGGCGCGCTCACGGTCGTCATCGCGGTGCTCCTGGGTGCGCTGACGGCCGGCACCGCCTTCGCCACTCCGATCTCGGCCGTGTCGGCGAGTGTCACCGAGGCGACCGGAATCACGGGGACACGGGCGGTGAGCGACCTCGTGGCCTCACTCACCCCCACTCCCTGGCCCTTCATCACTCTGGTCGCATGGGTGGTCCTCGCCGCCGGCGGCATCCTGATCTTGGTGACCGCGCGCCGATGGCGCAGCGCTGATCGCCGGTATCGTGCCGAGGGCGACGCGCCCGCACGGGCAGCGGGCGCGGACGGCGCACGACCGGCCGATGCGGCTCGGGACACGGCCATCGACTCGTGGGACGACCTGTCGCGCGGAGAAGACCCGACCGCCGACCGCTAGACTGAGAAAACCCGCGCTGACAGGAGGAACCCCCATGAGCAACGAGATCGGTGACCCCGGCCACGGCCACTCTCCCGCCGCCTGGACGGCCGTCACGATCATGCTCGTCGCGGTCGCGCTGGGCACACTGTTCTACTGGTTCGACATGCCCGTGCTGGTCTGGGCTTCGGCAGGTCTCCTCGTCGTGGGCCTCCTGACCGGCTGGATCATGGCCAAGGCCGGGTACGGCGTCAACGGCACCAAGTACATCGCGAAAGAGCACTGAGCGTGCTCGCCGACCTCACGGCCGGCGCGGTGGAGGATGCCGAGGCGCGCGCACGCGCGACACCTCGGTCCGCGGTGGAGGCCGCCGCCCTCGCGCGTACCCCGGCCCTCGACGTCCTGGCGGCGCTCGCGCCGGCCGATCGTGTCAAGATCATCGCCGAAGTCAAGCGCGCGAGTCCCTCGCGCGGTGACCTCGCCCTCATCCCCGATCCCGCGTTGCAGGCACGCCGCTACGAGGAAGGGGGAGCCTCCGCGATCTCCGTTCTCACGGAGGGACGCCGTTTCAAGGGAAGCCTCGCCGATCTCGACGCGGTCCGCGGCGCGGTGCAGCTGCCGGTCCTGCGGAAGGACTTCATCGCGGACGAGTACCAGGTGCTCGAAGCGCGAGCGGCGGGAGCCGATCTCGTCCTCCTCATCGTCGCCGCTCTCGATCAAGAGACCCTCGCGCGGCTGCACGCCTTCACCCGCGAGCTCGGTATGACCCCGCTCGTCGAGACGCACTCGGCGGAGGAGGCCGATCGTGCGGTCGACCTCGGCGCCGACCTCATCGGTGTCAACGCCCGTGATCTGTCGACCTTCGAATTGGACCGGGATCTCTTCGGCCGACTGGTCGAGCGCATCCCCGCCGGGACGATCAAGATCGCCGAGTCCGCCGTCCTCACCCCGGCCGACGTCGCCCACTATCGCGCCGCGGGCGCGGACGTCGTCCTCATCGGCGAGGCGCTGGTCACCAGCGACCCCGTCACCACCCTGCGCGCCTTCCTCGAGGCGGGCGCGGACACCCTCCCCGGAGGAAGAGAGTCCTGATGAGTCTTCGCGAAGTGACCGGGCCGTTCTTCGGCGAGTTCGGTGGGCGGTACATGCCCGAGTCCCTGATCGCCGCGATCGATGAACTGACGGCGGTCTACGATGCCGCGAAGGTCGACCCCTCCTTCCAGGCGGAGTTCGTCGGCCTCCTGCACTCCTACGGCGGACGACCGTCGCCGATCACCGAGGTGCCGCGATTCGCCGAGCACGCCGGCGGGGCGCGCATCTTCCTCAAGCGCGAGGACCTGAACCACACCGGTTCTCACAAGATCAACAACGTCATCGGCCAGGCGCTGCTGACCAAGCGTCTCGGCAAGACCCGCGTCATCGCCGAGACCGGAGCCGGCCAGCACGGCGTCGCCACCGCCACCGCCGCGGCGCTGTTCGGCTTCGACTGCACCGTGTACATGGGCGAGGTCGACACGCAGCGGCAGGCGTTGAACGTTGCGCGCATGCGCCTCCTCGGAGCCGAGGTGATTCCGGTCACGACCGGCTCGCGCACCCTCAAGGACGCCATCAACGAGGCCTACCGCGACTGGGTCTCGAGCGTCGAGACGACCAACTACATCTTCGGTACCGCAGCCGGTCCGCATCCGTTCCCGGCCATGGTGCGCGACTTCCAGAAGATCATCAGCGAGGAGGCGCGCGCGCAGCTGCTGGAGGAGACCGGCCGGCTCCCCGACGCCGTTCTCGCGTGCGTCGGCGGTGGCTCCAACGCGATCGGCATGTTCGACGCCTTCCTCGATGACGACGGTGTGAAGCTCTACGGCGTCGAAGCGGCCGGCGACGGTGTCGACACACCGCGCCACGCGGCCTCGATCGGTCGTGGCCGACCCGGCGTCCTCCACGGGGCGAAGACGTTCGTGCTCCAGGACGAGGACGGTCAGACCACGGAGTCGCACTCGATCTCCGCGGGGCTCGACTATCCCGGTGTCGGTCCCGAGCACGCGTGGCTGGCCTCCATCGGACGCGCGGAGTACATCCCCGCCACCGATGACGAGGCGATGCAGGCGCTCCGCCTCCTCTCCGAGACCGAGGGCATCATCCCCGCGATCGAATCCGCGCACGCCCTTGCAGGGGCCCTGCGCATCGGGCGAGAGCTCGGTCCCGACGCCATCCTCGCAGTCAACCTCTCCGGCCGAGGCGACAAGGACATGGACACCGCGGCGAAGTACTTCGGCCTGTACGACGACGGGGCTTCCGCATGACCTCCCGTGTGTCGGCGGCGCTCGACGCGGCCCGTGCAGAAGGCCGGGGTGCGCTCATCGGGTACCTGCCCATCGGGTACCCCGATCTGCAGACCAGCATCGACGCGGCCGTCACGCTCGCGGAGAACGGCGTGGACATCCTCGAGCTGGGTCCGCCGTATTCCGATCCGGTGATGGACGGCCTCGTGATCCAGGAGGCGACGCAGGCGGCCCTCGCCGCCGGTTTCCGTCTGCGCGACACCTTCGAGGCCGTCCGCGAGATCACCCGGCGGACGAGCGTGCCGGTCCTCGTCATGACCTACTGGAACCCGATCTACCAGTTCGGGATCGATCGGTTCGCCGACGGTCTCGCGGAAGCGGGCGGCGCCGGTCTCATCACCCCCGACATCACTCCGGATGCCGCAGGGGAGTGGATCCGCGCCAGCGAGCGCACCGGCCTTGACCGGGTGTTCCTCGCGGCTCCCACCTCGACCGATGAGCGGTTGAAGATGATCGTCGAGGCGTCGACCGGATTCGTCTACACCGTGTCGACAATGGGCATCACCGGCGAGCGGACGGACCTCGATGCCGCTGCCCGGAAGCTCGTGTCACGTCTGCGCGAGCACGGAGCCGCGCACGCGTGCGTCGGCATCGGGATCTCCAACGCCGATCACGTCGCGGGTGTCGTCGAGTACTCGGACGGAGCGATCGTGGGTACCGCCCTCGTCCGCGCCCTCCGCGACGGCGGGCTGGATTCCCTGGGCGAGACCGCCCGCGCCCTCGCCGCGGGCACCGCGCGCGCGTCGAACTAGACTGCACACGTCGTATCGTCGCCGACTTTCCTCAGCAAGGACACTGCTCTTCATGATCACCGTCGCCGCGGGCGTCTTCGCCAGCATCCCGAGCCCTTCGATCAGCTACATCGATCTGGGGCCGCTGCGCATCCACTTCTATGCGCTGTGCATCATCGCCGGCATCGTCGCCGCGGTGCTGTGGACCAATGCCCGTCTCACCAAGCGGGGCGCCGAGCCCTGGGTCGTCATCGACATCGCGCTCCTCGCGGTTCCGCTCGCGATCGTCACCGCGCGGATCTATCACGTCCTCACGCACTGGGACTTCTACTTCGGTGAGGGACGCAACCCCCTCAGCGCGCTCTACATCTGGGAAGGCGGCATCGCCATCTACGGTGCGCTCATCGGAGGGGCCGTGGGCGCATGGCTCGGATGCCGGTGGACCGGCATCCGTTTCTGGACGTTCGCCGACGCGCTCGCCCCCGGACTCCTCCTGGCACAGGCGATCGGTCGTTTCGGCAACTGGTTCAACCAGGAGCTCTACGGACTCCCCACCGACCTGCCCTGGGGGCTGGAGATCGACTACCCCAACGCCGCGTGGCCGGTCGGGCTCCCGGAGGGGACGCTCTTCCACCCGACCTTCCTCTACGAGGTCATCTGGAACGTCGCGGGAGTCGTCGTCCTGGTGGCGGCGGGACGCGCGCTGAAGCTCCAGTGGGGACGCCTGTTCGGCCTCTACCTCATCTGGTACAGCGCCGGCCGCATCGTGTGGGAGTCCATCCGCATCGACCCCAGCGAGATCATCCTGGGCCTGCGCACCAACGTGTGGGCGGCCATCTTCGGCGTCGTCATCGGCATCGCGATCATGATCGTGCAGAACCGCCGTCACCCCGGGCGAGAGCCTTCACCGTACGTTCCGGGTCGCGAATGGCACCCGGACGGGGCTGTACAATCGCAGGACACCGACGACTTCGTCGACGTCAGCGAACCGCCGACGTCCGAGCCGGTCGGGGGCAGCGCCACAAGCACACCCGCCACGAAATAGCGCTCACCGAACGACCCGTACAAGGCAGTTCATCGAGTCCCGGGCCGACGTCGTCCCATTTTGAGCATCAACGTGAGGACGGTTGGTATGGCATCGAGCCCCCGTCGCAACGCCCTCGAGGCGAGCACCCCGGCATCCGGGCTGTCCGGGTTCCCGCGCAAGCAGGGAATGTACAACCCGGATTTCGAGAAGGACGCGTGCGGTCTGGCGATGGTCGCCACGCTGCGCGGTGAAGCAGGTCACGACATCGTCGACCTGGCGCTCACGGCGCTGCGGAATCTCGAGCACCGCGGGGCGATCGGCTCCGACGCCGGAACGGGTGACGGCGCGGGGATCCTCACGCAGATGCCGGACGCGTTCCTGCGTGCGGTGGTGCCGTTCGACCTGCCGACGGTGGGCGAGTATGCCGCGGGAATGGTGTTCCTGCCTCGCGACGACGTCGCGCGGGCGTCGCAGAAGGCGGGGATCGAGAAGATCGCCGCGTCCGAGGGACTCACCGTCCTCGGCTGGCGCGAGGTCCCCACCGAGGACGACAACCTCGGCAAGCTCGCGTTCGCCGCGCGTCCCGTCTTCGAGCAGTTGTTCGTCTCCCGGCCGGCCGTGGGCGACGCGCCGGCGCTCTCCGGCATCGACCTGGACCGCCGCACGTTCCGTCTGCGCAAGCGCGCGCGGACCGAGCTCGACGCGTACTTCGTGACGCTCTCCGCGCGCACCCTCGGGTACAAGGGCATGGTCACCACCCTGCAGCTCGAGCCGTTCTATCCGGACCTGCAGGACGAGCGCTTCGCGTCGGAACTCGCCGTCGTGCACTCCCGCTACTCCACGAACACGTTCCCCTCGTGGCCGCTCGCGCAGCCCCTGCGCATGCTCGCGCACAACGGCGAGATCAACACCGTCAAGGGCAACCGCAACTGGATGCGGGCGCGACAGTCGCAGCTGGAGTCCGAACTGCTCGGACACATCGACCCGCTGCTGCCCATCTGCACCCCGGGCGCCAGCGACTCGGCATCCTTCGATGAGGTGCTGGAGCTCCTGACCCTCACCGGGCGGAGCCTGCCGCACGCCGTGATGATGATGGTCCCCGAGGCCTACGAGAAGCAGGCCGACGTCGACCCCGACCTCCGAGCCTTCTACGAGTACCACTCGATGCAGATGGAGCCGTGGGACGGACCAGCCGCACTGATCTTCACGGACGGCACCGTCGTCGGCTCGACCCTCGACCGCAACGGTCTGCGCCCGGGGCGCTGGACCGAGACCACCGACGGCCTCGTCGTCATCGGCAGCGAGACCGGAGTGCTGGACTTCGCCCCCGAGCGCATCAAGCGCCGCGGGCGCCTCCAGCCCGGACGCATGTTCCTCGTCGACACCGCGCAGGGTCGCATCATCGAGGACGAGGAGATCAAGGGGGAGCTCGCGCGGCTGCACCCGTGGCGCGAATGGCTGGATGCCGGACGCGTGCGGTTGGCCGACCTCCCCGAGCGCGAGCACATCGTGCACCCGATCGCGTCCATCACGCGCCGTCAGCGGACCTTCGGGTACACCGAGGAAGAGGTCCGGATCCTGCTCACCCCGATGGGGCAGACCGGCGCCGAGCCGCTCGGCGCCATGGGCAGCGACACCCCGGTGGCGGTCCTCAGCGAGCGCCCTCGTCTGCTCTTCGACTACTTCACGCAGCAATTCGCACAGGTGACCAACCCGCCCCTGGATTCCATCCGCGAGGAGGTCGTCACCTCCCTGTCGCTCGGTCTCGGGCCGGAGCGCAACCTGCTGGAGTGGGGTCCGGAGCACACGCGCACGGTGACCCTCGACTTCCCCGTGATCGACAACGACGAGCTCGCGAAGATCCAGCACATCGACACGGCGCTGCCGGGTCGCACGTCGGTGACCATCCGTGGTCTGTACCGCGTCGAAGCCGGGCACAAGGGGATGAAGAAGCGCCTCGAGCAGATGTGCACCGAGGTGGACCAGGCCATCGAGGACGGTGCGGAGTTCATCGTCCTGAGCGACCGTGACTCCAACAAGGACCTCGCGCCGATCCCGTCGCTTCTGATGCTCGCGGCCGTCCACCACCACCTCATCCGCAAGCAGACCCGGATGAAGTGCGGTCTCGTCGTCGAGGCCGGCGATGTCCGTGAGGTGCACCACGTCGCCACCCTGATCGGCTACGGCGCCTCGGCGGTCAATCCGTACCTGGCGATGGAGACGGTCGAGTATCTCGTCCGCGCCGGCTTCATCACCGGTGTCACGCCCCAAAAGGCCGTGAAGAACCTCATCTACGCGCTCGGCAAGGGCGTGCTGAAGATCATGTCGAAGATGGGCATCTCCACCGTGTCCTCCTACGCCGGCGCGCAGGTCTTCGAGGCCGTGGGCCTGTCGGAGGACTTCGTCGACACGTACTTCACGGGCACCGAGTCCAAGCTCGGGGGCATCGGTCTGGACGTCATCGCTGCGGAGAACGCCGCGCGCCACGCGTATGCCTACCCCGAAGACGGAGCGGTGCGCGCGCACGAGCGCTTGTGGACCGGCGGCGAGTACCAGTGGCGCCGGGACGGTGCACCGCACCTGTTCAACCCCGAGACGGTATTCCGCCTCCAGCACGCCACACGCACGCGCCGCTACGACATCTTCCGCGAATACACGCGCATGGTCGACGACCAGGCGCAGGAGCTGAAGACCCTTCGCGGCCTGTTCCGGCTGCGCACCGAGGGGCGGACACCCGTGCCGCTGGACGAGGTCGAATCGGTCGCGTCCATCGTCAAGCGCTTCCAGACCGGAGCCATGAGCTACGGGTCGATCTCCAAGGAGGCTCACGAGACTCTGGCGATCGCAATGAACCGAATCGGCGGGAAGTCGAACACCGGCGAGGGTGGGGAGGACGTCGAACGTCTCCTCGACCCGGAGCGTCGGAGCGCGATCAAGCAGGTCGCCTCCGGACGGTTCGGCGTCACGAGCCTGTACCTCACCGAGGCGGATGACATCCAGATCAAGCTCGCCCAGGGAGCCAAGCCCGGGGAAGGCGGTCAGCTCCCGCCCCAGAAGGTGTATCCGCAGATCGCCCGGACGCGTGGAGGAACCCCCGGTGTCGGTCTCATTTCACCGCCTCCGCACCACGACATCTACTCGATCGAGGACCTCAAGCAGCTGATCTTCGACCTCAAGCGCGCCAATCCCGTCGCCCGGGTCCACGTGAAGCTCGTCAGCCAGTCGGGCATCGGCGCGGTCGCCGCCGGCACCGCCAAGGCGCTCGCCGACGTCATCCTCATCTCGGGACACGACGGCGGCACCGGTGCGAGCCCGATGAACTCCCTCAAGCACGCGGGGACGCCGTGGGAGCTGGGTCTCGCCGAGACGCAGCAGACCCTCATGCTCAACGGCATGCGCGACCGGGTCGTCGTGCAGGTCGACGGTCAGCTCAAGACCGGTCGCGACGTCGTGATCGGCGCTCTGCTCGGCGCCGAGGAGTTCGGCTTCGCCACCGCTCCGCTGGTCGTCTCCGGATGCATCATGATGCGCGTCTGCCACTTGGACACGTGCCCGGTGGGCGTCGCCACGCAGAACCCGACCCTGCGCGCACGCTTCACGGGCAAGCCCGAGTTCGTCGTGAACTTCATGGAGTTCGTGGCCGAAGAGGTGCGTGAGTACCTCGCGGCGCTGGGCTACCGCTCGCTCGACGAGATCATCGGCCACACCGAGCTCCTCGACATCGAGGGTGCCGTGGAGCACTGGAAGGCGAGCGGGCTGAATCTCGCTCCCGTTCTGGAGGGGCCGGCGTTCGCGGACTCCGAACCGCGCCGCAGCGGCCGCGTGCAGGATCACGAGCTCGACGAGCACTTCGACATGCAGATCATCGAGCGCGCGCAGGACGTCATCGCGCACGGCGGCCACCTCGTCGTCGACTTGCCGATCCGCAACACCGCGCGGGCGGTCGGAACGCTGCTCGGCCACCACGTCACGCGCGTGCAGGGCGAGAACGGGCTGCCGTCCGGCACGATCGAGGTGAACCTCACCGGATCCGCCGGTCAGTCGTTGGGTGCCTTCATGCCGGCGGGGATCACCCTGCGGCTTGAGGGCGACTCCAACGACTATGTCGGCAAGGGGCTCTCCGGGGGACAGATCGTCGTCCGCCCGCCACGCGCGGCGACCTTCGACGCCTCGAAGAACGTGATCGCGGGCAACGTGATCGGCTACGGCGCCACGCAGGGAACCATGTTCCTTCGGGGCGTGGTGGGGGAGCGCTTCTTCGTCCGCAATTCCGGGGCCACCGCCGTGGTCGAAGGTGTCGGCGACCACGCGCTCGAGTACATGACCGGCGGACTCGCCGTCATCCTCGGCGCGACCGGGCGCAACCTCGGGGCCGGTATGTCGGGAGGAACCGCGTACGTGTACAAGCTCGATGAGGCGCTGGTGAATCGCGAGGCCCTCGCCAGCGGCGAGCTCGAACTCGGCCCGCTGGGTTCCGGCGACGCCGAGATCCTCCGCGACCTGCTCCAGCAGCACGTGGCGGAAACCGACTCGACCCTTGCAACCGCGATGCTCGCGGACTTCGAGAACACCCTGGACGATTTCGTCCGCGTCATGCCGCGCGATTACGCCGCGGTTCTGCAGACCCGCCAGGCGGCGGCCGCCGAGGGGCTGGACCCCGACGGCGACGTCGTCTGGAGCCGCATCCTGGAGGTGACCGGTGGCTGACCCCAAAGGCTTTCTGAAAGTCACCGACCGAGAGCTGCCCCCGCGGCGGCCCGTGCCGGTGCGGATCATGGACTGGAAAGAGGTCTACGAGCCGGGCGACAGTGCGGTCCTCCGCCGTCAGGCGGGGCGCTGCATGGACTGCGGCGTGCCGTTCTGCCACCAGGGCTGCCCGCTGGGGAATCTCATCCCCGAGTGGAACGACCTCACCTGGCGTGGCGAGGGACGCGCGGCGATCGAGCGCCTGCACGCGACGAACAACTTCCCCGAATTCACCGGGCGTCTGTGCCCGGCGCCGTGCGAGAGCTCGTGCGTCCTGGGGATCAACCAGCCGCCGGTGACCATCAAGCAGGTCGAGGTGTCGATCATCGACGAGGCTTTCACCCGGGGCTGGGTGGAGCCCGAGCCGCCGGGTCGTCTGACCGGCAAGACCGTCGCCGTGGTCGGTTCCGGCCCCGCCGGACTCGCCGCCGCCCAGCAGCTGACGCGCGCCGGCCACACCGTGGCCGTGTACGAGCGCGACGACCGCATCGGCGGACTCCTCCGGTACGGCATCCCCGACTTCAAGATGGAGAAGCGTCACCTCGAGTCCCGACTGCGACAGATGCAGGACGAGGGCACGCGATTCCGCGCCGGTGTCGAGGTCGGCCGCGACATCTCGTGGAGCGACCTCCGTGCCCGGTACGACGCGGTCGTGGTCGCGACCGGAGCGACGCTTCCCCGGGAGCTCGCGATCCCCGGACGCGATCTCGACGGCATCCATTTCGCCATGGAGTACCTCGTCGAGTCGAACCGCGCCGTGGCGGGCGACGCTCCGGCCAACCAGATCCTCGCCGAAGGCAAGCACGTCGTCGTCATCGGCGGCGGTGACACCGGAGCGGACTGCATCGGCACCGCGCACCGTCAGGGTGCGCTCAGCGTCACCAACCTCGCGATCGGTCGCCGCCCGCCCGAGGAGCGGCCGGAGAACCAGCCCTGGCCGATGAGTCCGACGCTGTTCGAGATCGCGTCCGCCCATGAAGAGGGGGGCGAGCGCAGCTACCTCGCCTCGACGGTGGAGTTCCTCGGGAACGACGTGGGAGAGGTTCGCGCGCTCCGCGTGGCCGAGACGGAGTTCGTCGACGGTCGCCGTGTGCCCAAGAGCGGCACGGAGCGAGAGATCCCCGCAGACCTGGTCCTCATCGCGATGGGCTTCACCGGCCCCGAGCGCGCGCACCTCGAGGATCAGCTCGGCGCGCAGTTCACCGATCGCGGAAACGTCCACCGTGAGAACGACTACCAGACCACCGCTCCCGGCGTGTTCGTCGCCGGCGACGCCGGCCGCGGCCAGTCGTTGATCGTGTGGGCCATCGCCGAGGGTCGCGCCGCCGCGGCGCACGTCGACCGTTTCCTCATGGGGGAGACCGAGCTGCCCGCTCCGGTCGGACCGCATGATGTCGCGATCGGTCTGCAGCCCGCGTAGGCTGGCCCCGGCACTTCGCCCCCTACCCACCCGGAGAATCCACGGATGAGACGCGCCAAGATCGTCGCCACGCTGGGTCCGGCCACATCGTCGTACGAGATGGTTCGCGCCATCATCGACGCCGGTGTGGACGTCGCCCGCTTCAACCTGAGCCACGGGGACTACTCGGTCCACGACAACAACTTCGCCAACGTGCGCAAGGCCGCAGAGGATGCCGGCCGAGCGGTCGCCGCCCTCGTCGACCTGCAGGGCCCGAAGATCCGCCTCGGGCGGTTCGAGAACGGTCCGCATGAGCTCGCGCCCGGCGACATCTTCAAGATCACCGTCGAGGACATCCCCGGCACCAAAGAGATCGTCTCGACGACCTTCAAGGGACTGCCGCAGGACGTCAAGGCCGGTGACTTCCTCCTCATCGACGACGGCAAGGTCCGTGTGGAGGTCGTCGAGACCGACGGTACGGTCGTCACCACCAAGGTGATCGTCGGCGGTCCCGTCTCGAACAACAAGGGCATCAACCTCCCCGGCGTCGCCGTCAACGTCCCCGCGCTGTCGGAGAAGGACGAGGCCGACCTCCGCTGGGGCCTGCGGGCAGGGGCGGATCTCATCGCCCTGTCGTTCGTTCGCGACGCCAAGGACGTTCAGCGTGTCCACGAGATCATGGCTGAGGAGGGCGTCCGCGTCCCCGTCATCGCCAAGATCGAGAAGCCGCAGGCGGTCGACAACCTCGAGGAGATCATCGACGCCTTCGACGGCATCATGGTCGCCCGCGGTGACCTGGGCGTGGAGCTCCCGCTCGAAGCCGTCCCGATCGTGCAGAAGCGTGCGGTGGAGCTCTGCCGCCGCATGGCCAAGCCGGTCATCGTCGCGACCCAGATGCTCGAGTCGATGATCAGCAGCCCCGTTCCCACCCGGGCCGAGACCAGCGACGTCGCCAACGCCGTCCTCGACGGTGCCGACGCCGTGATGCTGTCCGGTGAGACCAGCGTCGGGGCGTATCCCGTCGTCGTGGTCGAGACCATGGCCCGCATCATCGCCTCCACGGAGGAGCACGGTCTCGAGCGCATCGCGCCGCTCACGACGAAGCCCCGCACCCAGGGTGGTGCGATCACCCTGGCGGCCATGGAGGTCGCGGAGTTCGTCGACGCGAAGTACCTGTGCCTGTTCACCGAGTCCGGTGACACCGCGCGGCGCATGTCGCGCCTGCGCCCGAACATCCCGATCCTCGGCTTCGCGCCGGACCCGGCGATCCGTCGTCGCATGGCCCTCACGTGGGGTGTGCAGTCCACGCTCGTCGAGCACGTCGCCCACACCGACCTGATGTTCATCCAGGTGGACAACTACCTCCTCGACAACAAGCTCGCCGAGGTCGGCGACAAGGTCGTCGTGATCTCCGGGTCCCCTCCCGGGATCATCGGGTCGACCAACGACATCCGCATCCACAAGGTCGGCGACGCCGTCAACGGCAACGCGCCCATCTACAAAGCGGAAGCGTGACACACGACGAAGCGGCCGCCGGGTATCCGGCGGCCGCTTCGTCGTTCTCGGCGTATCGGCTCCGGGAACGATGAAGGCCGCAACCCTGACGGGTCGCGGCCTTCGGCACGTGCCGGTGGTGGGAGTCGAACCCACACGCCCTTGCGGGCAACCGAGTTTGAGTCGGTCGCGTCTGCCATTCCGCCACACCGGCTGGTCCGCGAACGACCATACCGTAGGATTCAAGGGTGACTGAGCAGGAAACCACCACGGCACCCACCCCCCGTCGCGTCGTCGTCGCCGAGGATGAGTCGCTCATCCGACTCGACATCGTCGAGATTCTCCGCGACAACGGTTTCGACGTGGTCGGCGAGGCCGGCGACGGAGAGACCGCCGTGGCCCTTGCCACCGAGCTGCGCCCCGACCTCGTCATCATGGACGTCAAGATGCCGCAGCTCGACGGCATCTCCGCCGCCGAGAAGCTGAGCAAGAACCACATCGCCCCCGTGGTGCTCCTCACCGCGTTCAGCCAGAAGGAGCTCGTCGAGCGCGCCAGCGAGGCCGGAGCCCTTGCCTACGTCGTGAAGCCCTTCACGCCGAACGACCTCCTCCCCGCGATCGAGATCGCGCTGGCCCGCTACGAGCAGATCATCACCCTCGAGACCGAGGTCGCCGACATGGTCGAGCGCTTCGAGACCCGCAAGCTCGTCGACCGGGCCAAGGGACTGCTCAACGAGAAGATGGGGCTGTCCGAGCCCGAGGCGTTCCGCTGGATCCAGAAGGCGTCGATGGATCGTCGCCTGACGATGCAGGACGTCGCGAAGGCGATCATCGAGCAGCTGGCTCCCAAGAAGGGCTGATCAGCCCGCGAGGTCGCGGATCATGTTCGTGATCCGCACCGTCGAGCAGCGCCGCCCGTCGTCATCGCGCACGACGATCTCATGCACGGTGAGGCTTCGCCCGGCGTGCAACGGGACGCACTCACCGGTCACCCACCCGCGGGTCGCCGAACGGGTATGGGTGGCGTTGATGTCGACGCCGACCGCCAGGCGCCCGGGGCCGGCGAGGAAGTTCGCGTGCATCGAGCCGAGCGACTCGCCGAGGACGACATAGCCCCCGCCGTGGAAGAGGCCCACCGGCTGCGTGTTGCCGTCGACCGGCATCCTCGCCACGGCGCGATCCGCCGTGAACGTCACCCACTCGAACCCCATCTTCTCGGCGAGGGCGCCGATTCCTCGGCTGAGCGCCCATTCGAGGCCGTCGTCACGGGATGAGTCTGCGGTCATCGCGGCGCCTTCCGTCTGCGGAGATTCAGCCGTCGGATGCCCCGTCTAGGCTTGCAGGGTGACGGACTCCGCAAAGCCTACCCTCCTCGTCGTCGACGGCCATTCGCTGGCATACCGGGCCTTCTATGCGCTGCCGGTCGACAACTTCTCGACCAAAGACGGTCAGCACACCAACGGCATCTACGGCTTCCTGTCGATGCTGGTGAACCTCATCAAGGCCGAGCGCCCGACGCACCTCGCCGTGGCCTTCGACACTTCACGACAGTCGTTCCGCACCCGCGAGTACCCCGAGTACAAGGCGAACCGTTCGGAGACCCCGGCGGAGTTCAAGGGGCAGATTCCGCTGCTGCAGGAGTGTCTCTCCGCCATGAGCATCCCGGTGCTCCAGCAGGAGGACATCGAGGCCGACGACATCCTCGCCACCCTCGCCGCCGAGGGCGCCGCGGCAGGCTTCCACGTCCTCGTGTGCTCGGGCGACCGCGACACCATCCAGTTGGTGAACGACGACGTCACCCTGCTCTATCCGAACGTGCAGGGCGTCTCCCAACTGAAGCGCTACGACCGTGAGGCGGTCATCGAGCGATACGGCGTCCCGCCCGAGCAGTACCCCGACATCGCCGCGCTCGTCGGTGAGACGAGCGACAACCTCCCCGGTGTGCCGAAGGTGGGGGAGAAGACCGCGGTGAAGTGGCTCACCCAGTTCGGTTCGCTCGATGCCCTTCTCGACGGCGCCGACACCATCAAGGGCGTCGTCGGCGGGAACCTGCGGGAGCACCTCGACGACGTGCGCCGCAATCGGATGCTGAACCGCCTCATGCGTGACGTCGAGCTTCCCGTGACGCCCGCCGACCTCGTCGTCCAGCCGATGGACGCCCAGGCGGTGCGCGACATCTTCGCGCGGCTTGAATTCCGCACCCTCCTCCCGCGGGTGTTCGAGGTCGCGGGTCTCGACCCCGCGATGGGGGCGGCGCCGGCTGCCGACGCGGAGCCGCTCCCGGCGTCGCCCACCGTGGATGTCGGCGCGGTGACGGAGTGGCTCGCCGCCGCCGAAGGCGTGATCGGTGTGACGGTGGTCGTCCAAGGCGGCCTGCCGCACCGCATCGGCTTCGCCACAACGTCCGCCGCCGTCGAGGCGGACTGGTCCGACGATGTCGCCGACGGTCTCCGTGTCTGGTTCGCGAGCGACACCCCGAAGGCGTTCAGCGACGCCAAGACGCAGATCAAGGCGCTGCGCCGCGCCGGGATCACGGTGACGAACCTGGCGTTCGACACCGTGATCGCCGGATGGCTTGTCCGCCCGAGCCTCCCCGACAAGACCCTCGCCGACCTCGTCGACCGCTACCTGGACGAGAAGCTCCCCGAGGCTGATCCGTCGCAACTGGTGCCGGAGAACGAGGGAGCGACTCCCGGTCAGCTGTCCTGGTTCACCCTGCGGGTCGCCGATGCCCTCCGCGCCGAGCTGCCGGCATCCGTGGCCTCGGTGCTGACCGATATCGAGCTGCCGACCCTGACGGCCCTCGCCGACATGGAGCTCGCGGGTGTGGCGGTGTCGCATGAGAAGCTCTCCGGTTTCTCCGCGGAACTCGCCGCGCGCGCCGACGGCATCGCCCAGCAGGCGTACGCGGCCATCGGGCGCGAAGTGAACCTCGGTTCGCCGAAGCAGCTGCAGGAAGTGCTCTTCGATGAGCTCGAGCTTCCGAAGACCCGGAAGACCAAGACCGGGTACTCCACGGATGCGGCGGTCCTCGCCGATCTGCAGGAATCCCACCCGCACCCCTTCCTCAGCCTCCTCCTGCAGCACCGGGAGGCGACGAAGCTCCGCCAGATCATCGAGTCCCTCGACGGAGCCATCGCCGCCGACGGCCGCATCCACACCACCTACGTCCAGACCGGGAGCCAAACCGGTCGTCTGAGTTCGACCGATCCCAACCTGCAGAACATCCCCATCCGCACCGATGAGAGTCGACGCATCCGCGCCGCGTTCGAGGTCGGCGAAGGCTACGAGACGCTGCTGACCGCGGACTACTCGCAGATCGAGATGCGCATCATGGCGCACTTGTCGGAGGACCCGGGCCTCATCGAGGCGTTCCGATCAGGCGAAGACCTGCATCGATTCGTCGGTGCCCGCGTGTTCGCGGTCGCTCCGGAAGAGGTGACCCCCGCGATGCGCACCAAGGTCAAAGCCATGTCCTACGGTCTCGTCTACGGCCTGTCGGCATTCGGGCTGTCCAAGCAGCTGCGCATCGAGCAGTCGGAGGCGAAACAGCTGATGATGGAGTACTTTGCGCGCTTCGGTGCGGTGCGCGACTACCTCCGGTCCTCGGTCGAACAGGCCCGGATCGACGGCTACACGGAGACGATCTTCGGTCGCCGCCGGCCCTTCCCCGATCTCGCGAGCCCGAACCGCGTCCTTCGCGAGAACGCGGAGCGCGCCGCGCTGAACGCCCCGATTCAGGGGAGTGCCGCCGACATCATGAAGATCGCGCTGTTCCGCATCCACGAGGAGCTGATGAGCCAGGGCCTCGGGTCGCGCGTGCTCCTGCAGATCCATGACGAGCTCGTCGTGGAGGTCGCCGCGGGGGAGTGGGATCGGGTCGAGGAGATCGTGCGGGTCCGGATGGCGGATGCTGCGGACCTCACGGTTCCGCTGGACGTCCAGATCGGGCGCGGGGGGGACTGGGACACCGCCGGGCACTGAGTCGGTGATGTCCGCGCGGCGTGGGCGGCTGGCGCGGTCGCACGCGCCTGCCTAGGCTCGAATCCATGACTGAGAACTCCCGGACGCCCACGCCGATCGACACGATCGCCGACGCGTGGGTCGACACCATCGCCGAGCTGGAACCGACCGTCGCGACCTATATCGGTCGCTTCGAGCACAACGGCCGATACGGCGACTACAGCCCCGAGGGGCACGAGCGGGTCGTGGCCGCCGCGCGGTCCACGCTCGCGGACCTCACCGCTGCGGAGCCCGTCGACGACATCGACCGCGTGACGAAGGCCGACCTCTCGCGCGAGCTCGAGCTCGACCTGGAGCTCGCCGACGCCCAGTGGCACCTGCGCGACCTCAATGTCATCGCCTCGCCCGCGCAAGACATCCGCGCCGTCTTCGATCTGATGCCCACCGACACCCCCGAGGACTGGTCGGTCATCTCGGAGCGGCTGGGTGCTCTCCCCGCCGCGATCGAGGGATACGTGGCGACGCTGCGCGAAGGTGCGGCGCGCGGCGTGGTCCCGGCGCGCCGACAGGTCGTCGAGGTCGCGGCCCAGATCGCGCGGTACACCGACGACTCCGGCTTCTTCGCCGAGTTCACGGCAGAGGCTGCGCCGGCGGACGGACAGCTCCCGGCATCGCTCGCGCGTGATCTCGCCGATCGAGCGGGCGCCGCGCGGGTCGCTTACGACACGCTCGCCACCTACCTCACCTCTGAACTGGCTCCTGTCGCGGAGGAGAAGGACGCCGTCGGACGCGACCTCTACGCCCTGCACTCCCGCCGATTCCTCGGGGCGGAGATCGACCTCGACGAGACCTACGAGTGGGGCGTCGAGGAGCTCGCGCGCATGGTCGCGGAGCAGGAGTCGATCGCGAACGAGATCCTGCCCGGGGCGAGTGTCGAGGAGGCGGTGGCCTTCCTCGAGAAGGACGACGCGCGCAAGCTCCACGGCACGGCGCAGCTGCAGGAATGGATGCAGCGGGTCAGCGATCGCGCGGTCGAGGAGCTGGGGCGGACCCACTTCGACATCGCCGATCCGATCCGCAAGCTCGAATGCATGATCGCTCCGACCAAAGAAGGCGGCATCTACTACACCGGACCGACCGACGACTTCTCACGACCGGGACGGATGTGGTGGTCGGTTCCGGAGGGGGTCGAGGAGTTCGACACCTGGCGGGAACTGACGACGGTGTACCACGAGGGCGTTCCGGGGCATCACCTGCAGATCGCGCAGGCGGTGTACAACCGCGGCCAGTTGAACTCCTGGCGCCGGCTTCTCGCCGGAACATCCGGCCATGCCGAGGGGTGGGCTCTGTACGCCGAACGCCTGATGGAGCAGCTGGGCTACCTGGATGACCCCGCCGACCGCCTGGGCATGCTCGATGGGCAGCGCATGCGTGCCGCGCGCGTCGCGCTCGACATCGGCGTCCACCTCGAGAAGCAGCGTCCGGACGGTGCCGCCGCCTGGGATGCGCCGTTCGCGCTGGAGTTCATGAGCCAGAACGTGAACATGCCTGCCGAGTTCGTGCGCTTCGAGGTCAACCGCTACCTCGGCTGGCCCGGGCAGGCGCCGTCCTACAAGGTGGGGCAGCGCATCTGGGAGCAGCTGCGCGACGATGTCGCCGAGCGCGAGGGCGCGGCCTTCTCGATCAAGGACTTCCACAAGCGCGCGCTCGACGTCGGTGGTGTCGGTCTGGACACTCTCCGTGAGGCGCTCGCCCGCTGATCGGCGCACCGGCGACGCAGCGGTGACGACGGTGGCGCCTCCGAGGGAATAGGCTGAACCCGCACACGTTCTATTCGTGCGAATAGAAAGGACGATCCATGATCGAGTTCGGACTGCACACCTTCGGGGACGTCACCGTCGATTCCGACGGCGAGCTGCTCTCTCACGCGCAGACGCTGCGCAATGTCGTCGACCAGGCGGCCCTCGCCGATGAGCTGGGGATCGCCTTCTTCGGCGTGGGGGAGCATCACCGCACCGAGTACGCGGTGTCGAGCCCGGAGATCGTGCTCGCCGCGATCGCATCGCGCACGAAGAACATCCGTCTGGGCACCGCCGTCACGGTGCTCTCCTCCGATGACCCGGTGCGTGTCTTCCAGCGCTTCGCGACACTGGATGCGCTGTCGAACGGACGCTCCGAGCCGATCCTCGGACGCGGTTCCTTCACGGAATCCTTCCCGCTCTTCGGCTACGAGTTGAAGGACTACGACGTCCTCTTCGAGGAGAAGCTGGATCTCCTCGCGGCACTGCTGAAGGAGGAGCCCGTCACCTGGCAGGGGACCACGCGGCGGCCTCTCCAGGGAAACGAGGTCTTTCCCAAGACGGCGAACGGCATGCCGGCCTGGATCGGCGTCGGCGGCTCGCCGGAGTCGGTCGTCCGCACCGCCCGCTACGGGTTCGGGCTCATGCTCGCGATCATCGGCGGTCCGTCCGCCCGCTTCGCGCCCTACGCCGACCTGTTCCGTCGCTCGCTCGCCCAGTTCGGCCACGACGCGCGGCCGATCGGCGTGCACTCCCCGGGGCACATCGCCGACACGGACGAGCAGGCGTGGGAGGAGGCATACCCCGCGTTCGACGTGATGTTCACCACGATCGGTCGCGAACGCGGCTGGCCCCCGTACAACCGTCTGCGTTTCCAGCAGGACGTGGGCGAGGGCGCCATCTACTCCGGCTCGCCGGAGCGCGTCGCGCGGAAGATCGCCGACACCGTGCTCGCTCTCGGACTGGATCGCTTCGATCTGAAGTACTCCAACGGAACGCTTGCGCACGAGAAGCTCATGCGCTCCATCGAGCTGTTCGGAACCGAGGTGATCCCGCGTGTTCGCGAGCTGGTCGCCGAGGCCCGGGAGCGCGACGCGGTGCCGATCGCGCTCTAACATGAGCCGGTGAGCACCGACACCCCGAGCGCCTCCGACACGTCGGCGCGGATGGACGCGCTGCCGTTCACCCGCCGTCACCTCCGGGTTCTGATGGGGTCCGGCATCGGCTGGGCCCTCGACGCCATGGACGTCGGGCTCATCTCGTTCATCATCGCGGCGCTGGCCGTGCAGTGGCAGTTGGAGCCGTCCCAGACCGCATGGATCGCATCGATCGGATTCGTCGGCATGGCGATCGGTGCCACCCTCGGCGGGCTGCTCGCGGACCGGTTCGGGCGCCGACAGATCTTCGCGCTCACTCTTCTCGTCTACGGGATCGCCACGGGTGCGAGTGCGCTCGTCACAGGTCTTGCCGCTCTCCTCGCGTTCCGCTTCCTCGTGGGGCTCGGGTTGGGGGCGGAACTCCCGGTCGCATCGACCTATGTCTCGGAGTTCGCGCCCGCTCGTATCCGCGGTCGCGTCATCGTGATCCTGGAGGCGTTCTGGGCCGTCGGTTGGACGGCCGCCGCCGTCATCGGATTCCTCGTGATCCCGGCATCCGACGACGGGTGGAGATGGGCATTCGCCATCGGCGCCATCCCCGCCGCTTACGCCCTCGCCGTGCGATGGGGGCTGCCGGAGTCGCCGCGATGGCTCGCGCGCCGTGGGCGTCACGACGATGCCGATCGCGTGGTGCGCAGTTTCGAGGATGCGGCGCGGCGCATCCGTGCCACCGGGGGTCGTACCCGTTCCGCGACGGGTCGCGTCGTCGAGCGCACGAGCGAGAACGCGCACCCGGATGCCGGAAGCGGCGTGTCCGGATTGTGGCGCGGGGAGTTCCGCGCGCGCACGGTGAGCCTGTGGATCGTGTGGTTCTGCGTGAACTTCTCCTACTACGGTGCCTTCATCTGGATTCCGTCGATCCTGGTGTCGCAGGGCTACGACCTGGTGCGCTCGTTCGGGTTCACGCTCGTGATCACGCTCGCGCAGCTCCCGGGCTATGCCGTCGCCGCGTGGCTCGTGGAGGTGTGGGGGCGGCGCGCGACGCTGTCCGTGTTCCTGGTCGGGTCCGCGGCATCCGCTCTCGTCTTCGGCACGGCCGACGGCGTCGCGATGATCATCGGCGCGGGAATGGCCCTGTCGTTCTTCAATCTCGGGGCGTGGGGAGCGCTGTACGCCGTGACACCGGAGATGTATCCGACCTCCCTCCGCGCGACAGGCGCCGGTTGGGCGGCCGGGGTCGGCCGGATCGCCTCGATCATCGCGCCCCTCACGGTTCCGCCGCTGCTCGCCGGAGGAGGCGCGCCGTTGCTGTTCGTCGTGTTCGGGGCCTTCTTCGCCGTCGCGGCGATCGCCGCGTGGGGACTGGTGGATCGTCGCGGCGCGAGTCTCGACGATCGCTGAGCGGTCGTAGGCTGTCGGGATGTCTTCTGTGCGCTTCGTGGCGATCGGCGACTCCTTCACCGAGGGGGTGGGTGACGAACTGCCGGACGGTACTGTGCGCGGGTGGGCGGATCTCGTCGCCGAGGGCTGGGCGAACGCCTCCGATGCGCCGGTCGAGTATGCCAATCTCGCCATTCGCGGGAAGCTCGTCTGGCCGATCGTGGACGAGCAGCTCGAGCCCGCGCTGGCACTGAAGCCCACACACCTGTCGTTCAACGGCGGCGGCAACGACATGCTGCGCCCCCGCACCAGCATCGCGGCGATCGTCGAGGCTTTCGACCGCGTGCGTCTGCGTTGCGCACAGGAGGGAGTGCAGCTCATCCTGCTGTCGGGTGCGAATCCCTCGGGGCAGTTGCCTCTCGGCCGGCTGGTGCGACAGCGCGGTGACGTTCTCTCTGCCGCCGTGGTCGAACGGTTCTCGGCGCACCCCGATGTGCTCCGCGCGCTCAACTGGCCGGATCGCGAGCTGGCCACGCCGCCCTACTGGTCGGATGACCGTCTGCACATGAATGCCCGGGGGCACCATCGTGTGGCCGCGCGGGTGCTCTCGACACTGGGATTCGAGCCGCCGGCAGCGTGGTGGTCGCTTCCGGAGCTCGCTCCGACCGGCGCGCGGGGCGCGGCATATTACCGGGAGCATGTGGCCCCGTGGGTGCGTCGGCGGCTCGCCCGCACGTCGTCCGGAGACGGGCGGATGCCGAAGTTCGCCGAGTGGGTGACGGTCGCGCCGAACTCCGACGCCTGATCCACAAACGCGGGCCGCTGTCAAGGCCTCCCAGTGAACACGCGGGAAGCGCCACACTCGTGGAGGGACGACATCCGTCTCGTACAGGGGAGGGCGCACGTCCCGGCCCCGGAAAGGAACCTCGCATGAGCATCGGAGCGGGAATCTTCCTCTTCGCCGTCGGCGCCATCCTCGCCTTCGCCGTCAACGTCGATGTCCAGTGGGTCAACCTGGACATGATCGGCTACATCCTCATGATCGCGGGCGCGGTCATCTTCGTCATCGGTCTCGTCCTGATGATGCGTCGCCGGTCGGTCGACTCCGTCACCCGCACGACCGATTCCGCCGGGGGAGAGCGTGTCACGCGCCGCTCCACCAGCGCCAGCGACGACGCCGCGGGTCTCTGACCCCGCACCGTCGACTGTACGAAACCCTCGTGAGCACTGCTCTCACGGGGGTTTCGTCGTTCCGCGGCGGCGGGAGGGCTGATGGGGCTCAGCGTCGTTTCGGCCGAGGATCATCCCACCCGATGTGCACGCGTGTGCGGCGCCGCTCGATGACGATGAACGTGGCGCCGATCGCCCACAGAGGGAACTGGGTGAGGAAGGCGAGTCGGAAGGCGTCGAGCGTGTAGGTGTCCGGAGTTCCCGCGCCCTGCAGGTCGAGTGCGAGACCGATCGCGAAGATCGCGATGAGCGCGGCGAGGAAGCCTCCCACATTCGTGATGCCGGTCGCCGTGCTGAGGCGATGAGCCGGATTGTGGGTGCGCGCGTGATCGAACGCGATCATCGACGCCGGGCCGCCCATCGCGAGGGCGAACGCGAGGGCATAGAGGATCCAGATCGGCGCAGGTCCCGGCCATGCGATCACCACACTCCACACCAATGCCTGGATGCCGACGGCGGGGAGCACGAGCGCGCGTGAGCGAAGATGCGGAATGCGTCGGGAGAGGTCGCCGACCAGCGGGCCAATCAACATTCCGATCACGACATACAACGACAGGAGCGACGCCGCCTGCGCGGGGGAGAGCCCTTCGCCGGCGGTGAGGAACGGCATTCCCCAGAGGAGGACGAACGCGGTGCCGGCGAACGGCGTGGTGAAGTGCGACCAGAACGCAAGCCGGGTGCCGGGATGCGCCCAGGCCGCACGGATGCCGACCCCGGTGTCGACCGACGAGCGAACGATCTTGATCGCCCCGGTCTCGGTGTTCACCGAGACGTCCGCGGCGCGGTCCGGCGGGTGGTTGCGGATGAGCAGGGCGACGAGGATCGCGAACAGCACGCAGAGGCCGGCGATCGAGCCGAAGGCGATCTCCCAACTCGTGGCGTGCAGGAGAGCCGCCAGCGGTGCGATCGCGAGGAGTTGCCCCGCCTGGCCCACGAGCCCGGTGAGCTGACTCATGACCGGCGCGCGTTGGGCGGGGAACCAGGTGGCGACGAGGCGGAGGACGCTCGGGAACACGGCGGCGTCGCCGGCGCCGAGGAGTGCACGGGCGAGAATCGCCACGCCGACGCTGGGGGAGAGGGCCAGGGTGAGCTGCCCCACCGCCATCAGGATCATCCCGATCGTCATGATCGGCCGCGCCCCGTAGCGATCGAGAAGAAGCCCCACCGGGATCTGCATCCCGCCGTAGACCGCGAGTTGGATCACGGCGAACATCGACAGGGTCGCGGCATCCGCGGTGAAGCGCTCCGCCGCGTCCACACCGACGGCGGACAGGGAGCTGCGGTTGATGACGGCGAGCATGTACGCCGCCACCCCGACACCCCAGATCAGCCAGGCGCGCCATCCCGGGCCGTCCGCGCGGGGGAGGGCAGCGCGGAAGGACACGGTGTCTACGCTACTCCGCCGCGCACACCAGTCCCGTCCGCCGGTCG
Organism: Microbacterium aurantiacum; assembly: GCF_031625015.1. Classification (NCBI taxonomy): domain Bacteria; kingdom Bacillati; phylum Actinomycetota; class Actinomycetes; order Micrococcales; family Microbacteriaceae; genus Microbacterium; species Microbacterium aurantiacum. The sequence continues at coordinate 328,099 of NZ_JAHWXH010000002.1, forward strand.
GGGTTGCAGCGTCAGGTTGCGGGCAGCGCGCGGCGTCCGGTCCGCCCGTGGAAAGCGACCAGTGCGCCGATTCCCGCGAACGTGAGCGCGGACAGGGTGCTCACGCCGATGAGGATCCACCCGGCGGGTGCGGCATCCGCTCCGCCGATGAGGAACGTGTCCGCGAGCGCCATCCCCGGGCCGAAGGAGGCGAGGAAGTACCCCCCCCGCGCCTGCGGCGAGGAGTCCGAGATAGCCGAGCGTCGTCGCGGTCGGTGTCGCATCGGGACGCCGGGCGGCGATCAGCAGGAACGCCGCGATGAGGGGTCCTACGAGGAGGAACCCGATCACCCCCGGGGCGAAGACACCCTCGCCGGCGGCGGACATCGCCTCGTGGATCTCCGTCAGCGAGAGGCCCGGTGCAGCCGCCAGAGGGTTCCACACCAGGATCTGCAGCATCGCCACCGCGGCGTACGCGACGACAGCGAGGGTCCCCGCCGTCGCGACGATGCGCGTGCCGTACCGCTGTCCCGCCATGCGTTCACCCTAGGACGGTTGTCGGCCGTGGGCGCTGGGGATGTGCTGGGTGTGTCGGGGCTCGTGACGAGGGGGTCAGCGATCGATCTCGGCGAGAGCGGCCGCGATGCGCCGCCGTCGGGTGGCGTCGGTGACGGCCGACTCGATCGGCACCAGCATCCGTCGCCGTGCGCTCGGAGTCCGCGCATCCCATCGGTGCACGAGGCCCCGCGCCGTCAGCGCCTCAGCGAGATCGTGGGGGAGCCGCGCGTGGTCCGGATCGACCGGTGCCAGCACACCGCGCACCGGATCGCCCGCTTCGAGCTGCATCCGCCGCAGGAGGGACGCGCCCGTCCACACGAACGTGTCGTCGATGACCGGCGCGCGCGTCAAGGCGAGATTCACCTCCACGCCGTCGAGGCGGCCGGCGACCCGGCGTGTTCCAGCATGGGCTGCCGCGCTGACGAGGGCGGGGGGTATCCGGAGGATCGTGTACCGAGAGCGACCCCACAGGAATGGCTCGATGACCCCGTCGATCGAGTGCGGCTCTCCCCAGAGCGTTTCGTCGGTTGACACACCGGGCCTACTTCTTCCCCACCCGCTGCATCGTCATCTTCCGCATCACGTCCAGGGCGCCGGGAACGTAATCTCCCCACGAGTCGCCGACCTTCGCCAGGTCGAGTTTCCCGGTGTGGACCTGCTCGCACAGGCGCATCCATCCCTCGCCCATGGCCACCGTCAGAGCCGCTGCCACGCTCGCGTTGACCGCGTTCCCCGCGCCGGGGATCAGCTTCAGGACGCTCCGCGCGAGAGCCTGGCCGGTGATCTGGACTCCCAGTTGAGCGAGCGCGCCCGCGGACATCATCGTCTTCAGCTCGAGGTCGTAGATCGCTGCGATGCGCCCCATCATCCCGAGTTGGATCGGCGCCAGGGCCAGCGCATCGCCGACGGGTATCGGCGTCGCCGCGACTCCGGCGGCGAGTCCTGCGGCGCCGTTGATGATCGGGCGCGCCATCTCGCGCTTCCAGGGGAGGTTGAGTCGCTGCGCGATGCGAAACGCGTCCTTGACGTCGGCGGGGGACAGCGCGAGGGTCTCCGCGACGAGATCACCGAGCCCGTGGCCCGTGCCCTTTCCATCTCTCTCGCGCGTCGAGGTGGGCATGACCCGGGCGAACGGGATCGTGATCGGCTGGCCGTTCTCGTCGACGGGCTCCTCGAGCCAGGAGATGAACTCCCGTGTGCCCTTCGTGGGGCGCCGGCTTCCCGTGAGCGCGTTGCGCTCCCAGTCCACCTTCGTGAGCACGAGGATGACGGGCAGTCCGCGCGCGTCGAGCTCCTGGATCATCTCGATATCGGCGCGCGTGAGGCGATCGTCGTTCGCCTTGACGCAGTACCAGACCACGGCGATCTGCTCGTTGCGCGGGTGCTGCTCGATGGTCTTCAGGTGGTTGCGGAGCTGCTCCCGAGGCGGCACGGCCGACCCGATCTCGAAGCCCTCGATGTCCCAGATGCCGAGGGAGTCGTCGTGGTAGTAGCGGACGCCCTTCGTCACGGGAAGCCCTTTCCCGACCGCGGCCCAATCGCGCTGGAAGACCGCATTCACCAGAGAGGACTTGCCGACGCCCGTGCCGCCGATGACCGCGAGATTGAACCGCCCGTAACGGGACTTCGCCTCCGAAGTCGCCTCGAGGAACGGGCGCTGATCGATCTCGCGCTTCTGCCGGGAGGAGTCGGCTGACATGGGGCGGTGAACGTCCTTCCGCGAACAGCGTGTTCGCTGTCCACACCATACGCGCCCATCGGGGGAGTGGTCCCCAGCGACGTATCACCTCGCGCGTTCGGCGACTCCTGTCAGACGAGGAGGAACGGATGCCGATCCTGCAGAGCGTCGACGGAGCAGTGGTCCCGGCGATGCCCGATGAGCCGCGTGCCGATCCGGGGTCTCGTCGCATCGGCATCCGGTTCTGGCTTCGCCGATATCTTCCCGCGGAGATCGCGGGAACCGCCGCCTTGGTCCTGGCCGGACTTGCCGTCGCGGAGACCAGCGCGCACCCCGTCGTGGTCACGGCGGCGGCCGTGATCGGTGAGAATCTCGGCTTCTACGGAGTCCTGGCGGTGGTGGTCCTCGTCGAGCAGCGTCGGCGCGGCCGAAAGGGAGCGCGCGCGATCGCCGCCATCGTCGTGCTGCTCGCCGCGGAGTTCGGCGCCGCCGAGCTGCTGGACAGTCTGCTCGTGCGGCCCGGAGCGATCGCTGTCGCCCTGTGGCTCGTGCCGGAGCCGTTCTGGGCGCTGCTGGTGGGTAAGGTCGCCGCCGATCTCGTGTTCTACGCGATCGCGGCCGTCGGCTACATCATGACCACGAAGACTCATCTGCGCCGTCCCGTCGACGATCGAGGCAGTGGAGAGAGCCCTGCTCGGTCTCAGGCGAAAGCGCTCCCGTGACACACGCACCTGTCGGGTAGGGCGGTGGGTGGGGGCGTGGTGTGCGACCGCCTGCCGTCCACAAGCTGACATAATGTGCATTATCGGCAATTACGATCTTCTCGGGGTGACCCCGATCGGGGTCGACATCCGTCGTGCCGAACTCCTCTGATTCGACCCGGCGTGCCGCGCAACCGCGGCGTCCCGGCCGCGGGTGCGCCGGATCTGAGGAGTTCGGCACAGGGCGCCCGCGGCGGGCCGAGCGCGCCGGACCGGGCTGCACCGAACGCAGCTGAGTCGGATGTCCGGCTTCGCGCCGGGCCCAACTCCTTCGAATCGCCCGGTTTCCCGGTCCCCTCGATGTGGAACCGGTTCCATCCAGTGGGAATGAGGAGTTAGGCGCGGGCGGGGCGGACCATCCGGGCGTCGGTGATGGCGGGCGCCCCGGGGTCGGACTTCTCCGTGCCGTCCAGGACGAACCCGTTCCTCCGGCATCGCTCTCAGGCGACGCAGGATGGCTCATCCACTCCGAGAGGTCGTCGAGGTCGTCCGCACCGCCCGGGTGCGCCGTCCCGGACGGCGGCGTGATCACGGGGAGTCCGCGACGGCCACCTCGAAGGTGACCGTGACCTGCGATGACGGCGTGTCGACGGTGATCTCGGCGGACGAGAGCGCGCCGTTGTGCAGGACGGGCTCGATCGCGGCGGAGTACTGATCGGCGCCCTCCTTGCGCGATGCGGCGGTCAGATCGTCCTGCAGGGCTGCGACGTCGGCCGCCGTGAAACCCCATCGCTCTGCCACGGAATTCAGGTAGGGGAAGACGGTGAGCCACGCGCCATCGCTGACGCGTGAGAGCTCGATCGAATCCACCCGTCCGTCGGTGGTGGTGACGGTGAAGGACCGGACGAGGTCCATGCTGAACACGCCGTCCCCGCCCAGGATGATCGCGGTGACCGGCACGATGGGTTCGAACCGCTCGCTGCCGTCGGCGGGCAGGCCGAGCTCGTCCGCAGGCAACGCGTCCTCCGTGACGCGGATCTTCATCAGGCCCTGGCGGCCGATGTAATCGATCCCCGCGCCGGTGAAGATCGACATCCCGTCCGCTGCCTCCTGATCGGCGGATGCCGGTCGATCGGCGTCAATCCACCAGGAGTTCTGCATGGCGACCGCCGCGACGACGAATCCCACGCACAGCAGAGCCACGATGGTGATGGGTATCCAGGACAGCAGCTTCCGTCGCGAACGGCGTCGCGCGATGATGCGGGTCGAGGACGCGGCACCGGCGGGCCGCGTCGCAGGCTCGGTCATGGTCATCTCGTGTCTCCGCGCTCAGAATCGGCTGGTGGGGGGCGAGGAGCGTGCGGCAACCCTAACAAACCTCTCGACTCTCTAGGCTCGAAGGGTGTGGGAGTCGCTCACGGGATTCGTCGTCGTCGGTGTGGCGATCGTCGTCGGATGGATCATCGGCCGCATCGATCTCCTGGGAGAGCATGCGCGTCCGGTCCTCGCGCGTCTGACGTTCTTCGTCCTCTCCCCCTTCCTGCTGTTCGTGGTGCTGGCGCAGGCAGACGTGCGCACGCTGTTCTCCGCCCTGCTCCCGGTGTCGCTGATCGCCGCCGTCGCAGTGATCGCCCTGCACGCGGTGGTCGCGCGTGCCATCTGGCGCCGGAGCGTCGGTGAGACGGTCATCGGCGCGCTGTCGGCCGGACAGGTCAACTCCAACAACATCGGCATCCCGCTCTCGCTCTACCTCCTCGGGAGCGCCGCCTTCCCTGCGCCGGTGATCCTCATGCAGCTGCTGCTGTTCACCCCGGTCACTCTTGCAATCCTGGATGCCGCGACGTCCGCGCGATCGTGCTGGCGACGCACGCTCGTTCGAGCGGTCACGAATCCGCTGGTGCTGGGATCCGCACTCGGCGCGTCCGTCTCCGTCAGCGGCGTGCCGCTTCCCCCGGTCGTCCTCGAGCCCGCGGTCCTCATCGCCAACGCCTGCGTGCCGGTGCTCCTCATCTCCTACGGGATCTCGTTGCACGGGCAGCGCGTGCTCGGCGCGCCTGGGCGCCGCCGCGACGTGATCCTCGCGAGCGGTCTGAAGCTCCTCGTCATGCCCGCCGCGGCATGGGTGGTGGCGGAGTTCGTCTTCGGGCTGTCGACGCAGGATGTGCTTGTCGTCGTCGTGCTCGCGGCATTGCCCACCGCCCAGAACGTGTTCAACTACGCGCAGCGGTACGACGTCGGCGAACCGATCGCCCGAGACACCGTCTTTCTGACGACGATCGGCTGCATCCCCGTGCTTCTGGCTGTGACGCTACTCCTCGGGTGACCCCTCCCCCGGCGTCACACACGGATATCATCCTGCGCGGCTGAGGGAAAGCGTTGGACCGCGGGTCTACAATGCAACCGACCCTTCCCAGGGAACTCTCAGAAAGGACGGACATGTCCATTGAATCAACGGTCGAGAAGTCGGCCGTCAACGGAATTCGCACGGCGCTCGGAATCGGCGGTGTGCTCGCGGTCATCGTCGGTATCCTCATCCTCGCCTGGCCGGGCAAGACCGCAATGGTCGTCACCGCCATCATCGCGATCTACGCCATCGTCGCCGGTCTCGTGTACGCGGGGCTCGGGATCTTCGCCAAGACGAAGGGCGGCTGGGCGCGCGTCGGCCACATCGCGCTGGGTGTGCTGTTCATCATCGCGGGCGTCGTCGCGCTGTTCAACCTCGGTCAGACGACCGTCTGGCTCGCGCTGTTCCTCGGCATCCTCGTCGGCATCATGTGGATCGTCGAGGGGATCGTCGCGTTGTCGACCCTCGGAGACGCGGCATCGAAGGGCTGGTCGATCGCGTTCGCCATCCTGAGCATCATCGCCGGTCTGGTGCTGCTGTTCTCGCCGATCTGGGGTGCCGTCGTGCTCTGGTGGCTGATCGGCATCTCCCTGATCGTGCTCGGCCTGGTCAACATCATCCGGGCGTTCACGTTCAAGGGCGCCATCTGACGCGCAAGAGAATGAGAGGGCGGGTGGGGGGAGGCCGTATCGGCACCCCCCACCCGCCCTCTCGTGCGCGGGGTGGTCAGCGCGGTTGCGCGTCGCTCCAGTGCGGGACGTCGCCGACACCGTCGGCCTCGGCGGACGCCCGCGCGACCGGGATGCGCGTTCCGACGACCTGAGCCACGACGTCCTGGGCGATCTTCGCCGCAGTGAGCCCTGCATCTTCGAGGATCTGCTCGCGGCTGGCGTGGTCGATGAATTCGTCCGGTACACCGAGCTCGTCGACCGCCGTGTCGACGCCGGACTCGCGGAGAACCTGGCGGACACGGGTGCCGATACCTCCGACGCGGATGCCGTCCTCGATCGTGATGACGAGCCGATGGCGGGCGGCCAGATCGACGATCGACGGCTGCACCGGCACCACCCAGCGGGGGTCGACGACGGTGGCGCCGATGCCCTGGGCGCGTAGCCGCTCGCCGACCTCGACAGCGACGTGCGCCATCGGTCCGATGCCGACCAGGAGGACGTCTTCGGAGTCGCCGCGTGCGAGCACGTCGACGCCGTCATGCAGCCGTTCGATCGCGGGAAGATCCGCGCTCACGCTTCCTCGAGGGAAGCGGACGACGGTCGGCGCATCCTCCACCGCGACCGCTTCGCGCAGTTCTTCGCGGAGCCGCTCGCCATCGCGCGGAACGGCGATCCGGATGTGAGGCACGAGCTGGAGCATGGCGAGGTCCCAGATGCCGTGATGGCTGGGGCCGTCGGGACCGGTGACGCCGGCACGGTCGAGGACGAACGTCACACCGGCGCGATGGAGGGCGACATCCATCAACACCTGATCGAACGCGCGGTTCATGAAGGTCGCGTAGATCGCCACGACCGGATGGAGGCCGCCGTAGGCCAGGCCCGCGGCCGAGGCCACCGCGTGCTGTTCGGCGATGCCGACGTCGTAGACCCGATCGGGGAACTTCTGAGCGAACGGCAGGAGTCCCGTCGGGCGGAGCATCGCAGCGGTCATGGCGATCACGTCCGAGCGGTCTTCACCGACGGCGAGCAGCTCCTCCGCGAACACGTCGGTCCACGCGGGCGCTCCCCCACCGCCGAGGGCCACGCCGGAAACGGGGTCGATCTTGCCCACGGCGTGGAACTGGTCGGCCTCGTCCTTGCGGGCGGGCTCGTAGCCGCGCCCCTTCTCGGTGATGGTGTGGACGATCACCGGAGCGCCGTAGCGCTTGGCCTGCTCGAGGGTCTCGATGAGCGCCGAGAGGTCGTGTCCGTCGATGGGCCCCAGGTACTTGATGTCGAGGTTCGAGTACAGATCGCCGTTGTTCGTGAAGCGCGACAGGAACCCGCGGGTCCCGCCGCGGACACCGCGGTACACCGCACGGGCGGCCGGGCCCAGCTTGCGGAAGAGATCGTCCGATCCGCGGCGGAGGTGACGGTAGGTCTCCCCCGTCCGGACGCGGTTCAGATAGCGGGCCATGCCGCCGATCGTGGGGGCATAGGAGCGACCGTTATCGTTGACGACGATGACGAGGTTGCGGTCGTTGTCGTCGGAGATGTTGTTCAGCGCCTCCCACGTCATTCCGCCCGTGAGGGAGCCGTCCCCCACGACGGCGACGACGTGGCGGTCTTTCCGCCCGGTGAGGGTCATGGCGCGGGACACGCCGTCGGCCCAGCTGAGCGAACTGGACGCGTGGGAGGACTCCACGACATCGTGCGGGCTCTCGGACCGCTGCGGGTATCCGGCGAGCCCCCCGCGTGCGCGAAGGCCCGAGAAGTCCTGCCGCCCCGTGAGCAGCTTGTGCACGTAGGACTGGTGGCCGGTGTCGAAGATGACCGGATCCTCGGGAGAGTCGAAGACCTTGTGGATCGCGATCGTGAGCTCGACGACGCCGAGGTTCGGGCCGAGATGCCCACCCGTGCGCGCGACGTTCTCGATGAGGAATGTACGGATCTCGTCGGCGAGATCGACGAGCTGGTCCTCGTTCAGTGCATCCAGATCACGAGGTCCGCCGATCGATGAGAGCAACGACATGGCGAGCTCCTTTCCGCCCCCGGGCGGGGTCGTCCCAGTGTAATGGCCGGAAAAGGAAAAGGGCCGGGCCTCGACGGCACCGGCCCTTTCCCTCAAGGATCAGACGAGCGAACGGAGAACGTACTGCAGGATGCCGCCGTTGCGGTAGTAGTCGGCTTCACCGGGGGTGTCGATGCGGACCGTTGCGTCGAACTCGACGGTCTCCTTGCCGGCGGGTGAGAACTCGCTCGGCTCGGCGACCACGCGAACGGTCTTCGGGGTGACCCCCTCGTTCAGCTGCTCGAGACCGGTGATCGAGATGATCTCGGTGCCGTCGAGGCCCAGGGACTTCCAGCTCTCGCCCGCCGGGAACTGCAGCGGAACGACGCCCATGCCGATGAGGTTGGAGCGGTGGATGCGTTCGAAGCTCTCGGTGATGACGGCCTTCACGCCCAGCAGACGCGTTCCCTTGGCCGCCCAGTCGCGCGACGAACCCGAACCGTACTCCTTGCCGCCGAAGATCACCAGGGGCGTCTCCTGCGCCTGATAGTTCATCGACGCGTCGTAGATGAACGACTGGGGGCCACCCTCGAGGGTGAAGTCTCGCGTGTACCCGCCCTCGATGACCTGACCGTCGTTGACCGCCGCGACGAGCTCGTTCTTCAGCCGGATGTTGGCGAAGGTGCCGCGGATCATCACCTCGTGGTTTCCGCGCCGCGAACCGTAGGAGTTGAAGTCCTTCTGAGCGACCCCGTGCTCCGTCAGGTACTGCGCCGCCGGGGTGCCGGCCTTGATGTTGCCGGCCGGGCTGATGTGGTCCGTGGTGACGGAATCACCGAGGGCAGCCATGACGCGCGCGCCGCGGATGTCGCTCACCGGGGTGAGGTCCATCGTCATGCCGTCGAAGTACGGCGCCTTGCGCACGTAGGTCGAATCCTCGTCCCACGCGAAGACCGGCCCGGTGGGAGTGGGCAGGTTCTTCCAGCGCGCGTCGCCTTCGAAGACGGTGGCGTACTGCGTGATGAACTGCTCACGCGAGATGGAGGAGTCGATGATCTCCTGCACCTCGTCGGGCGCCGGCCAGATGTCCTTCAGGAAGACGTCGTTGCCGTCGGCGTCCCGACCCAGGGGGTCGGTCTCGAAGTCGAAGTGCATCGAGCCGGCCAGCGCATACGCGACCACGAGAGGCGGCGACGCGAGGTAGTTCATCTTCACGTCCGGGCTGATGCGCCCCTCGAAGTTGCGGTTGCCCGAGAGGACCGCGGTCACGGCGAGGTCGTGCTCGTTGATCGCGGCGGAGACCTCTTCGATGAGCGGCCCCGAGTTGCCGATGCAGATCGTGCAGCCGTAGCCGACCGTGTAGAAGCCGAGGCCCTCGAGATCCTTGTCAAGACCGGACTTCTCGTAGTAGTCCGTCACGACCTTCGATCCGGGGCCGAGCGTCGTCTTCACCCAGGGCTTCTGCTTCAGCCCCTTCTCGCGCGCCTTCCGCGCAAGGAGACCGGCGGCGATCATGACCGACGGGTTCGACGTGTTCGTGCAGGACGTGATGGCGGCGAGCGTCACGGCGCCGTTGTCCAGCGTGTACGGGGAGCCGGTCGGCGGGGTCACGCGCACCGGGTTCGATGCCTCCACGGGGGCTCCGCTGGAGATGTGGACCTCGCGGGTCTCGTCCTCCTCGTCGCCGGGGGCGGCGCCGGGGTCGGAAGCCGGGAAGGAGTGCTTCGACTCCAGGTCGACGATGTCGTTCGAGACGGACGGAGCGGCGTAGCTGACGATGTCCTTCTCGAACTGCGTCTTGGCCTCCGACAGGAGGATGCGGTCCTGAGGACGCTTCGGCCCCGCGATGGAGGGGACGACCGTGGAGAGGTCGAGCTCGAGGTACTCGCTGAAGACGAGTTCGCGAGACGGGTCGTGCCACAGCGACTGCGCCTTGGCGTAGGCCTCGACCAGCGCGACGGTCTGCTCGTCGCGACCTGTCAGGCGCAGGTACTCGAGCGTCACGTCATCGATCGGGAACATCGCGGCGGTCGACCCGAATTCCGGGCTCATGTTGCCGATGGTGGCGCGGTTCGCCAGGGGCACCGATGCCACGCCCTCGCCGTAGAACTCGACGAACTTCCCGACGACCCCGTGCTTGCGGAGCATGTCGGTGATGGTGAGGACGACGTCGGTCGCGGTGACGCCGGCGGGGATCTCCCCGGTGAGCTTGAAGCCGACGACCCGCGGGATGAGCATCGACACGGGCTGGCCGAGCATGGCTGCCTCGGCCTCGATCCCGCCGACGCCCCATCCGAGCACACCGAGGCCGTTGACCATCGTCGTGTGGGAGTCGGTGCCGACGCAGGTGTCGGGGTAGGCACGCAGGACGCCGTCGACGGAACGGTCGTAGATGACCTTCGCGAGGTGCTCGATGTTCACCTGGTGGACGATGCCGGTGCCCGGGGGGACGACCTTGAAGTCGTCGAAGGCCGTCTGGCCCCATCGCAGGAACTGGTAGCGCTCGCCGTTGCGCTCGTACTCGATCTCGACGTTGCGCTCGAGCGCGTCTTCGCGGCCGAAGAGGTCGGCGATCACCGAGTGGTCGATCACCATCTCGGCGGGCGAGAGGGGGTTGATGCGCTTGGGGTCGCCACCGAGGGCGGTGACAGCTTCGCGCATGGTCGCGAGGTCGACGATGCACGGCACACCCGTGAAGTCCTGCATGACCACGCGGGCGGGGGTGAACTGGATCTCTGTGTCCGGTTCAGCCGCGGCATCCCACGATCCGAGAGCCTGGATCTGCGCCTTCGTCACGTTCGCACCGTCTTCGGTGCGGAGAAGGTTCTCGAGGAGGACCTTCAAGCTGAACGGGAGCTTCTCGTAGCCCTCGACCGTGTCGATGCGGAAGATCTCGTAGTCGGTGCTGCCGACCGTCAGGGTGCTCTTAGCACCGAAGCTGTCAACCGTGGACACGTCATGTCTCCTTCGTCGGCGGCGGGACGGCCGATGGGCCGGCTCCCCCATCTTCCTCTGCTCGGATCCCGGCTGCCAGTGAGGTTCGCCTTAGAACGAGCGGAGCGTATTTATCTTGATGTCAAGATAAATGTATCACCTGGGCTGTGCGGGGTAGAGAGCACGGACGGCGAGCCAGGTGACGGCGACCATCGGGGCGAACAGCGGAAGCCCCATCAGGAGCTTCGCCGTTCCGAGCGCCGTCACGTCGCCGGCGAAGTACAACGGCACCTGCACCAGCAAGCGTGCGGCGAAGAGCGCCGCCCACCCGATGGAGAGCCAGAAGAACGTCCGACGCTTCCGCCGATCCTGGCGCCATGCGGTGCCTTCGCCGAGCAGGAACCCGGCGGCGAGGCCGATCAGCGGCCACCCCACCAGCGCCGATACGGCGAACGCGCCCCCGTAGACGCCGTTGGTCAGGAATCCCCAGAGGAAGTTGTCCTCTGCGCGTCCGGTCCACAGTGCGAGTGCGGCAGCGGCAGCCGCTGCGATCAGGCCCCCGAGCGCCGCCGAGGGCGGCTGCTTCTGCAGCAGACGCGCCAGGGTGAACACCGCCGCCGACCCCACCGAGATCGCGAGGGCGAGGACCAGGTTCTGGGTGAAGGTGAACAGGACGACGAAGGCCAGACTCGGCAGGACCGATTCGAGGATGCCGCGCCAGCCCCCCATAGCGTTCCACACGGCGTGCCGCGTGTCCTCGGTGGAGTTCGGATCGAGCCCGGCCCTTCGAGCGGCATCGCCCAGCGCGGCACCCAGCACCTCCGAGGCGCGTGGGGTCGGCGGCGGCGTCATCCCGGGTGCGCCCGCGTCCACGCGGGGGATGTCCGCGGGAGCGGAGTCGCCGGTCGCGCCGACGCGGGGGTCGCGGTCCGGATCGGTCACGCGGAGCCCGGGGTCGCCGGCATGCGGAGCGGGATGAGATCGCGGGGAGGCATCGGCGTTCCTCCGCGGACGACCACGATCGACCGGAACAGGTCCTCGACCTTGGCGGCGGCGTCGACATCCGCCGTCGCCGCGCCTCCGATGACACCCCGGAGGAACCAGCGCGGCCCGTCGACGCCGACGAAGCGCGCGAGGCGCTTGCCCGCGGCGCCATCGGCGCCCGCGACGACGGGGACTTCGGCGAGGAGCTCGGGTCCGAGCGGCCCTTCCCTCTCCTCGACGCGTCCGCCCTGCTGGCGGATCTGCGTCCGGATCTGCTCGCGGGTCTCCTCCCACAGTCCCTGGGACCGCGACGCGGCGAAGGGCTGCACCTGCAGGGTCGAGTCCGCGTAGTCCAGACCGACCGCGACGATCCGCTTGGTCTGCTCCTCGACTTCCAGCCGCAGGTTCAGGCCTTCCCGCGGGAGGATCTTGATCCCGCCGAGGTCGATGTAGGGACGGACCGGGTTCGCTTCGCTCTCGTCGAACGGTCCGGCCGACGCGCGGTCACCGGATGCCGGGACCAGGTCGCCGGCGGAAGTGGGATCGGTCATCGGGATTCTCCATCCTGGGTGTATCCGGTCGAGCCGAAGCCTCCTGCGCCGCGGACGCTGTCGGGGAGCTCCTCGACGGGAAGGAACTGCGCCCGGGCGACCGGCATGACGATCAGCTGCGCGATGCGATCGCCGACCGAGACGTCGTAGGGGTGCTCCCGATCGGTGTTCAGGAGCGTGACCATGATTTCGCCACGGTACCCCGCGTCGACGGTTCCCGGCGCGTTGACCACGGTGATGCCGTGCTTGGCGGCGAGTCCGCTGCGGGGGACGACGAACGCCGCGAACCCGTCGGGGAGGGCGATCCGCACGCCGGTGCGGACCAGTGCGCGGTGTCCGGGGTCCAGGCGGACCGCCTCCGCGGACACGAGATCCGCCCCCGCATCGCCGGGGTGCGCGTAGCGCGGCGGCTCTGCCGCGATAATGGGGATGTCCACCGTTGAAGTCACCCATCGAGGGTAATGCAGAAGCACACACAGAACATCGGCGAAGGCGTGTACCGCGAGAGGCTCACGCCGTCGTTGTGGATCCTCGTCTCCGCGGCCGTCGTCGCCCCCATGGCCTCACTGGTCTTCGTTCCGATCGACACGACCCTCGCGCTGATCGCGGGGCTCGCCGTCGGTGTGGCCGTCGTGGCACTGATGATCGCCGGTTCCCCGGTGATCGAAGTCCGTGACGGCGCGCTCCGTGCGGGGCGTGCGCGAATCGAGGTCCATCACCTGGCAGACCCGCGGGTGGACGAGGGTGAGGATGCGCGCCTCGCGCGCGGAGCGCGTCTGGCACGCGACTCCTGGCATCTCATCCGCGGGGGGATCGATGCGACGGTGACGGTCGACGTCGTGGACCCCGACGATCCGACTCCGTCGTGGGTGATGTCGACGCGGACGCCGGACCGCCTCGCGGCGGCCATCCGTCACGCGCAGGTCAGGAGCACTCCCGGCAGATAGGGCCGTCGGTGCTGTCGTGGTCGACCTGGGAGCGGTGCTTCACGAGGAAGCAGCTCGCGCAGGTGAATTCGTCCTGCTGCGGGGGCAGGACGACGACGTCGAGATCGAGGTCGGAGAGGTCGGCACCGGGGAGTTCGAAGCCCGAGGGGTTGTCGGCGTCCTCCACGTCCACCGCGCCCGACATCTTGTCGGGAACGCGCTCCTTGAGCGCCTCGATCGACTCGCTGTCGTCCTCGGTCTTGCGGGGGGCGTCGTAATCGGTGGCCATGCGTGGACGTCTCTACTTCCGGGTGATTCTCTCGGGTGGGTCGCTGTGCGTGCCCTGACGGGCGGCCATAGTTTGCATGACCACGGTCCGATTCGCAAATGCGGGCCGCTCGCCGGCGGATGCTGCGAACCGATCAAACTCGCGGCGCGCGCAGGATATTCCCGGGCCCCCCGGAAGTGCGTGTCAGCATGGACCGACACTCTGATCGGAGGGGCTTCCGCATGGAACAGCTCAAGGTGATCGCCACGGAGGACGATCGCATCGTCCTGGCGAACGAGTCGGGCGACCGCTTCTCTCTCGCCATCGACGATGTGCTGCGCGCGGAGGTGCGTCGCGCCCGGCGCGAACGCGACCCCGATGCGGGTACGCCCCGCCCCAGTCCTCGCGAGATCCAGTCGCACATCCGCGCCGGTCTCAGCGCGGCGGAGGTGGCCGAGCTGCTCGGTGCGCGGGTCGAGGATGTCGCCCGCTTCGAAGGGCCCGTGCTCGCGGAACGCGAACACGTCGTCGGACAGGCGCTCGCCGTTCCGGTTCTGCTCGGCAATGATTTCGACGGGGACGCGAACACGACGTTCGGTGCCGCCGTGCGCGCGAAGCTCGCGGAGGTCAGTGCGTCCCGCGAGCGGTGGACGAGCTGGAAAGAGCCGACCGGCTGGGTGGTGAAGCTGGAGTTCACGGCCGCCGAGATCGACCACGACGCACGCTGGGGCTTCGACCCGCGGCGCAGCACGCTCTCGCCCCTCAACGCGGATGCCATTCAGCTCTCGCGTCAGGGTCCGCTGCCGGAAGGGCTCATTCCGCGACTGCGGGCGCTGGAGACGGCGCAGGCGTCGGCGGACGATTCGAAGTTCGACAGCGGCGCATTCGGACCTCGGCACCTCGACGCGTCGATCGCGTCGCCCGAGCTGCCCACTCCCGTCGCGCCCGCGGTGTCCAAAGCGGCGATCAAGAGAGCCGATGAGCCCGCGCTCACCTCGGCCGAGACAGCCGACCTGCTCGAGGCCCTCCGGCGACGCCGCGGCCAGCGCGAGCCGTTGCCCGCCGCGGAGGAGGAAGAGTCGCCTCGACCGCACGCTCCCGTGGCTCTTTTCGACGCCCTCGAGCCCGGGTACGAACAGACGGACGAGGATGTCGAGCCCGAGGCGCCGCGCGAGCAGGCCCCGCCCGCGGTCGCCGAGGGCGGGCGGCGCAAGGGGCGCACCTCCATGCCGTCCTGGGACGAGATCGTCTTCGGAGCACGTTCCGAGGAGTGAGCTTCAGGCGAAGGCGCCCAGCCTGACCAGAGGAACGATCCGCTCCTCCGGGGTGAGCGAGCCGTGCTGGCCCACCATCCTCTGGGGTGCCTTGTCTTCGACGCGATCGTCGTAGTACGCGATCGCGGAGCGCGCGGCCACGAGGACATCACCGATCCGAGGCGCGACCGCGGCGTCCACGGGGCCGAACAGTCCGGTAGCGATCGCCTCGTCCCGGGTCATCACCCATGCGCGGCTCGACTCGGCGTCGCGCCAGCGCCGGGCCACATCCGCAGTGGTGCCGGGCGCGGTGTAGAGGTGCAGCATCCGGGGCTCGCCGCCGATGTCCTGGACGTCGCGGAGCAGCTCGTCGCCCTCCCCGAGAAGCACGTGGCGGTGTCGCGGGACGTCGACCATGCCGTGATCGGCGGTGACGATCAGTCCGGTGGTCGGTGTGATGTCCCGAGCGAGATCGCGGACCACGGCGTCGACACGCTCCAACGCCGCCGTCCACGCGTCCGACTCCCAGCCGTGCTTGTGTCCGATCGCATCCAGGTCCGGTGCGTAGAGGTAGACGAAGGAACCGGGATGCCGCGCCGCGAGCTCGGCTGCTCGTGCCGCCCGCTCCTCGAGGTCGCTCACCGCTTCGACGTCCGCACCGCCGACGGTGGCATGGGTGAATCCGCTTCCGACGTACTCCGGTCGGGTGACGACGAAGCTCCGCCGGGTCGCGGTGAGGGGCTCGGCGCGCTGCCAGCCGGCGGGCAACTCCCCCGCCTCCCATCCGCGCAGCTGGTTGGCGACGATTCCCGTCTCGGGGACGCGGGCGCGGTAGCCGACGATCCCGTGATGCCCCGGCGCGGTTCCGGTGAGCAGGCTCGTCAGGGCCGCCGCCGTCGTCGACGGGAACACCGAGCGTGCGACATCCTTCTTCCCGCGGTGCGCCCAGAGGAAGCGCGCGTGCCCGGAACGTGCCGCGAGGTTCGCGGCGCCGAGGCCGTCGATGACGAAGACGATGGTGCTGGTGGCCGGACCGAACCATTGCGAACGCCCGCCCAGGGCGGCCATGGCTTCCCGTGCGACATCGGTGAGGCTCCGGGCCGAAGAGGGGTCCGCGGGTAGGCTGAGGGACATCCGGGCCAGTCTCGCACACGCGTGACGCGGCCCCGTTCTTACGCCCGAGACCCGAGGCCTTCTGTCATGCCCGCATCCCGCACCGATTCGCCGCCGCCCGACCTCAGCCGCATCGAGGACGTCGATGTCTCGGCCGAGATGCAGGGATCGTTCCTCGAGTACGCCTACTCGGTCATCTATTCGCGCGCGCTCCCCGACGCGCGCGACGGTTTGAAGCCCGTGCAGCGCCGCATCCTCTACCAGATGGCCGACATGGGCCTGCGACCCGATCGCGGCCACGTCAAGAGCGCCCGCGTCGTGGGCGAGGTCATGGGCAAGCTGCACCCGCATGGAGACTCCGCGATCTACGACGCCCTGGTGCGACTGGCGCAGGGATTCGCCCTCCGGGTGCCCCTCGTCGACGGACACGGCAACTTCGGATCCCTCGATGACGGCCCCGCGGCGGCCCGCTACACGGAGGCGCGCCTCGCTCCCGCCGCGCTGGCGCTGACGGAGAACCTCGACGAGGACGTCGTGGACTTCATCCCCAACTACGACGGGCAGTTCCAGCAGCCCGAGGTTCTGCCTGCGGCGTTCCCCAATCTCCTCGTGAACGGCACGACGGGGATCGCCGTGGGGATGGCCACGAACATGGCGCCGCACAACCTCATCGAGGTGGTCGCCGCCGCCATCCACCTGCTCGAGAACCCGCACGCCACGTTGGACGAGCTGATGGAGTTCGTCCCCGGCCCCGACCTCCCGGGCGGCGGCGTGATCCTCGGGGTCGACGGCATCAAGGACGCCTACGCCGGGGGACGCGGGAGCTTCCGCACGAGGGCCAAGGTGTCGGTGGAGTCCCTCGGTCCGCGACGCACCGGGCTCGTGGTGACGGAGCTGCCCTACATGGTCGGACCCGAGCGCGTCATCGAGAAGATCAAGGATGCCGTGGGGGCGAAGAAGCTCACCGGCATCGCCGATGTGACCGACCTCACGGACCGCAACCACGGACTCCGCCTGGTGATCGGGGTGAAGACCGGGTTCGACCCGAACGCCGTCCTGGAGCAGCTCTACCGCCTCACGCCGCTGGAGGACTCCTTCGGCATCAACAACGTCGCGCTCGTCGACGGGCAGCCGCAGACGCTCGGTCTCAAGGATCTCCTCCGGGTGTATCTCGACCACCGGATTCAGGTCGTCACCCGACGCAGTCGCTTCCGACTCGCCAAACGTCAGGCCCGCCTCCACCTCGTCGAGGGTCTGCTGATCGCGATCCTCGACATCGACGAGGTCATCCAGCTCATCCGCGGCTCCGATGACACCGCGCAGGCGCGTCAGCGTCTGATGGACGTCTTCGACCTCTCGACGCTCCAGGCCGATTACATCCTCGAACTGCAGCTGCGTCGCCTCACCCGGTTCTCACGCATCGAGCTGGAAGCTGAACGTGACGAATTGAAGGCGGAGATCGCGGCGCTCGAAGAGCTGCTGGCGAGTGATCGGTTGCTCCGGGCACAGGTCGCGCGCGAGCTCGAGGCCGCCGCCGAGGCCTACGGCACACCGCGGCGGACGCTGCTCCTCAACGGTGGACCGGTGCCCTCGCGGTCGCGGGCCGCGGCACCGGCCGATCTGCAGATCGCCGACGCGCCCTGTCGGGTGTTCTTCTCCGCGACGGGTCGGATGGTGCGCGCCGAGTTGATCGCCGACGCGCCGAACGGCGGCATCATCCCTCCGGCCCGTCGATCGAAGCACGATGCGATCCGGAGTGCGGTCGACACCACTACCAGGGGTGATCTGGGCGCGGTCACGTCGTCCGGGCGACTGGTGCGCTTCTCCCCCGTCGACCTGCCGTCGGTACCCGGGAACTCGATCCAGATGGCCGCCGGGGTCCGCGCGGACCAGTACATCGGCCTGCCCTCGGGCGAGCACGTCGTCGCCGTCGTGCCTCTTGTCGCCGACCCGGTCATCGCTCTCGGCACCCGCGACGGGGTGGTCAAGCGCGTCGCGGCCGACGAGATCGCCGGCAAGCCGGACGTGGAGATCATCTCGCTGAAGCCCGGCGACGCGGTCGTCGGAGCCGCGCCCGCGGCCGATGGTACGGACCTCGTCTTCGTCACGTCCGACGCCCAACTGCTCCGCTTCGACGCGGCGTCGGTCCGCCCCCAGGGCCGAGCAGCGGGCGGGATGGCGGGGATCCGGTTGGGCGACGGCGCTCGTGTCATCTCCTTCACCGCTCTCTCCTCGACCGAAGAGGCCGTTGTGGTCACCATCGCGGGGACGACGACCGCCTTGCCGGGCACGGATGCCGGCAGCGGCAAGGTGTCGCTGTACTCGGAGTTCCCGGCCAAGGGCCGGGCGACCGGAGGTGTCCGGGCCCAGCGATTCCTTCGCGGCGAGGACGCGCTCACCCTGGCGTGGGTCGGAGTGGATCCGCGTGCGGTCGCGGCGGACGGGGCCGTGCGCGCGCTCCCCGACGTGGGCGCGAAGCGTGACGCCTCGGGGCAGCCGCTCGACGCGGTCATCGCCGCTGTCGGGACGGCCGCTCTCTGAGACCGCGCCTGATCGTCGCGCGCGGCGATCAGGCGTCGATCGCCTCTCGATCCAGGCGGTCCGCCGAAGAGACGATGAAGTCGCGTCGCGGCGCGACCTCGGAGCCCATGAGCAGCTCGAAGACGTTCATCGCGGCTTCGGCGTCCTCGACGCGGACCCGCCGCAGCGTTCGCCCGTTGCGATCCATCGTCGTCGTCGCGAGCTGATCGGCATCCATCTCGCCGAGGCCCTTGTACCGCTGGATGGGGTCGTGCCAGCGCTTGCCGGACTTCTGCAGACGCGCCAGCAGGGTGTGCAGTTCCTTCTCCGAGTACGTGTAGATCGTTTCGTTCGGCTTCGAGCCGGGATTCATCACGATCACGCGGTGGAGCGGCGGAACGGCGGCGTAGACGCGGCCCGCTTCGATGAGGGGACGCATGTAGCGGAAGAACAGGGTCAGCAGGAGGGTGCGGATATGTGCGCCGTCGACGTCGGCGTCGCTCATGAGAATGATCTTGCCGTAGCGCGCCGCGTCGAGGTCGAATGAGCGGCCGGATCCCGCGCCGATGGTCTGGATGATGGCAGCGCACTCGGCGTTGGAGAGCATGTCACTGACCGACGCCTTCTGCACGTTGAGGATCTTCCCCCGGATCGGCAGCAGCGCCTGATATTCGCTGTTGCGGGCGTGCTTGGCCGTCCCGAGCGCGGAGTCGCCCTCGACGATGAAAAGCTCCGTCTGGTCCACGTCGCTCGTCCGGCAGTCCGCGAGCTTCGCGGGCAGCGACGAGGATTCGAGCGCGTTCTTCCGGCGCTGGGTCTCCTTGTGCGTCCGCGCGGAGATGCGTGCCTTCATCTCCGACACGACCTTGTCGAGGACCAGGGCCGTCTGAGCCTTGTCGTCGCGCTTGGTCGAGGAGAACCGCGCCGCGAGCTCCTTGCCCACCACGCTGGAGACGATCGCGCGAATGGCCGGGGTCCCGAGGATCTCCTTGGTCTGTCCCTCGAACTGCGGCTCGGGGAAGCTCACGGTGAGGACGGCGGTCACCCCGGCAAGGATGTCGTCCTTCTCCAGCTTCTCGCCCGCACCCACCTTCAGACGCCGAGCGTTATGAGCGACCTGATCACGGATGACTTTCATCAGGCCCTGCTCGAATCCGGCCTGGTGCGTGCCGCCCTTGGGGGTGGCGATGATGTTCACGAACGATCGCGTGACCGTGTCGTACCCCGTCCCCCAGCGGAGGGCCACGTCGACGATGCACGTGCGCTCCACCTCGGTGGGGACCATCGCTCCGGAGGGCTGCAGGACGGGCACGGTCTCCGTGAAGCGGCCTTCGCCCTGCAGTCGCCACGTGTCGGTGACCGCGGGGTCGGGGGCGAGGAAGTCGGTGAACTCCGAGAGGCCGCCGTCGTATCGGTAGCTCGTCTCGATGCGTTCGTCGCCCCGCTCGTCGACGATCAGGATCTCGAGTCCCGGCACGAGGAAGGCGGTCTGTCGGGCACGCTGCTCGAGTTCGTCCAGGACGAAGGCGGCATCCCTCGTGAAGATCTGGCGGTCGGCCCAGTACCGGATGCGGGTACCCGTGACGCCCCGGGGTGCTTTGCCGACGACCCGCAGCTCCGAGGACTTCTCGAACGGTGAGAAGGGCGAGTCCGGTTGAGGTCCTGCGAAGATGCCGGGTTCGCCGCGGTGGAACGACATCGCGTGGGTCTTGCCGCCGCGGTCCACCTCGACGTCGAGGCGCTCGGACAGCGCGTTGACCACCGAGGCACCGACACCGTGGAGTCCACCCGAGGCCGCGTAGGACCCTCCTCCGAACTTGCCGCCGGCGTGCAGCTTCGTGAATACGACCTCCACGCCGGTGAGGCCGGTGCGCGGCTCGACGTCCACCGGGATGCCCCGGGCGCGGTCACGGACCTCGACGCTCCCGTCCGCGTGGAGGATGATCTCGATCTTGTCGCCGTGGCCGCCGAGGGCCTCGTCGACGGCGTTGTCGATGATCTCCCACACGCAGTGCATCAGGCCGCGGGAATCGGTCGAACCGATGTACATACCGGGGCGCTTGCGGACGGCCTCGAGGCCTTCGAGCACCTGGAGGTGGTGGGCGGAGTACTCGGAGGTCACAATCGTCTAGATTATCCGCCGCCCCACCGGGCTCGGGGTCGACACGCATCAACGGCGGCCCACCGTACGCGCTCAGCGAAATGTGACCGCTGCGCGGCATTCTCGAAACAATCCCGTGGTTGGATTCAGAGACTCGACGATCGACTTATTGCACGAGGAGGCACTGAGATGAACACGCTTTCGACCCCGACCGAGCCCGGTACCGTCCTCGAGCACCGCCTCACCGCCGCGGACCGTTGCGACTCCTGCGGCGCGCAGGCCTACATCGCCGCGGAGGTCAACGGCAGCGAGCTGCTCTTCTGCGCCCACCACGGGCGCAAGTACGAAGAGAAGCTCCGCGCCGTCGCGACCTCCTGGCATGACGAGACCGCGCGGCTCCACGAAGCCGTCTGACGACACGCGAGCTCCCCGCCTCACTGACGCGGGGAGCTCGGTCCGACGCCCGATCAGCTCTGCAGAGCAGATCGGGCGTCGTCGTATTCGCGCCGCACAGCCGGCGAGAGTCGCACGGCGATCTCTTCGCCGATCGTGTCGAGGGCCTCGGCGAGATCCGTCGACGTCGGGTCGCCCTGCGAGCCGGTGCCGTAGATGACGACGTCATCCCCTGGGCCCATTCCCGGCCACCCCTCTACGCGGGACTGCTCCCCCACGGCCAGAAGGCGCCGCGCGCCTCCCGGGGTCGCTACATCCGCCCGGCCGGCGAGAGGCGACGGCAGTCCGTCGAAGACGCCGATGTCGATGATCGCGTCGTTCCCCTCGACGGCGATCACGGAGGCCGTGAGCGTGCCGATCGGTGTCAGACCCAGGTCGGCCGCGGAGGGCCCGCCCGCGGGTGCGATGCCGTAGCAGAAGGCGCCCACGCGCGTCATCTCGTAGCGGAACTCCGGCCTCGTGGTGCCGGCCGCGCTGGCCGCGAGGTGTCGAAGGGCGGGCGTGAGGCCGGCCGCCCGCGCAACCTCGACGGCGTGATCGAATGCCGCCCGTGCGGCGTCGTCTTCGTCGTCGGAAGCCTCGGCGATGTGACTCCAGATGCCGACGACCTCGATGAGCCCTGCATCCTGAAGGGAACGCGCGCGCCCGACGGCGTCGGCCCACTCTTCCGGGCGGATGCCGTTGCGGTGCAGGCCGGTGTCGATCTTGAGGTGGACGCGGGCTCGCTGGGATCGGGCGGCGGAGACCGCCGCGACATCCTCGAGGACGTCTGCATCTCCGACGCCGACGTCGGCGTCCAGCGTGAGAGCGTCACCGATCTCCCGTCGGCCGGGTACCAGCCAGACGAAGATGCGAGGACCGTCCCCGGCGGCGCGTCGGACCGCTGCGGCGGTGGCGACATCGAACGCGCCGAACCAGGACACGCCGAGCGCCAGCGCGCGCGGCACGACGCGGGAGATCCCATGCCCGTATGCGTCGTTCTTTACGACGAGCATGAGCTCCGCGGGAGCCAGGCGCGTCTGGACGCGGCGGATGTTGGTGTCCAGCGCGTGGAGGTCGACGATGAGGCGCGCGGTCATTCGATGATCCTCCGGGCGTGGGCGCCCACCGCGGCGGTCAGCTCTGCGACGTCCATACCGGTCACCCGGCTCCACTCCCTCAGGGATGGGTGTCCCTCGGTCTCGTCTCCGAAGAACCACACGGTTTCGCCGCGCGTGACGGCGGCGTCGCCGATGTCGACCACGCAGACGTCCATTGCCACACGCCCGAGGATGGGGCACGCCCGTCCCGCGATGCTCACCTCCGCAACGCCGCCGAGCGCGCGGACGAGTCCCTGTCCGTAGCCCCCGGAGACGAGTGCGATCCGGGTGTCCTCGGGCGCCCGGTACCGGTACCCGTAGGACACGCCCTCGCCACGTCGCAGGGTCTTGGTGCCGAGGACGGTACCGCTCATCCGCATCACGGGCGTCGTGGTGCCCGTGAGTCCGTACAGTCGCCGGGCATCCACGAGATCATCCTCGCGCTCGCGTGCGTCGACGACGCGGATGCCGAGCTCGGCGAGGTCGGCGACGGTAGCGGGGTCGGCGCGCACCGCCTGCAGTCCCAGGGGACGCAACGCGGTCGAGACCGACGCGGCACCGTGTCCCCACGCATCCCACCGAAGATCCAGAACAGCGTCGGCGAGGGGCGCTCGCCGGACGTTGTCGCGGAGCGCGTCGATCCGGATCCGTGCGACGGGGCTCATCGGCGCAGCGCAGGCCCCATGGCGCGCTCGTGTCGAGGGCGCGATCCTTCACGGATACCGGTGGCGCTGACCCTCGTCTCGTACAGGCCGGGAGTCCAGTTGCCCTCGATCAGGACGGGGCCGTCCGGGCCCACGGCGACATCCCACCCCACGTACGGAACCGCGGGGATCTGTCGGGCGGCGCGATCGACGAGGTCGAGCACCTGATCCCAGAGCGGGACGGCGAAGTCCACGATCGACATGTGCGAGTCGGGGTGCTCGACGTAACGGCTCTTGTGCTTGCCAGTGTGACCGGGGCCGACCGAATGGCCGTCGTCGTCGAGCATCGTGAAGAACCCGCCCCAGGTGAACTGGTCGCTGACGGCCCCGCGGCCGAACTTCTGCACCATCACGAGTGGGTGGACCCGCTCACCGTCGAAGTAGGTCGTGATCCGCGTCGTGTTGACCGTCCCGGCGCAGTAGGAGGACAGGTACGGATGCTGCACGATCGGCTGCTCGATGAGGATCTGCCCCTTCTCGACCAGCTCCGAGCGGAAGGCATCCCAGTCCTCGACCTCGGCGGTGTCGTATCGGAACACGCCCTTGCCCTCGCGGCTGACCGGGACTTTCGCGATGATCACCGGGTGCCGCTGCGCGAACTCGCGCAGGCCGGCGGCATCCGTCTCCTCCAGGGCGAGCCACTCGCGTCCGAGGAACGACTCGAATGCGCGGTTGAAGCGGATCTTGTCCTCCAGCGTCTTCGCGACCTCGCGGTCGTTCAGGGCGTTGGCCAGGTGGTGCTGCAGGAGCGAGGTCATGAACGTCGCGCGCTCGCGTCGGTTGAGGAGCGCGAAGTCGGCCTCGTAATAGTCGATGTACGCGGTGTCGCGGAAAGCCGCAGACCACAGCATGTCGACGAACACGGGCACCGCCCACCGACCCTGCTCTCGAGAGATCTGCCGCGCGAAGCCCCACACGCGACTCGGACGGAACGCGGTGGCGCGCTTGAAGAGGTAGCCCGCGCGGGCTTTCAGCGAGATGTCCATAGAAGGTCTGATTATACGAGGGTGCGGCCGATCGTCCTCCGAAGACGGCGGAGGGCGCTGTGTTAGCGTGAGGAGGTGTCACAGGTCTCCCTGCGCGTGCGCTATCTGCTCCAGCGGGCTCGGCGCCTGAACCTCGGAAACGTGACGGAGTTCGCACGTCAGTCGCAGCGCGTGTCGCGGGCACCGCTACCCGTGATCGTCGCCGACATGCTCTGGTGCTCGGTGCGCTATGAGATGGGTTTCCGCGACTACGCGGTGTGGGATGTCCGCACACTGAACCGCCGGGAACGCGCGACGTGGATGACCCATCCCAAGGCCATCCGGCTGAACAACACCCTCAACGGACCGGACTCCGCCGCCTTGCTCGGTGACAAGCCGCGGTTCTACCGCGACTTCGCCGACATGGTCGGTCGGGAGTGGATCGATGTGGAGGATGCCACGGTCGAGGACGTCTCGACGTTCCTCGAGCGGCATCCCCGAGTCCTCGTCAAGCCCGCCCGCGGCGAGGGTGGACGAGGTATCTCTGCGTTCGACGCGTCCGAGATCACGGATGTCGCCGCCTGGCGAGCGCGGTTGATCGACGAGGGCGGCACGCTCGTCGAAGAGATCCTGCCTCAGCACGAGCGCCTGTCCGAGCTCTACGGCGGGAGCGTGAACACGCTGCGGATCATCACGTACCGCGCACCCGATGACACCTTCCACGTCATCGCCTCGGTGCTGCGCATCGGGAACGGCGGCGTCGTCGACAACTTCGCCGGTGGTGGAATGTTCACGATGCTGGACGACCAGGGCGTGGCCCGGTGGGCGGGCGTGGACAAGAACTCCCAGGTCTTCGAGCGGCACCCGGTGACCGGGGTGGAGATCGCCGGCTTCGCCGTGCCCTTCTACGCCGAGGCGCTCGCGATGGTCGAGCAGGCCGCTCGGCGCCTGCCGTCCGTGCCGTATGTCGGATGGGACGTCGCCATCACACCGTCCGGTCCCGCGCTCATCGAGGCGAACCACAATTCCAGCGTCTTCCAGATGAAGCCGAGTGTCTCGGGGATCCGCACCGGCCTGCTCTCGCGCTACCGCGATGCGGTCGGCGCCGGCGTCCTGGACCGACGGGGCTGACTCAGCGGGAGAACCGCGACCGCACCATGCCGATCGCCGTCGCGAGCTCGGGGGTGCGGAGGACGGCGAGGATGCCGAGATAGACCAGCGCGCTCACCGCGCAGATGAGGAAGGTCCCCGCCGCCGCGGCGAAGACGTTCGCAAGCATCCATCCTGTCGCGCCTCCGGACCACACGTAGACGCCGAACCCCAGCGCGCCGGCGGGGACCGCGGCGAGCACGAAGCGCACGAGCGCCAGGGTCGGACGGCGGAGTCCGAGCGGCCCGAGCTTCCTGCGAAGCAGCCAGATGGCCAGCAGGAGCTCGATGATCCCGCAGAGGGTCTGCACCGCCGCGACCGACGCCGTCAGGTGCTCGCGCGGCACGGTGGCGACCGCGGTGATCGTCAGCGCGACGACGAGGATTCCCTGGGCGAGGGTGAAGAAGAACGGCGTGCGCGTGTCGCCGTAGGCGTAGAACGTGCGCTGGATGATGAACAGGACGGCCATGGGGATGAGGCCGAACAGGAAGGCGACGAGCACGGGTGCGGCGAGGAGGGCGTCGGCGGCGGCGTTGGTGAAGATCCGCGACGCCGGCACGGCCGCGGCGATGAGGGCGGCGGCGGCGATCACGACGAAGAGCCCGAGGGTGCGGATGGCTGCGGAGATGTCCTCCCGGAGGGCGACGTCGCGCTGGGCGGCGGCGTGCTCGGCGATCCGGGTGAAGTAGGGCGTTCCGATCGACAGGACGATCAGGGCGTACGGCACCATGTACACCAGCCAGGCGTTCCCCCAGACGGTGACCGAGACGTTGTCGCCGGAGGCCTCGGACATCGCCCGCACCTGGACGATCCCGGCGAAGAGGGTCACCAGGACCATGCCGAAGGTCCAGGAGGCGAGGGCCCCCATGCCTCCGAATCCGACGCCGCGCCAGCGGAAGTCGGGCTTCAGCGGGATGCCGGATCGGCGCCAGACGATCGCGAGGACGACGGCCTGCACCACGATCCCCAGCGTCGCCGTCCCGCCGATCAGCGCGACCGCGGTGGGGGTCCACCCGACCAGATCGCTCCGATCGCTGCCGAAGACGACGATGAAGGCACCGAAGCCGATGATCGACACGATGTTGTTCAGCACCGGTGCCCACGCGTATGGCGCGAAGATGCGCCGTGCGTTCAAGCTCTCCCCCATGAGCGCGAACATGCCGTAGAAGAAGATCTGCGGGAGGCACCAGTAGGCGAATGCGGTGGAGAGCGCGCGCTGCTCGTCGGAGAAGCCGTTCGCGAGCACCCAGATGAGCCACGGCGCGAGCAGCATCGACACGACCGTCGCGAGCATCAGGATGCTCGCCCCGGCCGTGAGGAGCTTCGGCAGGAACACGCGGCCGCCGTCCGCCTGGGCGCTCACCGCGACCACCCGGGGGACGATCACACCGGTCAACAGGCCCGTGGAGATGAGCGTGAGCACGGTGTTCGGCAGCTGGTTGGCGACGTAGAAGGCGTCACCGGCCGCGTACACGCCGATGGCGCTGACCAGTACGACCGTGCGGACGAGTCCGGTCAGACGCGAGGCGAGCGTGCCTGCGGCGATGAGGGAGGTCGCACGTGCGAGGTTCATCGTGGAGGTGGGAGTGCGGCGATCGGGACGGTCAGGCGGTGCGGACGATACCCAGCGGCGTGGACTGGTGGCCCTGGCCGAGGGGGTTGTCCTTGAGGATCGCCAGCAGGCGACGCTCGGTCGCTTTGTCCACGGTCGAGCCGAGGATGTTCCCGCCGAGGTCGTTGATGTCGACGACGGCGACCTCGCAGACGGATCCGAGAAGCGCCTTGAGGCGCTGCGCCACTTCGCGGGGCCGTTCGGGGCCGAGGACCACGGCCTTGTTGTAGGGCGGGATGGTGCCGCTGGTGGGGCCGTCGATGGCGCGGGCCTTGTCGCCGGCGATCCGGTAGAAGTCGCCCTTCCGCCCGAACGCCTTCGTCACTGCGGAGACGGCGGCGGCGAGGAGGATGCGGGGAGTCCCGCACTCGCGCAGCGCCATTTCCATCGTCTCGGGCATACCGAGACCGATGCCGTAGGGCGTGCGGGTGACGTACTTGGACAGGAAAAGCGCGAGACGGCGCGGCTGGATCTCCTCGACGAGGTAGGACCGCCCCTGCGTGATCGCGACGATCTTCTCCGTCACGAAGAGCAGATCCCCCGCTTGCACCTGATCAGCCGCGTACTCGCGGATGAAGGCGTCCAGATCATCACCCGGCATCACGACCCGTGTGCGGATCGGGATGCGCGAGAAGGACGCGCCCTCGAGCGCGACCGTCAGCGCCTTGCCGTCGTTCGCCTCGCTCACTCGAGGTAATCCCGCAACGACTGCGACCGTGACGGATGCCGGAGCTTGGCCATGGTCTTCGACTCGATCTGGCGGATCCGCTCGCGGGTGACCCCGAACGTGTCGCCGATCTGGTCGAGGGTCTTGGGCTGACCGTCTCCGAGGCCGAAGCGCATGCGGATCACGCCCGCCTCGCGCTCCGACAGGGAGTCGAGCAGCGACTCGAGCTGGCGCTGGAGCATCGTGAATCCGACGGCATCGGCCGGGACCACCGCCTCGGTGTCCTCGATGAGGTCACCGAACTCGCTGTCGCCGTCCTCGCCGAGGGGGGTGTGCAGCGAGATCGGCTCACGGCCGTACTTCTGCACCTCGATGACCTTCTCGGGGGTCATGTCCAGCTCGCGGGAGAGTTCTTCCGGGGTGGGCTCACGACCCAGGTCCTGGAGCATCTGGCGCTGGACGCGGGCCAGCTTGTTGATGACCTCGACCATGTGGACGGGGATGCGGATCGTCCGCGCCTGGTCCGCCATCGCCCGGGTGATCGCCTGCCGGATCCACCACGTCGCGTAGGTCGAGAACTTGAACCCCTTGGTGTAGTCGAACTTCTCGACGGCACGGATGAGGCCCAGGTTGCCTTCCTGGATCAGATCGAGGAACTGCATGCCACGGCCGGTGTAGCGCTTGGCGAGCGACACGACCAAGCGGAGGTTCGCGCCGAGCAGGTGGCTCTTGGCGCGCTGGCCGTCACGGGCCACCCACTGCAGGTCGAGTCCGAGCTGCGACGACTTCTCGGCCGCCGACATCTGCGACAGCTTCTCCTCGGCGAACAGGCCCGCCTCGATGCGCATCGCAAGCTCGACCTCTTCGGCCGCGTTGAGCAGAGGCACCTTGCCGATCTGCTTCAGATAGTCCTTGACCGGGTCCGCGGTGGCGCCGGTGATCTGCGTCGAGTAGACGGGGATGTCGTCCTCATCGCTGGTCGAGATGACGATGGCCCCGGTGGGCAGAGGTTCGGCGGCGGCGGGCTTGGTGTTGCTCTCGTCGTCGTCGTCACCGTCGGACTTCTTCTTCGCCGCAGTGTCGTCCGAGGCGTCGTCGTCGGAGCTGTCGTCGTCGGCGTCGATCTCGACGTCATCGTCGACCTCGTCGTCCTCTTCCGGCTCTTCCGCCGCGGCCGCCTTCTTCGGCGCCGCCTTCTTCTTGGTCGCCGTGGACGCGGCACGCTTCTTGGGCGACGCCTTCGGGGTCGTCGTCACCTTCTCGGCCTCGTCCAGCTCCGTGTCCGTCGCTGCGGTCGGGGCCGCTGTGGTCTTCGTCCCTGAGGTCACGTTTCGCCTTTCACCGGAGCGCGTCGGGCGATGCCCTCCGGGAGATTTCGGACACTAGTAAGACCCTTGTCAAGTCCCCGAGATGTGAAGGACGGGCCTGCACGCGGGGTGACAATGGGTCGAGAACTCCAATTGTCTCATACTCACCGCGCGCATCCGCACGAAGCGGCTGGCGGGGCGCTCTTCTCCCAACGCCTCGGCGCGGACCGGCATTCCCCGGCGTCAGCCGCGCCTGTCGTCATCCGGCGGCCGCGTGGCGAGGAAGCGCTCCAACTCCGCGGCGAGCTCGTCCGCGCTCGGCAGATCGCCTGTGTGGATCATCGGCGTCGCCTGCGTCGCCCCGGCCATGTACGCGTCGTAGCGTTCTTCGAGCGTGTGGACCATCCGCGACAGTTCGTCGCTGCCCTCGACCTGGTCCTCGACCTTCGACAGATACTCCTTGTTCTCGTCGCGGAGGTCCTCCCCCGCGAACATCAGGCCGGTGGCGACGGTGAGGCTGTCCAGTGCCGCGAGGGCCGCCGCCGGGTAGTCGGTGTCGCCGAGGTAGTGCGGGACGAGCAGGACGAACCCCGACACGCGTGCGCCCGTCGCCGCGAACCGATACTCGAGAAGATGGCCTGCCGTCGACGGCACCTGCGTCTGCGGTTGCCAGACCGAGTGGGCTTTCGTGAGTTCGGTGCGCGTGCCGCTCACCGTCGTGCCGATCGGCCGCGTGTGGGGTACCGGCATCGGGATGGCGTGCACCCAGGTCACGGTGGACGCGCCGTACTCGTCGGCGAGGGCGACGACGGCGTCGGCGAACGCGTCCCACGCGAAGTCCGGCTCGTATCCGGCGAGGAGGAGGAAGGGCGTGCCGAGGGCGTCGTGTGCGAGCGAGAGCTCCAGTCGGGGCATCCGGAACTCCGACAGGTGATCGCGGTCGAACGTGATGATGGGGCGTCGCGCGCGATAGTCCAGAAGCACGTCGTTGGTGAACTGCACCATCGGCACGGGGTTCGCCTCGTCTCGGAAGTACTGCACCAGACGGCTCACCGCATTGCCGGCGTCCGTGAAGCCGGTGAGGGCGATCACGAGAGGGATCCCGCGGGGGACGGGCGGGGCGGAGGCCGATCGCTCGTACAGGGGTGCGTTCAACGGCATGGCTCCATGCTACGAGCCGACGTGCGCCCGAGGGGCTGTCGGCCTGCCGCTGAGGGCGAACACGTCGGGGTACCTAGGATGGAGCGCATGTCGTTTCCCGTCGTCGCGCACCGATCCACTCCCGTTCGAGACACGGACGCCGATGCGGTCCTTCTCCTCCTGCCGCCGTCGTCGAGCTGGACCCCGGACGCCGATCAGTGGCCCGGTCTGTCCGACGCCCTCGAGGCGGTCGGGTTCACCGGCGCGAAGGGCGCGTTCCAGCGCGTGTACGTGCCGACGCTCGGTCCCCTCCCCGTCGCCGTCGTCGGAACCGGGCCCGCACCGGGGGCGTCCGCGCTGAGGGAGGCGGCGGGCAGCGGCATCCGTCAGCTCGTCGGTTTCGCGCACGTCGCCGTGCACGCCCCGGCCGCCGCCCCGGAGATCTGGCCGGCGATCGCCGAAGGGGCGGGGCTCGGCGGCTACCGATTCGACGGCTACAAGAGCGAGGCGCCGAAGCCCCGCGCGTCTCGCGTCAGCGTCCACACGTCCGCACCCGAGGACGCCGCGGCCCTCGCCCGCGCCGAGGCTCTCGCCGGAGCGGTGGCCGTGGTCAAGGACCTCGTCTCGATCCCCGCCGACCGTCTCGGACCGGCCGATGTCGCCGAGCGGTCGGGCGATCTGCTCCAGGGGCTCGACGTGACCGTCGACGTGCTCGACGAGGTCGCCCTCGAGGACGGTGGATACGGCGGAATCCTGGGTGTGGGCCGAGGCTCGGACCGTCCCCCCCGACTCGTGCGGGTCGACTACGCGCCCGCGGACGCGACGCGCCACGTCGCCGTCGTCGGAAAGGGCATCACGTTCGACACCGGCGGTCTCTCGTTGAAACCCCCCGCCTCGATGGTGGGGATGAAGTACGACATGTGCGGCGCCGCCACCGCGCTGGCCGTGGTGCGTGCGGCGGCCCAGCTTCAGCTGCCGGTGCGGGTGAGTGCGTGGCTGTGTCTGGCGGAGAACATGCCGTCCGGGCGCGCGACACGGCCCGGCGACGTCTTGCGCATGCTCGACGGCACGACCGTCGAGGTCCTCAACACGGATGCCGAGGGACGCCTCGTGCTCGCGGACGGGCTCGTCGCAGCCAGCCGTGAGCACCCCGACCTCCTCGTCGACGTGGCCACCCTCACTGGTGCGATCACGATCGCGCTGGGCAATCGCCACATCGGGGTCATGGGCGAGGATGACGCGGTCGCGTCGTTCCTCGACGCGGCCGCCGATGAAGGTGAGCCCGCGTGGGCACTCCCCCTGCCCGATCACATGGTCGAGGAGCTCGACTCCCCGATCGCCGACCTCCAGAACGCCAAGGTCGGCGACCCCGCCGGCGGATCGCTCTTCGCGGGACTGTTCCTCCGTCACTTCGTCGGAACCGTCGGCGAGGGCGACGAGTCGCGTCGGATCCCGTGGGTGCACCTCGACATCGCGGGCGTCGGCATGCACAAGGGCGGCGGCCACGGCTTCACCGACAAGGGCGCCACCGGGGCGAGCGTGCGCAGCATCATCCGGCTGATCGAAGCGGAGGCCGCCCGATGAGCGAGCACGTCTTCGACGCGGTCGTGCTCGGCGGTGGCAGCGGAGGCTACGCCGCCGCGATCCGGCTGTCCGAGCTCGGACGCTCCGTCGCCCTCATCGAGAAGGACAAGGTCGGGGGGACGTGCCTGCACCGCGGGTGCGTCCCGACCAAGGCGCTGCTGCACGTCGCGGAGGTCGCCGACGTCGCGCGGGATGCGGCATCCGTCGGCGTCATCGCCGAGGTGCAGGGTCTCGACCCCGACCGGATGCGTGCCTATCGGGAAGGGATCGTCGCCAAGAAGTATCAGGGTCTGCAGGGCCTGCTGTCGGCGCGCGGAATCACGGTCGTCGCGGGCGAGGGAACGCTCGTCTCCGGTCCGGCGGTCGCGGTCGGAGACGACATCTACCGCGGGACCGATGTCATCGTCGCGACCGGCTCGTACTCGCGCACGCTTCCCGGTGTCGAGGTCGGGGGACGGATCCTCACGAGCGAGACCGCGCTCGAGCTTCCGGAAGTGCCGCGTCGCGTGATCGTCCTCGGTGGCGGCGTCATCGGTGTCGAGTTCGCCTCGCTGTGGCGCTCCCTCGGCGTCGAGGTCGTCATCGTGGAGGCGCTGGACCACCTCGTCCCCAACGAGGATCCCGCCCTCAGGAAGGGTCTGGAGCGTGCATTCCGCAAGCGCGGGATCGTGTCGCATCTCGGCGTGCGCGTCGCGGGCGTAGACGCCTCGCCCGATGAGGTCTCGGTGCGCCTCGAGAACGGGACGTCGCTCACCGCCGACTACCTCCTCGTCGCAGTCGGTCGCGGGCCCGCCACCGCCGGTCTGGGGCTGGAGGAGGCCGGGGTCGCCCTCGACCGCGGCTTCGTCGTCACCGACGATCGCCTGCGGACGGATGCCGCGCACGTCTGGGCCGTCGGAGACATCGTCCCCGGGCTCCAGCTCGCGCACCGCTCCTTCCAGCAGGGCGTCTTCGTCGCCGAGGAGATCGCGGGCCTCGATCCCGTCATCGTCCCCGAGACGCAGATCCCCCGCGTGACCTACTCCCACCCCGAGATCGCCTCCGTCGGCCTCACCGAGGCGCAGGCGGTCGACGCGCACGGACGAGACCGCGTCGCCGCGTACGAGTACAACCTCGCGGGGAACGCCAAGAGCGAGATCATCGGCACAGCCGGCGTCGCGAAGGTCGTCCGGATGGTGGACGGGCCGATCGTCGGTGTCCACCTCGTCGGAGACCGCGTGGGAGAGCTCATCAGCGAGGGGCAGCTCGCCGTCGGCTGGGAGGCCCACCCCGAGGACATCGCTCCGTTCGTGCACGCCCACCCCACCCAGAGCGAAGCGCTGGGCGAGGCCTTCCTCGCCCTCGCCGGAAAACCCCTGCACGCGCTCTGACCATTCCGGCGCCAACCCATCACTAAGCTAAGAACGACATCAGGAATCCTGAAGGAGACAAGCCCATGAGCACTTCCGTGGTCCTCCCCGCGCTCGGAGAGAGCGTCACCGAGGGAACGGTCACCCGCTGGCTGAAGCAGGTCGGCGACACCGTCGAGACCGACGAAGGTCTGCTCGAGATCTCGACCGACAAGGTCGACACCGAGATCCCCTCCCCCGTCAGCGGGGTCATCGAGGAGATCCTCGTCCAAGAAGACGAGACGGTGGAGGTTGGAGCCGTCCTCGCGAAGATCGGCGACGGATCCGGTGCACCTGCCGGCGACGCCGCGCCGGAATCCGCGCCCGAAGAAGCCGCCGCACCCGTTGCCGAGGCTGAGCCCGCCGAGCAGGCGCCCGCGGAGACCGCACCCGAGCCGGCCGCCGCGCCGGCCGCAGCCGGCGGCGGCAAGGAGGTCGTCCTCCCCGAACTCGGCGAGAGCGTGACCGAGGGTACCGTCACGCGCTGGCTGAAGCAGGTGGGCGACGATGTCGCCGTCGATGAGCCGCTCCTGGAGATCTCCACCGACAAGGTCGACACCGAGATCCCCTCGCCCTTCGCCGGCACGCTTCAGGAGATCCTGGTCCAGGAGGACGAGACCGTCGAGGTCGGTGCCGCGCTGGCCCGGATCGGCGACGGCACCCCCGCCGAGGCCGCGCCGCAGCCCGAACCTCAGCCCGAGGCCGCGCCGTCCGCAGAGGACGCGCCCGCGCCGGAGCCGGAGCCCGAGAAGGCGCCCGCACCCGCACAGGAGCCCGAGAAGGCGCCCGCGCCCGCTCCGGAGCCCGCCTCGGTCCAGGAGCCGGCCGCCGCCGCCTCCGCCTCCGCGCCGGCCGTGGACGACGCGGCGCCGTACGTGACGCCCCTCGTGCGTCGACTGGCGCAGCAGCAGGGCGTCGACCTCACGCAGGTCACCGGCACCGGCGTCGGCGGTCGCATCCGCAAGGAGGACGTCCTGAAGGCTGCCGAGGCCCCCGCGGCGTCGGCGCCCGAGGCGGCTGCCACACCGGCCCGTCGCGAGCCCGTCGTCTCCGAACTGCGCGGGACGACGCAGCCCATGTCGCGACTGCGGAAGGTCATCGCCGAGCGTGCCGTGGCCTCGATGCAGGCGACGGCTCAGCTGACCACCGTGGTCGAGGTCGATGTGACGCGCCTGTCGGCGTTCCGCGACGCGGTCAAGGCGGACTTCCACTCCAAGACCGGCGACAAGCTCTCCTTCCTGCCCTTCTTCGCGGTAGCCGCCGTCGAGGCGCTCCAGCAGTTCCCGATCATCAACGCCACGGTCGACGGCAACGACATCGTCTACCCGGCCACGGAGAACATCTCCATCGCCGTGGACACCGAGCGCGGGCTCCTGACGCCGGTCGTCAAGGACGCCGGTGGGAAGAACCTCGCCCAGTTCGCGCGTGAGATCGCCGACCTGGCCGCCCGGACGCGCGACAACAAGCTGAAGCCGGACGAGCTGGCCGGGGGCACGTTCACCCTCACCAACACCGGTTCACGCGGTGCCCTGTTCGACACCCCGATCGTCTTCCTGCCGCAGTCGGCGATCCTGGGCCTCGGGGCCGTGGTGAAGAAGCCGGGCGTCGTCGCGGTGGATGGGAAGGACGCGATCTCGGTCCGCTCCTACGTCTATCTCGCGCTGTCCTACGATCACCGCATCATCGACGGTGCCGACGCCGCGCGCTTCCTCGGCGCCGTCAAGGCGCGTCTCGAAGCGGCGGAGTTCGAGGCCGATCTCGGGATCTGATCCGCTCCGGATCACGGTTCGGGCTGTTGCGGGACGTCGTGGACGTCCCGCAACAGCCATTTTCCGTCTCGGAGGGCGAGGACGACCAGCTGGGCTGCGTGTCCGTCGACATCGAGACGGAGCACGGCGACCCCGCCGAGATCGTCGAGCAGAGTGATCCGACGCTCGGCCGAGGACGCGTCGACGGCCCCCGAGGGGAAGGTCGTCGACGGGTCGAGGACGATGCTCGAGAGGCACGACTGATCTCCCGCGCAGGTCAGGCGACTGTGGATCAGGGACTCGGCCGTGGACGGTATGTCCGTGGCGTCTGTGGCGTCGTCCGGGACGGGCGACGCCACAGGTGATGGCTCCTGCCGGGCATCCGCGGGAGCGTCGGACGCGACGGCATCCGTCGTGGCTGCGGGCGCGTCGCCCGAGGTCGCAGCGCCCGCGGCCGGCCACAGGAGACCCGCGGCGAGCACTCCGGCCCCGGTGACGCCGGCGAGGACGACGGGCAATCGTCGCGATCTCTGCGGCACGCGGGTTCGGCGCCAGACCTCGGTCGTCCACCGGGAGAACAGATCGGCGAGATCGGTGTCGAGGAATCGCGCCCACGACGCGAGCATCCGCGGGGACGCTTCCTCGACGGTCGCGGCGGTGTCGTGTTGCGGCCGGACGGACGTCATCGGCCGAGGCGCCGTCGCCGGGTGGGAGAGCGGCTGCGGTTCGGCGATGGCGAAGAGCCTGTCCTCGACGGCGCGGATCTCTCGGGCCGATGATCGACTCCGCTCGAGATCGGCGAACACCGGTGCCCAGAGAGGATCGGCGGCCGAGGCGCCGCTGAGCTCGAGACAGCGTCGGGTGGCGGTGCGCGCGTCCGCCTCTCCGGCGCCGTCGCCGATCGCGAGGGCGGGACGTCCGCCCGCGTCGACCCACCACGAGCCCGTCAGGCGCGCGTGATCGCCCGCCTCACGAAGTCCGCGCAGAAGGCTCAGGGCGAGGGTCACCGCCTCCCCCGCGGGCAGGCTCTCCCCCGCGGAGACGCGGTCCGACAGCATCCGGTCGAGGCGCCGGCAGACCGGCAGCAGCGCATCGTGTCCATCGGGGCGTCGGACGACGTCGAGGGGACTCAGCAGGTGGCCGTCGTCGCGTGCCGCCCAGCCCGGCCAGGCGGATCCGAGGATCTCGGCGTCGACGAGGAGCCCTCGGCCCCCGTCCTGCAGCGCGACTCCCAGGCCTGGCCAGGGTCCCTCGGTGCCCGCACCCACGCGGCGCACCGCACGGTAAGGCGAGAGGAGGCGCTCACGTGCGATGTTCACTCCCCCAGCGTGGGCCGATCCGCGGGCGACCGGTGGAGCCGGAACGTCATCTGTGGATGCGTCACGAGTGCGCGCCGGTTGTGGAGGAGGGGCGGAACGCGCCGAAAAGGTAGTCTGGATCCATGGCCGCGCGTACCACCAGCCCCGAGAAGCGTCCGGGGTTCTTCTCCCAGCTCCGCACGCTTTACACCTTCACTCAGAAGGCGTTCCCCTGGCTCCCGTTCCTTCTGATCGGCATCCTCCTGGTCGGGATCGCACTGGGTGTCGGCATCGGCTTCCTGCTCCCGCCCGTGGCGATCTGGAGCGTGATCCTCTGGGGCATCACCGGTCTGCTTCTGGGTGTCCTCGCGTCGCTCATGACCATGACGCGGCTATCGACGCGGGCGATGTACCGCCGCTTGGACGGGATGCCCGGTGCGACCGGTCACGTCATCTCCACCTCGCTCGGACGTCGGTGGCAGGCGAGCGAATTGCCCGTCGGGGTCAACCCGAAGACCCAAGATGCGGCGTACCGGGCCATCGGTCGCGGTGGAGTGGTCATCGTCGGCGAGGGCGCGCGGGGCCGCCTGACTCGGCTCGTCGCCGACGAGCGCACGAAGGTCCAGCGTGTGGCGTCTGGCGTCCCGATCACGGTGCTCTACATCGGTCACGGTGATGATGAGGTCCCCATCGGCAAGCTCGCCTCCACGATCAAGGCCCTGCCCAAGGCGGTCGACCGCGCGACGATGGCGGCGGTCATCAAGCGCGTCGAGTCCGTCTCGCAGTCGCTCACGTCTCTGCCGATCCCGAAGGGCATCGATCCGACCAAGGTGCGCGCGCAGCGTCCTCGCTGAGCCGGCGCCGCCGACCCGATCCGATCTCAGGAGCGGACGAGCACCGAACCCGCGGCCTTGTCATGGACACCACGGTGGTCGCCGTCCCAGATGACGGCGGGAATGACGAGGATCAGCAGGATCGTCCGGACGACGGGGCGCCACAGCCCCACCCAGCCGCCGTCTGATCGCCGCAGGGTGAGACCGAACAACCGGTGCCCGGGACTCCCCTGCAACGTGGGGAGGAAGACGATCTGGATCGCGCCGAAGATGATGAGGATCGCCAGCGCATCCCACCCGAAGAAGCCGGACAGCAGGTACGCGGCGCCGTAGTCGACGAAGAGGGCACCCACCCGACGGCCGAGGCCGCCGATGGATCCGCGCCCCTCGCGCGGAAGGCCGAGGCGTTCGCCGGGATACGGTTCGGACGATGGGGTCACCACTCCAGCGTATCCAGGCCTCTGTAACATGGCCGAAACATAGGTGTCACTGCCGGGCAATCCCCTGTCGATACCGTTCCACCATCCCGCATCGCGGGTGGCAATTCCCGATGCCCTATCTCTGGAGCCTTCATGTTCAAAGATTCATCCGAGGTGCTCAAGTACATCAAGGACGAGGACGTCAAGTTCCTCGACATCCGATTCACGGATCTTCCCGGTGTGCAGCAGCACTTCAACATCCCGGCCTCCACCGTCGATGAGGACTTCTTCACGGTGGGGCAGCTGTTCGACGGCTCCTCGATCCGTGGTTTCGCAAACATCCACGAGTCGGACATGCAGCTGATCCCGGATGTCTCCACTGCGTACCTCGACCCGTTCCGCGAGGCGAAGACCCTGATCATGGTCTTCGACATCTACAACCCGCGCACCGGTGAGATCTACGCCAAGGACCCCCGTCAGGTCGCCAAGAAGGCAGAGAAGTACCTCGCGTCGACCGGCATCGCCGACACCGCGTTCTTCGCTCCCGAGGCCGAGTTCTACATCTTCGACGACGTCCGCTACGAGGTGAAGCAGAACTCTGCGTTCTTCTCCGTCGACTCCGAAGAGGGCGCCTGGAACACCGGTCGCGTGGAAGAGGGCGGAAACCTCTCCAACAAGACCCCCTACAAGGGCGGGTACTTCCCCGTCAGCCCGGTCGACAAGACCGCCGATCTCCGCGACGACATCAGCCTCCGCCTCATCGAGTCGGGACTGCACCTCGAGCGTGCACACCACGAGGTGGGTACCGGTGGTCAGCAGGAGATCAACTACCGCTTCGACACGATGGTGCACGCCGCGGACGACATCCTGAAGTTCAAGTACATCGTCAAGAACGTCGCCAACGAGTGGGGCAAGGTCGCCACCTTCATGCCGAAGCCGCTCTTCGGCGACAACGGCTCGGGCATGCACACGCACCAGTCGCTGTGGCTCGAGGGCAAGCCTCTCTTCTACGACGAGGCGGGCTACGGCGGACTCTCCGACCTGGCACGCTGGTACATCGGCGGTCTGCTCGCGCACGCCCCCGCGGTCCTGGCCTTCACCAACCCGACGCTGAACTCCTACAAGCGTCTGGTCAAGGGCTACGAGGCTCCGGTCAACCTGGTCTACTCGGCCGGCAACCGCTCCGCCGCCATCCGCATCCCGATCACCGGCTCCAACCCGAAGGCCAAGCGCATCGAATTCCGTGCGCCCGACGCTTCCGGCAATCCCTACCTCGCGTTCGCTGCGCAGATGATGGCCGGTCTCGACGGGATCATCAACCGCATCGAGCCGCACGAGCCGGTCGACAAGGACCTGTACGAGCTTCCCCCCGAGGAGGCCAAGAACATCCCGCAGGTCCCGAACTCGCTGCTCGACTCGCTGGAGGCGCTGCGAGCCGACCACGAGTTCCTCACGCGCGGCAACGTGTTCACGCCCGAGCTGATCGAGACGTGGATCGAGTACAAGATCGAGAACGAGATCCAGCCGATCAACGCCCGTCCGCACCCCTTTGAGTACGAGCTGTACTTCGGGGTCTGACCTCGGACAGCGGAAACGGCCTCGGCGCAACGCCGGGGCCGTTTCCCGTTCACCCGTAGAAGAGCTTCTCGAACACGCGCCGCGAGCGTCGGGTGGTGGCCAGATAGTCCTCTTCCACCTGGGTCGCCGAGCGCGGCGGGTAGTCCAGAAGACGCCCGATGCCGTCGAGCTTCGCCCGATCGGTCGGGAGGACATCGCTGGTGTGGCCGGAGAGGAGCGTGTTCGCCGAGCGCAGGCGGCTCGCCAGCCGCCACGCGGCCGCGAGCCGGTCCGCGGCCGTCGTCGGTATCAAGCCGGCAGCCTCTGCGGCCCGCAGCGCCTCGACGGTCGAGGTCGTCCGCATCGCGGGGACCTCGTGCGCGTGCTGCAGCTGAAGGAGCTGGACGAGCCACTCGACGTCGCTGAGGCTGCCCGGGCCGAGCTTGAGGTGGCGCGAGGGATCCGTTCCCTGCGGGAGCCGCTCGGCCTCGACGCGCGCCTTGATCCGCTTGATCTCGCGAAGCCCTTGGGTGTCGGGTGTCTCGGGATAGCGCACCTGGTCGGCGAGCTCCGTGAACGCGCGGATGAGCTTCACGCTCCCGGCGATCCCTCGGGCGCGCAGAAGCGCCTGCGCCTCCCACGACAACGACCAGCGGCGATAGTACGCGGCATAGGAATCCAGCGACCGTGCGATCGGACCGTTGCGGCCCTCGGGTCGGAGGTCGGCATCCAGATCCAGCGGGACTCTGTGGTCTTCGGAGTGACGACGCAACTCCGACACGATCCGAGCGGCGAGGCGCTGGGCCCGATCAGGGTCGATGCCGTTGGCACGGTAGACGTACATCACATCGGCGTCCGAGCCGAAGCCGAGCTCCGCTCCACCGAAGCGTCCCATCGCGATGACGGAGAAATCGAGGGCGTCGTCCTCCGGGGGGACGATCTCCCGCCGCACCGCGCGCAGCGTGGCTTGGATGGTCACCTCGGTGATCGTCGTCAGAGCCTGCGCGATCTCCTCGATGGTGACGGTCTGCAGGATGCCGGACATGGCGGTGCGCAGCAGCTCGCGCCGCCGGAGTGCGCGGACCGCCCGCATCGCATCCTCGATCCCCCCGTGGCGGGTCTGGATCGCGCGCGCCTCCTGCTGGAGGGCGACGCCGCTGCGGGGACGCAGGAGGGTGTCGTCATCGAGCCAGGCGGCGGACTCCGGTATCCACTCCATCAGCTCGCCGATGTACCGTGAGCCCGACAGCACCCGCGTGAGGCTCTCTGCCGCTCCGGAGGAGTCGCGGAGCATCCGCAGGAACCACGGGGTGTCCCCCAGCCGCTCGCTGAGGCGGCGGAACGCGAGGAGCCCGTAGTCGGGGTCGACGCCGTCGGCGAACCATCGGATCATCACCGGCATGAGGTGGCGCTGGATGCTCGCCTTGCGGCTGAGTC
Source organism: Microbacterium aurantiacum (assembly GCF_031625015.1). Lineage (NCBI taxonomy): Bacteria > Bacillati > Actinomycetota > Actinomycetes > Micrococcales > Microbacteriaceae > Microbacterium > Microbacterium aurantiacum. The sequence continues at coordinate 368,010 of NZ_JAHWXH010000002.1, forward strand.
CGCTCGTGAGCGCCGCGATGTGGCGGAGCGCTCCGGCGGGATCGGCGAACCCGATCGCAGCGAGACGATCGCGTGCCTGCTCGGTCGAGAGCACGCGCTCCTCCGCCGGCAGGGCGGCGACGGCGGACAGGAGCGGGCGGTAGAACAGCCGGACGTGGATGTCGCGCACCTCGCGTTTGATCCCCTCCCAGATCTCCCAGATCCGTCCCCCGGACTCCGCCAGCCGCGTCGACCGCGCGAGCATCCGCTGATCGTCGGCATCCGCCGGCATGAGATGGGTCCGCCGCAGATGACGGAGCTGGACGCGATGCTCGAGAAGACGCAGGACGTGGTAGTCCCGGGCGAACGTCGCCGCCTCGGTGCGGCCGATGTAGCCCTGGGTGACGAGAGCATCGAGGGCTTCGAGAGTGCCGCGCTGCCGGATCCGATCGTCCGAGAGTCCGTGGACGAGTTGCAGCAGCTGCACCGTGAACTCGATGTCGCGGATGCCGCCGGGACCGAGCTTGATCTGGAACGGCACCTCTGCCGCCGGGATGTGATCGGTCACGCGTTCGCGCATCCGCTGGACGCTGTCGACGAAGTTCTCGCGCGCGGCGCTCGTCCACACCTTCGGCTGTACGGCCCGCACGTACGCGTCGCCGAGCTCGCGGTCACCCGCGATCGGCCGCGCCTTCAGGAGAGCCTGGAACTCCCAGCTCTTGGCCCATCGCTCGTAGTAGGCCAGATGGGAGTCGAGGCTCCGCACCAACGCTCCCTGCTTGCCCTCCGGACGGAGGTTCGCATCCACTTCCCACAGCGGAGGCTCGACCTCGACCTCGGAGAGCCCTCGCATCGTCTGCACCGCGAGACGGGTTGCGATGTCGACCGCGCGGCTCTCGCCGAGCGTGTCGGACCGCTCCGGATCGACACCGGCGACGAAGATCACATCGACGTCGCTGACGTAGTTGAGTTCCCGCGCACCGGTCTTGCCCATCCCGATGATCGCGAGCCTGGTCGCCGCGACCTGCTCGCGCGGGAACAGCCCCGCTCCCGCCGCGCCCTGCGAGACGCGGGTGCGGGCGACCGCCAACGACGCCTCCAACGCCGCGCCGGCCGCATCAGCCAGTGCCGCCGTCACCTTCGGGATCTCGTCGACGGGCGACGGACTCAGGAGGTCGTAGGCGGCGATGCGGGCAAGCACACGGCGGTAGCGCACGCGCAGCGAGACCCAGGCGCTCTCCGTCCCCGTCGCGGAGAACCCGTCGGCGGTCGCGTCGATCGCGTCCGCCAGCCAGCTGCGCATCTCGGCATCCGTCGGGAGGGAGCCTCCCGCAGAGGCCAGGTCGGCCAGCTCATGGGGGTGCCGGAAGTAGAAGTCCGCGAATCCGTCCGACGCGCCGAGGAGCGCCCACACCGCGCGTCGCGCGCGCGGATCCTCGTGGGCTGCGCGCACCGGCGCAGCGTCACGGCGTGCGATCCGCGTGAGGGCCACGAGCGCCTCGTCGGCGTCGGCGGACACGGCGACGTCGGCCAGGATGCCGTCTCGGGTCAGACCGGTGTGTGCCGTGAGCTCGGTGAGCAGCGCCTCCGCCTCCCCCAGCCGGCTGAATCCCAGTCGTGCGAGGAGAGTCCGCGCGCCCGAGCGCTCCGAGCCGGTCACGGGACCGCGCTCAGAGCATCTCGAGGTTGCTCTTGAGCTCGTAGGGGGTGACCTGCGAGCGGTACTCCTGCCATTCGCGGCGCTTGTTCAGCAGGACGTAATTGAACACCTGCTCCCCGAGGGTCTCGGCGACGAGCTCGGACTCCTCCATGTACTCGAGGGCGACGTCGAGGCTCGCCGGCAGCGGTGCGTAGCCGAGGGCGCGGCGTTCCCCGTCGGTGAGCGACCAGACGTTGTCCTCGGCCTCCGGCGGGAGGTCGTACTCCTCCTCGATCCCCTTCATCCCCGCCGCCAGCAGCAGCGCGTAGGCGAGGTAGGGGTTGGCGGCAGAATCGAGGGCACGGTACTCGACGCGGGAGGACTGGCCCTTGTTGGGCTTGTACATCGGCACGCGCACGAGCGCGGACCGGTTGTTGTGTCCCCAGCAGATGAAGCTCGGCGCCTCGTCCCCGCCCCACAGGCGCTTGTACGAGTTGACGAACTGGTTGGTGACCGCGGAGATCTCGTTCGCATGGCGGAGGAGGCCCGCGATGAAGTGGCGTCCGACCTTGGAGAGCTGGTATTGCCCGCCCTCTTCGTAGAAGGCGTTCTGATCGCCCTCGAAGAGCGACATGTGCGTGTGCATGCCGCTGCCGGGCTTGCCGCTGAGGGGCTTCGGCATGAACGTCGCGTAGACGCCCTGCTCGATGGCGACCTCTTTCACGACGGTGCGGAAGGTCATGATGTTGTCCGCGGTCGCGAGCGCGTCGGCGTAGCGCAGGTCGATCTCGTTCTGACCGGGCCCGCCCTCGTGGTGGCTGAACTCGACCGAGATGCCCAGGTCTTCCAGCATCCGTACCGACCGTCGACGGAAGTCGTGAGCGGTGCCGCCGGGGACGTTGTCGAAGTAGCCCGCCGAGTCCACCGGTTCGGGCCCGTCGGGTCCGTAAGCCGAGGATTTCAGCAGGTAGAACTCGATCTCGGGGTGGGTGTAGAAGGTGAATCCCGCGTCGGCGGCGCGTGCGAGCGAGCGCTTGAGCACGTGACGGGGGTCTGCGACGGCCGGCTGGCCGTCGGGCGTGGTGATGTCGCAGAACATCCGCGCGGTCGGGTCGATCTCCCCCCGCCAGGGCAACGTCTGGAACGTCGTCGGGTCCGGGTGGGCGAGGAGATCGGATTCGTAGGACCGGGTGAGGCCCTCGATCGCGGATCCGTCGAAGCCGAGGCCCTCGGCGAATGCCCCTTCCACCTCGGCGGGGGCGATGGCGACGGACTTCAGGGTGCCGATGACATCGGTGAACCAGAGTCGGATGAACTTCACCCCGCGCTCCTCGATCGTCCTCAGAACGAAGTCACGCTGCTTGTCCATCGCATCCTCTCCGCGGGTTACCCGGTGTCGCGCGGCGCCGCGGGGTGGGGCGCGCGCGTGCCTCTCAGACTAGTGCCGGTCGGGCTGCTCCGATGCGGGGCCGTCACCCCATTCGGCCTCGGCCGCGTCGTCCTCATCCCACTGCCGGGAGCGCTCCTTGAGCTTCTCCGGTGCAGCGGCCGCCTCTTCCGCCGTGTCGAAGGGGCCGGCACGGTCGACCACCGGGGACTCGAAGCCCTTCTCGACCTTCCCGGTCTTGAGGTTGTACCAGAACTTCTCGCTGTCGCTCGTCACGGGTGCTCCTCCGATGCACGTCGGCGTGGTGTGCTCCGATCCTAGTGACGGCGCCCGCGCTGGAACAGGAACGTACGGACGCCGTCATCGCTAGGGTGGACGACATGGCAGCACAGGCGCGCGCGGTCGGCGTGGACATCGGCGGGACCGGGATCAAGGCGGGGATCGTCGATCTCGAGAAGGGCACCCTCCTGAGCGACCGGGTGAAGGTCCCCACCCCTCAGGGCGCCGAACCCGGTGACGTGCTCGACGCCGTGCGCGAGGTGCTCACGAGATTGGATGTGGCGGACGACGCCGATGTCCCCCTCGGGGTGGCGTTCCCCGCAATCGTCAAGGGCGGACGCACCCTGTCGGCCGCCAACGTGTCCGAGTCCTGGATCGGGTTCGACGCGGAGGCGTTCTTCGAAACAGGCCTGGGGCGCGACATCCACTTCGCCAACGACGCCGACGTCGCCGGTATCGCGGAGGTGCGTTTCGGCGCAGCCCACGGGGTCCAGGGACTCACGATCCTCACGACGCTCGGGACGGGTATCGGCTCGGCCCTCCTGCACAACGGCGTCCTCATCCCGAATTCCGAGCTCGGACACCTCCAGCGCGCCAAGCACGGGAAGGATGCCGAGGCCTATGCGGCGTACTCCGCGATGGAGCGCGAGGAGCTCAGCTGGGAGCAGTGGGCGGAGCGCCTGCAGTGGTACTACAGCCACGTCGAGTTCCTCTTCTCCCCCGACCTGTTCATCGTCGGCGGCGGCGTGTCCAAGCACGCCGACAAGTTCCTCCACCTGCTCGATCTGAGGACGCCGATCGTCCCTGCGGCGCATCGGAACAACGCCGGCATCATCGGCGCCGCGGCGCTGGCGCTCGGCTGAGAGGCGAATGGGCCGGCCTGTACGCCGGGTTCTGTCCCGGGGCTTTCGCCCCATCGACGGTCATCTCTCTCGGCGTCACGTTGCCGTGACGCTCCAGCGGCCTACCCGGGGACTCGGCGGGCCGCGTCGGCATCCCCTGTCTGGCCTTGCTCCGGGCGAGGTTTACCCTGCAAGCCGCGTCACCGCGACCCCGGTGGTCTCTTACACCACCCTTTCACCCTTACTCCGGCCGAAGCCGGGGCGGTCTGCTCTCTGTGGCACTGTCTCGCGGATCACTCCGGGTGGGTGTTACCCACCGCCCTGCCCTATGGAGCCCGGACGTTCCTCGGTGCGGTCTCCCGCCACGCGACCGTCCAGCCGACCCATTCGCAGGGTCGAGTCTACGCGGGCCTCTCACTCCTTCTCGGCGGTGGGCCCGATCTTGAGGTCGAGAGGGAAATCGATCGGGAACTCCCCGAACAGAAGGCGACCGGCGGATGCGGCGGAAGTGCGGACCGCATCGGCGACGGCGTCGGCGTGCACGATCGGGGTGTGCACGATGATCTCGTCGTGCAGGAAGAACGCCAGGTGCGGTGACCGTGCGAAGGCCGGACCGGACCGCGGTGCCGCGTCGGGCGTCTCGACCGCAGCGAGCGTGCTCAGTCGCGTGCGCAGATCCGCGAGCCACGCCAGTGCCCATTCGGCGGCCGTCCCCTGGACGACGAAGTTGCGGGTGAAGCGACCACGATCCCGCGCGGCGCGACGGGCGTTCGTCTCATCACCCCCGGAGGCTTCCGCACCGCTCGCGCGGGACTGCAGCGCGCGCCATGCGTCCCCCGGCGCGGGAGAGGTCCGCCCGAGCCAGGTGCTCACCCGTCCGCCGTCCTCGCCGATCCGCGCGGCGTCGTCCACGAGTCCCATCGCCCGCGGGAACGCCCGTCGGAGGCGGGGGACGAGCCGGCCGCTCTCCCCGGTCGTCGCCCCGTACATCGCGCCCAGCATGGCCATCTTCGCCTCCGCACGGGTGGCGACGGCGCCGGAGTCGACCACTCCGGCGTAGAGGTCACGGCCCGACGCCGCCGCCGCGAGCGCGGTGTCGCGCGCCATCGCCGCCAGCACTCGCGGCTCGAGCTGCGCGACGTCGGCGGTGACGAGAGTCCACCCGGGGTCGGCGCGAACGGCCGTGCGCAACCTGCGAGGGATCTGCAGCGCTCCCCCACCGGAGGACGCCCAGCGTCCGGTGACGACGCCTGCCGGCACGTAAACGGGTCGGAACCTGCCGTCGCGCACCCACTCGTCCATCCACGCCCACCCGTTCGCGGTGTACAGCCGCATGAGCTTCTTGTACGCGAGGAGAGGCGCGACCGCCGGATGGTCGTGGCGGCCGAGGTCCCACTGACTGGTCGATTCCACGAGGATGCCGGCGCGGTGCAGAGCACGCAGGAGCTTGGGCTGCGAGTCGAGGGAGGCCCCGGGATCGTCGAGGGCGGAGCGGACGGCGGCGGCGGCGTCCTCGATGCGTGCGGGAAGCCCGCCGGCTGTGCGGGGACCGAGCTGATCCTCGAGCAGATGCGCGTGCGCTTCGACGCTCCAGGGAAGCCCCGCGGCGTGGAGCTCCACGCCGGTCAGCGCTCCCGCGGACTCCGCGACTGCGAGCAGGCGAAGGCTCCCGGCAGTCCGGGCGATCGCGATCGTGGCGCGCTGACGCCGGTACTCGGCCAGCGCTTCGTCCGCGCCCTCGGGCGGCCCGACGCTGTCGCCGAAGGCGAAGAGCGTGTCCAGGTCGTCGAGGGCCGTTGCCGCGGCATCCCATGATGTCTCCCCGCGGAGACCCTGATCGTCCTGGACGGATGCGGCGTCACGGAGGATCGCGTGGACGAGTCGGAGGTCCCAGGCACGGCGGACACGTACCCCCGCCGACAGCAGTCGCGTGTACCAGGTCGGGGTATCGCTCCAGATCCACCGGACGTCGCCGGCCGATTCGCGCGCAGCTATCACGTCGGGCAGCGCATCGATGTCGACGGCGAGGGTGGATACCGGCATGCCGGCGGCGTCGAGGTCGATCAGTGCGACGTCGCCTGCGGCCGACCGCCCGAGGACGACCTCAGCGGGTGAGGACGCCAGCGCCCGTCACCGCGATTCTTCGGTACGGACCAGGATCGCGCCGCACTCCGGACAGAACACGACCTCGTCGGTCTGCGCTCGTCGGACGACGGCCAGGTCGTTGGGAGGGAGGACCATGCGGCAGGCCTCGCAGGCACTGCCGCGGAGCAGCCCGGCGCCGACCCCGCGAGAGGCCCGACGGTCGTACGCGGCGAGGAGATCCGCGGGGATGCCGCCGGCGATCGCCGATCGATCTCGGCGCGATGCCTCGAGACGCTCGGTGGCCTCGGCGACGACGCGCTTGGCCTCGGAGCTCAGCTCCGCTCCCCGCGCGTTGGCGTCGGCGATCGTCGCCTCCTGCTCGGCGACGGCGGCATCCGCCGCCTCGAGCTGCTCCATGAGGACGAGCTCGGCATCCTCCAGGTCGCTCTTGCGCCGCGCGAGCGAGGCGAGCTCGCTCTCGAAGCCCTGCGCCTGCTTGGGGTTGGTCGCCGTCGCGAGGCGTTCGGAGTCGCGGGCCATGCGCGCGTCGACCACGGCCACGTCGGACTCGACGCGGGTGAGCTCCGCCTTCAGGTCGTCGCGGGCGTTGGCCCGCGACGCCAGCTCGTGGGCCAACGCGGTCCGCTGCGAGAGAAGCTCCCGCACCTGCGCCGCCTGCGGGGGGTTGCCCGAGACGTGCTCGTCGCGCCGGATCCGGGCGTCGAGGTCGGCGAGATCGAGCAGTTTGCGCTGGTCGGCGGGGTCGGCGTTCACAGGCTCCACGCTACCCGTTGCCGGCCTCTCCTCCGTGGGTCGGGCGCCGATGCGGCGAAGTGGCGCGGCCATATGATGGTCGAAGAGGGCCTTTAGCTCAGCTGGTAGAGCGCCACGTTTACACCGTGGATGTCGTCGGTTCGATCCCGGCAGGGCCCACCGCACGCCTCCCCGCCACACGAGCATCCGCGGGGCGCACGACTCGCTAGGCTGTTCTGGGTGTGCCGCACACGCGAGACAACGCGAGTGCCCGCCCGTATTGCCGTTCCCCTGGCATGATCTGCCGGACGACGAAAGGTCTTCTGTGACTGTCAACGATCAGGATCCGTACTCGCAGGACCCGCTGGACAGCGATCCCGACGAGACGTCCGAGTGGCAGGAGTCACTCCACCAGCTCGTCCAGGCCAAGGGGCCCGGGCGAGGGCGCGAGATCATGCTGAGCCTCCTGCAGGCCTCGCATGACCTGCAGCTCAATGTGCCGCAGGTGCCCACCACCGACTACATCAACACCATCGCTCCGGAGAACGAGCCGGAGTTCCCCGGCGACGAGGAGCTCGAGCGTCGCTACCGACGCTGGATCCGGTGGAACGCCGCCATCACCGTGCATCGCGCGCAGCGCCCCGGCATCGGCGTCGGCGGGCACATCTCCACCTACGCGTCCTCGGCGTCGCTCTACGAAGTCGGCTTCAACCACTTCTTCCGCGGCCTCGACGATCCGAGCGGCGGCGACCAGATCTTCATCCAGGGGCACGCCTCCCCGGGCATCTACGCCCGCTCGTTCCTCGAAGGGCGCCTCAGCGAGCAGCAGCTCGACGGCTTCCGGCAGGAGAAGTCGAAGGCACCGGAGGGGATCCCCTCCTACCCGCACCCGCGCCTCATGCCGGAGTACTGGCAGTTCCCGACGGTGTCGATGGGTCTCGGCCCGATCAACGCCATCTACCAGGCGATGTCGAACAAGTACCTCACCAATCGCGGCATCAAGGACCTCTCGAACTCGCACGTCTGGGCCTTCCTCGGCGACGGCGAGATGGACGAGGTCGAGAGCCGCGGACAGCTGCAGGTCGCCGCCAACGAGGGCCTGGACAACCTGACCTTCGTCATCAACGCCAACCTGCAGCGTCTCGACGGTCCCGTCCGCGGAAACGGCAAGATCATTCAGGAGCTGGAGAGCTTCTTCCGCGGAGCCGGCTGGAACGTCATCAAGGTCGTCTGGGGCTCCGGCTGGGACGAGCTGCTGTCGAAGGACACCGACGGTGCGCTGGTCCGCCTGATGAACACCACGCCGGACGGCGACTTCCAGACCTACCGCGCGGAGGACGGCGGATTCATCCGCGAGCACTTCTTCGGGCGCGACGAGCGGACCGCTGCCCTCGTCAAGGACTGGTCGGATGACGACATCTGGGGTCGCCTGCGCCGCGGCGGACTGGACTACCGCAAGGTGTACGCCGCGTACAAGGCCGCCGCCGAGCACAAGGGTCAGCCGACCGTCATCATCGCCAAGACCATCAAGGGCTACGGACTCGGTCACCACTTCGAGGGGCGCAACGCGACGCACCAGATGAAGAAGATGACGCTCGAAGACCTCAAGCACTTCCGCGACTCGATGCGCATCCCGATCTCGGACGCCCAGCTCGAAGAGAACCCGTACCTCCCGCCGTACTACAACCCCGGTGCCGAGGACGAGACGATCCAGTACATGCAGGAGCGTCGTCGCTCGCTCGGCGGGTTCCTCCCCGAGCGCCGCTCGCACCACGTGGGGCTCACCCTGCCCGACGAAAGCGCCTACGCGCTCCCGAAGAAGGGCTCGGGTACGCAGGAGATCGCCACCACGATGGCGTTCGTCCGGCTGCTCAAGGACCTGCTGAAGGCCAAGGACTTCGGCCACCGCATCGTTCCGATCATTCCGGACGAGGCACGCACCTTCGGCATGGACGCCTACTTCCCGACGGCGAAGATCTACAACCCGCACGGGCAGAACTACACCTCGGTCGACCGGTCGCTTCTGCTGGCATACAAGGAGAGCCCGCAGGGCCAGATCCTGCACGTCGGCATCAACGAGGCCGGCGCGCTCGCGGCGTTCACCGCGGCGGGCACGTCCTACTCCACCCACGGTGAACCGCTCATCCCGGTGTACGTCTTCTACTCGATGTTCGGCTTCCAGCGCACCGGCGACGCGCAGTGGGCTGCCGGCGACCAGATGGCCCGAGGATTCATCATCGGCGCCACCGCCGGGCGCACGACGCTCACGGGCGAAGGGCTCCAGCACGCCGACGGTCACTCCCACCTCCTGGCCTCGACCAACCCGGCGACGGTGTCCTACGACCCCGCCTACGGCTACGAGATCGCCCACATCGTGCGCTCCGGCATCGAGCGCATGTACGGCGGCGAGCACCCGGACCCCAACGTGATGTACTACATCACCGTCTACAACGAGCCGCTGGTCCAGCCCGCCGAGCCCGAGGGGGTCGATGTCGACGGCATCGTCCGAGGCATGCACCGCATCTCCTCGCCGGAGGGAGAGGGTCCGCGCGCGCAGATCCTCGCCTCGGGCGTCGGTGTGCCGTGGGCGATGGAGGCGCAGCAGCTGCTCCGTGACGACTGGGGTGTCCAGGCGGATGTCTGGTCCGTGACGTCCTGGACGGAGCTTCGCCGCGACGGTCTCGCCGCGGACGAGCACAACTTCCTCCACCCCGAAGGCGAAGCGCGGACGGCTTTCGTCACCGAGAAGCTGAAGGATGCCGAAGGTCCCGTGGTCGCCGTCAGCGACTTCATGCACGCCGTCCAGGATCAGATCCGGCCCTGGGTGCCTCAGCAGTTCGTGACGCTCGGGGCGGACGGCTTCGGCTTCTCCGACACGCGCGCCGCGGCACGGCGCTACTTCAAGATCGACGGCCCGTCCGTCGTGGTCCGCACCCTGCAGGCGCTGGCCGCCGAGGGCAAGGTCGACCGGAGCCTGTCCGCTCAGGCGATCGAGAAGTACCGCCTGCACGACGTCAGTGCCGGAACGAGCGGCAACGCGGGCGGCGAGAGCTGACCCGTCGCGATGTCGCGGAAGGCCTCGATGGATCGGGCCGAGACGCTGGCGTGGCTGCGCCGCATCTCGGGTGATCTGGCGACCGCCACGATCAAACGACTCGAGGATTCCCTCCCCTGGTACGCCGAGATGCCGCCTGCGCGCCGATCCGCCGTCGGATTGGTGGCGCAGGCGGGCATCACCTCGTTCATCCAGTGGTTCGACGATCCCGATTCGACCCCCTGGATCGCCGCGGACATCTTCGCCGCCGCCCCTCGTGAGCTGCTGCGCAGCGTGAGCCTCCAGCAGACGCTCCAGCTCATCCGCGTGACCGTGGAGGTCACGGAAGAGCGGGTGGCGGGGAAGGACGACCGTCTGCGGGAGGCGATTCTGCTCTACTCCCGCGAGGTGGCCTTCGCGGCTGCGGACGTCTACGCCCGCGCCGCCGAGGCTCGCGGCCTGTGGGATGCGCGTCTCGAGGCCCTCGTGGTCGACTCGATCCTCACGGGGGAAGCGGACGAAGAGCTTCCGAGCCGTATCGCCGCTCTGGGCTGGCACGGCCACGGCGAGGTCGCGGTCATCGTGGGGACGACTCCGCCGCAGTTCGACGTCGATCAGCTCCGCCGCACCGCCCGCAAGCTCGGCGTCGACGTCCTGATCGGCGTTCAGGGGTCGAGGCTCGTCCTCGTCGTCGGCCGGGCGGAGCCTGCGTCACGCGCAGAGGACCTGCCCGCGGAGCTCCCCTTCGCGGACATCGCGTCGCAGCTCGAACCGGGCTTCGGTTCCGGATACCTCGTGCTCGGACCCACCGTTCCCGCGCTGGTCGACGCGGGCCAGAGCGCGCGTGCGGCCTTGGCGGGGTTCGCCGTGGCGCGCGCGTGGCGCCACGCACCCCGACCGGTCGAAGCGGACGATCTTCTTCCGGAGCGCGCCCTCGCCGGTGATCCGCTCGCCAAGCTCACCCTCGTCGAGCGCATCTACAGACCGCTGCAGGCGCACAGCACGGACCTCGTCGCGACGCTGTGGAGCTACCTCGACAACGGGCGTTCCCTCGAGGCCACTGCGCGAGAGCTCTTCGTGCATCCGAACACGGTCCGCTACCGCCTCAAACGCGTGTCCGAGGTCATCGGCTGGGACGCGACAGGTCCTCGAGAGGCGCTCATCCTTCAGACGGCGCTGGTGCTCGGATCGATCGGCACGGACGCCACGCGGCGTCGGGGTGGTGCACCCCGACGCGGCGCCTGATCGTCGTTCATCGACAAAGCATCCCCGGATTCTTCGGAGAGGTGCGCCAGTTGCCCGCGGTGGTTCCTTGGCAGGATAGACGGGTGATCATCGCCGTCTTCCCCGGTCAGGGCGCCCAGACGCCCGGCTTCCTCACCCCGTGGCTCGCCCTGCCGGACGCGCGGGAGCGGCTGTCGGCCTACTCCGAGTGGGCGGGCGTCGATCTCCTCGCCGCAGGAACGGAGTGGGACGCCGATCGCATCCGCGACACCCGAGTGGCGCAGCCGCTGATCGTGGCGGCGAGCCTGTTGTCCTGGCGGGCGCTGGAGGATCGGGACGCCATCGCCGGCGTGGCCGGCCACTCGGTCGGAGAGTTCGCGGCGGCCGCCGCCGCCGGGATCCTGACGGACGAGGACGCTCTCCGCCTGGTCGGCATCCGCGGTCGGGCGATGGCCGAGGCCGCAGCGGCCGAGCCTTCGGGAATGAGCGCCGTGCTGGGAGGCGACGCCGAGGCCGTCCTCACGCGACTCGCCGAGCTCGGGCTCACACCCGCGAACCACAACGGCGGCGGCCAGATCGTCGCCGCCGGCGCCGCCGAGGCTCTGACGGCGCTCTCCGCGGACCCGCCCGCCCGCACCCGGGTCATCCCGTTGCCGGTGGCCGGGGCTTTCCACACCGACTTCATGGCGCCCGCGGTCGAGGCGCTCAGGAACGCAGCATCCGAGGTCCGGCCGGTCGATCCCGAACGGCGGATCTGGACCAACCGGGACGGCTCCGAAGTGGCCTCCGGCGACGAGTTCATGCAGACGCTGGTCTCGCAGGTGGCGTCACCGGTGCGCTGGGATCTCTGCATGGCCGCCTTCTCGGATGCGGGAGTGTCCGGTCTCATCGAGCTCTCTCCCGCGGGTACGCTGACGGGGCTCGCCAAGCGCGCCCTCCGCGGTGTGCCGAGCGTGGCCGTCACCTCCCCCGAAGACCTTCCCGCCGCGGCGGACCTCGCGCGCGGCGCCTGATCGGAGAACTCCATGCGACCCACCCTCGTTCAGGCCACGGGCCCCGCGCACACCCGCATCTACGCGTACGGCGCGGCCCGTGGCGAGAACGCGGTGCCGAACGACGACCTCGTCGGGCCGATCGATTCCAGCGATGAGTGGATCCGGCAGCGGACGGGCATCGTCACCCGGATGCGCGCCGGCGCGGGCACCGACGCGATCGACCTGGCCACGGATGCCGCGGCCGAGGCCATCGCGGCATCCGGTGTTCCTGCCGCCGACATCGACGCCGTCATCGTCGCCACGATCAGCAACCCGAAGCAGACGCCGTCGGTCTCGGCGATCGTCGCCGACCGTATCGGTGCGAACCCCGCCGCGGCCTACGACCTCAACGCGGCGTGCGCGGGCTTCGCGTACGGTGTCGCGCAGGCCGATGCGCTCATCCGCGCCGGTGCCGCGCGATACGCCGTCGTGATCGGCACGGAGAAGCTCAGTGACATCGTCGACCCGACGGATCGCTCGATCTCGTTCCTGCTCGGTGACGGAGCGGGCGCCGTCGTGATCGGCCCCAGCGAGACACCCGGCATCGGACCCACGGTGTGGGGTTCGGACGGCTCGAAGGCCGATGCGGTCGGGATGAACCACACGCTCGTCGAATTCCGCGAGGGCAACGCACCGTGGCCGACGCTCCGTCAGGAGGGCCCGACGGTGTTCCGCTGGGCGGTCTGGGAGATGGTGAAGGTCGCCCGTCAGGCGCTCGAGGCCGCCGGTGTCCGCGCCGAGGATCTCTCCGCCTTCGTCCCCCATCAGGCGAACATGCGCATCATCGACGAGTTCGCCAAGCAGCTCGGTCTCGGCCAGAACGTCCTGATCGCCCGCGACATCGAGACGACCGGCAACACCTCGGCCGCGTCGATCCCGCTCGCGACGCACCGGCTGCTCACGGAGCACCCCGAGCTCAGCGGAGGACTCGCCCTGCAGATCGGCTTCGGCGCCGGTCTCGTCTTCGGCGCGCAGGTCGTCGTCCTCCCGTAGTCCGAGCATCCCCTTCCGTAGACTGTTCCCGGCCCGCCCGGGACCGTGAACCCCGAAGAACAGGAGAAACCCATGGCACTCACCAACGACGAGGTCCTCGCCGGTCTTGCCGAGCTCATCACCGACGAGACGGGCATCTCGGCCGACGAGGTCGCGATGGAGAAGTCCTTCACGGACGACCTCGACATCGATTCGATCTCCATGATGACGATCGTCGTCAACGCCGAGGAGAAGTTCGGCGTGACCATCCCCGACGACGAGGTCAAGAACCTCAAGACCGTCGGCGACGCCGTCACCTTCATCACGTCCAACCAGGCGTGAGACCGCCCCGGTGGGGGCATACGCCCCCACCGGATCCGTTGTGAGGATTCCCATACCCATGAGCACCCCCCGCATCGTCGTCACCGGCATCGGCGCGACGTCGCCCATCGGCGCGACCGCACAGGAGAGCTGGGACGCCCTCCTCGACGGCGCCAGCGGCGCCCGGACCCTCGAGTACGACTGGGTGGAGAAGTACCAGCTGCCGGTGACCTTCGCCGCGCAGGCGAAAGTCCGCCCGGACACCGTCCTGCCCCGGCCCGTCTCCAAGCGCCTGGACCCCGCGTCGCAGTTCGCGATGGTGGCCGCCCAGGAGGCGTGGGAGGATGCCGGGTCCCCGGAGGTCGCTCCCGAGCGGCTCGGCGTGGACTTCGCGACGGGTATCGGCGGCGTGTGGACCCTGCTCGACGCGTGGGACGTGCTGCGCGAGAAGGGGCCGCGTCGGGTGATGCCGATGACGGTGCCGATGCTGATGCCGAACGCCGCGGCGGGGAACCTGTCGCTGCACTTCGGCGCGCGCGCGTACGCACGCACCGTCGCCAGCGCGTGCGCCTCCAGCACGGAGTCCATCGTCAACGCGGTCGAGCACTTGCGCGCAGGGCTCGCCGACGTCGTCATCGCCGGTGGGACCGAGTCCGCCATCCACCCGATCACCATCGCGTCGTTCGCCTCGATGCAGGCGCTGTCGCGGCGCAACGACGACCCGGCGACCGCTTCCCGCCCGGGGAGCATCGACCGCGACGGGTTCGTCATGGGCGAGGGTGCGGCTGTGCTCATCCTCGAGACCGAGGAGCACGCGCGCGCCCGAGGGGCGAAGATCTACGCCGCCGTCGTCGGTGGTGGCGTCACCGCGGATTCGTACCACATCACCGCGAACGATCCCGAAGGCCACGGTGCGGCTCGCGCTGTCGAGATGGCGCTCGCGATGGCCGATGCCTCCCCCGCCGACATCACGCACATCAATGCCCATGCCACATCCACGCCGGTGGGCGACCCGAACGAGTACCAGGCGTTGAAAGCCGTGCTCGGTGACCGTGTCGACGAGATCCCGGTCTCGGCGACGAAGGCGTCGACGGGTCATCTCCTCGGCGGGACCGGTGCGCTGGAGGCGATGTTCACGATCCTCGCGATCCGCGATCGCGTCGCCCCGCCGACCATCAACATCACGACGCAGGACCCGGAGGTGCCGTTCCGGATCTCGGGCGAGAAGCAGTCGCTCGGGAGCGGGCCGCAGCTCGCGATCAGCAACTCCTTCGGTTTCGGCGGCCACAACGCCGTCGCCGCGTTCACGACCGTCTGAGCGATCGACGATCGAAAGGCCCCGCGCGATGCGCGGGGCCTTTCCTCTGAGGAGCCGATTCGCTCTCCCACTCCCCGGGAGTCCTCTCCGGGGTTCGGTACTCGCGCCTCGTCTCCTGCGTCCGTGCAGCGATCCCTTCCTCGACGATCGCTGCAGGTCTCAGGCGGGTCGTAGCCCGCCGAGGCTCAGCCGACCTTGTGCAGCCAGACCACGGGCGCGTCGTCTCCGGCGTGGCGGAACGGCTCGAGTTCCTCGTCCCACGCTGCGCCCAGGGCGACGTCCAGCTCGCGCTGCAGCTCTCGCGGGTCACCCGCGGCGACCTCGATGGCGTAGCGGATGCGATCCTCCGCCACCACGATATTGCCGGCCGAGTCCGTCTGCGCGTAGTGGATGCCGAGACCGGGGGTGTGGAGCCAGCGTCCTCCGTCGCTGCGCGGGGAGGGATCTTCGCTCACTTCGAACCGCAGGTGCTCCCAGCCTCGGATCGCCGTCGCGAGGGCCGCCCCCGTACCCGCGGGGCCTTCCCAGTAGTGCTCCGTGCGTCGGCTGCCGGTCAGGATGGGCTGATCCGCCCACTCGAAAGAGAGCGGGCGGCCGAAAACACGGCCTACGGCCCACTCCAAATGCGGGCACAACGCCCGCGGCGCGGAGTGGACGTAGATCACTCCGCGCGTCTGTGCTGTCGCCATCATTTCTCCGATCGTCAGGTGCGTCTTCCCCAACGACCTGACCGGATTGTGGCGCTGCTCTTCAGTTCTCCCGCCATTATCGCCAAGGGGCGGGGGAATCACAAGCCTGTGATTCCCCCGCCCCTCGGACGTGAGTCGCGCGGGTGATCAGGCTTCGCTCATCGCCTGGACCTCGGCCTTGCCCTTCGCGGCGTAGTACGCCGCGCGTGCGGCATCGCGTCGCGCCTGCTCGGCCTGACCGGCGTCGAGGACGTCCTGCGGCACGTCGACGTACTCGGTCGTCGGCCGGCCGTGGTACTTCTCGATGAACGCGTCCAGTTCCGGCCCGGAGGTCCACGACGTGATGAGGCAGTAGCGGGGCTCGTCCCCGTCGTGGTGAACCGCATGCCACAGGCGCTGGGTGTCGACGATCAGCTGCGCACCGGCGGGCAGTGCCACGCGGTACTCGATACTCGGGTCCGTGCGGTTCTCGCGGAGCACGAAGTAGCTGTTCTTGTCGTCGGTGAGGTTGAAGAAGCCGCGGACGACCCACCCCGTCCCGTCGGGGTTCAGGCGGTTGTTGTCGTCCTGGTGGAGGTTGTAGAGCGCATCGGCGTACGAGTTGGGCTGGAGCTCGATGATGCGGCAGCGTCCGACGTTCGCTCCGGGCTCCTGCGCGCGCTCGGTGAGCGTGGGCGCCTTCTCCATCTGAGAGGGGATCCAGACGCCGTCCTTGTCGGTGCGCGGGGGCGTGTGGTTCCAGAACCCGTTGCACTCGATCTCGCCCTTCGCGGATGCGATCGGGGCGAAGCGGGTGTCGCCGGAGGACTTCCAGTCCACATACTCGACCTCCAGCCACTCCTTCGGATCGATCTCGCGATCGTAGCTGTCGAGGACGACGAAGCCGGTCTCTTCGAGAGCGGCAGACTTGATGTAACCCATGGGTTGCCTTTCGTCAGCGGGCCAGCGAAGTTTTTACAGGCCCAACTTAGGCAAGCCTACTCCGGGTGGCCTTCCCTCCCCGGGGGTGGAGGGTGTGCCGCGTAGAATCGTCCGGGTGCGCCGAGCGGCGCCGACGGCGTGGAAAGGGTGAGAAGCAGCTGATGGTGACAGCCACCAATGTCGAGGCGACCGCGGTCAACACCATCGGATGGCTCTCCTCGGGTTCACGCTCGATCGTCGTCCCCGTGTATCAGAGGCAGTACCGCTGGGATATCGGCGCGTGCGAACAGCTCTTGAGCGACATCCGCGCGGTGGCGGATCTGGACGACTCCCGGATGCACTTCCTGGGATCGGTCCTGTCGTCGAGCGGCGCGGAGGGCCAGGACCTGGTCCTGATCGACGGTCAGCAGAGGCTGACGACGCTGATGCTCCTCGCCGCCGCGCTTCAGCACACCGTGCGCGGTCACGACGATGACCTCGCGGCCTCGCTCACGCGGCTGCTCGTCTCACCGTCGTATCCCACGCGGACGCGCCTGCGCCCCCATCGTGCGTGGGCGGAGAAGTTCGAAGCCGTCGTGTTCGCGCAGGCCGAGAACGGGATCGGTTCCCGGTTCGCCGACAACTACTCCTTCTTCCGCAGCCAGATCAGTCTTGCCGAGGCCCCTCGCATCTGGCGGGGGCTGCAGAAGCTGGAGCACGTCGCCATCACGCTCGGCCCGGGGGCGAACGCCCAGCAGATCTTCGAGAGCCTCAATTCGACCGGAGAGCCGCTCCGGGACCACGAGTTGATCCACAACTACGTCCTCATGGGTCTCTCGCACGCGGAGCAGCGCGAGATCGAGGAGGGCTTCTGGCTCCCGCTCGAGGAGAACACCGGCGAGGCCATCGCGGCTTTCTGGCGGCACTACCTGGTCCAGCGCACGGGTCGCGAGATCGCACCCGGTCAGCGCGCGGTCTACGACGTGTTCCGCCAGCTGTTCCCTCGCCTCGACATCCACGCGCTCCGTGAGGTCGCCGAGGAGTGGCGCGTGTATTCCGAGCTGTACCGCACGTTGCTCTTTCCGCGGACGCACGCCGATCCCGCCCTCGCCTCCCGGCTGGCGGGCCTGTCGACGTTCGGCTCCGCGCTGCATCCGCTGCTTCTGCGCGCCCTCTACGACCACCGCCGAGGAACGACCTCGGATGACGAGCTCCGCGACACCCTGCAGCTCGCCGAGACGCTGTCCTTTCGGCGGGCCGTCGTCTCCGTCTCGATGGACCGGATCGTGCCTCGGCTCTGCCGCGCCCGCGATGAGGGGCACGATGCCCTCCGTGAGGCGATCGCGCGGGTCACCCCGTCCGACGAACGTATCCGCGTGGCGCTGAAGTTCTCGCCCCTCCCCCACCCCGCGTTCGTTCTCGCACGGCTCGCGGGTCTGGACTCGGCGGAGGGTTTCGACGTCGACCACATCGCGCCCGTCGTGCCGGGCGAGGCCTGGACGGGTGGCGACGGACGCGTGTGGGCTGCGCTCAGCGAGGACGAGCAGAACAGCCACCGGGCACTGTCCGAGACGCTCGGCAACCTCGCGCTGCTGGAGGAGGAGCGCGCGGCGACGGTGTTCGACGCCGGCTTCCCCGCCAAGCGCGATGCGTACGCCGGCAGCCGGGTCCCGCAGACCCGAGAGATCGCGGACACAGCCGTCTGGAGCACGGCGGCGGTATCCGCGCGGTCGGCGCACCTCGCGGATGCCGTCGTACGTACCTGGGCGCGCCCCGACCTCGGCCCGATCGACGACGACGGCCTGACCCCCATCCTCGACGCCGTGCGTCGTCGCGGCTGGCCGCGCGGCTGGCAGCGGGAATGGTCCTATGTCGAGTACCGCGGGGAGCACTGGGAGGTGCCGGACGCCCGCTATCTGTTCAACCGGATCTTCAAACGACTCTGGGCCGATGCCCGCCCCGCCGTCGTCGCGTTCAGCGAGCGCAACGGCGGGCCGGTCTACACGGAGGCGTCGTGGACGGGCGACTGGGACTCGCTCGACGAAGGGCACCACCTCTACATGGGTTGGGACTACAGCTACATGCTCGGTGCCGTACAGGGCGTTCTCGAAGAGGCCGGAATCGCCCCGGAGGTCTTCGTCAAGTACTCCTACATCGGTGAAGCCATGCAGGAGATCGCCGGGCGGTAGGCTCGTCGATGCAGGGGGCGGTGGCCAAGCTGGTCAAGGCAGCGGGCTCATAACCCGACGATCGTGGGTTCAAGTCCCACCCGCCCTACCGATCAGGTCCGGTCGGGATCGTCCGCCGGATCCTTCACCGGCGGCTCCGGCCATACTTTCGACACGGCTTCCGCGATCCGGATCGAGCCGGTCGAAGGAGCCGGTTCCCCCGTACTCCCCCGCGGGATGGGCAGTTCCTGCGAATCGCTGACGATCTGCGGGTGGTGTCGGGCCAGCTGGAAGACGCCCCAGACGGCGACGGCGCCGACGACACCGAACCCGACGTACGCCCACAGGGGCGCGCCCACGGCCTCACGCAGCACGAACAAGCCGATCAGGACCGCGACGATCGGATCGATCACGGTGAGCCCGGCGATGACGAGATCCGGCGGCCCCGACGAGTAGGCGGTCTGCACGAAGTACGCGCCCACGGCGGTGCCGATGAGGAGCGCGGCAAGGGCCGCGAAGGTCAGCCACTCGATGTTGCCGGCCTGGAGCCGGGTGATGACGGTCTTGGCGAGTGTTGCGACGAAGCCGTAGATGATCCCCGCGGCCATGATGTAGAACAGCGCCCCGATACGGGCACGCAGCCACACCCAGAGACCGGCGAAGACGACGGTGACCACGGCCATGATCACGAGGATCGTGATCACCTGCCCGTCGCTCACGGGCTTCTCCGTGGCGAAGAGCGCGGCGATCGTGACGAAGACGAAGATGCCGCCGACGCACGCGGCGATCGCCACGAGTGAGCGTCTGGTCGGTCGATGACCGCTGATCTGCGCGTTCAGCAGGGTCGTGATGACCAGAGCGATCGCGCCGAGCGGTTGGACCACGATCAGGGGGGCGAAGGACAGGGCGGCGAGCTGGCAGGCGATGGCGAGGCCGAGCATCACCGTGCCGAGCACCCACGACGGCCGTGCCAGCAGCTTCGCGACATGTGAACCGGACAGCCCCTGGCGCGCGGCGGTGCCGCTGAGCTGTTCGACCTTGGTGACACCGCGGTGCTGGTACTGCGCTCCGAACGACATGAAGACGGCACCGAGCAGCGCCAGCGGGATGCCGATCAGGATGCCGGGATTCTGGAACGCCCCGACGAGGGTCTCGCCGTACTCTTCGAGTTCGTTCGCGGTCCAGATCACGTAACGACATTAGCCGCGCACCCCGCTGGGTAGGCTCAAGGCGTGGCCGTTCTGCCGATTCGCATCATGGGTGATCCCGTCCTCCACGCTCCCGCCGTGCCCGTCGACACCGTCGACGCCGACATCCGGACGCTCGTGGCGGACATGTTCGAGACGATGGATGCCGCTCCCGGCGTGGGGCTGGCGGCGCCGCAGGTCGGGGTGGGTCTGCGGATCTTCACCTACTCGTACGAGGACGACGACGGGCATCCGTGGCGCGGCGTCCTCATCAATCCCGAGCTGTGGATGACACCTCCCGAGCCGGGGCATCCGGATCCCGACGACGAGTCCGAAGGATGCCTGTCGTTCCCGGGCGAGCGCTTCCCGCTGCGGCGTTCGGACCGGGCCGTCGTCACGGGAACGGACCTCGACGGGGCTCCCGTGCGCATAGAGGTCGACGGGTGGCGCGCCCGCATCCTCCAGCACGAGTTCGATCACCTCAACGGCGTCCTGTACGTCGATCGGCTCGATGACGGCGACGCGCGGATCGTGGCGAAGATCGCGCGCAAGCGGGGGTGGGGCCGGCCCGGGAAGTCGTGGATGCCCGGGGTCGACGACCTCGACGCCTGAGAAACGAGGAAAGCCCGGGGTGGAAGCCCGGGCTTTCGGTGAGAGCCGCGTCAGATGAACGCGGGATTCTCGCTCCCCGGCTTGGACTCGAACCAAGAACCTATCGGTTAACAGCCGATTGCTCTGCCAATTGAGCTACCGAGGAATATGCCCGCCGGAGCAGGCAACCCCACCATCTTAGCAACACACGGAGGGTGCTCGTGAACTCAGGTTGAAACCGGGCTCGGCGTGTCGCCTTCGTCCGGGGTCCAGAGGAGTCCGTCGGATCCGTGACCGTACGCGACGGTGTGCCCGCCCCGAAGGACGAGGACGTCCGTGTCGAGATCCTCGATCACATCGGCGTCGTTGGAGACGATGACCGCCGAGAGACCGTACGCCTTCTGGCGGTCGAGGATCGCATCCTTCGCCGCCCGTCGAACCTCGACGTCGAGGTTCGCAAAGGGCTCGTCGGCGATGAGCACCTTCGGCTGCAGCACCAGGGCGCGGGCGAAGGCGACCCGCTGCCGCATCCCGGCGCTGAGTTCGTACGGGTACTTCGCCGCGGCGCCGAGCGGCAGCATGAGTTCGTCCAGCAGCGCCGCCACCCGAACGGCGAGGGCACGCTGGTTCACGCGGCGATCCCGGGAGGTGATCGGCTCACCGATCACCTCCGAGACCGTGAGACGGGCGGGAAGGCGAGCACCAGCGGCCTGAGGCAGATGAGCGGCGACATAGGTCAGCACCCGTCGCGAACGTCCGGGGCGTCGCACCGAGATGCCCTCGACCTCCGCATCCCCGCCGTCGATGGACAACCCTGCCGTCTCGATGCCCGAGAGCGCGGTGGCGAGGCTCGACTTCCCGGATCCCGTAGGACCCATCACCGTCAGTGCTGACGCACGCGGGAGGACGAAGGAGACCCCGTCCACGACCCGCTGAGAAGGCACCCCCCGGGACGATCGCGCGACGGACAGGTCGGAACAGCGGATCGCCGTGTCGGTCTCGCGGGGTCGGGCCATCGTGCCATCATGCCCGAGCCCGAGCGACCGGCCAAAGACGCCGTCACTCCTCGGCGAGCATGCGCTCCCGCTCGGCGTCGATCTCCCGGAGTCTGATGCGGATGCTGCGCCCGCCGTCGGAGTCGGGCGCGACACGCTGGATCGCGCCGAGCAGCTCGTGCTTCTCCGCTTCCAGCGCGCGCATGACCAGGCGTCTGCTCAGGTCCGTGGCCGACGCCACCGCCTCGTCGTCGTTCTGCGCGGGGAAGTTCGCCGCGAGGAGCTCGGCACCGAGCCCCCGGAAGGGCTCGCGGACGTTCCCGATCGCGTCGGCCGCCCACCCCGGGCGGGAGAGGTCATCGACCCCCGCCACGGCCTGGCGAACGGCGTCGAGCCCCGGATGCCGGAACGGGAGGCCGATCGCGCGCGCGACGATGTCACCGTCCATGCGGTGACCGAACTGGAGGACCCCCATCAGCGCGTCCCGTTCCATCGCCACATCGCGGGTGCGGGGCAGCGTCGCCAGGGTCGGCCGCAGGGAATCGGCGGCCCCTTCCGGGGCTCCGGTGGGTGCGGCATCCGTCCGGGGAGAATCTCCCGAGGATCGGCCCGCGCGCGTCACTTCGCGGCGCACGTCCTCGGTGTCCATCCCGAGGCGTCGGGCGAGGACGCGAACGTACTCCGGCTGGAGGAGCGGGTCCCGGAGTTCGGCGACGACGGGTGCGGCCACACGCAGTGCGCCCACCCGACCCTCGACGGAGGCGAGGTCGAAGCCCGCGATGCGCTGACCGATGACGAACTCGACCATCGGCGCCTTGGTCGTCACCATAGCGCGCACCGCTCCGTCGCCCCGCTGCAGCCGGAGGTCGCAGGGGTCGAGGCCCTCGGGTCCGGTGGCGACATACGTCTGGGCGTTGAACCGCTTCGCGTCGGCGAACGCGCGGAGGGCGGCCTTCTGGCCTGCGGCATCCGGGTCGAAGGTGAAGATCACTTCGCCCGCCGCGGAGTCGTCACCCATCACGCGGCGGAGCACCGAGATGTGGTCGGCGCCGAAAGCGGTGCCGCACGTGGCGATGGCGGTGGTGATTCCGGCGAGGTGACAGGCCATCACGTCGGTGTAGCCCTCGACGACCACCACGCGGTGCTCGCGCGAGATGTCGCGCTTCGCGAGATCCAATCCGTACAGGACGTTCGCCTTGCGGTACACGGCGGTCTCGGGGGTGTTGAGGTACTTCGGTCCGTTGTCGTCCTCGTGGAGCCGGCGGGCGCCGAACCCGATGACCTGCCCGGTGACATCACGGATCGGCCAGACGACGCGACCGCGGAACCGGTCGTACACGCCGCGTTGTCCCTGGGAGACGAGGCCCGCCGCCGACAGCTCATCATCGCGGAAGCCCTTCTCCCGGAGGGCGGTGAGGACACCGGACCAGCCGCGCGGCGCGTAGCCCACGCCGAAGTGCGCCGCCGCGCCGGCATCGAAGCCGCGTTCACCCAGGAACCGTCGAGCGATCTCCGCCTCTCCGGAGGAGAGCTGCCCGCGGAAGTACTCCGCCGCCGCCGCGTTCGCGGCGTAGAGCCGCGTGCGTCCCGTGGTGTCCGGGGCCGCTCCCCCGTCCTCGTAGTGCAGGGTGTAGCCGATGCGGCCGGCGAGCTTCTCGACGGCCTCCGAGAAGGACAGGTGGTCCATGCGGCGGAGGAAGGAGTACACGTCGCCGGATTCGCCGCATCCGAAGCAGTGGTAGAACCCCGCCTGCGGTCGGACGTTGAAGCTCGGACTGCGCTCGTCGTGGAAGGGGCACAGGCCCTTCATGGATCCGACGCCTGCGGGGCGCAGGGCGACGCGCTCTCCGATGATGTCGGCGATGTCGGTGCGCGCCTTGACCTCCTCGACATCCGCCTGCCGGATGCGGCCCGCCATCACCGCCTCCCGTCGGGCGGCGCCGTCATGTGAGGGGACCAGAGCCCCACGGATGCCGGGTCGACCTCGCCGATGAGCCGGGCGTGCCAGGCGATCGCGAGCTGATCGGTGAGGCTCGCCACCTGATCGACGATCACGCGCCGGCGTGCGTCATCCGTCTCCGCGGCGGCGAAATCCTCGCGATGCACCGCGTCGAGTTCGCCGGGCGAGTCCCACAACGCGCTCGCCAGGCGCTTCAGGAGACGCCGCTGTTCCCTGTACAGCTCCTTGCGGCCGTCGATCGACACCACGAAAGCCCCGATGATGCCCTTGAGGACGGCCATCTCGGCCTCCACGACACGGGGGACGACGACGTGCGCGCGGTAGCGGGTGAGCTCGTGCTCGGGTGCCGCGGCCCGCGTCGCGGCGGTCGCGGCCCGCGCGAACCGACCGATCAGATCGGAGGTGAGGTTCTTCAGCCGTGCGGACGACGCCCGCGTGCCGTCGAACTCCTGCACCCACTCGGGTAGCCGCATGAGACGGAACAGGGCGTCCTCGAGTTCGTCGCGGGCGAAGTCGTAGCCGACCCAGGTCTGTACCGCCGTGAGCAGCGCGTCGTGCTCGCCGGGGTCGGCCAGCCGTGCGGGGTCGAGGTAGCCGTTGACGATGGCGTCCTCGAAATCGTGCACCGAGTAGGCGATGTCATCCGAGAGATCCATCACTTCCGCTTCGATGCAGCGGACGCGCCCCGGTGCGCCCTCCCGCATCCAGCGGAACACCGCTTCGTCTTCGGGGTAGACCCCGAACTTGAGCCGGCCACCGGGGTCCGGGAGCGGTTGGTCCACGGTCCAGGGATACTTGCACGCGGCGTCCAGGCTCGCCCGGGTGAGGTTCAGGCCGTGGCTCCGACCGTCCTCGGCGATGACCTTGGGCTCCAGACGGGTCAGGATGCGCAGCGTCTGCGCATTCCCCTCGAACCCGCCGAACGGCTCCGCCCAGTCGTTCAGGGCGCGTTCGCCGTTGTGTCCGAACGGCGGGTGGCCGAGGTCGTGACTGAGGCACGCGGTGTCCACGACGTCAGGCGACAGGTGCAACGCGGTGGCCAGCTCACGGCCGACCTGGGCGACTTCGAGCGAATGGGTGAGGCGGTTGCGCGCGAAATCGACCGGACTCGCGGGACTCAGCACCTGCGTCTTCGCGGCGAGCCGGCGCAGGGCCGCCGAATGCAGCACGCGCGCGCGGTCACGGGCGAATCCGTCCCGCTGCGACCGATGCTGCTCGGGATGGAAGCGCTCGGCGTCGGCGGCGACGTAGCCGGTCGGCAGCCCGGCGACCGCACCCGCCTGCGCGTCACCCACCGCTGTGATCCGTCTCGGCCTCGGCGAGCGCGGTGGAGGCGGCACCGGTGAGCTCACGGGAGTCCAGCCAGCCGTCGGGGAGAGCAGGGCGCTTGGGGGTTCCCGCGCGGCCCCGCTGGCCCTCGGCGGCCGCCCCCGGGTAGGGCGCGTCCAGATCGAGCAGGGCCAGAAGCTCGTCGATCTCGTCGAGCGAGGAGACCGTCGCCAGCCGCGCGCGGACGTCGCCGCCGACCGGATAGCCCTTGAAGTACCACGCGACGTGCTTGCGGATGTCGCGGCATCCGCGCTGCTCGTCCTCGAAGAACTCCGTGAGGAGCTCGGCGTGTCGGCGGAACGCCGCGGCGACGAAGCGCAGATCCGCGTCGACGGGGGCACCGGCATCCGGTGCTCCGAGGGCCCGGGCGAGATCACCGAAGAGCCACGGCCGACCGAGGCATCCGCGCCCGACCACCACGCCGTCGCACCCGGTCTCCGCCATCATCCGCACGGCGTCCTCGGCGGACCAGATGTCGCCGTTCCCGAGGACGGGGACCGAGGTGACCGTGGATTTCAGCTCCCCGATCGCGGCCCAGTCGGCATGGCCTGAATAGAACTCCGAGGCCGTGCGGGCGTGGAGCGCGATCGACGAGACCCCGGCGCCCTCGGCGATGCGGCCGGCCTCCAGGTAGGTGAGATGGTCGGGATCGATCCCCTTGCGCATCTTCACCGTGAGGGGGACGGAACCCGCCGCGCGCACCGCGCGCTCGACGATCTCACGGAACAGACCGAGCTTCCACGGGAGCGCCGCTCCCCCGCCCTTGCGCGTCACCTTGGGGACGGGGCATCCGAAGTTCAGATCGATGTGGTCGGCGCGGTCCTCCTCGACGAGCAGCCGGACGGCGGCCTCGACGGTTCCGGGGTCCACGCCGTAGAGCTGGATCGAGCGCGGGGTCTCGGACTCGTGGTGGGTGATCAGTCGCATCGTCGTGGCGTTGCGCTCGACGAGGGCGCGCGAGGTGATCATCTCGCTCACGTACAGACCCACGCCGTACTCGCGACAGAGGCGTCGGAACGCGGTGTTGGTGATCCCCGCCATCGGGGCGAGGACGACGGGCGCATCCAGGGCGATCGGCCCGATGCGCAACGTACTCGGCGGCGCGGTCGCAATACTCACGGGCCCCATTCTCCCAGGTCGGCAGAGGGTCGCGTCACCGGCCCGCGACGCCGTGCGAACGCGCTCACGCGGGTGCGACGACCTCGTCGGATCGCTCGTCCCGCACCCGACGGAGGATCTGGGCGAACCCGTCCGCGGGCTGCGCGCCCGCCACTCCGTACTTCTCGTCGATGACGAAGAAGGGGACGGCGGTGATGCCGTACGCGACCGCTTGGGCCTTGTCGGCGGCGACGGCCGGGGCGAACCGTCCCGATCGCAGCGCCTCCGCCGCGGCCGAAGAGTCGAGGCCCGCCTCCCCCGCGAGGGTCGAGAGTTCCTCGATGCGTCCGAGATGACGGCCCTCGGTGAAGTACGCCGCCATGAGACGCTCGGCGACATCAGCCTGTCGACCCTGCTCCCGTGCGAAGTGGAGCAGCTCGTGGGCCTTGAGGGTGTTGGTGTGGCGGAGGATGTCGAAGCGGTACTCGAGGCCGGCGTCGGCCGCCATCGCGCCGACGCGGTCGAGCATCTGCTGGGCCTGCTCCTCGGACACGCCGCGGTGGGCGGTCAGATACTGGACCTCACCCCCGTCGAAGTCCTCGGGGGTGTCGGGCGACAGCTCGTACGAATGGAAGACGACCTGCACCTCGGGCGCGTCGCCGTCCTCCGCGACCTGAGCGATCCCCGTCTCGAGGTTGCGCTTGCCGATGTAGCACCACGGGCAGGCGATGTCGCTCCACACGTCGATTCTGATGGGTTCCGTCACCCTCGACCGAACATCGGGAACGCGTCCGTCTATTCCTTGCCGGAGGGAATCGCGCGCCGGGACAGGAGCGCGGCCACGAGAAAGCACGACGCTCCGGCGAGTGTGCCCGCGTTCGCCGCGGCCGCATCCAGGAGTGTCTGCGTCGACGGCACAACGAAAGCGCCGACCGCCGACACCGCGAAGAACACGGAGCCGGCGGCGTTCAGCCAGGTCCCGTGCCACGTGCGGGCGAGCGGATCCCACAGCTCGTGCCGCCGTGCTGCCGCGACCAGGGCCAGGGCGCTGGAGACGAGGAACAGGATCGAGCCTCCGGCGTCGGGACGCCAGCCCGCGGCGGGGGTGTCGCTTCCGGTCACCGCGGCGAGGAGGACCGCGGCGGTGCTGATAATGAACAGGATCGTGCCGACGAACTGCGTCGCCGCCGACCACCAGTCCGCGGCGGCCGCCCCCCAGGGCGTTCTCCGGCGGGCGCCGCCCGCTCAGCGCGAGCCGATGACGAAGGTGAGGGCGCCCCAGGTCGCTCCGACGGCCTGGGCGTAACCGGGAAGGGCGCCCACCGCGAAGAAGAGCGAACCGACGGCGAAGCCCCAGGCCTCGCGGCGCACCCGCCGGGTCCGTCGCGTGCGAGGGGATCCTACGGCGTCTCGCGCTCCGACGCGCTCACAGAGCCGGCGGCTCGGGCGTGTCGACCGCACCGCCGAAGCGTCGATCCCGGTCAAGGTATAGCTCGATCGCGCGCCAGAGATCGGTGCGGGAGAAGTCCGGCCACAGCGTGTCGAGGAAGACGAACTCCGCGTAGGCGGACTCCCACAGGAGGAAGTTCGAGGTGCGCTGCTCCCCGCTGGAGCGGACGAAGAGGTCGACATCGGGCATGTCCGGCAGGTAGAGCCGGCGTGCGATGAGCTTCTCGCTCACGGCGGAGGGACGCAGGCGCCCCGCTGCGACGTCGTCGGCGATGGAGCGCATCGCGTCGACGAGTTCGATGCGCCCGCCGTAGTTCACGCACATCGTCAACGTCAGCGTGGAGTTGTCGCGGGTGAGTTCCTCCGCGTATCGGAGCTCCTTGATGACCGAGCCCCACAGGCGTGGCGTGCGCCCCGCCCAGCGCACACGGACGCCCCACTCGTTCAGCTGATCGCGGCGCCGGTGCAGGACGTCGCGGTTGAATCCCATCAGGAAGCGGACCTCGTCGGGCGAGCGCGACCAGTTCTCGGTCGAGAAGGCGTAGACCGAGAGATGGCGTACCCCCGCCTGGATCGCTCCCGCCACGACATCCAGGAGGGCCGCTTCACCGGCGCGGTGGCCCTCGACGCGCGTGAGACCGCGCCGGTTCGCCCAGCGACCGTTGCCGTCCATGACGATGGCCACGTGCTGGGGCACCCCCTTCTTCGGGAAGGCCGGGGGGTGGATACCGGTCCAGTCGATCGGGCGGTACGGGACTGCGTCGCGATGCGTGTAGGGCTTGGGTGTCATGAGACCGTTCCGCGGGAGGAGACATGGGACAGTGCGCGGATGCCGCGCTCGAGGTGCCACTGCGCGTAGGCCGACACCAGACCGGACGCGGCGTTGGTCGCACCCGCGGTCGCCGTGTCGACGGCATCCCAGTCCCCGGACATGAGGGCGCGGAGCACCACGGCCGTCGAACGGTCGATGCGCGCGGACCCGGTGGGTGCGCACGCCGCGCAGACCATGCCGCCGAGCTGCGCGACGAAGGCGTCGTGCGGACCGGGGGCACCGCACCGGGCGCACTCGTCGAGCCCCGGTGCCCAGCCCGACAGCGCCATGGCGCGCAGGAGGTAGGAGTCGAGGATCGCGCGGGAGGCGTGCTCGCCGCGGGAGAGAGCGCGAAGCCCGCCGACGAGGAGGAAGTACTGCTGCGTCGTGGCGTCCGCCTCGCTCAGCCGATCTGCGGCCTCCACCATCGCGTGGGCGGAGGTGTAGCGGTCGTAGTGGGCGACGATGTCGGCGCCGTAGGACCCGAGGGATTCCGCCTGCTGCACGATGTCGAGCGAGCGCCCCTTGTACAGCTGCACATCGGCCACCATGAACGGCTCCAGCCGTGCTCCGAAGCGCGACGACGTCCGTCGCACCCCCTTGGCCACGGCGCGGACCTTGCCGTGTCGGCGGGAGAGGAGCGTGAGGATGCGGTCCGCCTCACCCAGCTTGTGGGTGCGCAGGATCACCACCTCGTCGCGATACGTGGGCACTGCTCGATTATCCCTGCGACCGCGCACAATAGAGGCGTGGACGAGCCGATCTTCGTGATCCCCCTGTGGGCGGACCTCCTCGCCGTCGGACTCGGCGGCATCCAGGGGGCGCTGTTCGCTTCCGGATTCCGCGGCGAGCGACGCCTGGACCTCCTCGGCGTCGCCATCATCGGCATCGTCATGGGCATGGGCGGCGGACTCATCCGCGACCTGCTGCTGAACGTTCCGCCGGTCACCCTGCAGAGCAACTGGTATCTGCTCACCGCGACGGCCGCCGCGCTCGTGGGGATGCTGCTGGCCGGGGTCTTCCGACGCCTGAACGCGCTGATCGTCGGTCTCGACGCCGTCGTGATCGGCCTGTTCGGCGCCTTCGGCACCACCAAGGCGTTGGCGCTCGGTCTCCCGCCGGTCCCCGCGGTGTTCGTGGGGGTGTGCGCGGCCGCGGGCGGCGGCATCCTCCGCGACATCATCATGGGTCTGCCGGTGGCGATCATGCACGTCGGATCGCTCTACGCCGTGGCCGCAGCCGCCGGGTGCGCCACCCTGGCCATCACCACCGAGCTCGGCGGAGCCGCCGGGGTCGCCGCGATCGCGGGAGTGGCGGTGACCGCGGTCATCCGGGTGCTCGCGGTGGTGTTCGACATCTCGCTTCCCGAGCAGCGTGCGCTTTATCGGCGCAAGGTGGCGGTGGAGACCTCGTCGATCGCCCTCCCCAAGTCCTGACCTCCCGCCCCGCCGCCCTCGTGGTGAGGGGGAAGGTCAGACGGCGGTGAGTTCCGCGGCGTGGGCCCGGGTGCGGATCGCGCGGTTCACGCCGGAGACGATGGCCTTGAGGGATGCCGTCGAGATGTCGTTGTCGATGCCCACGCCCCACAGGCGCTCGCCGTCGACCTGGAGCTCGACGTAGGCAGCGGCTTGCGCGTCCCCGCCGGAGCTCAGCGCGTGCTCCACGTAGTCGTAGAGCGTGACGTCGAATCCCTGGGCGCGGATGATCTCCAGGAACGCGGCGACGGGGCCGTTGCCCCGGCCGGACGCCTGGATGCTCTCGTCGCCGTCCCGGAGGGTCACATCGAGCGCGACGTCCGCGGACAGGTCGCTCTGCGACCGGGTCGAGAGCAGCTCGAACCGGCCCCAGCGATGGTCGTCGTGCGCGGCGGGCAGGTACTCGTCGGTGAAGACCGACCAGATCTGCTCGCTCGTGACCTCGCCGCCCTCGGCATCCGTCTTGGCCTGGACGACTCCGGAGAACTCGATCTGCAGGCGACGGGGCAGGTCCAGGGCGTGATCGCTCTTCAGCAGATACGCCACGCCGCCCTTGCCGGACTGGGAGTTGACGCGGATGACCGCTTCGTAGGAGCGGCCGAGGTCCTTCGGGTCGATGGGCAGATACGGAACCGCCCACTCGATCTCGTCGACCGTGACGCCCTGCGCCTGGGCACGGGACTCCATCGCCTCGAAGCCCTTCTTGATCGCATCCTGGTGGGAGCCGCTGAACGCCGTGAACACCAGATCGCCCGCCCACGGGCTGCGCTCCGGCACCGGCAGCTGGTTGCAGTACTCCGCGGTCCGCTTGACGTGATCGATGTCGCTGAAGTCGATCTGCGGGTCGACGCCCTGCGTCAGCAGGTTGATCCCCAGCGCCACCAGGTCGACGTTGCCGGTGCGCTCGCCGTTGCCGAACAGGCACCCCTCGATGCGGTCGGCGCCGGCCATGTAGCCGAGCTCGGCCGCAGCGATGGCCGTGCCGCGGTCGTTGTGCGGATGCAGGGACAGGATGACGTTCTCGCGGTGCGCGAGATGCCGGCTCATCCACTCGATCGAGTCGGCGTACACGTTGGGGGTCGCCATCTCCACGGTCGCG
This sequence comes from Microbacterium aurantiacum, assembly GCF_031625015.1. Taxonomy (NCBI): domain Bacteria; kingdom Bacillati; phylum Actinomycetota; class Actinomycetes; order Micrococcales; family Microbacteriaceae; genus Microbacterium; species Microbacterium aurantiacum. The sequence goes on from NZ_JAHWXH010000002.1 coordinate 398,628, forward strand.
GGCAGGTTGATGATGACCTTGCGTTCGGGCGTGGGCTCGAAGACCTCGATCACCTGGTTGCAGACGTCGACCGCGAACTCCAGCTCGGTGCCGGTGTAGCTCTCCGGGGAGTACTCGTAGAAGACCTTCGTCTCGGGGATGCGCTTCTCGAACTCGCGGCACAGCCGCGCGCCCTCGAGGGCGATGTCGATGATCCCCTGCTTGTCGGTGCGGAACACCACCTCGCGCTGCAGCACGCTCGTCGAGTTGTAAAGGTGGACGATCGCCTGCTTCGCGCCCGCGATCGCCTCGTACGTGCGCTCGATCAGGTGCTCGCGGGCCTGGGTGAGGACCTGGATGGTGACGTCACCGGGGATCGCATCGTCTTCGATGAGGTGACGGACGAAATCGAAGTCCGTCTGGCTCGCCGACGGGAAGCCGACCTCGATCTCCTTGTAGCCCATGCCGACGAGCAGATCGAACATGATCCGCTTGCGCTCCGGGCTCATCGGGTCGATGAGCGCCTGGTTGCCGTCGCGGAGATCGACCGCGCACCACCGCGGGGCGGCCGTGATCCGGCGGTCGGGCCACGTGCGATCGGGCAGCTCCACCCGGATCTGCTCGTGGAACGGGCGGTACTTGTGGATGGGCATGCCCGAGGGGCGCTGGGTGTTTTCCATGATTCGTCGCTTCAGATCGTGGGCCCGAGAGGGGGCCGGCTGGATGCCGATGGGTGCGGACCGACGACAAGCTCCGCGACGAGGAGGGTCCTAGAACGAGGACTCGTCGCGGCGACTAAGAAGGAGAAGCCCGCCGAAGCGCATGCGTCGATGGTAGCAGGACCCCGGCTCAGAATCCGAGGCGCCCGAGCTGCTTGGGATCGCGTTGCCAGTCTTTCGCGACCCGCACATGCAGCTTCAGGAAAACACGCGTCCCAACCAGCGGCTCGATCTGGGCACGGGCGCGCGCGCCGACGTCGCGGAGGCGCGAGCCCTTGTGTCCGATGATGATCGCCTTCTGGCTGTCCCGCTCGACGATCACGTTGGCGTGGATGTCTGTCATGTCGCCGGTCTCGCGGCGCGCGATGTCCTCGATGGTGACAGCGATCGAGTGGGGCAGCTCGTCCCGGACGCCGTCGAGGGCCGATTCCCGGATGATCTCCGCGATGCGATCCTCGCGGGATTCATCGGTGACGACGTCCTCGGGGTACAGCGCGGGCCCGGTCGGCATCATGGCCAGAAGCTCGTCGGCGAGCACGTCCAGCTGGTCGCGCGTGAGGGAGGACAGCGGGATGACGGCATCCCAGTCCTCGCGGAGGGCATCCACTTCGACCAGGCGATCGGTGATCTGCTCGCGCGACGCCGCGTCCGTCTTGGTGACGATCGCGACCTTGCGCGCCCGGGGATATCCCGACAGGGACTCCGCGATGCGACGATCGCCGGGCCCGACCTTCTCGGTGGCCGGCACGCAGAATCCGATGACGTCGACGTCCCCGAGCACCGACTCGACGAGGTCGTTCAGGCGCTGCCCGAGGAGCGTGCGGGGCTTGTGGAGACCCGGCGTGTCGACGATCACGAGCTGACCGTCCGGTCGGGTGACGATGCCGCGGATCGCCCGACGCGTCGTCTGCGGCTTGTCGCTGATGATCGCGACCTTCTCGCCGACGAGGGCGTTGGTCAGCGTCGATTTGCCGACGTTCGGTCGCCCGACGAAGGTCACGAATCCCGAACGGAACGTGTCAGTGGTCATCTCAGTTCTTCCCTTCGCGGGGGTCGTCGCTGCGGGTCTCCGCACCTCCGGTGCCCACCGTGCGCAGTTCTCCGGTTCGCGGATGCCGCTCCCCCACGTTCTCGTCGACCGGCGACGGCGCGCGTTCGACGAAGACGGTCGCGATCCCGCGCCCGCGGCCGCGCGAGGCACCGCCGATCATGACGAGGCCGGCGTATTCGGCGGTGGCGCCGGCTTGCGGAACACGCCCGAGAGCCTTGCCGAGCAGGCCGCCGATGGAATCGACGTCTTCGTCCTCGATGTCGATCCCGAAGAGGTCGCCGACCTCGTCGACGCCGAGGCGGGCACTGACGCGGTAGTGGCCGGGCCCGATCTCCTCGATCTCGTCCGCCCTCGGGTCGTATTCGTCGGCGATCTCGCCCACGAGCTCTTCGATCAGATCCTCCAGAGTGACCAGGCCCGAGACGCCCCCGTACTCGTCGACCACGAGGCACACGTGCACGGCATCGCGCTTCATCTGCTGGAGGAGGGTCTCGGCGCGCATCGACTCGGGGACGAACACCGCCGGGCGCGCCACGCGGGCGGCGGGTGCATCGCGCCAGCCGACCTCGTCACGGAAGCCGAACTGCACGAGATCCTTCAGGTAGAGGACCCCGATCACGTCGTCGGCCTCGTCGTCGACGATCGGCACCCGCGAGACGCCCTTGTCGAGGAAGATGGCCATGGCCTCGCGCGTCGACGCCGCGGCATCCACCGTCACCATGTCGGTGCGCGGCACCATGACGGCGCGCACGTACGTCTCTGTGAAATCGAACACCGAGTGGATGAGCTCGCGGTCGTCCTCCTCGATCAGGTCGTTCTCCGCGGCCTCGTCGATGATGCTCAGCAGCTGTTCCTCCGATGCGAAGGACCCTGTCCGTGCGCGTCCGGGAGCGACACGTGTGCCGATGGCGGCGAGGCCGTGTGCGAGGGGACCGAGGAGGACGCGGACGCCGCGGACGACGGGCGCCGCGGCGCGGAGCAGACCGCGGGCGTGCTGCCGACCCACGCTGCGGGGGCTCGCGCCCACGACGATGTAGGAGATCCCCGTCATGAGCACGGCCGCGGCGAGCATGGCCCACCAGATGTTGTCGAACAGCAGGGTGAGGGCCACCGTCACCAGGACGGCCGCGGTGGTCTCTGCCAGCACTCGGATGAAGATGACGGCGTTGGTGTGGGCTTCGGGGTCGACCGCGATGCGCCGCAGAGACACGGCATTGCGGCCGTCCGAGCCGAGCTCCGCCAGGTCGGCGCGGGAAGTCACGCCGAGGGCGGCGTCGAGGGCCACCATCAGGAAGCCGAAACCGAGCAGAAGGGCGGCCCCGACGAGCAGGAGCGCTTCGGTCATGTGCGAGGCCGACGGCGTTCGGCCGCGTGGAAGCTCGCGATGAGCTCGCGCTGGAGGCCGAACATCTCCCGTTCCTCCTCCGGCTCGGCATGGTCGAAGCCGAGGAGGTGGAGCAGGCCGTGGGTGGTGAGCAGGATCAGCTCGTCGGCGGTCGAGTGCCGGGCCGCGACCGCCTGCGCCTCCGCGACCTGCGGGCACAGCACGATGTCGCCGAGGAGTCCGGGAGGCGTGGGCATGTCCTCGGTCCCCGGGCGGAGCTCGTCCATGGGGAAGCTCAGGACGTCGGTCGGCCCCGGCTCGTCCATCCACTGGACGTGGAGCGATTCCATCGCGCCCTCGTCGACCAGGAGGATGGCGACATCCGCGTCCGGACTCACGCGCAGTTCCGACAGGTTGTGCTCCGTGAGGCGGAGGAGCACGGTCTCGTCGACGTCGATCCCCGACTCGTTGCTGATCTCGATCGTCATGAACGCCCCCTCTTGCCCTGACGGTCGCGCGGGCCTGCGCCGCGCGGTCCTCCGCGTCGGTCGGCGCGGTTGGCGAACTCGCTCGCCTCATCGCGCTCGCGTCGAGCCGCCAATCGCTTCTCGTCGTAGGCGCTGTACGCGTCGACGATGCGTCCGACCAGCGTGTGCCGGACGACATCCTCCGACGTCAGATGGGCGAAGTGGATGTCATCGATGTCCGACAGCACGCGGGTCACCAGGCGGAGTCCGGACGCCCCCTGCGGGAGGTCGACCTGGGTGACGTCGCCGGTGACGACCATCCGGGTCCCGAACCCCAGTCGCGTGAGGAACATCTTCATCTGTTCCGGCGTCGTGTTCTGCGCTTCGTCCAGGACGACGAAGGAGTCGTTGAGGGTGCGTCCGCGCATGTACGCAAGCGGCGCGACCTCGATCGTGCCGGTCGCCATGAGCTTGGGGACCAGCTCCGGATCCATCATCTCGTTGAGGGCGTCGTAGAGCGGGCGCAGATAGGGATCGATCTTGTCGGTGAGCGTCCCGGGGAGGAAGCCCAACCGCTCCCCCGCCTCGACGGCAGGGCGCGTGAGGATGATCCGGTTGACCTCCTTGCGCTGCAGGGCCTGCACCGCCTTCGCCATGGCGAGGTAGGTCTTCCCGGTACCGGCCGGACCGATGCCGAACACGATCGTGTGATCCTCGATCGCGTCGACGTACGCCTTCTGCCCCGCCGTCTTCGGCCTGATCACCTTGCCCCGCGAGGAGAGGATCGCCTCTCCGAGCACCTCGGACGGGCGGGGGCCGCCGTCGCTGCGGAGGATCCGGTTGGATGAGGAGACGTCGGAGGGAGCGAGGTCGTGCCCCGCTCGCGTCATCTCGAGCAGCTCGTGCACGAGCCGCCGCGCCGCCGCGACGTCGTCGGTCGCCCCCGAGAGGGTGATCTCGTTCCCGCGGACGAGTACGTCCACACCCGGGTGCTCCCGCTCGACCACACGGAGCAGTCGATCCTGCGGGCCGAGGAGCTGGACCATCGCCACCCCGTCGGCGTAGATGCGTTCTGTCGAGGTGTCGTCAGCCACCGAGACTCTTCTCCCCCAGCCCACCGGCCAGGACGTGTGCGTGCACATGGAAGACCGTCTGACCGGCGCCGGCGCCGGTGTTGAAGACCAGTCGGAAATCGCCCTCGCCGTGTTCCGCGGCGAGCGAAGACGCGAGGCCGATCATCTCGGCCAGGATGTCGGGTGCACCGGCCGCGAGCTCCACGACGTTGCGGTACTCCTCCGACTTGGGGATCACCAGGAGGTGCAGGGGCGCCTGCGGCGCGATGTCGCGGATGGCGAAGACGTTCTCCGTCTCGGCGAGGATCTCCGCGGGGATGTCTCCGCGGAGGATGCGGGTGAAGATCGACGACTCGGCCATAGCGGCCAGTCTATCCGCGCGGGTTGCGAGGACCGGCGGCGTCACCAGCGCTCGAGCGACGCGCTCAGGACCGCGAGCGCCGCAGGCCCCGCGGTGGAGGTGCGCAGCACCGTGTCGCCGAGGCGCGCGACCGTCGCCCCCGCGTCGGAGAACGTGCGGAGCTCACCGTCCGAGATGCCGCCTTCGGGCCCGACGATCAGGACCACGTCCTCGTCGTCGGCGAAGCGGAGCTCGCTCACGCGCTCCGACCCGTCGGGGTCGAGGACGACGAGGTGAGCCCCGGCGAACGCGGACGCGACCTCGCGCGTGGTCGCGAGGGGCGCGACGGCGGGGATCCAGGCCCGGTGCGCCTGCTTGGCCGCCTCCCGGACGATCGTCGTCCAGCGCGCACGACCCTTGACCGCCTTGGCCGCATCCCACCGAGACACGCTGCGCTCCGCCTGCCACGGGACGATCTCATCGACGCCGAGTTCCGTCGACGCCTGAACGGCGAGCTCGTCCCGATCGCCCTTCGCGAGCGCCTGGACCAGCACCACGCGCGGGCGGGGAGCGGGAACCTCGCGGCGCGCGGTGACCTCGACCACCACGCGCCCGGGCCCGACCTCCGTGCAGGTGCCCTCTGCCCAGACGCCCTGGCCGTCCCCGATCGTCACGGACTCCCCCGCCCTCACCCGGCGCACCGTCGCGGCGTGGTGCGCCTCGGTACCGGTGAGGACGAGGTCGTCGCCGACGGCGGCGTCGGAGACGGCATCCGTCACGAAATGCAGAGCCATCTCAGTGGCGGAACCGATCGCGGAGCTTCGCGAACAGCCCCTGATGGAACTCGGAGAGCCGAGGGGAGGGCGCCTTCGTGCGTCGGGCGAACTCCTCGATCAGCGCACGTTCCTTCGCGTCGAGTCGGGTGGGGGTCACGACGTGGACTCCCACGCGCAGATCGCCGCGCTGAGAACCGCGCAACGGCGTGATGCCGCGTCCCTTGATGGTCAGGACGTCTCCCGCCTGCACGCCGGGACGGATCTCGAGATCGACCGGGCCGTCCAACGACGTGATGGTGGTGGTCGTCCCGAGGATCGCGTCGGGCATCGACACCTCGAGGGTGGCGAGCAGATCGTCCCCCTCGCGGCTGAACGCGTCGTGCGGGGCGACGGAGATCTCGATGTACAGGTCGCCGTTCGGGCCGCCGGCGGGCCCCACCTCTCCCGAGCCCGGAAGCTGGAGGCGGAGACCGGTCTCGACGCCGGCGGGGATGTCGAGGGAGACCGTTCGGCGGGAACGGACCCGTCCCTGTCCCTGGCAGGTGGCGCACGGGTACGGGATGGTCGTGCCGTATCCCTGGCAGACCGAGCAGGGCTGGCTCGTGACGACGTTCCCGAGCAGGCTGCGGACCTGGCGCTGGACGTGCCCCGATCCGTGGCAGATGTCGCATGTCACCGGTGCGGTGCCCGGCTGGCAGCACGAGCCCTCGCAGGTCTCGCACGCGACGGCGGTGTCGACCTCGATGTCGCGGTGCACGCCGAAGACGACGTCGCCGAGTTCGAGGGAGACCTTCACGAGGGCGTCCTGGCCGCGCTCCCGACGCGACCGCGGACGCCCCGCGCGGGTGCCGCCGCCGCCGAAGAAGGTCTCGAAGATGTCACCGAAGCCGCCGAACCCGGCACCGCCGAGTCCACCGCCGTCGCCGCCCATGTCGTACCGGGCACGCTGATCGGGGTCGCTCAGCACGTCGTACGCGTGGGTGACGAGCTTGAAGCGCTCGGCCGCGTCGTCTCCCGGATTGACATCCGGGTGCAACTGGCGGGCCAGGCGCCGGTACGCCTTCTTGATCTCATCCGGACTGGCGTCGCGCGCGACGCCGAGGACCTCGTAGTGGTCAGTCACGGTGGCCTTTCTGCCCGCGCGGAACGCGGGGTCGGGTGAGCGGCGTCAGCGGCCGCTCTCGTCTTCTTCGAGGATCCGCGTGAGGTATCGGGCCACGGCCCGCACCGCCGCGAGATTGGTCGGGTAATCCATCCGCATCGGACCGAGGAGACCGACGCGCGCACGGGTACGCGCACCGGTCACGTCGTAGTCGCTGGCCAGGACGGATGCCTCGCCGAGGCCGAACGGTTCGTTCTCGCGCCCGATGCTCGCGGCGAGGCCCTGATCGTCCGCGACCATCTCGCCCATCAGCCGGAGGATCGTCACCTGCTCTTCGATCGCTTCGAGGAGCGGGTAGATGCTGCCGCGGAAATCCGCTTCACTGCGGGCGAGGTTCGCGCTGCCGGCCATCACGAGGCGGTCCTGCCGGAAGTGTTCGAGCTCCTCGGCCACGGCCTTCGCGATGACGATCGTGGCCTTCTCCCGCGGGACCGTGGGTTCGTCCGGTGTGGCTATCCGCTCGGCGATGCGCTCGAGTCCCTCCCGCACGGGCCTGCCGACGAGGAGGGTTCCCAGCTCCGCCCGGATCCGGCCGAGATCGCTGTCGTCGAACTCGTCGCGCACGAAGGCGACGCGCTGCGACACCCGTCCGGTGTCGGTGACGACGATGACCAGCATCCGTCCGCCGCCGAGCTGCACGAGCTCCACATGGGTGACGCGTGCCCGGGCGAACGAGGGATACTGCACGATCGCGACCTGTCCCGTGAGGCTGGTCAGGGCGCGCACCGTGCGCGTGAGGACGTCGTCCAGGTCGCTCGACCCCTCCAGGAAGGAGGCGATGGCGCTGCGCTGCGCGGTGCTCAACGGGCGGAGCTCCGCCAGATGGTCGACGAAAACGCGGTAACCCTTGTCGGTGGGAACCCTGCCGGATGAGGTGTGCGGAGCCGCGATGAGCTCCTCGTCCTCGAGCTGGGCCATGTCGTTTCGGATCGTCGCGGCGGACACACCGAAGGCGTGCCGATCGACGATCGCCTTGCTGCCCACGGGCTCACGCGTGTCGACGTAGTCCTGAACGATGGCGCGCAGCACTTGGAGGCCCCGCTCGCTGACCATGCCACCTCCTCGGACGATCGTTGGCACTCACCGGAATCGAGTGCCAATTCTACTCGATGGCCCCGGGTCGGGTCGGGAGGCGCTCAGGAGGTCAGTGCGCGGGCCACCGTGTCGCCGAGGAGACGTCCGCGCAGCGTCAGCACCACCCGACCGTGGACCGCTGCCGCGCCGTCGACCAGTCCGTCGGCGATCAGAGCGGCGAGAGCACGTCGTCCGGACGCCGACAGACGCTCGACGGGAAGCCCCTCGCGGATGCGGGTGCGGAGGAGCACCTCCTCCCATCGGCGCGCTGTCGCGTCCGGCGTCTCGCGTCCCGCCGCCGGCGACTCCCCCGCGGCGAGGCGCGCGGCGTACGCCGCCGGGTGCCGCACATTCCAGAACCGGGTACCCGCGATGTGGCTGTGCGCGCCGGGGCCGTAGCCCCACCAGTCGGCACCCTCCCAGTACGCGAGATTGTGGCGTGAGCGGCTGTCGGGGGTGCGTGCCCAGTTCGACACCTCGTACCAGTCGTATCCGGCCTCACCGAGGAGTGCGTCGGCCAGCTCGTACATGTCCGCCTGCAGATCGTCGTCGGGCGGAACGACCTCGCCGCGGCGGATCTGTCGGGCGAGCTTCGTCCCGTCCTCGACGATGAGGGCGTACGCGGAGATGTGATCGGGCTCCAGTGCGAGGGCGGCGTCGAGCGAGCGCCGCCAATCCTCCAGCGCCTCGCCCGGCGCGCCGTAGATCACGTCGACGCTCACCTGCAGACCCGCCGCCCGCGCGGAGTTCACCGCGGAGCGGACGTTCTCGGGGCGGTGTGTGCGATCGAGGCTCGCCAGCACGTGCGGGACCGCCGACTGCATGCCGACGGACATCCGGGTCACTCCGGCCGCCGCCAGCGCCTCGGCGGTGCCGTCGACGACCGTGTCGGGATTGGCCTCCACGGTCACCTCGGCGTCAGGGGCGATACCGAACTCCTCGGCGACGCCGTGGAGCATCCGCCCGAGGTCGCCTGCGGGAAGAAGGGTCGGGGTTCCGCCCCCGAGGAACACCGTCGTCGCGGGGCGCAACGGACCGCGCGCGGCGAGCTGCGCAGCAGAGAGGGTGATCTCCCGCCGGACGGTCTCGGCGTACGCGTCCTGGGACGCGCCGTGCAGTTCCTGTGCGGTGTAGGTGTTGAAGTCGCAGTAGCCGCAACGGACGCGGCAGAACGGAACGTGCAGGTACACGCTGAACGGCGCGTCCGCCGACCACGTCGAGTCCTCCCCGAGAGGACCCGCCGCGGGAATCGGGTCACCGAGCGGAAGCGCAGCCCCCACGTCAGGCCGACGTCGTGTACAGAGGTGAGATGGCGCGGAGATAGCCGGAGAAGAGCGCACGTCGCCGCCTCCGCGTCAACGCGGGGAACAGTCGGTGGAGAGGGGCCTTCGGAGCGTCGAACGCGCGGACGGTGAACCACACCTCGTCGTTGTCGTGCCAGTCCAGCATGAGCGACTCCTCGCCGCTGACGACGGAATCGCCCACGGTGCCGATCGCGAAACCGATCCGTCGCGGCTCGTCGACGGCGAAGATGACCCGAAGCTCGGCATCCGCCCGCATTCCGCCCACGCGACCTGCCACGCGCACCGTCGTCCCGCCGGCGACGTACGGGGTGCCGTCGGCGTCGTAGCGCACGTCCGATTCGCTCCTGCTCGGGGCGACGGGCACGCCCTCCGGGTCGAAGCTGACTCCGGCGTAGGTGGGCCCGGCGGCCGGACGCACATCGCTCAGTGCGAGTCCCGCCCCGCGCTGCGCCGTCCACGACAGCAGCGCCTCGCCCGCGGAGCGGAACCGCGCTTCGCCGCTGCCGATGCGCCATGACTGTTCCGCAGGGATGCTGCGCTCGGGCGGATACTGCATGAGATCGGGGGCCTGGGTGGCTCCGACGGCGGCGTAATCGACCGTGTCGTCCCGGAAGCTTCCTCGACGCATGGGGACCAGCCTACTTCGCGGCCTTGCCCTCGACATCCCCGGAGAGCGCGGCGATGAACGCCTCCTGGGGGACCTCGACGCGTCCGACCATCTTCATGCGCTTCTTGCCCTCCTTCTGCTTCTCCAGCAGCTTCCGCTTGCGCGTGATGTCGCCGCCGTAGCACTTCGCGAGGACGTCCTTGCGGATCGCGCGGATGTTCTCGCGCGCGATGATGCGCGCGCCGATGGCGGCCTGGATCGGCACCTCGAACTGCTGGCGGGGAATCAGCTTGCGCAGGCGTTCGGTCATCATCGTTCCGTACGCGTACGCCTTCTCCCGGTGCACGATCGAGCTGAACGCGTCCACCTTGTCGCCCTGGAGCAGGATGTCGACCTTCACCAGGTCGGCCTCCTGCTGCCCGCTGGGCTCGTAGTCGAGGCTCGCGTAGCCCTGCGTCTTGGACTTCAGCTGGTCGAAGAAGTCGAACACGATCTCGCCGAGCGGCATGTCGTAGCGCAGCTCGACGCGGTCCTCGCTGAGGTAATCCATGCCCAGCAGGCTGCCGCGTCGGGTCTGGCAGAGCTCCATGACGGTGCCCACGTAGTCCTTCGGGAGCAGGATGCCGACCTTGACCATCGGCTCGGAGACCGAGGCGACCCGTCCGTCCGGATACTCGCTGGGATTGGTCACCGTGACCGTTTCACCGGTGTCGGTGGTGACCTCGTAGGTCACCGAGGGGGCCGTGGTGATGAGATCGAGGCCGAACTCGCGTGCGAGGCGCTCTGTGATGATCTCGAGGTGCAGAAGTCCGAGGAAGCCGCAGCGGAAACCGAATCCCAACGCGACCGACGTCTCCGGCTCATACTGCAGGGAGGCGTCCGACAGCTTCAGCTTGTCCAGCGCCTCGCGGAGGTCGCCGTAGTCGCTGCCGTCGATCGGGTAGATGCCCGAGAACACCATGGGCTTCGGGTCCGTGTATCCCGGGAGGGCTTCGGACGCAGGCACGCGGTGGTGCGTGATGGTGTCGCCCACCTTGGACTGACGGACGTCCTTCACGCCGGTGATGAGATACCCCACCTCTCCCACGCCGAGTCCGCGGGTGGGAGTCGGCTCGGGACTGGAGACGCCGATCTCGAGGAGCTCGTGGGTCGCGCGCGTGGACATCATCTGGATGCGCTCGCGGGGTGACAGCTGTCCGTCGACCATGCGCACGTACGTCACGACGCCCCGGTAGGCGTCGTAGACCGAATCGAAGATCATCGCGCGGGCCGGCGCGTCCGCGTTGCCCGTCGGTGCCGGGATCTGCTCGACGATGCGGTCGAGCAGGGCCTCCACACCCATCCCGGTCTTGCCCGAGACGCGCAGCACGTCGGCGGGGTCGCCGCCGATGAGTCCGGCGAGTTCGGCGGCGAACTTCTCTGGGTCGGCGGCCGGGAGGTCGATCTTGTTGAGCACCGGGATGATGTGCAGATCGTTCTCGAGGGCGAGGTAGAGGTTCGCCAGCGTCTGCGCCTCGATGCCCTGAGCGGCGTCGACGAGGAGGATGGCCCCCTCGCAGGCCGCGAGCGACCGACTGACCTCGTAGGTGAAGTCGACGTGACCGGGCGTGTCGATCATGTTCAGCGCGTAAGCGGAGTCGCCCAGCTCCCACGGCATCCGCACGGCTTGGGACTTGATGGTGATGCCGCGCTCGCGCTCGATGTCCATGCGGTCGAGGTACTGGGCGCGCATGTCGCGGTCGGCGACGACGCCGGTGATCTGCAGCATCCGGTCGGCCAGCGTGGACTTCCCGTGGTCGATGTGGGCGATGATGCAGAAGTTGCGGATGAGCTCCGGCGGGGTGGCGGACGGCTCGAGAGGCTTCAGGGCGCGAGGTGACATGTCTCGACGATTCTACGGGGGTGGTGGCTTAGCCTGACGGCATGGTCGTCCAGGTGGTGATGGTCCACGGCATCCGTACGTCCGCGACGATGTGGCGCGCCCAGGTGACCCACCTCCAGCACCGTGGTGTCGGCGCGTTCGCCGTGGACCTCCCCGGCCACGGATCGCGGATGTCGGAGGAGTTCTCCGTCGCCGGCGCGTTCGCCACCATCGACAGCGCCGTGCGCGATGCCGCGACGCGGGGTCCGGTCATCCTCGTCGGACATTCGATGGGCGGACTGCTGAGCATCGAGTACGCCGGCGCCGAGGAGCGGCCGCCGCTGGCGGCGTTCATCGCGGCATCGTGCACCGCGATCCCCCGCGGCCCCGGACTCGCCGCCTACCGATTCCTCGCGCGCCGCTTCGACGCTCTGCCCGATCGCGGGATGTGGCTCACCGACCGGGTCCTCGATCTCACGCTCCCCGGCGACACCCGCGCCGACTTCGGGGCGGGGGGCTATGCCTTCGACACGCAGGATGTCGCCCTCCGCAGTCTGTCGGTGCTAGATCTGCTGACGGCCCTGGCGCGGATCGAGGTTCCGCTGTGGTTCGTGAACGGCCAGTTCGACCAGCTGAGGGTGAACGAGCGTCTGTTCAGGCGGGTCGCTCCGCACGCCGAGCTCATCGTCGTTCCGCGCACGAGTCACCTCGTCACCGCGATGCGGCCGCGCGTGTTCAACGCCGTGCTCGACCTGGCGATCGCGACGGTCGAGCAGACCTGGTAGAATCCTTGTTTGGCTTGCGTGTGGGTTCACCGCACGACCGCCGCGGCGCCCCTCTCGCGTCACCGGCACTCCACCATCACTCCGAGCGAAGGAACGTCCACACGTGGCGAACATCAAGTCGCAGATCAAGCGCAACAAGACCAACGAGAAGGCCCGCGAGCGCAACAAGGCGGTCAAGAGCGAGCTGAAGACCGAGGTGCGTCGCACCCGCGAGGCCGTCGCCTCGGGCGACAAGGCCGCGGCCGAGACCGCGCTGCGCAAGGCCAACAAGAAGCTCGACAAGGCTGTGAGCAAGGGCGTCATCCACGCCAACCAGGCTGCGAACCGCAAGTCGGCGATCGCCAAGCAGGTCGCGTCCATCTGACGTCCTGCAGTGACGACGAAGGCCCGCTCCCCACGGAGCGGGCCTTCGTCGTTCACGGGTCCCCGGTTCAGCGACCGAACGGGCTCCGCGTGGCGATCACCGTGACCAGACGCTCCACGGCGAACACCGGGTCGCGTGACGCGCCCTTCACCTCGGAGTCGGCGCGCGCGGCGGCCTGGATGGCCATGCCGAGCGTGGTCTCGTTCCAGCCACTGAGGTCTCGCCGTGCGCGATCGACCTGCCAGTCCTTCAGCCCGAGGCGCGCAGCGAGGGCGCTCGAGGGCTCACGATGGCCCGCCACGCGAGCCATCGTGCGCAGTTTGGAGGCGATCGCCGCCACCAGTGGCACCGGGTCCGCTCCGGAGGCGAGGGCATGCCGCAGCGCGACAAGGGCATCGCCGTAGCGGCCGGCGATGGCGGTGTCGGCCACGACGAAGGCCGACGTCTCGACGCGGCCGCCGTAGTAGCGCTCGACGACCTGGTCGGTGATGTCGCCCGGGACGTCGGAGATCAGCTGCTGGCACGCGGCCGCGAGTTCGGTGAGGTCATCGGCGAATGCGGAGACCAGGACCCGCAGAGCGGTCGGTGCGATGCGCTTCTGCGCCGAGCGGAATTCGTCCGCGGCGAAGTCGAAGCGGTCCGAATCCCTCTTGACGGCGGGGCACGAGACCTCGATTCCTCCCCCGCGTCCGCTGCGCACGGCGTCGAGGAGCTTCTTCCCGCGCACCGTCGCACCGGTGTGGCGCAGGATGACGGTGGCCCCCTCCTGGGGAGCCTCGAGATATCCGAGGGCTTCGGTGAGGAACGCGTCGCTGCACTTCTCGACGCCGCTGACCCGGATGAGGCGGGGTTCGCCGAACAGAGAGGGCGAGGTCAGCGACAGGAGCGTCCCGGGGGCGTAGTCGTCCGCGCGGACGTCTGAGACCTCGAGGCTCGGATCCGCCGCGCGCAGGACATCGCGGACGCCCGCGATCGCACGCTCGGCGCAGACCTCCTCGGGGCCGGACACGAGGACGAGCGGGGCGGGCTGCGGGCTGCGCCACGAGATCTGCGGGATCGCGCTCTTCGGCCCTCGGGCAGCGGGACGACGCGCGGCGGACATGGTTCTCAGCCTACAAGCGGGCGCTGACGTCCGACCGTTCAGCCGTCCGTCCGCTCGCTCCAGATCCGCCACCCCTCGGGAACGCGGACGATCGCGACGACTCCCGCTCGGTCGGTCCGTGCCACGGTCGCGCCGACCTCGTCGAGGATGCGGAGGGCCTCCACACGAGGGTGCCCGTGGGTGTTGTCCGCGCCGACCGGGACGAGGGCGATGGCGGGTGCGGCGAGGGCGTACAGACCGGCATCCTGATCGGCGCTCCCATGGTGCGCGACCTTCACCAGGGCGTACGGAGGATCGAGCGCCCCCGAGGCCCCGAGGACCCGCTGCGTCGCGGCCGAGAGGTCGCCGAGCCACAGGGAATCGGGTACTCCCCCACCGGACATCTCCAGCACGACGCTGGCGTCGTTTCCCGGCTCGCCGGCGCCGGGACCGGGGACGGGCCACACCGTGCGCCACCGGGCGTCGCCGAGGAGACCCGTGTCACCCCTGCCGGTGCGGGTCACCCGGGCGCCCGCGGCCTCCAGCACGCCGAGGGTCACCGCATCCTGAGGCTCCACGGGCCCGTGCAGCACGCGGCCGACGCGGCCGACGATCGCGTCGATCCCCCCGCTGTGGTCGAGGTCGAAGTGCGTGAGGACGAGCAGATCGATGCGGGCGACTCCCGCTCGGGCGAGGCAGTGCGAGAGCCGCTCGGGATCCGGGCCGGTGTCGATGAGGGCGACCACATCGGAGGAGCGGACGAGCACGGCATCGCCCTGGCCCACATCGCACGCGAGGATCGTCCAGTCCCGGGGCAGGGTCCAGGGCCCGATCACCGATTCGAGGGCGATGCGTCCGCCCGCGAGACCGATGACGACCGCCAAGACAGCCGCGGTGAAGACCCTCGTCGCGCGCGCGAGGAGGGTCGATCCCCGGAGGCCCGCGACGACGACCCCGACGCACACGCCGACGACCGCGAGGGAGACCGCGCCGCCGATCCCGTCCATCCAGTCGAGGGTGCGCAGCGGCAGGTCCGACAGCGCCGTCGCCGTCCCCGCGATCCAGGATGCCGGGAGCCATGCGAGCATCGTGAGCCCGTTCTGCAGCGTCGGCCACGGGGCGGCGAGACAGGCGAGCAGACCCACGACGGTCGCCACGGGTGCGGCGGGTGCGGCGAGGAGGTTCGCCGGCACCCCCCAGAGCGGCACCTCGGGGGTGATCAGGATCAACAGCGGCCCGCACGCGAGCTGTGCAGCCAGGGGGACCGCCAGCGCGAGCGCCAGGAATCGCGGGAGTGCCCGCGACAAGCCCTCGGCGAGCGGACGGGCGAACAGCAAGAGCGCGCCCGTCGCCGCGGCGGAGAGCGCGAAGCCGAGCGACGCGGACAGCCACGGATCGAGGACGAGCAGGACGCTGACCGTGAGGGTGAGGATGCCGATCCCGGCGGCGGGACGTCCGAGCAGAAGGGCGAGCATCGACACCGCGGCCATGGTCGCCGCCCGCACGACGCTCGGCTCGGGGGTCACGAGCAGGACGAAGCCCGCCAGCACCGTGACGCCGACGAGGACTCGGGTACGACGGGTGCCGCCGAGAGCCGCGGAGAGGACGAAGGAGATCCCGACCACGATCGCGCAGTTGGCTCCGGACACCGCCGTGAGATGCGAGAGCGAGGTCGCCTTCATCGCCGCGTCGAGCTCGGGCGAGACCGCGGAGGTGTCGCCGACGGCGAGACCCGCGATCAGGCCCGCTCCGGGCGCAGGGAGCGGGTCGCCCGCGCGCACGAGGCCGTGCCGGAGGTCGGACGCGACGGCGAAGACCCCCTCCGGCGCGTGCAGGATCTGCGGTGCCTCGACGGCGCGCAGTCGCACGACGGCGCGCTCACCGCTCCGAGCCGGCGCCGCGCTTCCGATGACGCGCACCGTCGCGCCGACATCGAGCCGGGGGCCGACAGCCGCGCGGTCCTGGTGACTCAGCGCGACGACGAGGTCGGCGCCGAGCGGCCGCTCGTCACCCGACACGGATGCCGACGACGCGCGGGCGACGAACGAGGCGCCGTGGGCCGAGGGTTCGATCTTCCCGACGACCACGGCGGTGACCTCCAGCCGGCCCGGCGCGTCGAGCAGGAGTCCTGCCGCCGCGTCGCGTCGAGGCTCGGCCAGGGCCACGTGGGACGCGGCGGACGCGGCCAGCGCGAGGGAGAGTGCAAGGATCATGGGCGCCGCACCCGTCCGACCCGCTCGGACGCGCAGCACCATCACCGCCACGACCACGACGGTGCAGGCCCACAGCGCGACGCATGCCCCGGCGGCCCCATCCGGGTGATGGACGAGCACACCCGTGGTCACCCAGACCGATGCCGCGGCGGGTACGACGCGCAGACGACGCAGAGCGCGACGGCGGCGCGGAACGGTGTCCGTCATACCCGCACCTGTTTGCGGAGCCCCGCCAGGAGCTTCTCGCCGATCCCCGGAACCGCCAGCAGATCCTCGACGCTGGAGAAGGGGCCGTTCTGCTCTCGCCACTCGATGATCCGCTGCGCGATGGCAGGCCCGATCCGGGGCAGGGTGTCCAGTGCGGCCGCATCCGCCGTGTTCAGGTCGAGCGGCCCGCTGCCCGCGGGCCCACCTGCTGCGGAACCGCCGCTCGCCGCGGCGCCGTCGGGCGGCGCCTCCCCCGGGGCCGGGATGTGGACCTGTTCCCCATCGACCGCGGGACGGGCGAGATTCACCGCGGCACGATCCGCGCCATCGGCGAATCCCCCGGCGGCGGCGACCACGTCCACGACACGCGCGCCGTCGGCGAAGACGTAGAGCCCCGGGCTCCGCACCTGTCCGGAAACGTGAACGAAGATCTCCGTCGCATCGTCGACGCGGGGCGGGCCACCGGTCGGATCCGAGCCATGCGAGGAGCCCGGCGGGTCGGCCGGCACCACCGCCGTCGGCCCGCTCGCCGAGCGGACGATGCCGATCCCGATCGTCACGACGAGGACGATGAGGACCAGCGAGACCGCCGCTCCCCATCCCCACCGTCGTGCGCTCGGCGCCGCTTCGGACACGGGGAGAGGGGCGGACACGCTCACACGCTAGGCGGATGCGGCCGCGGCATCCGTCGTCCTCCCCCGTCCGTGGACGGCATCGGGCGGATCCCCTGCTGGGGAGGAGGGTCAGCGGGTGCTGAAGCTGACCACCTTCGGCGGGCGCACCACGGCCCGGACGACCTCGCGGTCGCCGAGAGCCTTGACGATGCGCGCGTCCGCTCGGGCGAGTCGCTCCAGTTCGGCCGCGTCGATCCG
The DNA here is from genome assembly GCF_031625015.1 of Microbacterium aurantiacum. Taxonomy (NCBI): domain Bacteria; kingdom Bacillati; phylum Actinomycetota; class Actinomycetes; order Micrococcales; family Microbacteriaceae; genus Microbacterium; species Microbacterium aurantiacum. Next base: position 415,887 of record NZ_JAHWXH010000002.1, read on the forward strand.
CGCCGAGACGTCGAGGGTCGCCCGGACCTTGCCGTCGATCTGCACGACGGTCGTGACGCTGTCTTCGACGAGCAGCATGGGATCCGCCTGTCGCCACGTCACGAGACCGACGAATCCGTCGTACCCGAGGACCTCCCACATCTCCTCCGCGACGTGCGGTGCGAAGAGATCCAGGATCATGGCCGTCGCCTCCGCAGCCTCGCGCACAGCGGGGTCGGCGGCACCGGGCCCGGAGTCGATCGCCTTCCGGGTCGCATTCACGAGCTCCATGAGTCGCGCGACGACCACATTGAACTTCGTCTGCTCGACCAGGCCCGGGGCATCGGCCAGCAGACGGTGGGTCACGCGACGCAGCGCCGCATCCCCCTCGGCCCAGATCACATCCGGCTCGCTCGAGACGTCGTGGGCGACGCGCAGCGCCCGCGAGAGGAATTTCGTCGCTCCGGTGGTCGAGACATCCGCCCAGTCCTTGTCGTCCTCGACGGGACCGGCGAAGGCCAGCGCGACGCGCAGCGCGTCCGCGCCGTGAGCGTCCAGCTCCTCCTGGAAGAGAACGAGGTTGCCCTTGCTCTTGGACATCTTCGCGCCGTTGAGGATCACCATCCCCTGATTGATGAGACTCGAGAACGGCTCCGTGAAGTCCAGGTGACCCATGTCGTACAGGGCCTTGGTGATGAAGCGGGCGTACAGCAGGTGCAGGATGGCGTGCTCCACGCCGCCGATGTAGAAGTCGACGGGCGCCCAGCGTGCGGCCTGCGCCGGGTCGAACGCCTGTGTGGCATCGCCCGGCGAGAGGAAGCGCAGGAAGTACCACGAGCTGTCGACGAACGTGTCCATCGTGTCGGGGTCGCGCTGCGCGGGCGCACCGGTCTCGGGATCCTGCGTCTGCATCCACGCGGATGCCGCGCCCAGCGGGGAGGCGCCCTTGGGGGTGAGATCGATTCCTCTCGCATCCGGCAGCGTGAGGGGCAGCTGGTCCTCCGGTACGGGGACGATCCCGCCGTCTTCGGTGTGGATCATCGGGATGGGAGTACCCCAGAAGCGCTGGCGGGAGATCAACCAGTCGCGCAGACGGTACGACTTCGCGGCGCGGCCGGTTCCGGCAGCGCTCAGCTCCTCCACGATCCGAGCGATCGCGTGGCGCTTGGAGAGTCCGTTGAGCGAACCCGAGTTGATGAGCCGTCCCTCGCCGGTCAGGGCGATGCCGGTGCGGGCGGGGTCGATGTCGTCGAGAGACGGGTCGTCCAGGGTCGGGTCGATCGGGTCGCCGTTCTCATCGAGCTCGATGACCGGGATGGCGCCCGTGATGGGTGCGGTGGTGTCCACGACCACCTTCACGGGAAGATCGAACGCGCGGGCGAAGTCGAGGTCGCGCTGGTCGTGTGCGGGAACGGCCATCACCGCACCGTGTCCGTAGTCCGCCAAGACGTAGTCGGCCGCCCAGATCGGCAGCCGCTCGCCGTTGACGGGGTTGATCGCGAAGCGGTCGAGGAAGACGCCGGTCTTCGGACGATCGGTGCTCTGGCGTTCGATGTCCGTCTCGCGCTGCACGCGCTCGAGGTAGTCCTGGAAGCGCATCCGCACCTCCGCCGTCGAGCCGGCGGCGAGCTCGGCCGCGAGGTCGCTGTCGGGCGCGACGACCATGAAGGTCGCCCCGTGCAGCGTGTCCGGTCGTGTCGAGAACACGGTGACCTTCTCGGCGCGCCCCTCGATCTCGAAGTCGATGTCGGCGCCGACGGAGCGGCCGATCCAGTTGCGCTGCATGCGCAGGACCTTCGATGGCCAGAAGCCCTCGAGCTGGTTCAGGTCGTCGAGGAGCCGGTCGGCGTAGTCCGTGATCTTGAAGTACCACTGCGTGAGCTTCTTCTTCACGACTTCGTGGCCGCATCGCTCGCAGTGTCCGTCGACGACCTGCTCGTTGGCGAGGACGGTCTGATCGTTCGGGCACCAGTTGACCGGGCTGGCCTTCCGGTAGGCCAGGCCCCGCTCGTAGAGCTTCTGGAAGAGCCACTGGTTCCAGCGGTAGTAGTCGGGGTCGCTGGTGTGCAGGACCCGGTTCCAGTCGAAGGAGACCCCGTATTGGCGGAAACCCGCCTTCTGCTGCTCGATGTTGGCGTAGGTCCACTCGCGGGGGTCCGCACCGCGCTTGATGGCGGCGTTCTCCGCGGGCAGTCCGAAGGAGTCCCATCCGATCGGGTTCAGGACGTTGTAGCCGCGGTGACGCCAGAAGCGCGCCACGATGTCGGAGTAGAGGTAGTTCTCGGCGTGCCCCATGTGCAGGTCGCCCGACGGGTACGGGAACATCGCCAGCACGTATTTGCGGGGCCGCGTGTCCTCTGGCCCGCCGGCGCGGAAGGGGTCTGCGGCTTCCCATCGCTGCTGCCACTTCGTCTGGACGGCGTGCGCGTCGTAGCCTCCGCCGTCGGCGGCGGGCAGCGGTGCGGAGCTCTGAGACACAGAAAGACCAATCGTGGGGGATGCCGGGTGTCGCGCGAGAGCGCAACGTCCAGGCTAGCGGAACGGGCCGTTCACCAGCCGTCGGGCACGGGTGCGCCGAGCGCGGAAAGGGGCCCGCGCGCCTTGATGCCGACCTCCGCGACCTCGGCATCCGGCCGGGATCGCCAGGTGATCCCGCCGCCCGCACCCACGTACGCGCGAGCGCCCGTGACGACGATCGAGCGGATGGTCATGGCGAGATCGAGCGCACCATCCGCCCCGACCCACCCGAACGCGCCCGAGTACACGCCGCGAGGGGCCGCCTCCAGGCCATGCAGCAGCGTCATGGCGGAGAGCTTCGGAGCGCCGGTCATGCTGCCGGCCGGGAAGGTGGCGGCCATCAGAGCGCCCACGGTGACGTCCGGTCGCAGGACCCCCGAGACCGTGCTCACCAGCTGATGGACCGCGGGATAGGTCTCGACGTCGAGGAGGTGGTCCACGCCCACCGAGCCGGGCGTGCACACGCGCGAGAGGTCGTTGCGCATGAGGTCGACGATCATGACGTTCTCTGCGCGCTCCTTCGGGTCCGCCGCAAGATCGGCGGCCAGCGCCCGGTCCTCCTCCGGGGTGGCGCCTCGCGGCCGCGTGCCCTTGATCGGACGGGTCTGGACCCGTCCGCCGTGGACGCCGAGGAACTGCTCCGGACTCGCGCTGAGCAGACTCGTGTCGCCGATGCGGATGAATCCGCCGTGGTGTGCCGGCGTCAGCGCGCGCAACCGCCGGTAGACGGATGCCGCATCCTCGACGCCGTCGACGTCGAAGCGCGTGGTGAGGCAGAGCTGGTAGGCGTCGCCCTCGCGGATGGCATCGCGGCAGGCTGCGATCAGCGCGCGGTAACGGGTCGGGGTGTGGCGTGCCCGTGCCTGCGACGCAGCCGCGGGTGGCGGTGGCGCGGGCGACGGTGCCCGCCGCACGAGAGCGATGAGATCAGGAAGATCGGCGGGTGCCGCGCGGATCCGGACGCGACGGTGTGCGTGATCGAAACCCACCACGGCGTCGGCACTCACCCAGCGGCCTGCGGCGCGGCCGGGCTCCTCCGTCGCGGGAGCGCCGGCAAGCGCGGCGGCCCGGTCGTACGGCATCCACCCCACCCATCCGCCGGCGAGAGGACCCACCGAGACGGACGGGGGCTCGCCGCCGCCCGCCGGAACCGAGGCGACGGCTTCATCCGGGGCGCGTTTCCCCGATCCGACCCAGCTCCACCCGGTCGTCGCGTCGGGGCCGGCATCCAGCCAGAAGACGTCGTCCGAGCGCTGCTCCCAGACCGCGAAGACCGCTTCGGGGTCCGCCCACTCGGAGACCTCCACCGTCGTCGATGCCGTCACGTCCTCCAGGCTAGGGGGGATGCCGGCGATCTAGGCTCGAGGGTGTGAACGAGATCCTCACCTGGCTGCTCGACACGGTGCAGTCCGTCGATCCGGCGATCCGCACCATCGTCGCGGGGATCGCCATCATGCTCGAGACGAGCGTGCTGATCGGACTGGTCGTTCCCGGCGACACCATCGTCATCGTCGCAGGCACTGCAGTGGCGTCGATCGGCGAGGGGATCCTCCTGGGTGTCGTGGTCGTCGTCGGGGCACTCGCCGGGGAGACCATCGGCTTCTTCCTGGGGAGGTGGCTCGGCCCGGCTATCCGCCGGTCCCGGCTCGGTCGCCGTATCGGCGAAGAGAACTGGGTCCGTTCCGAGCGCTACCTCCGACGTCGCGGGGGGCCGGCGATCTTCCTCTCCCGATTCCTTCCGGTCCTGCATTCGCTCGTCCCCCTCACCGTGGGGATGAGCGGGTATCCCTACCGCCGCTTCCTCGCCTGGACGGTGCCGGCGTGCACGATCTGGGCGTTCCTCTACGTCGGTGTCGCCGCCGCTGCCGCCGGCACGTACCGCGAACTCGCCGACCGGATCCACTTCGCGGGATACCTCTTCGTCGGAGTGATCCTCGTCTTCCTCATCCTGGTGTTCGTGTCGAAGAAGATCATCGAGCGGGTCGAGCGCAAGCACCTCGATACGGGGGACGACGGCTCGGAGGCGTCCGCGACGCCGCGCGAGGGCATGGAAGACTGAAGCGATGGCTTCGCGCGCCCCCCGCCCCGATCGTCCCAAGATCCTCTGGCTCGCCCGATGGGAGTACCGCTTCCACGCGTGGCGCGAGCGGCGTGCGCGTGCACGCGGACTCACCCCGACCGTGACCCCGTTCCCCGGCTACGGCGGCGAGGACTGGGTCCGTGTGCTCGGGCGGGTCCTCATCGTTCCGCCGCGAGCGGGCGGCCGGGCGCGGCGCTCCGGCGGCTGGGAGAGCGTGCGGGGGTGGCGGAGTTTCGTCGCCGTCCCTGTCGGCTACGCGCAGGTCACCGTCCGGATCGGGGATCGCACGCACGAGGTGGTGGCCGACCGCGGCGGCGTCATCGACACGCGACTGCCCGCATCGCTCCCCGCCGGATGGCAGAACGTGGAGGTCACGGTCGAGGGCGGCGACCCGATCCCCCTGCGCGTGTTCGTGGTGAGCGCGGACACGCGCTTCGGTGTGGTGTCGGATGTCGATGACACGGTGATGGTGACCGCGCTCCCCCGCCCTTTCATCGCCGCGTGGAATTCCTTCGTCCTCGACGAGCACGCCCGTCAGCCCGTGCCGGGGATGGCGGTGATGATGGAGCGGGTCGTCCGCGAGCATCCCGGATGCCCGGTCATCTATCTGTCCACGGGCGCGTGGAACGTCGCGCCGACGCTGAACCGCTTCCTCCGCCGACACCTGTTCCCGCCGGGGTCGCTCCTCCTGACGGATTGGGGCCCGACGCACGACCGGTGGTTCCGCAGCGGAATGGCTCACAAGCTCGCCAACCTCCGCCGCTTGGCCGAGGAGTTCCCCGACGTCCGGTGGCTCCTGGTCGGAGATGACGGCCAGCACGATGATGAGATCTACACGACCTTCACGGACGAGCATCCCGAGAACGTCGCGGCGGTGGCGATCCGCAAGCTCTCCCCGGCGGAAGCCGTCCTCGCCGGCGGACGCACCGCGGTCAACGACCACGCCGCGGCGGAGGTGCCGTGGGTGAGTGAATCCGACGGCGCGGGTCTTCTCGACCGTCTCCGCGAGGTGGGGATCGTCTCACGCTGATCGACGTCGGCCCCCGCGCGTAGGCTTTCCGGCATGTGCGGTCGATTCGTCGTGGCCCGAGCGGGTGAAGAGCTGGTGTCGGTGCTCCGTGCGGACGTGATCGCCGATGACCTCCCTGCCCCGTCGTTCAACATCGCGCCGACCGATCGTGCGGCGATCGTGCTCGACTCGGTGAAATCCGAACCACCGCTGCGCCGGGTCGAGGCCGCGCGGTGGGGGCTGGTGCCGGGCTGGGCGAAGGACCTCTCGATCGGCGCGCGTGCGTTCAACGCCCGGGCGGAGGAGGTCGAGCAGAAGCCCATGTTCCGCAACGCCCTCGTCTCCCGCCGGGCGATCGTGCCGTGCACCGGGTGGTACGAGTGGAAGACGGGCCCGGCGGGCAAGGTCCCCCACTACCTCCACGCCGCCGACGACGCCCCGCTCTTCCTCGCGGGACTGTACGAGTGGTGGCGGGATCCCGGTCGCGCCAACGATGATCCGGCCCGCTGGGTGCTGAGCTTCACCATCCTCACCCGGAGCTCCGTCGGTGCGCTCGCGGACATCCACGACCGTATGCCGCTGATGGTCGACGCCGATCATGCCGACGCATGGCTGGACCCTTCGACGGAGAACGTCGGCGACGTCCTCGACGCCGCTATGGATGCCGCGCCGAGTATGGTGCACACTCTCGACGATCGCGTGATCGGGAGCGCTGTCGGGAACGTGCGCAACAACGGTCCCGAGCTCATCCAGCCGGCCCCGGACGCCGCATGAGCCTCCTCGCGGTCGACGGCGGCGCGTTCGTGTCGCTCGCGCCGGAAGAATGGCGCGACCTCGAACGCCGCCATCGTGAGCGTGCGGACGCGATGACGCGGGCGCACCGGGACCGTGCAGCCCGGGGCGAGCGGCATCCCGTGATGGACTTCCTCTTCCGCTATTACGGCTACAAGCCCGCGCTGCTGCGCCGCTGGCATCCGGGCGCGGGTGTCGTCCTCCGGGACGCCGGAGACACCGGGCGATCGTCGTGGCGGTGGTATCGCCGCGCCGACTCCACGGAGGACCTCGTGGTGGACGTGGACTCTTTCCGGAACGAGAAGGCCGCGCTCATCGGCGGCATCCACGCGCTCCTCGTCGCCACGGCGAGGCGGCGACCGCGGTTCGGCTGCTTCGGATTGCACGAGTGGGCCATGGTCTACCGCTCCCCCGACATCCGGCACGACATCCCGCTCCGGCTGGGTCGGGCGGCGACCGACGCGGTCGTCGAGTCGAGCGACCTGGCCTGCACGCACTTCGACGCCTACCGGTTCTTCACACCGGCGGCCGCGCCGAGAAATCCCCTCCCGCTGACGCGCGACACCCAGCTCGACACCGAACAGCCGGGATGCCTCCACGCCGGGATGGACCTCTACAAGTGGGCCGTCAAACTCGGGCCGCTGGTCCCGGGCGAGCTTCTGCTCGACTGCTTCGAGCTGGCCTGCGACATCCGCGAGGTCGACATGCGGGCCTCCCCCTACGATCTGACCGACTGGGGCTACGCAGCGATCGCCATCGAGACGGCCGCGGGAAAGGCCGAGTACGGGCGACGTCAGCGGATCTTCACGGAGCGAGGCGCGGGCCTGAGGGCGCGCCTCGTGGAGATCGCTGCGTCTCCCGCATCGACGCCCGCTTAGGGGATCGCCGTGCATTCCGTGCAGGGCATGAGCGTGTCGCCCTGCGCGGCGGTGGAAAGGCGCAGCGCCATCACCCGGGTGGCGGCCTCTTCGAGCCGACCTGAGGACAGGGTTCCCTCCTCCACCGCGGCGGTGATGCCGGCCACCATCGCCGGCGCCGTATCGGCTGTGGTGAACATCACCGACAGCACCATGTCGTTTCCCGCCGCAAGCGCGGACACCGCGTTGGCGACCGGGTCGTCGTATGCGGCGATGCCGGAGGCCTGGAGCATCCCGAGGTCGTCGGTGATCGCGACACCGGTGAATCCGAGGTCGTCCCGCAGGATGTCGTGCCATGCGGAGGAGAGGGACGCCGGTGCGGTATCGACATCGGTGTAGGCGAGGTGGCCGAGCATGACCAGCGGCACGCCGGCCTCGATGGCCGCGCGGAACGGCGCACCGTCACGCGTCTCCCACTCTGCACGCGTCATGTCGGTGGTCGGGATCCCCTGATGGGAATCCCCGGGGGCGGCTCCGTGGCCGGGGAAGTGCTTCGCGGTGGACAGCACGAGACCCGCTTCGCCCCGGACGGCGGCACCGACGTGATCCGCGGCGGACTGCGGTGTTGCGCCGAGCGCACGCGCATAGATGAACATGGAGGGGTCGTCGGTCACATCGGCGACGACGCCGAAGTTCACGGTCGCCCCCGCGCGAGCGACGAGGGAGGCTCGGGCGGCGAACGCGGTGCCCGCGTCGTCGACCGGGGCGTTCTTCAGAGTCCGCGCGGAGGCATTGTCGTCCCACGAAAGGCGGGAGACGTCGCCGCCCTCCTGGTCGATGCCGATGAGCGGTGGGAGCTCCGGATCGACCTGCAACGCCGAGGTGACGGCGCGCAGCTCGCCCTCCGACGCGGGGATGTTCGCGCCCATCAGGATGAACCCCCCGATGCCCGTTTCGCGCATGTACTGCTCGAGGACGGCCGGGTCCGTCGTCGGCAGGTGCCCCATCACGACGCTCGCCGCGCGCTCGGCGGTGTCCATCCGTGACACGAGCGCCTCGGCGTGCGCCGCGAGCTCATCCGATGTCCCCGCGACGGCGACGCCGCGCGCCCCCGTCGTCTCGGCGACGTCCGGCAGGTCCTCCGCGGCATGTACGGAGCTGAGGGAGCCCAGCACGATGCTCGCGGCGAGGAAGAGCCCGACGGCGCCCGCGCGTATCGGTGACGGCATCCTTCCAGCGTACGCGCGCCGCCTCACGCCCGCTCGGTGTCCACCGATACCGCCGTCGCGATCGCGATCTGAGCGTCGGGGTCCAACGGCGCCCGGGTCACGAGGTCGTGGATGAAGGAGAGCTTCCGGCGGACAGGAGCCACCAGGGTGAAGGGGTACAGGTCGCCGTGCCCCATGGACCGGTTCGTCCGGTTGAGGGCCTGCGCGATCCACTCCCAGTCATCGAGCAGGCGTTGGACCGACTCGTTCCGATACGAGGCCTGGGGGACGACGTCCGTGTCGCGGAAGGTCGTCGCCTCGGCATCCAGGTGGATACCGAGGCTCGCCGCCGTCTGGAGCGTGCCGGTGATGTGGAGGTAGTGCGCGAAGGTCTCTGCGAAGTCCTCCCAGGGGTGCATCGTCGCGTACTCCGAGATGAACGATTCGTGCCAGTTCTCGGGGGCGCCGAGCCGGTAGTGCCGGTCGAGGGCATCGCGGTAGCTGGACCGTTCATCGCCGAACAGGTCGCGGCAGGCCCACCACGCGCGGTCGTCGGTGAGGAGGACGTTCTGGTAGTAGTGTCCGGACTCGTGCCTGAGGTGTCCGAGCATCGTCCGGTACGGCTCGCCCAGACGAATCCTCAGCGCCTCGCGCCGATCATCGAGACTCTCGGCGAGATCCAGGGTGATGATGCCGTTCGCGTGCCCGATCGTCACCGGTCGGCCGTCAGTGAGGCTGGAGAGCAGGTCGAAACCCAGTCCCCCCTCTTTCGCGTGCCACGGCGCGATCGGGAGCCCCAGGTCGGACAGTTGGAGGAGGAGTCTCCGCTTGGCTTCCTCCGTGCGCGCCAGCTTGTCCAGGGCCACGGTGTCGTCGGACTCCGGTCGCCGGCGGGTGAGGCGGCACGACAGGCACCGTCCTGCCGGCGCATCCTCGCTCACCAGCCAATTGCAGGCCCACTCCCGGTTCGAGCACGCGTACCACTGGGTGCCGTCGATCACCACGCGGCCGTGACGGATGCCGTGGAACTGACGGGTGAGGACGTGATACCCGAGCTCGCCCTCGCACCGAGGACAGATCAGGGTGTCGAGGTAGACGAACCCGCGACAGTGCGGGCAGCGCGGCTGCGTGGTGATCACGTGCTCACCGTAGTGGACGGACGCCGCGATCATCTCGCTTGCAGGAACGCAAATCCCCCCGGTGTTCCCGGGGGGATCATCTGGTGGACCTGAGGGGACTCGAACCCCTGACCCCCTGCATGCCATGCAGGTGCGCTACCAGCTGCGCCACAGGCCCTGACGTCTTCCCGGATCTCCCGGGGCAACTCCCCCAGCTTACAACATCCGGAGCGCTCCGCCGAACCGGCGTCAGTCCGCCGTGGACGTGGCGGGGAGGTCGATCGGTACGACCGGGCAGTCCTTCCACAGACGCTCGAGACCGTAGTACATGCGCTCCTCCTCGTGGAAGACGTGCACCACGAGGTCGCCGAAATCGAGCAGTATCCAGCGCGACTCCTGGCGTCCTTCGCGGCGCAGGCGCTTGAAGCCGTGCTCCAGCAGACGGTCCTCGATCTCGTCGGCGATGGCGGCGACGTTCCGCTCGTTGCGTCCGGTGACGACGAGAAAGATGTCGACGAGCGGCAGGGGCCCCGAGACGTCCAGCGCGACGAGGTCCTCACCGCCCTTGGAATCGGCGGCAGCGGCGGCGACGGCGAGCATCTCGCGGGGGACGGTTCGGTCGGTCATGCGAAGACTCCTGTGACGAAAGCGAGGATGAGGACGCCGACGAGCGCCAATGCGAGAGCTCCCGCGGTGATGGCGAGAGTCATCATGAGGCGGCTGCCCTTCTCGGGCGCCGGTGGGGTGATGATCTCTCCGGGCGTCTTGGCTGTGCTGACAGCGGCGCTGGCGGCGATCGGTGTCGGTGACGAGTGCGCCGGCAGCTCTCCGTCCACGAGCACGGCATCGACATCCTTGCCGTCGGCCGTGCCGAGCGCGTGTCCGGTGGAGCCGAGCCCCTCGGGCAGGTTGAAGGTGCCGGTGATGAGCACTTCGCCGGTGGCGGTCACCGGCGCCACGAGCGCGGACACCTCCGGCGTCTGCGTCATGATGAGCGCATTGGACGCCGTCGCCGACCCGCTGGATGAGCGTGCGAGAAGCTGGTCGAACGACGGCGGGAGCTCGACGGAGGGGGTCTCCCCGGCGAGGAGGTCCGCGCCGAAGGCCGCGCCGACGACCGGTCGGTCTTCGGCATCGGTGGTCGCCTCGCCCGCGTCGTCGAGCTTCCGGCCGAAGGCATCGCGCGCGTCCGTGCCCGGTTTCGACGTGGCGTCGCCTGCGGACTCCGGCCCAGGCTCCGTCGCGACGAGCGCGGCCGAGCCTGCGAGCGAGGCGGCGGCGATCTCGGGTGTGATGACGGGAACGGATGCCGTGCGGATGCGCTCCTGCTGACGTGCCTGCCGTCGGGTCAGTGGTGCGGCGCCGAGATCGACCGAGGAATCGGGCGCGGGCGTCTCGGCGATCTTCGCCTCATCGGCCGCACGCGGGAGAGGGGCGGGGATGGCCTCGATCACCGGCACCGCGACCGGTGCCGGAGCGCTGTCGGAATCGAGGTCGTGCTCGTCCTCGATCGAGCCGGCGTCGGCGGTCTCGGGGGCATCGCCGTCGACGGGCAGATCACGGTCTTCGGACGACGCGGGGGCTGCCTCCTCCCGGGTGGCGGCTGCGTGCGCGTCGGCCTCCGCGGGGAGGATCACCGGTGTCGCGCCGGTGTTCCGGATCTCGCGCAGCTGCTTGCGGGTGAGGGGCGGGGTGGCCGGTTGCTCGGGTGTGTTCATTCCTTGCTCCGGTAGAGGTGGTGCTTGGCAATGTATTGGACGACGCCGTCGGGGACCAGGTACCACACGGGGTGTCCGCGTTCGACGCGATCGCGACAGTCGGTGGAAGAGATGGCAAGCGCGGGGATCTCGAGCTGGCTCACGTCCTCGCTCGGGAGTCCCGAGGTGTTCAGCACGTGGCCTGGACGCGAGACCGCGACGAAATGGGCGAGCGCCCACAGCTCGTCGTGATTCCGCCAGCTGAAGATCTGCGCCACCGCATCCGCGCCGGTGATGAAGAAGAGCTCCGCCCCGGGACGCTGCTCGGCGAGGTCGCGCAGCGTGTCGATCGTGTACGTCGGTCCGGCGCGATCGATGTCCACGCGGCTCACGGTGAAGCGCGGATTGGAGGCCGTGGCGATCACCGTCATGAGGTACCGGTGCTCGCTGGGCGAGACCTCCGTCTTCTGCCAGGGCTCGCCGGTCGGGACGAAGACGACCTCGTCGAGATCGAAGGACTGGGCGACCTCGGACGCCGCGACGAGGTGACCATGGTGGATGGGGTCGAACGTGCCGCCCATCACCCCGATCCGCGGGGCCCGTGTCGCTGTCATGCGGTGGGCTTAGTGCCCGTGTCCTGCACGCTGGATGTCGTTCGCGTGGGCCTTCGCGTAGGCCTCGGCCTTGTGCGAGTGGCGGTTGGCGACGTTGCGATACGACACGGTCACCAGCGCCAGGGCACCGAAGACGACGAGTGCGACGATCCCGTACCCCACGGTTTCGAGCGCGACGTTCCCGTGTTCGGCTTCCTCCGCTGCGAGGGTGAGGATCGTGGCGAGTGTCATGCGTGCTCCGTTCGAGTGTCGGCCGCGCGGGGCGCAGTCGTATTCAGTTTAGGCGTTCAGGCCCGGACGTGCCCGGCGCCTCGCGCAAGCCACTTCACGCTCGTGAGCTCGGGAAGCCCCATCGGTCCGCGCGCATGGAGCTTCTGCGTGGAGATCCCCACCTCCGCGCCGAAACCGAACTCGCCGCCGTCGGTGAAACGGGTCGAGGCATTGACGACGACGACGGCGGCGTCGACCTCCGCGAGGAAGCGCTCGGCGCTGCCCTCGTCCTCCGTGATGATCGCCTCGGTGTGCTGCGTCGAGAACGTCCGGATGTGCGCGATCGCGTCGTCGATGTCGTCCACGATCCGCATCGCCACGTCGAGGCTGAGGTACTCCTGCGCCCAGTCGGCGTCCGTGGCGGGCACGACATCCGTCGCACGTGCCGCGACACCGGCGTCGCCGTGCACGGTCACACCCTGCTCTTGGAGGTCGGCGACGATGACCGGGACGAGCCGGTCGGCGGCATCCCGGTGGACGAGGATGGTCTCCACGGCGTTGCAGACGCTCGGCCGCTGGACCTTCGCGTTCACGATGATCTCGCGCGCCCAGTCCTCGCGCGCGGAGGCGTCGACGACGATGTGCACCACGCCGGCGCCCGTCTCGATGACCGGCACCTGAGATTGGGTGACCACCGTTTCGATCAGCTGCGCGCTCCCCCGCGGCACGAGCACGTCGACCAGCCCACGCGCCTGCATCAGGTCGCGTGCACCGTCACGGCCGAGATCGTCGAGCGTCTGGATGGCTTCGGGGTCGACGTCCTGCGCGCGCAGTGCGTCCCGCATCGCCCCGACGAGTGCCGCGTTGGTCCGTTCCGCAGCCGTCCCTCCTCGCAGGACGACGGCGTTGCCTGAACGGAGGGCGAGTGCTGCGATGTCGACGGTGACGTTCGGGCGCGCTTCGTAGATGGATCCCACGACGCCGAACGGCACGCTCACCTTCGTCAATCGGACACCGCCACCGATGACCCGCTCGTCCAGGACGCGGCCGACCGGGTCGGGGAGCTCGGCGACGTCGCGGACGGCAGAGGCCAGAGCGGCGACGCGCGGCGCATCCAATCGGAGCCGATCCTGCAGGCCGTCACTCAGACCGTTCGCGCGGCCCCGGGACAGGTCCTCGGCGTTCTCGGCGACGATCCGGTCGGTGTGGGCGACGATCGAATCCGCGAGAGACCGAAGGACGTCACGCTTGCGCTCGTCCGACAGGAGGCCGATCTCGCGCGAAGCCGTCTTGGCCAGTTCCATCCGTTCACGGGCGGTGGTCACGGTGACGCTCATCCCTTGAGCCTATCGACGGCGCGGACGGAGCCGGTCATGGACGTGGGGCGCGGGGCGGGATCGGGATGGAACCAGGTACCGACCGGGGCGCCGTCGAGAGCGGGACCGACCAGATCCGCGCTCGTGACCAGCACACCCACCCCGGCCGTCGCCGCCAGGCGCGCGGCGGACGCCTTGGTCGCCGCGCCGCCGGTGCCGACGCTGTTGACGACGACGGAGCCGAACTCGTAGCCCCGCAGATCGTCGCCGACCTCGACGTCGGTGATCGGACGCGCACCCGGTTCTCCCGGCGGGCGGGTGTAGAGACACTCGATGTCGCTCAGGAGGACGAGAGCGTCGGCGCCGATCAGCTGCGCGACGAGGGCGGCGAGTCGATCGTTGTCGCCGAAGCGGATCTCGTGTGTGGCAACGGTGTCGTTCTCGTTGACGATGGGGAGGATGCGCAGCCCCAGGAGGCGCTCCATGGCGCGACGGGCGTTCGACCGGTGCGTGGAGTTCTCGAGGTCTCCGGCGGTCAAGAGCACCTGGCCGGCGACGATCCCGAACGGGCGGAGGGCTTCCTGGTAGCGGTAGATGAGCATGTTCTGACCCACCGCCGCCGCGGCCTGCTGCGTCGCGAGATCGCTCGGTCGCTCGTCGAGGGCGAGGAACGGCATCCCCGTGGCGATCGCTCCGGAGGAGACCAGGACGACCTCTGTCCCCCGCGCGTGGGCCACGGAGAGCGCATCGACGATCGGTCCGATCTTGTGCGTGTTCTCACCGCTGATCGACGAGGAACCGACCTTCACCACGACGCGACGCGCGCCCGGGATGTCGGTGCGCAGCAAGGCGCTCACGCGTCCTCCTCCACATCCCACCCGTGCTGCTCGGCGCGGCGCTCGGCCTCCAGCTCTGCGCGCGCCTGTGCTTTGGCGTCCATCTGCTCGTGATACTTCTCGCGCCGCTCGCTCGTCGTGCGGCGCCCGCCCTGGTACAGGCGGGGGTCGGTGCCGCGCGGGGCGGTCATCAGCTCCGCAGCCGAGCTCAGGGCCGGCTGCCAATCGAAGATGACGCCGTCGCCGGCCCCGATCACCACGGTCGCCCCGGGCGTCGCACCGGCGCGGTAGAGAGCATCGTCGACGCCGATGCGATCCAGTCGATCGGCGAGGTAGCCGACCGCTTCGTCGTTGGTGAAATCGGTCTGCTGCACCCAACGCTCGGGCTTCTCGCCGAGGATGCGATAGATGTTGCCCCAGGTCCCGCCTTCGACGCGGACGTCGAACGCCCTGTCGGCGCCGGTCGGTCGGATGACGACGCGTTCGGGTGCCGGAGCCGCGGCCTGCTCTACCCGGTGCGCGGCGACGAGCTCACCCAGGGCGAACGAGAGCGGGCGAAGGCCTTCGCGGCTGACGGTGGAGATCTCGAAGACGCGATAGCCGCGCGCCTCGAGGTCCGGCCGGACCAGGTCCGCCAGATCGCGCGCCTCGGGGACGTCGACCTTGTTCAGGACGACGACCTGAGGCCGCTCGAGGAGGGGGGTCTGCCCATCGGGGACGGGATAGGCCGCGAGTTCGGCGACGATGACGTCGAGATCGGTGAGCGGGTCGCGGCCGGGATCGAGGGTCGCGCAATCGAGGACGTGCACGAGGACACTGCAGCGCTCGACGTGTCGCAGGAACTCGAGGCCGAGACCGCGGCCTTCGCTCGCACCCTCGATCAGACCGGGCACATCGGCCACGGTGAAGCGCACCTCACCGGCCTCGACGACGCCGAGGTTCGGATGCAGCGTCGTGAACGGGTAGTCGGCGATCTTGGGACGCGCAGCGGACACGGCCGCGATGAGGCTGGACTTCCCGGCCGACGGGAAGCCGACGAGGGCGACATCGGCGACCGTCTTCAGCTCCAGGAGGACGTCGCCCTCCCACCCGGGCGTGCCCAGGAGGGCGAAGCCGGGCGCCTTGCGCTTGGGGCTGGCGAGGGCGGCATTTCCGAGACCCCCGCGGCCGCCGGGGGCGACGATGAACCGGGTTCCGGGTTCGACGAGATCGATCAGTGGGGTTCCATCGGCGTCCTTGACCACGGTCCCCACCGGGACCAGAAGTTCGAGGTGCTCGCCGGCGGCACCCGAGCGGTCGTCGCCCATGCCGAACCCGCCGTTGCCGGCGGAGCGGTGCGGCGAGTGGTGGTACGAGAGCAGCGTCGTGACCTGAGGGTCAGCCACGAGGACGACGTCCCCTCCGTTGCCGCCGTTTCCGCCATCGGGGCCCGCGAGCGGCTTGAACTTCTCTCGACGCACCGACACGCAGCCGTTGCCGCCCTTGCCCGCGCGCAGATGCAGGGTCACACGGTCGACGAAGGTGACCATGGCATCTCCTTCCTGTTGCGCTCGAGCCCGAGCCGCTGTCTGTACGGAAAAAGCGAGGGGCGAGCCGAAGCCCGCCCCTCGCCGATGTGGTTCGTGGAACCTCGGATCACTCCGCGGCTGCGACGATGTTGACGACCTTGCGGCCGCCCTTGTTGCCGAACTCGACCGCACCGGCCGAGAGGGCGAACAGTGTGTCGTCGCCGCCGCGTCCGACGTTCGCGCCGGGGTGGAAGTGGGTTCCGCGCTGGCGGACGAGGATCTCGCCGGCGCTGACGACCTGACCGCCGAAGCGCTTCACGCCCAGGCGCTGTGCGTTGGAGTCGCGACCGTTACGGGTAGAGCTTGCGCCCTTTTTGTGTGCCATCTCTGCGTCTCCTCGCGGTTACTTGATGCCGGTGATCTTGACGCGCGTGAGGTCCTGACGGTGCCCCTGGCGCTTCTTGTAACCGGTCTTGTTCTTGAACTTCTGGATCACGATCTTCGGGCCGCGCTCTTCGCGGAGAACCTCGGCCGTGACGGACACCTTCGCGAGCTTGTCGGCGTCGGTCGTGACGGTGTCACCGTCGACGAGCAGCACAGCGGGCAACTGGATCTTGTCGCCGATCGAGGCGGCCTGACGGTCGAGCACGACGATGGTGCCCACTTCGACCTTTTCCTGCCGGCCGCCGGCGCGCACAACTGCGTAAACCACTTCACACCTGTTTCGTCTTGGGAGCGCTCGGCTCCGGTTGTCTTTATGAGACTGGGAAGTCACTGATGCGGAAGCAAAGCTCTTTTCGACCGACGGTGAAGACGGACCGGGACGCACCAAGGGTCTAGGTTACCGGATGCCGCGCCCAGCCGCAAAAGCCGGTGCCCGCGTGTCGCCGGCGAGGTCTCTCCGCATCCTGCTCGATACGATCTGGCCATGGCGATCCTGATCGATGAGCCGATGTGGCCCGCGCACGGTCGGCTGTGGGCGCACCTGGTCAGTGACACCGACCTGGAGGAGCTGCACGCGTTCGCCGCCCGCAACGGCATCCCCCGGCGAGGCTTCGACCGGGACCACTACGACGTCCCGGCCGAAGCCCATCATCGCCTCGTCGACGCCGGCGCGGAACACGTCGGCGGACGCGAGCTGGTGCGCCGCCTCATCGCCTCGGGTCTGAGAGTGACGGCGCGCCAGCGGCGCGGACTCTAGCTCGACGCCCCCGTGCCGGCTGAGGGGTCGTGGACGACCGGCGTGCCCGTGAGCGCCGCAGTGGTGACACGACGGCGCCCGCGTCCCTGGCCGGGCGCCTTGGGCTCCGGGAGCGCGCTCAGCACGGAGTCCAGGAGCAGATCCTTCTCGGTCTTGGGTGCGCCGCCGGAGTCGGACCGCTTCTTCCGAGCCTTCTTCGGGCGCTCCGCCGGGGCGTCGACGCGGGGCGCCTCGGGCTCGGTGGCGTCGGACCCGGCGGGCTCGCGGATCGCGACCTCCTCCTCCGGGTGGTGGATCGTGGATGCGGCGATCTGGGCCAGCGCCGACTTGACGCCCTCCGTGATCACGTGCGTGCCCTGCGACGACGAGGCGGCGGCGCCGTTCGACGCGGAGCCGTTGCCTCCGCGGGAGCGGCGATTCGACGACGTGCCGTTCGAGGGGCCCGTGCGGTGCTTGACGACGGGATCGTGATGCACGATCACGCCACGCCCGGCGCAGACGTCGCAGGCCTCGCTGAAGGTCTCCAGGAGACCCAGGCCGAGCTTCTTGCGGGTCATCTGGACGAGGCCCAGAGACGTCACCTCGGCGACCTGGTGCTTGGTGCGATCCCGGCTGAGGCATTCCACAAGCCGTCGGAGGACCAGATCGCGGTTCGACTCCAGGACCATGTCGATGAAGTCGACGACGATGATCCCTCCGATGTCGCGCAGCCGGAGCTGACGGACGATCTCCTCGGCGGCCTCGAGGTTGTTCTTGGTCACCGTCTCTTCGAGGTTGCCGCCCGAACCGACGAACTTGCCGGTGTTGACGTCGACGACGGTCATGGCCTCGGTGCGGTCGATGACGAGCGAGCCTCCCGAGGGAAGCCACACCTTGCGGTCCAATGCCTTCTCGATCTGCTCCGTCACGCGGAACTCGTCGAACGGGTCGTCGTTCCCCTCGTAGGCGACGACACGCTCCAGCAGATCCGGGGCGACCGACTCGAGGTACCGGCTGATGGTCTGCAGCGCCTCGTCGCCCTGGATGAGCATGCGGGTGAAGTCCTCGTTGAAGACGTCGCGCACGATCTTGACGAGCAGGTCGGGTTCGGAGTGCAGAAGTGCCGGGGCCGAGATCGACTGCACCTGGCTGCTGATGTGCTCCCACTGCGTGGTGAGGCGCTGGACGTCGCGGGTGAGCTGATCCTCGGTGGCGCCTTCGGCCGCCGTGCGCACGATGACGCCCGACGATTCGGGCAGCACCTCTTTGAGGATCTTCTTCAGTCGCGCGCGCTCCGTGTCGGGGAGTTTGCGCGAGATGCCGTTCATGGCACCGCCGGGGACGTAGACGAGATAGCGGCCCGGCAGCGAGATCTGGCTGGTGAGGCGGGCGCCCTTGTGCCCGACGGGATCCTTGGTGACCTGGACGAGCACGCGGTCGCCGGACTTCAGTGCCAATTCGATGCGACGGGGCTGATTGCCCGTCTCGACCGCGTCCCAGTCCACCTCGCCGGAATACAGCACGGCGTTGCGCCCGCGGCCGATGTCGACGAAGGCCGCCTCCATGCTGGGGAGCACGTTCTGCACGCGCCCCAGGTACACGTTGCCGATCAGGGAGGCATCCTGGTTGCGCGCGACGTAGTGCTCGACGAGGACGTTGTCCTCGAGGACGGCGATCTGGATCCGGCCGCTCTTGGACCGGACGATCATCTCGCGGTCGACCGCCTCGCGGCGCGCCAGGAACTCCGCCTCCGTGACGACGGCGCGACGACGGCCGGCTTCGCGGCCGTCGCGGCGGCGCTGCTTCTTCGCCTCCAGCCGGGTGGACCCCTTGATGCGCTGCGGCTCGGTGATGACCTCGACCGGACGCTGGCGTGCGGGCGGGGCGGACACCCGGTCGTCCGCGCCGTCGGCACCGCCGCGTCGGCGGCTGCGACGGCGGTTGGACGAGCGCGGCTCGTCGGGCTCGGGCTCATCGTCCGGCAGGGCGGGCAACGGCGCGACGGCCGGGGCGTAGAAGTGCAGCTGCGTGCTGACGGCGGAGACGAACGTCTCGGGGAGGAGCCCGAGGCTGACCGCGGTCGGCGGGCCGCTCGGCTCCGCCGCGGGCTGCTCGGTCTCGGGTTGCTCGGGCTCGGCCGGCTCTGCCACCGCGTCGGCAGCTTCCGCGGACGCGTCGACGGTTGCCGACGCGTCGCCGTCGGACGGCGCGTCGCCGTCGGACACAGCGGTCTCGGCGCTGACATCCGACGTGGTCGGGTCGACCTCGTCGGTTACCGCGGGCGTCGAGGACGTCACGTCTTCGGATGCCGCGGGGGCTGCGCTCTCCGTCTCGGAACTGTTGTCGGTCTCGTCGTATGTGCCATCGGCCATCGCTGCCGTACTCCCAGCGGGGCGACACCGCGCGTCGCCCGGCGAAATCTCGTGCGGTGCCGCACCTGCGGTGCCGCGAACTCACTCGGTCTACAACGGGATCCCGGCTGTCGCGGCGGGACCTGCCGTTGCGAAGGGCGTTCGTCGCCCTTGAAGTCTTCGGTGATGTACGTCACGGCGCGGCCGTGGTGCATCGGGAGCCATTATCGCACTATCCCGTCTCGATTGCCCACACGCGGCGCGGGCGGGTCGGCAGCGCCGCAAGGAGAGCAGGGCATTCTCACGGCCCGCCGGGAGGGGACATCCGGCACGCGGTGAAATAATCCCCGAATGTCCGACACTGCGCGCTCACGTCCCACGGTCCTCGCGATCTGGCTGATCCTCGCGGGTGCGATCGGCTGGTGGGCGGCGTTCCAGCTCACCCTGGAGAAGCTACGCGCCCTCACCAATCCGGGAGAAGCCGCGTCCTGCGACTTCAGCGTCCTGGTCCAGTGCACGGCGAACCTCGACTCCTGGCAGGGCAGCGTCTTCGGTTTCCCCAACCCGCTGCTCGGCCTCAGCGGATGGATCGCACCGATCGTCGTCGGCGCCGCGCTCCTCGCCGGCGCGCGGTTCGCGCGCTGGTTCTGGATCGCGTTCGCCGGCGGAATGGCGTTCGCGTTCGGATTCGTGATCTGGCTCATCGGTCAGAGCATCTACGAGCTGAACACCCTCTGCCCCTGGTGCATGGTCACGTGGGCCGTCACCATCCCCACGTTCTACGCCGTGATCCTGCATCTGTTCGCCGGTGGCGTGATCCCGGTGTCTGCGCGCACGCGGCGCACGGCCCGAGGACTCGGCGCGTGGATCCCGCTCGCCGCGATCGTCAGCTACGCCGTGATCCTTCTGCTGGCGCAGGTGGAGATGGACGCCATCCCCAACATCCTGCAGACCCTCTTCGGCTGATCCCGCTCAGGCGAACCAGATGCCGAGCTCCCGCGCGGCCGATTCGGGGCTGTCCGATCCGTGGACGAGGTTCTGCTGCACTTTGAGGCCCCAGTCCCGTCCGAAGTCGCCGCGGATCGTCCCGGGAGCGGCCGTGGTGGGGTCGGTTGTGCCCGCGAGCGATCGGAAGCCCTCGATGACGCGGTTTCCGGCGAGACGGATCGCGACCGACGGGCCGGACATCATGAACTCGAGCAGCGGCTCGTAGAAGGGCTTGCCCTCGTGCTCGGCGTAGTGGCGCTCAAGTCGCGCGCGATCGGGTTCGACGAGACGGATGTCGACGAGGGCGTAGCCCTTCGCCTCGATGCGGGCGAGGATCGCGCCGGTGAGGCCGCGGGCGACACCGTCCGGCTTGATGAGGACGAGGGTCTCTTCGGTGGTCATCGCTCAGTGTTCTCCTGTGTTCCGTCTTCGTCGTGAGTGGCGGCGAGCCGTGCGTTGCGTCGGTCCAGCGCGCCTCCCTTGATCGTCGCATACGCGTACATGCCGCCGAAAATGAGCGCGACCAGCGCCAGCGCCGGCACCAGGAACGCACCCAGGGCCACGAGCACCTGCAGCGCCCACCCGAGTCCGATCCCCCACCGGTGGCGCACCAGTCGAGCGGTGACGATCATCAGCGCGGCGACGACGACACCGGCGACGATGCCCCACCATGCCGGGATCGGCTCGGGAAGCGCCCTGAGTCCGTAGATCGTCAGGCCGCCGAGGAAGGCGATCACCGCCTCGAAGGACAGCACGATCGAGGCGAGCGATTCCTGCGCTCCCCGAGCCCGCCGCATCCGCGGCTCCCGCTCACGCGCCATCGGCGGCACCCTTCCACGACTGCGCGTCGGCCAACGCCAGCGCTTCCCCGGCCAGGACGACCGAACCCGCGACGACCACGGCGCGCCCGGCGGCGGATGCCGCCCACTCCCGTGCGGCGGTGGCGGCGTCGTCGAGATCACGATGCACGGTGACCGCGAGCCCCCGCCGCTCCGCCGCGTCCGCCACGGTGTCCTCGTCGGAGGCGCGATCCGACGACGGCGCGGTCGCGAAGACGTGTGCGGCGACGGGCGCGAGGGCGTCGACGATGCCGTCCACGTCCTTGCCGTCGAGGACGCCCAGCACGACACCCCACTCCGGGAAGTCGAAGGACTGGCGCAGGGCCGCAGCCAGCGCCGCCGCTCCGTGCGGGTTGTGGGCGGCGTCGACGAGGACCGTCGGGTCGATGCCGGCGAGGTGCAGTCGACCCGGGGAGGACACCTCCGCCCAGGCCTCGAGGATCGCGTCTGCGGACAGTTCTCGGCTGCCGCCGCCGACCAGGGCCTCGACGGCCGCGACGGCGAGCGCCGCATTCTGTCCCTGGTGGGCGCCGTGCAACGGCAGATAGAGCTCGGGGTACTCGCCCGCCAACCCGCGCACCGTCAGCAGCTGGCCGCCGACGGCGAGCTTCTGCTCGGCGAGACCGAAGTCGCTGCCCTCGAAGGCGATGCGTGCGGGGGTCTGCGCGGCGGCGTCGCGCAGAACCGCCGCGACGTCGGGATCCTGGCGGGCCGACACCACGACGGCGTCCGGCTTGATGATGCCGGACTTCACCGACGCGATCTCGACCAGGGTTTCCCCGAGACGGTCTGTGTGGTCCAGACCCACCGGGGTGAAGACCGCCACATCGCCGTCCGCGGTGTTGGTGGAGTCCCACGCGCCACCCATACCGACCTCGACCACGGCGACGTCCACGGGCGCGTCGGAGAAGGCGACGAAGGCGAGGACGGTGAGCAGCTCGAAGAACGTGAGCGGGGCGTCGCCGGCCTCCGCCAGCTGCGCGTCCACGAGAGCCACGAACGGTGCGATCTCGTCCCAGGCCGCCACGACGGCGGCGTCGGCGATCGGTTCTCCGTCCACCACGATGCGCTCGGTGAACCGGATGAGGTGCGGGCTGGTGAACAGACCCGTTCGCAATCCCAGGCTCCGCAGCAGGCTCTCGATGAGGCGCGCGGTCGAGGTCTTGCCGTTGGTGCCCGTGATGTGGATCACCCGATACGTGCGCTGCGGATCGTCGAGATACTCCAGCAGACGTCGCGTGCGCTCGATGCGCGGTTCCACCCACTGCTCGCCTTGGCGCGTCAGCAGTTCGGCGTAGACCTCGTCGGCGCGGGCGCGTTCACTCATCGGACGTTCTCCACTCGGGTCACCGAGACGAGGAAGCCGCCTCGGTTGGCGTACGTGCCGGCCGCGACCTCGGTCGAGAAGGCCGGCGCGGAGTCGGGGCTCGGCTCGGTCGCGGTCCACGCGAGCTCGTCGCGCCCCGCGATCGACACCGAGTGCGCGACCGCGAGGGTTTCGCCCGCGATGTCGGCGGACACGAAGGCGCTCTCGACCGCGGCGCCGTCCTCGGCATCGCGGAAGACCAGCGCGAGGCGGATGCGATCGCTGACGTCGAAGCCGGCCGCCTTGCGTGTGTCCTGGATGGCGCGGATGACATCGCGGGCGAGTCCCTCCGCCTCCAGCCCGGGCGTCGTCGTGGTGTCCAGGAGCACGAAGCCTCCGCCGGGCAGGAGCGCCAGCGCCTCGCCCTCGGGTCGTCCCGTGGTCTCGAGGACGAGGTCGTACTCCGTCGGCTCCAGTCGGATCCCCCCGGCCGTGACGACGCCGTCGTCCTCGGTCCAGTCGCCGGCCTTCGCGGCGCGGATCACCTGCTGGACGTTCTTCCCGAGACGCGGTCCGGCCGCGCGTGCGTTGACGGAGAGGCGATGGGTGATGCCGTACTCCCCCGCGGTGCCGTCGGTGAGGTCGGCGAGTGCGACGGTCTTCACGTTCAGCTCGTCGCGGATGATCGCCTCGAACTGCGCGAGCGCGGCCGCGTCGGGGAGGACGACGGTCAGGCGCGGCAGGGGCAGCCGCACCCGCTTGCCCTCCTTCTTCCGCAGGGCGTTGGCCACCCGCGAGACATCGCGGACGGCATCCATCGCACGACGGATGTCGGATGCCGGGGCGAACGCGGCGGCATCCGGCCAGTCCTGGAGGTGGACGCTCCGCCCGCCCGTGAGACCCTGCCAGATGCGCTCGGCGATCAGTGGGATGAGGGGCGCCGCGACGCGTGTGACGGTCTCGAGCACCGTGTACAGGGTGTCGAACGCGTCGCGACTGGTCGGGTCCTCCCCCACGCCTTCCCAGAACCGATCGCGGGAGCGGCGGATGTACCAGTTGGTGAGGGCCTCGGTGAAGTCGCGGAGCTTCTCAGCGGCACTGGTGGAATCCAGGGCGTCGAGGTCGGCGGCGACCGCGGTGACGAGATCGCCGGTGAGGGCCAGGATGTACCGGTCGAGCACGTCGGTCGAGTCCGTCCGCCATGTCGCGGTGTAGCCCGAGCCGTCCGCGCCCCCGGCGGCGTTGGCGTATGTGGCGAAGAAGTACCACGCGTTCCACAGGGGCAGGAGGAACTCCCGGACACCGGCGCGGATCCCCTCCTCGGTCACGACGAGGTTGCCTCCGCGCAGGACGGAGCTCGACATCAGGAACCACCGCATGGCATCGGAGCCGTCACGGTCGAACACCTCCGACACGTCGGGGTAGTTGCGCAGCGACTTCGACATCTTCTGCCCGTCGCTGCCCAGCACGATGCCGTGGCAGCTGACACCCGTGAACGCCGGCCTGTCGAACAGTGCCACCGAGAGCACATGCATGACGTAGAACCATCCCCGCGTCTGGCCGATGTACTCCACGATGAAGTCGGCGGGTGAATGCTCGTCGAACCAGTCGCGGTTCTCGAACGGGTAGTGCACCTGGGCGTAGGGCATCGAACCCGAGTCGAACCAGACGTCGAAGACGTCCTCGATCCGGCGCATGCGAGACCGGCCCGTGGGGTCGTCGGGGTTGGGCCGCGTCAACGCGTCGATGTACGGGCGGTGGAGGTCGACCTCGCCGGCCTCGTTCCGAGGCAGGTCTCCGAAGTCGCGTTCGAGCTCCTCCAGCGACCCGTAGGCGTCGACGCGCGGATAAGCCGGGTCGTCGCTCTTCCAGATCGGGATCGGCGACCCCCAATAGCGGTTGCGGCTGATGGACCAGTCCCGCGCACCTTCGAGCCACTTACCGAACTGCCCGTGCTTGACGTTCTCGGGAGCCCACGTGATCTGCTCGTTGACCTCCAGCAGGCGGTCCTTGATCTCGGTGACCCGGACGAACCAGCTGGACACGGCCTTGTAGATCAGGGGGTTCCGGCAGCGCCAGCAGTGAGGGTAGGAGTGCTCGTAGCTGGCCTCGCGCAGGAGGCGGCCGGCGTCGCGGAGGAGCCGGATGAGCGGGCGGTTGGCGTCCATCCAGAGCTGGCCCGCCACATCCTCCACGGCGGGGAGGAAGCGTCCGCCGTCGTCGAGGGAGAGGATCGTGGGGATGCCGGCGGCCTCGGCCACCCGTTGGTCGTCTTCGCCGTACGCGGGTGCCTGATGGACGATGCCGGTGCCGTCGGTCGTGGTGACGTAGTCGTCGACGAGGATCCGCCATGCCGAACCGGTGCCCCAGGTCTCGGCATCCGCGTAGTAGTCGAACAGGCGGTCGTACGACACGCCGTCGAGGTCGGCGCCGAGGACGGTGCGGGTGACGGCGGCGCGCGCCTCCTCGGCGGTCTCGTACCCCAGATCCTTCGCGTACCCGGCGAGCAGGTCTTCGGCGAGCAGGTACTCGTGCGCCGTCGCCTCGATCGCCTCATCGGGGTGCCCGGCGGCGTCTCGGTGGACGTCGGCGGCGCCGAGCGGTCCTCCGGGCACCACCGCGTAGACGATGTCCGGGCCGACGGCCAGAGCGAGGTTGGTCGGCAGGGTCCACGGGGTCGTGGTCCAGGCGAGTGCGCGCACCGCGGTGAGCCCGAGGGCTTCGGCCTTCGCGCCGACGAGGGGGAACGTCACCGTCACGGAGGGATCCTGGCGGGTCTTGTAGACGTCGTCGTCCATGCGCAGCTCATGGCTGGAGAGCGGGGTCTCATCGCGCCAGCAGTACGGGAGGACACGGTAACCCTCGTACGCCAGTCCCTTGTCGTACAGGCTCTTGAACGCCCAGAGCACGGACTCCATGTACCCGGTGTCCAGCGTCTTGTAGCCGCGCTCGAAATCCACCCAGCGGGCCTGTCGGGTGACGTAGTCCTCCCACTCGCGCGTGTAGGCCAGCACCGAGTCGCGCGCCTTCGCGTTGAAGGTCGCGATCCCCATCTGCTCGATCTCGCTCTTCTCCGTGATGCCGAGCTGCTTCATCGCTTCGAGCTCGGCCGGAAGACCGTGGGTGTCCCAGCCGAAGACCCGGTCCACCCGCTTGCCGCGCATGGTCTGGAAGCGGGGGAAGAGGTCTTTGGCGTAGCCGGTGAGCAGGTGGCCGTAGTGCGGGAGACCGTTGGCGAACGGAGGGCCGTCGTAGAACACCCATTCCGGAGCGCCCTCCCGCGCGGCGATCGAGGCGCGGAAGGTGTCGTCGCTCCGCCAGAAGGCGAGGGTGTCGGCCTCGATCTCGGGCAGGCGCGGGCTGGGGACGACGGGTTCGTCGGAATTCTGTGGGTAGGTCATCGCACTCTCGCAGCCGGACGGACGGATCACGCCGGGACGACCCTCGCGAGCCGCGGTACCACCCTGCCTTGGCGGGAACACCCACCCACTTTCACTGCGGCTGTGACGGGCCTGCCCCGTTCGGTTCTACTGGGGGCTCTCGCCCTGTTCTTCCGAAGACTCCCCGGTGATGGCCGGATCGATGTCTGTACGACCGATTCTAGTGCGTCCGGTGCCGTCCCTGCGCGGCCGACCGTTCGGCGCGGGAGACCGCGAAGTCCAGGTGCGGCATGCGGACGCCGCGGTAGACGACCTCGAATCGACGACGCACGGTCATCCCCAGGCGGATCGCGACGTTCATCGACCGCAGATTCGTGTCGCGGACTTTGGCGTGGACACTCTCCACCCCGTCGTGCCCGAACGCCCAGTCCACCGCCCGTGCGGCACCCTCCGCGGCGAGTCCGCGCCCCCACGCGCTCCGGACGAGGTGGTAGCCGACCTCCCACACCTCGTCGTCCTCGATGCGCTGCCGGGTGATCCCGGCATCGCCGAGGACCTCACCGGTCTCACGGGAGATGAGCGCCCACAGTCCCGCTCCGTCGCGAAGGTACCTCTCGCGCTGCCGCCGGATCCACTCCCGTGTCTCGGCAGGGGTGAAGGCGCCCTCGTACGCGGTCATCGCGACGGGATCGCCCAGAACGGCGTGGAGGGCATCGGCATCCCCCTCTTCCAGAGGGCGCAGGACGACGCGTGGCGTCCGCAGGCGGAAGTCCGGCGGGAGAGGCGGGAAGCGCGGCATGTCGACCATTGTGCTCCCGTAGAATCGGGGGCGTCCCACACTCAGGCACGCTCACACAGTGCCGCACATATCGCTCGAGGAGCACCATGGCCGAAGCGCAGATCCCCGACAAGCCCGCCCTGGAAGGCCTCGAGTCCAAATGGGACCGGACCTGGTCGGATGCCGGAACCTACCTCTTCGATCGCGCGGCCGCGGTCGCCTCGGGTCGGGATGGCGTCTATTCGATCGACACCCCACCACCGACGGCATCCGGATCCCTGCACATCGGTCACGTCTTCTCCTTCACCCACACCGACCTGAAGGCCCGATTCGAGCGGATGCGCGGCAAGACGGTGTTCTACCCCATGGGCTGGGACGACAACGGTCTGCCCACCGAACGCCGCGTGCAGAACTACTACGGGGTGCGCTGCGATCCCTCGCTTCCGTACACCCCCGATTTCACCCCGCCCTTCGAGGGCGGGGACAACAAGTCCAGCCGTGCCGCGGACCAGGTCCCGATCAGCCGCCGGAACTTCATCGAGCTGTGCGAGCGACTCACCGTCGAGGATGAGAAGACCTTCGAGGACCTCTTCCGTCAGCTGGGCCTCTCGGTCGACTGGACGCAGACCTACCGGACCATCTCCGACGACACGATCCGCACGAGCCAGCTCGCGTTCCTGCGCAACCTCGAGCGGGGCGAGGCGTACCAGGCTCTCGCCCCGACGCTGTGGGACATCGACTTCCGCTCCGCCATCGCGCAGGCCGAGCTGGAGGACCGCGACCAGCAGGCCTCGTATCACCGCATCGCGTTCGCCAAGAGCGACGGCTCGGGCGACATCGAGATCGAGACCACCCGGCCGGAGCTGCTCCCGGCGTGCGTCGCCCTCGTGGCCAACCCCGAAGACGAACGGTACGCGCCGTACTTCGGGACCACCGTGCGCACACCGCTGTTCGACGTCGAGGTGCCGGTGCTCGCCCACCCGCTGGCCCAGATCGACAAGGGCTCGGGCATCGCGATGATCTGCACCTTCGGCGACGTCACCGACATCATCTGGTGGCGGGAGCTGGATCTTCCCAACCGCACCATCCTCGGAGCCGACGGTCGCGTGATCGCCGATGCACCGGATGCGATCGTCTCCGAGACGGGCCTGGCGGCGTACGCCGAGCTCGCTGGGAAGACGGTGTTCAGCGCGAAGAAGCGGATCGTGGAGCTGCTGCAGGACAGCGGTGAGCTGCGCGCCGTGTCGGCGCCGTTCTCGCACCCGGTGAAATTCTTCGAAAAGGGCGACCGTCCACTCGAGATCGTCTCCACGCGTCAGTGGTACCTCCGCAACGGGGCGCGCGACGCGGAGCTGCGCGAGAAGCTCATCGCCCTCGGCGCGGGGATGTCCTGGCACCCGGACTTCATGCGGGTGCGCTACGAGAACTGGACCAACGGTCTGACCGGTGACTGGCTGGTGTCCCGTCAGCGCTTCTTCGGTGTGCCGATCCCGGTCTGGTACGCCCTCGACGACGCCGGCGAGCGCGACTACGCGCGGGTGCTCGTCCCGGACGTGGCGGACCTGCCGATCGACCCGACGATCGACGTTCCGTCCGGATACTCCGCGGATCAGCGCGGCGTGCCCGGCGGGTTCGACGCGGAACGCGACATCTTCGACACCTGGGCGACCTCGTCTCTCACCCCGCAGCTGGCCGGTGGATGGGAGCGCGACCCCGAGCTCTGGGAGACCGTGGCCCCCTTCGATCTCCGCCCGCAGGGTCAGGACATCATCCGGACCTGGCTGTTCTCGACGATGCTCCGCAGCGCCCTGGAGGACGATCGTGCTCCCTGGTCGGATGCCGCGATCTCGGGGTTCATCGTGGACCCGGACCGCAAGAAGATGTCGAAGTCGAAGGGCAACGTCGTCACCCCGGCCGACATCCTGGACCAGCACGGAACGGATGCCGTGCGCTACTGGGCGGCGTCCAGCCGGCTCGGCGCCGATGCGGCCTTCGATCCGCAGAACCCGACGCAGGTGAAGATCGGTCGCCGGCTCGCCATCAAGGTCCTGAACGCGGCGAAGTTCGTCCTGTCGTTCCCGACGGACGAAGGCGGAATCGCGACCGAGCCGATCGACGTCTCGATGCTCGCGACGCTGGACGAGGTGGTCCGCGAGGCGACCCGCGCGTTCGAGGCGTACGATCACGCGCGGGCGCTGGAGGTCACGGAGGCGTTCTTCTGGACGTTCTGCGACGACTACCTCGAGGTCGTGAAGGAGCGCGCGTACGACGCCGGCCACCCCGGACAGGCGTCGGCGGTCGCCGCCCTGCGCACCGCACTCTCGACGCTCCTGCGTCTGTTCGCGCCGGTCCTGGCGTTCGCGGCGGAGGAAGCCTGGTCGTGGTTCAACGAAGGCTCCGTGCACCGTGCGGCCTGGCCGGTGGAGTCCGGCGTCGCCGGTGACCCCGCGGTGCTCTCCGCCGTCGGGGAGGCGCTCGTCGGCATCCGTCGTGCGAAGACCGAGGCGAAGGCCTCGCAGAAGACCCCTGTTCGGCGGGCGGTCATCGCGGGCGCACCGGCTGCGCTGCGGGCGCTCGCGTCGGCGGAAGGCGACCTCAAGGCGGTCGGACGCATCGAGGATATCGAGTTCATCGAGGGCGAGGCGACTGCCGTGGTCGGCATCGAGCTCGTTCAGACGGAGGTGTGAGATGCAGGTCGGTACGCGCTGGACATCCGGAGACGAGCCGCCCCAGGCGGTGCCGGCGGCATTGCGCGACGGCATCCAGGGGGTCGACGCGCTCCTGCCCGTCGATGACCTCGGTCAGCCTCGCCCTCGCTGGACGCTGACGTGGCTGGAGGGGCGTCCGATCGCGGAGCTCGACACCGGAGTCATCGTCGAGCTGGACGACGACGGCACCGCGGTCGTGCGGCACGATGACGAGGACGACTTCGCCTGAGCGACTGCTCAGCGCGGGAGGAGCCCGAGCGCGCCCGACGCCCGGGCGGCTGCCCGGAGCTCGGCGTATGCCGCTTCGGCGGCCTCGCGCGCGCCCTCGCGGTCGCGATGTGCGCGACGTGCGACGTAGGCCTCCAGCCGTCGGGCCACGTCGAGGAGCGCCCGGTCCGGTAGCGAGAGGCCGGGGATGCGGTGCGGTGCGGTGAGAGTGGTCATGCGTCGCCTCCGAGGTCGGGGAGCGGGAAGATGTCCGCGCGGATGGTCACCGGACGCACATCGTCGCCGGTCTGATCGCGGTACGTGTCCACGGCATCGTCGATGAGCGCCATGATGCGTCCGCGCAGGAGCGCGGTCTGGGCCGGCGTCATGCGGGTCGTAGCGGTGGAGACGAGTGCGGTATCCCGCCACGTCTCGTCCTCCTCATGGATGCCGCTGGTGAGGAAGTCCGCGAGCTGCTGATTCCGGTTGCGCATGACCTCGTGCGTGACGAGTTGCGCGGCCGCTCGACCCGCGGGTGTGCCCGCGGCCTCGACGGGGCCCAGAGTGACGCCCCCGGGTGGGCGTTCCCACCATCGTTCCCGAACGGTACCGCGGTCCGGGATCTCGCGAATGAGATCGTGCTTGGCGAGCGCCCTCAGGTGGTAGCTCATGGAGCCGCTGGACTCGCCCAGTCGGGCGGCGAGTGAAGACGAGGTCTGCGGGCCGTACTGGCTCAGGATGTCGTACATCCGAACCCGCAGGGGGTGCGCGAGGGCCCGCAGGGCGCTGGTGTCCAGGACGCGGTCCTGCTCGTGGCGCGCCGCACTGCGGGCCGCGTCGTCGTGATCCGAGATGTCCATGGGTCGAGCGTAAAGGTACAAACGAATCTTTGCAACACTACGTTTGCAAACGGTCCTTGGTGATCGGTCGTCGGAGACCTAGGGTGGAGCGCATGGTGTCGACCGACAACCCCCTCCTCCAGCCCTCCCCCCATCCGTATGCGATGCCCGACTACCCCGCCATCGATCCGGAGCATTATCTGCCGGCGTTCCATGCCGCGTTCGCGCAGCATCGCGCCGAGATCGACGCCATCACCCGGGTGTGGTCGATGCCGACGTTCGAGAACACGATGATCCCGCTGGAGCGCAGCGGAAGGCTCCTGGGGGATGTCGCACGCGCCTTCTATACGGTCTCCTCGGCCGATGCGACTTCCGCGATCCAGGACGTGGAGGCGGAACTCGCGCCCTTGATGTCTGCTCACCAGGACGCGATCCAGCTCGATGCGGCTCTCTACGGTCGGATCTCCACGCTGCACGCGGGCCTGGATCACATGAGCCTCGACCCGGAGCAGCGCTATCTCGTCGAGCGCCACTACCGGGAGATGACGCACGCGGGTGCGTCACTGGATGCCGCGGAGAAGGAGGCGTTGACCGAGCTCAACGCGCGCCTGTCGACGCTCAGCAACACATTCGAGAAGAATCTCCTTTCGGACACGAACGACCTCGCGGTCGTCTTCGACTCGGCGGAGCAGTTGGACGGCCTCACGGACGGCGAGCTGTCTGCCGCATCCCGTGCCGCCGAGGAGCGGGGGCTCTCCGGCGCGTTCGTGGTGACGCTCACTCTCTTCACCGGGCATCCGTACCTGTCCTCGTTGACGGATCGTGAGAGCCGGCGTCGCATCATGGAGGCCTCCCGCGCCCGAGGGCGCCGCGACAACGCGTGGGACAACCGTCCCGTCGTTCTGGAGATCGCCCGCCTCCGCGCGCGACGGGCCGAGCTGCTCGGATACGCCTCGCACGCGGCGTACATCACCGCGGATGAGACCGCCGGCTCGCCCGAGGCGGTCCACGCCCGCCTCCGCGAGCTCGCCGGACCCGCCGCGCGGAACGCCCGCAAGGAGGCGCTCGCACTTCAGGCGATCATCGACACCGAGGCCGCGCCGTTCCGACTGGCCGCCCACGATTGGGCGTACTACGCGGAGCGCGTCCGGGCGGCGACCTATGACCTCGATCGCGCGGCGCTGCGGCCGTGGTTCGAGGCCGAACGGGTGCTCCGAGACGGCGTGTTCTTCGCCGCGACGCAGCTGTACGGCGTGAGCTTCACCGAAAGAGCGGACATCCCCGCGTACCACCCGGATGTGCGCGTCTTCGAAGTCTTCAACGAGGACGGTTCGGCTCTCGGTCTCTTCGTGCTCGACCTCTACACGCGGGACACCAAGCGCGGAGGCGCGTGGATGAACTCGATCGTCGATCAGTCGGGCCTGCGCGGAACTGCACCGGTGGTGGTGAACAACCTCAACGTCGTCCGACCGGGCGCCGGCCGGCCGACTCTCCTCAGCTTCGACGAGGTCACGACGCTCTTCCACGAATTCGGGCACGCGCTCCATGGGCTGTTCGCGACCGTGACGTACCCCCATTTCGCCGGAACGAACGTCTTCCGCGACTTCGTGGAGTTCCCCAGTCAGGTCAACGAGATGTGGATCTCGTGGCCGGAGATCCTGGCCTCGTACGCGAAGCACGTCGACACGGGCGAGGCGCTCGCGTCGGACGTCGTCGAGCGCCTCGCGGCCAGCGAACAGTTCAACCAGGGTTTCGCGACCAGCGAGTACCTCGCCGCGTCCTGGCTCGATCAGGCGTGGCACTCCCTGTCGGCGGTGCAGGCGGAGGAGATCGACGACGTCGAGGCGTTCGAAGCCGCCGCCTTGGCGGACATCGGGCTCGACGATCCCGCGGTTCCCACCCGATACTCCTCGACGTACTTCGCCCATGTCTTCTCCGGCGGCTACAGCGCCGGCTACTACTCGTACATCTGGAGCGAGGTCCTCGACGCGGACACCGTGGAGTGGTTTCGGGAGAACGGCGGCCTGACGCGTGCGAACGGCGAGCGATTCCGGGAGCGGTTGCTGGGTGTCGGGGGATCGAAGGATCCGCTCGAGGCGTATCGCGACTTCCGAGGACGGGATGCCGAGATCGTTCCGCTCCTGGAGCGTCGTGGCCTGACCGGCTGATGGCAGGTGTCAGGACCCCGGCGCGACCCTGAAGCGCACCCGCGCGAACGCGCCGACCGCCCGCGCCTCGATGAGCGTGAGGCGGTCGGCGCCGACCCGCCGCGGGAAGAGGGCGGCGCCGGATGCGAGGGCGGCGGGCGCGATCGACACGGCGATCTCGTCGAGGGCGTCGGCATCGTAGAACTGCCCCGCGAGATCGCCACCGCCGACGATCCAGATGTCCCCGTCCCCCGCGGCGGCGCGGAGAGCGGGAAGGACGTCGCGCACCGTGCCGGAGACGAAGCGCACGTCGGCGCCCTCCGGAGCGTCGAGATCCCGGGTGGTGAACACGAACACCGCCTTGTCGCCGAACTCGGCCAGCCAGGAGTGCGGGTCGTTCCGCGCACCGGTGTGCTCGAGGACCCACGTGTAGGTCGTCGAGCCCATCACCAACACGGCTGCCTCGGGAATCAGGCTCGGATCGGGTTCCTCGCCCCCCGGCACGGCGAAAAGCCAGTCGAGAGAGTGAGTTTCGTCGGCGATGTAGCCGGTGAACGTGCTGGCGGTGTCGTAACGGATCATGCCCATACCGGCGCGGCAACCCCGACTTCCGACAGTGTCAGGCGCTCTTGCGCTTCTCGCGGAGGACGAAGGTGGGTGCCGCGCCCTCCTCGACGGAAGCGCGGGTGACCACGACCTTGTCGACGTCGTCGGTCGAGGGGATCTCGAACATGATCGGGCCGAGCACGTCCTCGAGGATCGCCCGCAGACCACGCGCGCCGGTCTTCCGTGCGACGGCGAGCTCGGCGATGGCCTCGAGAGCGCCGGTGTCGAACTCCAAGGTCACATCGTCGAGTTCGAACATCCGCTGGTACTGCTTCACCAGGGCGTTCTTCGGTTCCGTGAGGATCTCCATCAGCGCCTCGCGGTCGAGGGGCGAAACGGATGCGACGACAGGAAGGCGACCGATGAACTCCGGGATGAGCCCGAACTTGTGCAGATCCTCGGGCAGCACCTCGCTGAAGAGGTCGAGGTCATCGCCCTTGCTGTGCAGAGGAGCGCCGAACCCGACGCCGTGCTTCCCCACGCGGGAGGAGATGATCTCCTCGAGCCCCGCGAAGGCTCCTGCGACGATGAAGAGCACGTTGGTCGTGTCGATCTGGATGAACTCCTGGTGGGGGTGCTTGCGGCCGCCCTGCGGAGGCACCGAGGCGACAGTACCCTCGAGGATCTTCAGGAGGGCCTGCTGCACGCCCTCCCCCGACACGTCACGGGTGATCGACGGGTTCTCCGCTTTGCGCGCGATCTTGTCGACCTCGTCGATGTAGATGATCCCCGTCTCGGCGCGCTTGGTGTCGAAGTCCGCCGCCTGCAGGAGCTTGAGGAGGATGTTCTCCACGTCCTCGCCGACGTAGCCGGCCTCGGTGAGCGCGGTCGCGTCCGCCACGGCGAACGGGACGTTCAGCCGCTTCGCGAGCGTCTGGGCGAGGTAGGTCTTGCCGCACCCGGTCGGGCCGAGCAGCAGGATGTTGCTCTTCGCGATCTCGATCTCGTCGGCGCGCTGTTCGGCCGACTGGATCGTGCCGCGCGCGCGGACGCGCTTGTAGTGGTTGTAGACGGCCACCGACAGCGCACGCTTCGCGTCGCGTTGACCGATCACGTACTCCTCGAGGAAGGAGAAGATCTCGCGGGGCTTCGGCAGATCGAAATCCGCGACCTCCCCGTCCGAAGACTCCGCCATGCGCTCTTCGATGATCTCGTTGCACAGCTCGACGCACTCGTCGCAGATGTAGACGCCGGGACCGGCGATCAGCTGCTGCACCTGCTTCTGGCTCTTGCCGCAGAAGGAGCATTTGAAGAGGTCGGCGCTCTCACCGATGCGTGCCATCAGGCTCCTCCAGTCGTATCCGGTCAGATCCGGGCGATGCTCCGAGCCTAACCTGTGGCGGCGACACGCGACGGGATTTGCGTCGGACGATGTCGTGGTGCCGAAGACGACGGCGGCCCGGTCCGAAGACCGGGCCGCCGTCGAGGTGGGTCAGGAGGTCAGCGCCGCGGTGGTCCGCTTGCGGGTCGTCAGAACCTGATCGACGATGCCGTATTCCAGCGCCTCGCTCGCGGAGAGGATCTTGTCACGGTCGATGTCCTTGTTGATCTTCGCGACATCCTTGCCGGTGTGGCGGGCCATCGTCTCCTCGAGCCATGTGCGCATGCGGAGGATCTCCTGCGCCTGGATCTCGATGTCGGATGCCTGGCCGTGGCCGGCCTCGCCCATCGCGGGCTGGTGCATCAGGATGCGGGCGTTCGGAAGCGCCAGACGCTTGCCCGGCGCGCCGGCCGCGAGCAGGACGGAAGCGGCGGAGGCAGCTTGTCCGAGGACGACCGTGGAGATCTGCGGAGAGACGTACTGCATCGTGTCGTAGATCGCCGTCATCGCGGTGAACGAGCCGCCGGGCGAGTTGATGTACATGACGATGTCGCGTTCCGGGTCCTGCGACTCCAAGACGAGCAGCTGCGCCATGACGTCGTCCGCCGAGGCGTCGTCGACCTGGACGCCCAGGAAGATCACGCGGTCTTCGAACAGCTTGTTGTAGGGGTCCTGGCGCTTGTACCCGTAGGCGGTGCGCTCCTCGAACTGGGGAAGGATGTAGCGGCTGTGGGGCAGGGCGATTCCCTGCGGGATGCCGGCGGTGGGCGTGTTCATGTGCGTGTAGGTTCCTTTCGCCTTCGCATCCGTCACTTGGCGTCGGTTCCGCCGCCACCGGCCACGTCGGCGGCGTGCTCGCGGATGTGGTCCACGAAGCCGTACTCCAACGCTTCGGTCGCGGTGAACCAGCGGTCGCGGTCGCCGTCCTCGTTGATCTGCTCGACGGTCTTCCCCGTCTGCGCAGCCGTGATCTGGGCGAGGGTGTTCTTCATCGAGACGATCAGCTGGGCCTGCGTCTGGATGTCGCTGGAGGTGCCGCCGAATCCGCCGTGCGGCTGGTGGAGGAGCACGCGGGCGTTCGGGGTGATGTACCGCTTGCCCTTGGTGCCGCTGGTCAGGAGCAGCTGGCCCATCGAGGCGGCCATGCCGATCCCGACGGTCACGATGTCGTTCGGGACGAACTGCATCGTGTCGTAGATGGCCATGCCGGCGGTGATGGAGCCGCCCGGCGAGTTGATGTAGAGGTAGATGTCCCGCTCGGGGTCCTCGGCGGCGAGAAGAAGGATCTTCGCGCAGATCTCATTCGCGTTCTCGTCGCGCACCTCCGAACCGAGCCAGATGATGCGGTCCTTCAGCAGTCTGTCGAAGACGCTCGTTGCCATAAGGGGTTCGGGCATGTGTGCTCCTCTTCCGGTGATCTGGAATGAATCTACCGGCGCGGTTCGAGGGCGGATGCCGTGTTCGCCGCGGGCGGATCGGGCGTGTCCGTACCGCCGTTGGCGCACCGGGCGACGTCGCGGAACGCCGAAGGGGCGGATGCCGCGGCACCCGCCCCTTCGGACAGTGATCACTCGCTGTCGGCGGCCTTCTTCTTCGCCGGTGCCTTCTTGGCTGCGGCCTTCTTCGCCGGTGCCTTCTTGGCCGGAGCCTCCTCGGCGGCGGCTTCCTCAGCCTCGACGACGGCGTCGGCGTCGGCGTCGGCGTCCGCGATCTCCTGGGCCTCTTCGACGACGTCCTCCTCGGCCTCCGCGTCGTCCTCGACGGCGACGAACCCGGTGAGGTCGACGGTCTTGCCGTTCGTGTCGACCACGGTCACCTTGCCGAGGGCGACGGCGAGGGCCTTGTTCCGGGCCACCTCGCCGACCATGGCGGGCAGCTGGTTGCCCTGCTGGAGCGCGTTGACGAACTCCTGCGGAGCCATTCCGTACTGGGCGGCGGACTGCACGAGGTACTGGGTGAGCTCCTCCTGCGAGACCTGGACCTGGAACGTCTCGGCGACCTTGTCCAGGAGCATCTGCGTCTTGAACTGCTTCTCGCTGGCCTCGGTCACCTCGGCGCGGTGCTCGTCGTCCTCCAGGCGGTTCTCGCCCTCGAGGTGGTTGTGCACCTCGTCCTCGATGAGCTGCGGCGGAACCGGGATCTCGACGTTGGCGAGGAGGTGCTCGATGAGCTTGTCCCGCGCGGCGGAGCCCTGCGTGAAGACCGACTGCTGGCTGACGCGCTCGACCAGGCTCTCGCGGAGCTCGGCGATCGTGTCGAACTCGCTGGCGATCTGGGCGAAGTCGTCGTCCGCCTCGGGCAGTTCGCGCTCCTTGACGGCCTTCACCGATACGGAGACCTCGGCCTCCTCGCCGGCGTGGTCGCCGCCGACGAGCTTCGAGCGGAACGTGGTGTCCTCGCCTGCGGTCAGGGAGTCGATGGCCTCGTCGATGCCCTCGAGCAGCTCGCCGGACCCGAGCTCGTAGGACACACCCTCGGCGCGGTCGATCTCATTGTCGTCGATCGTCGCGACCAGGTCGAGCTCGACGAAGTCGCCCTTCGCGGCCGGGCGATCCACGGTCACGAGGGTGCCGAAGCGGGCGCGCAGGCGGTCCAGCTCCTCCTCGACGGCGGCCTCGTCGACCTCGACGGCGTCCACCTCGAGGGTGGTCCCCTCGAGCGCGGGCAGCTCGAAGTCCGGACGCACGTCGACCTCGACCTCGACGGCGAGGTCGCCGGAGAAGTCCTTGTCGCTCGGCCACTCGGTGACCTCGGCGCTCGGGCGCCCGAGGACTCGCAGCTCGTTGGCCGTCACGGCCTCGCGGTAAAACCCGTCGAGCCCTTCGCTCACCGCGTGCTCGAGGACCGCCGTGCGGCCGATGCGCTGGTCGATGATCGGCGCGGGCACCTTGCCCTTGCGGAAGCCGGGGATCTGCACGTCCTGCGCGATGTGCTCGTACGCGTGGGTGATGCTCGGACGAAGCTCGTCCGGGGTGACCGTGATGTGCAGCTTGACCCGGGTGGGGCTCAGCTTCTCGACGGTGCTGTTGACCATGCCTGTTCGTTCTCCTCGTATCGGACCGCGCGCGTGCGCGGCGTGGGAAGGTCTGTTCGCGGGATCTGCGGGGCCGGGAGGGGCGACAGGATCGGAGCCTGCGGCCTCTGGGGCTCGCGCGGAACTCCATGCCGGAGCGAGGAGCGCGACGAGGGCCGCTCGCAAGTCTATCCGATGCGGCCGAAACGGCCCGTGTCCACCGGATCGATGCCGGCGTCGTGGTCGGGGCGACAGGATTTGAACCTGCGGCCTCCCGCTCCCAAAGCGGGCGCTCTACCAAGCTGAGCTACGCCCCGGCGGATCCGCACGTGCGTGTGCGCCTGATGACCCCGTGCAGTCTAGCCGACCGCCGCCCGGCGCCCGGCGGTTCGGCGTCGCGCGTAGGGTGACGTAGACTGTGGGAGGTCGCAGGCCCCATCCGGGAACAGCGACCGATAACTCAAAATGCGGGGCTGTAGCTTAGTGGTAAAGCCTCTGTCTTCCAAACAGATGATGCGAGTTCGATTCTCGTCAGCCCCTCCACCTTCTCACCGACCGACAACGGCGCTCAGCGCCTCGACGTGATCGGCGACATGCCGTCGGTAGTTCTGCGCGTTCCGCAGGATCCCGGCGCGCTCCTCCTCGGTGAGTTCCCGACGCACTTTCGCCGGGACACCGGCGACGAGCGATCCGGGCGGGACAACGGTTCCCTCGAGCACCACGGCGCCGGCCGCGACCAGACTCCCGCGACCGATCCTCGCGCCCGAGAGGATGACACTGCCCATCCCGATGAGGCAGGCATCGTCGATCGTGCAGCCGTGGACGACGGCGTTGTGCCCCACAGAGACGTCCGCGCCGATGACCACGGGATGTCCGGGATCGACGTGCACCGAGACGTTGTCCTGCAGGTTCGAGCCCGCACCGACCGTGATGGTGTCGCCGTCCGCGCGGAGGACGGCGTTGAACCAGACGCTCGCCCCCTCGGCCAGCTGCACTCCCCCCATCACGCGGGCGCCGTCCGCGAGGAAGGCGGTCGGATGAAGCGCGGGTTCGCGGCCGGAAACAGCGCGGACGGTGGCATCGGGGGCGATCGTCATGACCGAACCCTACGGTGCGCGAGCGCGGAGCGCCTCCTCGATCGCCGCGGCGTACTGCGGGGCCAGCGAATCGGCGAAGGTGACCGTGAGGTGATCCTGGTCGCGGTAGATGTTCGCACCGCCCACGACCGGCCAACACACCTCGTCATCGCAGAACGCGTCCGTGGCGTCGATGAGGGTGACTCCGTCGAGACCCTCCGCGGCATCCCTCAGCGGGTCCTCAGCGACGAGGACGTCGGCGCGTGCTCCGTCGCATTCGGCGACGTCGCGCGTGCGCAGGCACTTGTTCGGATCCGTCGGCCACACAGGGTTGTCCACCACGGTGATCACGGGAACGTCGCGATCGAGCATCCGCCCCCAGGCTTCGCGATATCCCGCCACCGCGGCGTCCTGCGCTGTCGGATAGCCCGCGGAGGAATACGGCGTCGTCGCGAGGGCCGCGGTGAACACCGCGTCGAGATCGGCATCCGCCATCGCCGATTCCACGCCTGCGCGCCACTCGGTGCATGCGGCTCCGAACGCCCCGGGCGTCGACAGCGGGGTGTCGTTCCACGGACATGCACCCTTGAACCACGTCGTGAGATGCCAGCCGCGCTCTTCCGCCAGGCGCTGGAACGTCGGAAGGAGCTGGTACGCGTGCGAATCCCCCACCAGGGCGATCCGCGGGGCCTCCGCTGCGTCCACGCCGAACTCGCAGGACACCGGACGCGCATCGTTGAGTTGCACGAAGCACTGCGCGTCCTCCGGGCGATCGACACCGGCGAAGCCGGGCGCCGGCAGGATCTGAGCACCGAAGTCCGCCTCCGCGCATCCGGGGTCGAGGGCTGCGGCGGCTCCGAAGCACTCCGGCGGATCGGCGCGGAGCTCCTCGATCGCCTGGATGCCGTCGCGATAGGCCGGTGCGTTGACCGCCCACGCTCCGCCCGCCGTGGCGGCGACGAGCACCATCGCGACGAGCGAGGCCCAGAGGGTCACGCGAGGCGGACGCGACGTCAGGACCTTCCAACTCCGGACGGGGTCCTCCACGAAGCGCTTGGTCAGCCACGCGAGGACGAAACAGAGCGCGAGGAGCGCCAGCCGATGCCAGATCGTCAGGCCCCAGAACGGGACGGAGGGCGCGATGACGATGAGCGGCCAGTGCCAGAGATACAGGGAGTAGGAGATGTCGCCGACGAACTGCGCGGGCCGGACGGACAGGACGCGGGTCGGATACCACCAGCGCTCGGTGCGGGACGCCGCGACCACAGCGGCGGCGGCGACCGTCGGGATCGCCGCCATGTAGCCGGGGAACGGCGTCTGGGCGTCGAATCGGAAGGTGACCACGGCGAGGGTGAGGATCCCCGCCCACCCGAGCACGAAGCTCGCCGCCGCGTTCCGGATGCGCAGGAGGGGCACCAGTGCGATCAACGCGCCGACGCCGAACTGCCACATCCGACCGAAGGTGACGAAGTAGGCCGGAGCGGGATCGGTGAGGGTCAGCCAGACGTTGAAGCCGAACGAAACCAGCGTGACGACCCCGATCGTCACGAGCACGGCACGGCGACGTGCGCCGCGGAACCAGCGGACTCCGATCCATGCGGCGAGCAGGAGCAGGAGCGGCCAGACGAGATAGAACTGCTCCTCCAGTGACAGCGTCCAATAGTGCTGGACGGTCGTCGGGTCACCGGCGTTGTTGAGATAGTCCGCGGATGTGAGTGCCAGATACCAGTTCTGGACGTAGAAGGTGGACGCGATGATCTCGCGGACCTCGGCGGGCAGTGCCGAGGTGGGTGTGAGGTAGGCGGACCCGGCGACCAGGGCGCACACGAGGAGCACCAGGAGCGAGGCGGGAAGGAGACGCCGTGCGCGTCGCGCCCAGAACTGCCCGAGCCGGACGGTCCCGGTCGCGGTGAGCTCGCGCATGAGGTGCGCCGTGATGAGGAAGCCGGAGATGACGAAGAAGACGTCCACGCCGACGTAGCCTCCGGGGAAGCGGCCCGGCCAGAAGTGGTAGAGCACGACGCACAGCACGGCGATGGCACGCAGCCCCTGCACGTGCGGGAGGAAACCGGTGGGTTCGGCGTGTTCGGGAGAACGATCCTTCGGCTCCCGGGTGACGACACCGGCGGGGGCGTTGAGATTCTGGGGTCCGAATCGATGGTCGGCGGAAGGCACGAGACGACGCTAACCCGTCGGACGGCGCACCGTGCGCTGCGCCCCGCCGTCGAGGGCGACGCGCGGCATCCGTCGGGTAAGCGTTGGCTTGGCTTGCTTGCGGAATGTACTGCGTTGAGTAGCGTTTTCCTCCTGAGGCCCCGTCGAGCACGCGGGCCCATCGAAATGGAGGCGAACCCATGAGCAACACGAAGACCACCCCCGCTACCGCCGCCGACCCCACCGCCGCGTCCGCCGCCGCGCAGTTCCTGACACCGGTCGTCCTGGGCCTGCAGGCCCTCGGTGTCAACGGCAAGCAGGCACACTGGAACGTCCGCGGCGCCAACTTCATCGCGATCCACGAGCTGCTGGACACCATCGTCGCCAACGCCCAGGCCGGGGCCGACAGCGCCGCGGAGCGCATCGTCGCCCTCGGTCTTCCGGTCGACGCGCGGGCCGCCACCGTGGCGGAGAAGTCGGCTCCCACTGCGGTCGCGGCCGGCTTCGCCCCGTGGCAGGACACGGTGCGCGCGGTCATCGCCGACATGGACGCCGTGATCGCCGACCTCAAGGCCGCCATCGACGGTCTCGACGAGTTCGATCTGACCAGCCAGGACATCGCGATCGCGATCACGCAGACGATCGAGAAGGACCGGTGGTTCCTCTTCGCCCACGTGGCGGAGTGATCACGCGACGTGGGTGAGGCGTCCTCGGAGGAGGGTCGCAGAAACGCCTGTCGCCTGCAGAGCCGCGTCGTCCGCAGCCACCGGGTCGGTGTCGCACAGTGCCAGATCGGCCGGTGCGCCCGGCTCGATGCGCTGCGGTGACTGCGACCCGCCGTGCGTGGACGCGGCGAGGGCCGTGAGCGGATCGATCCGTTCGTGCCCCTGCCACGCGTCGCGCCCGTCCCGCGTCCGGTGCACGGCCGCGGCGATGGCGGCCCACGGATCGAGCGCCGACACCGGCGCATCCGATCCGAACAGCAGGTTCGCCCCGGCATCCGAGAGCGCGCGAAGCGGATAGGGCTGGGCCGTCTGGCTCGCCCAGAGCCGGTCCGTGAGGTCCCGATCATCGAGCGCGTGCTCCGGCTGGACGCTCGCTCCCACTCCCAACCGTGCGAATCGCGGGATGTCAGCGTGCGCCACCAGCTGCGCATGCTCGATGGTCCCCCACGCCCCCGTCGCGGCGAACGCGTCGAGGGCGTGGGAGTTGGCGACATCGCCGATCGCATGGATCGCGCACGCGAGACCCGCGCCGGCGGCGCGCGTCATGAGATCCCTGAGCTCATCGGGTCCGACCGTCAGCGCTCCACGGCCGTCGAGAGGGCCCGGATACGGGTGCGAGCAGGCGGCGGTGCGCGTCCCCAGGGATCCGTCGGTGATGACCTTCAGCGGTCCGACCCGGACGAGGTCGGACCCTGCCCCGCGCGCCGGATCCCCCGTGCGCAGACCTTCCGCGATCGCACGATCGAGCCACCCGGGATAGACGCCGAACTCGACGTGCAGCGCGTCGAATCCCGCCCGCGCACGGCGCGACCAGGCTTCCTCGTTCCAGGCCATGTCGAGGTCGACGATCCCCACGACGCCGCGCGCTGCGGCGCGACGCGCCATGTCCGCGACGAGACGGTCGGATTCGGCCGGCTCGACCGCGTTGAGGCGTCGCGAGATCTCGAACGCCGGTTCTTCGCGCAGCATCCCGTCGTCCGTGGGGGCGACGCCCTCGCGTCGGAACGCGGCGGAATTCAGCCACACGCTGTGCACATCGGCGTTGATGA
Source organism: Microbacterium aurantiacum (assembly GCF_031625015.1). NCBI lineage: Bacteria > Bacillati > Actinomycetota > Actinomycetes > Micrococcales > Microbacteriaceae > Microbacterium > Microbacterium aurantiacum. Next base: position 458,294 of record NZ_JAHWXH010000002.1, read on the forward strand.
GGTAGCTGGGCACATCGCCGGTGGCGGCATCCAGCAGGGCACGTGTCGGCTCATCCGGCCAGAGGGCGTCGCGGAAACCGTTGCCGACGCGCCGCCCGTCCCCGAGGACGGGGGCGCGCCCCATGAGTTCGGCCGCCGCCCGAGCGGATGCCGTGGCGTGCAGCGCGGTCCGCTGCGCGACCAGCGCCCACTGGGTGACGTGGACGTGGTGGTCCCAGAGGCCCGGGATGACGAATCGTCCCTCACCTTCGAGGACGTCGCCCGTCCGCGGCAGCGCGCCGGCCGGGGCGATGTCGACGACGACGCCGTCCGAGAGGTGGACGTCGACGAGGTCGTCCTCGAAGGGATCGGTGCGTTCCGCGGCACGGAGACGGACGTCCGCGATGACGCGGACCGCGGCACCGCGGTCGGGGCTCATCGTGCTCCCCCTCGTGCGCCGAAGCATGCGCGGCGGAGCTGAGGGCTCCTCGCACTCACGCCTGGCACGACGGACACCAGTAGAGCTTGCGGCCCGCCGCCTCTTCCACGACCACATTCGTCCCGCACACGCGACACGGCAGACCGGCGCGGTGGTAGACCCAGTGACGATCGTCGCGGTGCGCCATCGCGCGACGGTGGTCCTCGGGGGACAGATCGTCCATCGTCATCATCTGGCCCGTCTCGACGCCGATCGCGAGAAGTCGGGCCCAGTCGCGCCACAGCTCGCGCAGCAGCTCGACGGGGACGTCTCGAGCGGGCGTGTGCGGATTCAGGCGCGCGCGGAAGAGGAGCTCGGCGCGGTACACGTTGCCGATCCCGCTGACGACGGCCTGGTCCATGAGCACGAGACCGATCGCAGTGGGCTTGCGGGACGCGACCGCCACGAAACGATCCTCCCCCTCGCGAGGGTCTCCCACGAGAGGATCGGGGCCGAGTTTCGCGATGGAGGCGAGCACCTCGTCGGGATCCTGGATCCGGCAGGCGGTCGGGCCGCGGAGATCCGCACACGTCCGCTCCGTGAGCAGGCGGAGCCTCACCTGTCCGACCACCGGCGGGGGGAAGTCCGCGTCCCCGTCGGCGAGACCGGTGGTCTGTTCCGACATCCGCACGTGGACGCGGGCGCGCCGCGGCGCACCGATCGAGGCGAGCGAGTTCTCCCCCGCCTCGTCGAGGATCGGCTCCTCCATGGGGACGCCCCGCTGATTGGTCTGTCCCATACGGCCGTTCGCCGCGGCGATGGTGGGGTCCACCTCGATCTCGCCGGCGAAGTCCCAGGCCCCGTACATCCCGAGGTGCACGCGAAGCCACACGTCATCGGTGAACTCGGCGAACATCTGCTTGCCGACCGCGCGCACCGTCGTCATGCGCCGACCGTCCAGGAGGGCGGCGCCGTCGGCGAAGCGGCCCTGAGGACTCGACGCGCCGACGGTCTGGTCGACGAAGTTCCGCGCGAACTGCCGGGCGATGCGGTGGACGGAGTGCCCCTCCGGCATCCGGTTCAGCCCGCCTCGGGGTCGAAGGAGCTGTTCGGTGCGTCGAGGACATCTGCGGCCGACGTGTCCGCCCGCGGATCCGGCGCGAGGGAGCCGTCGATCTCGTAGTCGGCGAGCTGCCCGATGCGACGGACATGACGCTCCTCCCCCGAGAACGGCGTCGCGATGAACGTGTCGATGAAGGATGCGGCCTCGGCGAAGGTGTGCTGACGGGCGCCGATCGCGATCACGTTCGCGTCGTTGTGCTCCCGCGCGAGCTCGGCCGTCGCAAGACTCCACGCCAGCGCGGCGCGCACTCCGCGCACCTTGTTCGCCGCGATCTGCTCGCCGTTGCCCGAACCGCCGAAGACCACACCGAGGGCCGCGATCCCGGATTCCTGGTCGCGGACCACCGCCTGGGCGGCACGGATGCAGAAGGCGGGGTAGTCATCGAGCGGGTCGTAGTCCAGCGGCCCGTGGTCGATGACCTCGTGCCCCTGCTCGGCGAGGTGGTGCTGCAGCTGGGTGGAGAACTCCAACCCGGCGTGATCGGTGGCGATGTGGATACGCATGGGCCTCATCCTAGAGAGCCGGGAACCGTCGACCGGTCACGGTTTCAGACCGGACGCCGCGGGCTTGAAGCCCGCACGGACGTTCTCGCAGCACGCGGTCCGGCAGACGTCGAACCAGGGCCCCAGATCCGTCTTGTGGGGGCGATCCCCCGCGGGCGTGCCGTTGAGTCGCTCCTCGACGAGGTCCACGAGTCCGGACACGAAGACCGGGTCGATGCCGGGTGTCGGCGTGCGGACGGCGCGGAGCCCCGCCGCTTCTGCGGCCTCGAGCGCCTCGGTGTCGAGGTCCCACATGACCTCCATGTGGTCGCTCATGAATCCGACCGGGACGATGGCGACGGCCTGGGCTCCGCGACCGGGCAGCTCCTCGATGACGTCGCACACGTCGGGCTCCAGCCAGGGCTGCGTGGGCGGGCCCGAGCGCGATTGGTAGACCAGCTCCCACGAGACGTCCGCGGCCTGGGGGATCTCCGCGGCGACGGCCGCCATGACGACCTCGGCGACGGCCAGGTGCTGGGCGGCGTACGCTCCGCCCTCCCCGAAGTCACGGTGGCGGGGGTCGCCCTCGCGGGGGCCGGAACGCTGCGCGTCGGCGGTGGGGATGCTGTGCGTGGAGAACAGCACGTGCACGGATGCCGCGGGGACGCCGTCGGCGAGAAATCCCGACACCGCGTCCCGCACGCCGTCGATGAACGGCTGCACGAAGCCCGGGTGGTCGAAGTACTGGCGCACCTTGTCGATCGTGACGGTGTCGGCGAGTCCGGAGTCCTCGAGCGCGCGGGCGAAGTCCTCGCGGTACTGGCGGCAGCTGGAGAAGGACGAGTAGGCGCTCGTCGCCAGGCCCAGGAGCGTGGTGTGACCGGCATCCGCCGCCTCGGTGACCGCTTCGGTGAGGTACGGCGCCCAGTTTCGGTTCCCCCAGTACACCGGGAGCCGGAGCCCGCGCCGGGCGAGCTCCTCCTCCAGGGCAGCCTTCAACGCACGGTTCTGCGCGTTGATGGGGCTGACCCCGCCGAAGTGACGGTAGTGATGGGCCACCTCTTCGAGGCGTTCGTCCGGGATCCCGCGGCCGCGCGTGACGTTGCGCAGGAACGGGATCACGTCCTCCTGCCCCTCGGGTCCTCCGAACCCGGCGAGGAGGATGGCGTCGTAGGCCACGGGGACCTCGACGTGGGCGGGACCGGATGCCGCAGCATCCGAGGCGTACGAGACCAGCTGCTCAGTCGAACTCACCCGGCAATCCTCTCACCGTGTACGGGGGGTGGCGCCGTCTGCTGGCGTAGGCTGGCACGGTTGCCGTCGGAGCCAGCAGCGCCGGCGCGGTCCCCCTCACCCTCACCCATGGGAGCAGAACCACAGTGCCTGGAGAGAACCTCACCCGCCTGGAGGCGCAGGAGCGCCGCGCGATCGTCGACACCGCGTCCTACGACGTGGTCCTCGACCTGACGACGGGACCCGAGGTGTTCGGCTCACGGACCACGGTCCGCTTCGCAGCCACGCCCGGCGCCTCCACCTTCATCGACCTCATCGCACGCGGCGTCCGCGAGATCACGCTCAACGGGCGGTCGATCGATGCCGCTGCCGCGTTCGCGGACTCGCGGATCGCACTGTCCGACCTCGCCGCGGACAACGAGCTCATCATCGACGCGGACTGCGAGTACACCAACACCGGCGAGGGCCTGCATCGCTTCGTCGACCCGGTCGATGACGAGGTCTACCTCTATTCGCAGTTCGAGGTGCCCGACTCGCGTCGGATGTACGCGGTCTTCGAGCAGCCGGACCTGAAGGCCTCCTTCCGGTTCACCGTGACCGCCCCCGCGGCGTGGAAGGTCGTCTCGAACTCGCCCACCCCCACCCCCGAGGACCACGGGGATGGGCGGGCGACGTGGCGTTTCGAGCCGACGCCGCGGATCTCCTCCTACATCACCGCCCTCGTCGCCGGACCGTACGAGTCGGTCTTCTCCAGCCTCACCAGCTCCGACGGCCGGGAGATTCCGCTGGGCGTCTACGCGCGGAAGAGCTTGTGGGAGCACCTCGACGCGGACTACGTCTTCGACAAGACCCGTCAGGGGTTCGCCTACTTCGAGGAGAAGTTCGGCTACCCCTACCCGTTCGCCAAGTACGACCAGCTCTTCGTCCCGGAGTTCAACGCCGGTGCCATGGAGAACGCGGGAGCGGTGACCTTCACCGAGACGTACGTCTTCCGGTCCAAGGTCACCGACGCGGTCCGCGAGCGTCGGGTGGTCACGATCCTCCACGAGCTCGCCCACATGTGGTTCGGCGACCTCGTCACCATGAAGTGGTGGGACGGACTGTGGCTCAACGAGTCCTTCGCGGAATGGGCCTCGACCATCGCTACCGCCGAGGCGACGGAGTGGACCGAAGCCTGGACCACCTTCAACGCGATGGAGAAGACCTGGGCCTACCGCCAGGACCAGCTCCCCTCGACGCACCCCGTGGTCGCTGAGATCAACGACCTCGAGGACGTGCAGGTCAACTTCGACGGGATCACCTATGCCAAGGGCGGATCGGTCCTCAAGCAGCTCGCGGCCTGGGTCGGTATCGACGCGTTCTTCGCCGGCGTGGGCGCCTACTTCCGCAAGAACGAGTGGTCCAACACGGAGCTGTCGGACCTCCTCGTCGAGCTCGAAGCCACGAGCGGGCGGGAGCTGACCGGCTGGTCGAAGAAGTGGCTGGAGACAGCCGGGGTCAACACACTGTCGCCCGAGATCGTGACGGATGCGGATGGCGTGATCACGCGGTTCGCGATCGTGCAGACCGCACCCGCGGATTACCCCACCATCCGCCCGCACCGCCTCGCCGTGGGCTTCTACGATCTCCAGGAGGGCGCCCTGGTGCGCGTCCACCGTCTCGAGCTCGACGTCGACGGTGATCTCACCGAGGTGCCCGAACTGAAGGGGCGCCGCCGTCCGGATCTGGTGCTCCTCAACGACGACGACCTCGCCTACGCGAAGATCCGACTCGACGCGCGGTCCCTCGCCACGGCGATCGATCACCTCCGGGACATCAGCGACCCCCTGGCGCGGTCGCTGGTCTGGGGCGCGGCCTGGGATCAGACGCGGGATGCCGAGACCGCGGCGTCCGACTACGTCGACCTGGTCCTGCGCAACATCGGGTCCGAGACGGAGTCCACGACCGTCCGCACGACGCTCGCGCAGCTCCAGCTCGCCGCGAACTCCTACGTGGCCCCCGACGCACGCGCCGCCACCCGGGAGCGCGTGGCCGAAGGGCTGTGGACGCTCCTCCAGGGTGCCGAGGCCGGCAGTGACAGCCAGCTCCAGTTCGCCACCGCGTTCGCCTCCGCCGCGGCGACTCCGGCGCAGTGGGACCGCGTGGCGGGGCTGCGGGACGGATCCCTCGTCATCGACGGGCTGTCCGTCGACACCGATCTCGCCTGGGCGCTCCTGGTCTCCCTCGCCGCAGGCGGCCGGGCGGACGAGGCCGCCGTCGACGAAGCCCTGGAGGCGGACAACACCGCCAAGGGCGGCGAGTTCGCGGCGCAGGCCAAAGCCGCGATGCCGACGTCCGCCGCGAAGTCCGGTGCCTGGGAGCGGCTCGTGACCCGTCGGGACGCACCGAACACGATCATCCGCGCCGCGGCGGCCGGGTTCGTGCACCCGGCCGGGACCGAGGTCCTCGCGGAGTGGGTGGCGCCCTACTTCGAGATGCTTCTGCCCGTCTGGGAGTCGCGCAGCTATCAGATCGCTCAGTATCTGGTGGTGGGGCTGTACCCGGCGCCGCTGGCCGATGTGGCGTTGCGCGACGCGACGCGTGCATGGCTGACGGAATACCGGGACGCCCCGCCCGCACTGCGACGCCTGGTTCAGGAGAACCTCGCCGGCGTCGAGCGGGCTCTCGCGGCGCAGGATCGCGACGGCCAGTGATCATCGCGTGCGCCTCGGCATCCGCCCAGCGGGTGCCGAGGCGCACGATCTACACTCGGGACGATGATGCCGTTCGTTTCCCTGTTCGCCGCTGAGGAGGCGCCGCCCGAGGCTCCGCTCACGCCGGAGTGGTGGACCGACATCCTCGCCTTCCTGACCGAAGCCGGGAGGAATCTGATCGCGGCGGTCGGGATCATCGTCGGGGCACTCCTGCTCGCCTGGATCCTCCGGATCGTGATCCGGCGGGTGGTCGACCGAATCGTCGGCGGCGCGAAGTCCAAGGCCAACGTGGACGACACGCAGGCGCTCGAGCGGTCTCCGCTCGCGTCGGTGCGCGTCGTGCAGCGCACACGCACGCTCGGGTCGATCCTGCACAACATCGTCAACGTCACGATCGTGGTGATCGCGCTGCTGCTGATCGTCAACGTCTTCGCGCCGAACGCCCTGGGATCCTTGACGCTCCTGACCGCCGCCGTAGGCGCAGGCCTCGGATTCGGCGCGCAGAACATCGTCAAGGACGTCCTCAACGGCATCTTCATCGTCGCGGAGGACCAGGTGGGGATCGGCGACGTGGTCGACCTCGGGCTCGCGACCGGCATCGTGGAGTTCGTCAGCGTCCGCGTGACGCACGTACGGGACGCCAACGGCACGCTCTGGTACGTACGCAACGGCGAGATCCTCCGGATCGGCAACCTCTCTCAGGGGTGGTCGCGCGTGATCGTCGATGTCGCCGTGCCGGCGGACGCCGACATCGACGAGGTGGAGGCGACGATGCTCGACACGGCCAAGGCCCTGGCGACGGATCCGAAGTGGCGGACCCGGATGGTCGACAAGCCGGAGGTGTGGGGACTGGAATCGGTCACGGGCGACACGTTGATCATCCGCTTGGTGATGAAGACCCGCGCGAACGCCAAGGACGACGTGGGGCGGGAGCTCCGCGTCCGTCTGAAGCGGGCGATCGAGGGGATGGGGTTGAGCGTCCCGCAGCTGAACTCGGTGCTGCTCTCCGGTATCGAGGGCGCGCAGAGGGTGCGCGGGGCCAATCCGCCGCGCACCCGACCGAACCCACTCGCCCCCGCGACCGACGAGGTGCCCGCCCCCCGACCGAAGTGGCGACCCAAGCTCAAGCCCGAGGCGCCCAAGGAAGACGGACCGTCATGATCACTCCCCCGACCGGTTCGCCGACGCCGGACACCGATTCCCCGATGACCTTCTACGACCAGGTCGGCGGGCACCCGACCTTCGTGCGGCTGGTGCGTCGGTTCTACGAGGGCGTCGCCGAGGACGAGGTGTTGCGCCCGATGTATCCCGAAGAGGACCTGGGCCCCGCGGAAGAGCGTCTGCTGCTGTTCCTCGAGCAGTACTGGGGCGGCCCGGGCACCTATAGCGCGCAACGCGGGCACCCGCGGCTGCGGATGCGTCACGCGCCGTTCCGGGTCAATCCCGATGCGCGCGAGCGGTGGCTGCGCCACATGCGGGACGCGGTGGATTCGCTGGAGCTGTCACCGATGCACGAGGAGGTCCTGTGGGACTACCTCGACCGGGCGGCGCACGCGATGGTCAACACCTTCGATCGCGACTGATCAGGGCGAAGCGATCGAGCCGGTGCTCCGCACAGGTCCGAGTCCCGGAGGGCGGGAGGCGCGCACCAGAACGTGTCCGCGGACGAATGACAGTCGGGTCCAGGGTCCCGCGGTCCGCACAGGCACCTCCTCCTCGCCGGCGATGAAGCCCAGGGCGAAGGCCGCGAACGCGCAACCGCGCGCGATGTCGAGCAGGGCGGTGTCGGACTCGCCCCACACCGCCGCGCGCACGGTGTGGACGACATCCTCGCCGGGGTCTGCGGGCATGGATTCCGCCACGGCGGCGATCCCCCACTGCGCCCGCGCCGCGAGGACGGACGCGGGGAGCGTTCCGACCCTCGTCCACCCGCCGGTGGGCGCGGAGATCCCCGCCCACGGCGCCGTCCGGGCGGTCTCCGGGAGCGCGATCGCACGGGAGTCACCGGCATCCGCTGCGAGATCCGCGGCATCCACCACGAGGTCGCAGACGAGCTCGGCATCGACCTCGACCGCCCGCATCCCGAGCACCGTGGGCGTGGTGTCCAGGAGCGTCTTCGGAGCCAACGGTGCCGAGGACAGGACGAGGACGCCGTTCGCGGCCTTCAGTCGCACGTTCCCGTCACCGAGGGCGGCGGCGCGTCCGGAGAAGGTCAGGACATCGGCGGCCGCAAGCGGATCGGGGAACATCAGGCGGGGGGACATCCGACCTAAACTACCGGAGTGACCGACGACGCCTCGCCCGCCCAGGACTCCGCCGATCCCGATCCCGTGGGCTCGATGCTCGCGGTGCTGGATCTCTCCGGATCGGATGCCCGGACCACGGAGGACATCTTCGTCGGCCGTTCGCAGATGATGCCGCTCGGACGCGTCTTCGGGGGCCAGGTGCTGGCTCAGGCGATGGTGGCGGCTTCGCGCACCATCGCGGAGGACCGTCTGATCCACTCCATGCACGGCTATTTCCTCCGGCCGGGCGACTCGACGAGAGACATCACGTTCGCGGTGGATCGCATCCACGACGGGCGTTCGTTCTCGACCCGCAGGACGCAGGCCTTCCAGGAGGGGGTGCCGATCTTCTCGATGATCGCCTCGTTCCAGGATGTCGATCCCGGACTCGACCATGCAGCCGCTCCCCCGACCGACGTCCCGGCGCCGGAGGATCTGCCCGCGATCGAGGAGCACCTGCGCGGTTCGCACCCGATGTCTCAGAGGCTTCTCGCGGACCGCCCGGTCGAGGTCCGGCATGTCCCGTCGCCGGTGTATCTCCGGGTGGAAGGCGCGCACGTGCCCCGACAGGCCGTGTGGATGAAGCTGCGCCGTCCGATCGGGGACGATCCCCGACTGCACTCCGCCGCTCTGGCCTACCTGAGCGACCTGACGATCCAGGAACCCGTCCTCCGCGCCCACGGGTTGCCCTGGATCACGCCGGGCCTCAAGGTCGCCAGTCTCGACCACGCCATGTGGTGGCACCGCCCGGGACGCGTGGACGACTGGCTTCTCTACGTTCAGGAGTCCCCGAGCGCGCGCGGCGGTCGCGGGCTGTCCACGGGTCGCATCTTCACGCGAGGCGGTACGCTTCTTGCGAGCGTCGCGCAGGAGATCATGGTCCGCGCCCCCGCCGGCGCCGCCGACTGAACGGTCAGCGCCGCCGGGCGTAGACGATGGGCGGGCCCACAAACGGCTCCCACGTCGCCCGCTCGTGCTCGCTGAGCTTCAGCGGACGCCCCGAAGCGGCATCCGCCTTGACGACGATCGTCGTCGCCCGCGCGTACACCGTCTGACCGCCGGCGATCTCCCGCGGAGAGCACACCTCGTAGCAGACCTCGATGCTCGAGCCGCCCAGGCTCCCGAACCACATCTGGATATCCAGCGGATGCCGCTGGTAGGGAACCGGTGCGGTGTACTCGATCTCCTGACGGGCGACCAGTGTGAGCACTCCGCTGTGGATGCCGGAATCCAGGATCGCCGTCGGAGGGGCGGTCTCCCCTGCCGCCGGGCGCCAGAACGCACGGACACGCGCCTCTTCGAGGAGCTTCAGCATCGCCGCGTTGTTGACGTGGTTGAAGGCGTCGAGGTCACCCCATCGGAGCGCGATCGGGATGTGCAGCCGGCCGGCCTCCGCGGAGACGTCAGTCACGGGTGAGCTTGCGGTAGGCCGAACGGTGGGGCTTGGCGGCATCCGGTCCGAGACGCTCGATCTTGTTCTCCTCGTATGCCTCGAAGTTGCCCTCGAACCAGTACCACCGGTCCGGGTGCTCCTCGGTGCCCTCGTAAGCGAGGATGTGCGTGGCGATGCGGTCCAGGAACCATCGATCGTGGGTGATGACGACCGCGCAGCCGGGGAATTCCAGGAGCGCGTTCTCGAGGCTCTGCAGGGTTTCGACGTCGAGGTCGTTGGTCGGCTCGTCGAGGAGGAGGAGGTTTCCGCCCTCCTTCAGGGTGAGTGCGAGGTTCAGGCGGTTGCGCTCACCACCGGAGAGCACGCCGGCCTTCTTCTGCTGGTCCGGCCCCTTGAAGCCGAACTTGGAGACGTAGGCGCGCGAGGGGATCTCGGTCTTCCCGACCGTGATGATGTCGAGTCCGTCGGAGACGACCTCCCACAGCGATTTCTCGGGATCGATGTTGCCGCGCGACTGGTCGACGTAGCTGATCTTCACCGTCTCGCCGATCTTCAGGTCTCCGCCGTCGAGGCTCTCGAGCCCGACGATGGTCTTGAACAGCGTGGTCTTGCCGACGCCGTTCGGACCGATGACCCCGACGATGCCGTTCGGGGGCAGGCTGAAGCTGAGGCCGTCGATGAGCGAGCGGCCGTCGAAGCCCTTCTTGAGCTTCTTGGCCTCGATCACGACGCTGCCCAGGCGTGGGCCCGCCGGGATCTGGATCTCCTCGAAGTCGAGCTTGCGGGTGCGCTCGGCCTCGGACGCCATCTCCTCGTACCGCGCCAGGCGTGCCTTCGACTTCGCCTGGCGCCCCTTCTGGTTGGAGCGGACCCAGTCGAGCTCCTCGGCGAGCCGCTTGGCGAGCTTGGCGTCCTTCTTGCCTTGGATGGCGAGGCGTTCGGCCTTCTTCTCCAGATAGGTGGAGTAGTTGCCCTCGTAGCCGATCAGGCGTCCGCGGTCGACCTCCGCGATCCACTCCGCGACGTTGTCCAGGAAGTAGCGATCGTGGGTGATGGCGATCACGGCGCCGGGATACTTCTGGAGGTGCTGCTCGAGCCAGAGGACGCTCTCGGCATCGAGGTGGTTGGTGGGCTCGTCGAGGAGCAGCAGGTCCGGCTTCTGCAGCAGGAGCTTCGCCAGCGCGACGCGGCGGCGCTCACCACCGGAGAGGTTGGACACGTCGGCGTCCCCGGGCGGGGTTCGCAGGGCGTCCATGGCCTGCTCCAGCTGGGAGTCCAGGTCCCACGCGTCCGCGGCGTCGATCTCCTCCTGCAGGGTGCCCATTTCCGCCAACAGGGCGTCGAAGTCGGCATCCGGATCCGCCATCAGGGCGGAGATTTCGTTGAACCGGTCCAGCTTGGCCTTGATCGCCACGCCCTCCTGGATGTTCTCCAGGACCGTCTTGGCATCGTCGAGCTCAGGCTCCTGCATGAGGATGCCGACGGTGAAGCCGGGGCTGAGCTTGGCCTCTCCGTTGGAGGGGGTGTCCAGGCCAGCCATGATCTTGAGGATCGTCGACTTCCCCGCACCGTTCGGTCCGACCATGCCGATCTTGGCGCCCGGGAGGAACGCCATGGTCACGTCGTCGAGGATGAGCTTCTCGCCCACCGCCTTGCGTGCGCGAACCATGGAGTAGATGTACTCAGCCATGTCTGTTCCCTCTCCTTGCCGTGCGAGCGTCAGCGTCCCAGCCTACCGGCCGGTTCGGGGCTCACCAGTCGATGGGGCGGGTCTGACCGAGGAGGCAGGCGCCGTCGCCGACCACGTCCGTCACGGTGGCGAAGGGTTCCCCCGTCGCCGGGCCGACCTGACCGACGAGGCACTGCTGCCCCCATCGCACCGAGAACTGGAGAGACTCGGCGCGATTCCCGACGGTCGACAGGTCCTCCGTGACCTGCATCGCGGCCTTGTCGAAGCCGGCGGCGACGAGCGCGTCGACGTACGCGCGCCCGGATTCCTGAGAGTCCGAGGCCCAGACCTGCCCGACGATCGAAGAGAAGAACGGCAGATTGTCCTCGGCCGAACCGTCCGGAATCAAGGCATCCACCGGCGGGGCGCTGGTCTCGCTCGCGGTGACCGTCGGAGACGGCTCGGGCTCGGCTGTCGGGACCGGCACCGGCTCGGGGACGCAGCCGCTGAGGACAGCGACGCTCAGGACCAGCCCGAGGCCGATGCCGCGACGGCGGAGGGGCGTGCGGGACGGCTCGCGACGGGATCGGGACACTCTGGGAGTCTAGATCGCCCTACCGTGGCGCCCGGAGTCAGAACGGTGTTCCCTCCAGCTCTCGCGCGTCATTCGCCAGCGCCGCACCGGGCTCGACCGTCGGCCACTCCCCTGATGGGACGGAGCCGCGCGGTGCCGCGTCCGAAGGTCCGCCGACGGCATCGCCGCCACCCGGAACAGCCCAGGTGTCGGCCGATGCGGGGGCCGCGCCCTGCGGAGCCCCGTCGCGCTGGAACACCGTGGTGCCCCACATGAGGTCGGGGCCGATCGCCTCGGCGTCGATCTCCACCGCGGTGCCCTTTCCGGAATCGTTCTCCCACTCCCTCACCTTCACGCGTCCGGTCAGGACGACCCGGTCGCCCCTGTTCAGGGAACGATGAACGTGCTCCGCCAGCCGGCGGTAGGCCGACACGGTGAAGAAGCTCCGCTCGCCGTCCACCCATCCGCCGCTCGACTGGTCGAAACGGCGCTGGCTCGACGCGAGTCGGAAGGTGGTGATCGTGAGCCCGGAGGCCAGGGTCTTGAGCTGGGGCGGTGTGGCGATGTTGCCGACGAGCGTGATCTGGGCGGTCATGGTGTCCTCTTCCGGGTCCGAGACGATCCGCTCCGCGGGAGTCGCGGGAACGGTTGCCGACCACACTGCGCGATCCCCCCGCCCGCGGAAGCGGATCGTGCCCGATCTGGGGATCGTGTGCGCGGTCTCGTTCCTGGGGAGGAGGGGCGACGATGCGCGGCAGACGCGGTGAGGTCGGTTCAGACCACGGCGTCCAACGCCGCATGGCCGGTCGTGGGCGCGCCCGCGACCACGCGCTCCCACGCGCCGGCGAGGACGTCGACGGCGCGCGCGAGGGTGATCGCATCCGCGGTGAACGGCACGCGCAGGTGACGCTCGTGGCCTCCGTCCAGGGAGAACCTCGGTCCCGCCGACAGAAGGAGTCCCTCGGCCCGCGCCTGCATCACGAGCGCCGCGCTGAGCGGAGCATCGAGGGCGACCCACAGGGACACACCGCCGTGCACGGGAGGCACCCTCCATTGCGGAAGTCGCGCGGTGATCTGCGCGGTGACGGTGTCCCGTCCGAGGCGCAGCAGCTCCGCGCGCTGGGCGGTGACCTCGGGGTACTGCGAAAGCACGCGTGCCGCGACCGCCTGCTCGAACTCCGGCGTGCCCAGGTCCCGTGCCGGTCGTGCGGCGACGAGGCGACGGAGGACCGGAACCGCCGCGCGGATCCACCCCACCCGCAGTCCACCCCAGACCGTCTTGCCGAGCGAACCGACGCGCACGACGAGATCCGCGTCCTCCTCGACGAAGCCCGGGTCGACCGGGCCGCGGTCGATGTCGAGATCCGCGGTGGTCTCGTCCAGGACAAGCAGGGTCCCGGCGCGCCGCGCGACGTCGAGGGTCACGGCCCGATCGGAGGGCGTCATCGATCGCCCCGTCGGGTTCTGGAAGTCGGGCATGAGGTAGGCGGCCACCGGCGCCGTCCGCTCGAACGTCTGGATGAGGCGATCCATGTCCCACCCGGCATCCGTCGTCACCGGAACACCGACGAGGCGTGCGCCGGCCTGACGGAACGCGTCCGCGGCGTGCGGATACGTCGGGGTCTCCATGACGACACGGTCCCCGCGACCGACGACCACGCTGGCGATCAGGTGGATCGCACTCTGCGCGCCCGCGGTGATCATGACCTGCTCGACCGTCGTCGGGACGCCACGTGCGGTGTACGCCTCGGAGACGGCGGCGCGCAGCGCGTCCATGCCGATCAGATCGTAGCCCGGGCGTGCCGCCAGGGAGGGGATGTCGGTCGCGGCCTCGAGGAAGGCGGCCGCAAGGCCCGGCCACGCCGCAGGGCTCGCCTGCTGCAGATCCATCAATCCGTCGTGGGTGCCGCTCCTCGCGGGCGTCCGTCGGGGCAGCGGAAGGGTCACACTCCCCGAGCCCCGATGGCTCGCGATGTGCGCCGAGTCTCGAAGGCTCCGGTACGCGGAGGCCATGGTCGCCCGGCTCACGCCGAGTGCGGCAGCGAGATCCCGCTCCGCGGGCAGAGTCGTCCGTGGTGCCAGTCGGTTGTCCAGGCACAGCAGGCGGATGCCGTCGGCGAGTGCCTCGTAGGCCGGTTCGCGGGCACGCCATCCACCGAGCGCGGACGCGAGCGCCCTCGAGGAGATGCGTGAGTCCATCGGGCCACTTTATGCGAAGTGGCCTGGTAGGCACAGTCCAATCTTGCGCTCAACTGGTGACATGACCGTTCGACTCGTCGCCCTCGTCGCAGGCCTCGTCCTCTACGGATTCGGCTGCGCACTCATCGTCCTCGCGGGGCTCGGAGTAGACCCGTGGACCGTCCTCGCTCAGGGCATCGCCGTGCAGACCGGGTGGGGAATCGGGTGGGTGACGAATCTCGTGGGTCTGTTGGTGCTTGTGCTGTGGATCCCGCTGCGGCAGCGCCCGGGTGTCGGCACGATCGCGAACATCGCGCTCGTGGGGACGACGCTTCAGATCTCCCTCGGGTTCCTCCCCTCCCCCACGAACCCGGTCGGTCAGGCGGCGTTCCTCGTCGGCGGGGTCGCCGTCATCGGGCTGGCGTCGGGGATCTATATCGGCGCCCGCCTAGGCCCGGGACCGCGGGACGGTCTCATGACCGGGCTGAATGCGCGGTTCGGGTGGCCGCTCTGGGCATGCCGCGCCGGGGTCGAGTCCACAGTGCTGCTCATCGGTCTCGTCCTCGGCGGCTCGGTCGGCATCGGCACGCTGGTGTTCGCCGTGACCATCGGTCCCGCCGTCCACGCCTCGATCGCTCTCGTGGATCGGATCCGGTCATCGACGCGGATCCGGCTCGTGCCGGCTCGGCGCGCGCTCAGTGCTCCTCGAAGCGCGGCCAATCGCTCCCTGGGCGCATCTTCGCATGCAGCGCGCTCTTGGCGATCTCCATCGACGGATACGTGCCCGTGATCTCGCTGGCGCCGGCCATGGTCACGGTGTAGCCGTCCGCATCCTTGCGGATGCTCCCGACGACGCCGCGGGGTCCGAACGCGACCCACAGGGCGCGAGGGGGGTGGGTGGTGATCATCATCGATTTCCCTTCTCCACGTCTGATCAGAAGCTACGCCTGCCGCGCGGGTTGCGCCAGATGCACGCGGTGTCGGGGCGACCCGATAACCTGGCATCACCTTTCCCTCCGTAGCTCAGGGGACAGAGCGAGCGGTTTCTACCCGCAAGGTCGGGGGTTCGAATCCTCCCGGGGGGGCGTACGGGTGCTCGGGCGATGGTCCGTGGCGCGACGATCGGCCTCGCCTAGGCCGCGGAAGGACCGGTGACACGGTGGGGACATCCGAGAACGACCGCCTGGTGTGGATCGACTGCGAGATGACGGGACTCGACACCTCCGTCGATGAACTGGTCGAGATCGCCGTCGTCGTCACGGACTTCGAGCTGCGCCCCCTGCATCCGGGGTTCCACGTGGTCATCAAGCCGAACGACTCGGCCCTCGCCCACATGAACGAGTTCGTCACCTCGATGCACCGCTCCTCCGGACTTCTCGACGAGATCCCGAACGGCGTCTCCGTAGCCGAGGCGGAGTTCCAGGTCCTCGAGTACATCCAGAAGTACGCTCCGGTCGAAGGCAAGGCGCCTCTGGCCGGCAACACCATCGGCACCGACAGGATGTTCCTCGCCCGATACATGCCCCGGGTCGACCGATGGCTGCACTACCGCAACGTGGACGTCTCCAGCATCAAGGAGCTGTCCCGGCGTTGGTATCCCCGCGCCTACATCCATGCGCCGGCGAAGGACGGCGGTCACCGGGCTCTCGCCGACATCCTCGAGTCGATCCGGGAGCTCGCCTACTACCGCCAGGCCGTCTTCGTGCCCGAGCCCGGTCCCACCAGCGACGGGGCGCGCGCGGTCGCCTCCTCCGTGGTGTCTTCGTTCGCCTCGGGAGTGTGAGAGAATCTTTCAGTTGCCCGCGCAGGCGGGAGACATGGTGGGTATAGCTCAGTTGGTAGAGCACCTGGTTGTGGTCCAGGGGGTCGCGGGTTCAAGTCCCGTTACTCACCCCAAGTACGTGCGTGTGTGCACTTTCGGGAGCCCGCGATGAGTCTGTACCTGGGCGTGGAAGATTTCGAACGCCTCGTGGTCGACGAGCTCGATCGCCTTCCCGACGACATGGTCGCAGGCCTCGACAACGTCGTCTTCGTGGTCGAGGATCGACCCGAGGACGGTTCCCTCGATCTGCTCGGGCTCTACGACGGATGGGCACTGACCGAGCGCGACCGCTACGGAGTGGGCGAGCTGCCCGACAGTATCATCGTGTACCGCGAGCCGCACCTGGCCGCATGCGGCGACATGGACGAGCTGCGCGACGAAGTGCACACGACGCTCGTCCACGAAATCGCCCACTTCTACGGGATCGACGACGAACGCCTGCACGAACTGGGATGGGCATGATGGTGTCCGCCACCCTTCCCGCCGCCGAGATCGACACCGCCGAGGACACGCGCGGTGCGCCGGAGCGCCCGTGGCAGACCGTGGTGTGGGACGATCCGGTGAATCTGATGTCCTACGTGACCCACGTGTTCCGCCGGTACTTCGGTTTCTCCCCGTCCGTCGCCGAACGCCTCATGCTCGCGGTGCACAACGAGGGGCACGCCGTTGTGGCGGAGGGCCCTCGCGAGCAGATGGAGCTGCATGCGCGGGCGCTCCACGAGTACGGACTGTGGGCCACTGTGAGGAGAGAGCCGCATGACTGAGCGCACCGTGATCATGGAGATCACACGGATCGAGGCGGCGCACATGACGACGTTGATCTCGCAGTTCGTCGATCTTCTCGAATCCCGCGACACGGCGGGCGACGACCCGGCGCTGGGGCGGATCACACCCGACGGCTACGCGGACGACGCCGACGCAGCGGCGGAGTTCCGCGCGATGACCGAGAACGATCTCCTGGATCGTCGCCGGCTCGACGCGGGCGTCGTCCTGACGCGGCTGCAAGAACCGGCGACGCTGCCGGACCACCCGACGGATGCCGTGCTGCGCGAGAGCGTGGCGCTGACGCTGCCCCCGGACGAGGTCGATGCGTGGCTGCGCACTCTCGCGGCCGTCCGGCTCGTGCTGGCCGAGCGCCTCGGCGTGTTCGACGGGTCACCCGATGGCGATGCGGAGGAGGATCCCCGCTTCGGCGTCTACGAATGGCTCGGGTACCGCCTCGACGGACTGGTCGCCGTCCTGGACGATCCGCGCCCGTGAGCTCTTATGGAACGGCGATCACATGGGTGGCGAGAGCCTCCGGAGCGTCCCGGCGCAGGTGACGCTCCTCCTGACGCGCCCAGCGCTCCCAGTGCGGCCGAAAGGCGTCCCCGTCTCTCCCCAGCGCCCGCGCCTTGCGGGCCGCAGCGGGAGCCTCGACCCACACCCGGATGTCGCCCAAGCGCGCCGTCGCCGGTGTCAGGATTCCGCAGCCTTCGATCACGAGGGGAAGCGCCGGATCCACGGCGTACGCTTCCGCGTGCGCGCCCACCTCCCAATCCCAGCGACGCCAGACCCCGACGAGGCCACGCGCATGGGGGACGAGGATCTGCTCACGCGCCGCATCGACACCGGCATCCAATCCGTCCCATCCCGGATACATCGCGTCGAGGGCGACTTCCTGCACACGCTCACGACGAGGCCAGCGGGCGCGGATCAGACGCGCGAGCGTCGTCTTCCCGGCGCCGCTACGCCCGTCGATCATGATCACCGGGTTGGTCGCGTCGAGCCCCGCCATGGCACCGAAGACGGCGTCGGCCGCCCGGTCCAACGCAGCGCGGAGGGGATCGGCGCTACTTCTTGAGGGCGCGGATGACACGGCTGAGCGCACGGCCCGCGACCCAGACGAAGGGGATCGCCACCGCGAGGAGCGACACGAGGTTCGGCTCGAAGCGCAGGTCATCTCCGCGACGGATGTAGGCGCCGACCGGGATCGCGTATCCCCCGCCACCTCCGCCGCCGTTGCCGGACTCGTCTGCTCCGCCGCCGAAGCCGGTCCACGTCAGGGCGACGGGGATCAGGCGGACGCCACCGACGTCCTGCTGTTCGCCGTAGACGCTCTTGACGCCGAGGGCGGCGGACTGCTTGGCGAGTTCGATTGCGATGTTGGGCATGTCCCCCACGCTACCCCGGCACGCGAGTGCTGCCCACCCTCAGTCCGGCAGTCGATGCTCCGGGCGGGGGTTCGAGGGAAGTGTGCGGCCGCCGGGTGCGGGGCCGAGGAGGGTCGCTCGGGTGATCGCGCCGCGCCCGAAGCGCTCGGTGGCGGTGTCGAGAGCGGCGTCGACACGCCGCCAGTCTTCATCGGCGTCCCAGAGCGCGGGCGCCGTCGAACCCGCGGGGAGCAGACGTTCCGCGCGCAACCCGATGAGGCGGACGCTCTGGCGGAGGTCGATCCCGTCGAGGAGCGTGTGCCCGGCCTCGCCGAGCCGCTGACCGACATGAGACGGATCGGGAAGAGTCATCGACCGCGTGAGGGTGGTGAAATCCGCGAAGCGGAGCTTCAGGGACACCGTCGAGGCCTCCCAGCCACCGGCTCGCAGACGCGCGGCGACGCGATCGGCGAGCCGCAGGACCTCGGACCTGAGGATCCCCCGGTCGGCGATGTCGCTGTCGAACGTCTCCTCGTGCCCGATGCTCTTCTCGACCCGATCGGTGTGGACCTCCCTCGGGTCGATCCCGCGCGCCAGGTTCCACACGCGCTCCCCCATCGCGGGGCCGAGCGCGCGATCGAGCACCGGGCGGGGCGTCTCGCGCGCGTCTCCGATGGTGCGGATCCCCCGCGCGAGGAGGGTCTCGGTCGCCTTCGGACCGACGCCCCAGAGGGCTCCCACGGGACGGGGCGCGAGGAAGGCGTCTGTGTCGACGTCGCGCACGATGAGCAGCCCGTCCGGCTTGCTGATGGTCGAGGCCATCTTGGCCACGTGCTTGGTCGCGGCGACGCCGATCGAGCACGTCAGACCGGTGTCGTCGAGGACCCGCGCACGCAGCGTGCGCGCGATGTGCCCGGGGGTGCCCCAGAGGCGCCTCACCCCGCGCACGTCCAGGAAGGCCTCGTCGATCGAAAGCGGTTCCACCAACGGTGTGACATCGCGGAAGATGGTCATGACCTCCGCCGACGCGGAGAGGTACCGCGGGAAGTCCGGCGGAACCACGATCGCGGTCGGGCACAGCCGCAGGGCCTGGCCGACGGGCATCGCGGAGCGCACGCCGTATCGACGCGCCTCGTAGGACGCACTGGAGACGACCGACCGACTCTCGGGCGCGCCGATGATGACCGGCTTCCCGCGCAACGATGGGTCGTGTCTCTGCGCGACGGCGACATAGAACGCGTCCATGTCGACGTGGAGGATGCCGGTGCCGCTGTCATCGGCATCCGTCGTCGAGACGAGCCTTCCGGTGCCGTCGCCCCGTCCCATGAATCCCTTCTCTCCGCGATCCGCGGCAGCTGCCCCCTCCGGGGCAGCGGATGCCGGTGTCAGCTCTGCGCGCGCTCCAGTACCAGCTCCCGGACCCGCGCCGCGTCCGCCTGACCGCGCATCGCCTTCATCACCGCGCCGATGACCGCGCCGGCCGCCTGCACCCTGCCGTCGCGGATCTTCGCGAGGACATCGGGCTGGGCGGCGAGGGCGTCGTCGATCGCCGCGAGCAGGGCCCCGTCGTCCGAGACGACGGCGAGCCCGCGGGCGGCGACGACCTCCTCGGCCGTCCCCTCACCGGCGATCATGCCCTCCAAGACCTGACGGGCGAGCTTGTCGGTGAGCGTCCCGGCGTCGACGAGGCGCTGGAGCTCGGCCACCGATGCCGGCGAGATGAGATCCGCGGGCTCGCGACCCGCCGCGTTCGCGACCCGTGTGATCTCCCCGGTCCACCACTTGCGCGCTGCCGCAGGTGAGGCGCCTGCGGCCACCGTGGCCTCCACCTCGACGAGGAGTCCGCCGTTGGCGACGTCCTGGAACTCCAGATCGGTGAAACCCCAGGCATCCTTCAGGCGTCGCCGATGAACGGCGGGCGGCTCGGGGAGAGCGGCCCGCAGCTCCTCGACGAGCTCCCGGGCCGGGACGACGGGGAGCAAGTCGGGCTCGGGGAAGTAGCGATAGTCGTCGGCATCCGACTTCGGACGCCCCGGCGAGGTGGTCCCGGTGTCCTCGTGCCAGTGACGGGTCTCCTGCGTGATCGTTCCGCCATCGGCGAGGATCGCCGCCTGTCGCTGGATCTCGTAGCGGACGGCACGCTCGACCGATCGCATCGAGTTGACGTTCTTCGTCTCCGTCCGGGTTCCGAGAGGAGCGGGGTCCTCGCCCGGTCCGCGACGGGGGCGGAGCGAGACGTTCGCATCGCAACGGAGATTCCCGCGTTCCATGCGCGCTTCCGAGATCCCGAGCGAGAGCACGATGTCACGGATCGTCTGCACGTAGGCCCGCGCGATCTCCGGCGCACGACCTTCCGCTCCGAAGATCGGCTTCGTGACGATCTCTATGAGGGGCACACCGGCGCGGTTGTAGTCGACGAGTGAATACTCGGCACCTTGGATGCGGCCGGTCGACCCACCCATGTGCGTGAGCTTGCCGGCATCCTCTTCCATGTGGGCCCGCTCGATCGGCACGGAGACGATCGTGCCGTCGGTGAGCTCGACGTCCACCGAGCCCTCGAAGGCGATGGGCTCGTCGTACTGGGAGATCTGGTAGTTCTTACCCAGGTCCGGGTAGAAGTAGTTCTTCCGCGCGAAGCGGCAGGACGACGCGATCTCGCAGCCCAGGGCGAGTCCGAGGCTGATCGAGAACCTCACCGCGGTCTCGTTGACCACGGGCAGCGCGCCCGGAAGGCCCATGTCGACCGGCGCGACGAGCGTGTTCGGAGCGGCGTCGTGATTCTCGGAGTGCGCCGGGTTCGGAGCCGACGAGAACATCTTCGTCCGGGTGTTGAGCTCGACGTGCACCTCGAAGCCCAGCACGGGCTCGAAGCGCTCGATCGCTTCGTCGTAGTCCATGAGTGCGGCCTTGGCCATCAGCGGTTCCCTTCCTTCGCGGAACCCAGGTGCGGGGCGCGGTCGAGGAGCGCACCACCCCACTTCTCCGTCAACAACGTCTCGAGGGCGGCGCCCACGCGGTACAGGCGCGCGTCCTCACGCGCCGGCGCGAGGAACTGCACCCCCACGGGCAGGGAGTCTTCGGCAGCGAGTCCCGCCGGCACCGAGATCCCGGGGACCCCGGCGAGGTTCGCCGGGATGGTCGTGATGTCGTTGAGGTACATCTGCAGCGGATCGTCGATCTTCTCGCCGAGACGGAAGGCCGTGGTCGGGGCGGACGGCGTCGCGATGACGTCGACGTGCGCGAAGGCCTCGGCGAAGTCGCGCTGGATGAGGGTGCGTACCTTCTGCGCCGAGCCGTAGTAGGCGTCGTAGTACCCCGCCGAGAGCGCATAGGTGCCGAGGATGATGCGTCGCTTCACCTCGTCGCCGAAGCCGGCTTCGCGCGTCGCGGCCATGACGTCCTCGACCGTTCCGCGGGGAACGTCCACCCGGAGGCCGAAGCGCACGGAGTCGAACTTCGCGAGGTTGCTCGACGCCTCCGCGGGGAGGATCAGATAGTAGGCCGCGACTCCGTACTCGAAGTGCGGGGCGCTGATGTCGACGATCTCCGCGCCCTGGGCCTCGAGCGTCGTCAGCGCGTTCTGGAACGCCGCCCACACTCCGGGCTGGAACCCGGTCTGCGGCAGCTCGCGGATCACCCCGATGCGCAGACCCGCGAGGGACGCCCCCGAGGCTCCGGCGCGCGCGGCCTCCGCGAACGACGGCCAGGTGTCCGTGAGCGACGTGGAGTCCTGGGGATCGTGGCCGCCGATGACATCGTGCAGGAGACCCGCGTCCAGCACCGTCCGGGTGACGGGGCCCACCTGATCGAGGGACGACGCCAGAGCGATCGCTCCGTAGCGGCTGACCCCGCCGTAGGTCGGCTTCACGCCCACCGTGCCCGTCACGTGCGCGGGCTGACGGATCGAGCCGCCCGTGTCGGAGCCGAGTGCCAGCGGGGCCTCGAACGCGGCGACGGCGGCGGCGGAGCCACCGCCGGATCCGCCGGGGATCCGATCGAGATCCCAGGGGTTTCGCGTGGGGCCGTAGGCGCTGTGCTCGGTGGAGGAGCCCATGGCGAACTCGTCCATGTTCGTCTTGCCGATCGGCACGAGGCCGGCCGCGCGGGCCTTGGCGACGACCGTCGCGTCGTAGGGCGACATGTAGCCCTCGAGGATGCGGGAGCCGCTCGTCGAGGGCATGTCGGTCGTGACGAGGACGTCCTTCACCGCGAGCGGGACCCCCGCGAGCGCCCCGAGCTCCTCGCCGGCGCGGCGTCGACGGTCGATGTCCGCGGCGACGTCGACGGCGTGATCGCTGACGTGGAGGAAGGCGTGCACGTCGCCGTCGACCTCCTCGATACGCTGCAGGTGCGCGCGCGTGGCCTCGACGGCGGAGACGTCGCCGGAAGCGAGGGCGGACGCGAGGTCGGCGGCGCTCATCCGAATGAGATCGTCCATCTGCGCGCTCACTGCTCCTCTCCGAGGATGGCGGTGACGCGGAAGCGGCCATCGGCTGCGTCAGGGGCGTTCTGCAAGACCTGCTCCGGAGTGAGCTCGCCGCCCGGGACGTCCTGGCGGAAGACGTTCGTGAGCGGGATCGGGTGGCTCGTCGCGACGACATCGGGCGTGGCCACCGCGGACACCTTCGCGATGTTGTCGACGATCGCGTCGAGCTGCCCCGTGAGGCGCCCGACCTCCTCGTCGCTCAGCTGAATCCGGGCGAGCACGCCGAGATGACGTACGAGATCAGGAGTGATTTCAGACACTCGGACATCCTAGTCGGCGTGTCCCGTGCGCCCCGCCGTGGCCATAGGCTGACCTGGTGACAGCGTTCGTGCCGCCCCGCCCATGGACCGCCAGCTACGCCGCGGGCGTTCCGGAGGACATCGGCCCGATAGCGGGCTCGCTCGTGGACATCGTCACGGCCTCGGCCGCTTCCCATCCCGACGCCGTGGCGTTGGAGTTCTTCGGCAGCACCACGACCTATCGGAGCCTGGACGAGCAGATCCGACGGGTCGCCGCAGCGCTCCACGCCCACGGCGTCCGCCCGGGCGATCCGGTCGCGCTCGTGCTGCCCAACTGCCCCCAGCACATCGTCGCCTTCTACGCCGTGCTCCGCATCGGCGGTGTCGTCGTCGAGCACAATCCGCTCTACACGCCACGAGAGCTCCGCAAGCAGTTCGAGGATCACGGCGCACGGCACGCGATCGTGTGGAGCAAGACGGTGCAGACGCTGCAGGATTTCCCGCACGATCTGCGTGTGGACACGCTCGTCTCCGTCGACGTCACGGAAGCGATGCCGTGGACGACGCGAGGGGCCCTGCGGCTTCCGATCCCGAAGGCGCGCGCGTCCCGTGCCGCGCTGACGACGCGGGTGACGGATGCCGTGTCCTGGCGTTCCCTGATCGGACACGCCCCGCTGTCACCCGACCACCCGGCGCCGGCCACCGGAGACGTCGCGCTGCTCCAGTACACGAGCGGGACCACCGGCACTCCGAAGGGGGCGTCGCTCACGCACCGGAATCTCCTCGCGAATGCGGCTCAGGCGCGCGCCTGGGTGCCCACCATCGCCCGCGGCGAGGGCTGTGTCGTCTATGCCGTGCTGCCGATGTTCCACGCCTACGGACTCACCCTCTGCCTGACGTTCGCGATGTCGATGGGCGCTCGCCTGGTGCTGTTCCCGCGGTTCGACCCGGCTTTGGTCCTCAAGGTCGCTCGCCGGCGGCCGGCGACCTTCCTTCCGCTCGTGCCGCCGATCGCCGATCGGCTGCTGTCCGAGGCGCGACGCGCGGGCGTGTCGCTCGCCGGAGTCCAGGTCGCGATCTCGGGGGCCATGGCCCTCCCCCACGACCTCGTCGTCCCGTTCGAGAGCGAAACCGGCGGGTATCTCGTCGAAGGGTACGGATTGAGCGAATGTTCACCGGTGCTGATGGCGAATCCGGTGGCGGAGAACCGCAAGCCCGGAACCGTCGGGCTCCCGCTTCCGGGAACGGAGTGCCGGGTCGTCGATCCCGACGACCTCTCGCGGGACGTGCCGCAGGGCGCGGAGGGCGAGCTCCTCGTGCGCGGGCCCCAGGTGTTCTCCGGCTATCACGGGAAGCCGGAGGAGACCGAAGCCGTGTTCGTCGACGGGTGGTTCCGTACGGGGGACATCGTCACGATCGACGACGACGGCTTCGTCCGCATCGTCGACCGCATCAAGGAGCTGATCATCACGGGCGGGTTCAACGTCGCCCCGACGGAGGTCGAGCAGGTGCTGCGGCGATTCCCCGGTGTCTCGGACGTGGCCGTCGTCGGGATGCCCTCGGAGCATTCCGGAGAAGATGTCGTCGCGGCCGTCGTGCTCGACCCGGGTGTGGACGACATCGACCGCGCGGCGCTCGACGCCTTCGCCCGCGGCATCCTGACGCCCTACAAAGTGCCGCGTCGCATCGTCGTCGTGGAGGAGCTCCCGACGTCCCTCATCGGAAAGGTGCTGCGTCGACGGGTCCGCGAGGATCTGCTCTCGGATCCCCGTTCGCACACGACGCCCTGAGGAAGAGGCGACCCGCGCCACTCAGCCGTCGAGTGCCGACGGACCTTCCTCGACCAGCAGCCGGAACTGTGCGGCATCGATCACCCGGATGCCGAGCGCTTCGGCCTTCGCGAGCTTGGACCCCGCGCCGGGGCCGGCGGCGACGAAATCGGTCTTCTTGGACACGCTGGAGGCCGCCTTCCCGCCGGCGGCGATGATCGCCTCCTGCGCACCCTCCCGGCTGTATCCGTCGAGGGAACCGGTGGCGACCACGGTGAGGCCCTCCAGGACACCCCCGTGCACGACGCGCGCGCCGGGGCCGGGGTGGCCGGGGATCTCGAGCCGCGCGCCCGCGGCCACCCACCGGTCGACGATCTCGCGATGCCAGTCGACCTCGAACCAATCGATGATCGCGTCCGCGATCGTGGGGCCCACGCCCTCGACGGCGGCGAGCTCCTCCCGGGACGATGCGCGGATCGCCGTGATCGACCCGAACCAGTCGGCCAGAGCGCGGGCGGCGACGGGACCGACGTGTCGGATGTTGAGGGCGACGAGAAAGCGCCAGAAGTCCTTCGTCTTCGCCCGTTCCACCTCGGCGAGGAGCTTCACCGCCTGTTCGGACGGGAGCACAGCGCGGTGCGTCTTGCGCACGCCCGCGCGACGTCGGGTCGCGGCGTCCCAGTCGTCCGTTCCGGGCGGATAGGTCGCGGGACCGAGCTTCTGGAAAGGCGCCCGCCGCACCGGCTCCCCCGTCTGCTCGTCCACTCTCACCGCGCCCGTTTCGGCGTCGCGCACCAGGACCTCGATCGGCACGAGCTGTTCGAGCGTGAGGTCGAACAGCGCGGCCTCCGTCTCCAGCACCGGGTGCGCGGGGACCACGGGCTGGGTGAGCGCGGCCGCCGTCACCTCGCCGAGCGCCTCGATGTCGAGCGCGCCGCGCGATCCGATGTGCTCCACACGGCCGCGCACCTGCGCCGGGCAGGTCCGGGTGTTGGGGCATCGCAGGTCGATGTCGCCTTCTTTCGCCGGAGCCAGGGTCGCGCCGCACTCCGGGCAGGCCTCGGGCATGATGAACTCGCGTTCCGAGCCGTCACGCAGCTCCACGACCGGTCCGAGGACCTCGGGGATCACATCGCCGGCCTTGCGGATGACGATCGTGTCGCCGATGAGCACCCCCTTCGCCTTGACGACGTCCTGGTTGTGGAGGGTGGCCTGGCGCACGACGCTCCCCGCGACCTGGACGGGATCCATCACGGCGAACGGCGTGGCCCTGCCGGTACGTCCCACGGAGACGACGACGTCGCGCAGTCGTGTGTTGACCTGTTCCGGCGGGTACTTGTACGCGATCGCCCAGCGGGGTGCCCGGCTGGTCTGACCCAGTTCCGCATGGAGCGCGAGGTCGTCGACCTTCACCACGATGCCGTCGATCTCGTGCTCGACGTCGTGTCGGTGCGCTCCGAAGTGACGGATGAACTCCGCCGCTCCTTCCGCGTCGTCGCGGACGGCGAAATGCGCCGACACCGGCAGCCCCCACGACGCGAGGAGCGTGTACACCTCGCTCTGGGTCGCGACCGGCGGATCGGGCCACGCGCCGATGCCGTGCACGGTCAGGCGCAGTCGCGACAGGCGCTGCACCATCGCCTCGAGCTGACGCTCGTTCTTGCCCTCGCGCTTCTGCCGGAGCGACCCCGATGCCGCGTTGCGTGGATTGGCGAAGAGGCGATCGCCCACAGACGCCTGGTAGTCGTTGAGCTCGGCGAAATCCTCCACCGTGAAGAACACCTCGCCGCGCACCTCGACGAGAGCGGGGTGCCCCGAGCCGCGCAGCTCGGTGGGGATACCGCCGATGTCGCGGACATTCTCGGTGACGTCCTCGCCCACGCGACCGTCCCCGCGAGTGGCGGCCGATACGAGACGTCCGCGCTCGTATCGGAGCGAGAGCGCGAGTCCGTCGATCTTGAGTTCGCACAGATACCGGACCGCGCGCCCGGCGTCCCGCTCCACGCGGGCCGCCCAGCCGAGGAACTCCTCTTCGCTGAACACGTTGTCGAGACTCAGCATCCGCTCGGCGTGGACGACCGGGGCGAACAGCGTGCTCGACGCGGCCCCGACCGAGAGGGTGGGCGAATCCTGGCCCTGGACTTCCGGATGGAGCCGCTCCAGCGCTTCGAGCCGGCGCATCCAGGCGTCGTAGGTCGCGTCGTCGACGCGGACCTCGTCGCGTCCGTAATAGGCGTCGCGCGCACCCTGGATCAGGTCGGCGAGCCGCTCTGACTCCGCCCGCGCGGCCGGGAGATCGAGGCGCTCCACGGCAGCATCCACGGCAGGGGTCACGGGTTCCGCGTCGGTCACCTCAGCAGTCTAGAGAGGCGTGCCGACACGGGACTCATGCGGGGACGGCCGATGCGGTCCGATCGATCGTGAACTGCCCGATCACCCGGGTCCCGTCGTACAGCACCGCGGTCTGACCGGGCGCGACGCCGGAGAAGGGCTCCGCCGGGGTCACCCGGAGTCCGTCGGGTCCCCACGCGGCGTGGGCGGGGACCGGATCCGCGTGTGCGCGGATCTGCACGTCGCAGGCGAAGGCTGCGTCCTCCGGGGCAGGGCCCGCCCACGACAGTCTCGCGCCGGCGATCTCCGAGATTGCGAGCGCCTCTTTCGGGCCCACGACCACGGTGTTCGTGACCGGCCGCACCTCGAGGACGAATCGAGGTCTGCCGTCGGGTGCGGGAGTGCCCAGAGCGAGACCTCTCCGCTGGCCGACGGTGTACGCGTGTGCGCCGTCGTGTCGCCCCACCTCGACGCCGTCGGAATCGAGGATCGGCCCCGGTGCCGTCCCGACCTTGTCGGCGAGCCAGCCGCGGGTGTCTCCGTCGGGGATGAAGCAGATGTCGTGACTGTCGGGCTTGCGCGCGACACGGAGCCCGCGCGCCTCCGCCTCGGCGCGGACGATCTCCTTGGACGGCGTCGTCCCCAACGGGAACACCGTGTGGGCCAGCTGTTCCTGCGTGAGAACGCCGAGCACGTAGGACTGGTCCTTCGCGGCGTCCGACGCCCGATGCAGCTCCCAGCCCCGGGGGCCCTCGTGCACGACGGCGTAATGGCCGGTGCACACCGCGTCGAAGCCGAGCTCGAGCGCACGCTCGAGCAGCGCGGCGAACTTGATCTTCTCGTTGCACCGCATGCAGGGATTCGGAGTGCGGCCGGCACGGTACTCGGAGATGAAGTCGTCGATGACGTCGTCACGGAAGCGTTCCGAGAAGTCCCAGACGTAGAAGGGCATGCCGAGGAGATCGGCGACGCGCCGAGCGTCCATCGCATCCTCGATCGTGCAGCACCCACGGCTGCCCGTGCGCAACGCGCCACCGGCACGGGACAGGGCGAGATGCACCCCGACGACGTCGTGCCCGGCATCCACCGCGCGGGCGGCGGCCACAGCCGAGTCCACGCCTCCACTCATGGCCGCAAGGATTCGCATCGGCTCAGTCTACGAGCGTGTTCCTCGACGTCTCCCGGATGCGGCGCGGGCACGGGCGACGGCATCGGGCAGTGCGGCCAGCACGGCGGCGACGTCCTCCGCGGTGCTGGTGTGCCCGAGGGTCATGCGGAGGACCTGCCCGGCGACCCGCTCGTCCTCACCGAGGGCGAGGACGACGTGGGACGGCTCGGTCACGCCCGCCTGACAGGCGGACCCGGTGGACACGGAGACGCCCCGCTGATCGAGGAGGAACAGAAGGGTCTCACCGGCGGCGTCGGGGAAATGGATGTGGACGTTCCCGGGGAGTCGTCGTTCCCGAGAGCCGAGCAGCCGGGCGTCGGGGACAGCGGCGAGCACCCCGCGGATCAGCTCATCGCGCAGAAGGGTGAGGCGATCGGCCTCGGCGGCCAGGTCGGAGACGGCGGCGGTCGCAGCGGCTGCGAAGGCGGCGGCACCGGCGACGTCCTGCGAACCGGCGCGAAGGCGGCGCTGGTGACCGCCCCCGTGGAGGAGCGGGGTGAGCGTCGCGGTCCGCGACACCACCAGCGCGCCCGTCCCGGCGGGGCCGCCGACCTTGTGTGCGGAGACGCTGAGGGCGCAGAGGCCCACGCCCGCCGCCGCGTCACCGCGCAGGCGACGGAAGTCCACGTCGACGTGTCCGAAGGCGGCGATCGCATCGATGTGGAGGGGGACGGCGCGCTCCGCGGCGGCGCCGGCGATCGCCTCGACGTCGTTGATCGTGCCGGTCTCGTTGTTCGCCGTCAAGGCGGTGGCCAGCGCTGCGCCTTCCAGTGCGGCGGAGAAGTCGGACACGCGGATGCCGCCCTCGACGTCGAGGGGCACGGGCCGCACCTCGGCGCCGTCCCGCTCGGCGAGATGGGAGACGGCGTCGAGTGTCGCATGATGCTCGCCGTCCGGCAGCACGATCGCATCGGCGCCGGGGCGCCGGGTTCCCCACAGGCCCTTGAGCGCGAGGTTCACGGACTCGGTGCCGCCCGAGGTGAAGACCACCTCGACGGGCTCGCAGCCGATGACCCCTGCCAGCGCTTCTCGCGCTTCTTCGAGGATCCTCCGGGCGGACTGACCGTGGGAATGCACCGACGATGCGTTTCCGACCGACGTCAGCGCGCCGAGCCATGCGTCGCGCGCCTCAGGCCTCAACGGAGTGGCCGCCGCGTGATCCAGGTAGACGGTCATTCCTCCCTCGCCTGCGCCGCAGCCACCGGGTGCTCCCGCGCGTTACTACTGTAGATCGCATGCTCGGCACCTCGCTCTCCGCAGCGGCCTCCCCCGCATCCGGTCTCCTGGCCGCGGATCTCGACGATCTCGGTCTGCGACTCGGCGAAGCCGGCGGCACCCTCCGCGTCTGGTCCTCGGCCGCCGACGCGGTGGAACTCGTCGTGTTCGACGACGTCGACGCGGACTGGATCGTGGACACGCGACCGATGTCCGCCGTCGGCGGCGGCGTGTGGTCGGTCGATTCCGAGCTGCTCCGCCCGGGGACCCGCTACGCCGTCCGCGTGGACGGCCCGCAGGGTCCGAGGAACATGTTCAACCGGAACACCCTGCTGGTGGAGCCGTACTCGCGCGGCGTGACCGACAACGGTATCGGCGAATGGCGTTCGGTGGCCGTGCAAGGACATTTCGACTGGGGTGGGGTGACCAAGCCCGCCACGCCGCTGGATCGGACCGTGATCTACGAAGCGCATGTGAAGGGCCTGACC
This sequence comes from Microbacterium aurantiacum, assembly GCF_031625015.1. NCBI lineage: Bacteria > Bacillati > Actinomycetota > Actinomycetes > Micrococcales > Microbacteriaceae > Microbacterium > Microbacterium aurantiacum. The sequence continues at coordinate 487,971 of NZ_JAHWXH010000002.1, forward strand.
AAGCGTCATCCGGCCGTTCCGCCGGCCCTGCACGGGACGTACGCGGGACTCGCCCACCCGGCGATGATCGAGCATCTCCACTCCCTCGGAGTCACGGCCGTGCAGCTCCTGCCCGTCCACGCCTTCGGCAACGAGCTGCGCCTCCTGCAGCACGGCCTGACGAACTACTGGGGCTACAACACCCTGAACTTCTTCACCCCGCACGCGCCGTACGCGACCGCTGAGAGTCGCGCGGCCGGTCCGGAGGCGGTGCTGCGGGAGTTCAAGGGGATGGTGCGTCTCCTGCACGAAGCGGGCCTGGAGGTGATCCTCGACGTGGTCTACAACCACACCGCCGAGGAGGGCATCGGGGGTCCGCGGTCGAGTCTGCGAGGGATCGACAACAGCGCGTACTACCGTCAGGGCGCCGACGGCGCGTACATCGACGTGACGGGATGCGGGAACGCCGTCGACACGTCCACGGATGCCGCAGCCCGCCTCGTCCTCGATTCGCTGCGGTACTGGGCGCGCGATGTGCAGATCGACGGCTTCCGGTTCGATCTCGCCGTCACGCTCGGGCGGGACCGCGATCACACCTTCACCCCCGAGCATCCGCTCCTGCAGGCGATCCTCGAGGACGATGCGCTCCGCGACGTCAAGAAGATCGCCGAACCGTGGGATGTCGGTCTCGGAGGGTGGCAGACGGGGAACTTCGGCCCCGGCTGGAGCGAGTGGAACGACCGGTATCGCGACCGTGTGCGCAATTTCTGGCTGAGCGATGTCGATTACGCCCGACGGGCGTCGACGGCACCTGTCGGCATCGGCGGATTCGCCACCCGCCTGGCGGGGTCCTCCAACACGTTCACGGCCGAGCGCGGACCCCTGGCGAGCGTGAACTTCGTGACGGCGCACGACGGCTTCACCCTCCGGGATCTCGTCTCCTACGACGTCAAGCACAACCTGGGCAACGGAGAGCAGAACCGCGACGGGGCGGACACGAACCGATCCTTCAACCACGGCGCGGAGGGGCCGACGGACGACGTTCGGATCCTCACCACGCGGCGCAGGGCGATGCGCAACCTCCTCGGCACCCTGCTCTTCTCCGCGGGGGTACCCATGCTCACGGCGGGCGACGAGTTCGGCCGTACCCAGCGCGGGAACAACAACGCCTACTGCCACGACTCCCCCCTCACCTGGCTGTCGTGGGACCACGCCCCGTGGCAGGAGGACCTCGCGGCCCATGTGCGGGAGCTCACGCGCCTGCGTCGCGAGAATCCGGCACTGCGCCCGCGGCGATTCGCGCGCTCGGGCGAGCACACCCCCTCGGCATCCGTGATGGAGTGGTACGACGAACACGGCCGCACCATGTCGCACGAGAAGTGGACGAATCCCGCGCACCGGACCCTGCAGTACGTCGCCACCTCGACGCCCGAAGAGGAAGCCCTCAACCGCATCCTGCTGATGATCCACGGCAACGAGGAGCCCATCGACGTGACCCTGCCCGAGATCGAGGGGGTGTCCCGGTACGTCCCGTTGTGGTCCAGCGCCGATGAGCACCCCTCGGCGGATGTCGAGATCTGCGCCCCCGGGGACACGGTGTCGCTGTCCCCGACGGCGATGAGATTGTTCCGGGCCGAGTGACACTCCGCAAGAGCCTGTCGACCCCGACGGGGCCGATGTAGGTTCGGAGCGTGGTTACGACAACGCGCGTCGCGCATCCCCGTCCCTGGCGAAGCGCAAGCTCGCTTCCCGTCTTCGACGCCCCGCCCCAGGCCGGCGGCGAGGCGACCCGGAGCGTCCGCATCCCGCTGGCGAAGCCCCATCCCTCCGTGCCATGGGGGCCGTTCCGACCCAAGGCGTTCGCCGGCGAGGTCGTCCCCTTCACGGTGACGGCGTTCCGGGAAGGACACGATCGAATCGGGGTGCTCGTGCGTCTGACCGCGCCCGACGGCGACGTATCGCTGCACCGCCTGCGCGCTCTCGGCGACGGTTTCGACCGTTGGACCACGGAGGTGGCGCTGGTGCAGGAGGGGACGTGGATGTTCCGATTCGAGTCGTTCGCCGACGACTTCGCCACCTGGCAGCACGCGGCGGACCTCAAGATCGCGGCGGGGGTCGACGAACAGCTCATGCGCGAGATGGGCGCTCTGCTCCTCGAACGCGCCGGTTCCCAGAAGGCACGCGCGAAGGCTGAGCGCGCGCGACTCGTCCGCGCCGCAGCCGCCCTGCGCGACGCCGCCGTGGACACCGACGGTGCGCTCGTCATCGTTCGCGACCCCGAGCTGGCCGCGCTCATGCACGCTCGGCCTCTCGCCTCTCTCTACACCGTGGGTGAACAGCGCGAGCTCCTGGTCGAGCGCGACCGCGCCGGTTCCGGCGCGTGGTACGAGTTCTTCCCGCGCTCGGAGGGAGCGGAGGTCCTCGCGGACGGTCAGATCCGCAGCGGAACGTTTCAGACCGCGATCCGGCGACTCCCCGCCGTCGCGGACATGGGGTTCGACGTGCTCTACCTGCCGCCGATCCACCCGATCGGGCGGATCAACAGGAAGGGCCGGAACAACACGCTCGACCCGCAGCCCGGTGATCCCGGCTCGCCCTGGGCGATCGGATCGGACGAAGGCGGTCACGACACCGTGCATCCCGACCTGGGGACCCTGGAGGACTTCCGGGCGTTCGTGACGGCCGCACGGGAGGCGGGGATCGAAGTGGCTCTGGATTTCGCTCTCCAAGCGGCGCCCGATCACCCGTGGGTGCGCGAGCACCCGGAGTGGTTCACGACGCTCCCGGACGGATCCATCGCATACGCCGAGAACCCGCCGAAGAAGTATCAGGACATCTACCCCATCAACTTCGACAACGACCCCGAGGGCATCCGTGCGGAGGCGCTGCGCGTCGTTCGACACTGGATCGATCAGGGCGTGAAGATCTTCCGGGTGGACAACCCCCACACCAAGCCGTTGCAGTTCTGGGAGTGGCTGATCGCGACGGTGAACGCGGAGCACCCCGACGTCGTGTTCCTCGCCGAGGCGTTCACCCGGCCCGCGCCGCTGCAGTCCCTCGCGTCGGTCGGATTCCAGCAGAGTTACACGTACTTCACCTGGCGGAACACGAAGGTCGAGCTCGAGGAGTTCCTCCTGTCGCTCGCGCGGGACACGGCGGATTTCCTCCGCCCGAATCTGTTCGTGAACACCCCCGACATCCTCACCGAGTACCTGCAGTTCGGCGGTCGTCCCGCCTACCGCATCCGCGCCGTCATCGCCGCGACCGCGGCTCCCACGTACGGCGTCTACGCCGGCTACGAGCTGTACGAGAACGTGGCCCGACCGGGTTCCGAGGAGAACATCGACAACGAGAAGTACGAGTACAAGGTGCGCGACTGGGACGGCGCCGTGGAACGCGGCGACTCCCTCGCGCCCTTCCTCGGCCGCCTGAACGACATCCGACGGACCCACCCGGCGCTCGGTCAGCTCCGCAATCTCCGCGTGCACTGGAGCGATGACGACGCCGTGCTGGTCTACTCCAAGCATCTCGACGGCGATCTGTCTCCGAGCGGGAAGTCCGACACGATCATCGTGGTCGTGAACACCGACCCGCACTCCGTCCGGGAGACGATGGTGCATCTGGACACCACCGTGTGGGGTGTCCCCGCGGGCGACGCCTACGAGGTGGAGGATCTCCTCTCCGGTGCGCGCTGGACGTGGGCCGACCACAACTTCGTCCGTCTGGACGCCTTCACCGAGCCCGTGCACATCCTTCACGTCAAGGAGACCCGATGAGCGATCACGACCACGTCTGGGATGCCGTCGCCACCGGCTCGCATCACGACCCGCATGCCGTCCTCGGGCTGCACCCGGTAGCCGAGGGTTGGGCGATGCGCGCCCGACGCCCGCTCGCGGAGACCGTCACGGCAGTCTTCGCGGACGGGGAGCGCGTCGAGCTCACCCACGTTCGCGGCGGTATCTGGGAGGGGCGCCGAGCCGCCGCGCCCGGCCCCTACGAGATCGAGGCGACGTACGACGGCGGCACCGTCCACGTCGCCGCGGACCCCTACGCGCACACCCCCACCGTGGGCGAGCTCGACCTTCACCTCATCGGGGAAGGTCGGCACGAGCAGCTGTGGAAAGTGCTCGGCGCTCACGTCCGCACCCAGGACGGTGTCCCCGGAACGGCCTTCGCCGTGTGGGCGCCGAACGCGCAGGCCGTGCGCGTCGTCGGCGATTTCAACGGCTGGGACGGTCAGGGCCACGCGATGCGCTCGATGGGGTCCACCGGTGTCTGGGAGCTGTTCATCCCGGTGCTCGACGTCGGCGCCGTCTACAAGTTCGAGCTCCTCTCCCGCTACGGCGAATGGGTGACCAAGGCCGACCCGATGGCGCGTTGGGCGGAGGTCCCGCCGGCCACTGCGTCCGTCGTCACGCATTCGGACTACGAATGGCAGGACGCCGCATGGCTCGAGGCGCGGGCGCGGAGCACGCCGCTCAGCGCCCCCATGTCGGTGTACGAGCTCCACTTCGGCTCGTGGCGCCCCGGTCTCACCTACCGCGAGGCGGCCGACAGCCTCATCGACTACGTCACGGCTCAGGGCTTCACGCACGTCGAGTTCATGCCGCTCGCGGAGCACCCCTTCGGAGGGTCCTGGGGCTACCAGGTCACCGGCTACTATTCCCCGACCAGCCGGTTCGGCACTCCGGATGACCTCAGGTACCTCATCGACCGACTTCACCAGGCCGGGATCGGCGTGATCATGGATTGGGTCCCTGGCCACTTCCCGAAGGATTCGTTCGCTCTGGCCCGGTTCGACGGCGAGGCGCTGTACGAGCACCCGGATCCGCGGCGCGGCGAGCACAAGGACTGGGGGACCTACATCTTCGACTACGGACGTCGGGAGGTGCGGAACTTCCTCGTCGCCAACGCCCTGTACTGGATAGAGGAGTTCCACGTCGACGGACTCCGGGTCGACGCGGTGGCCTCCATGCTCTATCTCGACTATTCGCGGGAGCCGGACGAGTGGGTCCCGAACGTCCATGGTGGTCGGGAGAACCTGGAGGCGATCTCCTTCCTCCAGGAGGTGAACGCCACCGCCTACAAGCGCTACCCGGGGATCGCCATGATCGCGGAGGAGTCCACGAGCTTCCCCGGTGTGACCGCGCCCACCGACCACGGCGGTCTCGGTTTCGGGTTCAAGTGGAACATGGGGTGGATGAACGACACGCTGCAGTACATCAAGCGTGACCCGATGTACCGCTCGCACCATGAGGGTGAGCTGTCCTTCTCCTTCGTGTACGCCTTCAGCGAGAACTTCGTCCTGCCCATCAGCCACGACGAGGTCGTCCACGGAAAGGGCAGCCTCTTCACACGGATGCCGGGCGACCACTGGCAGAAGCTCGCCAACCTCCGCGTGTTCCTCGCGTACATGTGGTCTCACCCGGGTAAGCAGCTGCTGTTCATGGGGCAGGAGTTCGGGCAGATGTCCGAATGGTCCGAGGGTCGTTCTCTGGACTGGTGGCTGTTGGACCAGCCGTCGCACGCCGCACTCCAGCGGTTCGTCGGCAGCCTCAACCGTGTGTACCGGGATCAGTCGGCGCTGTGGTCGCGCGACAGCGACGGCGCCGCCTTCCACCGGCTCGGTGCACCGAGCTGGAACCCCAACGTGATCTCCTTCGCGCGCCGCGACTGGCACGGCAACACGGTGGTGTCGATCTCGAACTTCTCCGGCGTCCCCGTCCACGGCTTCGAGCTCGATCTGCCGGAGCCGGGTGTGTGGGAGGAGATCCTCAACAGCGACGCGGACGACTTCGGTGGATCGGGCGTGGGGAACTTCGGCGTCGTGCACGCCGGTGAGGGAGGACGTGCGCACCTGACGCTTCCGCCGTTGGGAGCGGTCTGGCTGCGCCACCGTCGCGAGGCGCACATCCCGACCCTCGCGGAATGAGGGAACGCGGGGTGCTGCCGGACATGGTCCGGCAGCACCCCGCCTCCCCTCGGGCGGGGCGGGTGACCGCGATCAGAAGAGCAGCGACGCCAGCCGTCCGCGGGCGCGGAGCACGCGCGGGTCGGTGTCGCCCACCAGACCGAAGTACTCCAGCAGACGCTCGCGGAGCGGCCCGCGTTCCGCATCGGGAAGGGCCGCCATCAGATCGAGGAGACGCTCGAAGGCGTCATCGACGTGGCCACCCGTGACATCCAGATCCGCGACGAGCAACGCCGCCGGAACGTCGGAGGGGTTCGCCGCGGCCGCCGATCGCGCCTCCGCGAGGTCGACACCCTGGACACGGTCGAGCAGACGCACCTGCCCGACTCCGGCCTGAGCGTCCGCGTCGCGAGGGTTCTCCGCCAGCGCCTTCTCGTACGCGGCGATGGCCCGCGCGTAGTCGCCCTCCTCGATCGCCGCGAAGGCCTCGGCGTGCAGCGGCGGAAGGGGGGCCTCCGCAGGCTCGGTCTCCGCCCCGTCGCCGTCCTCACGGGGAACGGTGCCGGTCACCCCATGCTGGGCAGCCAGCTGGAGAAGCTGGCCCAGCACCTCACGGACCTGCTGCTCGGGAACCGCTCCGGTGAACAGAGGTACGGGCTGACCGCCCACGAGCCCGACGACCATCGGGATCGACTGGGCGCGGAACGCCTGCGCGAGCTGCGGATTGGCGTCCACGTCGACTTTCACCAGGACGACGCGCCCGTCGAGCTCCGTGACGACCTTCTCGATGACCGGGCTCAGCTGCTTGCAGGGCCCGCACCAATCCGCCCAGAGGTCGACGACGACGGGGACGGTTCGCGAGAGCTCGAGCACCTGCGCGAAGGTGTCATCGGTCGCGTCGAAGACGAGCGAGGGCGCCGACGCGGATGCCGGGGGCGCGCCCGTTCCGGGGGTGGGGCGCGCTGCGGCCTGGCGGAGGGACGAGAGGTCCACGGCGCCGCGCAGGGCGGCTGGGGAGAGATCGGTCACGGGATCACCTTCGCTTCGAGGATGTCGGACGCGTAGCCGAGCAGACGGATCCGTTCGCTGGATCCCTGACCGGGCACGTAGAAGAAGATCTGATCGCTGAACGTCGTCTCGAACCCCGTTGCGGACTGGTCAGCCCCCGCGAGGGTCTGCACCGTGGCGTTGTTGTCCAGCTTGATGACCGCGTCTTCATTGGTGGGTCGGACCTCGTCGCTCTCCCGCACACTGACGGCGACGATCGCGCCGCTCTCCAGGGTCGCGAGGGCATAGGGCGCGAATGCGCCCTCGGTGGACGAGAACGTGAGGCTTCCGGTCGACGCAGCGGTCTGGTTGAACTCCTCCAGGCGGCGTGCACGGTCGGATGCGATGCTGGCTCGCAGCTGGTCGCCCTCCTCTTCGAAGACCTCGAAGAACTCGCTGTCCTCGCCGTTGTTGATGACGTCCGAGTAGGCGGCCGCCACCTCCTCGGGGGGCATGATCAGGAAGGGCGAGTCCGGCTGCACCTGCGGCGCTCCGACGTACGTGGGCGCGAGATCCGGCATCAGCGTGGAGGCTTCGAGGCTTCCCGCATAGGACAGCAGGAAGTCCGACCACGGATCCTTCTGCGTCAGCACCATGATGCTGGAGGTGTTGGACGATTCGTCATCGGCGACGGCGAGGAAGGACCGTGGCCACCCGTCGAACGCTTGGGGCAGGATGATCTCGAGCGAGCCCGAGACGATGGGAGCGGGCGCGGCGTAGTCCGGGATGGCCCCGCGCAATGTGTAATTGGTCGCGCGAGCGGCGAGCATCGCCCCGTCCAGGCGCGTGGCGGCGAGATCCAGGTCGAGCGCTGCATCGGCCTCGCCGACGGTGTCGGCCACGCGCTCCACGATGGTCTCAGCCTGGTCACGGGTGACCGCCGGCTGCTGCTGGCCCTCTGGTGCGATGACCGTCTGCGTCGGCGTCGGAGTGGGCGACGCGCCGAGCTGCGGCCACGCGTCTGCGGAGCATCCGGCGAGAAGCAGTACGGAGACGCCGAGCGCGGGGACGGCGAGGATCGGCCGGCGACCTCGTGAGAGCGCACGCCGCACGCCACCGGCGCTGATGACCCCCTTGCGCGAAGCGCTGTTCGAAAGATCGATGGGCTCCGTCACCGGGACGGGGAGCCCCTTGCGACGCGGACCCTTCGAGCGGCGGATGTGTCGGATCGCGAGGAAGTACAGCCAGACGCCGACCGCCATGACGATCGCGCCGCCGACGATGAGGGGACCGGCCCACGGCGTGCGATTGGTGATCGGCCACGTGACCGACAATTCCGTCGGCGCAGCGGACTCGCCGTCGGCAGCGAGAAGCACGGAGAGGTCTTCCGGAATCTGGAGGGGGGTGACCAGGTCGTCGGTCTGCTCGTACTCGGCCAACCACAGGTCCGATCCGCGGGGATCGCGCGTCGCGGGGGCCGGATCAGAGCTCACCGCATCCGCCCCGCCCTCTTCGGTGTCCGCATCGGGAGTTGTGGCCGGGTCGTCGGCGCCCGGCGAGTCCTCCCCCGCCGCCTCGGTGATCGCGGGTTCGATGTCGGTGGTGATGAGTGCGCCTTCGTCTCCGACGGTGACGGCCGTGTATGCGGTGTCGGAGAGCCAGGCCTGCATGTCCGTCGTCCGCCCATAGGCGGCGAAGATCTCCCCCTCGCCGTCGGCGCGGAGCGTCTGCGCACCGGGATACATGTTCATGACGGCACCGTCGACGAGCACATAACGGGCGTCGCTGTCGATCACGGCGCTGGCACTCTGCGTCGTCGGTCCTTGGAAGACGGTGCGCTGAGCGATCCCGGCGCCGATCATCAGCGCCGCGAGGACGAAGGCCGCGACGGCCCACACGAAACGCACGGAGAAATCCTTCCCGAGCCGGCCCATGGGTCATCGGGCGACGGACTCGACGTTTCAGAGTAGCGAAATCGACCTGAAAGCGCCCCGGGAGCGCCCAATGCCCGTGTGTGCGGCATCCCCTGCGTATCCTGACCACACGCGTCTGCGCGACGCCGTTCGATCCCTGGAGTCTCCATGAAGGTGCACAACCCGTTCCGCGTGGCGTTCGTCGCGACTCTCGGTGTCGGATTGGGGCTTCTGTTCATCGGCAGCATCCAGACGCTGTCCACGATCCTCCTCTACGTCGGCACCGCACTCTTCCTGTCGCTCGGCCTCGACCCGCTGGTGGGGTGGCTCGAGCGCCGCGGGCTGCCCCGCTGGGCGGCCGTCCTGGTGACGATCCTCGGAGTCCTGGCCGCATTCGCCGGGGTCATCCTCATCGTCGTCCCCGTGATCGTCGGACAGATCGCGCAGCTGATCGCCCAGGTGCAATCCGTGGTGGAGCGCGCGGATTGGGACCCGATCACCGATGTGCGCGAGTGGATGGCGGCGTCGTTCCCCGCGCTCGACGTCGATCGCGTTCTGGCATACGTGCAGGAATGGGTCGACTCCCTCGATCTCGGCGCCATCGGCAGCGAGATCGGTGGCGGGATCTTCGTCGTCGGCGGCGCCGTCATCGCCGGCCTCGCGGGAGCCTTCATCGTTCTGATCCTGACCATCTACTTCACCGCCTCCACGCCGAGTCTCAAGCGTGCCGTGTATCAGCTGGTCCCCGCCTCCAAGCGAGCCCGCGTGATCGATCTCGGTGAGCAGATCACGGACTCCGTCGGCTACTTCGTCATCGGGCAGGGAAGCCTCGGGGTGATCAACGGCGTCCTGAGCATGATCTTCCTCAGCATCATCCAGGCACCGTTCCCCGCCGTGCTCGCTGTGATCGCCTTCTTCTTCTCGCTGATCCCGCTGGTCGGCACCCTGACCGGCTCGACGATCATCGTGCTGATCTGCCTCGGTCTCGGGTCTCCGACGACCGCGATCGTGGCGGCGATCTACTACCTGATCTACATGCAGCTCGAGGCGTACGTCATCGCCCCGCGGATCATGGGCCGCGCCGTTTCCGTCCCCGGCGCGGTCGTGGTGATCGCCGCATTGGCCGGCGGTTCGCTGCTCGGACTTCTCGGCGCCCTCGTCGCGATCCCGATCGCGGCCAGCATCCTGATCATCTACCGCCAGGTGGTCATCCCCCGCCAGAACGAGCGGTGACTCAGGCGGTGCCGTCCGACCACTCGGTGGCGAGCGGCAGCGCACCCGGGTTCACTGCCGCCACGATCTCCGTGAGGACCCGGCGGGTCTGGTTCTCCCCGACCCACAGGTGCTTGCCCCCCTCGACGGCGATGAGCGCAGCGGCGGGAACCGACGCGAACCGCTCCCGTGCTTCGTCCGGTCGCAGGTAGTCGTCGAACTCGGGGACGAGGACCACGAGCGGTCGCGGATCTCCGGCCCAGGCGGCGACGTCCTCGTCGGTTGCTCGGTGCAGCGGCGGCGACAGCAGGATGGCGCCGTCTATCGCATGATCGCGCCCGTACTTCAGCACCAGCTCCGTTCCGAACGACCAACCCACCAACCAGGGGTGCGGGAGGGATCGCGACGCGACGAAGTCCATGGCGGCGGCGACGTCGAACGCTTCGTTCCGACCACCGTCGAAGGCTCCCTCGCTGGTTCCTCGCGCGGAGGTCGTGCCTCGGGTGTTGAACCGCAGAACCGCGAGGTCCGCGAGAGCGGGCAGACGACCGGCCGCCTTCCGGAAGATATGGGAGTCCATGAACCCGCCCGCGGTGGGGAGCGGATGACAGGTCACCAAGGTGGCGACCGGGTCCCGGTCGCGCGGAGTGGCGAGTTCGCCGACCAGGGTCAGACCGTCGATCGTCTGCAGTTCGATGTCCTCCCGGCGCGCGGGCAGAAGCATCGGTCCACGGATCTCCATCTCAGTTGATCCTCCAGCAGTGCGTGTGCCAGTGTCGGCGACCCGCCAGGTCGGCGGAGTCCCCCAAGATGCCCGATGCCCGCCACACGACGACGTGCGCCGTCCCGGGGACGATGTCGTTCGGACATCCGGGGCAGACGTACGGCTTCTGCGCCTGCGCCGCCGCGATCGGCTGCACCGTCCACTCGACGCCCCGTTTCATCTCGGTGCGTTTGAAGCCCGCCAGCAGGCGGGCGAAGGATTCGTCGTCGCCGGCGGGCTCGGGGCGGCGACGGTGGGAACGGGGCATCGGGTCAGTACCACCCGACGCTCTGCGAGTGGCCCCACGCCCCGCACGGCGCGCCGTAGCGGGCACCGATGTAGCCGAGGCCCCACGTGATCTGCGTCGCCGGATTGGTCTCCCAATCCGCTCCGGCGGAGGCCATCTTGTCGCCGGGGAGGGACTGAGGGATGCCGTATGCCCCGCTCGAGGCGTTGTAGGCGTTCACGCGCCAACCGGACTCGCGGTTCCACAGGGCGACCAGGCACGCGAACTCGTCGTCGTTCCAGCCTCGCGCGATGACCATGTCGTACGCGATCGCCTGAGCCGACCCCGGATCAGGCGTGACGAACGGCGGCTGCCAGGCTGCTGACTCCGCCGCCGGCGGGCCTGCGGTCTCGACGGGCTGCTCCGGCTCCGGCTCGGGCGTCGGGGTGGGCGTGACGTAGACGGTGTAGTTGCCGCGATCCAGCACAGCGGCCTCCGCCGCGGCGTCGCCGCCACTCGGCGCGGAGACCTGAGCGTCGGCCAGCGAGTTCGCGTAGAGGCTCACCGTCGAGGTCGTGGTCGCCGAGGGCGCCTCGGCGACGGCGAGGCCGGGGGGACCGATGTAGGCGGCTGCGAATCCCGTCACCGCGACGACGCCGAACACCGCGAGCACGTCGCGACGGCGCGAGCGCCGAGGCGCGGGACGGCCCATCGCCCGGGGCCGTGTGCCCGACGTCTGCGACTCCGTGCGAGCCGCATCACGGAACGCGCGGCGCGTGGTCAGCTCCTCGGACGGTGTCACAATGGGCCGATTCTACCGAGCGGTCACGGGAGCTGTCACCCCGGTGCGGAGCGTCACGAGACGGCCAGCATGACCTCGACGACCGCGTCGAGAACAGCGTCGACCTGGCCCTCGTGGTAACCGCCGCGCTGCATGCGGAATGCCACCGAGCGCACCTGCTCGACGCTCACGGGAGAACCGTCCTCGAGGTAGCGCGCGATCTTGTCCGCGACCAGGTCGACCTCGTCCACCCGGTAGCCGTATCGCAGGAGTCCGACTCTGCGGAAGCGATGCCCGCGCGGACGCGCGAGCCGGTCGAGGACGACCTGTGCGGTCTCCCGGGTGCGGCCCACCCATCCCTCCACACCGTCCGAGGAGAGCGCGGCTTCCCTCTCCCGCAGAGCGAAGGCGTCCTCTATCCGACCGAGGGCTGCGTCCACCGCCGCGATCACGTATCCCTCGCGGACGAGGGGGAAGGCCACCGCTCGCACGTCGGCCGCGCTCAATCCGGCATCCGCCTGCTCGAAGGCGGTCCGCGCGCGGGCGAGGAACTCCTCCACAGCGACCTTGTCGTAGCCCCGGTCGCGGCCGCGCGTCTCGGGGAACATCGGGGACGACGTGTCACTCATGCGATCACCAGAGGGGAGAAGAGGTAGTACAGGGCCAGTGCCGCCATCGCGGACGGGAGGATCGAGTCCAGCCGGTCGAGGACACCGCCATGCCCCGGAAGCCACGAGCTCATGTCCTTGATGCCGAGATCGCGCTTGATCATCGATTCGCCGAGGTCGCCGGCGGTCGCTGTGCCCAGGATCACCAGGCCGACGACGATGCCCGCCCACCACGGCAGGGACAGGAGGAAGACCGCCGAGAGCACGCCGGCGATCACGGCCGCCGCGGCTGCGCCCGCGAAACCCTCCCACGTCTTCTTGGGGCTGATCTTCGGCGCCAGCGGGTGCCGTCCCCATGCGAGGCCGCTCGCGTACGCTCCGGTGTCCGCTGCCACGGCGATGATGACGAACGAGAGGATCCACCATTGCCCGCCCTCCTGCCGGAGCAGGACGACGCCGAGGCTGGCGAAGAAGGGGACGTAGAGCTGCACGAACGCGGAGACGAGAGCATCCGAAAGGATCGCGCCTCCGGGGCGCCCGTCGTCGGCGACCATCTGGCGCAGGAGTCGCCACACGACCACGAACGCCACCGCGGCGAACACCGTCACCCAGTGCAGCCACGGATCGAGGATCGCGGGCAGGAGCACCAGGACCGTGCCCGCGACCAGTTGCGGGACGAGGTCGACGCGGCGACCCGATGCGGACAGCGCACGGGAGAATTCGAAGACCCCGAGCAATGCGGCGCCGAGCGCGAAGACGAGGAAGAACCACTTCACGAAGAGCAGGGTCGACAAAACCACCGCGCCGATCGCGAGGGCGATCACGATCGCCAGGATCAGATTGCGACCGGTGCGCTGCTTGATCCGCTCATTGGCCTCTTCGAACTCCGCCCGCGCGTGTGCGACATGGCTGTCGAATTCGCTGCGTGCGGCGCGCACGTGAGCCTGGAACGCCGCGGACGGTTCACCGGCCTCACGCGCACGCGCAGCCTGCCGGCGGGACAGCGGCGGAGCCGGCTCCCCCGGCACCTCCGCGGGGCCACCCGAGCGATCGGACATGGCGTGCGTCAGACTTCCAGAAGCTCTGCTTCTTTGCGCTTGAGCGCCTCGTCGATCGCGTCGACGTGGGCGCGCGTGAGCGCGTCCAATTCCTTCTCGGCCCGGACGAGCTCGTCTTCGCCGACCTCGGACTTCAGTGCGTCGAGGTCGTCCTTCGCCTTGCGGCGGATCCCGCGGACGTGCACCTTCGCGTCCTCGCCCTTGGTCCGCACGAGCTTGACGTACTCCTTGCGACGCTCCTGGGTGAGCTCGGGCATCGTGACCCGGATGATGTTGCCGTCGTTGCCCGGATTGGCTCCGAGGTTCGGCGCGTCGCGGATCGCCTGCTCGATCGCCTTCAGCGCCGACTTGTCGTAAGGGGTGACGACGATCGTGCGCGCCTCGGGCGTGTTCAGCGAGGCCAACTGGGCCAGGGGCGTCGGCGAACCGTAGTAGTCGACCATCAGCTTCTGGAAGAGCTGCGGGTTCGCCCGACCCGTGCGAACGGTGGAGAAGTCCTCCTTCGCCGCTTCGACGGCGCGATCCATGCGCTCTCCGGTTTCAGCCAGGACGTCCGCGATCACAGTGTCTCCTTCGCGTTGGGGTCGGTTCAGTCTACTCAGCGGCGTGCGTCACGCCGTGACCAGCGTGCCGATGGAGTCGCCGAGAAGCGCGCGGGTGACGTTGCCCGCGGGCTCCATGCCGAACACCCGCATGTCCATCTTGTTGTCCATGCAGAGGCTGAAGGCGGTGGAATCGACGACCTTCAGCCCACGCTGGAGTGCATCGAGGTAGGTGATCCGGTCGATACGGGTCGCGGACGCGTCCTTCTTCGGGTCGGCGGTGTAGACGCCGTCGACCCCGTTCTTGGCGACCAGCACCTCGGACGCGCCGATCTCCAGAGCCCTCTGGGCAGCGACGGTGTCGGTCGAGAAATAGGGCAGGCCGGCTCCGGCGCCGAAGATCACGACGCGACCCTTCTCCATATGCCGCTCGGCGCGTCTGGGGATGTACGGCTCGGCCACCTGCGTCATCGAGATCGCGGACTGCACACGTGTGGCGGCACCCGCCTGCTCGAGGAAGTCCTGGAGGGCCAGCGCGTTCATCACGGTCCCGAGCATGCCCATGTAATCGGCGCGGCCACGGTCCATTCCGCGCTGGCTGAGCTCTGCGCCGCGGAAGAAGTTGCCCCCTCCCACGACGATGGCGACCTCGACCCGATCGACCGCTTCGGCGATCTCCCGCGCGATCTGACCGACCACATCGGGGTTCACGCCCAGCTGGCCTCCGCCGAACGCCTCGCCGGAAAGTTTCAACAGGACGCGGCGGCGCCCGGTGGACTCACTGATCAACGGTCTTCCTCTCGTCTGACGACAACCTACGGCATGACAAGGGCCCGCATCGGCGAACGATGCGGGCCCTCAGGCGAGTCAGGCGCCGACCTTGAACCGGGCGAAGCCGGTGAGCGTCAGACCTGCGTCCTTGGCGACCTGAGCCACCGACAGCTTGTTGTCCTTGGCGTAGTCCTGGTCGAGCAGCGACACCTGCTTGAAGAAGGCGTTGACACGGCCCTCGACGATCTTCGGGAGGGCGGCCTCCGGCTTGCCCTCGTTGCGGGAGATCTCGGTGACGATCTCGCGCTCCTTCTCGACATCGGCCTCGGGCACCTCGTCGCGGGAGAGGTAGCTCGGGTTCGCGAACGAGATGTGCTGCGCGAGGCTCCGCGCCGTCTCCGCGTCATCGCCCGAGTAGGCGAGCACCACGCCGACCTGGGGAGGCAGGTCCTTGCTGGTCTTGTGCAGGTAGATCTCGAACTTGTCGCCGGCGAGGGTCGCCACGCGACGGAGCTCGACCTTTTCGCCGATGATCGCGGCCTCGTCGGAGATGAGCTGCGCGACGGTCGAAGAACCGGCGGGAGCGGCGAGAGCAGCCTCGGCCGAGTCGGCGTGCGCGGCGGCCGCGGCATCCAGGACCTGATCGGCCAGCGCGATGAAGCGGTCGTTCTTGGCGACGAAGTCCGTCTCGGTGTTCAGCTCGATGATGGTGACCTTGCCATCGAGCTCCTTGGCCGCGACGAGACCCTCGGAGGTGGATCGGTCGGCGCGCTTGGCGTTGCCCTTCGCTCCCTTGAGGCGCAGAATTTCGACGGCCTTCTCGAGGTCGCCGTCGGCCTCCTCGAGCGCCTTCTTGGTGTCGACCATGCCGGTGCCGAGCTGCTCACGCAGCGTCTTGATGTCGGCGATCGTGAAGTTTGCCATGGGTGGCGGCTCCTTGTTTGGTGACGGTGTCAGATGCCGCGGCGGGGCGTCGTGAAGACGCTCCCGCCGCGGCGAAGGATGGACGTGCTTACTTGGCTGCTTCGGCGTCGGTCGCGGCCTCTGCGCCCGCGGCGTCGGCCGACGACTCGGTCGCGGCCTCGCCCTCGACGGCCTGCTCATCGGCGACGGCCTCGTCAGCGGCCTTCTCGGCCTCCGCGACATCGGCGACCGCCTCGGTGGATGCCGAGGACTGCTCCGGCGCGCCCTGCTCGAGCAGCTCCCGCTCCCACTCCGCGAGCGGCTCAGCGGCCTGCTCCGCCTCGCCGGCGGGCTGGTGACGCTGGATGAGCCCCTCGGCGGCGGCGTCGGCGATGATGCGGGTGAGAAGGCTCACCGACCGGATCGCGTCGTCGTTGCCGGGGATCGGGTACTGGAACTCGTCGGGGTCGGCGTTGGTGTCCAGGATGCCGATGACGGGGATGCCGAGCTTCGTCGCCTCGTTCACGGCGAGGTGCTCGCGCTTGGCGTCCACGACCCAGATCGCCGACGGCGTCTTGGTCATGTTGCGGATACCGCCGAGGGACTTGTGGAGCTTGTCCAGCTCGCGCTTCTTGAGCAGAAGCTCCTTCTTGGTGAAGCCGCTCTCCGCCGGGTTGTCGTAGTCGAGCTCCTCGAGCTCCTTCATCCGGGCGAGACGCTTGGAGACCGTCTGGAAGTTGGTCAGCAGACCGCCGAGCCAGCGCTGGTTGACGTAGGGCTGGCCCACGCGCGTCGCCTGCTCGGCGAGGATCTCCTGAGCCTGCTTCTTGGTGCCGACGAACAGGATGGTGCCGCCGTGCGCGACGGTCTCCTTGACGAACTCGTAGGCCTTGTCGATGTAGCTCAGCGACTGCTGGAGATCGATGATGTGGATGCCGCTGCGCTCGGTCAGGATGAAGCGCTTGACTTTCGGGTTCCACCGGCGGGTCTGGTGTCCGAAGTGAACGCCGCTGTCGAGCAGCTGGCGGATGGTGACGACGGCCATGGCCGTACTCCTTGTCTGGGCGTTGTCGCCCCTTGCGGTTGTTTCGCACCGAGCCGGTGGCCGGTGTCCCTGGTGCCCGGCGCACTCCCACCCTGTGAAGGGACCGAGGGGAGGAACGCCGCGTGCGGCTGACCGCACGTTCGGGCACGCGTAGTCATCCCGACGAGCGGGATGCGTCTGCCAGTGTATCAGTCGGCCCTCCTCCCCCACGGCGCATCGCGTCGACCTTTCCACCGACTCCGGCGGACGCCGTCCGCGATCGGACCCCGCGGCTCAGACTGCTCGCATGACACCGCGTGCTCTCCGATCCGTCGTCGTCGCCGCATCCGTCCTCCTGGCGCCGCTCCAGGGCATGGGAGCGGCGGATCACCCCGACCTCGGCACCACCGCCCTGGCACCTCCCGACGGGTCGTGGACGTGGCCGATCTCCCCTGCCGCGCTCGTCCGCCCGTTCGAACCGCCTGCCCACGCCTATGGCCCGGGGCACCGCGGCATCGACATCGGGTCGACTCCGAGGTCCCCCGTCCATGCGCCGGCAGCGGGAATGGTCGTCTTCGCCGGGCGGGTCGTGGATCGGCCGGTCATCTCGATCGACCACGGCGACGGCGTGGTGAGCTCGATGGAGCCGATCGATCCGACGGTCGTGGTGGGCGATGTCGTCGTCGCAGGTTCGCGGATCGGATCCGTCTCTTCCGAAGGCCACGGAGCACCCGGGCGGCTTCACCTCGGCATCCGCGTTCACGGCGCGTACGTGGACCCGCTCGCTCTGCTGTCCTCCCCCGCGCGGGCCGTCCTCCTCCCGTGTTGCTGAGACAGGCACCTCACGCACGCGGGTGGGCGCGGCGGTAGCTCGCGTGCAACCGTTCCGTCGACACGTGCGTGTAGATCTGGGTCGTGCCCAGGCTGGCGTGCCCCAGCATCTCCTGCACGGCGCGCAGGTCGGCTCCGCCGTCGAGCAGATGCGTGGCTGCCGAGTGGCGGAGTGCGTGCGGACCGGCGGTCCGTCCGATCTCATGGCCGAGCAGCCGTGACACCACGTCGTACGCCGAGCGGGTGTTCAAGCGCGCCCCCCGCGCCCCCAGGAAGAGCGCGGAGCCCGCGGCGCCCGCGCCGCGTTCCGCCAGTGCGGGCCGACCCCGCACCAGGTAAGCGGCGAGGGCCCCCGCAGCGGCGTCGCCGTAGGGCACCACGCGGTCCTTCCCGCCTTTCCCCGATACCCGGACGGTCTGTCGTCCGGCGTCGACTGCGTCCAGGTCCAGACCGCACGCCTCCGCGACCCGCAGCGCGGACGCGTAGATCAGCTCGACGAGGGCGTGATCGCGCAGCGCGATCGGATCTCCCCCCTCGGCGCGACCGGCGAGTTCGCCCAACACGCGGCCCAGTGTGTCCGCCGCGGCGACCCGGGGCAGGGTGCGACCTTTCCGCGGCGCGGCCAGGCGAAGACTCGCATCGATGCCCACCCGCCCGGTCTCGGCGGCCCACGCGAAGAATCCTCGGACGGACGCGATCCGGCGGGCGAGGGTCGCACGGGACGCGCCCCGTTGGGTGGCCGTCCAGAGCCAATCCCGGAGGTGGTCACGGGTGACGTCCGCGAGCGGAATCTCCGGGAGCGACCGCTCGAGATCGACGAGATCGGAGCGGTACGCACGCAGAGTGGCATCGGATACGCGGCGCACGGAGGAAAGATGAGCGAGGTAGTCCTCGACGGCGGCGTGCACCTGCATGAGATCCACTATCGCCCACCGCGCGTGCGCGCCTCCGCCCGCCGCTCCGAAGGCGCGCGGGTTCATCCACCCCGGAGCCAGCCGTCCAGGACGCGACGTGCCCGGCGTTCCAGTTCCAGCATGCCCAGACGTCCCGCCACGTCGGCTTCGGCGAGACCGGTGTGGCGCGCGATCGCCGTCACGCTGCGCGGCGTGCGCGAACTGAGGGCATCCCGCACCCGTCGGGAATCGCTGTCGACGGATGACTCGCCGGGACTCGCGCGCTCCGACGGCGAGTCGGCGGGGAGCGCGCCGATCAGGTCCGCGACGTCGTCGACCCCGGTCACGCAGACCGCGTCGTACTCCCGGAGCAAGCGGTGACAGCCCGCCGACGCAGCGCTGGTGACGGGGCCGGGGACAGCCCCCAGAGGGCGCCCGAGCGCCGAGGCGTGACCGGCGGTGTTGAGCGAGCCGCTCCGCCAGCCGGCCTCGACCACGACGGTCGCCGCCGACAGCGCGGCGATGAGGCGATTCCGCTGGAGGAAGCGCCAACGCGTGGGTGCGGTGCCGCACGGAACCTCGCTGATCACGACGCCTGTCGCCGCGATGTCGCCCAGCATCCCCGCATGCCCCGCCGGGTACGCGCGATCCGCGCCCCCCGCGAGGAGAGCCATCGTGACGCCGCCCGCGCGGAGGACGGCACGGTGCGCCGCTCCGTCGATGCCGTACGCGCCGCCGGACACCACGGCGACGCCGCGCGCGACCAGGCCCGCTCCGAGATCGATCGCGACGTGTTCTCCGTAGGCCGTCGCGGCCCGCGCACCGACGATCGCGACTGCGGGACGGTCCGAGCCCAGCCGCGCGGGGTCACCGCGAACCCACAGGGTGAGCGGGCTGTGCACCCCGAGGTCATCGACCGCTGACGGCCACAGCGGATCCCCCGGCACCAGCAGGTGCACGCCGTTCGCGCGTGCCGTACGCAGCGCGGCGGCGACGGCGCCGGCGTCGATCCGGGGGCGCCACCGCTCCTGGGCGCGCGCCAACGTCTGTGGGTCCCCTACTCCGGACAGCAGACCGTCGTGCGTGACCAACCGCAGCGCCTCGACACGGCCCAGCGCACCCACGACCGCCCCCGCGACGCCGTCCCCCGGCTCGGCGATCACACTCCACTCGGCCGCCGCGTACCGATCGAGGGCGGCCTGGTCGTCGAGATCGTCAGCCCATTCACCCAGGACGCTCCGCACGACGCGCGGTCGCAGGTCGAGGCCGCTCATGCCGCGGCACCCCGCTTCAAGAACAGTGCACGCCCGATATGGTCCGCGGCCAACCGGTCGTGTCCCTCGAGATCTGCGAGCGACCACGCGACCCGCAGCACGCGGTCGTAACCGCGGAGGGTCAGCGATCCTCGATGCAGTGCGGCATCCAGCGGACGGCGTACGGTCGGATCCGGCGCATACGGGCCGTCCCTGAGCCAGGTGCCGGGTACTCGCGCGTTCAGGGTCCAGGGGGTCCCGATCAGGCGCCGTCCCATCCGCGCCCGCGCCTCGGCCACGCGATCTCTGGCCTGATGGGTCGTCATCGACGGCGGGAGCGCATCCCGCTGGGCCACCGCGACGCGCTGCACCGTCAGCTCGATGTCGATCCTGTCCAGGAGCGGCCCCGACAGGCGACCCAGATACCGGCGAATGGCCGACGGCGGACACGCGCACGATCCGCCGCGGATGCCGTAGTCGCCGCACGGGCACGGGTTCGTGGCGAGGATCAGCTGGAATCGTGTGGGGAAGTCCGCGCGCCACCCGGCCCGATCGATGGAGATCATCCCGCTCTCGAGGGGCTGGCGGAGGGCATCGAGGGTCCCGCCGGGGAACTCCGCGGCCTCGTCGAGGAAGAGCACGCCCTCGGACGCCAGCGCGATCGCACCCGGGCGCATCGTCCGCGAGCCGCCGCCCACCAAGGACGCGACGCTGGCGGAGTGATGCGGCGAGACGAACGGCGGCGTCCGATCGAGCGTCGCCACCCGCGCACCGCTCAACGACGCGAGACTCGCCACGGCGAGAGCCGCGTCGTCGTCGAGAGGCGGGAGGATACCGGGCAGTCTCTTCGCCAGCATCGTTTTGCCCGCGCCTGGTGGTCCGCACATGAGGAGGTGGTGGCCGCCCGCCGCAGCAGTGACGAGCGCTTCCACCGCCTGGGGTTGCCCGAGGACGTCCGCGAGTTCTCCGGCGTCGGCGTAAACACGAGGGGTGGTCGTGCCCGGGACGGGCTCCTGGTCTGGCACGACGACCTCCGCGCCGTGCCAGGAAGCGACCTGCGCCAGGTTGACGGCCCCGAGGACCTCCGCGCCCGGGACGAGTTCCGCTTCCTCCCGGTTGGCGGCGGGAACCACGATCCGACTCCGTCCGGCCCGCACGGCGGCGATCACGGCGGGAAGCACACCAGGGACGGGGCGCAGCCGGCCGTCGAGACCCAGCTCTCCGAGATGGACCGTGCGCGCCAAGGAGGCGGCATCCATGCCCCCTTCCGTAGCCAGCGCGGCCACGGCGATCGCCACATCGAACCCCGCCCCTTGTTTGGGCAGGCCTGCGGGCGACAGATTCACCGTGATCCGGCGACGAGGGAGGGGAAGCTCGCTGTTGACGCACGCGTTGTGCACCCGTCGGGCCGCTTCGCTCAGCGAGCGGTCCGGGAGTCCGATGATCTTGAACTCGGGCGTCTGCTCGCTCAGGTCGGCTTCCACCTCGACGCACTCCCCGTGCGCACCCACGATCGCCACCGCCCACGTCCGCGCCACGCCCATCAGATCTCCACGTCTCGGAGGTGCTCGAGCTCGGCGACGGAGGGATCGCGTCCGGTCAGCCCGATCACGTCGATGCGCAGCCGGCGCCCCCGGCACATCTCGGGGTGGGCTCCGATCCAGGCGATCCCGAGACGCCACAGTCGCGCCCGCTTCCGCGCGTCGATCGCCTCGAACGGATGCCCGTAGCCCCGTCCGCTCCGGGTCTTGACCTCGACGACGATGACGGCGTCGTCTCCGAGGGCGACGAGGTCGATCTCCCCCGCCGGGGCACGCCAGTTCCGGTCCGCGATCTCGTACCCGAGGCTCTCGAGGTAGTGCCCGGCGCGAACCTCGCCCGCCCGTCCGATGTCGTCTTTTCTCGCCATACCGGCATCGTGCGGTACCGAGGTCATCGGCCGCGGGCCATGCCCGTCATCGGTGGATTCCTCGACGACGCCGTAGCCCGCGCGCGCCTTGGGGAGGAGGGTCAGGTGTCGAGCGAGAGTTCCTCGGGGAGCTGGAAGTCCCGACGGGAGAGCTCTTCGACGTTGACGTCCTTGAACGTCAGGACGCGCACGGCCTTGACGAAGCGGTCGGCGCGGTAGATGTCCCACACCCACACGTCGGTCATGGAGATCTCGAAGTAGAAATCGTGCTCGGTGTCGCGTCTGACGACGTTGACGTCGTTGGCGAGGTAGAAGCGCCGCTCGGTCTCCACGACATACTGGAACTGCACGACGACATCGCGGTACTCGCGATAGAGGGCGAGTTCGAGTTCGCGGTCGTAGTCTTCGAAGACGTCGTCATCCATGGTTTCTCCATCCTAGGCGGGCGGCGGCCGCGCGCGTGCGAGCCGCCTCCGCCTCAGAACAGCGTCGGACCGTCCCCCAGGCTCCACGAGCGGCGGTGGTGGACGCTCGCGCCGTGGGCGCGGAGTGCCGCGCGATGCGTGGCACTCGCGTAGCCCTTGTTCTCGTCCCATCCGTACAGAGGTGCGTCCTCGTGCATGGCGACCATCAGCGCGTCCCTCGCGACCTTCGCGATGACCGAGGCGGCGGCCGCGGACGCGCAATCCCGGTCCGCCTTCACCTGGGTGCGCACGCGAGCGGCGCTCCCGGGCGTGAGCGAGACGTAATCGTAATTGCCGTCGAGGAGCACGACCGCGTCATCGACGGCCGTCCCGTGCGCGCGGAGATCCGCGAGGGCGCGAGACGTCGCGAGCGACATCGCGCGCATGATCCCGATCTCGTCGATCTCCGCCGCGCTCGCCCAGCCCACCGCGCTGGCGCGCACCCAGTCGCCGGCCCGGCGTGCCACAGCCACCCGGTGCGCGGGCCGAACGAGCTTGGAATCACGAAGACCCGTCGGTACGCGTCGACGCGCGTCGGCTGCGTCGATCGCGACCGCGCCCACCGCGACCGGCCCTGCGAGAGCACCACGGCCCACTTCGTCGCACGCGACGAGGATCGGGAACTCCTTGAGCAGGCGTCGCTCGAGGGAGAGGCGCGGCTCGACGACGGTCACCGCGGCGACGCCCCCGATGCCGGGGTGGGGTCGGGGACGCCCGCGAAGACGTCGTGATGGAAGTCGGAGAGCCCGAACCGGTCCAGCGGCCAGGTCACGAGGAACGCACGTCCGACGAGGTTGTCGATCGGAACGAACCCCTGCCCCGGCTGTTCGGTGTTGTAGCGGGAGTCCTTCGAGCGATTGCGATTGTCACCGAGCACCCACAGACTGTCGGCCGGCACGGTGACGTCGAAGTCGATCGCCGACGCCGGCTCTCCGGATCCGAGCTTGGTGTAGGTCGTCTCGTCGACGGGCACGCCGTTCACCTCGATCTGTCCGAGCGCGTTGCAGCAGACGACCTGGTCTCCCGGGAGTCCGATGATGCGCTTGACGAGGTGGTCGTCGCTGTCCGACGCGCTCAAGCCGACGAGGGACAGAACCCAGTCGATCGCTTCGACGAAAGGCGCGCGCGGCGGGGTGTTCGACGGGGGGAGCCAGCCGCCGGGATCTCGGAAGACCACGATGTCCCCCCGCTCGTAGTCACCGAAACGGGGGGTGATCTGATCGACCAGGATGCGGTCGCTCACCTGGAGCGTGTCCTCCATCGACCCCGACGGGATGTAGAACGAGCGCACGACGAATGTCTTGACGAGGAACGAGACGAGGATCGCGATCAAAATGATGACCACGACGTCGCGGAGGAAGCTCCACAGGCCGCGTCGGCGGGAACGCCGGGTTTGCGTCGCTGCGGATCCGGCGGCTGCCTCGTCGGCGACGGTGTTCTCGGTGGTCATTCGCGTCCTTCACCCGGCACGCCGGCGATCGGATGCCGCATCCAGGGTCGCACATCGCGCGTGCGCCGATGACGGCGATGTCGGGGTTTCGGGGTGTGTTCACGGGCGGAGAAAGGCGAATGCCCCGGTGCACGCACCGGGGCATTCGTGGAATCGCGTCGCTCAGCGGTCGCGCTTCTCCTTGATCTTGGCCTTCTTGCCGCGCAGGGCGCGGAGGTAGTACAGCTTCGCGCGACGCACATCGCCTCGCGTGACGACCTCGATGTGGTCGATGACCGGGGAGTGCACGGGGAAGGTGCGCTCCACGCCCACCTGGAAGCTGATCTTGCGCACCGTGAAGGTCTCGCGCACGCCGTCGCCGGAGCGACCGATCACGATGCCCTGGAAGACCTGGATACGAGAGCGGTTGCCCTCGGTGATGTTCACGTGCACCTTGACGGTGTCGCCGGGCGCGAAGACGGGGATGTCCGACCGCAGCGAAGCTGCGTCGACGGAGTCGAGGATCTGCATGATCGTCTCTCTCTGCGGCCGCCACAGGTCGACCGCGGATGAAGGGGAAAGGGATGTCGTGTGCCCGGGGTCGATGACCGGATCACCGACGGGCTCCCCTGAGGCAGAACCGTTCGGGGCACAAATGAGTATTCTGCCACGGATCGGGCGCGGGTCAAAAGCGCCCGGGCCCGGGAGGCTCCTGCTGTTCGGAGACGACGATCACGTCAGGGGTCGTCTTCTCCGCCGCGGGCTGCTCGGTCGGCGGCAGGAACGCGATTCCTCCCCGGGCTCTCAGTACCGCTCCGGACGGCCGCGCCTCACGCCACAGTTGCCACAGGGACAGCCAGAAGACCGCCACTCCGGCGACGACGGCGAGGAAGAAGGCGAGTCCCCACCACTCCGGGCGGAAGAAGCCGAGCGAGACCACCAGCGCCTGCCAGGTGCCGACCCCGAGGACGTCCCACCATGAGACCGCGCGATCACCACGCACCGTCCCTCGCGCGCGGATCAGTGCCACGAGCACCAGCTGCCAGACGAAGACTCCCGGAACCGCGAGCACCAGCACCCACAGCAGCGCCCATCCACCGGCGTTGAAGACGCCCCAGCCGATGAGCAGCCAGAGCGGCAGAAGGAACGCGGCCGGCAGAAGCCACAGGAAGAATGCGCGCCGGAGCATCATCTTCCGATGCTACGCCCGTCACCGGAGGCTGCGACAGGCCGATGAGCACGCGTGGCATCCTCACAGCGAGCACCCACCCCCTCGGGCAGAATGGACCGAACGAAAGGGAGCTCCACACATGATCGAACTGCGCACTCCGGCCGAGATCGAGGCCATGCGCCCCGCAGGACGTTTCGTCGCGGAGACCCTGGCGACCCTTCGGGACGAGACGCGCGTCGGCACGAACCTCCTCAGCATCGACCGACGTGCGCACGACATGATCCGGCGCGCGGGCGCCACCTCCTGCTACATCGACTACCACCCGTCGTTCGGCGCGAGTCCGTTCGGGAAGGTGATCTGCACGTCCGTGAACGATGCGGTTCTGCACGGACTCCCTCATGACTACGTCCTCGCCGACGGCGATCTGGTGACTCTCGACTTCGCGGTATCCATCGACGGCTGGGTCGCGGACTCCGCCGTGTCGTTCATCGTCGGAACGCCGCGCGACGAGGATCTCGCCCTCATCGACACGACGGAGCGCGCCCTCGATGCGGCGATCGGGGCCGCCGTGGTCGGCAACCGGGTCGGGGACATCTCCCACGCCGTGGCCGAGGTCGCGCACGGCGACGGATACCGCATCAACACGGATTTCGGAGGTCACGGCGTCGGTCGCGAGATGCACGGAGATCCGCACGTGCCCAACGACGGCAAACCCGGACGGGGCTATCCTCTCCGCCCCGGCCTCGTCGTGGCACTCGAGCCGTGGTTCCTCCAGAGCACTGACAAGCTCATCACGGACCCCGACGGCTGGACCCTGCGCAGCGTGGACGGCTCGCGCGGCGCGCACGCCGAGCACACCGTGGCGATCACGGACGCGGGGCCGATCATCCTGACCGACCGCAGCTGGCTCGGAGTCCACTGAGCACGGCCCCGGTTCCGCCTCAGGGCAGCAGATCCGGCCTGATGCTCCGAGTGCGCTCCATCGACTGATCTGCGCGCCACTGCCTGATCGCGCCGTGGTTCCCGCTCATCAGCACGGGGGGCACGGAGAGGCCGCGCCACTGCGCGGGCTTGGTGTACGCGGGCGCTTCGAGCAATCCATCCTCGTGGGATTCCTCGACGATGCTCTCCGGGTTCCCGACCATCCCGGGGATCAGACGCGAGATCGCCTCGATCATCGCCATCGTCGCGACTTCGCCGCCGTTCAGGACGTAGTCGCCGATGCTCACCGACCGCACGCGGTGCTCGCCAGCGAAGTGCTCGCCCACACGGTGATCGATGCCCTCGTATCGACCGCACGCGAAGACGAGGTGCGATTCGGTCGCGAACTCGCGCGCCACGCCCTGCGTGAACCGTTCGCCGGCGGGTGACGGAATCACCAGGATCGACTCGGGCTGGAGGAGACCGTCGAGAGCTTCGCCCCAGGGCTCGGGCTTCATGACCATGCCCGCTCCACCGCCGTAGGGGGTGTCGTCGACGGTGCGATGCCGGTCGTGCGTGAAGTCCCGGAGATCGTGCACCCCGATGTCCAGGAGTCCGCGTTCGCGTGCCTTGCCGAGAAGTGAGACATCCAGCACGTCGAAGAAGGCCGGGAAGATGGTGACGACGTCCAGGCGCATGGAAACCGCCCGCTCAGTCGGAGGGGTCGGACGCGGCGGCATCGTCCGTGGCGCCGTCGTCGGCGAGCTCTTCGAACAGCCCGGGCGGCGGCGTGACGACGACACGGCCGGATGCGATGTCGACCTCGGGGACGATCTGCGACACGAAGGGGACGAGGACCTCGTCTTCCGTACCGTGCGGCGTCACGACGAGGAGATCGTGGGCGGGCAGGTGATCGACACGTGCGACGCGCCCGATGACGTCTCCGTCGCGGACGACACTGAGCCCGACCAGCTGGTGGTCGTACCACGCGTCGTCATCGCCGGAGGGGGCATCGATCGGCTGATCGATCCACAGGATCGCCCGGACGAGGCCCTCGGCGGCGTCTCGGTCGTCGACGCCCTGGAAGAAGGCGACGGGGTGCGAGTTCATCCAGCGGAACTCCCGCACCGTGAGGGGCTTGCCGTGCCACGGCGATGACTCGGGCACCTGCAGGGTGAAGGTGGATCCCGGCGCGAAGCGACCCTCGGGATCGTCCGTGTACAGCTCGAGCTTGAGAGCGCCTTTGAGGCCGTGGGCCTTCACCAGGCGACCGACTCGCAGCTGCGTCTTCTCGTCGGCCACGGTCAATCGTCCGCGACGTCTACGCGCACGCGACGACCGTCCGCGAGCGCACCCACGACTGTCCGCAGGGCTTTGGCGGTGCGGCCGCCGCGACCGATCACGCGACCCCGATCATCGGGGTGCACGTGGACCTCCAGCACATCGCCTCTCGGCGAGGAGCTGGAATCGATGCGCACATCTTCCGGGTGATCGACGATCCCCTTGACGACGTGCTCGAGCGCGGCGGCCAGCAACGTCCTTACTCCGCTTCGGTCGAGGCGTCAGCCTCGGCGGCGTCGGCGGCGGGTGCGTCCGCCTTCTTGTCCGCCTTGGGCTTGACGACAGACTTCTTTGCGGCGTCCACGGAGAACTCCGGCTTGGGCTCGCGGGTCTTCACCGTGGAGACGGCGTCCTTGTCGCCCTTGAAGCGACCCCAGTCGCCGGTGAGCTTGAGGATGGCCGCGACCTGCTCGGTCGGCTGCGCGCCGACGCCGAGCCAGTACTGCGCGCGCTCGGAGTCGACCTCGATGAACGAGGGCTCCTCGGTGGGGTGATACTTGCCGATCTCCTCGATGACACGACCATCGCGCTTGGTGCGCGAGTCGGCGACGACGATGCGGTAGTAGGGCGCGCGGATCTTTCCGAGACGCTTGAGACGGATCTTGACAGCCACGATTCTCCTGAGTGTGGTGGAAGGAAGACGAACCGGTCGCCCGAACGCGTGGGGTGCACGCTGGGCAAAAGCTCTGGGGCGGTCCACTCACCGGATAGAGGGTCGAGTGAGCGGTCCGACCCTTTATTCTGCCAGATGCCGACGGATGCCGCGAACCGACCGGCGCTCCCGGCGTGACGCCGTCCGCGTGACAGACTGAGCGCGTGTCGGTCTCCTTCGCCCCTTCGGCGCGTTCTTCGGTGGGTCTCGAGTGGGAGCTCATGCTCGCGGACGGGGAATCGGGCGACCTGGTCCCCCGCGCCCCCGCCATCCTCGAGGGGCTGGAGGAGGGCACGCGCGACGAGCGCTTCACCGTCACGGGCGAGCTGCTCACGAACACGATCGAGGTCACCAGCGGGGTCGGCTCCACCGTGGCGGAAGCCGTCGACGACATCGCCGAGGCCATCGCCGCCGTCCGCACGGTGACGGACCGGTCGGGCACCGAGCTCCTCTGCGCGGGAAGCCACCCGTTCGCCCAGTGGTACGAGCAGGAGGTCACCGACAAGACCCGCTATCAGAAGCTCATCCGCCGCACGCAATGGTGGGGACGCAACATGATGATCTGGGGGGTCCATGTCCATGTCGGCGTGGAGGATCCGGTCAAGGTGCTTCCGATCATCGCGTCCCTCACCCGCTTCCTCCCGCATCTTCAGGCGCTGTCGGCGTCGAGCCCGTTCTGGGCGGGCGAGCGCACCGGGTACGCCTCGAACCGCGCGCTGGTGTTCCAGCAGCTGCCGACTGCGGGCCTGCCGTGGCCGATGACCGAGTGGTCCGAGTTCGAGAAGTACCTGGCGGACATGATCCGCACCGGCGTCATGGAGGACGTCAGCGAGGTCCGGTGGGACATCCGCCCCGCGCCGCGCTGGGGGACGATCGAGGTGCGCGCCTGCGACGGGATGTCTACCCTCCCGGAGCTCGCTGCCGTCGGCGCGCTCGTGCAGTGCCTCGTGGAATGGCTCTCCCGCACCCTCGATCGCGGCGAGGAGCTCCCCGTCCTCCCCCCGTGGTTCGCGCGCGAGAACAAGTGGCGCGCCGCCCGCTACGGTCTCGACGCCCCCGTCATCATCGACGCGGGGGGCACGCAGCGACCTGTCCGCGACCACGTCGCGGAGACCGTGGCGGGGCTGGAGGACATCGCCGTACAGCTCGGCTGCTCCCGCGAGCTGCGCGGGATCTCGACCATCCTCGACGCAGGCGCGAGTTACGAGCGCCAGTTGCGCGTCGCGGACGCCGCCGACGGAGACCTCCGCCGTGTGGTCGACCACCTCATCGCCGAATTCCGGGCCGGACCCACGCTGCGCGATCACCTGGCCCGGGACACGACGGCCTGACGCGCGGGCGGTCAGCCCTTCCCGAGCATCCGCTGGAGCTCCGCGAGGTCCTCGGCACTCGGCTGGCCGGCGCCGCCGAGCCCGAAACCGGATCCGGTAGGAGTCGTCGTCGCGGCGATCCCGGCGTTCTCCGCCGCCCGCTTGGCGGGGTTCCCCGAGCGCGAGCCCTTGGCCTTGGGCTGCTTGCCCCGCTTGCTGGAGGCCCCAGGGCGACCGGATCCCGGAACCGGACCCATGCCCGGAATCGAGGGGACGCCTCCGCGCGCGACGGTCTTCATCATCTTCGCGGCCTGGTCGAAGCGCTGCACGAGCTGATTCACGTCCGTCACGGTCATGCCGGATCCGCGCGCGATGCGCAGACGCCGGGAACCGTTCAGGACCTTGGGGTTGCGTCGCTCCCCCGGCGTCATGGATCGGATGATCGCCTCGGTCCGGTCGATCTCACGCTCGTCGAAGTCCTCCAACTGCTGCTTCATGGAGCCCATGCCGGGAAGCATCCCGAGCATCTTCTTCATCGAGCCCATCTTCTTCAGCTGCTGCATCTGCTCGAGGAAGTCCTCGAGCGTGAACTGCTCGGTCGCGAGCTTCTCGGCGACCTTCATCGCCTCGGCTTCGTCGAAGGCCTGCTGGGCCTGCTCGATGAGAGTGAGGATGTCGCCGAGGTCGAGGATGCGGCTCGCCATGCGATCCGGGTGGAAGGCCTCGACGTCCTCCAGGCCTTCGCCCGTGGACGCGAAGATGATCGGACGCCCGGTCACGCTCGCGACCGAGAGCGCGGCGCCGCCTCGCGCGTCGCCGTCGAGCTTGGACAGGACGACGCCGGTGAAGTCGACACCGTCCTGGAAGGCCTTGGCCGTATTGACGGCATCCTGGCCGATCATGGCGTCGATGACGAAGAGAACCTCGTCCGGATCCGTGGCCCGTCGGATGTCGGACGCCTGCTTCATCAGCTCGGCGTCGACGCCCAGGCGGCCTGCGGTGTCGATGATCACGACGTCGTGCTGCTGACGTCGGGCGACTTCGACGCCGTCGCGGGCCACGCGGACCGGATCGCCGACGCCGTTGCCCGGCTCGGGAGCGTAGACGGCGGCTCCGGCGCGCTCCGCGACGACCTGGAGCTGATTGACGGCATTGGGGCGCTGGAGGTCGCAGGCGACGAGAAGCGGGGTGTGACCGTCCTTCTCGAGCATCTTGGCGAGCTTGCCCGCGAACGTCGTCTTGCCGGACCCCTGGAGGCCGGCGAGCATGATCACCGTGGGTGCGGTCTTGGCCATCTGCAGGCGGCGCTGCTGACCACCGAGGATCCCCACGAGTTCGTCGTTGACGATCTGGACGACCTGCTGCGCGGGGTTCAGTGCGCGGTTGACCTCGTCTCCGAGAGCGCGCTCGCGCACCTTCGCGGTGAACTCCTTGACGACGGGAAGAGCGACGTCGGCGTCGAGCAGAGCCCGCCGGATCTCGCGGACGGTGCCGTCGACGTCGGCCGCGGTGAGCTTGCCCTTCGTGCGCAGATTGCGCAGGGTCTCGGTGAGCCGGTCGGAGAGTGTGCCGAAAGTCGCCATGATCCCCCGATTCTACGCCGCCGCTCCCGGCGCTCCGGTGCGCGCGTGCGCGGCCTGGTCGAGCGCCCGAGTCAACAGGGGTTCGAGCCCGACCCGCCCGGCACCGGCGCGGGTCCAGGCGGTGATGGACGCCATGACCGCGCCCGCATCCGCTGCGCCGGCGACGTCGGCGACGAGCGGATCGCAGCCGGCCGCGCGGAGTGACGCCGCGACGGCCCGCGCGATGCGGGCGGCGCGCACCGCACCGCCGTGGAAGAGCTCTTCCTCCGCGCGCATCGCCTCGCCGTTGCCCAGGGCGAGAGCGAGGGTTCCCGGCGCGAACCCGCGCCCCACCGCCCGGAGGGCGTCGTCGATGCCCGATGGCTCGGTCACCGTGCTGAGGCGGGTCTCGAGCTCATCGATCCGCGCGTCGAGGTCTGCCCAGAGGATCGCGGATTTGGAGGAGAAGTAGTTGAAGAAGCTCGACCTGCTCACGCCCGCCCGCGCGGCGATGTCCGCGACCGAGGTCGCCGCGTACCCCTGCTCCAGGAAGAGCTCGGTGGCGGCCTCCGCGATCATCTCCGGTGATGAGGCGCGTGGCCTTCCCCCGAGCGGTCGTGTCATGCCCGAAGCCTAGCGATGCACGAAGGCCGACTCCGCGGGCGTATTCTTGGACGGCATCCAATAACCGTCGAGGGAGCAGCATGCTGGTGATCGAGAGGGTCGGGCTGTCCCCCGATCTCGTGCCCTATCGGGAAGGCTGGGACCTACAGAAGGCGGTCCACGCCGGTGTCGTGGACGGGACCCGTCCGGACACGCTGCTCCTGCTCGAGCACGAAGCGGTGTACACGGCCGGGCGACGCACCCTGGCCGAGGAGCGCCCCGTCGACGGAACGCCCGTGGTCGAGGTCGATCGGGGAGGGAAGATCACCTGGCACGGTCCCGGCCAGCTCGTCGGCTACCCGATCCTGCGGCTGTCCGAGCCGGTGGATGTCGTCGCCCATGTCCGCCGCCTGGAGCGCCTTCTCATCGCCGCGTTGAGCGACCTCGGCGTCGACGGACGGCAGATCGAGGGGCGCAGCGGGGTGTGGGTGCGTCGCCCGCTGTCAGAAGACAAGGTGGCCGCCATCGGCGTCCGTGTCGAGCGCGGCGTGACCATGCACGGTTTCGCCGTCAACTGCGACAACTCCCTCGCGCCGTTCCGCTCGATCATCCCCTGCGGGATCGCGGATGCCGGTGTCACGACGATCAGCGAGGTCGCGGGACGCATCGTCACCACCGCGGACGTCGCGCCCGTCGTCGAACGCGTGTTCGCGGCATCCTCGGCGGAGGTGTACGCATGAGCGCGTGCGGCACCGGCACAGCCGGCGGTTCCTCCACGGCCCCCGGCGGTCGCAAGCTCCTGCGGCTGGAGGTGCGCAATGCCGAGACCCCCATCGAGCGCAAGCCCGAATGGATCAAGACCCGCGCGAAGATGGGGCCCGAATATCAGGCGCTCCACTCGCTCGTGAAGACCGAGGGCCTGCACACTGTCTGCCAGGAGGCGGGGTGCCCCAACATCTACGAATGCTGGGAAGATCGGGAGGCCACGTTCCTCATCGGCGGCGCCCAGTGCACCCGCCGGTGCGACTTCTGCCAGATCGACACCGGGAAACCCGCGGAATACGACACGGATGAGCCGCGTCGTGTCGCCGAGAGCGTCACGCGGATGCAGCTCCGGTACGCCACCGTGACCGGTGTCGCGCGGGACGATCTCCCGGACGGGGGCGCATGGCTCCACGCCGAGACGGTGCGCATGATCCACGAACTCAACCCCGGCACCGGTGTCGAGATCCTCGCGACGGACTTCAACGGCGACCCCGCCCTCCTCGGGGAGGTCTTCGATTCCCGGCCCGAGGTCTTCGCCCACAACGTCGAGACGGTGCCGCGCATCTTCAAGCGGATCCGACCGGCCTTCCGCTACGAGCGCTCCCTCGACGTCCTCACTCGGGCGAGGGATGCCGGTCTGATCACGAAGTCCAACCTGATCCTGGGCATGGGCGAGGAGCCGGAAGAGGTCGTGGCGGCCCTGCAGGACCTCCACGACGCCGGTACCGACATCATCACGATCACCCAGTACCTGCGCCCGTCGCCGCGCCATCTTCCGGTCGCCCGCTGGGTCAAGCCCGACGAATTCATCGCGTTCAAGGAGGAAGCCGAGCGCATCGGCTTCCTCGGGGTCCTCGCCGGACCGCTCGTGCGCTCGTCCTACCGGGCGGGCCGGCTGTGGGCGCAGTCGATGACGTCGAAGGGTCGCCCCATCCCGGCGCATCTCGCGCACATCGCGGCGGACACCAGCACCGACTTCGCCCAGGCCGTCTGACGGCGGCCGTGCACCCCCGAACGTCGGATCGGGGGTGCAGAGGCGCTATTCGGCGCTGGTGACCGAAAGCACGGCGCCGTCGGTGCCGATGTTCACCAGGAGAACGTCGTCGGTCGCATCCGGGTCGAGGGCGTACTCGAGCACCGCGAACGGGTCGGTGCCTCCGTGCTCGTCGGCCAAGATGGTCATGCTCATCAGCTGCAGGGACCGGATCACGTCGATCTGGACGTCACCCGAGATGTCCACGAGCAGGTCGTCGAGTCCATCGGAGAGGGCCTCCTGCTGCTGCAGGATGTACTCCGTGACTTCGCTCGTGCGGTCGCTGAGTTCGTTGACCATCGCGTTGCGCGCGGCCATGTCGAGGTCTTCGAGGGCGGAGATGAGCGCCGCGGCCACATCCAGAGCGTCGACCGAGACGTCGTCCTGATCGGGCGCGGTGAGATCGACCGTCACCGACTGATCGCCGAGCTCGACGTGCTCCGACCAGAAGATCGAACCGTCGGGCCCGGACTCGAGCAGGCCGAAGTAGTCGTGTTCGATCGCCATCCCCCCATGAAACCAGCGCGGACCCCGCGGCGGTAGATCGCGCAGGCGTGTCGCGGGGTCAATCCACGAGGGCGGCGGCGAAGACGTGCGGGGTGAAACCCGTGAGATCTGCGATGCCCTCACCCTGGCCCAGCAGTTTGACCGGGATGCCGGTCTTCTCCTGGACGGCGAGAACGAATCCCCCCTTGGCGGATCCGTCGAGCTTGGTGAGGACCAGACCGGTGACCCCCGCGTGTTCGAGGAACGCCTGCGCCTGGAGAACGCCGTTCTGGCCTGTGGTGGCGTCGAGCACCAGCAGCACCTCGCTGATCGGGGCGCGCTTCTCGATGACACGGCGGATCTTGGTCAGCTCGTCCATCAGTCCGCCCTTGGTGTGGAGGCGCCCGGCGGTGTCCACCAGGACGATCTCCGTCCCGGTGCTCTGGGCGTATTCGATGGTCTGGAAGGCCACGGACGCCGGATCCTGGCCCTCGCGCTCGGGCCGGACGATCGCCGCTCCCCCGCGCTCGGCCCAGGTCGCGAGCTGATCGACCGCCGCGGCCCGGAACGTGTCCGCCGCCCCCACGACGACCGACCGGCCGTATCGCTGGAGGAACTTGGCGAACTTCCCGATCGTCGTCGTCTTCCCGACGCCGTTCACGCCGACCACCAGGACGACCGCTGGTCGCTCCGTGAGTTTCAGGGTCGTGTCGAAGCGCGCGAAATGCTCCTCCAGGGTCTCCTTCAGCATCCGCTGCAGATCCCGGGGATCCGTCGTCCGGTAGCGCTCGACCTTCTGCCGCAGCTCGTCGACGATGCGCTCGGTGATGTCGGGACCGAAATCCGCCGTCAGCAACGCCGTCTCGAGGTCGTCCCACGTCGTCTCGTCGATCGTGGGCTTGACGAACATGCCGCGGAGGGCCCGCCCGAGGGACCAGGAGCTTTCAGCCATGTCTCCAGCCTACGGTTTCGCGGACGCGCGCCGATCAGGCCGGCGCGGACTCGCGAACACGCTGGCCGACGACGGCCGAGACGCCGTCCTGTCGCATCGAGACCCCGTAGAGCGCGTCGGCGATCTCCATCGTCCGCTTCTGGTGGGTGATCACGATCAGCTGACTCGAGGACCGGAGCTGCTCGAACACGCCGAGCAGGCGTCCGAGGTTCGCGTCATCGAGCGCCGCCTCGACCTCGTCGAGGATGTAGAAGGGGCTCGGACGCGCCTTGAAGATCGCGGTGAGCAGCGCCACGGCCGCGAGGGAACGCTCACCGCCGGAGAGCAGGGAGAGGCGCTCGATCTTCTTCCCGACCGGCCGGACGGAGACCTCGATGCCCGTTGTCAGCGGGGAGTCCGGATCGGTGAGCGCGATGGAGCCCGTTCCCCCGGGGAACAGGATCGGGAAGACTTCGCCGAACGCCACGCGGGTGTCTTCGAACGCCGCGAGGAAGATCACCTGCATCCGCTCATCGAGCTCCTCGATGATGGTGAGCAGATCCTTGCGGGTCTGGGTCAGGTCGGCGAGCTGCTCGGTGAGGAAGGCATGTCGCTGCTCGAGGGCGGCGAACTCCTCGAGAGCGAGCGGATTCACCCGCCCCAGCTGAGCGAGCTTGCGCTCAGCGGCCTGAAGGCGCTTCTGCTCAGCCGCACGATCGAAGGACGACGACCCCTCGGTCGCGTCCGCACCCCCGGATCCCGGGCCGTATTCCTTCAGGAGAATATCCTCCTCCAGGCCGAGCTCGGAGGCGGCCCGCTCCCGGAGCGCCGTCGCGTGGAGGCGATTCTCGTGGATCCGCAGCTCCAACGCGTGGACGTTCTCTGTCAACCGCGACAGGCGCTCGCGGACCTCGGTCTCGTTCCTGCGCAGGGCGGCCAGCTCCTCCGTCACGGCGGCACGCTCGGCCTGGGCGGCGAGAAGCGCGGCACGGGCGTCGGCGAGGGAGCGGTCGATCGCGTCGATCAGGGGAGGCAACCGCTCGGCGACCGCGGAGGCCTTCTCCCGTTGCGCGCGTCGGATGACCGCGCGCCGGGCACTCTCCTCGGAGGCGGCGCGCTCGCGCTCTCGCTGGCGCTCGAGTCCCGCCACCCGGGCCTCGGCGGCGCGGATGCGTTCGCGAAGGGTCTCCACCTCCAGGCGGGCGCGCATCTCGACGTCCCGCGCGGTCTCGAGCGAGCCGAGTACCTCGTCCCGGGACGAGGCATCGAGCATCGGACGCGGCGCCTCCTGGGCGGTCGCGAACTGTTCATGAGCCACGCGGGCGGCATCTTCGGCCTCGGCGACCGCGGCCGACGCCTGTGAGAGACCGGCCGCCAGGCGATCGCACTCCGCGACGGCGGCCTCGTGGCGTACGGTCGCCCGGTTCGACTTCTCGGCGCGCGCCGCCGCTGCCGCGTCGTGCTCGCGAAGCGCCGCCAACGCGGCGTTCGCGCGCGACTTCGCGGTGCGGAGCGCATCCTGCGCCTCGCGGAGGGCTTCGCGCAGAGCGTCGGCGACGACCACGATCTCGTCTCGGCGGATGGCCGCGGCGTCGCGCTCCGCTGTCAGCTCCAGGCGCGAACGGGAACCACCGGCGCCGGATCGGAGGGAGAAGGGGGTGAGCACCTCACCGGATCGCGTCACAATCCGGCCGTCCGCGGTCGCAAGAGCTGTCGCCGACGCGCGGGCGTGATCGAGGTCCTCGGCGAGGAACACCGACGCGAGCAGCGCGCGAACACCGGCGGGACCATCCACCACCTCGATCGCCGAGCGCAGACCGTCCGGCGGTGCGGGACGGTCGTGCGCGACGGCGTCCGCGAAGACGATGTCGACCCGTCCGAGATCCTCCTCTCGAGCGGCGTCGGCGAGTGCGAAGGCCCGGTCCGCGTCCGCCACCACGCCCTCAGCGTAGGAGCCGAGCGCGGCGGCGATCGCCGCCTCCCATCCGGCCTCGACCTGCACCGCGTCGCTCACGAGACCGCGGACTCCGGCACGATCTCCGTCGAGCAGCCCGGCGGCGGCACTCCTGCCTTCGAGCGCCCGACCGAGCGCGGTGACCTGCGCCATCAGGGCATCGCGCTCGCGCTCGGCGGCATGGAGCCGCTCGCGCAGGTCGGTGACCTGCGCCTCCGCCGACGCCGCATCGCGTTGCGCTCGCTCGTAGGCGGACTGGGCATCGGCCGCGTCCGCCTGCGGATCAGGTGCGGGGCCCAGGTCCGCCAAGGCCTCTTCGGCCTCCTTCCGGCGGGCGTGAGCGGCATCGAGGGCTCGCTGCTGGCGTTCGACCGCGGCACGCACGGCCGCCAGGGCCGAATCCGCCGCCTCCGCGGTTCCCCTCAGCGCCGTGAGACGCATGTCATGCGACGAGACCAGCGCGCTCTGGGCGGCGATGTCGGTGTCGAGCGCGTCCAGTTCGGCTCGGGCGCGGGTGACATCCCGCGCGGCGGCCACGGCGGCATCCTGCGCTCCTTGAAGCCCGTCGGTGACCTCTGCGATCTCCGCGCGCGCGGCGTCGATCATCTGCGGGGAGAC
Source organism: Microbacterium aurantiacum (assembly GCF_031625015.1). NCBI lineage: Bacteria > Bacillati > Actinomycetota > Actinomycetes > Micrococcales > Microbacteriaceae > Microbacterium > Microbacterium aurantiacum. The sequence goes on from NZ_JAHWXH010000002.1 coordinate 524,775, forward strand.
CGTGGCGACATCGACGCGTTCGTCGTCTTCCGCGGAGCCGAGGAGCGTCAGCCTCTGCCCCACCAGCGCGTAGAGGCCTCGCGTCCGTTCCTGCACACGCTCGAGCCCCGACGCGACCCGTCGGGCTTCGTCGACGGCCTCGGCACGCTGATCCGACTCCAGCCGCTCGATCCGCCCGCGGATGTCGTCCAGCCGAGCCTGCAGGCCCGCGCGTTCCGCATGCGTCTCCTGCTCACCGCGCGCCGCGTCGGCGAGGACGGTCCGGACCCGAAGGAGGTCGTCTGCCATGAGTCGCGCCTTGGCATCGCGCACCTCGGCCGCGATCCCGGCGGCTTCACGGGCGACGTCGGCCTGGCGACCGAGCGGCTTCAGCTGCCGCCGGAGCTCACCGGCGAGGTCGTTCACCCGCGTGAGGTTCGCCTCCATCGCTTCGAGCTTCCGCAGGGTCTTCTCTTTGCGGCGCCGGTGCTTGAGGATGCCGGCCGCCTCCTCGATGAAGCCACGGCGATCCTCGGGGGTGGCCTGCAGCACGCTGTCCAGGCGCCCCTGACCGACGATGACGTGCATCTCCCTGCCCAAGCCGGAATCGCTCAGGAGCTCCTGCACGTCGAGAAGTCGGCAGCTCTGTCCGTTGATCGCGTACTCGCTGCTCCCGTTGCGGAACAGCGTCCGGCTGATGGTGACCTCGGAGTACTCGATCGGAAGGGCCCCGTCGCCGTTGTCGATGGTGAGCTGGACCTCTGCGCGGCCGAGCGGGCCCCGCGTGGAGGTCCCGGCGAAGATGACGTCCTCCATCTTCCCGCCGCGGAGGGTCTTCGCGCCCTGCTCCCCCATCACCCAGGCCAGAGCGTCCACGACATTGGATTTCCCTGAGCCGTTCGGGCCGACGATGCAGGTGACACCGGGCTCGAGCGCGAACGTCGTCGGCTGCGCGAAGGACTTGAAGCCCTTGAGCGTCAGGCTCTTCAGGTGCATGGGAGGGCCCTCGGGTCGACGCGCCGGATCACACGCCCACGGTAGTCGATGGTGTCGCGAGTACCGCGGCGACGGGCCGCGCCGTCGCCGGCCGGCGATGGCGACACGCCCGGGTGTCTTGCGAACCTGTACATTTGTGCGCTAGCGTTCCTCATCGCACCGGCACACGAAAGGAGGTCGTCATGATGATCATCATCCGCACGGGCATCGCCGCCACGACGACCCTTCGTCGTCGCCCGACGGCATCCGCCTGATCTCGGCCCTGCCCTCTCCCCGGTAGCACACCGGGGGAAATCGCGCGCACGCGCCATCCCCTGCATCCCTTCCCGGCACCTTCTCCGCGTGCCCGGCACACCGCACCCTCATCTCCGACGGAAAGTTCCGCCATGAATCCCACGCTCGACGAGCGCCGCGATCACGCGCGCCCGCATCTGTCCGATGACCTCCGCTCGCATCGCGAGCAGCGGGCGCTGCGTCTGCTCCTGCTCCTGCCGCGCCTGTGACCCGTCCGCCACTCCTCACCGGAAGAAGAACCATGAACACCGCCCCACCCGCCGGCCTCGTGCTGCGGGAGCTCCTCATCCCCGACGACACCACTGCCCCCGAGGCCCGCGACTTCCGTGCGATGGTCGACGTCCGCAATCGCGTCTACCGTGAGATCAACGGTCACGACGACGAGTCGATGACCTCGGAAGAGCTCCTGCCGCACTACGCACCGAGCGCGTTCGAGCTCCGACGCGTCTGGACAGCGGCATGGAACGGCAGCATCGTCGGTCGCGTCGGGCTCGACCTCCCGCTCGAGGAGGGCTCGAACTCCGCCATGTGGCTCATCGAGCTGCTCCGAGAAGCGTGGGGCCAGGGTATCGGCTCCGCGTCGCTGACGATGATCGAGCGCGAAGCCGCCACCCACGGGCGACACATCCTGCAGTCGTGGGCCGCGCATCCCGCGGCGACCGGGGAGCAGCTGGACGCACCGACCGGGTTCGGCCGCGTTCCGCTCGATCATGCCGCCCGCTTCTACCTCGCCCACGGATACCGGCTCGAACAGGTCGAACGCAACAGCGCCCTCGCGCTCGACGGAGATCTGACGCGCATCCGGCAACTGCTCGCGGAAGCCGAGCGCGCCGCCGAGGGGTATCGCGTCGTCCAGTGGACGCTCCCCACTCCCCCCGCGTTCGCCGAGCAGTACGCCTGGATGAAATCCCGGATGTCAACCGACGCCCCCTCCGCCGATCTCGAGATGGACGAGGAACGCTGGGACGCCGCACGCATCGCCGAGCACGACGGGCGCTATCTGCGCGGAGGCCAGCACATGCTTGTGACGGCCGCACAGCACCGCGCGACGGGAAAGCTGTGCGCGTTCAACGAGCTCGTGATCGGCCGGAACCGCGCGGAGGCGACGCACCAGGAGGACACCCTCGTCCTGCGCGAGCACCGGGGACACCGACTGGGCCTCCTCGTCAAATGCGCGGGTCTGCTCGCCTGGCGTGAGCACGCTCCGATGTCGCCGCGCGTCCTGACCTACAACGCCGAGGAGAACCGCCCCATGCTCGACATCAACGAGGCGATGGGCTTCGTTCCGATCGCGTACGGCGGCGCCTGGAAGAAGGTGCTGCCGCGAAGCGCGTGATCGCCCGCGCTGTCAGCGGGTGCGAGGCATCCGCTGACAGCGCGGACAGAAGTGGCTCGAGCGGCTCATGAACGACACCCTCGTGATGGGCCGGCCGCAGCGGTGACAGGGCGCGCCGCCGCGGCCGTAGGCGTGCAGCGAATGGGCGAAGTAGCCGGCCTGCCCGTTGACGTTGACGTACTGCGCATCGAAACTCGTTCCCCCCTCCGCGAGAGCCTTGTCGAGTACAGATCGGACCTCGGCGAGGAGCCGGGTCGCGTGGCGCGCCGACAGTGCGTCGGCGGGGGTCTCCGGATGGATGCGAGCCCCCCAGAGCGCCTCATCGGCGTAGATGTTCCCGACACCGCTGATGACGGTCTGATCGAGCAGCACCCGTTTGATCGCCGAGCGCTTGCGGGCCCACAGGGTTCGGAGGCGTGTCTCGTCGAGCGCCGGATCGAGAGGATCGCGGGCGATGTGCGCGACCTGCGCGGGAACGGTGGCGTCATCAGCGCCGAAACCTCCGGGCGCGGCATCCGTCGTCGGCAGGAGTGGATCGAGCGCGAGTGATCCGAACGTGCGCTGGTCCGCGAAGACCACGGCGAGAGCGCCGTGGTCGGGGTGGTCGATGTCGAGACGAATCCGCTCATGGCGCTCGACGGGCGCACCGGACGCACGAAGCAGCATCTGGCCGCTCATCCCGAGGTGCGCCACGACCGCACGGGCGGTGTCGGAGCCGTCCGTGGGAGTGAACGGCATCCACAGGAACTTTCCGCGTCGGCACACGGCGACGACACGCGCTCCCCGAAGAGCGTGCTCGAAGTCTTCGACGGATCCCGGATGCCGCGTGAGTGCGCGCGCGTCGTGCACCGTGACCGCGGACACCGTCGCATTCACCAGAGCGGGCGCGAGCCCCGAGCGCACGACTTCCACTTCGGGAAGCTCAGGCACGACCGGACAGCTCCCTCCACGCCGTCAGCGCGGCCGCCATCTCGGCGTGCTTCTTGCTGCGGCCGATCCCCTCCGAGCGAATGCCGGCGACGTCCACGACCGCGGTGAAGGTGCGATCATGATCGGGGCCTTCGGCGGTCACGGTGTACACCGGCGCGACGGAGCCCAGGCGTGCCGCCGCCTCCTGCAGGGCTGTCTTCGGATCCACGGCGGCGCCGTAGCGCTCGGGGTCGGCCAAGAGGGGCTCCAGCAGGCGGAGGACGAGCGCGGTGGCGGCGTCCGGTCCGACGGACAGGTACGTCGCGCCGATGATCGCCTCCGTCGTGTCCGCAAGGATCGAGTCCTTGTCGCGGCCGCCGGTCTGGTTCTCGCCCCGCCCCAGCTTCACATGAGCGCCCAAGCCGATGCTCCGGGCCACCTCCGCCAGCGCGAGGGTGGACACGACCGCGGCGCGCCTCTTGGCGAGCGCACCCTCCTCGAGCTCGGGATGCCGGGTGTACAGCAGGACCGTGACGGCTTGACCGAGGACGGCGTCGCCGAGGAACTCGAGACGCTCGTTGTGCGGGCCCTGCCCGTTCTCATACGCCCAGGAGCGATGCGTGAGAGCGAGCGACAGAAGCTCGGGGTCGATATCGACCCCGAGCTTGTCGGTGAGACTGTTCATGGCCGCGACGGAGGGGACCTCCGTGCGGGCGTGATCAGACGTCGGCGACCTTCCGGCCCTTGTACTCCAGGAACAGCTCCGTGCCCTGCGAGTCGGTGACGACCTTCGCCTGGTGGGGACGGCTGTAGACGACCTTGCCGTTTTCGATCGTCTTCACCAGCGTGGGGGCCTCGGCCTTCCACTGCGCGCGGCGCGAGCGGGTGTTCGAACGGGAGACTTTCCGCTTCGGGGGGTTACCTGCCATGGCTGACTCTCTTCTGTCGGGGGCGCCGTGACCTCACGGTCGGGCGTCGGTGTCGTGGTCTGGGGTGTAGTCCTGCAGCGCGGCCCAGCGCGAATCGATGGGCTCACCCTGCGATGAGCCGGTGCTCACGGCCAGCCTCTCGCCCGTGGCCGGATCAAGGCCGGGGCAATCCGGCTGACACACCGGCTGAAACGGAAGCGACAGGACGATCGCGTCCCTGACCGGAGTTTCAAGATCCACGTGGTCGTCTTGAACCTCGAAGTCAGTTTCTTCCGACCCAGAATACGCGAAAAGCTCCTGGATCTCGACTTCGGCGGGCTCGGCGATGTCGGTGAGGCATCGACCACACACTCCGGAGTACCGCGTGTCAAGCTCCGCGGTGGCCAGAATCCCCTCGTGGACCGACTCCAGACGGAGACGCACGAAGAGTTCCTCCCCTTGGGCGACGGAGACCAGGCCCTCGCCCCACTTCTCCGGTACCGGAAGGGAGAGGTCATGTTCCCGCATCTCGCCGGGGCGATACATGATGTCGCGCACCGGGACCACGAGCGGACCGTTCACATGCTTCTTAGCCACGATCGTCCATGCTATCGGCGTCGGTCTGTGGATCGGCCGCACGCGCGTCGCCGCCCCGGTCCAGAAAGCGCGCCACGGCTTCCGGGACGAACGGCGAGACGTCACCGCCGAGAGCGGCGACCTGACGCACGAGGGAACTCGACACCAGCGCATGGGCGGGGTCCGGAAGCAGGAAGACGGTTTCGACGTGTGCGAGATGGCGATTGACGATGGCCATCGGCGTCTCGTAGGCGACGTCCACCTGCGAGCGGATCCCCTTCACCAGAACGCCGGCGCCGACATCGGTGGCATAGTCCACCAGAAGCCCGACGCTCCAAGATGAGACCACCACATCTCCGGCGATCTGCTCGTCGGAGATGGCCTGCTCAAGGAGGGCCAACCGCTGGGCGATGGGAAGCATCGCCTCCTTCTCCGGATTGTGCACCACCAGCACGTGGAGCTGGTCATAGAGGGCCGCCGCGCGACGGATCACGTCGAGATGACCGAGAGTGGGCGGGTCGAAGGACCCGGGAACGACGGCGATCCGGCTGTTCATGCGGCTCAGCCTAACGGTGGTCGATCTCAGGATCGCCCGAGTGCCGCGCGCTCCTCCGCGCTCATGCGGCGCTCGACCGCCTCCGCGAGTCCGGGATGCCGGACGAGCGCGGGGTCGTCCGTCAGGACCTTCTCCGCAGCGTGCCGGGCCACGAGGATGAGCTCGGCGTCCGTGACGACGCGGAGCAGGCGGAGCGAGGAACGCGCACCCGACTGCAGATCGCCGAGCACGTCGCCCTCGCCACGGAGTTCGAGGTCCACCTCCGCGAGGTGGAAGCCGTCGAGCGTGGACGCGACGGCCTCGACGCGCGAGCGGGATGACGAGCCGACCCTCGCCTCGGTCACGAGCAGACAGAGACCCGGCACTCCGCCGCGCCCCACCCGGCCGCGGAGCTGGTGAAGCTGCGACACGCCGAAGCGATCCGCCTCGAGGATCACCATCGTCGACGCGTTGGGGACGTCGACACCGACTTCGATCACGGTCGTCGCCACGAGAACATCGATGTCTCCGCGCGCGAACGCCTGCATCACGGCATCCTTCTCGTCGGCCGGCATCTTGCCGTGCAGCGGTTCGACCCGGAGCGTCGCGTACGACGGATGCCTCGACAGCAGGTCGATCACCTGCGCGACACCCCACCGCGTCCTGACGGGCGGGGTGACCTCCGCACCGTTCGCGGTGTCGCCGACGGTGTCCGGCGGATCGTCCGTCGCCTCCGGGGCGTCTTCGTCGGTCACGGCATCGGCGCCCGACAGCGCGTCCGCATCGATCGCGGCGCACACGACGAAGGCCTGACGACCGGCGGCGACCTCCTCGACGATCCGGTCCCAGACTCGCGCGAACCAACTCGGATGCTCGGCGAGGGGCGCGACGTGGGTGCTGATTCCCGCGCGTCCTTCCGGCATGGTCCGGATGGTGGAGACGTCGAGGTCGCCGAAGACCGTCATCGCGACGGTGCGTGGGATCGGTGTGGCAGTGAGGACCAGCGTGTGCGGAGCCTGACCCTTCGCGCGGAGCGCTTCCCGCTGGGCGACCCCGAACCGGTGCTGCTCGTCCACGACGACCAGTCCGAGGTCGGCGAAGGTGGTCGAGGCGCTGAGGAGCGCGTGCGTGCCGACGACGATGCGCGCCTGCCCGGACGCGACGCGGAGCGCCGCTTTCCGCCGCTCCGGCGCCGACATCTGGCCGGTCAAGAGTGTCGGCATGAGCTCGGGCGCGAGAGTGGGCCCGAGCATCCGGGTGATCGATCGCAGGTGCTGACCGGCCAGAACCTCCGTGGGCGCGATGAGCGCCGCCTGCCCGCCGGAGTCCGCCACCTGGAGCATGGCGCGGAGGGCGACGAGGGTCTTGCCCGATCCGACTTCGCCCTGGACGAGTCGGTTCATCGGGTGCGCGCGGCGGAGGTCGCCCTCGATCTCGGCGCCGACGTCGACCTGGTCGGGGGTGAGCTCGAACGGCAGTGCGGAGTCGAACGCGTCCCGCAGCGCACCCGGTTCGCGGGGGGTCGCCCCCCAGGAACGCACGAAGGCGCGCTGCTGCAGGAGCGCGGACTGCAGGATGAACGCCTCGTGCATACGCAGCGTCTGGCGCGCCGCATCGATCTCTTCGAAGCTCCGCGGACGGTGGATGTGCTCGATGGCGGTGCGGGCATCGAGGAGGTGCATGCGTTCCCGGAAGTCCGGAGGCAGTGGCTCGGACACGTCCCCGAGGCCGTCGAGCACCAGCTCGACGACGGTCGCGACCTTCCAGCTGGAAACCGAGGCCGTCGCCGGATAGATCGGGATCGGCAGGTTCGCATTGGCCTGGGCGGTCTGAATGGCCGTCGCCGCATCGTCGAAGAGCTGGTAGTCGGGGTGCGCCAGTTGGAGGGTGTCGCGGTACTGCCCGACCTTCCCGGCGAAGATTCCCCGCCGTCCGGGAACGAGGTCCTTCGCCCGCCAGGCCTGGTTGAAGAAGGTGAGCGTGATCTCGCCGATTCCGTCACTGATGACGACTTCGAGGATCAGGCCACTGCGCTGGCGCATGCGTCGCTCCCGGACGCGTCTGACCTCGGCGACGATCGTCACCGCCTCCCCCACAGGCAGCGCCATGATGGGCGTCAGCTCGCCTCGACGGGCGTAGCGGCGCGGATAGTGCTGGAGGAGATCGGCGACCGTCTTCATGCCGAAGGCACGGTCCAGGGCCTTTGCCGTCTTCTCGCCCACCGCTGCGCTCAGTCGCGAGTCGAGCGTGAGCGGCGTCATGCCTCGAGTCTAGATTCCGGTTCGGCCACCGCCTCCCCGGGTCACGCCGGGAAGATGTCGGCGACGATCTCCGACAGGAAGGCGCGGGCGTTCCTGTTCACGGACGACAGGTAGATCCACACGTCCTCCCGGGCGACGATGACCTCTTCCGTCTCCGGGGTGCCCCCGGCCACCTGGCAGAACTGCGCACCGAAGTCCTCCGCCGGCTGGCACTCCCACCCGTCCGCAGTCAGGGCGTCCAGCCCCGCCGTCACCGCCGCGTCATCCGCGGTGCTGATCAGCAGGAGGACGCCGCTGGCCTCGTCGACGATCCAATCGCAGCCGAGGGCGAGTGTGGCTCCGTCCGGCGCGGGGCGGACGAAGTCGGCGCCGTCGCTCTGCAGCGTCATGTCGCCGACGGTCTCCGCGCGGGTCGCCTCGCTCACGAGCGCCCCGCAGTCGGTCGGGAGGACCGCGGAGGATGCCGGAGGATCGGGCTCCGTGGTCGGCTCGGGATCGGACGTGGGCGTTGCGGACGCGGGAGCGGCCGGCGTCGGGGTGGTCCCGCCGCCCTCGGCGGCGCATCCCCCGAGGAGGAAGGCGCCGGCGCACATGGTGGCGAGCAGGGACAGACGTAGACGACCGTTCATATCGAACCTCCGCGTTCGTTCACTCCGCCCCCGGGGCGATCATAGCGATCGCTATCGTGGACGTGTGACCCGCATCATCTCCGGACGCGCCGGCTCCGTCCGCCTGGATGTGCCGGCGTCCGGCACGCGCCCGACGAGTGATCGCGTGCGCGAGTCGATCTTCTCCGCGCTCGAGGCCGCAGCCCTCGTGTCGGGGGCGCGGGTGCTCGATCTGTACGCCGGGTCCGGGGCGCTGGGGCTCGAGGCGATCAGTCGCGGTGCGGCGAGCGTCGATCTCGTCGAGAAGGCACCGCAGGCGGCCACGATCATCGCGGCGAACGCGGCGCGGGTCCGCAAGGCCGTAGGCGCGGCCGCGGAGATCAAGGTGCACCGGCGCGCGGTGGATGCCTACCTGGCCACGGCGCGCGGCGCGTGGGACCTGGTGTTCATCGATCCGCCGTACGATCTGTCGGCGACCGACCTCGCAACGTGCCTCGATCGGGTCGGCGGTCTGCTCGCCGACGGCGGTCGCGTCGTCGTCGAGCGGGCGTCGCGATCGGAACCGCCGCACTGGCCGCATTCACTCGCGCCCCTTCGGGAGAAGCGGTACGGAGACACCACGGTCTGGCACGCCGCCGTCGGCGACGCCGACGATCAGCCCCGCCCGCGATCCCAGTCCTGGTAGGGATCCCAACCGCCGCGGCCGTGTGGCTCCTCGCCGTCGACGAGCACCCCGGGAGCCGCGACGTCGCGGACACGGCCGATGGCCACGAACGATCCCGGGAGCCGGACGCCGGCCGGAAAGGTCGCGAGGAGCGCGTGGTCCTCACCGCCGGTGAGGGCCGTCGACACGTCTCCTCCGAGTGCGGAGGATTCGATGTCGAGCGTCACCGCCGAGGCGCGCGCCATCCGCGCGGCATCCAGCAGCAGACCGTCCGAGACGTCCATCATGGCCGTGGCACCCGCGTCCGCCGCGCGCGGTCCGTCGGCGATCGGCGGTCGCGGGCGGAGCTGGGCGTCGAGATCAGCGGCCTCGTCAGCCGTGAGATCCGCGGTACGCGGACGGACGGGTCGCCCTTCGCCGTCGCGGAAGCGCTCGAACAGCAGGGCCAGGCCGCGCGCAGCGGGTCCGAGACGGCCGCTCACGGCGAGCACATCTCCGTCGCGAGCGCCCGACCGCGTGACGGGATCGTTGCCCTCGAGCACACCCAGGGCGGTCACCGCGACGGTCAGCGTGTCGGAGACGGCCAGGTCTCCGCCGTCCACCGCGCAGCCCGGCGCGAGCTCCGCGCACGCCGCCCGGAGCCCGTCGGCGATGGCGCCGACCTCCCCCAGAGTCGTCTCGGGCGGCATCGCCAGGGCGACCAGCAGGGACGTGGGACGGGCACCCATGGCCGCGATGTCTGCGAGGTTCACGGCGGCCGCCTTCCACCCGAGCGAGAATCCGTCGGTCCAGGCGGTTCGGAAGTCGGGTCCGTGGACGAGGGTGTCGACGCTCGCCACGATCCGACCGCCGGGCGCGGCGAGCACGGCGGCGTCGTCGCCCGGACCGAGCAGCGCGTCCGACGGGCCGACCCTGTCCAGGATGTGGGCGAGGACCGTGCGCTCGTCGAGGTCGCCCACACGGGCATCGGATCCGCTCATCCGCTCCAGGTTAGCCTGGGAGTGTGCGTGCATTCTTCCGGCTGCTGACGGCATCCGCCCTCGTCGCGACCCTCACCGCGTTGGCGGGGTGCGCCCCCACGATCGCGATGGAAGCGGCGCCGCAGTCCAACGATCCTGCGTGCGCGGACGTGATGGTGCGCCTGCCCGATCAGGTGGACGGCGAACCACGCCGGTGGACCGACGCCCAGGCCACGGCCGCGTGGGGCGAGCTGAGTGCGTCGATCCTCTTCACGTGCGGTCTCGAGCCCATCGGACCGACGACGCTCCCCTGCCGAACAGTGGCGGGGGTGGACTGGGTCATCGACGAGTCCGACGCCCCGCGCTACCGGGTGACGACGTTCGGTCGGGTGCCTGCGGCCGAGCTCTACCTCGACAATGAACGCGTCTCGAGCGCGGAGGTGCTGGACCGCCTGTCCGCCCTCGTCTCCGTCCTTCCCACCGACGGCTCACGCTGCCTCGAGCGCGGAGACACCTCCGACGTCGAGGGCTGATCAGGACACGCGTTCGAGAGCGGTGTCGACCAGTTCGGAGATCAGTTCCGCATAGCTCAATCCCGAGGCGATCCAGCACTTCGGGAACATCGAGATGGGCGTGAAGCCCGGCATCGTGTTCAGCTCGTTCACCACGAGCTTCCCGTCGGGTGTGGCGAAGAAGTCCACCCGCGCCAGACCCCGGCCGTCGACCGCCTCAAACGCGCGGACTCCGAGGCTCTGGACCGCATCGACCTCGGCTGCGCTCAGGTCCGCGGGGCAGACGACCTCGGCGCCGTCGCCGCCGAGGTACTTCCCCTCGAAGTCGTAGAACTCCCGCGTGGTCAGGACGATCTCGCCCGGCAGCGAAGCCCGCGGCGCTGCGCCGCCGCGTCCTTCGAGGATGGCGACCTCGACCTCGCGGCCGACGATCGCGGTCTCGATCAGCACCTTGTCGTCCTCGGCGAAGGCGACCTCGAGCGCCGCACCCAGTTCGCCGGGTTCGTGGACCTTCGACACGCCGACGCTCGACCCCGCGCGTGCCGGCTTGACGAACACCGTGTCACCCAGGTCCGCGGCCTCGGCTCGGACGACGTCCGGCTCGAGAGCCCACCGGCGACGTGTGACGGTGACCCACGGCGTGACGGGAACGCCCTCGGCCGCGAGCACGATCTTCATGAAGTGCTTGTCCATGCACAGCGCCGAGTCCAGGACGCCGCCGCCGGCGTACGGCAGACGGAGCGTGTCGAGGAACCCCTGGACCGTGCCGTCCTCGCCGTGGACTCCGTGGAGGATCGGCAACACGACATCGACGCGTCCGAGCTCCACCGTCGACCCGTCGGCACGACGCACGCGCAGCACCTGGTCGCCTCCGCCCTCGGGCCAGAGCACGCGCGTGCCGTTGTCGATCACCTCGGGCAGGCGCGCCGCGCTCATCGCGAAGCGGTCCGGATCATCGGTCTCCAGGACGAAGATCCCGTCACGGGTGATCCCGACGGGGATCACCCGATAGCGGTCACGATCGATCGCCCGCAGCACCCCGCCCGCCGTGGCGGAACTGATCGAATGCTCGCTGGAGCGACCTCCGAAGAGCACCACCACCGCCGGCCTGTCCATGCTGTGTCCTCTCCCCCTGCGGGGTGTCGTCATCGGTCGTCAAGTGCGGTGCGATGTCCCGCGGGTCCATCGTCCCGTCCAGCACCATCTTCACCTGCTCGACGATCGGCATCTGCACGCCCACTTCGCGGGCGAGCTGGAGAATCGGGGCGACCGACGCGAGACCTTCGGCGGTCTGCTGCATCTGCTTCACCACGTCCTGGAAGGAGTAGCCCTGTCCGAGCAACCTCCCGGCCGTGTTGTTGCGGCTGAGGGGCGACTGGCACGTGGCGATGAGGTCACCGAGGCCCGCGAGGCCCTGGAGGGTGCCGGGCTGGGCGCCGTAGGCGACCGCGAAATCCGTCATCTCCACCAGTCCGCGCGTGATGATCGATGCTTTGGTGTTCTCGCCGTAACCGACGCCGTCGACGATTCCGATGGCGACCGCGATGAGATTCTTCAACACCCCGCCGAACTCGGTCCCGATCACGTCGGTGTTCACGAACGTCCGGAAGTACCGGTTGCGGCACCGTCGGGCGACGGCGTCGGCCGTGTCCTGGTCGGTCGAGGAGATGACGGCGGCGGTGGGCTGCTCGCGGGCGATCTCGAGAGCGAGGTTCGGACCCGAGGCGACGGCGATCCGCGCGGGATCGCAGTGCAGCTCCTGCTCGATCACCTGGCTCATCCGAAGCCCGGTCCTCTTCTCGACGCCCTTCATGAGCGAGACGACGGGTGCTTCGGTGCGCAGGAGGAGCGGGCGCAGGGCCTTCAGGTTCTGGCGGACGGCCTGACTCGGGATCGAGAGGTACACCTGCTCGGCGCCCTCGAGCGCCTCGGAGAGATGGTGCGTCGCGGACATCCCCCGCGGCAGGTTGACCCCGGGCAGGTACTCCGTGTTGCGCTTGGCCTCTTGGATCTCCGCCGCGAGCTCCGGCCGCCGCGCCCACATCGTCACGTGTGCGCCGCCGTCGGCGAGGATCTTTCCGAACGTCGTGCCCCAGCTGCCCGCGCCGATGACGGTGACGCGGGGGCGGGAGGAATCCTGTCTACGGGTCAAGGCGACCGGTCTCCTTCTGCCCATGTTGGCTGGGATCCCATCGGGCGGGCGGAGCCGTCTCGCCGCGGAGCTGCGAGAGAAGCGCGGAGATCTCCCCCATCACCACGTCCGTGGCGGCGATCAGCGTGCCCGGCTGGGCCAGGGTGGCACCGCGGGCGGCGAGATCGATCGGATCGCCGACCACGACACGCACACGTCGGCGCAGAGGCCACATCCGAAACTTCCCGTACCGGGGCATGACCTGCTGCACGCCCCAGTGCGCCATCGGGACCACCGGTATGCCGCCGGCGAGAGCCAGCCGTGCGGCGCCGGTCTTGCCGCGCATCGGCCACAGGTCCGGCTCGCGCGTGAGGGTGCCCTCGGGGTAGACGATCACCCCGCGTCCGTGACGCACGAGTGTCTCAGCGGCCTCCAGCGTCTGCCGCGCCGCCGAAGCGGACGACGACCGCGCCACGGGCACCATCCCGGTGCTCCGCAGGATCCACCCGAGGACGGGGACGCGGAACAGGCTCTCCTTCGCCATGAATCGCGGAGCGCGGCCCATGCGCCACACCGCGAGGGCGACGGCGAGCGGGTCGACTTCGGAGTAGTGGTTCGGGGCGAGGACGTACGCGCCGTCGCGAGGAAGCTTCTCGGCCCCCTCGATCTCGACCTTCATCAGCAGACTGATCAGGGGCACGGCGACCGCGGCGAGCGGCCAGAAGACACTCGGACGCGACTTCTCCGGCGATGCAGGACGCGTGGACCTCGCCATCATCAGCCGATGACGTCGTAGTCGGCGCCGAGCGCGTCCAGCTTGTCGAGGAGCTTCTCGTACCCCCGGCGGAGGATGCCGACGTTGCGCACCGTGGACTCCCCCTCGGCCGCGAGTGCGGCGATGAGGTAGCTGTACCCGCCGCGGAGGTCGGGGACGACCACGTCCGCGCCGTGCAGCGGCGTGGGACCCGTGATGACCGCGGCCTGCTCGAGCGCGCGACGGGGGACGCGGCGATCGGGGCTCGCGAGGCCCTGGGGGTGCACGACGATGTCGGCGCCCATCTGCACGAGCGCCTCGGTGAATCCGAGCCTGTTCTCGTAGACGGTCTCGTGGACGACCGAGGTGCCCTCGGCCTGGGTGAGCGCGACGATCAGCGGCTGCTGCCAGTCGGTCATGAAGCCGGGGTGGACGTCGGTTTCGACCATCACGGGCTTCAAGGCCTCGTCGCGACGGAAACGGATGCCGTCCTCGTGCACGTCGAACCATCCGCCCGCCTTGCGGAAGACGTTCAGGAACGTCAGCATCTCCTGCTGACGCGCGCCTCCGACGAAGATGTCCCCGTCGGTGGCCAGGGCCGCGCACGCCCAGGACGCGGCCTCGTTGCGATCGAAGATGCAGCGGTGATCGTATCCGCGGAGCTTCTCGACGCCCTCGATGAGGATCACGCGATTCGGCTCGTAGGAGATGATCGCGCCCATCTTCTGCAGGACGGCGATGAGATCCATGATCTCCGGCTCGATCGCGGCGTTGCGCAGTTCGGTGACTCCGCGGGCACGAACGGCGGTCAGCAGCACCTGCTCCGTCGCCCCGACACTCGGATAGGGCAGTTCGATGTCCGCGCCGTGGAGGCCGTTGGGCGCCGTGATCCGGATGCCCTCGTAGCTTTTGTCCACGACCGCGCCGAAGGCGCGGAGCGCGTCCATATGGAAGTTGATCGGACGGTCGCCGATGCGGCAGCCCCCGAGATCCGGGATGAGCGCCTCGCCGAGGAGATGCAGCAGGGGTCCGCAGAAGAGGATCGGGATGCGGGATGCCCCGGCGTGCGCATCGATCTCCTCGAAGTGGGCCGAGACCGCACCGCTCGGGTCGAGGCGGAGCGAGCCGACCTCGTCACCGTCGCGCACGGTGACACCGTGCACTTCGAGGAGCGAGCGCACGACCTGCACGTCGCTGATGTCAGGCACGTCGCGCAGGACACTGGCGGTCTCCCCGAGGAGCGCCGCCACCATCGCCTTGGTCGCGAGGTTCTTCGCGCCCTTCACCTCGACCCGACCGGTCAGCGGACGTCCGCCGCGGATCGCCAGGACTTCTCCGGCGGTCTCGCGGGGAGCCGCGGTGGTCTCGGCATCGCCGACGAGTGACTTCATGCAGGGGACCTCACTATGTGTCTCGAGGATGGCTGGCGGCAGGACGCGCTTGTGGCGCGCTCTGCCCTACGACGTGCTCTCGGCCGGAACCGGGAGCGTGCGGGGCCGCCATGCCTCGCGCCGGGCCTCGAAGTCCGCGATCCGGTCTGCGTTGCGCAGGGTGAGCCCGATGTCGTCGAGGCCTTCGAGAAGCCGCCACCTAGTGTAATCGTCGATGTCGAACGAGACCTGGAGAGGGTCGCTGCCGCGTGCCGCGTCCCCGTCGACAACGGCGGTGCGGGCTCGGAGGTCGACCGTCATGGTCGCGCCCGGGCGCGCGTCGATCGCCGCCCAGATGGCCTCGAGGTCGGCCTCGGACACCACTCCGGTGACGAGCCCCTGCTTGCCCGCGTTCCCGCGGAAGATGTCGGCGAACTTCGTACTCAGGACCACCCGGAATCCGTAATCGCGGAGCGCCCACACGGCGTGCTCCCGGCTCGACCCCGTGCCGAAGTCGGGCCCCGCGACGAGGACGGAGGCGCGGGCGAACTCGGGCCGGTTCAGGACGAAGTCCGGGTCCTGGCGCCAGTTGGCGAACAGTGCGTCGTCGAAGCCGGTCTTCGTGACCCGCTTGAGATACACCGCCGGGATGATCTGGTCGGTGTCCACCGCGGAACGGCGCAAGGGCGCCGCGATGCCGGTGTGCGTCTCGAACGCTTCCATATCAGGCCTCGACCTTCTCGCGTGCGGGCAGATCGGAGGGGCTGGCGAGACGCCCGAGGACGGCGGTCGCGGCCGCGACCAGCGGAGACACGAGGTGTGTGCGCCCGCCTTTCCCCTGACGTCCCTCGAAGTTGCGGTTGCTGGTCGAGGCGCAGCGCTCCCCCGGTGACAGCTGATCCGGGTTCATGCCGAGACACATGGAGCACCCGGCGAAGCGCCACTCGGCTCCGAAGTCGAGGAACACCTTGTCCAGTCCTTCGGCCTCGGCCTCGAGCCGGACCCGCGCAGAGCCCGGGACCACCATCACGCGCACGCCCTCGGCCTTCGTCCGCCCCTCGATCAGAGAGGCGAAAGCCCGGAGATCCTCGATACGGCTGTTCGTGCACGACCCCATGAACACCGCGTCGACGGCGACGTCCTTGAGCGGCGTCCCGGGAACGAGATCCATGTACTCCAGCGCACGCTCGGCCGCGGCGCGCTCATTGGGGTCCGCGAAGTCCTCGGGCGCGGGGACGACGTCGCTCAGGGACACGCCCTGACCGGGGTTGGTACCCCACGTGACGAACGGCTCGAGCGCGTCCGCGTCGAGGAAGACCTCGGCGTCGTAGACGGCGCCCTCGTCGCTGGGAAGGGTGCGCCAGTAGGCCACCGCGTCCTCCCAATCCTGGCCCTGCGGGGCATGGGGCTTGTCCTTGACATAGGCGAAGGTGGTCTCATCGGGCGCGACCATTCCCGCGCGCGCACCGGCTTCGATGGACATGTTGCAGATCGTCATCCGGCCTTCCATCGACAACGCACGGATGGCGGAGCCGCGGAATTCCAAGACGTAGCCCTGACCGCCGTTGGTGCCGATCTTCGCGATCACCGCGAGGATGATGTCCTTCGCCGTCACGCCCGGCTTCAGCTCGCCCTCGACCGTGATCGCCATGGTCTTGAAGGGCTTGAGGGGCAGAGTCTGGGTCGCCAGCACGTGCTCGACCTCGCTGGTGCCGATGCCGAACGCCATCGCACCGAAGGCGCCGTGGGTCGAGGTGTGGCTGTCACCGCAGACAACCGTGATGCCGGGCATCGTGAGTCCCAGCTGGGGCCCCACGACGTGGACGATCCCCTGCTCCTTGTCTCCCAGCGAGTGGAGCCGGACACCGAACTCCACCGCGTTGCGTCGCAGGGTCTCGATCTGGGTACGACTGGTGAGGTCGGCGATCGGCTTGTCGATGTCCCAGGTCGGCGTGTTGTGGTCCTCGGTCGCGATCGTGAGATCCAACCGTCGCACCGGGCGCCCTTCCGCGCGGAGTCCGTCGAACGCCTGCGGGCTGGTCACCTCGTGGACGAGGTGCAGGTCGATGTAGATGAGGTCGGGCTGGCCGTCCTCGCCCTTGACGACGAGGTGGTCGTCCCACACCTTCTCGGCGAGGGTGCGCGGGCGGGCGGGGATGCCGTCGGGATCGATCGTGCTCATGTCTGTGTGGTTCTCCTCGAGAGGGGGCGACGCCCCGAAGGGTCGGCCCGTGACGGACTCCGCGACGAGAAGGGCCTAGGACAAGGTCTCGTCGCGGCTACGAAGGAGAAGACCCACGGCGCGCACCGGCCCAGGCTACCACCGCCACCCCGCCGACACCGTGCGCGGCACCGTGAGACGATTCGTCCGGGGCGGACACTCTGGTGTCGAGAGACGACGACCGCCGACGGGCGACGAGAGTGAAGGACGGCGATGGGACCGACGGACACGCGGGATGATGCGGCCCTCGTCGCTGCGGCATCCGGGGGCAGCGAACGGGCGTTCGGCGAGCTGTTCCGTGCATACGCCAAACCCGTGTTCTGGATCGCGCACGGGTTGCTGGGCGATGCGGCCGATGCGGAGGACGTGACGCAGGAGACCTTCGTCGTGGCTTGGCGGAAGCTCCCCGGGCTCGAGCTGGCCGGTGGATCGATCCTCCCCTGGCTCGCGACGATCTGCCGGTTCCAGAGCGCTAATCGCATCCGCGTCCAGCAGCGGGATCGCCGGCACCGTTCCGCATTGATCGACGAGACCCTGCCGTCCACCGTCGACGTGGAACAGCAGGTGATCACCGCGGGCCTTGCCGCGCGGATCGCGGACGAGGTCGCCGGCCTCAGCGATCTCGACCGAGAGGTGTTCCGACTGTGCGCGGCCGAGGGATACGCCTATCAGGCGGCCGCGGACGAGCTCGGGGTGGCCCATGGCGTGGTCAGGAACCGTCTCTCTCGTATCCGCACGAGACTGCGGACCGTGGTGAAGGAGAGCACGTGAACAGTTCTGAGACGGACGACACCGTCGTCCTCGCCCCGATCGACGATGAGCGCCTCGCGCGCATCGAAGACGGAGTGTTCGCCCGCATCGGCGAGGACCGACGACGGGAGGAACGGCGACGAGCGCGACGCGGACGGATGTGGATGGCCGGCGGTGCGGCGGCTGCGGTCATCGCGGTGGCGGCGGTCATCGCGCCGAGCGTGGGCGATGTGGTCTCCGGCGGCGACGACGCCGCGGTGGGCCCCACCTCCGCCGAGGTGTCCGACTCCGGGGCGGTCGCCTTCGATGCGTCGCCGGAGATGAGCGCGGAGGCCGACCTGCGCGGCGGCGCGATGATGGCCGACGGTGCACAGGTCATCTCCTCGGCTTCGGCGACGCTGAGGGTCAGCGATCCGACTGCCGCCCTCGACGCGATCGGTTCCGCCGCGATCACCCGCGGCGGATACGTCGAGTCATCGCGGATCGGTGCGTGGGAACCCGTCCAGCCGATAGACGTCATACCCGGGGCACCCGGCCCCGCCGTCTCTCCGGACACCTCGGGCGGATGGATGAGCGTGCGCGTCCCCGCCGACGAGCTGCCCGCGCTGGTCGAGGACCTCGCCGGCATCGGCGAAGTGGTCGCGGCGTCGATCGATCGCACCGACGTCACGGCGCAGGTGGTCGACCTGGAGGCGCGCGTGGACGCGGCCGAAGTCTCCGTGGAGCGCTTGACGCAGCTCCTCGCGCAGGCTGCCGACGTCACCGACCTCATCGCCGCCGAATCCGCGCTCGCCGAACGTCAGGCGACGCTGGAGTCGTACCAGCGGCAGCTCGAGATGCTCGATGACCAAATCGCAATGGCGTCCCTGTGGGTGACCGTCGAGCCGCGGACGTCTCCTGTGGCGGCCGACCCGGCGGGCTTCACCGACGGTGTCGCCGCCGGATGGAACGGGCTGGTGGCGACCCTGAACGCGATCGTCATCGCCTTGGGCTTCCTGGTGCCGTGGATCCTCGTGATCGGCGTGGCCGGAGCGGTCATCTGGCTCGCCGTGCGCGTGATCCGCCGACGTCGCGCAAAGAGGGCGGCGGCGCCGTCGGAGTCGAAGACCGAGTGACAGCGCGCACGAACGAAGAAGCCCGGACCATTCGGTCCGGGCTTCTTCGTGTTGGTGACCCCAGCGGGATTCGAACCCGCGTTACCGCCGTGAGAGGGCGGCGTACTAGGCCGCTATACGATGGGGCCGTTTTCGCAACCGTTCGAGTATGCCATGGCATTCACGCGAGAGACAAATCGAGGCGGGAATCGACGCCGGGCTTGTCGTCGACGGGTGCGCCGAGTTGACTCGAGACATGCGAGTGACAAAGTTCGAACACGCCACGCTGGTGCTCCGCGAGGCCGGAAAGACCCTCGTGATCGATCCCGGATCGTTCACCTCTCCCCTGGACGATCTGGGCGATCTGGTCGGTGTCGTCATCACCCACGAACACGCCGACCACTGGTCGGCGGAGCACGTGACGCGCCTGCGCGACCGCTACCCGGATGTGCCGGTCTACGGCCCGCCGGGTGTGGTCGCGGCCGCTGCGGGCTTCGACGTCGTGCCCGTGCACCCCGACGACCGGCTCGACCTCGCGCCGTTCGACCTCCGCTTCTTCGGCGGACGCCACGCCGTGATCCACTCCTCGATCCCGGTGGTCGACAACGTCGGCGTCCTCGTGAACGACCGCTTCTACTATCCCGGCGACTCGTATGCCGTTCCTCACGGCGTGACGGTCGAACTCCTCGCCGCGCCCGTGGGTGCGCCGTGGCTGAAGATCGGCGACGCGATCGACTTCGTCCTCGAGGTCGCACCTCGACGCGCGTTCGCGACCCACGACATGACGCTGTCGGCGGCGGGCCTGGAGATGGGACGGGCCCGATTGCGGTGGGCCGTCGAACAGGATGGCGGCTCGTTCGTCGCCCTCGAACCCGGAGACGCCACCGACCTCTGATGCGCGGACCGCAGAAGGACGAGGACGGATGCCGGCAGGCATCCGTCCTCGTCCTTCTCCGCGGTGGGCCTACTCCGCGTCGAGATCGGTCTCCAGCAGCGTGACGAGCTCGTCGAGCGCCTGCTCGGCGCCCTCGCCCTCCGCCTTGAGGGTCACGACCGTGCCCTGAGCCGCCCCGAGTCCCATCAGCGACAGGATGCTCCCGGCGTTGAGGTCGGCGCCGCCCTCGACCGCGATGGTGACGGGGACCGGCTTGTCCTGCACAGCCTGGACGAAGAGCTTCGCCGGTCGAGCGTGCAGTCCTGAGCTGCTGGCGATGGTGGCCTGGCGTTCTGCCATGATTTCTCCTTCGAGATGGGTGATGGTCGGAGGTCAGACGGCGACCGCGGCCTGCATGGGGCCCTCGGCCTGCATGAGTTCTTTGCGGCCGACCCACTTCTTGAGGGCGACGACGACGAGGGCGGACACGACGGTACCGGCCACGAGCGCGATCAGGAAGCCCCAGATCGGGTTGATCGCGAAGAACACGAAGATGCCGCCGTGCGGGGCGAGGGACTGGACGCCGAAGACCATGGTCAGCGCACCGGTGACGGCACCCCCGACCATGGACGCCGGGATGACCCGGAGCGGATCGGCAGCCGCGAACGGGATGGCCCCCTCGCTGATGAACGACGCTCCGAGCAGCCACGCGGCCTTGCCGTTCTCACGCTCGACGGGGGTGAACAGGTCGCGTGCCAGCAGGGTCGACGCCAACGCCATCGCCAGCGGCGGCACCATTCCCGCGGCCATCACCGCGGCCATGATGAGGTATGGCGTGGGGTTCTCCGCTGAGCCCGCGGCGAGCCCCGCCACGGCGAAGGCGTACGCGACCTTGTTGATGGGACCACCGAGGTCGAAGCACATCATGAGGCCGAGGATCACACCCACCAGGACGATGCCGGACGTGCCCGCAAGGTCGGTCAGCCACACGTTCAGCGCATCCATGAGGGTGGCGATGGGGCGTCCGAGGAAGAGGATCATGAGGCCCGACGCCACGATCGAGGCGACCAGCGGGATGATCACCACCGGCATGAGGCCGCGCAGCCAGCGCGGCACGTCGAGGCGCCCGATGGCGGCGGCGACGAAACCGGCGAGCAGACCGCCGATGATGCCGCCGATGAAGCCGGCATCCATCAGGACGGCCACCGCACCCGCGACGAAGCCCGGGGCGATGCCGGGGCGGTCCGCGATCGCGAAGGCGATGTAGCCCGCCAGCGCCGATACGAGGAAGCCCATCGATGTCGCGCCGATCATGAACATGACCGAGCCGAGGTACTGTCCGAGCGGCCCGAACTGCGACGTGATGTCCTCTGTCGGGAGGTCCCAGAGCGAGTTCTGCGTGATGACGTTGGCGGCGTTCGCGGTGACCTCGTACCCGCCGAGGGCGAAGCCGAGCGCGATCAGCAGGCCGCCGCCGGCGACGAACGGGATCATGTAACTCACGCCGGTGAGGAGGATCCGCTGGATGCGCGCGCCCCAGCCGATGTTCGCATCGGATGCCGACGCGGAGGTCGCGGCGGCCGCTGCGGCGTTCACCCGCGGGGCCGACGGATTCTTCGCGGCAGCGACTGCCTCGGCGATGAGCGCCGCCGGCTGTTCGATACCGCGCTTCACCCCGGACCGGACGACGGGCTTCCCCGCGAAGCGCTGGAGCTCGCGCACGTCCACATCGGTGGCGAAGATGACCGCGTCGGCGTCATCGATCACACTCTGCGGAAGAGCCTGGTACCCGCTGGAGCCCTGCGGTTCCACGGTGAGGTCCACCCCGGAGGACTTCCCCGACGCGGTGAGGGCGTCCGCGGCCATGAAGGTGTGGGCGATCCCGGTCGCGCAGGAGGTCACGGCGACGATGCGCGCGGGACGACCATCGATCAGGACGGTGTCGTCGGCAGCGGGAGCGGCCGACGACGCCGGCGCGTCGGCGGGCGCGGGGGCGGCGGCGGGCGCGCCCTCCTCGCCGATCGCCCGGCGGACGATCGCGACGACGTCCTCGTCGGTGACCGCGGCCCTGAGGCCCGCGGTGAAGTCGTCCTGCATGAGGCTGCGGGCGAGCTTCGACAGGACCGCGAGGTGAGCCTCGGCGGCACCCGCGGGCGCGGCGATGAGGAAGACGAGGTCTGCGGGCCCGTCGCCGGCGCCGAAATCGACCCCCGGGGCGAGCCGCGCAAAGGCCAGAGAGGCCTCCGACACGGCGGCGCTCTTCGCGTGCGGGATCGCGATTCCGCCCGGGAGGCCGGTCTCGTCCTTCTGCTCGCGCGCCCACGCGTCGGCGAAGAGGCCTTCGGCGTCGGTGGCGCGGCCCTGCGCGACGACGCGTTCGGCGAGAGCTCGGATGACCGCGGCTTTGTCGGCGCCGAGGTCGACGTCCAGGCTCACGAGGCCTGGAGTGATGGTCTGGGACACGGTGACCTCCAATGGTCGGATGTGGTGAAAGGGGTGTCAGGGAAGTGCGGTGACGACGACATCGCCGCGCGGGAGATCCGTCGGGCGCGGCGCCTGCGTGCCGGGGAGCGCTGCCGCGGCGGCGCCGTAGAGGATCGAGGAGCGGAGCTTCCCGGCGGGGACGGCGCCGGCGTGATCCGCCAGGAGGTAGCCCGCCAGGGAGCTGTCGCCCGCGCCGACCGTGCTCACCACATCGATGCGGGGCGGGCGGCCGAACCACTCCCCTTCTGCGGTGACGAGGACCGCGCCCTCCCCGCCGAGGGTGATCAGCGCCGCGCCGATCTTGGCGGACCCGACGAGTCTGCGGGCCGCATCGGCGACGCCGGCGACGAGGGTGTCGGGCGAGGCCGCGTGCCCGGTGAGATCGGCCAATTCCTCGTCGTTGGGCTTGATCAGATCGGGTCGGGCGCGGTCCACCACCGCGCTGAGAGCGGCCCCGGACGTGTCGACGGCGATCCGCGGCGCGTCGTCGCCGAGGGCTCGACGGACCGCCTCGATGACCCGCACGTAGAAGTCGTCCCCGGCTCCCGGAGGCAGGGACCCGGCCAGAACCAGCCACCGGGCTCCGCGCGATGCCTCCACGACCGCGGCGATGACCGCGTCCGCCTCCGACACCGACAGCGTCGCGCCGGGGAGGTTCAGCTTCGTCGTGATCCCCTCGGGATCGGTGATCGTGAGGTTCGCGCGGGCGCGGCCGGCGATCGGGACGCGCACGGCGTCGATCCCCGTGGCACCGAGGGCACTGTCGAACGGGTCGTCATCGGCGAGCGGGAGCACGGCGCGCACGGCCACACCCGCCCCGAAGATCACGCGAGCGACGTTGATCCCCTTGCCACCGGCATCCTCCCGCCCAGGGTGAGCCGGCTGGACCTCGCCCGGCCGAAGGGGCGCGTCCACCACGATCGTTCGATCGAGGGACGGGTTCGCGGTCAGGGTGACGATCATGCGAGCCAGACCTCTACGTCCGCGGCGGCGAGGGCATCGGACAGCTCCGCGTCGAGCGGGGCATCGGTGACGAGGACATCGATGTCGGCGATGTCGGCGAAGGAGACCAAGGACTCGACGCCCATCTTGTCGGCGTCGGCGAGGACGATGACGCGGCGAGCGGCACGGACGATCGCGGTCTTGACCGCGGCCTCCGCAGGATCGGGGGTGCTCAAGCCGAATCCTGCCGTGATGCCGTTCGTGCCGATGAAGGCGAGATCGGGACGCAGCGACCGGAGGGCGTCGACCGTGGAGGGGCCGACCGCGGCGGCGGTGATGCCGCGCACCTGGCCGCCCAGAACGGTCAGATCGATCCCCGGAACCGTGGACAGCGCGTGGGCGACGGGGACGGCGTGTGTCACCGCGTCGACCTGCGCCCCGGTGGTGGCGACGCGATCACCCATGAGGCGGGCGACGGCAGCGGCGGTCGACCCGGCGTCGAACAGAACCGAACCGCGCCACCCCTGCGTGATGACCTCGAGCGCACGCCGTGCTATAGCGTCCTTCGCGCCGGAGTTGACACTCGTCCGCTCCGCGATCGAAACCTCCGTGGTGCTGCCGCCCCGCGAGGGCACGGCTCCCCCGTGCACGCGCCTGAGAACGCCCTGTTCCTCCATGGCGTCGAGGTCGCGACGGATCGTCTCGGTCGTCACCCCCAGGTCGCGCGCCAGGTCGACCACGGACACGCGACCGCGATCGGTCAGGCTCCGGGTGATATGAGCGTGTCGCTCCGTCGCGTACATGGTCCGTCCTCAGCGTCAAGGTGCCCTCACGCTACAACAGAAACCAAAGCAAAACAAGAACAAACAACAGAAAACAACACACGGGGGTCGCGCGCCTCATCCGTGAAAACAAGAAGCCCGGCTCTCCGCTGAGCGGATGCCGGGCTATCTGTCTTGCTGGGGTACCTGGACTCGAACCAAGAACAACTGAACCAGAATCAGCCGTGTTGCCAATTACACCATACCCCAAGGGGGTTCCGACCGAAGTCGTACCGAGGATCGAGTCTATCCCACGGCGGACCACCGGACAAACCGGCCCGAACCCGGGCGGGTCACCGGTTCACGAACCCGGTGAGGCGCCGCAGGGTCGCGTCTTTGCCGAGGAGCTCCAGCGACTCGAACAGCGGCGGAGAGATCCGTCGACCGCTGACGGCGACCCGCAGAGGCCCGTACGCGATCCGGGGCTTCAGGCCGAGTCCGTCGATCAACGCGGAGACGAGCGCTTCCTGGATCGCGGCTGCCGAGAACTCCGACGCCGGAAGCTCCTCGAGGGCGGCCACGGAGGCCACGATCACCTCGTCCGCGTTCGCGGGCAGCGAGGCGATCGCATCGTCGTCGTACGACACGGAATCCGCGAAGAGGAAGCCGAGGAGGCCCGGGGCATCGCCCAGAAGGGGCAGCCGTTCCTGGATGAGGGGTGCGGCCGCGCGCAGGAGTCGTGCCTGCTCCCCCGTCGGAGGCGCATCGATGATCCCCGCGCCCTGGAGGTAGGGGATGATGCGTTCCGCGAAGACCTCGGGCGGCAACATCCGGATGTGGTCCCCGTTGATGGCTTCGGCCTTCTTCTGGTCGAAGCGGGCGGGGTTCGGATTCACGTCCCGGATGTCGAATGCCGCCGTGAGCTCCTCGAGGGAGAACACGTCCCGGTCCGGCGCGATGGACCACCCGAGAAGGGCGAGGTAGTTCAGCAGGCCTTCGGGGATGAAACCCCTCTCCCGCTGAAGGAAGAGATCGGCCTTCGGGTCGCGCTTGGAGAGCTTCTTGTTCCCGGTGTCGCCCAGGACGAGGGGCATGTGGGCGAAACGAGGGATGAAGGAGGTCACACCGGCCTCGACGAGGGCTCGGTAGAGCGCGAGCTGACGCGCGGTGGACGGCATGAGATCCTCGCCGCGGATGACGTGGGTGATCCCCATCAGCGCGTCGTCGACGGGGTTGACGAAGGGATAGAGGGGAACACCGCCCGCGCGGACCAGGACGAAGTCCGGGAAGGATCCCGCCGGGAAGGTCACCTCGCCGCGGATGAGATCGACGTAGGTGAGGTCTTCGTCCGGCACACGCAGGCGCCAGGCCGGCTGGCGCCCCTCCGCGCGGTACGCGGCGCGCTGCTCCTCGGTCAGATCCCGGTCGAAATTGTCGTAGCCCAGCTGCTTCGCTCGGCCGTTCGCCTCGTTGCGCGCGTCGATCTCTTCCGCCGTCGAGTAGCTCTCGTACACCGCACCCGCATCCACGAGCTTCTGCAGCACCTCGCGGTAGATCTCGTGGCGCTGCGACTGCCGATAGGGCGCGTGCGGCCCCCCGACCTCGACACCCTCGTCCCAGTCGATGTTCAGCCAGCGCAGGGCTTCGAGGAGCTGCTGGTAGCTCTCCTCGCTGTCACGGGCGGCGTCGGTGTCCTCGATCCGGAACACGAGCTTCCCACCGTGGTGGCGGGCGTAGGCCCAGTTGAAGAGCACGGTGCGGATGAGACCCACGTGCGGGAGGCCCGTCGGCGACGGGCAGAATCGCACGCGGACATCGGCTCCGGTGGCGGTGGTGGTTCGGGGATCGGCTGAGGCAGACATCGCCTGCAATTCTAGGCGCCCGCTCCGGCCCGGCCCTTCACCCGTTCGACGCGGTCGGTGCGCACGAGCACCGCGAAGACCGTTGTCGCGATGACGGCCAGACCGACGACGAGCGCGAGCCCGCCGTAGCCGATCGCGGACAGGACGATCCCCGCCCCGATCGCACCGAGCGCCCCGACGAAGCTCATGGCGAAGTCGCTGATGCCCTGGCGGCGCGTGCGCCGATCCTCGGTCGAGGCTTCGGTGAGGAGCGCCGCCCCGGACACCGTCGCTGCGCTCCAGCCGAGACCGAGCAGCACGAGGGCCACCGTCACCGCCGACGTGGACTCCGACCCGACGGAAGCAAGCACGAGCGAGGACGCGAGGATGCCCTGTCCGAGAAGGATCGTCCGCACGCGCCCCCAACGGTCGGCGAGGATGCCGAAAAGCGGCGCCGCCGCGTACATCCCGGCGATGTGCAGACTCAGGGTCAGGCCGACGATCACGAGATCCGCGCCGTGATGGAGCAGGTGGACGGGCGTCATCGCCATGACCGAGACCATGACCACGTGCGAGGCGGCTACCGCGAAGATCGCGTATCTCGCGAGGCCCGGACGATCGGGACCCGCGATGGTGCGGCCGGAACCCCTCGTCGCGGCCGTGTCCAGCCGTATCGCGAGAGCGAGCGGGTCGGGGCGGAGGGCGGAGAGGTAGAGCACGATCGCGAGTACCTGCGCCACGATGGTGAACACGTACGCACCGGTGAGGGGCGGCATGCCGAGCGCCGCACCCACCGTCTCCCCCGGGCCCGCGAGGTTCGGGCCGAGCACCGCCCCTACCGTGGTCGCCCAGACGACCAGGGACAGATCGCGTCCTCGGGTGGCGTCGGTGGCGAGATCTGCGGCGGCGAATCGCGACTGCAGGTTCGCCGCCTGGCCCGCTCCGATGAGGAGGAACGCCGCGAGGAGGAACGGAAAAGACCCGAACGACGCGGCGACGATGACACCGACCACCCCGGCGAGAGCGCCCGCGGTACCCGTCGTCAAAGACACGCGTCGACCCGCTCGTCGTGCCAGAGCGGCGAGCGGGATGGCGACGGCGGCCGTCCCCAGGGTGACCGCCGCCGTGGCCAGGCCGGACAGGGCGTCATCGCCGGAGACGTCCGCGGCGAGCACGGCTCCGAGGGAGAGCGTGGCACCGAATGCCACCCCACCGAGCACCTGGCCGGCGCCGAGCACCGCCACCGTTCGCCGTTGGACGCGGGCGCGCTCGGTGTCGGGGATCGGCGGCGACGCGGTCACATCGGTGACGACGAGCGCACGGTGTTGCGAAGGATGCCCAGCCCCTCGACGTCCACCTCGACGGTGTCGCCCGCGACGAGCGGGCCGACGCCGGCCGGGGTTCCGGTCAAGATGACGTCGCCCGGCAGAAGGGTGAAAGCCGCGGAGGCGTAGGCGATGACGTCGGCGAGCGGGAAGATCATGTCGCTGACCGGGCCGTTCTGACGTTCCTCGCCGTTGACGCGCGTGCGGACCCGCGCCGAGCCGGCGGGGTCGAAATCGGTCTCGATCGCGGGCCCGAGCGGGCAGAACGTGTCGAACCCCTTCGCTCGCGCCCACTGCCCGTCGCTGCGCTGCAGATCGCGCGCCGTGACATCGTTGGCGGCGGTGTACCCGAACACGTAGTCGAGAGCGTCATCCGCCGACACGTTCTTCGCGATCCGCCCGATGACGGCCGCGACCTCGCCCTCGAAGTCGACCCGCTCCGACTGCGGTGGCAGGACGATGGCATCCCCCGGACCGATGACCGAGGTGTTCGGCTTGAAGAACAGCAGCGGCTCGGTCGGAACGTCATTCCCGAGTTCGCTGGCGTGGTCGCGGTAGTTGCGCCCGACGCACACGACCTTCGAGCGCGGGATCACCGGGGCGAGGAGCGCCACATCCCCGAGGGGCACCCGCTCCCCCGTGGTGTCGAAACCCGCGAAGAGGGGATCTGCGGAGAGGACCACGAGCTCCCCGTCGTCGAGGATGCCGTAGCGGATGGCGTCGTTGTGGCTGAAGCGGACGATCTTCACGGAGACCTCACGCGTCCAGGCGGGTGAGCCAGCCGTGGACATCCTCCCGGCGTCCGTATTGGATGTCCGTCAGCTCCTCGCGGAGTGACAGCGCGAGAGATCCGCTCGGCTGCTCGTCGAGGAAGTCGCGGCCCTTCAGCATGCCGATGGGCGTGACGACGGCCGCCGTCCCGCAGGCGAACACCTCGACGATGTCGCCGGAGGCCACGCCGTCGCGCCACTCGGCGAGGGAAACCGCACGGCCCTCGACGCGGTGGCCGCGGTCGCGCGCGAGCTGCAGGATCGAGTCACGGGTGATGCCTTCGAGGATCGACGGCGACTGCGGGGTCACCAGCGTGCCGTCCTTGCGGACGAACACCACGTTCATGCCCCCGAGCTCCTCGACGTTGCCGTCCGCGTCGAGGAAGACGACCTGGTCGCACTCGTTCTCGTACGCTTCGGACTGCGGGAGCAGGCTCGCGGCGTAGTTGCCACCGGTCTTCGCCGCCCCCGTCCCGCCCTTTCCGGCACGGGCGTAGTCCTCGCTCAGCCAGATCGAGACGGGCTGGACGCCGCCCCTGAAGTACGCACCCGCGGGCGAGGCGATGACGTAGTAGCCCACCTTGTGCGCCGGACGCACGCCGAGGAACGCCTCCTTGGCGAACATGAACGGACGGAGGTACAGGCTCTGATCGGTACCGGACGGCACCCAGTCCCCGTCGACGGCGATCAGCTCGCGCAGAGACTGGATGAAGTACGGCACGGGCAGTTCGGGGAGCGCCAGCCGGCGGGCGGACCGCTGCAGACGCCGCCCGTTCTGATCGGGGCGGAAGGTGTGGATCGAGCCGTCCGCGTGACGGTAGGCCTTGATGCCCTCGAAGATCTCCTGCCCGTAGTGCAGGACGGCCGCCGCCGGGTCGAGCGCCAGAGGGCCGTAGGGCTGCACGCGCGGACGGTGCCACCCACCGGTGACCGACCAGCAGATGTCGATCATGTGGTCTGTGAAGCGCGTGCCGAAGCCGGGATTGGCCAGCACCTCCTCGCGCGCGGCCGCCGAGGCGGCGTTGAGGTTGCGCGAGACGCTGAAGTCCAGCGGCGGCAGTCCGGTGTCGGTGTCGGTGTCGATGAGGGTCATTTCACGTCCTGGGTGTCGGGTCGTCGGCGGCGTCGACTGTGCTCAGATTACGCCCGGAGGCGGGCGGCGATCGCGTCGCCGATCTCGGAGGTGGACCGGACTCCCCCGCTCCGCGCGGCGATGTCCGCCTCGACCGCCCGAGTGACACGGGATGCGTCCTCGGCGAAGCCGAGGTGCTCCAGCAGGAGGGCGGTGGAGAGGATCGCCGCCGTGGGGTCGGCGATGCCCTGACCGGCGATGTCCGGCGCCGAGCCGTGGACGGGCTCGAACATCGACGGGAACGTGCCGTCGGGGTTGATGTTGCCCGAAGCGGCGAGGCCGATGCCACCGGTGACGGCGCCGGCCAGGTCCGTGAGGATGTCGCCGAAGAGGTTGTCGGTGACGATCACGTCGAAACGAGCAGGGTGGGTGACCAGGAAGATCGTGGCCGCGTCGACGTGCAGGTAGTCTACGGCGACCTCGGGGAACTCCGCGCCCACCGTGTCGACGATCCGCTTCCAGATCCCGCCGGCGTGGACGAGGACATTGGTCTTGTGCACGAGCGTGAGGCGCTTGCCGCGACGCTGCGCCTGCGCGAAAGCGAACCGCACCACACGCTCGACCCCGAACGCGGTGTTCACGGATGTCTCGTTGGCGACCTCCTGGGGCGTACCCCTGCGGATCGTCCCGCCGTTCCCGACGTACGGCCCCTCGGTGCCCTCGCGGACAACGACGAAGTCGATCTCCCCCGGGTCCGCGAGAGGGCCGGGTACGCCCGGATACAACCGCGACGGACGCAGGTTCACGTAGTGGTCGAGCTCGAAACGCAGCTTCAGGAGCAGGCCGCGCTCGATGTTCGCGTCCTTCAGTCGAGGGTCGCCCGGCACACCCCCCACAGCCCCGAGGAGGATGGCGTCGTGCGCCGCGATCGCCGACAGGTCGGCATCCGTCAGCGTGTCTCCCGTCGCGAGGTAGCGATCGGCGCCGAGGCGGAACGTCGTGCGCTCGAAGCGGACGTCGCTCCCCTCGACCACCGCCTCGAGCACCTTCTCGGCTTCGCTGATGACTTCGGGTCCGATGCCGTCTCCGGGGATGACGGCGAGCTTCACGATGCGGGGCATCCCCCCAGATTACTGGCGCCGCCCCAGCGTCGCCGCGGCGATGACGCCGGCGATCACGACGAGACCCGCGCCGATGAGTGCCGTGACCGTGACACCGGCGCTGAAGGCGGTGCCGGCGGCGTCGGTCAGCGCTGCAGCCAGCGACGGATCGGCGTTCGCCGCAACCTGCGAGGCGCCCGCGAGGGTCTCGCGCGCCGCCATCGCGGGCTCCCCCGTGATCCCGTCGGGAACGACGAGA
Source organism: Microbacterium aurantiacum (assembly GCF_031625015.1). Lineage (NCBI taxonomy): Bacteria > Bacillati > Actinomycetota > Actinomycetes > Micrococcales > Microbacteriaceae > Microbacterium > Microbacterium aurantiacum. The sequence goes on from NZ_JAHWXH010000002.1 coordinate 555,060, forward strand.
TTCGTCCGGTAGAGAGCGGTGAGGATGCCGCCCAGCACCGCCGTCCCCAGGACGGCGCCGAGTTCGTACGCCGTCTCCGAGACCGCGCTCGCCGCTCCCGCCTTCGCGGGGGGCGCACTGGCCAGCACGAGCTCGTTGGAGACCGTTTCGGCCGCGCCGATCCCGATGCCCAGCGACACGAACGCGACCACCAGCAGCAGGAGGCTCCCACCCTCCCCCATCCGGGAGACGGCGACATAGCCACCGACCGAGAACAGCAGGGCGATCGGCACCACGATCCGCGGCGCGACCCGGCGGGCGATCGGGACGACCAGGAGCCCGGCGGCGATCATCGCGGCGAGCCCCGGCACCAGCGCGAAGCCGGCGTTCATCGGGCTCAGCCCGAGGATCAGCTGGAGGTACTGCGCCGCGAAGAAGAGGAAGCCGACGAGGCCGACCACGCTCAGCAGATTGACCAGGAGCGCGCCGCTGAACGTCGGGTTGCGGAAGAGCCGGACGTCGAGCATCGGCTGCGGGCGGCGCAGCTGCCGGCGGACGAACAGGACTCCGAAGCCCACCCCGACCGCGAAGAGGATCGGCGCGACACTGGCGAGGCCGTAGACCGCCAGCTCCTTGATCCCGGAGACGATCGGCACCATCGTGGCCATCGACAGGACGATGCTGACGGCGTCGATACGCCCGGGCTTCGGGTCGCGGCTCTCCGGCACCAGGAGGGGTGCGAGGACGAGGAGCGGGATCAGTACCGGCACGGCCATGAGGAAGACCGAACCCCAACCGAAGTGCTCGAGGAGGATGCCGCCGACGATCGGACCGAGCGCGGCACCCGCCGAGAACATCGACGCCCAGATCGCGATGGCGAAACGGCGCTGATCGCGATCGGTGAAGATGCTGCGCAGGAGGGAGAGTGTCGAGGGCATGAGCATCGCACCGAAGACACCCATCACGGCGCGCGCGACGATGAGGAGACCTGCCGTGGGGGCGAACGCGGCCAGGGCCGAGACGGCGGCGAACCCGGTCGCCCCGATCATCAGCATCCGCCGTCGTCCGAACCGGTCTCCGAGCGTGCCCATCGTCACGAGCAGTCCCGCGAGGACCAACGGGTAGGCGTCGATGATCCACAGCTGCTGGGCACTCGTGGGCGCGAGGTCGACGGCGATCGCCGGCAGGGCGAAACTCAGCACGGTGTTGTCGACCGACACGAGGAGCACCGGCAGCATGAGGACGATCAGCGCCGCCCAGCCGCGCCATCCGACGCGCTGGGTCTTCTCGGCCCGGATCGCGGCGGTGATCGTCTCGGTACTCATCGTCACTCCAGTTTCTATACCGTCCAGCCGGTATAGTATCAGGATGCCGGAGATCCCGTCGATACGATCGACACCATGAGTCGTCCCCCGCTTGCGAAGGAACGGGTGCTCGACGCGTTCGAGGCGATCCTGGTCGACGACGGTGATCGTGCCGCGACGATGGACGCCACCGCGCGCGCCGCGGGCGTCTCCAAGGGAGGCCTGCTGTACCACTTCGCATCGAAGGAAGCGTTGGAGGGCGCGCTCCTCGAGCGCCTCCGCATCCTCGTCGCGGAGGATGTCGCCGCGATCGAGGCCGCGGAGGACGGGGCGATCGCCTACTTCCTGCGGTCGTCGATCATGCAGAACGACCCGCTCGACCGGGCGATCCTCGCCGCGTCGCGTCTGGCGCAGGGCGGGAAGGACGCCGCGGGCGACGCCCTCCGCGCCATCCGCGACGAGTGGGCGCGCGTGCTGCGGCCGCACGCGCGCGACGAGACCGCGCTGAATCTCGTGATGCTCGTCAGCGACGGCCTCTACTTCAACAACGCGCTCGCCGGCGGGTCGATCCCCGGGCCGGTCCCCGAAGGGCCGGAGCTCGATGCGCTGATCGCCCTCGTGGAGAAGGCGTCACGCGACGGGGTCGATGCCCCGTCGCCCGCGATCAGTCCTCGGTGATCTCGATCTGACGGAAGAGATCCGCGCCCGTGGCCTCGCGCATCTCGTCGAGGATCTCCTCCGGCACCGACGCGCCGACGGTGAGCACGGACAGCGCGCGACCGGAACCGTCCGGCTGCGCCACCTGGAGCGCCTCGATGTTGATGCCCGCCGCTCCCAGCTTCTGCCCGTAGATGGCGACGATTCCCGGACGATCCGCGTACCGCATCACCACGTGGTGGTGCGCGAGCGCAACCTCGATCTCGTAGTCGTTGATCCCGACCACCTTCGGAATCATGCGCGTACCCGCGAGGGTTCCCGACACCGTGAGGACCGAGCCGTCCGACAGCGTGCCGCGGAGCGTCGTGATGTTCCGGTACAGCGGGCTCTCGGATTCGACGATGAGACGGGTCTCGATGCCACGCTGCTCGGCGAAGAGGGGCGCGTTGACGTAGGACACGGTGTCGCTGACCACGTTGGTGAAGATGCCCTTGAGCGCCGCGAGACGGTAGACGCTCACGTCGTAGGCCGCGAGCTCGCCGCGCACCTCGATGTCCAGGCTCGTCAAGGCCGCCGGCGAGAGCGCCGTGAAGAACTGGCCGAGCTTCTCCACGAGAGCGATGCCGGGGCGGACGAAGGGATCGATGACGCCGCCGGCGACGTTCACCGCATCGGGGACGAGATCGCCCTCGAGGGCGAGCTTCACCGACCGCGCGACCGACACACCGGCCTTCTCCTGCGCCTCGTCGGTGCTCGCACCCAGGTGCGGTGTCGCGACGACGTTGGGGAGGGCGACCAGGCGGGCGGCGACGGAGTCCGCCGCCGGCGGCTCTGCGGTGAAGACGTCCAGACCCGCCGCGGCGATGGTGCCGTCGGTGAGCGCGTCGAACAGCGCCTGCTCGTCGATCAGGCCGCCGCGGGCGACGTTGACGACCGCGGCGGTCGGCTTCATCATGGCCAGCTGCTCGGCGCCGATCATGCCGGTCGTCTCGGGGGTCTTGGGCATGTGCACGGTGATCACGTCGCTCTGACGGAGGACCTCGTCGAACGAGAGGAGCTCGATCTGCAGCTGCTGCGCACGGACCGGAGTGACATAGGGGTCGTAGCCGACGACGCGCACGCCGAAGGCGCGCAGACGCTCGGCGACCAGAGCGCCGATGCGGCCGAGCCCGAAGATGCCGACAGTCTTCTCGAACAGCTCCGTTCCCGTGAACGAGCTGCGCTTCCACTGCCCCGCGGCGAGCGACGCGTGGGCTGCGGGGATGTGACGGGCGATGCTCAGGATGTGGCCGACGGTGAGCTCCGCGGCGGAGATGACGTTGGACGTCGGCGCGTTGACGACCATGACGCCCGCCGTCGTGGCGGCCTTGATGTCGACGTTGTCGAGCCCGACACCGGCGCGGGCGACGACCTTCAGCCCGGGCGCCGCGGCCAGTGCCTCGCCGTCGATCTTCGTCGCCGAGCGCACCAGGACCGCCTTCGCATCCGCGAGGGCGGAGAGGAGCGCGGGGCGATCGGTCCCGTCCACGTGGTGCACGTCGAAATCGGGCCCGAGGGCATCGATCGTGGCGGGAGAGAGCTCTTCGGCGATGAGGACGACAGGCTTCGTCACAGGTGATTCCTTCGGGGCAGAGCGCGACGGCGCAGGGCGGTGCAGGATGCCGCGCCTGCAGCGGGCGCGCGGCGGGCCGCCAGCAAGCCTAGCGCGGGCCCGCGCCTCGCCCGCACGTGTGACGGATCAGCTGAGGAGCGACGAGGTGTTCAGCGAGACGTAGGACAGGATGTTGAGCCAGAACACCGCGACCAGCGCGAGCCCGACCAGCATGATCAGCGCGAGCTCATGGGCGCGCCGGCGGAAACCGAGGGCGAACGCGACCGACCACACGAGGACGGGGAAGACCGCGGCGAAGAGCCAGACGAACCACCCGAGGGCGTTGAGGCTGAAGCCCGCCTCGCTGTAGAACGCCACGGTCTGGATCAGATTGCCCACCGCGCTCCAGACGGCGTAGGCGAAGAAGAGCCCCGCGGCCGCGGCGATCGCGACGATGAGCCACAGGGCGGCGTGGGGCCGCGCCTGCGTCGGCGGTGCGGTTTCGGTCATCACACGGGTCCGATCGTGAGGAAAGGCCAGGGAACGAGGATGAGCGCCCCCGCGAGCAGCCATGCGAACCGCGCCCATCGGGGTGCGGTTCGGGTGAGGAGGACCACCGCGCCGAACCAGAGCGCCGGCGCCGCAACGGCGAGAGCCGTGCTGACGACGAGCATCGCGTCGGGCGTGATGCGCTCCTGCAGCCGGAGCCCGCCGAGCAGCCAGCCGATGGCATAGAGCAGATACACCCCACCCAGTACACCGACGGCGACCAGCGCCGCGTTCCCCGCACGCCCGACTGACGCCTCGTGTTCCGCCGCGGACGGGGACGATGGGGACGGTGCCTCCGAGGGGTCCGTCGCCCCGCCGCTGCCACGACCGACCGCAGTGTATCCGGGAGGAAGCGCCGGGGACGCCTCCGAGCCGACGTCCAGTGTGGGATCGTCGTCCCCCGACCAGCTCAGGGCGTCGTCGTCGGCTTTCGCGTTCACCCGCTCAGCCTAACGCGGCGACGAAGAAGGCTCCCGCCCCTGGATGCGGGGGCGGGAGCCGGAGTCGCCGGACGTGTGTGCCGGACGTATGGGCGGTCAGCGCGCCGCGCTGCCCTCGGTGTAGTCGGAGTCCTGCTGCTTCCAGGCGAAGAGCGCCCGAAGGTCCTTGCCGACCTCCTCGATCGGGTGCTGCGCGGCCTTCGCGCGCAGCTCCTGGAACTCCACGGCGCCGTTGTCCTGGTCGCCGATGAAACGCTCCGCGAACGCACCCGACTGGATGTCGGCCAGGACCGCCTGCATGTTCTCCTTGACGCGGGGGTCGATCACGCGCGGGCCCGAGACGTAGTCGCCGTACTCGGCGGTGTCCGAGACGCTCCAACGCTGCTTCGCGATGCCGCCCTCCCACATGAGGTCCACGATCAGCTTCAGCTCGTGCAGCACCTCGAAGTACGCGATCTGCGGCTGGTAGCCCGCCTCGGTCAGGGTCTCGAACCCGTACTGGACGAGCTGGGACACGCCACCGCAGAGGACGGCCTGCTCGCCGAACAGGTCGGTCTCGGTCTCCTCGGTGAAGGTGGTCTTGATGACGCCGGCGCGGGTGCCGCCGATCGCCTTGGCGTACGACTTCGCCAGGTCCCACGCGGTGCCGGAGGCGTCCTGCTCGACCGCGATGATGTCCGGGATGCCGCGACCGGCGACGTACTCGCGACGAACGGTGTGCCCCGGGGCCTTCGGGGCGACGAGGATCACGTCCACGCCCTCCGGCGCCTGGATGTACCCGAAGCGGATGTTGAAGCCGTGAGCGAAGGCGAGAGCCTTGCCCGCGGTGAGGTGGGGCTTGATCTCGTGGTTGTAGATTCCGCGCTGGTGCTGGTCCGGCGCCAGGATCATGATGAGGTCGGCCCAGGCCGCGGCGTCCGACACGGACAGGACACGGAAGCCGTCCTCCTCCGCCTTCGGCGCGGACTTCGAGCCGTCCTTGAGTGCGATGACGACCTCGACGCCCGAGTCCCGGAGGTTCTGAGCGTGCGCGTGGCCCTGCGAGCCGTAGCCGACGATCGCGACCTTCTTGCTCTGGATCAGCGCCAGGTCGGCGTCGTCGTCGTAGAAGATTTCAGCCATCTTCGTGGTTCTCCTTGTATCGAGAGTTGGTCGTTTGATCGCGCCGCACCCGCCCAACGACCCTGGGGCGAGGCGGCGTGGGTCACCCGCGCAGGACGCGTTCGGTGATGCTTTTGCCACCGCGGCCGATGGCCAGCAGCCCGGACTGGGCGAGCTCCTTGATGCCGAAGGGTTCGACCGCCCGCAGGAACGCGTCGATCTTCCCCTTGTCGCCCGTCACCTCGACCACGACCGCGTCTGGCGCGTAGTCCACGATGTGGGCGCGGAAGAGGTTCACGACCTCGAGGACGTTGGACCGGTTCGCGTTGTCGGCCCGCACCTTGACGAGCATGTGCTCGCGCTGGACGGATGCCGTGGCGTCGAGCTCGACGATCTTGATGACGTTCACGAGCTTGTTCAGCTGCTTCGTCACCTGCTCGAGGGGCAGCTGGTCGACGTCGACCACGACGGTGATCCGCGACAGTCCCGGCACCTCGGTCACACCGACCGCCAGTGACTCGATGTTGAAGCCGCGCCGGGCGAACAGACCCGCCACGCGGGTCAGCAGACCGGGCTTGTCCTCGACGAGGAGACTCAGAACGTGGCTGGGCATCTCAGTCCTCCTGCTCGCCGAAGGCGGGCGAGTGGTCGCGGGCGTACTGCACGTAGCTGTTGCTGACGCCCTGCGGCACCATCGGCCACACCATCGCGTCCGCACTCACGACGAAGTCGATGACGACGGGACGGTCGTTGGTCTCCAGAGCCGTCTTGATCGCGGCGTCCACGTCCTCCTCCTTCTCCACGCGGATCGCGAGGCATCCGTAGGCCTCGGCGAGCTTGACGAAGTCGGGGATGCGGATCGAGCCGTGTCCGGTGTTGAGGTTCGTGTGCGAGTAGCGACCGTCGTAGAAGAGCGTCTGCCACTGGCGCACCATGCCGAGCGAGGAGTTGTTGATGATCGCGACCTTGATCGGGATGTTGTTGATCGCGCAGGTCGCGAGCTCCTGATTGGTCATCTGGAAGCACCCGTCGCCGTCGATCGCCCAGACCGTGCGTTCCGGTTCGGCGACCTTCGCCCCCATCGCGGCGGGAACGGCGTAGCCCATCGTTCCGGCTCCGCCGGAGTTCAGCCAGGCGTTCGGACGCTCGTACTTGATGAACTGGGCCGCCCACATCTGGTGCTGACCCACGCCGGCGGCGTACACGCCCTCGGGCCCGGTGAGCTCGCCGATCCGCTGGATCACGTACTGGGGTGCCAGGAGACCGTCGGAGGTGGGTGCGTATCCGAGGGGGAACTCCGATCGCAATCCGTCCAGGAACGACCACCACTCCGAGATGTCCGGGCGTGCGCCGTCGATCGCACCGCGGAAGGCGGCGTCGAGATCGACCAGGACATCCTTGAGGTCACCGACGATCGGCACGTCGGCGGTTCGGATCTTGGAGATCTCCGCGGGGTCGATGTCGACGTGGATGACCTTGGCGTGGGGAGCGAACAGGGCGGCCTTCCCGGTGACGCGGTCATCGAACCGGGCGCCGAGGGTGATGAGCAGGTCCGCTTCCTGAAGGGCCAGGACCGCGGGTACGGTCCCGTGCATCCCGGGCATGCCGAGGTGCTGTTCGTGCGAGTCGGGGAACGCGCCCCGCGCCATCAGCGTGGTGACCACCGGAGCGCCGGTGGACTCGGCGAGGGACAGCAACTCCTCGGACGCCCGGGCGCGGATGATGCCGCCGCCGACGTAGAGGACCGGCTTCTTCGCTTCCGCGATGAGTTGCGCGGCGGCCTGGATCTGCTTGCCGTGCGCCTTGGTGACGGGGCGGTAGCCGGGCAGGTCGATCTTGGGTGGCCACACGAAGGGCGCCTCGGCCTGCTGGGCGTCTTTCGTGATGTCCACGAGCACCGGTCCGGGACGCCCTGTCGAGGCCACCTCGAACGCCGCGGCGATGGCGCCGGGGATGTCCTGCGCGTCCTTGACGAGGAAGGAGTGCTTGGTGATCGGCATCGTGATGCCGACGATGTCCGCCTCCTGGAAGGCGTCCGTTCCCATCAACGTCGAGAACACCTGTCCGGTGATGCAGACGAGCGGGACGGAGTCCATGTACGCATCGGCGATCGCCGTCACGAGGTTCGTGGCACCGGGGCCGGAGGTCGCGATGGCGACCCCGATCTTGTTGGACGCCGCGGCGTAGCCTTCCGCGGCGTGGCCGGCCCCCTGCTCATGGCGCACGAGGATGTGGCGGATCTCCGAAGTGTCCATCAGGGGGTCGTACACCGGCAGGATCGCGCCGCCCGGGAGACCGAACACGTCGGTCACACCGAGCAGTTCGAGCGAGCGGACGACCGCCTGTGCGCCGGTGAGCACGGGCGCGGACGCGGTGCGGGCGGGGGGCCGGGGAAGGGCCGTTGCTGTTTCGGCGGGCATGGTGATGATTCCTCGATACGAGATGGGTGGAGTGTGGGGCCGTCAGCCCGTGACCGCGCCCTCCGCAGCGGAGCGCACGAGACGGGAGTACTTGGCCAGGACGCCACGGGTATAGCGCGGGGGCAACGGCTCCCAGCCGTCGCGGCGGGAGTCGAGCTCTGCATCGTCGACGAGTAGGTCGAGAGTGCGAGCAGCGATATCGACCCGTATCAGATCACCATCGCGCACGAAGGCGATGGGACCAGCGTCCACCGCTTCGGGTGCTATGTGGCCGATGCACAGGCCGGTTGTGCCGCCCGAGAATCTGCCGTCCGTCAAGAGTAGTACATCTTTTCCGAGGCCGGCGCCCTTGATGGCGGCGGTGATGGCGAGCATCTCGCGCATTCCCGGCCCACCCTTGGGGCCTTCGTAGCGGATCACGATCACGTCGCCCTTTGTGATCTCGCCCGCCTCGAGTGCGTCCATCGCCGAGCGCTCGCGCTCGAACACCCGGGCCGGTCCCTCGAATACGGAGGCGTCGAACCCGGCGGTCTTCACGACGGCGCCTTCGGGAGCGAGCGATCCGTGCAGGATCGTGATGCCGCCCGTGGCGTGGATCGGGTCGTCCAAGCGGTGGATGACCTTGCCGTCGATCGGCTCGGGGGCGAGATCCTTCAGGTTCTCGGCGAGGGTCTTGCCCGTCACGGTCAGCGCGTCACCGTGCAGGAGACCCTCGTCGAGCATCGCCTTCATCACGACGGGGATGCCACCGTGGCGGTCGACGTCGTTCATCACGAACTGACCGAACGGCTTCATGTCGGCGATGTGGGGCGTCTTGTCGCCGATCCGGTTGAAGTCGTGAAGGTCGAGGTCGACCTCCGCCTCCCGTGCGATGGCGAGCAGGTGGAGGACCGCGTTGGTCGAACCGCCCAACGCCATGACGAGCGCGATGGCGTTCTCGAACGCCTCCTTGGTCAGGATGTCCTTCGTGGTGATGCCCTGACGGAGGAGGTTCACCACCGCCTCGCCCGAGCGGTGCGCGTAGTAGTCACGTCTCCGATCGGCCGCCGGTGGCGCCGCCGAGCCCGGCAGGCTCAGCCCGAGCGCCTCACCCACGGAGGCCATCGTGTTCGCCGTGTACATGCCGCCACAGGCGCCTTCACCGGGAACGATCGCGCATTCGATGCGCTTGAGGTCGGCTTCGCTCATCTTGCCTGCGAGGCACGCCCCCACACCTTCGAACGAGTCGATGATCGTGACGTCCTTCTCGGTCCCGTCCGAGAGCTTGACCCACCCCGGCATCGTGGATCCGGCGTACAGGAACACGCTGGCGAGCCCGAGACGGGCGCTGGCCATCATCATCCCGGGGATCGACTTGTCGCATCCCGCGAGGAGAACGGTGCCGTCCAGCCGCTCCGCCATGATGACCGCTTCGACGGAATCGGCGATGACCTCACGCGACACCAGCGAGAAGTGCATCCCCTCGTGACCCATCGAGATGCCGTCCGACACCGAGATCGTCCCGAACTGCAGCGGGTAGCCACCCCCCGAGTGGACGCCTTCCTTGGCGCCCTGCGCGAGGCGATCGAGGCTGAGGTTGCACGGAGTGATCTCGTTCCAGCTGGACGCGATCCCGATCTGCGGCTTCTCCCAGTCGTCGTCGCCCATGCCGACGGCGCGAAGCATCCCGCGGGAGGTGGTGGCTTCGATGCCGTCGGTGACGACGCGGCTACGGGGCTTGATGTCGATGGGGTCCTGAGAGGGCATTCCCGAAGTCTATTGCGCGCGCGCAACCCGCTCCGTCGCGAGACGGACCAGGACGTCCGCGAGGGCATCGATGTCAGGCACCCGCAGCGTCGCCGCCGACTGCCGGTCACCGACGTGGATGCCGAGGTCATCGGCGGAGAGGCTGCGCAGGGCGTCTTCGTCGGTGACGTCGTCGCCGGCGAAGACGACCGCGTCCGCCCGCGTCCATGCGCGCAGTTCCGCGACCGCGCTGTCCTTGCCCTCGGAGCGGAAGGCGTACTCGACGATGTTGTGCCCCGTGCGGCGGCGCCAGTGGGGGGCCGCCTCGGCGACGAGGGCGTCCACCCGTCGCCGGGCGTCCTCTTCCGTCGCCCGGTCGGCGGAGCGGGTGTGGACCCCGAGACCGAAGGTCTTCGGCTCGATCCATACCCCTCGCATGCCCGTCGTCGCCGCTTCGGCGCGACGCTGGAGCTCCTCGCGCAGCGCACCGGCCGCCGCGTCCTCGGGATGGGTGACGACTCCCCGCTCAGGGCTCCAGAACTCTGCTCCGTGGGACCCGGCGAGGAAGATCCGCGAGGAGTCTTCATGCTCCGCGATGACGCGCAGATCCCGCAGACTCCGTCCGGAGACCAGCGCGACGGTGGTGCCAGGCGCCTCCACCAGCCGTTCCACCGCGGCGCGCGCGGAGGCGCTCATCCGCGCCGTCATCGGCTCATCCACCAGCGGCGAAAGCGTGCCGTCGAAATCAAGGGCGACGAGGAGGCGATCGACCGCGGTCACGGCCGTGAGGTCGACGGCGCTCATGACGCCTCCGGCGCGGTCGCGCCCTCGGTCTGCCGGTCGCCGCCCACGGCCGTGTGCCGGTGCTTCGCCGCGTCCAGGGCCGCGAGGAACGAGCGGGACCACTGCGCCACGTCGCTCTCGATGACCTTCTTGCGCAGCGATCGCATCCGCCTCCCCTGCTCCGCCGGGGGCATCTCGATCGCCCGGATGATCTGGTCCTTCATACCGTCGATGTCGTGCGGGTTGATCAGGAGTGCACTCGGCAGCTCATCCGCGGCTCCGGCGAACTCGCTCAGGACGAGCACGCCGCGATTGTCCGTGCGGGTGGCGACGTATTCCTTGGCGACGAGGTTCATCCCGTCGCGGAGCGCGGTGACGAGCATGACGTCGGCGGCCAGGAAGAGCGCCACCATCTCCTCCCTCGGATAGGCCTGATGGAGATAGCGGATGGCGGTGTGGTCGGTCGTGTCGAAATCCCCGTTGATGCGGCCCACGGTGAGTTCGATCTCATCGCGCAGCTGCATGTAGGACTCGACCCGCTCTCTGCTGGGGCTCGCGACCTGGACGAGGGTGACGTCCTCGACCGTCAGTCGGCCGTCCTGCAGGAGCTCTCCGAAGGCCTTCAAGCGGTGCCGGATGCCCTTGGTGTAGTCGAGCCTGTCCACGCCGAGGAGGATCCGCTTCGGATTGCCCAGCCCCTCCCGGATCTCGCGGGCCCGCCGCTGCACCTCGGGCCTGCGGGCCAGTTCGACATACGACTCCGCGTCGATGGAGATCGGGAAGGCCTTGGCCAGGGCGTTGCGGTACGAACCGTCCCCCAGCGGCACGGAGATCCCCGATGCCTTGGTCTGGTACCGCAGCTGACGACGGACGGCGCGGGCGAAGTTGCCGGCGTCGGCGACCCGCTGGAACCCGATGACGTCCGCCCCGAGGAGGCCCTCGAGCACCTGCCGACGCCAAGGCAGCTGGGAGTAGAGGCCGTGGGCGGGGAACGGGATGTGATGGAAGTAGCCGATGACCAGATCAGGTCGGAGCTCGCGCAGCATCTTCGGCACGAGCTGGAGCTGATAGTCCTGCACCCAGACCGTCGCCCCCTCGGCGGCCACCTCCGCGGCCGCCTCCGCGAATCGCCGGTTCACGCGGACGTAGGCGTCCCACCACACGCGGCGGTAGCGGGGCGCGGCGATGACGTCGTGATACAGCGGCCAGAACGTGTCATTCGACATGCCCTCGTAGTACTGCTCGACGTCCTGCGCCGAGAGTCGAACGGGAACGAGGAATGTGCCGTCGAATTCGAACGGCTCCAGCTCGAGGTCGGGTTTCCCCGCCCAACCGACCCACGCACCCTCCGACGCGCGCATGACAGGCTCGAGCGCGGTGACGAGGCCCCCGGGCGAGCGGCGCCATCCGTCATCCCCCTCTGCGCCGACGACGCGGTCGACGGGAAGACGATTGGCGACGACGACGAACTCGGCCTGGGTCACACGGGCTCCTGACACTCGAGCGGACGGAGATGTCAGGCTATCGCGCGGTCCACGGACGACCGGGCCCTTGACGCCTCGCGACAGCCCTGTCAAGGGCGACGGGTCGATGGTCGCGCACGCTAGCGTGTCGACATGCGCAAGTACCTCTTCGGCACCGGCATCATCACCGCGATCACCGGCGGGATGACCCTGCTCCGCTCGTTGCGCAGCGACGAGCCGTTCACCTGGCGCACTGCTCTGGCGTGGCTCAGCTGGGGCATCAGCCTTGCCCTGGCCATCGGTACCATCGTCGACACCCGGCGCGCGTCCCGGGGAAAGATCGTGCCGGATGACTCCCCGGTCAGCGGCAAGGCGCAGAAGATGTTCGAGAAGCGCCGCCGCTGAGTTCCCACCCGGCTCACCGGGTCAGGATCAGCGCGTCCCCCTGACCCCCGCCTCCGCACAGCGCGACGGCGGCGGCGCCGCCACCGCGGCGCACGAGCTCGTGTACAGCGTGAACGACGAGACGGTTGCCCGAGGCGCCGATGGGATGACCCAGGGCGATCCCTCCCCCTTGGGGGTTCACGCGATCGTCGTCGATCCCGAGGTCGTCTTGGGACTTCGCCACAACCGCGGCGAACGCCTCGTTGATCTCCACGATGTCCAGGTCCGTCGCCGTCATCCTCTGGCGACCGAGAGCCTGGGTGATCGCACGCGCGGGCTGGGCGTGCAGGGAATTGTCCGGGCCCGCGACCTGCCCCGCCGCGCCGACCGCCGCGAGGATCGGCCAGCCCTCTGCATCCGCATGCGCCCGGGTGGTGAGGACCACGGCCGACGCGCCGTCGGAGATCTGCGATGCGTTCCCCGCGGTGATGGTGCCGTCCGCCGCGAAAGCCGGGCGCAGCCGGGCAAGCGTGTCCACACTCGTGTCGGCGCGGATGCCCTCGTCTGCACGGATGACGAGCGGGTCGCCCTTTCGCTGGGGGATCTCGACGGCGATCATCTCGGCGTCGAAGAGCCCCGCTGCCGTCGCCTCGGCCGCGCGCTCATGCGAGCGTGCCGCGATCTCGTCCTGACGGGCCCGCGTGATCCCGAGCGGCAGGTTGTGCCGCTCGGTCGACGCGCCCATGCTCTCCCGGTCGAACGCGTCGGTGAGCCCGTCGTAGGCCATGTGGTCCAAGACCTCCACGGACCCGTACGACCAGCCTTGGCGCGAGCCCGTGAGCAGGTGCGGAGCCTGGGACATCGACTCCATGCCGGCGGCGACGACGACCCGCGCGTCACCGAGCCGGATCATGCGCGCGGCGTCGATGACGGCCGTGAGACCGGAGAGGCAGACCTTGTTGACGGATGCCGCGGGCACGTCCCACCCGATCCCCGCGCCGATCGCCGCCTGGCGCGCGGGGTTCTGCCCCGCACCGGCGGGCAGCACCTGCCCGACGAGGACCGCATCGACGATCTCGGGGTCCAGCCCTGCTTTCCCCAGCGCTCCGCGGATCGCGGCGCTGCCGAGCGCCGTCGAGCTCAGCGAGGAGAGCGCTCCCTTCAGGCGCCCCTGCGGGGTCCGGGCGGCGGCGACGATGACGACGTCTCGACTGTTCATGACTGCTGTTCTCCTTCGACGACCGCGACGGTCAATTCGGGTTCGGTGGCGGCGCGCACATCTTCGACGCTCACGCCGGGCGCGAGTTCGACGAGCACGAGACCCGTCTCGGTCACATCGATCACGGCGAGGTCCGTGATGATCCGATCGACGACGCCGCGACCGGTGAGGGGCAGGGAGCATTCGCGGACGATCTTCGGGGTCCCGTCCTTCGCGACGTGTTCCATGAGGACGATCACCTTGGCGGCCCCGTGCACGAGATCCATCGCTCCGCCCGGCCCCTTGACCATCTTCCCGGGGATCATCCAGTTGGCGAGGTCGCCGGCCGCCGATACCTGCATGGCGCCGAGGATCGCCGCGTCGATCTTGCCGCCGCGGATCATTCCGAAACTCATCGCCGAGTCGAAGAATGCCGAGCCGGGCAGGACCGTGACCGTCTCCTTGCCCGCGTTGATCAAGTCGGGGTCCACCGCGTCCTCCCCCGGGTAGGGACCGACGCCGAGGATGCCGTTCTCGGACTGCAGCACCACCGTCACCCCATCGGGGACGTAGTTCGGCACGAGCGTGGGCAGCCCGATGCCGAGGTTGACGTACGAGCCGTCGCCCAGTTCCCGGGCGGCACGGGCAGCCATCTCCTGACGCGTGAGTGCCATGCTCAGTTCCCCTCTCCGTCGACGGCGACAGTGCGCCTCTCGATGCGCTTCTCGATCGCCGGCCCCACCTCGACGATCCGGTGGACGTACACGCCGGGGAGGTGCACGGTGTCGGGGTCGATCTCCCCCGGCTCCACCAGTTCCTCGACCTGCACGATGCACACGCGGCCGGCCATCGCGGCGAGCGGATTGAAGTTCCGGGCCGCCTTGCGGAACACGAGGTTGCCGTGACGATCTCCGCGGAGAGCGTGGACCAGCGCGTAGTCCGTCACGATCGCCTCCTCCAGCACGTACTCACGAGGGATTCCGTCGGGGGCGAAGGAGCGGACGTCCTTCGCCGGGGAGGCGACGGCAACGCCGCCCGCGCCGTCGTAGCGGCGGGGCAGTCCGCCCTCGGCGACCTGGGTGCCGACCCCGGTCTGGGTGTAGAAGGCGGCGATCCCCGATCCCCCGGCCCGGAGCTTCTCCGCGAGAGTGCCCTGGGGCGTCAACTCGAGCTCGAGTTCCCCGGACAGGAACTGACGTTCGAACTCCTTGTTCTCCCCCACGTAGGACGACGTCATCTTCCGAATGCGGCGGTCCTTCAGCAGGATGCCGAGACCCCAATCGTCGACACCGCAGTTGTTCGACACGATCGCGAGCTCGCGCACTCCGCGCTCGTGCACCGCATCGATGAGGGACATCGGGTTGCCGGACAAGCCGAATCCGCCGACCGCGAGGGACGCGCCGTCGGGGATGTCGGCGACAGCGGACGCTGCCGATTCCCAAGTCTTGTCGATCACGCGAGAAGCTCCTTCGATCCGAAAAGGACGCCGCGCCGGCGCCTCCTCGACCATCGTCGTCCGCGACGGGCTGCACGGCGACCGGACGCTTGCGATGTGGACATCTGGTCGTCTAGCGTCCACGATGTGGACACTCCTCGCGCGATCCCCGGTGCGCAGGCGATCGCGCGCGCGGCCCTCCTCCTTCGTCTGGTGTCCGCGGCGGGGGTGGAAGGGCTCACGGTCTCCGCACTCGCGCGGCAGTCGGCCCTCACCCGTCCGACGACGCACCGTCTCCTCTCGGCGCTTCGGAAGGAGGGGCTCGTCGATCAAGACGAAGCCCGTGGCACATGGACCCCCGGCCCCGAGCTCTACCTCATGGGCGCCGCGGCCGCCGCACGGTATGACGTGACCGCGGTGGCCCGCGACATCGTGCGGTCCCTCGCTGTCCGCACCGAGGAGAGTGCCTTCCTCTCAGTCAGACGGGGCGACGAGACGGTGTGCCTGCTCCGGGAGGAGGGCAGCTTCCCGATCCGCTCCTTCGTGCTGTCGGAAGGGATTCGATTCCCTCTCGGCGTCGCCTCCGCGGGGCTCGCGATCCTCTCCTTCCTGCCGGCTCACGATATGGACGACTATCTCGACCGGCATCCGGAGCTGCCTGACCGCTGGGGCGCTGCCCATGCGCCGCACGATGTCCGCCGGCGCGTTCGCGAGACCCAGCTGCGCGGATACGCCGTGAACCCGGGGCTCATCGTGGAAGGAAGCTTCGGCCTCGGAGCGGCGGTGTTCAACCGAGACGGCCAGCCGCAGTGGGCGCTGAGTCTGACCGGCGTGCAGTTCCGCTTCGGTCCGGATCGCCTTCCCGAACTCGGCCGGACCCTCCTCGCGCATGCTCATCAGCTGACCACCCGGATCGCCGCAGCGCGGTCCTGACCGGGCGGCGGGGTCTACCGTTCGGACATCCGCGTGATCGCCTGGGCGGCGACCGATCCCACCACGCGTGCGCCGGCGGGCGCCATGATGATCGTGTAGTGGTTGACCCCGAGGACCGCGGTGTGCGCGATCCCCGGGTAGTGCGCCAGAAGTCGACTGAGGTACCCGGGGGCGTAGAGGCCCGGGGGCTCGTCCCGATACCCGCGCGGGGCCGTCAACAGAGTGGTCGGGTGGCGGAGGGCGGCGAGAGCGGCGGGCACAGCCTCCCCCATGTTGCTGTCCAACGTGTCCTCGATCATCACGCGATAGCTCGTCACCGGGCGGAGAGCCCCGTGACCGTCATCGACGAGGTCGTATCGGAGGTAGCGCTCGAGTTCCTCCGACCAGTGACCGCAGAACGCGGGATGACCGCGCCAGAACTCCAGGTACTCCTCATCGTCGGCGAAGCGCATCGACAGTCGCGCCGCTGTGGGCCCCAGGAGACCGGAAACGAGAGCATCGGGATCGGCGTCCCGGGGCAGATCCAGTGGGAGACCTCCGTCGATGAGGACGAGACGCGAAACGCGGTCCGGGTGCCGGTGGGCGAGCACGACGGCGACGAAGGCGCCCATCGAGTGCGCGATCACCGGCACCCGGTCGATGTCCAAGGCATCCAGGACGAGGGCGAGGTCGTCCGCGTGCACGGCCATCCCCGCGCGTCCGTCGACGTGCTCGCTCCGACCGCGGCCGCGCAGGTCCGGTGCGACGAGCCGGACACCCGGGAGCTGGGAGACGACGAACGACCACGCGAGGTGAGACGCGGTGATCCCGTGGACGAGCAACGCCGTGGGCGCATCGACGAGGTCGTCTACCGGATCCCACACCGCGACGGTGAGCGTACCGCCGGGAACGGCGACCTCGACCGTGCGATGACGGTGGGTCCGAGTGTCGTGGATGCTCACCGAAGCAACCGTACCCGCCCGGAGACGACATGAGGGCCTCGCCGAAGCGAAGCCCTCATGCCCTTCCCGTGTGTGGTGCACCCCCAGGGACTTGAACCCTGAACCCACTGATTAAGAGTCAGTTGCTCTGCCGATTGAGCTAGAGGTGCGTGGATCCGATCGGAAAACCGACGTCTCGAACCGAGGGTCAACACTAGCATCACGATCCCGTCACGCGGAAATCGAGCACCGAGTCCGCGGGTATCCTGAAGCGGTGACGTCTGCTCCCCCGCCCTCCTCCTTCGACGCGGAGTTCTCCGGGGACCTGACCGCCGATCTCGCGTTCGCGCTTGCGCTGGCGGATGCCGCGGACGCGGTGTCGATGACGCGGTTCGACGCTCCCGACCTCGAGGTGAGCACGAAAGCCGACAGCAGCCACGTCACGGAGGCCGACCTCGCCACCGAGCGCGCGCTGCGGGAGCGGATCGAAGCCGGGCGGCCCGGTGACGGGATCTTCGGCGAGGAGTACGGCACGACGGGCTCGAGCGAGCGTCGATGGATCATCGACCCCATCGACGGGACGGCGAACTATCTGAAGGGCATCCCGATGTGGGCGACGCTCATCGCCCTCGCCGTGGACGGCGTCCCCCGGGTCGGCGTGGTGAGCCAGCCCGCGCTCGGGCGACGCTGGTGGGGCGCCACGGGCCTCGGCGCGTGGACGCGTTCCGCGGACGGACGAGAGCGCGCCCTGCGCGTGTCGAGCGTGGACGACATCGCGACGTCGAGCGTCAGCTTCCAGAGCATCGGCCAGTGGCGCGACGCCGGCAGGGAGGCGGAGCTCGACCGCCTCACGCGAGCGGTGTGGCGTGACCGAGGGTACGGCGACGCATGGCCCTTCATGCTCCTGGCCGAGGGCCGCCTCGAACTCGTCGCCGAGTTCGGCGTCAAGGAGTACGACATCGCCGCGCACGTCCCGATCATCCGGGAAGCCGGTGGACGGGTGACCTCCTTCGACGGAGAGGACGATCTCGCCGCCCGCTCCGTCCTCGCCACCAACGGCATCCTCCACGCGTCGTTCCTCGACCTGCTCCACAGCCCCTGACCGCTTCCGACAATCCCCGCCGGAGACTCCCCCATGATCCCGCCTCGCGTCCGCTGGACCGCCGCGCTCCTCGCTCTTCCCCTCGCCCTGGCCGCGACATCGTGCGCGCCCCAGGAGCCGGAGCCCTCAGCACAGCCGACCCCGTCCGCGTCGGCTCCGGTGATCGCCGAGCCCGAACCGGAGCAGTCCGTGGAACCGGGAGCCGATGCAGAGGTCGACCCCACCTGCGAGACCATCATCGCCACTTCGATCGTCACCGAGTTCGAGCGGATCGGCTGGACCTCGCGTGAGGAACCCTTCTACGTCGGATCGACAGAGCTCGAGGACGGACTCCGTTGCATGTGGGCGGACTTCGATGCACCCGCCAGCGACAACCTGCAGATCTTCGGCTGGTCGCCCATCGACGAGCAGGCCACCAGATCCGCGCAGACCGAGCTGGTGGGGCAGGGCTGGATCCGGGAGGAAGCGGCAGAAGGCGTCTACGTCACCGAGAACCCCGAGACGATCATCGCCCCGGACGAGAACGGTTACGGCATCACCTACTTGTTCGGGGACGGCTGGGTCACCGTTGCGGACACGAAGCAGGGACTCGTCCTCATCGAATGGCCCCCTCCGGCATCCTGAGCCGCCGCGACAGGCGTCGCGCATCGCCTATCCTCGATCTCCATGGCCGCCGGCGCGACGATGTACTCCTTCCAGGTCACCCTGGCCGACGTCGATCGCGGGATCTATGAGGACCTGGCGCTGCGCGTCGCGCGACATCCCTCCGAGACGGGCGCCTTCATGCTCACGCGCTTGCTGGCCTACTGCCTCGAATACACCGACGGCATCGTCTTCAGCGACGGGATCTCCGCTGCGGGTGAGCCGGCGGTGTACGCGAAGGACGCGACCGGGGCTCTCGTGATCTGGGTCGAAGTGGGAGCCCCCGATGCGGCCCGTCTGCACGACGGATCCCTGCGTTCGCCGCGGGTCGCGGTCTACACCCACCGGGATCCCGCCAAGGTCGCCGCCCCCTGGTCGGGCAAGCGCATCCATCGGAGCGAGGAGATCTCGCTGCACAGTTTCGACCCCGGATTCATCGACCGAGCGACAGAGGCGCTCGAGCGACGCACCGTCGTCTCGGTCTCCCGCGTCGAAGACACCCTCTACCTCGAACTGAACGGGTGGCAGGGCCAGAGCGCGCTGCACGCCCAGCGCGTGTCCTGACCTTCGGGTCAGAACCGCAGCAGGACCTTCCCCGCGCGGCCCGCCCGCGCGTTGGCGCGGACAGCGTCGGCGATCTCCGCGGCGGGGAAGATCTCCTCCACGGGCAGCGACACCTCACCCGAGGAGATCCGGGTGACGAGTTCGCCCATCAGACGCGTCCTCGTGGCGGTGTCCATGTCCTTGCTGACCCGGCTGCCCCAGAAACCGCGCACCGTGAGCTGCCGGAAGATGATGTCGCCGGTGGGGAGGGACAGATTCGGCTCACCCATGGACCCGAAGACCACGAGGGTCCCCGCGTCGCTCAGGAGCGAGACCAGGTCTCCCGCCGCCTGACCGCCGACCGAATCCACTGCGGCCCGCACCGTCGCGCCGCCGATGATCTCGGCCGCGCGTTCCTGCCAGTCGGCGGAATCTGTGGCGACGACATCTGCGATTCCGGCCGCAGTCAGCTCATCGACGGCGGCGGATCGGCGGACGAGGCCGAGGACACGGATACCGCGGGCCGCCGCGAAGGGGACGACCAGCCGTCCGACCGCGCCGTTGGCGGCGTTCTGGACGATCCAATCGCCCTCCTCCGCACCGAGGGAATCGACGAGACTGAGCGCGCTGAACGGCATCGAGATCCACTGCGCCGCGGTCTCGTCGGACACCTCGTCCGGAACGGGGACGAGCGCTGCGGCACGGGCGATGAACGACTCCGCCCACACGCCGAACGCTCCGGCGGAGGACACCCGCTGGCCGACGCGAAGCCCCTGGACGTCGGGACCGACGGCGTCGATCACCCCGACTGCCTCCGTCCCCGATCGGGCCGGAAGTTCCGGCCGGTACCCGTAGGTGCCGCGGACAGTCCACAGATCATGGTTGTGGATCGCCGCCAACGCGGTACGGACCCGGACCTCTCCGGGGCCCGGCTCGTCGGTCTCCTGCTCCACCAGGGTCAGGACGTCGGCGGGTTCTCCGAAGGTGTGGTGCATGAGTGCTCGCATGCGGGGCACAGCGCGTGCGCGGTCCCCCGTATTCCCGCCCCTGCGCGGAGGACGACGGTAGGGTCGGATCCACGGCGGCGCGGCAGGAGGCGACATGGATCGGTTCGACACGATCATCGTCGGCGCGGGAATCTCGGGTCTGGCGGCCGCACGACTTCTCCGCGGCGAAGGCCGGCGCACCGTCGTTCTCGAAGCGCGGGATCGGATCGGTGGGCGGGTCCACACCGATCGCACCGACGGATGGGTGACGGATCTCGGCGCGTCGTGGATCCACGGGATCACGGACTCGCCCGTCGCAGCGGCGGCGACCGCCTTCGGCATGCCGATGCGGGAGTTCACGGTCGGGGGCTACCAGCCGGACAGCCGTCCGATCGCCTACTTCGGCCCCGATGGTGCGCGTCTGAGTGCCGAGGAGACCCGGCGGCATATCGCCGACATTCGCCGCATCGATGCGGACCTCGTCGGCATCATCGCCCGATCCGAGCCGCGCGCGTCCTATCGCGACGTCACCGACCAGGCCCTCGCCGCTCAGGGGTGGGACGCGGAGAGGACCCAGCGGGTCCGGGAGTACTTCGAACACCGGAGCGAGGAGCAGTACGGCGCCCGGATCGACGACCTCGCCGCGCACGGGCTCGATGACGACGCCATCGAGGGCGACGAGGTGGTCTTTCCCGGGGGCTACGACGTGCTCGCGCAACGGCTGGCCGACGGAGTCGACGTGCGGCTCGAGGAGGTCGTCCGCGAGGTGCATTGGAACGGCGACGGCGTCACCGCCGTGACGGACGCCGGCGCCTGGCACGCGCGCTCGGCGGTGGTGACCGTCCCGGTCGGCGTCCTCGCCTCTGGCGACCTGACGATCTCACCCGCGCTCCCCGACCCCGTCGCCGGAGCACTTTCACGTTTGAGGATGAACGCGTTCGAGAAGGTCTTCCTCCGGTTCCCTGTCCGGTTCTGGGATGCGGACGTCTATGCTCTCCGCGCTCAGGGTCCCGCCGCGCAGTGGTGGCACTCGTGGTACGACCTCACCGACCTCCACGGTGAGCCGACGCTCCTCACCTTCGCGGCGGGACCGGCCGGGGTCGGCATCCGCGATCTCTCCGACAGGGAGGTCGGCGAAGCGGCAGCGGGACCGCTCCGACGCCTGTACCCGGGCGGCTATGTCGACCCGATCCATGTGCGGGTCACCCGGTGGTGGGAGGATCCTTTCGCACGCGGCTCGTACGCCTATATGCGGGTGGGGTCGACCACCGCCGACCACGACGACCTCGCCACGCCCGTGGGCGACGTGCTGCACCTGGCCGGCGAGGCGACCTGGACGGATGACCCTGCGACGGTCACCGCCGCGCTGTGCTCGGGACATCGGGCGGCGGAGCGGGTGCTGGGGAGGTTCGTGCCGATCGAGTCGCTGTGGGCCTAGCACCGGAGACCTCCCCCGATCGACCTGCTCCTCCGCGCGTCGTGACTCTGGAACTCCTCCTCGACGCGGCGTCCGAGGCGTCCATCCGCGACGACTGGGAACGGCTGCGAGCGGGCGGCCACTCGTCACTCGCGGCATCCACCGCCGCGGCGAACCGTCCCCACATCACCGCCGTCGTGCGGGCGGATCTCCCTGTCCCGGATCTGACCCCGATCGTCAGCATCCTGCCGCTGGAGATTCGGCTGCTCGCGCCCATCGTGTTCTCGCACTCGGATGAGGCCCGTCGCGGAGTCCTCGTTCGACCGATCCGCCTGACGCCCGAGCTCGATGCGCTGCACCGGAGGCTTCACGCGATCTGCGGACCGGGCGGGGATCTGCCGCACACCGCCCCGGGCGCATGGACGCCGCATGTCACCCTCGCGCGCCGCCTCATCCTCTCGCAGATCCCGGAGGCGACCGCCCGTCTCGCGCCTGCTTACGACGGGTCGATCGTCGGCGTGCGACGGTGGGATGCGGCCCGGCGCGAGTCGAGGATCCTGTGGAACTCATGACGGATCCAACCGCCTCGACAGCGGCGCCAGACCGTGTCTCACGGAGACGATGAAGGCCCGGCATCCGCGTGGTATCGCGGAAACCGGGCCTTCACCGTTGTGACAGCGGTCGTGGAGATGGGGGGAATCGAACCCCCGTCCATCGCTTTTGAACTGCGTCTTCTCCGGGCGCAGTCTGTGAAGACGTTCTGCTCGGCCCCGACATTCAGCACAGACACACAAGTCGACGGGCCCAGCCTGGAAAGAGTCCCGCGTGACGTCCAGACGCCATCACGCAGCAAGATCCCTAGATGACGCCAGTACCCGTGACGGGATCACTCACGGACTGACGGACTCGAGCTCGCTGCTTAGGCAGCGAGGGCGAAGTCGGACTGCTTCTTTTCGGCAGTTATTGTTTTCGCAGGGAGCGTTGACGAGATAACCCTGCATCCTCGGCCCGCTTCCCGCAGCGTCACGAGCGATGTCGAAACCGATCATCCCCGAGCGCCGTTCGGCAAGGAACCGCTGTCACCCTGTGGAGTTGTCCCCGGGTGCGAACACCCGAGCACATCAGGATACACCTTCGCGTGGAAGGTGCACACCCGGACCCACGATCCGGCTCACGCTCACGCGAACTCGAGCTCGCCCCGCACAATGGAGTCGCCCGAGTGGCCCGGGTCCTCGTCATCCTCCTCCTGGGAGATGTCGACGAGGACGTATTCGTCGATGTCGATACCCGCGGGGACGTCGAACTCCCCTTCGCGTCCGTCGAGGACACCGAGGCTCACCAGCGCGGACGCATCCGCGGTGATGAGCCAGACCTCGCGGTAGCCGGCATCCGGAACCGACGCGTCCAGCTCGACGCGGACGCGGGTGTCGCCGTCGGCGGACTCCACGACCACCGCCGATCCGGCCGCCCCCGGATGCTCCGGGAACGCGTTCAGAGTCGCGGACGCCAGCTCCACCACCTGCACGGGACGAACGAGCGACCACACGCCGACGACGGCGAGCACGAAGGCCGTGCTGGCAGCCAGAGCGAAGAGCAGGCGATAGCCCCGCCGCCGCGGACGCGCAGCGGGAGCGGGGGTCCGAGGAGACCCCGCCTCGCGCGCGGTCATGGTGGCCACCGGGGCGGAGTCTGATCTGCGCACCTCGTCGAGGATGTTCCCCCAAACACGGTCCGGCGGGGACTCGAGCTCGCCGAGACTCATCGTGGAACGGCCGATGGTGATCGTATGCTCCAGCTCAGCCAGTTCGAGCGCACACTCGTCGCACGCGGCGAGGTGGACCTGCTCGTCGGCTGACGGAGCCTCACCGAACGCGACGGCGGCGAACCGGTCAGGATCAAGATGCGACATGACCCACCTCCAGTCGTCGTCGCAGTCGCGTCAGGCTCCTGCGGATATGGCTTTTCACGGTTCCCAATGGCATGTCGAGGCGGGAGGCGATCTGGTCGTGCGTCAGATCATCGTAGAAGGCGAGACGCACCACACGTTGCGCGTCGGGTTCGAGCCGCTGCAATTCATCGGCGAGAAGGAGCGAATCTCCGAGGTCGACCTCGTGTCCGACCATGTCATCCGGGTGCGCCGTCCGCTGCAACTGCTCCTGAAGGGCGCGGACCCTGGCCCTCGCCTCGTGCATGTCCGCGATGCGTCGCTTCGCGATCGCCACCAGCCAGGTGGAGAGTTTCGCCTTCGACGGGTCGTACGACGCACGCGACGTCCACGCAGAGACGAACGTCTTCTGCGTCACGTCCTCCGCATCGCCCCGATCCCCCAGGGACCGCAGGGCCAGGGTGAAGACGATCGGCGACCACCTGCGGTAGATGGCTTCGAGCGCTCTCTCGTCGCCCTGACGGAACCGCTCATGCAGTTCCTGCTCCTCGATCTCATCCACGGGGGTGCCTTCCCTCAACACTGCGCTGCTCATGGCACCGGCGTCATTCCACGGGCGTGGCCACGGCGACCACATTATCCGCGTAGCGGCCCGTTGCCTGATCGAACGGACCACCGCAGGTGATGAGAACAAGCGAATCGGTTCCCGATCGCGCGAACAAGTTGTTGACGGGGAGGTCCGCCTTGGGGTAGTAGGTGACACTCTCGATGACATAGCGATGCACCGTCCCCGCGTCGTCAGTCACGTCGACCTGCTCTCCGGCAGGAAGATCGCGGAGGCGACTGAACGGCCCGATGGGGTAGCCGGGGAAGTCGACGTGGGCGGTGATGACGGTGTTGCCGTCAGGGCTGGACGGGTCAGCGCCGAACCGGTACCAACCAGCGACGGCGGGGTCGTCGGGGATCTCCATGAAACCGCCCTCTTCCACTCCGACGGGGACGACCGGGATGTCGACGCCGATGGCCGCGACGGCCACCCGCACGGGCGGCACGGGCTGACGTACCGGCTCGGGGGTGGCCGCCGCGATCGGCACGTCGGCGACGGGGGTGGGGGCCGCCGTCGCCGACGGTGCCGGTGCAGGCGGAGTGGATGCGGCATCCGTGGGGGCGGAACCGCACCCCGCCAAGACGAGGGAGACCGCCGCGGCGGCCAGCGTCGCGACGATCCCCCTCATGCTCATCACTCGATTCAGCGGCCGGCGCGCGCGCGGGCGACGACGACGACGGAACCGGCGGCGACGGCGGCGATCAGCAGTCCACCGATGAGGAACATGGTCTGACGCTGCTGGTCCTGCTGCGCGAGCAGGCCCGCGGTACCGGAGTTCACGCCCTCGGGGCCCGAGTGCAGACCCTCGATCGTCTGGACGGCGAGAGCGAGGTTCTCGTCCTCGAGGCTGCCCCAGGCGTAGACGATGGTCAGGACGCCTTCCTGGATCTCGACGTCGGCCGGGCCGATCACGGGGTCGGTGGTGCCGGTCGCGGCAACCGATGCCGAGACGGTGCCCGCGGCGAGGTTCAGAGTCGCCTCGTCGGGGTTGGAGAGGTTCTCGATCACCGGCGAACCACCCGCGAGGATGTCGACGGCGGGGGCCGCGGCGTCGTGACGAACCGTGAGTCGGCCTTCACCCGCGGCGGTCTGAGAGGTGTCGTTGACGTAGGGCGTCACCGTCGGAGTCCCGTCGGCGGTCAGGTGCGCGACGGCGGTGTAGTTGACACCGGCATCGAGCGTCAGGTCGACCGGCCCGAGGATCGGCTCGCTGTCGTCCGCCGCGTCCGGAGCGGTGATCGCGACCGAGTAAGTCGCGGCCGGGAGCTCCAGCGGGCCGGCGAGGTCGCCGGGCTGGAAGTCGTCGAGGGTGAGTTCACCGTCGACGTACACGTCGACGGGGGTGTCCGGGATGCCGTGCAGCACAGAGAGCTGAGCCGATTCGGCCGAGCCCGCGTAGGCGGGGGCGACGAGCCCGAGGGCCGCGACGGCTCCCGCTGCGACACCGAGAGCGATGGTCTTTCGCACGATGGTCCTCCTTGATCGGGGGCGGCGCCTGACCGCCCGTTGATGAGTGTTTCTCCGCGAACCCCGAATTCGGATGCACGTGAATGAGATTCTTTTCCGGGAGGCTCCCGCACCCGCCGAATCCTTCGGCGTACCCTCGGGTCATGAGCGAGGTCATCATCAGCGTCCGCGGCGAACACGAAGTGCGCGTCGCGCCCGAAGAAGCGGTCGTGCACCTCTCCGTGCGAACGGAGGGTGCCGTGCGTTCCGAGGTCGTCGCCCGCAACGCCGCGCTGACGGATCCCCTCCGCGCCGATCTCGACCGGCGGCTGGCGTCGGGGACTGTGCGGCGTTGGGCATCCGACCGCGCATCCGTGTGGTCCGAGCGCCCGTGGCACCCGGAGGGCGCACGTTTGGATCCGGTCCATCACGCGAACGTCGACATCACCGCGGCCTTCGCGGATTTCGACGCGCTCTCCCGATGGGTCACGGAGATTGCGGACGTCGACGGCGTACACCTCGTCGGTATCCAGTGGCTTCTGGGAGCGGAGACCCGCGTGCGGCTCGAAGAGGAAGCGGCGACGACCGCCGTCGGGGTGGCCGTCGCCCGCGCCCGCGCCTACGCGGGAGCCCTGGGACTCTTCGCCGTCGAGGCCGAACACATCGCCGACGTCGGGTTGCTCGCCGAATCGGGCGATCGGACGGAACGCCGTTCCGCGCCGCTGATGGCCGCGGCTGCCTTCCGCGACGCAAACGCACCCTCGGTGCAGCTACGTCCGGAGGAACTCGTCATCACCGCCGCGATCGAGGCGCGCTTCCGCGCACACTGACCGTGGCGGCGGGCGGGTCAGTCGCCCAGCCGGTTCTTCGTGCGCATCGCGCGTTCGGCCTCACGCTTGTCCTGACGCTCGCGAAGGGTCTGGCGCTTGTCCCAGTCCTTCTTTCCCTTCGCCACGGCGATCTCGACCTTGGCCCGACCGTCCAGGAAGTACAGCTTCAGGGGGACGAGCGTGTAGCCCCCGGCGCTGATCGCGTGCGAGAGCTTCACGATCTCCTCCTTGTGCAGGAGAAGCTTGCGGGTGCGTTTCGACGAATGGTTCGTCCAATGCCCTTGCGAGTACTCGGGGATGTGCACGGCATCGAGATACGCCTGCCCGCCGTCGATGTACGCGTAGCCGTCCGAGAGGTTGGCACGCCCCTGGCGCAACGACTTCACCTCGGTCCCGGTGAGTACGAGCCCTGCCTCGTACGTCTTCTCGATCGCGTACTCGTGGCGCGCGCGACGATTGGTCGCGATGACCTTCTCCCCGCGTTCCCTGGGCATGGTGACTCTCCTCGATCGATCCGCTCCGTCGACGTTCGGGCGGCTTTCGTGCCGGACGGCAGCCTTTCACCCTACCCGAAAGTCCGGCAGGGAGCGGCACGTCGCCGAAGCCCGTCAGGCACGCAGCCAGCGTCGGATCGCGAAGCCGGCGGAGACGGCCGCGAGGACGACCCCGATCGCCACCAGCACGGGCACGACGAGCCACGCCTCGCCCATACCGACCCACGTCGTGACGAACTCGACGCGACCCCGGAGGTACTGTTCGACGCCGAAGTGCACACCGGCGAGGACGGCGGCGCTGGCCAGGACGGATCCGATGAGCGCGGCGAACACCCCTTCGAGGATGAAGGGTGTCTGTATGAAACGGTTCGAGGCGCCCACGAGCCGCATGATGCCCAGCTCCCGCCGACGCGCGTACGCGGAGAGCCGGATCGTGGTGGAGATCAGCAGCACCGCGGCGATCAGCATCAGGACGGCGATTCCGACAGCGATGTAGGTCGCGACCGTCAGGGCCGAGAATAGCGGGTCGAGGTACTGGAGCTGATCCTGCACCTCTTCGACGCCCGCCATGCCGGTGAAAGCCTCACTGATGACGTCCGATTCGTCCTGGTCGACGAGGTTGATCCAGAAAGTCTCGTTCAGCTGGTCCGCGGTGATGACGCTCGCGTAGTCCTCCCCGACGAGGGCGATGACGTTGTCGTACGCCTCCTCCCGCGTCTCGAATCGCACTTCGCGGATGAGAGGCGCCAGCGCCGGACCCTCCAGCTGCGCCTCGACCGCGTCCAGCTGCTCCTGGGTGGCGACGCCGCCCGTGCACGTCGGCGTCTGCACCGCGGTGCACATGTACACCGCGACCTGCGCCCGATCCACCCAGAACGCACGCATCTGACCGATCTGCATCTGCATCAGGATGGCCGCTCCGACGAAAGTGAGCGAGACGAACGTCACCAACACGATGGAGATCACCATCGATGCATTCCGACGGAGTCCGTTGACAGCCTCGGCGAGGACCAGTCCCCCCCTCACGAGGTCGGCCCCACTTCTTCGTGACCGCGGTCTCCGCCGAGTCCGAGGCGATCGGCGACGCCGAGTTCAGCGACATCCACCTCCGCGATGTCGGCGACCGGGATCGGATTGGTGCGCGGCGCGGGCGATGCGTCCGCGGAGTCGGCGACGGGCGCGACTCCGGCCTCGGCGAGGGATGCCGCCGCGGCCTCCCGCGCCACCTCGAGCGCATCGTGGGCTTCCGCCTCGCGCGCCGGATCGGCCGCGACACTCGCCGCCGTCACGGCGGCATCCACCGCTTCGGGTTCCACCGTTCCGGTCTCGACGATCTCGCGATGCAGTTCCAGGACCGCCGTCAGCGCCGCGACCGCTGCGGCCCCGCGTTCGGGCTGCGGGGCGAGGCTCGGCAACCCCGATGTGTCGCCGTATCCACCGTGTCGTTCGTCGCGCACCATCACGCCGTCGCGGAGCTCGATGACCCGTCGCTGCATCTGATCGACGAAACCCGCTTCGTGCGTGGCCATGACCACGGTCGTCCCGCCGTCGTTGATGCGGGCGAGGAGCTGCATGATGTCTACGGAGGTTCCGGGGTCCAGGTTGCCTGTCGGCTCGTCGGCGAGGAGCACCTGAGGTCGGTTCACCAACGCCCGCGCGATGGCCACGCGCTGCTGCTCACCCCCGGAGAGCTCGTGGGGGAATCGCTTCTCTTTGCCCGCGAGACCGACGAGGGCGAGCACTTCCGGGACGGCTTGCTGGATGAACGCGCGCGATGAACCGATCACCTGGAGGGTGAAGGCGACGTTCTGAAAGACGGTCTTGGTCGGCAGAAGCCGGAAATCCTGGAACACCGCCCCCACGTGGCGGCGGAAGTACGGGACCTTCCGATGCGGCAGGGTGCGCAGATCCCGCCCCAGGACGACCACACGCCCCTCGCTCGGGATGTCTTCACGGAGGATCAGCCGCAGACACGAGGACTTCCCCGAACCGGAAGCTCCGACGAGGAAGACGAACTCCCCGCGGAGGACTTCGAAGTCGACTTTCTCCAGGGCGGGCCTCGCGGTTCCGCGATAGCGCTTGGTGACGTTCTCGAACCGGATCATGACCTGATGAGCCTAAGCGCGCCGACCTGATCGCCCTCGCACGACACGGGCGTGCCCGGGTTTCGTCGTCCGGGTCAGTCGTCGGTCTTGCGCTTGCGCCAGCGGATGCCGGCCGAGATGAAACCGTCCAGATCGCCGTCGAGGACCACGGCGGGGTTTCCCACCTCGTGCCCCGTGCGGAGGTCTTTCACCAGCTGCTGACCGTAGAGGAAGTAGGAGCGCATCTGGTCGCCCCAGCTCGCCGTCATCGTTCCGGCGAGCTCCTTCTTCTTGGCCGCTTCCTCTTCGCGCTGGAGCAGCATGAGGCGCGTCTGAAGCACCCGCATGGCGGCCGCCCGGTTCTGGATCTGCGACTTCTCGTTCTGCATGGACACCACGATGCCGGTCGGAAGGTGGGTGATGCGCACGGCGGAGTCCGTCGTGTTGACGGACTGCCCACCCGGGCCGGAGGAACGGAAGACGTCGACACGGATGTCACCCTCGGGAACCTCCACCTCCTGCGCCTCCTCCATGACCGGGATGACCTCGACGGCCGCGAAGCTCGTCTGCCGCTTGTCGGCACCACCGAAGGGGCTGATGCGGGCGAGGCGATGGGTCCCGGCTTCGACGGAAAGAGTCCCGTAGGCGTAGGGAGCGTCGATCTCGAACGTGGCCGACTTGATCCCGGCCCCCTCGGCGTAGGACGTGTCCATGACCTTCACCGGGTACTTGTGGCGCTCGGCCCACCGCAGGTACATCCGCATGAGCATTTCGGCGAAGTCCGTGGCGTCGTCGCCGCCGGCTCCGGATCGGATCGTCACGACCGCCGAGCGCGCGTCGTATTCGCCGTCGAGGAGGGTCTGGACCTCCAGCTGGCCGATGAGGTCCTCGAGTTCGGCGAGCTCGCGGCGCGCCTCCTCGGCGGAGTCCTCATCCTCCATCTCGTTGGCGAGCTCGATCAGCACGTCGAGATCGTCGAGACGCCGCTCGATCTCGGTGATGCGCTTGAGTTCCGCCTGACGGTGGCTGAGCGCGCTGGTGACCTTCTGCGCGGCGTCCACGTCGTCCCAGAGGTCGGGTGCTCCGGCCGCGTCGCTGAGGCGCGCGATCTCGGCGGTGAGTGCGTCGACGTCGACCACGGCGCGGATGTCGCCGAAGGTGGAGCGCAGCGCCTGGATATCGTCGGAGAGGTCGAGTTCGAGCATGACAGTCCAGCGTAACGTGGATGCCCGTGACCGATGGCCCCGATTCCGTACGCGCTCGCGAGGTGCTTTGGGGTTTCGGACCGATGGTCTACGCCCCGACGGTCCTGTTCGCGCTCGGAGAGGGCGCGGTCCTGCCCCTGATTCCCGTGATCGCGTCGCGTCTGGGCGCGGATGTCCCGACCGCCGCGCTCGTGGCCTCGGCCCTGGTCGTCGGACAACTGTGCGGCAACCTGCCCGCGGGATGGGCTGTCGCGCGGTTCGGCGAGCGCGTCACTATGGCCGTCGCGGGCGTGATCGCCCTGGGCGGTGTGGCCGTGCTGGCACTCGCCCCTTCGCTCGGACTCGTCGCCCTCGCCGTGCTCGTGGTCGGGATCTGCGCAGCCGCATTCGGTCTCGCCCGGCATTCGTTCATGACCACGCGTGTTCCTCAGGCGTTCCGCGCCCGCGCGTTGTCGCTCCTCGGGGGGAGCTTCCGCTTCGGCATGTTCGTGGGGCCTTTCGCCGCCGCCGCGCTGCTGGCGCTGTTCGGCACGGATGCGTCGGCGATCTGGTTCTTCGCCGTCTGTCTCGTCGCCACCGTGATCCTCGTGGTCTTCGGTCCCGACCCGGAGGCGCGGTTCACCCCGCGACCCGACCCGGCACGCGCCTCCGCCTGGCAGCCCGACGTCGCCGACGACAGCGGAGAGCCCGTCTCGGGGTCGATCCCCGTCGTGGAGAGGGCCGGGGTCTTCCGGACCATGTGGCGCCACCGCAGCGTCCTCGGGCGCCTGGGCCTGGCCGCTGCATCCCTGTCGGCCGTGCGATCCGCCCGCCAGGTCGTGCTCCCGCTGTGGGGCGTCTGGATCGGCCTCGACGCTCAGACGATCGCCCTGGTCGTCGGAATCTCCGGCGCCATCGACTTCGCCCTCTTCTATGCGAGCGGCCAGGTGATGGATCGATTCGGTCGCCTGTGGGCGGCGCTCCCCGCGATGGTGCTCATGAGCGCCGGGTTCCTGGCCCTGGCATTCACGAGCGGCAGCGATCAGCAGTCGATGTGGTTCGCGATGTTCGCCGCCGTGCTCGGGGTCGGCAACGGGTTGTCGAGCGGCATCCTTCTCACCCTCGGAGCGGATGCCGCCCCGAAGGACGATCCGGCCCCGTTCCTCGGATCGTGGCGGACGCTCACCGACGCGGGCGGTGCCGCCGCGCCGCTGGCCGTGTCCGCGATCGCGTCCATGAGCAGCCTGGCGATCGCCACCGGGGCGATGGGCCTCGTCGGTCTCCTCGGCGCCGCCGCCTTCCTCCGCTGGGTACCGCGGACGCGGCGATGACGCCCACCGTGTTCTGCCGCAGTCGACTGTACGGACGCCGGTGCACCCGCCCCGAGGGCCACCCCGGTCTGCACCGGCACCGCACGACCCTCTGGAGCGGCGTCCAAGCCGATCCGGCGCGCTGTCCGGGTTCCGGTGCTCCGGCGGAAGCGGCGGTACCGCTCCTCGACGGCTGGCCTCACGGACGGGCGCTCTGCCCCCGGTGCCTCCGTTTCGTCCCGCTCATCGACGGCGCGGTGATCGACCACGAGACGGGCGGCGACGGCGCGGCCGAGCGCGCCCGCGTGGCGGAGTGGTTCAACGCCCACGGGTGGTGATCGGATACCGCCTCGGCCGCATCGGCCGCATCGGATCATCGCAGAGCGGTGCGGCTGGTCGCGGTGGACTCGAGCACGAGCCCGTCCGCCACGAACATCGCGCCGACGAGAGGTCGCCACGCCGCACGCACCGTGACTCTGGCCGACACGCCGTCCGGGGTGCCCGCGTCCACCACGACGGCGTCCGTGCCGAGCGTCTCCACGAACAGCACCGCCTCCCGCTGCACCGCCGCCGTGGTCAGGACGGCGACCGGCCGCCCGTCCCGCACCTCGAGGACGAAGGCGTCGGCCGCCGCAAGCGCGGCGGCATCGGCCGCGGCATCCACCCGCTTCTGGGCGAGGGAGAGCCCCGTCGCCTCCACGCACACCAGCACCAGCGCGATCGCCAGGAGGGCGTAGCCGAGCGTCAGCAGAAGCACGCTGCCCCGTTCATCGTCGCCCAGGGCGGCTCCCGCAGGCCGTCTCACGATTCCCCCCAGAAGCGCGAGACCTTCTGCGCCGACATCGCCTCGACGGGTATCGCGGTCGCCCGGTGCAGTCCCCAGATCGCAGGCATGAAGGGAAGCGCGACCCGCGTGTCGATCCGGACCACCACGGTCGAGCCCGCCGCAGGGCACGTCGCTGTGGCGGGCCGGCAGTCGATCGCCACCGCTGTCCCCGCCGGGTCCAGCCGATACTCGCGGTTCACGGTCGCGAGGATGTCGTCCGCGCGTTGCTGCGCCTCACCCGGACCGGAGGCCGTCGCGATCGCCCGCGCGACGTGGCGCGCCCCCGCCTCGGCCCCGAGGGCCGCGGACTGCAGTGCCCCGAGAGCGACGACGAGGTAGACGATGGGGACGAGCAGCACGAGTCCGACGACGATGAACTCCAACGAGGCGGATCCGCGCTCCGCCTCCGCCCGCGTCTCGGCCTTCGGATCACGGGGACGTTCAGTCGAAAGACTCGGCCGGGGCATTCGCGCTCACCTCCCATGCTCCGGGGACACCCCACAGGCCGAGGACCGGCAGCGGTGCCCGCACGCGCACCGTGACCGTCGGGGCGCCGGACACGACGCTCTCCGTGAGGGCGATGTCCTCCGCGTAAGCGGTCCCGATGGCACGCGTGATGACCTGGCGCGTACGCTCGATCCCCTCGCGGTCTTCGGTGTCGGCGAGCGCCGCATGGAACGCGCCCTCGACCGCCGCGTCGTGGACGACGTTGCGCACGTACACCGCAAGGCCGAGCTGCAGCACGCCCAGGGTGAGCGCGGTGAGGATCAATCCGACGAGGATGAACTCCACCGGAGCAGAGCCGACGTCGTCGCCGCCCGAGCGGTCGGACGCCTTCGTGGCCCGAGAACGCTCACCTCGGGCCACGTCACAACCCGGAGACGCGGGCGATCGCCGACTCGAAGAGCCCGGCGAGGGCCGGTCCCGCCAGCGCCCAGATCAGCACGACGAGCCCCGCGGTCATCAGCGTGATGAGCACCCAACCGGGTACGTCACCGCTCTCATCCTCCAGAAGCGACCGGAGGCCCTGTTCGGCCGGTGGGCCCGCGAGCGGGGTGTTCTGCGATGGCGTGTCCATCGTTTCTCCTTTCATCGGCGTCAGCCGAGTCCGATTCGAAGCATGAGGATGCCGGGGAACACGGCGAAGAGGACGCTCAGCGGCAGGATGGCGAACACGAGAGGGATCAGCATGGTGATCTCCTTGCGGCCCGCGCCTTCGATAAGGGCCCGCTTCGCCTCCTCCCGGGCATCCGACGCGTGGGCGTGGAGGACCTGGGCGAGCGGGGCGCCGCGACCGAGCGCGGCGACCAGCTGGTCCACCGCACGCGTCAGTGCGGGGAGGTCGAACCGCGTCGAGAGAGCGGAGAGCGCATCCGGCAGAGGCTCGCCCGTGTCGACGGCGAGGACCACTCGACGCAGCTCCGCCGCCAACTCGCCGGACCCCACGGCGCTGACCCGCCGCACGGCGTCGAGCATCCCTTCTCCGGCGGAGAGGCACAGGGCGAGGAACTCCAAGACGGTCGGGAGTTCTTCCTGTATCCGCGCTCGCCGCGCGGATGCCGCACGGGTGAGGGTGGAGTCGTAGGCCACGGCAGCGGCGAACGCCGCGAGCAGCGGCACGGCGCCGACCAGAGCTCCGCCGCGCTGCGTCATGGTGAGGAGGACGGCGACGAGTCCGCCGACGAACAGACCTGTCAGCGCCCACAGGAGCTGGCGCTGGCGGAATCCGCCCGCGTCCATCACCCAGGCGGCACGACGCAGGCGGCCGGTGATCTCCGCCTCGTCGCCGATGGAACGAGCGAGGCGCACCCCGAGTCGAGCGCGACTCCCCCCGGAACCCGCCCGACCGGACACGGTGACCGGCTCGATCCCGAGGGGGTCGGCGAGGTCGCGAAGGTACGGTGCGATGCGGCGGTGGAGGCTCGCCGCACCCCATCGAGGGGTGCGCGACACGATGAGCAGCACCCCCACCCCGAGCGCGACGCCCCACGCGATCGAGACGGCCCCCGCGTCCAACGCCGTCGTCACGCGAACCATCTCCTCGGCTCCGGAAGCCGCCCGATGCGCACCATGACCCAGAAAGCGGCCCCCGACACGATCGCCCCGACGAGGACGAGCGCGGCACCCGCCGCCGACCCGTACGCCTCCGCGCCCTCCGGCCGCAGGGAAAGCAGGATCAGGATCACCCAGGGCGCGCTGACGCCGAGCACGGCGGCCCCGCGGATCCATGACTGGCGCGCTTCGACCTCGGCGCGCAACGCGGCGTCGGCGCGTACGGACGCTGCGAGGGCACGGAGCACCGTGGTCAGATCGGTTCCCCCGACTTCACGCGCCATCCGCAGCGTCTCGATGATGCGATCCGCGACCGGATCCGCGAGTGTTCCCTTCAGACGCGTCAGCGCCGATGAGAAGTGGCCGCTCGCGGCCAGATCCCGCGCGAAGCCCTCGAACGCGGGGCGCAGCGGTGCCGGCACGGAGGTCGAGAGGCTGGCGACCGCGTCCGGCAGCGACATGCCGGCACGTACCGATGCGATGAGGAGGTCGCAGACGTCAGGCCACAGTCCGCGGCGCTCCTTCCGCCGCCGCAGCCGGCGTGCGCGCAGCCACGCGATCGGGGCGAGCGCCGCGGCCGCCGCGCCCACGAGCGCGACCACGGCGACCGCGGTGGCCAGCCAGAAGACGGCGCCCGCGACGCATCCCGCCAGTCCGCAGAGAGCGGCGAGGCGCGCGGGGGTCAGCGACGAGGCACCGGATTCGGCGATGAGCCGATCGATCGCCGACCTCCGCCCGCGTGAGGTAACCGCCGGTGAGCCGTCCCGACGCGGCCAGAGCCACGGTGCCACGACAAGCAGGACTCCCGCCGCCAGAAGCGCACCCCACACGATCGTCATGCGGCACCCGCACGGTAGACGGAACGGGCAGCGACCGATCCGTCGACGACGGCCCCGGTCACCTCGAGGATCTCCTGCACGAACCGATGCCCTGACTCGTCTCGGCGGCAGTGGACCACCAGGTGCACGCCGCGGGCGACCGCCGGTACCAGGAACTCGGCGTCGATGTTGCGACCCGCGAGGAGCGGCAGGGCGCAGAGCTTGTCCAATGCCTCGTGCGCCGAGTTCGCGTGGATCGTCGCCGCCCCGGGAACACCGGTGTTCAGGGCCAGGACCAGATCCAGCGCTTCGGCATCGCGGACTTCCCCGACGACGAGGCGATCGGGCCGCATCCGCAGGGCTTCCTTGATGAGACGCCGGAGCGTGACCTCGCCGGTCCCTTCGAGGCTGGGTTGACGCCCCTGCAGCGCGACCACGTCGTCGACGACCACCGCGAGCTCGAACGTCTCCTCCACCGTGACCACCCGGGCTCCGGGTGCGGACGCGTCGATGAGAGCGCCGAGCATGGTCGTCTTCCCCGCGTGCGTCGCGCCCGACACGAGGATGCTCCGTCCCGCGCGGACGGCGTCGCGGAGGTATCGCGCCGCGCCGCGGGTCAGCGAGCCCGACTCCACGAGAGCGGCGAGGTTGCCGTATCGGGGCAGGAACTTGCGGATGTTGACCGACCAGTGACGGCGGGTGATGTCGGGGATGACGACATGCAGCCGGCTGCCGTCCGGAAGCGACGCGTCGACGAACGGCTGGCTGAGGTCCACCCGGCGCCCGGAGGAATGGAGCATCCGCTCGACGAGGTCGCGCACCATTCCGTCCGTGAGCGTCAGCGGCAGACGCTCCGACGTGCCGTTCCTCGCGACGAAGACACGGTCCGGAGCGTTGATCCACAGCTCCTCGACCGTCGGATCGTCGAGATAGGGCTGCAGGGGCCCGTACCCCAGCACGCGCGCGAGGATCTCCCGCTCGCATCCTTGCTCGTCCTCGACGACGGTGAGGCCGCGGGCGGCGGCGATGTCGTTGTGCCGGCGGATCTCCTCGCGCGCGACCCGAGCCGCCTCCTCCGCCGGTAGGCGGTCGGACGCCTCTGTCCGAAGGCGGTGCTGCGTGCGCTCCAAGACACCGGTCGGCACGATCGTCGCCGTGGGCGCGGGAGCGGCGGCGACGACGGTGGCAGGAGCGGCTCGGAACACGCCGTCATCCTCGCAAGAGCGCGCGCGAGGCGTCGAAAGTTATCCACAGTCGAGATGAACGCGAGCCCTTCCGGTGGGACATCCGCTCGAGAGAGGATGGCGACGGACGAAGGGACGACCATGACCGCCACGAAGACAAACCTCTCCCCCACAGCCCGCGTCGCGTTCGGGGCGATCGGGCTCGTCCAGGTCGCATTCGCGTTCCTGGCCTTCTGGGATCTCAGCCACAGAGACGACGACGAGGTCCGCGGCCCCAAGCCCGCCTGGGTCCCGGTCATCCTCGTGAACTGGATCGGCCCGGCTGCGTACTTCCTGTTCGGCATCCGCCGCTGATCACGCACGACCCGTGCGCTCAGTAGAATGAGCGCACCTCGCGGGAGTGGTGAAATCGGCAGACACGCAGGATTTAGGTTCCTGTGCCTTCGGGCGTGTGGGTTCAAGTCCCACCTTCCGCACGTCGTGGCGTGTCTCCACGACACCGACGAAGGCTATGACCGACAGGACCGCCGTGCACCAGATCGCTCTCATCCCGTGGTTGGACCCGGCCGCGATCATCGCGGCCGCGGGTCCGTGGGCGCTCCTGGTGGTGTGCTTCATCGTCTTCGCCGAGACCGGCCTGCTCGTCGGCTTCCTCCTCCCCGGCGACACCCTCCTGATCATGGCGGGGCTGCTCTCCCATCCGAGCGACGTCGCCCCGAACGGCGTGTTCGGCGTCAGTGCCTGGGTCGTCGCGCTCCTCATCGGCCTGTCGGCGTTCCTCGGGGGCGAAGCCGGCTACCTCATCGGCCACAAGGGCGGGCCCGCGGTGTTCGAGCGGAAGGAATCGGGCGTCTTCAGCAGACGCAACGTCGAGCGGACGAACGCGTTCTTCGAGCGCTACGGCGGGCTCACGATCATCCTCGCCCGCTTCGTGCCCATCGTGCGCACCTTCGCGCCGGTCGCCGCCGGGGTCGGCCACATGCCGTGGCGCCGCTACACGCTGTACAACTTCATCGGCGCCGTGATCTGGGGTTTCGGCCTCACGATGATCGGCTACGCGATCGGCTTCATCCCGTTCGTCGGCGACTTCGTCGCCGAGTACATCGACATCATCCTGCTCGCGGCTGTGGCCGGCACGATCATCTTCGTGGTGTGGCACTATTTCGCCGAGCGACGCAAAGCTCGCGCGGATGCCGCGGAGGGCCGTGCCGCCATCGGCGCCGAGGAGGCCCGGTCGCTGACGCTCGACCCGCAGGTGCTCGAACACGGCGACCCGGAGACGCGGAGCGACCGACGCGACTGATCCGCCGCGACGATCAGGCCTTCTTCTTCCGCTTCTCCGTCGTCTCAGCGGGGTCCTCGTCTTCCGCCGATCGGGAGGCGCGCGAGCGCTCCACGCTCGCGCGGAGGGCGGCCAGGAGATCGATGACCTCTCCCCCGCTCTCGTCCTCGTCACTCTCCCCGAACGTCGCCGCGGTGTCGACCGCGTCGCCATCGGCGAGCTTCGCATCGATGAGGGCACGCAGCTCCTGCTGGTATTCGTCGGCGAATTCCGAGGGATCGAAGTCGCCGGAGAAGCTCTCGACCAGAGACGCGGAGAGCTCGAGCTCCTTCGCCGAGATCCGGACCTCCTCGTCCAGTGAGGGGAACGCGGCCTCCCGCACCTCGTCCGCCCAGAGGAGTGTCTGCAGCACCAGGACGTCACCCCGCACGCGCAGAGCCGCCAGGCGGGTCTTCTGGCGAAGCGAGAAGCGGACGATCGCGGTGCGGTCGGTCGCTTCGAGGGTGCGACGCAGGAGCACATAGGCCTTCGGCGAAGCCGAGTCGGGTTCGAGATAGTAGGCGCGGTCCAGGGTGAGCAGATCGATCTGCTCGGTGGGGACGAACTCGACGACGTCGATCTCCCGGCTGCGCTCGGAGGGCAGAGAGGCGAGGTCGCCCTTGGTCAGGACCACCGTGCGCTCGCCGTCGTCGAAGGCGCGGTCGATCTCCGAGTAGGGCACGACCTCACCGTCCAGCTCGCAGATCCGCTGGTACCGGATCCGTCCACCGTCGGCGGCGTGGACCTGGTGCAGCGGGACGTCGTGGTCTTCGGTGGCCGAGTACACCTTCACCGGCACGTTCACCAGCCCGAAGGTCAGCGCACCCTTCCAGATCGCTCTCATCACACCAGTAGACACCTGCCACAGCACCGAGGGCTACCCTGAGCGCATGAGCGGGAAGGCGCAGACGGTGCGGGTGGGTACGCGCACGATCCGTCTGACCAACCTTGACAAGATCCTCTACCCCGCGACCCGGACGACCAAGGGCGAGGTCATCGAGTACTACACCCGAGTGGCTCCGGTGATGCTCCCCCACCTCCGGGACCGCCCCGTCACCCGCATCCGCTGGCCGGAGGGAGTGGCGCAGCCGGCGTTCTTCGCGAAGGAGCTCGAGGCCGGCGCGCCGAGCTGGCTGCGACGCCGCGGCATCGCCCACTCGCGCGGACCCAAGACGTACCCGCTGGTGGACGACGTCGCCGGGCTCGTCTACCTCGCCCAGGTCGCCAGTCTCGAGATGCACACCCCGCAGTGGCGGTTCCTGCACGAGGACGCAGACGGAGATGAGCGCCCGCGGCACGCGGACAGGCTCGTGTTGGACCTCGATCCCGGCCCGGGAGTGGGACTGGCGGAGTGCGCGGAGGTCGCACGCTGGGCCAGAGCGGTCCTGGACGACATGGGGATGCCACCGCTTCCCGTCACGAGCGGAAGCAAGGGCATCCATCTCTACGCCCCCCTTCCGAACGGGGTCACGACCGATGATGCCGGCGCGCTCGCCCATGAGCTCGCGCGCGCGCTCGAGGCGGACCATCCCGATCTCGTCGTGAGCGACATGGCGAAGTCGCGGCGCGAGGGGCGCGTCCTGCTCGACTGGTCGCAGAACAACGGCGCCAAGACGACGATCGCGCCCTACTCGCTGCGTGGACGGGAACGTCCGACCGTCGCCGCCCCGCGCACCTGGCAGGAGCTTGAGGAGCCGGAGCTCGCGCACCTGGATTTCTCCGAGGTCATGCGCCGCGTCGACGCGGAGGGCGACCTCCTCCTGGCCCTCCTCCCCTCCCGACCGGCGCACGTCGGCGGCGATCTCACCACATACATCGCGAAACGCAACCCCGGGCGCACGCCCGAGCCGCTCCCTTCCGCGACACCCGTGATCCCGTCGCCGGAGCTCGACCGTTTCGTGATCCAGGAGCACCACGCCTCCCGGCTCCACTGGGATCTCCGACTCGAGCGCGGCGGCGTCCTGGTCAGCTGGGCGGTGCCGCGCGGGATCCCCGCGACGTCGACGAAGAACGCCCTCGCGGTGATGACCGAGGACCACCCCATCGACTACCTCGACTTCGCGGGCGAGATCCCGCGCGGCGAGTACGGCGCAGGATCCATGACGATCTGGGACACCGGTCGTTACGAGCTCGAGAAGTGGCGGGACGACGAAGTCATCTTCACCGCGGAGGGGCGCCCCGGCGGTCCGCTCGGGCGGGTGCGGTTCGCTCTCATCCGGACGGCCGGGGTCGGCGAGAAGTCCACCTGGCTCCTGCACCGCATGAAGACGGATGCCGCCGGTCGGACCCAACCTGCCGCGCGCGTCGAGGCTCGGAACGACGCCGGACCGCCCGATCCTCTTCCGGCGTGGGGGGCGCTCCGGCCCATGCTGGCGGTGGCGGCGTCAGCGGCTCAGGCACGTGCGCGGGCGAGCCGACGCGGCTCGTGGGCGGAGGCCAAGTGGGACGGCATCCGGGCGCTCGTCCGGTGGGACGGCCAGGACGTGACCATCCGCGGGCGCAGCGGACGCGACATGACCGCGATCTATCCGGAGCTGAGGGCGGGACCCGGCGGCGCTCCCGTCATCCTGGACGGTGAGATCGTCGCACTGGACAATCGGCACCGCCCGAGCTTCTCCCGCCTCCAGCAGCGGATGAACCTCACCTCCGCCGCCGAGATCGCGGCGGCGAGGGCGCGCATCGGCGTGCACTTCTTCGCCTTCGACGTCCTCGCCGCGGACGGCCTCGACCTCACCGCCATGCCGTTGCGGGAACGCCGTGGCATCCTCGAACGCGTCCTGGCCGACGCGGGTCCGACGTACGTCCTCACGCCTGTGTTCGACGACGTCGAGGCGGCCCTCGCGGCGTCGCGCGCGACGGACCTCGAGGGGATCGTGGCCAAGGACCCCGCCTCCCCCTACCGCTCCGGTGCGCGGGACGAGGCGTGGCTGAAGGTGGTGTTCACCCGCCGACAGGACGTCGTCATAGGCGGCATCCGTCCCGGGCGCGCCTCCCGGCCGGGAGGCATCGGGTCGCTCCTGGTCGGCATTCCCGACCAGAACGGTCTCCGCTACGTGGGGCGCGTGGGGAGC
This sequence comes from Microbacterium aurantiacum, assembly GCF_031625015.1. NCBI lineage: Bacteria > Bacillati > Actinomycetota > Actinomycetes > Micrococcales > Microbacteriaceae > Microbacterium > Microbacterium aurantiacum. The sequence continues at coordinate 595,744 of NZ_JAHWXH010000002.1, forward strand.
GGCTTCGACGATGCGGCATTGCGCGAGCTCGATCGCCTACTGACCCCGCTGCGCACATCGGCGGTACCCTTCCACGACGTCCCGCCCGCCGATGCGGCGGATGCCCTGTGGGTGCGCCCCGTCGTCGTCGGCGAGGTGGAGTTCGCTCGGTTCACGCCCGACGGCGTTCTCCGTCATGCCCGATGGCGCGGGTTGCGGCCGGACAGGGATCCGCTCGACGTCCAGGTGGAGGGGGATCGTTCGGGGTGACGGGACCGGTGTCAGAGGGACGCCAGAAGCGGGCGCAGCGCCGCGAGCGCACGCGCACGGTGCGATTGCGCGTTCTTCTCCTCCGCCGACCATCGGCCGACCGTCCGCTCGCCGCCGGGTTCCTGTCCGTCGGGGATGAACGCGGGGTCGTAGCCGAAGCCGCCTCCGCCGTCCGCGGCGCGGGCGAGGCGACCGGACCACAGGCCTTCCACGACGTGCTCAGCGGCATCCGCGCCCTCCGCCGACGGAACCACCAGCGCGATCGTGCACGCGAAGTGCGCGGAGCGGTGGGGGTCGGCGATGTCGGAGAGCTGGTCCAGGAGGAGCGCGAGGTTCGTGGAGGAATCCTTGGCGTGACCCGCCCAGTACGCGGAGAAGATGCCCGGCGCGCCGCCGAGGACGTCCACGCAGATCCCTGAATCGTCGGCGAGCGCCGGAAGCCCCGTGTGCGCCGCGGCCGCCCGCGCCTTGATCAGCGCGTTCTCGGCGAAGGTGACGCCGTCCTCGATCGGTTCTGGGCCGTCGTACCCGATGACTTCGAGGTCCGGGCGCGCGCCGGCGACGATCTGCTGAAACTCGGCCACCTTGTGCGCGTTGTGCGTCGCGAGCACGATGCGGGCCGTCGCCCGCGCGGAGGAGCCGGTCACGAGAGCGCCGCCAGCTGCCGCTCGCGCAGCTGCGCGCAGCCGGACTCCCCCAGCGCGAGGAGGGCGTCGAGCTCGGTCTTGTCGAAGGGCGCCCCTTCCGCGGTTCCCTGCACCTCGACGAAGAGGCCGCGACCGGTCATCACGATGTTCATGTCGGTTTCGGCGCGGACGTCCTCGACGTAGGCGAGATCGGCGAGCGGCGTCCCGTCGACGATGCCGACCGAAACTGCGGAAACGGAGTCGAACAGGACCCGCGACTTCTGGCCGATGAACTTCTTCGCGCGTCCCCATTCGATGGCATCGGCGAGCGCGACATAGGCCCCGGTGATCGCCGCCGTACGCGTCCCCCCGTCGGCCTGCAGCACGTCGCAGTCGATGACGATCGTGTTCTCGCCGAGCGCCTTCGTGTCCACGACCGCGCGAAGCGATCGTCCGATCAGCCGAGAGATCTCATGGGTGCGCCCGCCGATGCGCCCCTTGACGCTCTCGCGGTCGTTGCGACTGTTGGTGGCGCGCGGCAGCATCGCGTATTCCGCGGTGACCCACCCCTTGCCCTTGCCGGTCAGCCAGCGGGGCACGCCGGGTGTGAAGGACGCCGTGCACAGCACGCGCGTGTTACCGAAGGAGATGAGCGCCGAGCCTTCCGCCTGACGCGACCAGCCGCGCTCGATGCGGACATCTCGGATCTGGTCGGCCGCACGACCGTCGGCGCGACGGACAGCAGAAATCTCGGTGGTCGGGTCGGTCATGATTCTCCTCCGTGGGGACGGCGAACGGTTCAGGGGTGGTCCGGCACGGCGGCATGCCGTCCGGGAAGGTCGATCGCGCCGGTCTGCACCAGCCGGACCGCCTGCACCTCGCGTCCCATCAGTCGATGAGCGAGTCGCAGGAAGTCGTCGGCGGAATCACCGGTCGCCTCGTAGAGATGCTGTGCCCGCGCGCCGGGGCCGGCCAACAGGTCGCGCGAGACCAACTGCCGGTAGACGTCCTTCGCCGTCTCGGTGTCGCTGGAGACCAGACTGACCTCCGGGCCCATCACGTAGCTGATGGCCCCCTCCAGGAAGGGATAGTGCGTGCACCCCAGGACGAGGGTGTCGACGCCGGCGTGCCGCAGGGGGGCGAGGTACTCCTCGGCGACCGCGAGGACCTCGGCGGAGTCCGTGACGCCCGCCTCGACGAACTCGACGAATCGCGGACAGGCCCTCGGGAAGACCGTCAGATGCGCGTTGACCTCGAGCATGTCCTGGTACACACCGGAGCCGATGGTCCCGGTCGTGCCGATCACCCCGATGCGACCGTTCCGGGTCGTGGACATGGCCGTCCGCACCGCCGGGGCGATCACTTCGACCACGGGGACGTCGTAGCGTTCCCGTGCGTCCCGCAGCACGGCCGCAGACGCGGTGTTGCAGGCGATCACGAGCATCTTCACGCCCTGTCCGACGAGGTCGTCGAGGATCTCCAGGGCATAGCGACGTACGTCGGCGATGGGCTTGGGTCCGTAGGGCGATCGTGCGGTGTCACCGATGTACACCAGCGACTCCCGCGGGAGCTGTGCCGAGATCGCCCGTGCGACGGTGAGGCCTCCGACCCCCGAGTCGAAGATCCCGATCGGTGCGTCGTCCACGGTGGACCAGCCTACGCCAGCGCCTCACTAGGCTTGCGCCATGAGCTCCGGGCGCAGCACGGCTTTGCACACCGACCGTTACGAACTGACGATGCTCGACGCGGCGCTCCGCGACGGCACTGCGTCCCGTCGATGCGTCTTCGAGGTGTTCGGCAGACGACTGCCCGGGGGCCGCCGCTTCGGCGTCGTGGCGGGTACGGGCCGACTGCTCTCCCTGATCCGCGACTTCCGGTTCGGGCCCGAGGAGCTCCGATTCCTGCGCGACGCACGCATCGTGGATGCCGCCACCGTCGCGTGGCTCGAGACGTACCGCTTCTCCGGGGTCGTGACCGGCTACCGCGAGGGCGAGCTCTACTTCCCCGGGTCGCCGATCCTCACCGTCGAGGGCACCTTCGCCGACGCCGTCATCCTCGAGACCCTGATCCTCAGCGTCATGAACCACGACTCCGCGATCGCCACCGCCGCCGCGCGCATGAGTATCGCCGCCGACGGACGCCCGCTGGCGGAGATGGGCTCCCGTCGCGCCGGCGAGGAGTCCGCCGTCGCCGCGGCCCGGGCCGCGTACATCGCGGGCTTCTCCGCGACGTCGAATCTCGAAGCCGGTCGCCGATGGAGCATCCCGACGATGGGTACGGCCGCGCATGCCTGGACTCTCCTCCACGACGACGAGGAGTCGGCGTTCCGCTCGCAGGTCGACGCGATGGGCCCGGAGACAACCCTCCTCGTCGACACGTACGACATCGCCGAGGGCGTGCGTACGGCGGTGCGCGTCGCCGGGCCGGCGCTCGGGGGTGTGCGGATCGACTCCGGCGATCTCCCCACCGTGGCCGCCGCGGTTCGCGCCCAGCTCGACGCCCTCGGCGCGACCGGGACGAAGATCACGGTCACCAGCGATCTCGACGAGTACGCGATCGCGGCGCTCGCGGCCTCCCCCGTCGATGCGTACGGCGTGGGGACGTCCGTCGTCACGGGCTCCGGCCATCCGACGGCCGGCATGGTGTACAAGCTCGTCGCCCGCGAAAGCGCGTCAGGTGACTGGATCCCGGTGGCCAAGGCGTCCACCGAGAAGTCTTCGCGTGGCGGTCGCAAACGCGCAGTGAGGGTCGTCGCGGACGGGACGGCCACCACGGAGCTCCTCCGAATCGTCCACCCCGGAGACGCGTCGGACACGGGTTCGCGAGGAACGCGCGCCCTGCAGGTCGTGCTCATAGACGGAGGGGAGACGGAGGTCGCGTTCGAGGGTCCGCGCGGCGTCGAAGCCGCACGTCATCATCACGCGCTGGTGCGCGCCGAACTACCCGTGGGAGGATTCGGCCTCAGCCGTTCGGATCCGGCAGTCCCCACCGTGTATCAGGAGGGCGCGCCGCCGAGCGAGGCGTAGATCTCCTTGCAAGTCGGGCACACGGGGAACTTCTCCGGATCCCGTCCCGGCGTCCACTTCTTTCCGCAGAGGGCGCGCACGGGCTTACCCGTCAAGGCGGACTCGAGGATCTTGTCCTTCTTGACGTAGTGGGAGAACCGCTCGTGGTCGCCGGGTTCCACCGACTCTTCGCGGATGAGTTCTTCCAACTCGCGATCGAGGGTGGCGATCCCCCCCTCGTCGGGGCTTCCGATGGGCGTGCTCATGGTCCCCGAGTCTATCGTCCGCCTCCGACGAACGGTGCTCAGCTGGCTTCCGCGAACTCCATGATCCGTCCCCCGCGGCGCGCGAACGCGAAAGCTCCGATGGCGGTGCCCACCACCAGGACCGCCACGCCCACCCCGACGCCGAACCACAGCGCCGACACCGCCGCCTCGATGTCCCCGGTGAGGGCCTCCCAGCCGAACCACAGCGCGGGAGCGGCGAGGGCGATCGCACCCGAGAACACGAGCCCCTGTGCGATCACGCCACGGGAACTCGTGCGCTGCGGTTGCTGGAACGGACTCTCCCCCGGGGGCGACACCGCGTACGGCGCCACCGCGGACGCGATGCTGGAGAGCCCGAGCGCGGAGAAGAAGAGCGCCACGCAGATACCGATCATGGCCGGCAACAGCGCCCAACGGCCGTGTACCGCGACGGCCACGGGAATCAGGACCGCCAGAAGGGGCAGGCCGATGAGCATGACCGGAACGAGACGGCCCCACCGATCGGCGGCACCGCGGACACCGCTCGCGATGTGCATCCACACGGCGGTGGAGTCGTAGGCGATGTCGTTGTGGGGAAGCCAGCCGAGGAACAGGGCGATGAAGGGCACCGGGATCAGGATGGCCAGGCTGAAGGGCACACCGGCCACGAGCAGGGGCAGAACCGTGACGGCCGCCGCGACCGGCACCACGACGATGTTGACGAGATACCGGCGGTCTCCGAACCAATAGATCAGGCTTCGCGCGGCGATCACGCCCCCGGGGGTCCCCGGCGCGACGGCGAACCACCCCAGTCCCCCGCGCTCACGCACGGCGGACGGGCGCTCGGTCGTGGTCAGCACCCGCTCCACGACGATGATCCAGATCACGACGAGTGCCAGCAGCGTCCCGACGGCGACCGCCAGTGACACCCAGGCAGTACCGTCCGACGCGGCGAAGAGGAGCGGAAAAGCCCAGGCCGCACCCAGCGGTGTCACCGAGAGGACTGCCACGGCTTCGGCGAGTTGGCTCGGCACACGGCCATCCCATTCGAGAGAGGCGAAGAACACCACGCCGGGGATCACCACGACCAGGACCACGAGCAGGAACAGGCCGGTGAGTTCGCGTGACCGCCTCTCGCGGAGGAACATCGACGCACCCGCCATGGCGATGCGCGCGAAGAGCATGCAGGTCAGGATGCCGAAGACCACCCCGAAGATCGCACCTACCACGGGGGCGCCCTGCGCGACCCAGACCGTGCCCGCCGCGCCCGCGATGACCGCCAGCACGAGCACGGGAAGGCTGATGAGACCCGCCACGATCAGGACGACGGCGAGAGCGCGGGCGCGGAGGCCGAGGACGGCGAAGCGACGGGGGTCCAAGGGATCGGACGTGGATGCGATCGCCGGTGCAGCCGCGAATCCCGCGGTGACCGCCGCGCCCGCGAGCACGGTCACGGTGAGGACGACCTCGGGCCCGCTCTGCTGCAACGACACGAGCGCCCAGCAGACCGCCGCGACACCGGCGGCCAGCGTCAGGAGCGCAAGCATCAGCCTCGTGACGTGAGAGGCATCGCCGCGGAGGCTCCCGAGGAGCAGGGCAGCCCTCAGCCGGAGAATGTATGCAGCCACTCGAGCCCTTCCACGTCGCTCAGGCCTCCGGCCAGCTCGACGAACCGCTGCTCGAGGGTGAGTTCCCCGCGCACCTCTTCGATCGACCCCTCGGCGAGCACCTGGCCCGCGACGATCACGGCGACGCGGGAGCAGACCCGCTCCACGAGATCCATCCCGTGACTGGAGAGGATGACGGTGCCGCCGTGCGCCACATAGGTCGAGAGGATGTCGAGGATGACGGCGCTGGAGACGGGGTCCACGGCTTCGAAAGGCTCATCGAGCACGAGGAGCCTCGGGGAGTGGATCATCGCACCCGCGAGCATCACCTTCTTCGCCATTCCGGCCGAGTAGTCGGAGACGACGCGGCCGAGGGCCTCGGTGAGGTCGAAGGCGCGCGCGAGATCCGCGGTCCGGGTCTCGACCACCGCCGGCCGCAGACCGCGCAGCACGCCGTAGTAGTAGAGAAGCTGACGACCGGTGAGCCGGTCGAACGTGCGCAGCCGGTCGGGGAGCACCCCCATCATCTGCTTCGCGGCGTGCGGATCCGCCGCGAAGTCGACACCGCCCACGCGGATCGATCCCCGGTCCGGAGAGAGCAGGCCGGCGATCATCGACAGTGTGGTCGTCTTGCCGGCCCCGTTGGGACCGACGATTCCGTAGAAGCTTCCCGCCTGCACGGTGAGGTCGATGCCGTCGACGGCACGGGTACTGCCGAAGGACTTGACGACGCCGCGCAGGACGAGGACGTCGTCGTCGCCTTCGGCCGCCGTCAGCGGAGTCGCGATGTCGACGAAGGCGAGAGCCCCCGGGTCCGCCGGACCCGACGTGAGCGGTTCGGGGTCCGGTGCGTCATCTGCGACGGTGCCGTCGTGGTCGAGCTCCGCCGGCTGTTCCGCGGTCTCCGGAAGCGTTCCCACGACGTCGCCGGCGACGGTGCTCTCCTCGGAGTCGTCGGCGTCGGGATCCTCTCCGGCGGACTCACCGGGAGCGCCGTCGTGGAGGTCGGCCCCTACAGCATCGGCATCGGCATCGGCATCGATCGAATCCGCCTCGTCATCGCCGTCGGGCGTGTCGTCGACGACCTCCTGCTCGATGGGCTCGTCCGCCTCGTCGGTCGTCGCATCGGCGGGCGCCTCATCCCGATCGCGCGGCGTCGGCAGGGGCGGGCGCGGAGGGATGACGAGGTCAGCCGTCGCGGGGCTCGGAAGGGGAGGAAGCGGCGGACGCGGCGGGATCTCCACCGCGCGCGGCAGGTGCACGACGGGCGCGACTCGGCCTCCGTCCGGCTGATCCGGATCGGCGTCACGGGGCACCGGGAGAGAGGGAGTCACTCCTCCAAAGTAGCAAGGCGGGCCGACACCCCGAAGACGGCGTCGAAGAGTGTCGGCAAACCCTCGGATTGTCACGAATCCACAACGGAGAGCGAACATTCTGCACGTTCCCAGCTGTCATCGCTACCATTGCCCCGGCACGAGGAGGTGTCTCACCGATGAATCTCCGGTGAATCCCACTCTCTTTAGGAGAAGACCGTGACTCTTCAGACCGTCATCCTCGCAGCCGGCATGGGCTCGCGCCTCGGGCGGAGCCTTCCCAAGCCGCTGACCGAGCTCAGCGACGGCCGCACGATCATGCGCCAGCAGCACGACAACATCTTCGCCGCGTTCGGCGACGACGCGAAGATCACGACTGTCGTGGGCTACCGGGCCGAGACGATCGTGGAGGCCTTCCCGGCCGCCGACTACGTCTACAACGAGCGGTACGACCAGACCAACACGTCCAAGAGTCTCCTCCGCGCGCTGGCGGCCACCGGGAAGGCCGGAGTGCTCTGGATGAACGGTGACGTCGTCTTCGATCCGCGGATCCTCGGCCGTGCGATCGTCCTCATCGAGCGCGACCAGTCGTTCGTCACGGTGAACACCGCGAAGGTGTCCGACGAAGAGGTCAAGTACACCGTCGATGCGGCCGGCCACATCGACGAGCTCTCCAAGACCGTGTCGAACGGGATCGGCGAAGCGGTCGGCATCAACTACATCTCCGCGCGCGACAAGAAGGCCTTCATGCGCCAGCTCGCGCGCGTCGGCGACCAGGACTACTTCGAGCGTGGCCTCGAGCTGGCGATCCGGGAAGACGGCCTGCGGCTCGCGCCGATGGACATCTCCGACCTCTACGCCGTGGAGGTCGACTTCGCCGAAGACCTCGAACGGGCGAATCTCTACGTCTGACTCCTCCTCGACGGTCCGCGCATTGCGCAGGGCACCTTAGCCCGTGCATGGCCACTGCGCCAGGGCCTCCTCACGGCTCGACACGTGGGCCGCGCCCCGCCTACGCTCGCGGGTATGGACAGCACGCTCGCATGTCTGACGGCCTGGATGCCGCGCCAACGCTGGTACGCGACCAAAGGGCGGTCGCCGCGCCTGCGGATGGTGTCGTGGTGGGACTTCGAGCCGGCTGGGCCGACGGAATCCGTCTCTGATGCGGACCAGGTCCTCTTCGTCCGAACCTACCTCGTCGCAGACGACGCTTCCGACCCCGCCGTCCTGTACCAGGTGCCGGTCGTCGCGCGCGCGGCCCCGCAGGTCGCGGCGGACGATCCGCATGAGATCGGCAGGCCCGATCCGGACCTGATCCTGCGGGACGGTCCCTACGACGACGCCTACGCGCAGGTGCTCCTCTCCCTCATCACCGGCGGAGGGACCGCGATCGGGCCGGGGTCCCAGGCCACAGGCCATCCTGCCGCCGCACACGATGAACGTCAGCGCACGAACCGGGTGATGACCGGCGAGCAGTCGAACACCTCCCTTGTGTTCGAGGGGCCCGAGGCCATGCCCGTCATCTGCAAGATCTATCGACAGCTGCATCCGGGGCACAATCCCGACATCGAGCTCCCCGGAGCTCTCGCGGCCGGCGGCTCACCTCACGTCCCCGCGGCCGTGGGATGGATCGAGGGCAGCTGGCCGAGCCCCGGTGACACCGAGAGCGTCGTCCGCGGGTCGCTCGCCTCCGCCCAGGAGTTCCTCCCCGGCGTCCAGGACGCCTGGCGCGTCGCTCTGAACGCCGCCGCCTCCGGCGCGGACTTCCGCGCCGCGGCCGAAGAGCTCGGCATCGCGACGGCCGATGTGCACGTCGCGCTCGCGCGATTGTTCCCGCAGCAGGAATGCACCCCCGCCCAGCGCGACGCCGTCGCGGCCGCCTGGAACCGCCGCCTGTCCATCGCGCTCGACGAGGTGCCTGCGCTCTCGCCATGGCGCTCGGACATCGAGGCCGTGTACGCGACGGCGTTGAGGCTGCCGTGGCCCGCGTTGCAGAGGATCCACGGCGATTATCATCTGGGCCAGGTCCTCCGGGTACCGGGCCGCGGCTGGGTGCTCCTGGATTTCGAGGGAGAGCCGCTACGGCCGATGGACGAGCGCACCCTTCCGGATCTCGCTCTCCGAGATGTCGCCGGCATGCTGAGGTCGTTCGATTACGTCGCGGGCTCCCTCGAACTCGAGCGTCCCGACCAGGCCTCCGCCGTCCGGGACTGGGCCCGCACGGCGCGCGAGTCTTTCCTGCGGGGATACGCCGCCGTATCCTTCGTGGATCTGACGACGGTGGCGACCCTGCTGACGGCGTTGGAGATGGACAAGGCCGTCTACGAGGCGATCTACGAGGTGCGCAACAGGCCGGCGTGGACGGAGATTCCACTCGGGGCGGTGAAGCGGCTCATCGCCGAGGTCTCTTCCCCGTCGAACCGCCGGTGAGGTGCGGATTCAGGTCTCGGCACCATCCTCGAGCTCAGCCTCGTCCTCATCGCCATCCGTCGCGCTCGACGCATCAGCGGACGCCGCATACCAGCGTTCCCATTCGGTCATGAGGAAACCGATCGCGGCGTGGAAACGGCGCGTGGACGAGCCCGGCGCGGTGTCGCCGAAGTAGTGGTACACCCAGTGCGCGAGCTTCGCGACGGCTGCCGGGTCGGTCCGCACACGGTCGATGTCCCCGACGAAGTCGGCGGACCGCGACGCATCGAGCCATTCGCAGTCCGAAAGATACCCGTGCGTGTCGACGACCGCCTCGGGGTCGACCGGGCGCGTGATGAGCAGCGGCTTGTCCGCCGCCAGGCGGTCGTAGACCATCGCCGACACATCCACGACCGCGACATCCGCCGACGAGAGCTGCCAGCCCAGCTCGGGCCCGTTGTCGTACACGTGCTGAGCGCGCGCATCCGCGGCGTTGGCGGCGGCGATCGCCGCGACGATCCGCTGGTGCGCACGGCCGTAGGCGGGCGAAACCACGCCGGACCGCGGATGCGGGCGGTACACGACGCGATGGCGTCCGGTCGCCAGAAGCGCAGACACGAGGGACTCGCCGTGGCTGAGGATCGATCCGTAGTGCGCGGAAGGACGATCCCCCTCCCACGTGGGCGCGTAGAGGACCACGATGCGATCGTCGGGCGTGTAGGGCAACACCCCGGAGTAATGATCCGCCTGGGGACGACCGATCTCGATCGTCCGTGTGGTGACGTCGTAATCCCAGAGGACGCGGGACAGCCGATCGCGCGCGGCTTGGCCGGCTACCAGGGCGTAGTCGTAGGCCTTGTACTGGTTCGTCGTCATGTACATCTTGTCGGACTCGCCGTGGTTGATGAAGACGTGCCAGCGGCGGCCGTAGCGGAACATCTGGAAGTTCCGCGTGTTCTGGTTCACGTAGAGGACGACGCGGATCTCCTGGGTCGCGAGGAAGCGCTCGACGTCGCGCACGGTGGGGACGAATGCCACCGGCGGCGCGTCCTCCGCCATCAGCGCCCGCGCACCCGTCGCCGACCGGCTCAGCACCACGACCGGCCAGGTGCGGGCGAGCTCGGCGAGCGGTTTGTACCACTGCCGCATCTGGTACATGTTCACATCGCCATCGGCGAAGTACACCGCAACCCGGAAATGGGATCGTGGATGCCCACCGAGACGGGCCGCTTCACGCCGGACGTGGACGGCCGCCGATCGGTTGTCCAGCGCCTTGCGCACGAGCGCGACGGTCTTCTTGACGTCTGAGAGCACACCCACGCTTCGAGCCTACCGACCGTGCCGAACCGCGGCCGCCGGTATGCGCGTGACATGATCGGACGCGTGCAGCGCGAATCCGACGGCCGACGCGATGCTCCAGTGGTCCGCGCGGACGCGGGGGTCTCGTACGTCATGCCCGTGCTGAACGAGCGCGGTTATCTGCGCCGTGCGGTCGAGTCCGTTCTCGCGCAGGAGACCGGCGGGCCGATCGAGCTGATCCTCGCCCTCGGTCCGTCCACCGACGGGACGACGGAACTCGCTCGGGAACTCGCAGCGGCTGACCCGCGGATCGTGCTCGTGGCCAACCCGGCCGCCGACATCCCCGTGGGCCTGAACCTCGCCATCCGCACGGGCCGCTACCCGACGATCATCCGCGTCGACGCGCACTCGGAACTCGCGGAAGGCTACGCCCTGCGCGCGCTGGAGACGTTGGCACGGGTCCGCGCCGCAAACGTCGGCGGCGTCATGCGGGCCGAGGGGCGGACCCCATTCCAGCGGGCCGTGGCACGTGCCTACAATTCCCCGTTCGGCCTGGGCGGCGGCGCGTATCACGGGGGAACCGTCGAGGGCGAGGCCGAGTCCGCGTACCTCGGGGTTCTCCGACGATCCGTTCTGGAGGAGGTCGGCGGCTTCGACGAGTCGATCCGTCGGGGCGAGGACTGGGAGCTGAACCTCCGGATCCGTCGAGCGGGGTACCGGGTCTGGTTCGACCCTGATCTCTCGGTGACGTATTGGCCGCGCGAGAGCTGGTCTCGCCTCGGACGTCAGTTCGTGGCCACCGGACGTTGGCGTGGCGAACTCGTGCGACGCTTCGGGCGGGGAAACTCGGTGCGGTTCTTCGCTCCCCCGCTCCTGGTGCTGAACCTGGTCCTGGCTCTCCTCGTCGGCGTCGGTCAGGCCGCGGGACTGATCACCGGGACTCTCGGCCTGATCGCCTCCCTCGTCTACCTTCCGATCACGGCCTACGTCGTGCTGATCGTCGCCGTGGCGCTCGGCCGTGGCGGTGGTACCGGCTGGCGGGACCGGCTGTGGACGGCAGCCGTCCTTCCGACGATGCACCTCGCGTGGGGCGCCGGCTTCCTCGTCGGTGTCCTCCGCGGCGCTGACGACACCGTCGACACGTCACGCCTCGGACAGCGCAACACACCGCTGCCCTGAGGTCAGCGCTCGACGAATCCCTGGTCGAGGATGCGCGCGACCACGCGCTCCGCCGCCGTGCCGTCGTCGCGGGAGTTGAAACGCGCGCGCCATCGCTCGTAGCGCTCGGCGAACTCCCCCGGATCGCCGTGGCGGATGGCCTCGACGAGATCGGACGCGGATCCGAGCAGAGGACCGGGCGCGTGCCGGGCCAGATCGAAGTAGAAGCCGCGGAGCTCGCCGCGGTAGTGCTCGATGTCGGGTACCAGGAAGTACATGGGGCGCCCGGTGACGGAGAAGTCGAACATCACGGACGAGTAGTCGGTGATGAGGGCGTCCGCTGCCAGAAGCAGCTGGGCGGTGTCCGGAAAGCCCGTGACGTCGATCACCCGGGGCCCCTCGACGTCCCTCCCGGGCAGCAGCGTGCGGGAGTGCCCGCGCACCAGCACGACGGCGTCCGTCTCGCGGGCGAACGCAGCCGGATCGAGGAAGTCGACCATCTCGGAGCGGTCGTCCCTCCACGTCGGGGCGTAGAGCAGGACGCGCTCGTCATCGCCGATCCCCAGCATGCGACGGATGCCGATGCCGTCGCCCGTGACGAGCACGTCGTTGCGCGGGTAGCCCTCGACCCAGATCGGACGGCGGAGGAACGCATAGGCCTTGCGGAGGATCCGCTCCGCGTAGGCGTTCTGCGCGAGAAGGACGTTCCAGCGCAACGATTCACGAGCCACGGCGAGCATCCGTCGCGGGTCGAAGCCGGGCCGGTGCAGGGCGAGGCGCTTCAGCGGGGTCCCGTGCCAGGTCTGAAGCACGCGCTGCCCCGGGCGTCGTGCGAATCGGCGTCGCAGCCAATCGTTGACGACGAGCAGTCGCGCGGCGCCTCGGGCTCGCCACCACTCGGGGCTCCCCTCCACGACCGCGACCGCGCCGTCGGGAACCACGACCGAGTGGTCCACGACGCTCCAGTAGCGGACGACGTCCGGGGCCACCCGCGCCAGCTCACGATCGATGGCGAGCGGATTGCACCCGGCGTTGCGTCCGTAGAAGCTCTCGAAGAAGACCGCGTTCTCGAGGGGCGTCGTGCGCGTCGCATAGCGGCGCTCCAACGCCGCCTGGCCCTCGCCCGAATCGTAGGCGGGGTCGAGGGGCGGTCCGACGTGCACGACACCGTCGCGGAGCTCGGCGCGCAGGAGAGCGCCGGTGGCCAAGGGAACGTCGTCGACGGGCGACGAAGACTCGGCCTCGGAGGACGGAACGACGACCACCGCGTACTCGCCCGTGGGCAGCGGGAGCTCGGGCCCGCCCCACTTCGACGCACGGAGCGGGAACACCGCCCTCCAGGTCTTCCCTCGGCCCGTGAGCGTCGCCGACACGCGTGCGCGTGGCCCGACGAGTTCCGCGCGCGCGGGCCTCGCGCCGGTTCCGGAAAGGACGAGCGTCAGCTCGCCCTCGGTGTCGAAGCGGGCCTGCGTCATCGATCTCCCTCTGTCGCGCGCCCGCGGCGCGCCATCACGGCACGGTACACCCGCTCGGCGTTGCGCCCGTCGCGATGCCGGTGGACGCGGTCGCTCAGGTGCCGGCTGCGCGCGACACGACGCTCCGACTCCCCTGTCGCGGGATCGAGCACAGCGTCGAGGACGGGCAGAACCTGATGCCAGGACCGCGCGATGTCGCTTCCCGCCACATCCTCGTACCGGCCGTAGAAGCCCCGGCGTTCGGCGTACTCCTCCACGTCGGGCGCGAGGAAGACGACGGGAAGCGGCACGAGCGCGGCGTCGTACACCAGCGAGGAGTAGTCGGTGATGAGGGCGTCGATCCCCGGAAGCAACGGCGTGATGTCCGGGACCTCCGACGACGGAACGGCACGGACGCGGGTCGTCGGTGCCGGCGGAGCGTACTCCCCCGAGCCCAAGGGATGAGACCTGACGAGAAGGACGGCATCCCGCCGTTCGAGCACGTCGAGGATCGCGTGCCAATCGGCCGGGCCGGGTACCGCCGGGTCCGGCGCGCCGTCCCGCCACGTGGGGGCGTACAGCACGACCGCGGACGGGGATCCCTCCGCACCGGCGGCCCGGAGGATCGCTTCGCGCGCCGCGGCGCGGCGCGTCGGCGCGTCGCCGGTGCTCAGAACGTCCACACGGGGCTCACCGGTCTCCACGACGACGTGGTCCCGCACTCCGAACGCGGAGACCAATCGCCCGCGGACGAGCCCGGAGGCGGCGGGCATCACATCGATCCGGGAGGCAGCCGCGCGGTACATCAGCGCGAGCAGTCGCCGCGAGAGCCGACGCGAGGCTCCGTGGTCCAGCCACCGCGGAGGGCGGAGGGTCTCGGGCGAATCCAGACCGATGCGCTTGAGGGGGATGCCGTGCCACAGCTGGACGACGAACGCACCTGAGACGGCGTAGCGGTGCACGTCGCCGAACCCGTGCGTGATCACGACGACGCCCGCGCGGGCGGTCGCCCACAGCCCGGCGACGGAGGACTTCCTCACCGCCCTCACCCCGAGCCGCGCAGCGTCGCGTGCCTGCGTGTCGTCATCGACCAGCCACAGCGCCGGATGCCGCGGTGCCACCTGCTGCCACAGCGCCAGCGCGCCTTCTCCGACGCCGGTCGCGCACCCGAACACCCACATGTCGTGACGCCGGGGAACGAGGGCGGTCAGGAGCCGTCCCGCCGCATAGAGGGGAAGAGCGACGATCTTGCGCGCGTTGCCCGAACCGAAGGAGAACGCCGCCACCCCGCGAGCCTATCGCGGGGTGGCGGCGCCGTGCGGGTCAGCCTCCGAGCGTGCCCAGGGTCACGTCGACCTGCTCGGTCGCATCGCCCCGGACGTAGGTCACCGTCGCCGTGCTGCCGGCGGCGGCGGCGCGCACCTGCGCGGTGAGATCGGTGGCGTTGGAGATCGGTACGCCGTTGAACGCCGTCACGATGTCGCCCTGACGGAGGCCTGCCGCCTCGGCGGCGCCACCGGCGACGGCCTCCTGGATGTAGGCGCCGGTGATCTGCGAGCCCTCGACGGATGCCGCGGAGCGGACGTTGGCACCGAGCAGACCGTGCGTCGCCGCGCCGGTGTCGATGATCTCCTCGGCGATGCGTTGGACGATGTCAGACGGGATGGCGAAGCCGACCCCGATCGACCCCGCCTGCCCGGATGATCCGCCGGCCGAGGCGATGGCGACGTTGATGCCGATCAGGCGCCCCTCGCTGTCCACCAGCGCACCGCCGGAGTTCCCGGGGTTGATCGCGGCGTCGGTCTGGATCACCGCGATCGAGATCGTCTCGCCCGAACCGGGCGTCGTGCGTCCCTGGCCGAAGTCGAAGTAGAACGGCGCGTCCCCTTCGCCCTGCTGCTCGCCGTCCTCCGCATCGGGCGTCTCGGGCGCCGCCGCCGACGCGATCGCGATGGACCGGTTCAGCGCACTGACGATTCCGGTGGTGACGGTGTTGGAGAGCCCGAGCGGCGCGCCCACGGCCGCCGTGGTGTCGCCGACGTTGAGATCGGCCGACGAGGCGAACTCGATCGGCGTCAGATCCGCTGCTCCGTCGAGCTTGATCACGGCGAGATCGTAGGTGGGGTCGGTGCCGACGATCTCGGCATCGAAGACCTGGCCGTCGGAGGTCGTGGCACGGATGGAGGCATCCGCGCTGGCACCGTCGAGCGTGACGACGTGCGTGTTGGTGACCACGTATCCGTCGGCGCTCAGGATGACACCGGAACCGGAGCCGCTGCCATTGGTCCCGCTCGCCGAGATCGTCACGACACTCGGCAGTGTGCGAGCGGCGATCCCCGTCGCCTCGGTGACGCTGTCGGTGTCGTTCACCGTCACCGACACCGGCCCGGATGCCGGCGCGGACGCCGACGTCGAGAAGAGGTTCACGCCCGCGTAGGCGCCTCCGAGGCCCGCGGCGCCACCGACGACCGCCGCGGCCACGAGGAGCCCGACCACGGCGCCCGCGGAGGTCCGACGCGGAGCGGGTGCCGGCGCCGGAGCCGCGGTCGCGGCGAAGTCCATCGGGATGGTCGCCGCAGGTCCGGTCGGGGTCGCCGCGCCCGAGGCGTGCGGCGGAACGGCGCCGGGCAGGACGTATCCCTGCGGGGGCGCGTAGCCGGTCTGCGGCGGCAGCGGAGGACGCGGCGGCACCGCGGGGTTCGTGATGCCCTCGGTCGCGGACGTCGGGTCCGTGGGGCGGTCGATGGGCTCTGCGTCCTGCGGATCGTTCATGGGTGCTCCTTCTTCCTGGCGTGATCCACTGTCGTCGCCGATCCTGTGGATTGCTTATGCCGGGAGTGGGACCGGACTATGCGAACATCGTGAGCACGTCGAAAGGATGCGGCTGTGCACGAAGTGACCGGGGGCTGGCGACGCGTCGCCGCGGGAGCAGGACTCCTGGGGACCGACGGAACGGTGCATCCCACCATCTTCGCCGAGATGAGCGCACTCGCGGGCCGAACCGGCGCCATCAACCTGGGGCAGGGCTTCCCGGATGAGGACGGTCCGGGCGTGGTCCTGGAGGCGGCGCGCCGAGCCATCTCGGACGGCGGCAATCAGTATCCGCCGGGACGCGGCATCCTCGATCTCCGGGTATCGATCGCCGAGCATCACCGGCGCTTCTACGAGTGGGAGGTGGACCCGGAACGCGAGGTGCTCGTCACCGCCGGGGCCACCGAGGCGCTCACGGCCACCTTGCTCGCGCTCGTCGACGGCCCCGACGACGAGGTGGTCGTCTTCGAGCCGTTCTACGACTCGTACGCCGCCGCCGCGGCGATGGCCGGAGCGCGCCTCGTCCCGGTGCCTCTGGTGGCGCCGTCCTTCCAGCCCGACCTCCAGGTGCTCCGGGACGCTGTGACGGACCGCACTCGGATCATCCTGGTCAACGACCCCCACAACCCCACCGGAACGGTGTTCACCGCGGAGGTGCGGGCGGAGGTGCTCCGCCTCGCCGAACGGCACGACGCGGTGGTCGTGACCGACGAGGTCTACGAGCACCTCGTGTTCGAGGGACCGCACGTACCCCTCGCCACGATGCCCGGTGCGCGCGAGCGGACGGTGTCGATCTCCTCCGCGGGCAAGACCTTCTCCGTGACGGGGTGGAAGATCGGATGGGTCACCGCGTCCCCCGAACTCATCGACGCGATCCTCGCCGTCAAACAGTTCCTCACCTACGTCAACGGCAGCCCGTTTCAGCCCGCGATCGCCGCCGGCCTCCGACTCCCGCAGGCCTTCTTCGACGAACTCGCCGCGGCGATGCACGCGAAGGCACGACTTCTCGGTGAGGGGCTGCGCGCAGCGGGCTTCACGGTGACACCACCCGCGGGGTCCTACTTCACCGTGGCGGATGCCGAAGGCCTGGGCGTGCGCGATGCCGCCGCGTTCTGCCGGACGCTGCCCGAACGCGCCGGAGTGGTGGCCATCCCGCTCACCGCCTTCGTCACCCCCGCACACCGCGATCGCTACGCCACGATGCTGCGGTTCGCGGCATGCAAGCGGGTCGACGTCCTCCGCGAAGCGTCCGGACGCCTCGCCGCACTCGGACGCGTCAGTTCCGCGGGCTGACGGTGTAGCGCCGCAGCGACAGCACCGGATTGATCCGCCGCACGCGCTCCAGCTGCGCGCGTTCGAGGTCCGACACCGCGATGCCGGTACCCGTCCCGATGGACGCGCGGACGACGCCCTGCGGATCGACGATCGCGGAGTTGCCCACTCCGAGCGGCGGCGGGTGGTCCGCCGCCGCCACGAAGACCGTGTTCTCGATCGCCCTCGCTTGGAGCAGGATCTGCCAATGGAGCTCCTTCAGCGGTCCGCGCACCCACTCGGCCGGAATCGCGAAGACGTCGACGCCGGCGTCCGCCAGCACCCGACCGACCTCGGGGAATCGCAGGTCGTAGCAGGTCATCAGGCCGAACCGGAGTCCGCGGACCTCGAAAGTCTGCACTCCGCCCGCCTCACCGGGCTCAACCCAGTCCGATTCCCGCTGGCCGAAGGCGTCGTAGAGGTGCACCTTCCGGTAGACCGCCTTCACCCCTGCCCCGTCGACGGCCACCACCGTGTTGCGCACCAGGCCGGGATCCGAGGCCTCTTCGAGCAATCCGGCGACGATCGTGATGCCGAGCGCAGCGGCGTGGCGACACAGAGCACGGACGAACGGTCCGTCCAGGGACTGCGCATGCGTGGCGAGGGTCGCGTCGAACGGATCGATGAAGAAGCTGGAGTACTCCGGGAAGACCACGACGTCGGCGCCGAGCCCGCTCGCCCGGGCAGCGAGCGCCGCGATCTCGGCGAGGTTGACCTCCTCGTCGGACGCCGGAGCGAACTGTGCGACGGCGATCCGCACGTCGTCGTGGTCCTCGGTACCCATGGTCGTCTCCCGCCCTCGCGTGCTCCTCCACCTTGCCACGACCGGTCCCGCACCCGAAGGGGGGCCGCGATTCGCGTCGGTTCGGAAGCCGTGATAGTGTTTCTTCTTGTGCCGCGGGGTGGAGCAGTTCGGTAGCTCGCTGGGCTCATAACCCAGAGGTCGCAGGTTCAAATCCTGTCCCCGCAACAAGAAGAAGAGGGCGTCTCGGAAGAGGCGCCCTTTTCGTTTCCGCTTTCGCCTCCCGGGCGCCCCACGGTGCGGCAGGATGGACACTCCCGTGCACCGCTTGTATCATCGGGCACAGCAGATCGCTAGATAAACTAGCGAAATACCTGGAGTGTGTGATGACAGCTGGCGACGATGTGGTGCTCCTCGACGATGAGGGGACGATGATCGGCACCGCGCCGAAGAGCAGCGTGCACGACTTCGACACCGCGTTGCACCTCGCCTTCTCCTGTCACGTCGTGAACGAGCGAGGCGATGTCCTCGTCACGCGCCGCGCGCTGAGCAAGGTCGCGTGGCCGGGAGTGTGGACCAACTCGTTCTGCGGTCATCCGCGCCCGGGTGAGGACATCTCCGACGCCGTGCACCGCCGAGCTGCCGACGAACTCGGGATGCGGGTGGAGGAGGTCCGCGTGACGTTGCCCGACTTCCGGTACCGCGCCGTGGACGCCAGCGGGATCGTCGAGAACGAGATCTGCCCCGTGTACACCGCCCGCGCGGCATCCGAACCGGTCCCCCACCCGGATGAGGTCATGGAGATCCGCTGGGTCGAGCCCGAGCGCCTCGCCGACGCCGTGCGTGCGACGCCGTGGGCCTTCAGCCCGTGGCTGGTCCTGCAGGCCGCACAGCTTCCGCTGCTCACCGACGCCCCCAGGTCGCGACGGTCATGATCGCACTCTCCCCGCATCCGCAGATCGACGACACGATCCATGAGGCGCTCGCGCGGATGCGATGTCGACGTGGTGCGCTCGGCGAGGCGTTCGATGCATTGATCGACGCCTCCGACCGCGCAGCTCGCGGTGGCAAGCGTTTCCGTCCCGCGCTCGTCGTCGCCGCCTTCGAGAGCCTCGGCGGCGACCTGGGTGCCGCTCCCGGCGTGTTCCCGGTCGCCGCCGCCTTCGAACTGCTCCATACGGCATTCGTCGTCCACGACGACGTGATCGATCACGACACCGTCCGTCGCGGCATCCCCAACGTCGCCGGGGAGTTCCGCCGGCGTGCCGAGGAGCAAGGAGCGGATGCCGCGGGTGCCGCCCTCCTCGGGGACGCGGCGGCCATCCTCGCCGGCGACCTCCTGCTGCATGAGGCCTTTCGGCTCATCGCCCTCGCACCGGTGGATCTGACCGCCCGCGTGCGGCTGATGGAGCTCCTCGACGAGGCCATGTACGTCTCCGCGGCCGGCGAGCTGGCGGACGTGGAGAACAGTGTCGTCGACGATGCCCCGCACCACGCCGTCCTCGACGCGGCGTACAACAAGACCGCCGTCTACTCGTTCAGCGCTCCGCTCTGCGCGGGCGCCGCGCTGGCCGGGGCGTCCCCGGAGGTCACCGGACTCCTCGAGCGCGCGGGCGGTCAGCTCGGTCTCGCATTCCAGTTCGTAGACGACCTCATCGGCGCTTTCGGCACCGACGATCAGGCAGGACGCGCGAGCGGGGGCGACCTGCGCGAGGGCAAACGGACACCGCTGGTCTCGCTCGCCCGCGAGAGTGCGACCTGGGCTCAGGTCAACGACGCGATCGCCGTCGCACACACCGGTCCCATCGCCGTGCAAGAGGCGCAGCGGATCCTCGAGGCCAGTGGAGCCCGGGCGCAGATGCGCGCACTCGTCGACGGCGCGCTCGCCGAGGTGCGCGGAGTGTCCGCCGATCCCGCACTGCCGGCGTCCGCGGGGTCCCTCCTGCGCGCGCTCGCCGACGGGGTCGAAAGTCGCATCCCATGACCGAGGAGACCGAGGGCATCACGGGGCTGGCCCTCTACGACAAGACCGCGCGCGACGCCGCGGACATCGTGATCGCGCGGTACTCGACATCCTTCGCACTCGCGTGCCGCCTGCTCGGGCCCCGCCCCCGCACGCACGTCCGGACCATCTACGCGCTTGTGCGCGTGGCCGACGAGATCGTCGACGGCCCGGCCGTCGCCGCCGGCCTCTCGGTGCCGGAAGCCGAAGCGATGCTGGACGAACTCGAGGCCGAGACCTACCGGGCGATCGCACAGGGCTTCAGCGCGAATCTCGTCGTCCACGCCTTCGCCCTCACCGCCCGCGAGTGCGGCATCGGGGAAGACCTCGTGGCCCCTTTCTTCGCCTCCATGCGGACGGACCTGTCCACATCGACCCATGACGACGCGTCGCACGATGACTATGTGTACGGGTCCGCGGAGGTGGTGGGCCTGATGTGCCTGCAGGTCTTCGTCAACGCCGGGGAGCCTCGCCCCCGACCAGCCGACGCCCGGCTGGTCGACGGCGCCCGACGCCTCGGTGCGGCGTTCCAAGACGTCAACTTCCTCCGGGACCTCGATCATGACGCATTCGCGCTCGGTCGTGATTACCTCGGGATAGGCTCGGGAACTGTGAGCCGCGACGCCGTTCTGGACCGTATCGATGCGGACCTCGCCGCGGCCGCGGCCACCGTCCCCCACCTTCCCAAGGACTGTCGTCGCGCCGTCACCGCGGCGCACGATCTGTTCTCGGAACTGTCCCGCCGACTGCGCGCAGCCGAGCCGGGCTCAGGTCGCGTGCGGGTGCCGGACCCGGTCAAAGCCCGCCTGGCGGCCCGCGCCTGGCTGGGGTTCTCGCCACGGAAGGTTCTCTCATGAGCGACTCTGCTTCCTCTTCGCGTACGGCCATCGTCATCGGCGGGGGTATCGCGGGTCTCGCCACCTCCGCGCTCCTCGCGGAGGAAGGATGGTCCGTCCGGCTCCTCGAAGCGCGCTCTGATCTCGGGGGACGCGCCGGGTCATGGGATCAGGACGGATTCCGCTTCGACACCGGGCCGAGCTGGTACCTCATGCCGGAGGTCTTCGACCACTTCTTCCGCCTCCTCGGAACGAGCGCCGACGCCGAACTGGATCTCGTCCGCCTGGACCCCGCGTACCGGGTCTACTCCGACCCGGCGACGGGTCGGCAGCCGCTGGATGTCCGCACGGGCCGCGAGCTCGCCACCGAGCTGTTCGAGAGTGTCGAGCCGGGGGCGGGCGCGCGCCTTGCGGACTACCTCGACTCGGCCGAGGACGCCTACGATCTCGCGGTGTCCCGCTTCCTCTACGACACCTACGAGACGACCGCGGGACTGCGGGACCCCGCGATCCTCCGCCGCATCCCGACCCTGGCACCCCTGCTCACCCGATCCCTGGCTTCTCATGTGGATCGGAAGTTCACCGATCCCCGGCTGCGCCAGATCCTCGAATACCCGGCGGTGTTCCTCGGCGGATCCCCCTACGGCGTCCCGAGCCTGTACCACCTCATGAGCCACCTCGATCTCGATGACGGCGTGCTGTACCCCCGTGGTGGATTCGTCGAGGTGATCAAGGCGATCCAGCGCCTCGCCGCGGCGCGGGGTGTCGACATCGTCACCGGCGCAGAGGTCGTCGAGATCGTCACGGGAGCACCCGATCGCGGCTCACGTGCGCGGGCACGCGCCACCGGTGTCCGCACCCTGGACGGCACACTGCACGAAGCCGACCTCGTGGTGTCCACCGCAGACCTGCACCACACCGAGACCTCGCTCCTCCCCACGGAGCTGCAGACCTATCCGCAGTCGTGGTGGGACACGAAGACCCCCAGCCCGGGCGCTCTCCTGCTCCTACTCGGCGTCGACGGCGAGCTCCCCCAGCTCGCGCACCACACGCTCCTGTTCGCCGATGATTGGCGGACCAACTTCGAGGACATCTTCGGCGACCGCCCCCGCATCCCCGACCCCGCTTCCCTCTACATCTGCCGGCCGAGCGCAACCGACGCCGACGTCGCACCGACCGGTTCGGAGAACGTGTTCGTCCTGGTACCGGTGCCCGCCGACCCCGGATCCGGACACGGCGGAATCGACGGGGACGGGGACCCCCGCACCGAGGCGGCCGCTGACCGTGTCATCGAGCAGATCTCGCAGTGGTGCGGCATCCCCGACCTGAAGGACCGCATCGTCGTGCGGCGGACGATCTCTCCCGCGGACTTCGCGACCGACCTGCACTCTTGGCGCGGCAACTCCCTCGGTCTGGCGCACACCCTCGGCCAGAGTGCGATGTTCCGTCCGCGCAACACGTCGCGCAGGGTCGACGCGCTCGCGTACGCGGGAACGTCGGCACTGCCGGGCATCGGGCTTCCCATGTGCCTCATCTCCGCCGAGCTCGTCGTGAAACGGCTTCGCGGCGACCGCACCCCCGGTCCCATCCCGGAGCCCGCGAGAGTCTGACATGCCGGGGCTCTACCTCGCCGCGCTCCTCTTCTCCCTGGCCGGCGTGGCGCTCACCGACGCGCGCCTCAAGCTCGCCGCGTGGCGAGATCCGCGCCGGACGATCATCGCCGTCATCCTCGGCACCGTGTTCTTCCTGATCTGGGACGCGGTCGGAATCGCCACGGGCGTCTTCGTCAAGGGAGACAGTCCGCTCCTGCTCGGGATCGACCTCGCTCCCCACCTCCCGCTGGAGGAACCGGTCTTCCTCATCTTCCTGTCCTACCTCGCCCTCGTCCTCCACGGAGCGGCGATGCGTCTGCGTGCCCTCCGCGCGGGGCGCCGCCCCGTGAGCGGTCAGGGGGGAGAATCGGCGGTATGACCTATCCGCTGATCGTCGTCCCCTTCGTGGTGATCACGGTACTCGTCACGCTCGCCACACGGCGACGCCCTCGCTTCCGAGAGCGTATGGTCGCCTCCGGTTGGGCAGCCGGAGGACTTCTGATCCTCACGGCGATCTTCGACAACCTCATGATCGCCGCCGACCTTTTCGCCTACCCTCCGGAGCACCTCAGCGGGCTGCGGATCGGCCTCGCTCCCATCGAGGACTTCTCCTACCCGCTGTGCGCGGCCTTCCTGATCCCCGCCGTGTTCGAGCTGCTCTCCCCCCGTCTCCCCCAGGAAGCGTCATGACCGCCCTCCCGCTGCGACCGGCCGCGGTCTCCCGGCAGCTCTTCGTCTCGTCCCGCCCCGTCAGCTGGGTCAACACCGCGTTCCCCTTCGCGGCGGCGTATCTGCTGACGACCCGACAGATCGATCTGACGCTGATCCTCGGTGTCCTGTTCTTCCTCGTGCCGTACAACCTCGCCATGTACGGGATCAACGACGTCTTCGATTACGAGTCGGACCTCCGGAACCCCCGCAAGGGGGGTGCTCACGGCGCGATCCTCGACCGTCGACTGCACCCCGTGACCCTCTGGGCGGCGGGCCTGTCCTGCCTTCCCTTCGTCATCTATCTTGTGATCATCGGGTCGCCCATCTCGTGGTTGGTCCTCGCCGCGAGCCTCTTCTTCGTCGTCTTCTACAGCGCGCCGCCCCTGCGATTGAAGGAGCGGCCGTTCGCGGATTCCGTGACGAGCAGCATCCACTTCTTCTCCCCCGCCGTGTACGGGCTCGTGCTGGCCGGTGCGACGTGGACGTGGCAACTCGGACTCGTGGTGGCGTCCTTCGCGCTCTGGGGGGTCGCATCGCACGCCTTCGGCGCGGTCCAGGATGTCGTCGCGGACCGCGAGGCGGGGATCGCGTCCATCGCCACTGTCCGCGGAGCACGCTTCACCGTCCGCTTCGCACTGGCGTGCTACACGCTCTCGGGTCTCGCGATGCTCGCCACCGCGTGGCCCGGCCCACTCGCCGCGATTCTCGCCGTGCCCTACCTCCTAACGGTGTGGCCATACCGCAGGATCACCGATGCCGGCGCGGCGGACGCGACGCGAGGATGGGATCGATTCCTGTGGCTCAACCAGATCACGGGCTTCGGCGTCACGCTCCTCCTCATCTGGTACGCGATCCTCACCCGCTGACCTGCCCGCACCGCACGACGAAGAGGGACGGACCGGGAATGACCCGCTCCGCCCCTCTTCCGCACATCCCCGTCAGTCGCCGCTGAGCTCCAGCAGCTGCTCGACGGCCGCGGTCAGCCGCTCGTCCGCCTCGGCGAAAGCCGTGAGATCGCCGGCGCGGAGCGCCTCCTCACGAGCCATCATGGCCTCGCGGGCATCCTGCAGTGCGGCCTCGTAGGATCCGGCCTCCGGTGCCGGCGTCGGCTTCTCGTCACCCGGCTCGGCCGGTGCGGTCGGCTCAGGGGTCGGGGTCGCGTCCGGCTCCACCGGAACGACCTCGTCGTCACCCGCCGTCGCGCCGGAGTCCCCACCGAAGAGGACGTCGAGCGCTTCCGCCAGCGTGTCCTCGAAGGCGATGTCATCACCGAAGGCGACCAGGATCTTGCGGAGCGTCGGGAGCTGGGTGCCCTGGGAGGCCTGCACGAAGACCGGCTGGACGTAGAGCAGACCGCCACCCACCGGAAGGGTGAGGAGGTTTCCGTTCAGCACTTCGGACTGGCCCTGCTGCAGGATGTTGATCTGCGAGGACACGGCGGTGTCGGAGTCGAACGTGTTCTGCACCTGCCCGGGTCCGGGCACGGTCGTGGACGCGGCGATCTCGAGAAGACGGAGCTTTCCGTAGTCCTCGCCCTTCACACCCGCTTCCTGACCGGCATTGGAATCGACGGCGAGGTAGCCCATCAGGACGTTCCGACTCGCCGCCCCGGTCGACGACGGGATGAAGGTCGTGAACATCGAGAACGAGGGCGCCTCCTGACCGGGCATCTGCATCGTCAGGTAGTACGGCGGCTGCAGCTGATTGGGGTTCTGCGGGTCCTCCGGCGTCGCCCAGGCGTTGTCCCGCTCGTAGAAGGACTGCGCGTCGTCGACGTGGTAGATCTGCAGCATCGCGCGCTGGACCTTGAACAGGTCCGTCGGATACCGGACGTGACTCATCAGGTCCGCGGACATCTCGCTGATCGGTTGCACCGCGGTCGGGTAGACGTTCTGCCACGCCTGGAGCAGCGGGTCCTCAGGATCCCACGCGTACAGCGTCACCGAACCGTCGTACGCGTCGACGGTCGCCTTCACCGAGTTGCGGATGTAGTTGATGTCGTCGAGCGCGAATCGCGGCTGAGTGTTGTTGGAGTCCGCAATGGCCTGGGAGAGCGGGACCGTCGTGGAGTACGGATAGTTCGAGCTGAGTGTGTATCCGTCCACGACCCAGACGATGCGCCCGTCGACGACCGTCGGGTACGGGTCGCTGTCCAGCTCGAGGTACGGAGCCACCTTCTCGACGCGGGTGAGGGGGTCGCGGTCATAGAGGATCTGCGATTCCTCGTTGACGTCCTCGGAGAAGAGGATCTGCTCGGACTGGAAGCGGAGCGCGTAGATCAGGCGGTGGAACATGTTGCCCACGGAAGGACCGCCGTCGCCCTCGAAGGTCACACGCGGACCCGCTCCGCCGTCGGCGCCCGACGGGTAGTCGAGCTCGATCGGCGTCGCGCCCTCGGGCGCACCGACGATGGAGTACGTCGGCGAGTACTCGCCGAAGTAGACGCGCGGTTCGAAGTCGGGGTTGTCCGAGAGGAAGCCCTGGGCGGGGATGCCCCGCTCGAGGAAGACGGGGTTGCCGTCGCTCGTCCGCTCGTTTCCGGCGGCGGCGACGAGACCGTATCCGTGGGTGTAGACGAGGGTCTCGTTGACCCACGAGGAGCCGGCGCCGAGCTGGTCGACGTTGAGTTCGCGGACGGACACGATCGTGTCCTGCATCTCGCCGTCGATCTCATATCGGTCCACGTCCAGGGGCTCCTGGAACTGGTAGTACGCCCGGTACTGTTCGAGCTGCCGCACGGTGGGCCCGATGATCGCGGGGTCCATGATGCGGATCTGCGTCGTCGTCTGCGCGTCCGCGCGGAGCTGCCCCTCCTCCGCCGAGGTCTCCGCCGTGAACTCGATCTTCTCGAGACCGTCGATGCCGTAGGCCTTCTTGGTCATCTCGAGGTTGCGTTCGTAGAACGGCCGCTCGAAGGCTGCCTGGTTGGGCAGGACCTGGAAGGTGTTGACGACCCAGGGATAGCCGACTCCGACCACGAGCGACGAGACGATCAGCAGCGCCGTTGCGATGAGCGGGTAACGCCAGCGTCCGATGACAGCCGTGACGAAGAAGAGCACGGCGACCAGCGCCGCGACGATCGAGAGGATCGTGAGCCCGGGGATCACCGCGTTGACGCCGGTGTAGCCGGGGCCGGTGATGCGGTCCCCCTGCTCGACGAGCAAGCGGTACCGATCGAGGAACAGGCTGACCGCCTGTACGGCGAGGTAGAGGCCGGCGAGGATCGCCAGTTGGATCCGCGCCGCCTTCGAGATCCGCAGCTCACGCTGTCCGACCCGGACGGAGCCGTAGAGGTAGGACACGACAGCGGTCACCAGGAGGCAGATGAGCAGGACCGCCGAGACGAATCCCACCACCGCGCTGTAGAAGGGCAGGGCGAAGAGGTAGAACCCGGTGTCGAGACCGAACTCGGGGTCGACGTCACCGGTCGGCACTCCGTTGAACCACAACCATGTCGTCTGCCACTGGGCGGACGCGGCGAATCCCGCGAAGAAGCCGAAGAAGACCGGGATGCCCCACATCGCCAGACGACGAAGCGGCTCGACCACTTCCTGGTAGCGATCGAGCTGGGAGCTGAGCCGCGCGTAGACGGGGCGGAGGCGGTAGGCGAGCTGGATGGCCAGCCAGACGGGGACGGCCATTCCGAGGAATCCGATCGCGAACATCGCGATCCGCGCCACCCACTGGGTCAGCAGCACCCCCTCGAACTCGAGCTGCCGATACCAGAGCCAATCGGCGTAGAGGCTGGCGAAGACGAAGAACGCCACCACGAGGGCGGCGACGATCGCCACGGTGATGCCGAGTATTCGTCGAGGTCGGGAGGGCGTGGCCGGGGCCGGCGCAGAGGTCGTGGTCACCCCTCCATCCTAGGTGCGCGGTTCTGGAGGGTCGCCGAGGGTGTGCTGAGGGAAAGCCGGTCGGGTCACGTGTCGCATGTGGGGAGCGCGTCGAGGTCGCCGCCCGTCGCCACCGCGTCCAGCGCCCGCATCGCGTCGTCGAGGTCCTCGACGGCGAAGACGTGGAGCCCGTCGGGGACATGCCCGACGATCTCGGGGCAGTTCGCTTCCGCCGCGAGGAAGTACGAGGCGCCGTCCCCCACTGCGCCCCAGAGCTTCTGACGCACGCCGCCGATCGGCCCCACGATCCCCTGGGCGGTGATCGTCCCGGAGCCGGCCACACGTTCGCCGCCGTTGAGCTCACCCGGAGTGAGGACATCGATGATCCCCAGGGCGAACATCATGCCCGCGCTCGGACCGCCGACGTTGTCCAACTGGATCTCGACGTCGACGGGGAAGTCGTAGTCGCTCATCAGCGTGACGCCGATCAGCCAGGGCGCGTCGGGATCTTCGCCCTCCTGCTGGGGCACCAGCGCGAGGGAACGCGTGCTGCCGTCGCGCAAGATCGTGAGGTCGACAGGCGCCCCCTCGGACGCGTCCACGATCCCCCGCAGGGCGGCGACATCCGTCACCTGCTCGCCGTCCGCGGCGAGGATGACATCGTCCTCGCGCAGGACCCCGTCTGCCGCGGAGTCCTGCACGACGGAGTAGACGCGAAGCTGCGGGGACACGTCGTAACCGAGCTCACTGAGTGCGGCCGCCGTGGCCTCCTGCTGCGAGTCGACCATGAGCGCGGCGTTCTCGCTCTGGCGCTGCTCCACGGTCTGGTCGGTCGGGAAGACCGCCTCGATCGGCAGGACGGCGCGGGTGCGGTCGAACCACGCCGTCGCCAGCTCGAACCAGGAGGGCGTGCGCTGTCGACTTCCCACCACCTGCACGGTGAGGAGATCGAGAGCTCCCTCGGTGGGGTAGGTCTCCGCGCCCTGCACCGTGATGAGCGGCACCTCCTCGCCGTCGGGGCCGGGGGCCGAGCCGAGGGTGTTGTACACCGGCCCCGGTCGCTGGATGACGTAACCGGTGGGGAGAAAGGTCAGGATGAGCAGGACGACGAGCGCGGCCGAGAGAGTCCAGATGCCCGCCACGACGGCACGCGATGGACGCCGGGGTCCGGGGCTGACGGGTGCGGAATCGTCGAAGAGCGTCACAGGAGACCTTTCTCAGCCGGGTCGTTCGCGGCCGGCTTAAGGGTTCGGGTCTCGGCCGAGACGGGGAAGGGGATGCTGCGACTAGCGTAGATCCGTACATCCGCGACCGGCTGAAAGGCGGCTGAAGTGGCAGACGACGACCGCTCTCCCGAAGAAGAATTCCAGGATCTCCTCCGTCAGCTGCTCGGCGGCGGAGGCTCAATCGACCCCGAACAGCTGTCCCAGCTCTCGCAGCTCTCGGGCATGAACATCGATCCCGCGATGATGCAGACGATCATGAGTCAGATGCAGCAGGCCTTCGCGGGCGGCGGAGACGGTGCGATCTCCTGGGACATGGCCGAGAGGCAGGCTCTCCACATCGCGGGCCAGCACGGGCTGGCGATCGGAGACGGGCATCGGAGCGAGCTGGATCAGGCCTTCGTTCTGGCGGGCCTGTGGCTCAGCGAGGTCACCACGATCTCGGAGCTGCCGAGCCCCGCGAGGTCCATCACACGCGCCGAGTGGGTCACGGCCACCCTGCCGGTGTGGCAGGAGCTGGCGGAGCCGGTTGCCACGAGCATCGCGGATGCGCTCACCGAGTCGTTGCGGGCGCAGGCGCCCGAGGAGATGCAGGACCTCGTCCAGGGTGCCGGACGCCTCATGCGGTCCGTCGGCGGATCCCTGTTCGCGTCCCAACTCGGCCAGGTCATCGGCAACCTGTCCAAGGAGGTCGTCAGCGGCGGCGACGTGGGCATCCCGCTCATGCCGGACGGCCGCGCCGCGATCCTCCCCCAGAACTTCAGTGACTTCGGTCGCGACCTGGAGATCCCGGAGGACCAGCTGGCTCTCGCCGTGGCCACCCGGGAACTGGCCCACGCACGCCTGTTCCGTCACGCCAAGTGGCTCCGCCTGCACGTGATCTCCCAGGTCACGGAATTCGCACGCGGCGTGCGCGTCGACACCGACGCCCTGGAGGATCTCGCGTCTCGCTTCGACCCCTCGGAACCGGAGGAGCTGCGCCGCGCCCTGGAGAGCGGTGCACTGCTGCCGGCCCGATCGGAGGCCCAGGAGGATGCGCTCCGCCGACTCGAGAACCTCCTCGCGACGATCGAGGGGTGGGTGGACGTCGTCACCGCCGACGCGACGACACGGCTGCCGCAGGCCGATCGCGTGGCCGAGTCCGTCCGCCGCCGCCGTGCGGTCGGTGGGCCGGCGGAGCGCGCCCTCGGTTCCCTCGTCGGGCTCGAGCTGCGGCCTCGACGGATGCGGGAGGCGGCAGCGATGTGGCGCGCGATCACAGACGCCGTGGGACCGGAGGCGCGGGACGCGCTGTGGGATTACCCGGACCTGATGCCGGGCGCGGACGACATCGACGACCCGACCTCGCTCGTGGCGCGTCTGCAGGCCCGGGCGCGCGGGGAAGAGCCCGCGCCGGACGCCATGGACGACGCTTTGGCACAGCTGCTCGCCGACTCCGAAACCGACGGGTCTGGCGACACGGACGAAGATCGCGGCTGACCCTCCTCCCCATCAGAGGTCCGGCGTCCGTTGTCGACGCCGGCCTGTGGAAAGCCGAGTCCGGCACCACGCACGCCACCAGAATCGGGCCATGCTCCGATTGAATCCGGCTCATCCACCGCTGTGGCGATCGGGCACGGAGGTGCAGTTCGGCGTGCCCGCGGTCGCCGTACTCCGCGATCCGCTCCCCTGGCAGGAACGTCTGCTGCGTGAACTCGAGGCGGGCGTCAGCGCGGACGCCGCCGAGGTTCTCGCCCGGTCGTGGGGCGCGTCAGCCGGTGATTGCGCGGTCCTGCTGACACGTCTCGCTCCTGCGCTGTCCCCCTCCTCTCCCCCGGCATCGGGGGGACGGATCATCGTCGCCGGCGCGGACGCCGTCCCCGCCTCCGCGACCCGGACGATCGCCGACGGAGTTTCCGCCGGCGGAGGTCGCGTCGACGGGTCCGGAGCCGAGCTCGGATGGAACATGATCGGCTCGCCGGACGATGTCGTGATCGTCGTCGCGCACCACCTCCTGCACCCTGCGATCGCGCGCACCCTGCTCTCGCGCGATGTTCCGCACGTCCCGCTCGCCCTTCAGGGCGAGCGGATCGAGGTCGGCCCGGTGATCGCTCCCGGCCGCACGGCCTGCGCCGCGTGCGTCGCGGAGGAGTGCACCCGTGACGATCCGGCGTGGCCGGTGCTGGCTGCTCAGCTCGTCACGCGCGACTCGGGCACCGTACGTCCCGGACTGATGTGGGAGGCCGGACTCGTCGCGATGGAACTCATCGCGAGGGCTGCGGACGCGCACGGGGCGACGTCGCATTCCGTGACCGTCCGATCCGGTTCCCTCCAGCGGACGGTGCGGACCCACGCTCCGTCTGCAGGATGCGGGTGCCGATCTCTCGGAGGAACCGGGAGGGATGGCGTTCTCGAGATCCGCGAGCCCAGGTCAGAGAGAGGGTTCGCGCAGCCCGCGTGATCCCCACGTAGGCCAGGCGCCGCTCCTCGTCGACGGCGTCGAATGTCTGCGCGTACGAGATCGGGAGGAGGCCCTCCGCGAGACCAACCATGTGCACGTGCGGCCACTCCAGTCCCTTGGCCGCGTGCAACGTCGACAGCGTCACCGTCGACAACGCCGGTTCGTCGTGCGCGCGCGCCCGCGCGGCGAGATCGTCGGTGAAGGCGCGCAGGGTGGTTCCCTCCGGAGCCTCCTCCGCCAGTTGGAGGAGCGCGGCGCGCGCTTCCCAGGCATCGCGGACCGCGCCACCCGCTGCAGGGGGCTCGTCGGTCAACCCGAGCGAGCGGAGGACGTCTCGGACCGCGTCGACCAGTCCGCCCGCCACAGGGGCGACGGACGCACCGCGCAGGGCCATGACCGCTTGACGGACCTCGGGCAGGTCGAAGTAGCGACGACCGCCGAGCACGGTGGTCGCGATCCCGGCATCCGTCAGCGCGCGCAGGAGTTCCGCGGACTGCGAGTGGGATCGGTACAGCACAGCGATGTCGCGCAAGGCGATCCCCTGCTTCTGCTGCGCCATGATGCGCGAAGCGACCGCCCTCGCCTCATCCGCGTCGTCCTCGAAGGCGGTGACCGTCGTCACCGGAACCCCTGCGTCCGCCTGAGGCGGGCGTCCCTCGGTCGCCGCAACCAGACGCAGCGCGCCCGGGCGGTCACGCATGAGCTCGTTCGCGGCATCCAGGATCGGCTGCTCCGAACGGTAGTTCCGCAACAACTGAACCACGCGCGCATCGTCGTAGCGGCTGTCGAACTCCAGAAGGAAGCGCGCATCGGCCCCCGCGAAGGAGTAGATCGTCTGGCTGGCATCGCCGACGACACACAGGTCGCGGCGTCCCCCGAGCCACAGCTCGAGCAGTCGGTGCTGCAGGGGCGAGACATCCTGGAACTCGTCGACCGTGAAGTGGCGGTACTGCTCGTGCACCGCGCGCGCCACCCGCGGCTCGGCTTCCAGCATCCCCGCGCACGCGAGGAGGACGTCCTCGAAATCCATCTGGCGTCGTTCGTCCTTGAGACGCTCGTACGCACGCTGCAGGTCGAGCACGCGTTCCAGACCGAGACGGCCCGCACCCTCCGGTCGAGCCTGCGCATACTGCTCTATCGATCGCATGGTGACCTTCCGCCATTCGATCTGCGCGGCGACGTCTCGGAGCGTTGCGACGTCCGGGGCCATGCCGATGCCGTCCGCCGCGTGGGCGAGCAGACGTACCTTGTTGTCGACCACCGCAGGTGCCGGGGATCCTGCGATCGTCGGCCAGAAGTAGTTCAGCTGCGCCAGAGCCGCCGCATGGAAGGTCCGCGCGGACACGCCCTCGATCCCGAGCGCGCGCAGGCGGCCGCGCATCTCCCCCGCGGCCTTCGCGGTGAACGTCACCGCCATCACCCGACCGGGCGAGTAGGTGCCGGTGTTCACGCCGTGGGCGATCCGTCGCGTGATCACCCGTGTCTTGCCGGTTCCCGCTCCCGCGAGCACGGCGACGGGACCGCGCAGAGCCGTTGCCGCCTCCCGCTGCTGCTCGTCGAGATCGTCCAGAGGTCCGCCGGTCATGCGCGCTCCTCGAACCAGTCGGTGATGAGCATGTGGGCGATGGATGCAGGCCCGGGCAGGATCATCTCCCCTCCGCGGTCGAGAGCCGCGCCGATCTCGTCTCGGGAGAACCATCGGACATCGGCGATCTCCTCGCCGTCCGCTCGGGCCGCGACGGCGTCGTCCGCCTCGGCGAAGAAGCCCAGCATCAGGGAGCGGGGATAGGGCCACGCCTGGGAGCCGTGGTACCGGACCGATCGGGGACGCACGCCTGCTTCCTCCTCCACCTCCCGAACCACGGCGGACTCGAGGGATTCCCCCGCCTCGACGAAGCCCGCGAAGCACGAGTAGCGTTCACGGGCCCACGCCGCATTCGATCCGAGGAGGAGCAGATCGGAATCGTCCGGGTGGGTGACGGCGACGATGACCGCGGGATCGGTCCGTGGAAAATGCGTCCGACCGCATCCCGGACACCGTCGTGACCAGCCCCCGTCGAGGATGTGCGCGCGCGTGCCGCAGAACGAGCAGAACGGAGCGTCGAGCAGCCACCTCCCCAGGCTCAGCGCCTCGACGAAGCGCGCGGCGTCGTCCGGCGTGAGCGCACCCCCCGATGCGCGAAGAGAAGACCAACCCGCCGCGGCGGCGACCGCCTCCTCGGCGTCGCTCGGGAAGGCGCACAACAACAGGGGGGCGCCGGAGTCGTCTCTGCCGAGAAAAGCCCACTCGCCGCCCTCGGGCGCCTGATCCGGGGAAACCCAGGCCAGGCGATCGCCGGCGGCGAGGGGCGCGCGGTCGCCGACGAGGACGAGGGCTTTCGCGCCCTCCTGGGCGCGCGCCTCCGCGAGCAGATCCGGAAGGGTCCGCTCCGACGCCGCGCGATCGCCACCGAGGTGACCGAGGGGCGCAAGGCGCGGGGTGTCGGGCGCCGTCATCGAGGATCACTCCCTAACCTGGGCACATGGCACGCTCTCCGTTCACTCTAGCCGCCTCTGTGACTTCGGCCCTGCCTCAGGCGGGCGTGGTCGCGGTAGGGGCGTTGACCGAGGGCACAGCCGGTCGATACGATTCCGCGCTCGTCGATCTCTCCGACGGCCGACGGGTGGTCGCGCGGGTTCCGGCCGACGCCGACGCCGCGTCCGAGCTCCTCGCCGAGACGCGCGCTCTCCGGGCGCTCACCGCCGGGGTCCGGGCGCTCCTCCCGTTCCGACCCCCCACACTCCTCGGGGAGATGCGACTGGAGGGCGCCACCGGCATCGTCGTGGACTTCCTTCCCGGCTATCGCGTCGACGCCGTGCACCTGCCCCCCGGGCGGGGGGCCGCCACGTCCCTCGGCGCGGCCCTCGCAGCCGTCCACGCCCTCCCGACCTCGATCGTGCGGTCGGAGGGCCTGCCCTCGCGTGCGCCGGAGCAGGTGCGGGCCGATGTGGCGACACTCGTCGATCGTGCTGAGGCAAGCGACCGCGTGCCGTTCCCCCTTCTCCGGCGCTGGCGGCGCGCGATCGCCGCGGAACAGCTGTGGGGATTCGAACCCCGGGTGATGCTCGGCGGGGTGAATCCCGCGTCGTTCGTCTTCGATGACGTCGCCGACGTACCGCGCGTGACAGGGCTGCTTGAGTGGCACGGGCTCCAGGTCGGGGATCCGGCTCTCGATCTGCACTGGCTCGCCGGAGCGCCGATCGCCGCGGACGACGTGTTCGGCTCCTACCTCGCGCACAGCGATCGCGCTCCCGATCCGCATATGCGTGACCGCTCGCGCTTCTACGCGGAGCTCGAGTTCGCGAAGTGGCTCCTGCACGGACTCGCTCTCGGACGCCCCGACGTGGTGGACGACGCAGCCGATCTCCTCGCGTCGCTGTCCACGGGCGTGGCCGACGACGACGTGCTCGGTCACGGTGGCGCAGACGTCGACGATGCGCTGACCTTCATCGATCGGATGCCGGAGGGCGCGGCATCCGGCATCGACACCTCCATGCAGACCGACGCCTACGATCCGGCCGAGCTGTCGTTCTGGACGGAGGACACCGACACCGGAGCCCTCGCGAACAGCACAGAGGAGCACGCGGCGAGCGACGCCGAGACGGGTGTGGTGGACGAGACCCCCGCGCACACGGATTCCGGCCCCCTCGCACCCTGGCCCGGCGCGCCCGCCGACTCGGCCGATACGGACGAGGAGACCGACCGGGCATCCCGCGAGGCACTGCGGCGGTGGCGTGCGCGGTGAGCACGCCGCGCTGACGCCTCAGGCGCGCAGAACGAGGTCGTCCGCCACATAGAAGAGCACGACGTCGATCTCGCCCAGCGGGATGCCTCGCGCGGCATGGTACGCCCGGCGATAGAGCTCGAGCTGGACCAGACGGTCCTGACGCTCGGACTCGGTTCGAGGCGCCCTCCCGGTCTTCCAATCCACGATCTCGATGCGGCCGCCTCGGTCGTCCCGACGGTAGACGGCGTCGATTCGGCAGACGATCACGCGGGGTGTGCCGTCGAGCTCGGTGTCGGTGAAGTCGATCTCGCACTCGACCTCGATGGGGCGCAGGTCCGCCCACTCTGACGCCAGGAAAGCGGCCTGGAGCCGGGCAAGACGCGCCGCGTCGTCCGTCGATGCCGCGGTCTGCTCGACATCGTGGAGAGTCTCATCGTCGACCTCCCACAGCGCCTCGTCCCAGACACTGCGTCGGCCGATCAGACCCGACCGCTCTTCGACCCACGAATGGAAGAGGGTTCCCAGCCGGGTCTCGCGGTAGGGCCGTTCCGGAAGCGGCCGCGCGATCCGCCCGATGGCGCCTTGGTAATCCGCGAGGAACTCCTTGTACCGGGAGGCGGCGATCCTCGTCGGCGCGCGGACCTCCCGCGCTGATGTACGCGCGTCACGCTCCTGCAGCAACAGCAGGATGTCGTCCTCCGGCGTGACATCCTCAGCGCGCACCGCCCCGACGGCGTCCGCCGCCCGGGTCACCGCAGTTCGCCGTGCACCCAACGGATCGAGCGGCCACCGGAGGGTACGCCGCTCGCCGTCGTACGGATCGTCCGTCTCCTCCGCAGCGGGCACGTCGCGTCGCAACGCGGTGCACATCTCATCGAGGAACACGCTACGCGCGCGGGGCTTGCGTGTGCCCGACCACGTCGCGCCGCTCAGAAGCAGGTGATCCCGCGCGCGGGTCACCGCGACGTATGCGAGACGCCGGTCTTCTTCGAGCTGACGCGTTCGATGTGCGAGGACGAAATCTGCGAAATTGTCTCGGAGATCCTGCTGGGTCGCCGCACGCTCCGCTTCCCAGGCCAGGTCGGGGAGCCAACGCCGGTCTCCGCGGAACTCGTACGGGAGCACGCCGAAACCGAGCCAGCCACGGGTGTCGCGCGCCGCTCCGGGCAGTTCGTCGGTCACCAGCCGGACCACGGCCACGGCATCCCATTCGAGCCCCTTCGATCCGTGGATCGTCAGCAGTTGGACCACATCCTCCTCGGGAGGCTCCGTCCGCGGTGCGAGGTCGTCCTGACGCTCCGCATGGTCGAGCCACGCGAGGAGGCTGGCCACGGTGCCTGTATCGTCGGCGTCGAGGAACGCGTGCACCTCGTCCACGAACGCACGCAACTGCGCGGACGCGATGCGCGCCGGGCCGCGCGTCTCATTCGCCGCCAGTTCGATGTCGAGGCGCAGCTCCGCCTCGATCAGGCGGACGAGTTCGCCGATCGGGGCACCCACCGCTCGCCGGAGCCCGCCGAACGTCAGGCCCGCGTCCTTCAAACGCACGCGCCCCTCCTCCGAGAAGTCGGACAGCCAGCCGTGCGTCACGGGCTGGCGAGCGACGAAGTCGAGGGCATCGATCAGAGACACCCCGTCGTCCGACGCGCTGGAACGGAGCGTCTCGATGACCGCCGGGGGAAGCGGCGCCAGCGCGGCGTCGTGCCGGGCCAGACGGGTGGCGAGATCCCGGAGCGCACGGAGGTCGG
The DNA here is from genome assembly GCF_031625015.1 of Microbacterium aurantiacum. Lineage (NCBI taxonomy): Bacteria > Bacillati > Actinomycetota > Actinomycetes > Micrococcales > Microbacteriaceae > Microbacterium > Microbacterium aurantiacum. The sequence continues at coordinate 632,128 of NZ_JAHWXH010000002.1, forward strand.
GGAGCCCGATCGACCAGCGTGGGCCGCTGAGCAGACGCAGCAGCGCAGAGCCGGCGTCGGGATCGCTCAGGACGCGGAGGACCGCGACGACGTCCACGACCTCCGGTGTGGAGAGCAACCCGCCGAGGCCGAGGATGCGGTGCGGGATTCCGCGTCGGCCGAGCGCATCCGCGAACCGCACCATGTGCTTCTTGTTGCGGAAGAGCACGGCGCCCGTCGTCGCCCGGCCCTCCGCGGCACGCTCGCCACGCACGCGGTCGAACCACTCGGCGACCCGATCGGATTCGGTATCGATGTCGGGCTCGAACACCACGTCCACGTCGCCCTCCGGCGCGTCCGGCCGGGTCCGCAGCGGTGGGACGTCGACCGGAGCGGAGTCGGTCAGCGGAGCCAGAACGGCGTTCGCGGCGACGAGGACTCTGCCGGCATTGCGCCAGCTGGTCATGAGCGCGAAGCTCTGACACGCGGTGTGCCGTGCGAACGCGCCGGCGAAGCCGCCCAGATTCCCTGCGCTCGCGCCGCGCCACCCATAGATCGCCTGATGGGGATCACCGACGGCCATCACCGCGGTATCGGCGAACAATGCCGCCAGAAGGTCCGTCTGGACGACCGAGGTGTCCTGGTACTCGTCCAGGAGGACGACCCGGTAGCGGCTGCGCATCTGCTCGCCCACCTCCGGGTGCCGCGAGACGGCCTCGAAGGCGCCGGCCACCTGGTCGGAGAAATCGATCAGACCGCGGCGTCGCTTGGCTTCGTCGTAGTCGCGCGCCAGTCCTGCGAGGAGGGCCAGGGCCTCGACTCTCTCAACCGACGACGCGACATCGGCGTAGACCGTCACCCCCCGGGAGACGGAGGGCCGCTCGAGCACATCACGGAACCGCTCGGGGAACCGGGCCAGGTCCTCCCAGGAGACGAGGTTGTCCACTCTGTCCCGCGCGATCCGCAGCGCGGCGTCGACGATGGTGCGCAGCGCCTCCCCTCTCGTCTCGAGTCTCGGGTCGTCCGAGGCGAGCACGACGCGCCGCATGAGGAGCCAGGCGGCGGACTCCGACAGCACCGCGGCGTCGGGATCACGACCCACTCGCACCGCGTGCTCGCGCACGATCTGATCCGCGAAGCTGTTGTAGGTGGCCACGCTGGGCCGGTGCAGGAGGGTGTCGCCCTCGAGCTCGCGCGGCACCGCCCCGGTCGCGTCTACCAGCGTCGCGAGGTGAGCGTCTCGCAATGCCTGTCGGTCGCCCGAGGACCTCTCGATGGTCCCGAAGACGTCGAGGTGGCCGTCCCGATGAAGCGCCGCGAGGTGCGGGAGGAGGCCGAGCCGCTCGAACTCGGCCAGGCGGGCCAGACGCCGTTGGATGCGCTCGGCGAGTTCACCGGCGGCCTTCCGCGTGAAGGTGAGCCCGAGGATCTCGTCGCGCGAGACGATGCCGTTGGCGACGAGCCACACGACCCGAGAGGCCATGGTCTCGGTCTTCCCGCTGCCCGCGCCGGCGACCACGAGGGCCGGGGCGAGTCCTGACTCGATGACGGCGGTCTGCTCCGCCGTCGGCGGGAACTGACCGAGGGCGGCCGCGATCGTGTGCGCGGACAGTCGCGGGGAGGTCACGCGCGACTCACCGCGCCGACCGTGTGGATGCGGCACAGGCCGTGGGAGAACTCGTCTCGGCAGTGTTGTTCGTACGGGGCTGAGAACGTCTCCCCTCGCATGACGGCGACAGCGGAGCGGACGCGCGAGAGGAACTCTTCACGGGCATCCTCCGAGAGCGGGGGCTGCCGTGGCTCCGCATAGGGCTTGGTTTTCGAGGTGGGGCGGAGGACCAGCAGTTTCGCACCGCCGGGCGCGAACCCCTTCGCCTCGGGTATCGCCCCGGTGTGGAAAGCCAGCTGATACGCCGCGAGCTGCGGGTTGTCCTGAACCTTGGCGTCGGTCTGCGGCTCGCTCTTGCCGGTTTTCAGGTCGACGATGACGACGCGGTCGTCGGATGTGAGCTCGACGCGATCGATGTAGCCCGAAACCACCGCATCCATCTCGTCGCCCGTCGTCGCCACGGGCACCTCGAAGTGCGGCTCCGAGCCGAGGAGACGCCCTCCCGCGTCATCGAATCGCCGGAGATACAGGTGGAGGCGATGCACGAGCTCCCGCGCGCGGGTCCGTTCGGCGCGCTCCCGCCACGCCGATTCGAACTGCAGCTCCTTCCATCGCGATTCGACGTGCGCCCAGAGGGCGTCCTCATCGCTGCCGACGGCGTGCTCCAGGGCGGAGTGGAGGATCGTGCCGAGTCCCGCGGTCGCTCCGCCGGCGTCGCCGCCGAGCTCCGCGATCAACCAGTTCAGCTCGCATTCCTCCAGCGCGTGAAGCCGGGACGGGGACACGCGGACCGGGCGGGGATCCTCTTCGAAGAGGGATCCCGCTTTGGATACCGGGAGGACCCCGTACCATTCGCGCGGCGCGGCGCCGGGTACTCCCGCCCGCGCGAGCACCGCGAGCTGCGCCGCCGCGTCCGCCTCGGCGTCTGCAGGGCCGCCGGTGAGGAGCCGGCGATGACGGGCCACCTGCCCGCGCAACGACAGCGGATGCTCACCCCGATACGGCTGCAGCGGAGGCAGCAGCTCGAAGAATGCGCTGGGCCCCGTGTCGTCATCGTCGACCGCGGTGACGACCGTCAGACGGCGCGCACGGGTGAGGGACCGCACCAGCAGTCGCAGTTCGTCGTGCAGCGCTGTGCGCCGCCGGTCCACCGGGGCGGGCGCCTCGCGGACCCCCTCGGCCGCATCCGCGAGCCGCCAGGTGTGCAGGAGACCGCCGCGCGTGCGCGTGTTCGGCCAGACGCCCTCCTGGACACCGGCGACGATGACGGTGTCGAACTCCCGTCCCAGCGAGCCCGCGGGGGTGAGGACGGCGACGCGGCCCGCCGCAGGTGCCGCCTCGAGACGATCGTCGGCCACAGCACTGTCCAGGAGCGTACGCACGAACACACGCGGGTCGACGGCCCGTTCCCGGTCGACCGCACGCTTGGCGGCCTGGAAGAGCGCCACCACCGCATCCAGGTCCCGGTGAGCCTGCTCCGCAACCGGGCCCTGCCCCGCCGCCATGTCGACCCAGACCCGTTCGGACCCACTGCGCTCCCATGCGGTCCACAGAAGCTGATGCGCGTCGTCGCCGGCCTCCAAGCCCGCGCGCACCGCCTGCACGGTTGTCGCCACGGATGCCGCGCGCCGCGCCTCCCTGGTGTCCACGAGGACGAACTCCACCGGATGGCGCATCCCGGAGATCAGGAGCTCATTCCCGAGACGCGTACCGCCGGAGGCGAGTTCGGCCGTGCGCAGGGTCGTTCTCAGACGCCGCAGCTCGATCGCGTCCAGACGCCCGTACAACCCCGTCAGGACGGCGATGACGTCGTCGATGTCGTCGAAGTCCCCCATCGCCGCTTCCACCAGCCGAAGAAGGTCGCGCGCCGCGGGTACGGTTCCGAGCGGTCGGGCTGCGCCGTCGGACCGCGCCGGCACCTCACGCGCCGTCAGCTCCCGCTCCAGCGCGACCACCTGGCGCGCGTCGTGCGCGATCACCGCGCACGACTCCCAATCCACGCCTTCGCGCACGTGACGCTCCCGGAGGATGCGGGCGATGGCGTCGTGCTCCTCCGCGGGCGAGCGGGCGACGAGGCAGCGGACGGACCCGTCGTCCGGGGCATCCGAGGGCGCTCTCCGGTGTGCCACGACGCCGGCGGCCCCGATGCGCTGCGTCACGCGTCGGGCGACGGCGCCCTGCCACGCAGACCCGCGATGCGAGCCGTCGAGGACGCCGCGCAGGCCCCAGAGCGACACCGCTCGAGCGAAGTTCTCTGGTCTCGCGCCTCGAAAGGCCCCGGAGCCGAGGTCGGGATCGCCGAAGGCCACGACCGCGATTCCCCGCCGCCGACATGCCTCGAGCAGCTCGATCGCTCCGAGCGTCAGCTCCTGCGCATCGTCGACGAGAAGCACCCGGATGTCGTCGAGCGGCGCCCACCCGGCCGCGGCGGTGCGCACCACGCCGAGCGCCTCCCGCACGAGACCCGCCGCATCGCGGTGCGCGCCCCGCATCCCGGCTCGGACGTCGAGGTACTCGCGGAAGAACGACGCGGCAGCGGTCCACTCGACGAGACCGAGGTCGTGTCCGAGCTCTTCCAGGCGATCAGGTTCGAGGCCGAGCGTCGTGCACTCGGCGAAGAACGCGCGCAGCTCCGCGCGGAACCCCGGCGAGGACCGTACGGCCGCGGGCAGGCTCGACGGCCACCGGGAGCCATGGGAACCCTCGTCCTCGGCATCGCCGTCGAGAAGGTCCTCGAGCAGCTGATCCTCGTCGGCACCGGTCAGCAGCTGAGGTGATTCACGGCCCTCGGCAAGGTTCGCCGCTCGGACCAGGTGATAGGCGAAGGACGCGACCGAGCGCACGGGCGGTCCGGAGGTCGCTACCGCGAGGGTCAGGGCGATCCGATCCCGGAGCGCGGTCGCCGTCTGCCGGGAAGGGGTCAGCGTCAGGACCGCGTCGGCCGCGAGCCCGTCGGCGACCAGCCGACGGGCGCGCGCCACCAGCGTCTCGGTCTTACCCGATCCCGCTGCGCCCACGACGATGCCGGAGGCGTCCGGAGACAGCTCGATCACCGCACTCTGCGCAGGGTCTTCGCGCGGGTCGGTCTCCTTCTCCGGAGTCGCCGGCGTGAGCGGCGACGAGGGTGACACGGGCATCCTCCGACGTTAGCCGCAGCCGCCGACGTCGTTCGCCCAGAGCGTTCGCGACCGGCGTCCGCCCCCGATCCCCGTGTCGTAAAGTGGCCGGGAGCCCGCGAAACCGCGGGCCCGCAGAGTGAAAAGGGGCACGACCGTGGACATCCGCATCGGCATCGCCAACACCGGCCGCGAACTCACCTTCGAGACCAACGATTCGGCGACGGAGGTCAAGAAGACCGTGTCCGACGCCCTCTCCACGGGCGCGACCCACATCGAGTTCACCGATGCGCGCGGCAGCTCCTACCTCGTCCCGACCGCCGGTCTCGCCTACATCGAACTCGGCAGCGACCAGTCGCGTCGCGTCGGCTTCGTCGCCTGACCCGTGCAGATCCTTCTCGGGCTGGTCGCCGGAGCGGTCATCGGACTCGTCGTCCACTTCACCCTGGGCGACAGGGGCGTCCGCGGAGCTGCCCTCCTGCCGATGGTGGGCGCCGCCTCGGCGGGGATCGCATGGACGGCGGCCACATGGGCGGGTGCGGGAATCGGCAGCGCCTGGCCATGGCTGGGGGCGGTGCTGGTGCCCACGGCCGTGGTCCTCGCCCTCGCCGTGGTGATCACACGACGTCGTCGCGAGAACGACGCGCAGATGCGGCACGCCCTGCGCATCGGCTGATCCGACTGCTCGGTCGGCCGACCGTCAGGCCGCGAGCCCCATCGCGTCCATCCTCCGCGAGTGCGCGGCCAGCAGTTGGGTGAACACCGGCTCGACCGTCGCTTCGTCGGCCGATTCGAGTGTCAGGGGTCGAAGCGCCGCTCGAGCGATCAGCAGCGTGTCCCCGACGAGGCGCCTGCCCCACAGTGCGAGCAGCCAGGCCCACTGCGGGTCATCCGCGATCGTGGTGGAGATGATGTCGACGATCGCCTCGCGATCGTCGTCCGCGAGGAGGGCGCGCGCCACGCGTCGCCCGGTCTCGCCGTAGCTGGACGAGAGCGCGAGATAGAAGTCGTCGAGCATGCCGGCGGTGATGTGCACCGAGAGCATCGTCTCCTGCGGGCGAACGCCGTGCGTGCTCCGCCGGAAGGCGTCCAAGGGCTCGCGGAACGGGAGCATGACGGCCGTCGGGTCCCCGCCGCGTTCGCGGATGATCGCCACGAGGGCTTCGTGCTTGGTCAGCGCCGCGCCGGCGGCTCGCGACAGGGATTCCTTCTGAGCCAACTCCGGGGTGAGTGCGATGAGTTCGCTCAACGTCTCGAAGTAGCCGAGCTGCAGGTACGCCGCCTGGCCGAGGAAGGTGTCCACGTCGGGAGCGAGCTGCGCGAAGTCCACGCGGAGCGCCTCGCCGAGCTCGTCACGGGAGCGCAACTGGAGACGTCGGCCGGGCTCGCGTCTCTGCCAGAACCACTTCACCACGCCCACAGCCTACGCCGCCCGCCTTCCGCGTCGTACCGAGGGCTCCGCGCCCGGCGCGCTAGCATGGACTCCGGCCCCGACGACGGATCGGGGATGCCGCGCCTGTGGAAGAGAAGAGGGCGTGGATCGCACTCCGCCCCGACGGCGCCGCTGGACAGCACGCCCGGGCATGGACCAGGCAGCCTCTCACTGCCGGACAGGCACACATCGTGACCACTTTCGCCGACCTCGGGGTCGACCAGGACATCGTCGATGCGCTCGCGCACAAGGGCATCGTGGATGCCTTCCCGATCCAGGAGCAGACCATCCCCCTCGGTCTGCCGGGGCAGGACATCATCGGCCAGGCCAAGACCGGCACGGGCAAGACCTTCGGCTTCGGCATCCCCGTCGTCCAGCGCCTCGGGCTCGACCCGGCGCCCGGGGTGAAGGCCCTCATCGTCGTCCCCACGCGCGAGCTCGCCGTCCAGGTCTACGAGGACATGGACATGCTCACCTCGAACCGCTCCACGAGCGTCGTGGCCATCTACGGAGGCAAGGCCTACGAGGGCCAGATCGATCAGCTCAAGGCGGGAGCGCAGATCGTCGTCGGCACCCCCGGTCGCCTCATCGATCTCAGCAACCAGCGGCTCCTGGATCTCTCCGGAGCCGTCGAAGTCGTCCTCGACGAGGCCGACAAGATGCTCGACCTCGGCTTCCTCGCCGACATCGAGAAGATCTTCCAGAAGGTGCCCGCCGTCCGCCACACGCAGCTGTTCTCGGCGACCATGCCGGGGCCGATCGTGGCGCTGGCTCGTCGCTTCATGTCGAACCCGATCCATATGCGGGCGAACGACCCTGACGAAGGCCTCACACAGGCCAACATCAAGCACCTCGTGTACCGCGCGCATTCGCTCGACAAGGACGAGGTGATCGCGCGCATCCTGCAGGCGGAGGGCCGTGGCAAGTCCGTGATCTTCACCCGCACCAAGCGTGCGGCGCAGAAGCTGGTGGATGAGCTCGGCGATCGGGGGTTCAACGCCGCCGCCGTCCACGGCGACATGAGCCAGGAGGCTCGCGAGCGTTCGATGGCCGCCTTCAAGGCGGGCAAGCGGGACGTGCTCATCGCCACGGACGTCGCCGCCCGCGGCATCGACGTGAACGACGTCACCCATGTCATCAACCACACCATCCCCGATGACGAGAAGACCTACCTCCACCGCGCAGGCCGGACGGGCCGCGCGGGCAAGACCGGCATCGCCGTGACGTTCGTCGACTGGGACGACCTGCACAAGTGGGCGCTCATCAACCGCGCCCTCGAGTTCGGCCAGCCCGAGCCCACGGAGACCTACTCCTCGAGCCCGCACCTCTACACCGATCTCGACATCCCCGCGGGGACGAAGGGACGCATCGTCACGGCTCCGAAGACGCAGCCCGCGCGGACGCAGCCGGCTCGCGCCGCGGATGCGGCCGGCGACGATCAGCCGGCGGGGACCACACGCCGCCGGCGTCGTCGCTCGCGTGCCTCCGGCGACGAGCGGGTCGGCACCTCGTTCGCAACAGACGGCGGGACGACCCCGGCAGGCACGGACGAGACCGCTCCCGAGCGCAACGCCGAAGGAGCGGGAACCCATGACGGCGGCGGTGCCGAGCACCACGACGGCCGCCCGGCACCGCGCCGCCGTCGGCGGCGGGGGTCGCGCGGGGGCCAGACGGCCGCACCCGGACTCTGATCGGCCGGGGTGGAAGCCGCATGGCTTCCACCCCGATCACGGGTAGACGGGTGCGCTGCCCGATCCCCGCTCGATCAGCCGTGCGACCATCTCGTCGGATGTCGTGCACTCGCCGGGCCGGTTGGGCTTGCCGAGGCCGTGGTAGTCGCTCGAGCCGGTGACGATCAGATCCCGCGACCGACACAGTCGCGCCAGCGCCTCCGTCGCCGCCGGCAGGTTCTCCCTGTGCCCCAGTTCGAATCCGGCGAGCCCGGCCTCGAGCATCCGCTCGATGACCGGCGCGGGGAGGAGGCCCGCCCGGCCGGCCGGGTGCGCGATGATCGCCACTCCCCCGGCCTCGGTCACCCGCCGCACCGCCGTGACGGGGTCGGGCGCGTACAGCGCCACGTAATAGTCTCCAGCCGGACTCAGGATGTCGGCGAACGCCTGCGTCCGGTCCGCGACGAACCCCCGCGCCACCAGCGCGTCGGCGATGTGGGGACGGCCCACGGTCGCGCCTTCGGAGGTCTGCGCGAGGATGTCGTCCCAGGTGACGTCGAAATCGCGCGCGATGCGGTCGGCCATCAGGCGGGCACGGTCCAGGCGCGACGCGCGGATGCGGTCCGTAAGGGCGCGCAGGTGCGTCTCGTCGGGGTCGAAGAGATAAGCCAGAACGTGGACGCTGCGCCACTCGTGCTTCGCGGAAAGCTCCATCCCCGGGATGAAGGTCACCCCGAGCGAACCCGCAGCATCGGCGGCCTCCGCCCATCCGGCAGTGGTGTCGTGATCGGTGAGCGCCACCGAGCGCACCCCATGGCGGTGGGCCGCGTCGAGCACGCCGGCGGCCGATTCGGTCCCGTCGGAGTGGACGGAGTGGAGGTGCAGGTCGCTCGGCCCCTGGAAGCGCTGCGAAGCCGACATCCCTCGAGCGTATCGCGACGATCGGAGCCCGTCCTCAGAACGTGTGCCACTGGCCGATCTCCCAGCGGACATGTCTAGAGTCTGGGGGTGCTTCGCCTCCTCGGGATCCTCGTCGCGGTGCTGTTCGCCCTAGGCGCGGCGGTGTTGACCTGGCCGGAATTCTTCCGGGTCGAGCGCTACTACCCCGTCGCGCAGATCATCTCCTTCCGGGGGGCGGTGACGGTCGCCCTCGCGGCGGTCGTCGTCGTCGCCCTGCTTCTCGCACTGGCCCGCGGACCTCGACCCTTCGCGCTGACGATCGCGCTGATCGCTGCAGTGGCCACTGGGGTCAACGGTGCGACCCTCGTCGCGCGCGGACTCGGCGCCGACTCCCTCCCCGGGAAATCCGACGCCGCCATCCGCGTCATGACGTGGAACACCGCCGGCCCTGCGACCTCGCCAGACGCCGTGGCGCGTCTGGCCGTCGCGATGGAGGCCGACATCGTCTCCCTCCCGGAGACCTCGATCGAGACGGGAGAGGCGGTGGCGATCGCGATGCGCGAGCTCGGTCACCCCATGTGGGCGCATCATGCCGAAGACCCTTCCACCGAGTGGGACGCCGGATCGACCACACTGCTCATCAGCCCGGACCTCGGGGACTACGCGGTGATCGAGTCGTCGGTCGACGGCACCAGCAACACCTCCACCGTTCCGAGCGCCGTCGCGATGCCCGTCTCCGGCGATGGTCCCATCGTCGTCGCCGCTCACGCCGTCGCCCCACGCCCGAGCTACATGAGCGAATGGCGGGAGGACCTGCGCTGGCTTGCCGACCAGTGTGCGAGCGACAACGTGATCCTGGCAGGGGATTTCAACGCCACCGTGGACCACATGAGTGGCCTCGGAGTGGACGGAGGCACGCTGGGGCTTTGCCGAGACACGGCTGCAGAGACGGGGAACGGAAGCGTCGGGACCTGGCCGGCGGACGCGCCGCGCGTCCTCGGAGCACCCATCGATCACGTGATGGCCACGTCCGAGTGGGTCCCGACCGGATCCCTGGTGCTCGACCAGAACGACTCCTCGTCGTCCGACCACCGCCCCGTCGTGGTGCAACTCGAGCGCGCGGGCGACTGATCCCCCGGCATCCGTGCGTGCGAGACTGGGGTGATGAGCACAGCAGGCGAGCAGGACACGATCGCGGCGACCGACGAAGAGAGGGCGGCCGCGAACCGCCGCCAGCGTTTCGGTCAGGGTTTCCTCGACGGGATCTCACACGGATGGGCGGAACGCCCCGACATCGTGCCCCCCGCGCGCCCTTCGGTGCCTCACACCGCGGCACGTCGCGCGAGCGTTTCCGCCGCATTCCCCGGCGCCCGTGTCGTGGTCCCTGCGGGATCGCTCAAGGAGCGCAGCAACGATACCGACTACCCCTTCCGAGCTCACTCCGCCTTCGCCCATCTCACGGGATGGGGCGCCGACGCCGAACCCGACTCGGTCCTCGTGCTCGATCCGCGACCGGGCGGAGCGCACCAGGCGACCCTGTACTTCCGTGAACGTGCGGATCGGACGACCCACGAGTTCTACGCGGACGCGACGGTCGGCGAATTCTGGATCGGCCCCCGCCCCTCCGCGTCCGCCGTCGCCGCGGAACTCGGCATCGACACCGCGCCCGTGGACGCCTTCGCTCGCGGTGCCGACGATCTCGTCGTGGGCGAGCACCCCGACCTGACCCGGTTCGTCTCGGAGATGCGACTCGTCAAAGACGAGTACGAGGTCGCTCAGCTGAAGCTCGCGGTCGAGGCCACCGCTCGCGGGTTCGACGACATCGTCCGCGACCTTCCGCGCATCGCCGCTCATCCGCGCGGCGAGCGTATCGTCGAGGGCCTCTTTCACCAGCGGGCGCGAACGGACGGGAACAGCGTCGGATACGACACGATCGCCGCGTCCGGCCCTCATGCGTGCTACCTGCACTGGACTCGGAACGACGGCCGTGTCATCCCCGGCGACCTGATCCTCATCGACGCCGGTGTCGAGGTCGACAGCCTCTACACCGCGGACATCACCCGCACCCTTCCGATCAACGGCCGGTTCAGCGACGTCCAGCGACGTGTCTACGAGGCGGTGAGGGAAGCAGCGGACGCAGCATTCGCGGCGGCACGACCCGGCGCGCGATTCCGTGAGGTCCACGAGGCGGCGATGTCCGTCATCGCCGAGCGCGTCGCGGACTGGGGGCTTCTCCCCGTCACGGCGCAGGAGGCGCTCGACGCCGACCTCGGCGGTCATCACCGCCGATACATGGTCCACGGCACGAGCCACCACCTGGGTCTCGACGTGCACGATTGCGCGCAAGCGCGTCGCGAGATGTACTACGACGGCGTCCTGGAGCCGGGGATGGTGTTCACGATCGAACCCGGGCTGTACTTCCAGATCGACGATCTGACCGTCCCGATCGAATACCGCGGCATCGGAGTCCGCATCGAGGACGACATCCTGATGGGCACGGACGGGCCGGTGAACCTGTCTGCCGGGATTCCCCGCACGGCGGATGAGGTCGAGGCGTGGATCGCGCGTCTGCGGGAATCGGCGTGACGAGCTCGACGGATCCGTCCCACCGAGGCGGGACCTTCACCCCTCCTCCTGCCTTCACCACTCGGCCGACGCTCAGCGGGACCTTCGGAATGGTCGCCTCGACACATTGGGTGGCCTCCGCCGCCGCCCACGGGATCCTGGAGCGCGGCGGCAACGCCTTCGACGCCGTCGTCGCGGGCGGGTTCGTGCTGCACGTGGTGGAACCCCACCTGAACGGTCCGGGCGGTGACCTCGTCGGCCTCTTCGCCACCGCGGACGCCCCGCGCGAGGCCAAGGTGCTCGTCGGACAGGGCCCGGCACCTGCGGGCGCTGACATCGCGCATTTCCGTGCCGAAGGTCTCGATCTCGTACCCGGCGCCGGGGGCCTGGCTGCAGCCGTCCCCGGTGCCGTCGACGCCTGGCTGCTTCTTCTGCGTGACCACGGCTCCATGGAACTCTCCGACGTCCTGGCACCCGTGATCCAGATCGCACGCGACGGCGCCCCGCTCCTCCCCACCACCGTGGCGACCATCGCCCGCGTGGCCGACCTCTTCCGAGAACACTGGCCCACCTCCGCGGAGCTCTGGCTGCCCGACGGCGCGCTCCCGAGCGCGGGAGACCTGCACCGCAATCCGCGCTACGCCGACGTGCTCGAAGACCTCATCGCACACGCCGACGGCCACGCGACCCGCGAGGAGCGGATCGACGCCGCCCGGACCGCATGGGCGACCGGGCGGGTGGCCCACGCGGCGGCCGCGTTCCTCGCCACGCCCCATCGGCACTCCTCCGGAACCGATCACGCCGCGGTCATCCGAGTCAGCGACTTCACGGACTTCCGCGCGACCTACGAGGACAGCGTCATCGCGCAGTTCCGTGGTCACACCATCGCGAAGGCGGGAACCTGGACGCAAGGTCCGGCTCTTCTCGCAGCGCTGAGGATCCTCGAGCCGCTCGACGACGAGCTCCTCGACCCGAGCACCGGTGCGGGAGCGCACACAATCGTGGAGGCGCTGAAGTTGGCGCTGGCCGACCGCGACGCGCACTTCGGCGATGGAACCGATGTGACACCGCTCCTCGCAGACGAGTACATCGACTCCCGACGGGCCGAGATCGGCGAGCGGGCGGCGCGGGAATGGCGGCCCGGCCGTCCGACGCGCCATTCCCGCGCCGCTCCCCCGCTGCGGCAGGCCGGCACCGCCGCCGACGCCGCCGGCACCGGCGAACCCACCGTCCAAACGACGGGTGAGACCCGCGGCGACACCTGCCATATCGACGTCGTCGATCGATGGGGCAACCTCGTATCCGTCACGCCATCCGGTGGATGGCTGCAGTCGTCTCCCACCATCCCCGAGCTGGGCTTCTGTCTCGGTACACGCCTGCAGATGACCTGGCTCGATCCCGACGCCGCCGCCGCGCTGACGCCGGGACGACGACCGCGGACGACACTGTCGCCGACTCTCGCCTTCGACGTCGACGGCGGGAGGATGGCGCTCGGGACACCCGGCGGCGATCAGCAGGATCAGTGGCAGCTGCCCTTCCTCCTGCGCGTCCTGGTCGGCGGATACGAACCGCAAGCGGCCATCGACGCCCCGACCCTTCACACCACGGCCCTGATCGACTCGTTCTGGCCGCGGGAATGGGACCCCGCAGGTGTGGTCGTCGAAGACCGCATAGGAGACGACGTGATCGACGAACTGGTCGCGCGCGGGCACGATGTGCTCCGGGCCGGCCCGTGGCGTCTCGGTCGGCTCTCCGCCGTCGGCGTTCGCCCCGACGGCGTCCGGCTCTGGGGCGCCGCGAACCCGAGGGGCATGCAGGGGTACGCCATCGGACGCTGACGTGACAGTCGTGATATCCTCACGGCGTTTGGTGGCTCTTCGCAGATGAGGGTGTAGTCGTGGGCCGGCTGGTGGTTCGCGGATAGGCGTCGAGGTCTTCCAGGATGGAAGTTCCTACGCTGCCCATCCGAAAGACCTCGACGTGCACCACCCTACGTTCGCGACCCCTGACCTGACCACGTTCTGCCGCCTCGACGAGCTCGGCCTCGAGGCTGTTGGACAGCTGCTCGAGCCAGACCGGGCAGTGCTTGAGTGCCGTGTCATCAATGACGACCCGTGGTGCCGGAAGTGCGGTGCGGAGGGCGTGGCGCGTGACACGGTCGCGCGGCCGCTCGCGCATGAGCCGTTCGGGCACCGGCCGACGACGCTGCTGATCCGGGTGCGCCGCTACCGGTGCGCGCACTGCCGGCGCACCTGGCGGCAGGACACGACGAAAGCGGCGGCGCCACGGGCGAAGATCTCGCGCGGCGGGATCGGGTGGGCACTCACCACGATCGTGGTCGACCACCTCACCGTCTCCCGCGCCGCAGCAGGACTCGGGGTGTCGTGGCACACCGCGAACACCGCGATCCTCGCCGAAGGCAAGCGACGGCTGATCGACGACCCCACGCGGTTCGATGGGGTGACCACGATCGGTGTCGACGAGCACGTCTGGCGCCACACACGGTTCGGCGACAAGTACGTGACCGTGATCATCGACCTCACCTCGGTTCGCGAGAAGAGCGGCCCGGCCCGGCTGCTGGACATGGTCGAGGGGCGGTCGAAGCAGGTGTTCAAGCAGTGGCTCGCCGCCCGGCCCGCGGACTGGTCGAAGGCGATCGAGGTGGTCGCGATGGATGAGTTCAGCCGGTTCAAGACCGCCGCGGCCGAGGAACTCCCCGACGCCGTCCCCGTCATGGACCTGTTCCACGTCGTCCGCCTCGCCGGCGACGCCCTGGACCGCACCCGGCAGCGTGTTCAGCAGGACAACCTCGGCCACCGCGGCCACGCCGGTGACCCGCTCCACGGTGTCCGCCGCACCCTTCACACCGGCGCGAGCTTGCTCACCGAGAAGCAGACCGCACGCCTCGACGCGGTGTTCGCCGCCGAGGAGCACATCGAGGTCGAAGCGACCTGGGGCACCTACCAGCGCATCGTCGCGGCCTACCGCGAACCCGACAAGAACAAGGCCAAGGAGATGATGCGCGCAGTGATCGACGCCGTCAGCAGCGGCGTCCCCGCCGCTCTCACCGAGATCCGCCGACTCGGGCGGACCTTGAAGCAGCGCGCAGCCGACGTGCTCGCGTTCTTCGACCGCCCCGGCACCTCGAACGGACCCACCGAGGCAATCAACGGGCGCCTCGAACACCTCCGCGGATCGGCCCTGGGCTTCCGCAACCTGACTCACTACATCGCGCGGTCGCTGCTCGAAGCCGGCGGCTTCAGACCACTCCTACACCCTCGATTGCGATGAGCCACAATGGGACGATGCCATCTCATCCAGTACCGCGGCAGCGAGGCAGCTTCGAACGCACCCGAAACCATTGGTGGTGGCGGGAGGGATGGAGTCCGGGCACCCGCTACCTGACCTGGCATCTCACGTTCGAGGGCGCGACCGCTCTCCACGAGGCGGCGGAGCGTGCCGGCAAGGCCCTCAGCACGGTAACGGGCGTCGATGTTGTGCCGGTCGAGTGGTTGCATCTGACGATGACGGGCGTCGGGCACTCAGGTGATCTCGATCCGGTGACGCTGAACGAGCATGTCGACTCTGTTTTCAGCGCTGCGTCCCGCGCCTCGATCGTGCCGCTGGTCTTCGATCGCCTCTTCATCTATCAGGAGGGCCTCAGTCTCTCCGCGACGTCACCGGGATTACAGGAGTTGCGCAAGCTGCAAGGCGAACTCGTGTCGGCGGCCGGCGGCCCCGCTCCCGACCCGGACGAGGTCTTCTATCCGCACGTGAGTCTTGGCTACTTCTCTCAAGAGATCAGTGAAGAGGCGTTGAGCGACGCGCTGGACCTCGCTGACCTCCATCCGATCGTCGTAGTGTCTCCGCGCCTTTCGCTCATCGAACTCGGTCGCGACGACGGCATGTACACATGGCGCGTGGTTGCGCAGCAGGAGTTGCATAGCTGACCTTCCCGTTCGCGATACAGGCGACCAGCGCGGGCTACTGCGCGACGTGGCGCCGGATTGCCTCGATGAGGGACCGGCGAACGCCGCGCCGTCGCGCGCGACGTTGTCGAGTACACGAACAGAATGGACAACGATGAAATGGGCAGGTATCTCGTCAAAAAGGCGCTGCGGCGGGCACTTCCCCGATGACTTTCTGAAGACGCCCGCCCTCCGACCGGCTTGCGATCCACACTTGACCCTCGGTTTTCACGCCTGACCGGCGGAGGGTTCGGTGGGGAACTTTCGTCGCAGGATCAGCCTTTGAGCGAGTGTCCACGCAACCGTGACGAGGAGATACAGTCCAGCGGCGAGCGGTACGAATACTGCTGCGGCGGCGGTGCCGAACTGCAGGAGGCCAATCCACCGGAGCGTTCGCTCTCCGCCCGGCGTGGACGCCGAAGCGCTGGGTTCGGGCCGCAGCAGCCGACGCGTTACTTCGGCGACGGCCGCGATCAGAAGAGTCACGACGCCGAAGACGGCAACGGCCGACAGAGTCAGGGACCCGCCCCCGATCGAACTGATAAGGCTGGATCCGAGTGGAACACCGAAGACCGCCTCGGTCAGCAGATTATTGGTGTGCCCCGCGATGACGGTGTGCAGGAACAGTGCGTAGATGATGCCGACAACGGGGGCTTGGATGAGGACGGGCGCGCAGCCGGCGGCTTCAGACCACTCCTACACCCTCGATTGCGATGAGCC
>NZ_JAHWXH010000003.1:0-261484 GCF_031625015.1 Microbacterium aurantiacum
ACGGCGAGCTCGATATGCGCACCCCGCTCGAGGTTGAGCAGGCGTACTACGCTGACCTCGAATCAGCCCAGCCGGCCCCTGCCAGACAAGGCTCCCGATAGGAACGAAAGTCAGGCCGATTCACCCCGGCTCGGCCTCTTCCACTTGAGGGATGGAAGGGCTTCACCAAAACACCTGATCATGCGATAATCAAGACAGATTCGGGATCTGGGTAGAGCCTTCATGCTCCCAACCGCATCAACGACCAGCGCCCCGGCCGAGCGCGGCACTCTGTATCTGTCGGAGGTCGCCGCTACGGTGAGAGTCAGACTTGCTCATAATTTAATCGCGCGTTGACGCGCAGGAGAAGCGAAATGCCCCCCACGACTAAAGAAGGCCAACGCGCCGAACTGCACAAGACAATCTGGCGCATCGCCAATGATCTGCGCGGGTCGATCGACGGCTGGGACTTCAAGAGTTACGTGCTCGGCATGCTCTTCTACCGGTTCATCTCAGAGAACCTCACGACCTACATCAACAAGGGCGAGCACGAGGCAGGCGGGACCAGCTTCGACTACGCGGCGCTTCCTGATTCGCAGGCTGAGGTCGGGCGCAAGGAGACCGTGGCCGAGAAGGGCTTCTATGTTCTCCCGTCTGAGCTATTTCAGAACGTCCGCAAGCGCGCTGTGAACGACCCCAACTTGAACGAGACGCTTGAGCGGGTCTTCAAGAACATCGAGGGCTCTGCTGTCGGCACCGACAGCGAGGACGACCTCAAGGGCCTTTTCGACGACCTCGACATCAACAGCTCGAAGCTCGGTAACACCGTCGCGAAGCGCAACGAGAAGCTTGTCAAGCTGCTCGATGCAATCGGTGACCTGCCGCTCGGCAACTTCGAAGATAACTCGATCGACCTGTTTGGCGACGCATACGAGTACCTCATGCAGATGTACGCCTCACAAGCAGGCAAGTCCGGCGGGGAGTACTACACGCCGCAGGAAGTCTCAGAAGTTCTCGCTCGTATCACTGTGATGGGCAAGAAGCGGGTCAACAAGGTCTACGACCCGGCCGCGGGTTCTGGATCGCTCCTTCTCAAGTTCGCGAAGGTCCTCGGCAAGGAGAACGTGGGCGGCTTCTATGGTCAGGAGATCAACCTGACCACGTTCAACCTCGCGCGTATCAATATGTTCCTGCACGACGTGAACTACGAGAAGTTCAACATCGCGCACGGTGACACGCTGATCGACCCGCAGCATTGGGACGACGAACCGTTTGAAGCGATCGTCTCCAACCCGCCGTACTCCATCAAGTGGGACGGTGACGCGAACCCACTCTTGATCAACGACGAACGCTTCGCGCCGGCCGGTGTGCTCGCGCCGAAATCAAAAGCCGACCTCGCCTTCACGATGCACATCCTCAGTTGGCTGGCCGTCAACGGCACTGCGGCGATCGTCGAGTTTCCTGGCGTTCTCTACCGCGGGGGAGCGGAACAGAAGATCCGCAAGTATCTCGTCGACAACAACTACGTCGATGCCGTCGTCCAGCTTCCGCCGGACCTGTTCTTCGGCACGACGATCGGCACGTGCATCATCGTGCTTAAGAAGTCGAAGACCGACAATGCTGTCCTCTTCGTGGATGCCACAGACGAGTTCAAGCGCGTCGGCAACAAGAACAAGCTCACGCCAGACAACCAGCAGAACATCCTCCTCGCGCTCGAGAATCGCGAGGACGAGGACCACTTCATCAAGCTCATTCCGAATGAGGCCATCGCTGCCAACGGCTACAACATCGCTGTCTCCTCGTACGTTGAACGGGAGGACACGCGCGAGGTTGTTGACATCAGCGAACTGAACGCGGAAATTGCGCGGATTGTCGCGCGCCAACAAGAGCTACGTGGTTCTATCGACGAGATCGTCGCTTCGCTGGAGCGTTCAGAGTGAGTCGGATCGAAAGCATGCTGGCGGAGCTCGCCCCAGATGGCGTCGAGTTCCAACCGCTTGGCAGCGTTGTGCGAATACGCAATGGCAAGGATTACAAGTCGCTGGGCACCGGCGATGTGCCTGTCTATGGCACGGGTGGGGTCATGCTTCACGTCGATCGGTCGGCCCACCCCGGCCCATCTGTGTTGATTCCTCGCAAGGGCTCTCTGAGCAAGCTCTATTTTGTTGATAAGCCATTCTGGACTGTCGACACCATCTTCTATACCGAGATCGGTGACCGCCTCATCCCGAAATTCTTCTATTACTACTTGTTGACTCAGCGACTTGAAGAACTTAATCAAGCGGGCGGTGTCCCGAGCCTCACACAGGCCGTATTGAATCTCTTGCGAATTCCCGTGCCGCCGCTCGAGGTTCAGGCCGAAGTCGTGAGAATATTGGATCAGTTCAGTCAGCTGGAAGCGGAGCTGGAAGCGGAGCTGGAAGCTAGGCGTCGCCAATACGACTTCTACCGCGACGCGCTTCTGACATTCGGTGACGAAACGGACTTCATCCCCCTCGGCGAGCTTGGCACAATCTTTGGCGGACTCACCGGCAAGTCCAAGTCTGACTTCGCTGACGGAAACGCTCGGTTTGCCACATACATGAATGTGTTCAAGAACATCGCGCTCGATACGACTGCGGACGATTTCGTGCGCATCGGCGTCGGGGAACGTCAGCGTCCCCTCAACTACGGAGACGTCGTCTTTACCGGGTCGTCGGAGTCGTTGGCGGATGTGGGCATGACTTCAGTCGTCACAGTGCGATTGTCGGAGCCGTTGTATCTGAATAGCTTCTGTATCGGGTTCAGACCTCACAACGTCGAGCGTCTAGACCCCGACTTCGCCAAGCATCTTTTTCGATCCGGCGCCATGCGTGCCCAGATCGTGAAGACCGCCAGTGGAGTAACGCGCATCAACGTTTCGAAGGCGCGCCTCGCCAAGATCATGGTGCCGATTCCTGATCGTCCGGAGCAAGCGCGGATCGCTGAGATTCTCGACCGTTTTGAGTCGCTGACGAGCGGAATTGGTGTTGGTCTACCCGCGGAACTCGCGGCGCGACGGAAGCAGTATGAGTACTACCGTGACAAGCTACTGACCTTTGAGGAGGCTGCGCTATGAGCGATGCCTCTCCACGAAAGTACGAGCCGATCGCGGTCTCCGCGGAAAGCACGGTTGTTGCCGAGTACGCCCCGGACGCCCACGCTGCAGCGGCTTACCAGTCCGAGTCAGTGCTCGAGAGCGAACTGATCCGCCTCCTGCAGTCTCAAGCGTACGAGTATCTGCCGATCACTTCCGAGGCCCATCTGATCGCGAACCTCCGGGCGCAGTTGGAGACCCTGAACCAGATCAGCTTTTCCGATGCGGAGTGGTCTGAGTTCTTCGAGAACAAAATTTCTGGCAAGAACGACGGCATCGTCGAGAAGACGGTGCGTGTTCAGGAAGACCATGTCCAGATTCTGAAGCGCGACGACGGCTCGACGAAGAACATCACCTTGATCGACAAGCAGAACATCCACAACAACCGATTGCAGGTTGTCAATCAGTACGAGGTCGGCAAGGGCGATGGCGGGGCGACGTACGCCAATCGCTACGACGTCACGGTGCTCGTCAACGGTCTCCCTATGGTGCACATCGAACTCAAGCGCCGTGGTGTCGATATCCGCGAGGCGTTCAATCAGATCGATCGCTATCAGCGAGACAGCTTCTGGGCAGGCTCCGGTCTCTTCGAGTATGTCCAGCTCTTCGTGATCAGCAACGGCACGCTGACGAAGTACTACTCGAACACGACCCGCAACCAGCACCTCAAGGAAGGGCAGAAGCCGGGCAAGGGGCGCAAGACTTCGAATAGCTTCGAGTTCACTTCGTGGTGGGCGGACGCGCAGAACAGGCCGATCCAGGATCTGACTTCGTTCGCAAAGACCTTCTTCGCCAAGCACACGCTGCTGAACATCCTCACCCGGTACTGCGTACTCACCGCCGACCGGCTGCTGCTCGTCATGCGTCCGTACCAGATCGTCGCCACCGAGCGGATTCTGCAGCGGATCGACATCTCCACGAACTACAAGCAGCTCGGCACGTTGGCTGCGGGCGGCTACGTCTGGCACACGACCGGCTCCGGCAAGACGCTCACGAGCTTCAAGACGGCGCAACTCGCATCGAAGCTCTCGAGCGTCGACAAGGTGCTCTTCGTGGTCGACCGCAAAGACCTCGACTACCAGACGATGCGCGAGTACGACCGTTTCGAGAAGGGCGCCGCGAACTCGAATACCTCTACGTCAGTGCTGAAGAAGCAGCTTGAGAACCCGAACGCTCGGATCATCATTACGACGATCCAGAAGCTGTCGACCTTTATCAAGGCGAACAAGGGCCACGACGTCTACGACGGCCACATAGTGATCATCTTCGATGAATGTCACCGTTCGCAGTTCGGTGACATGCACACCGATATCACGAAGGCCTTCAAGCGGTACAACCTATTCGGGTTCACCGGCACACCCATCTTCGCTGCCAACGCGGGGGCTGGCGGGAACCCTCAGCTGAAGACCACCGAGCAGGCGTTCGGCGAGAAGCTCCACACATACACAATCGTCGACGCGATTACTGACAAGAACGTGCTTCCGTTCCGCATCGACTACGTCAACACGGTCAAGGTTGGTAACCCGGACGACAAGCAGGTCTCCGCGATCGACACGGAGAAGGCGCTGCTTGCCCCGGAGCGAATCAGCGAGATCGTGAAGTACACGCTGGAGCACTTCGACCAGAAGACCAAGCGATCCTCAAGCTACGAGCACTCGGTCGTCACGAACGTCGCCGAGTCCACCCGTCTTCGCCGCCAAGCTGAAGCAGTGCGGGAACGCAAACGGGTGCGCGGATTCAACGCCATATTCGCGACAGCGTCCATCGACGCCGCGCGTCGCTACTACAACCACTTCCAGATCCAGCAGGAGCAGTTCCCGCCGGATCGACGGCTGAAGATCGGCCTTATCTTTTCGTATGGCGCGAACGACGCCAGTGATGACGGAATTCTCGACGACGAAGCGTTCGATACGGATGCGATGAGCATGGACGACCGCAGGTTCCTCGAAGACGCAATCCAGGACTACAACGACGTCTTCGGCACCAGCTATGACACCAGCTCCGACAAGTTCCAGAACTACTACAAGGACCTCTCTCAGCGACTGAAGAACCGTGAGCTCGACCTGGCGATCGTCGTCAACATGTTTCTCACCGGCTTTGACGCGACCACGCTCAACACGCTGTTTGTTGACAAGAACCTGCGCGCACACGGCCTGATCCAGGCCTACTCGCGCACGAACCGCATCCTCAACTCTGTGAAGACCTACGGCAACATCGTTGCGTTCCGCGACCTGGAGGACGAGACCAACGCTGCCCTCGAACTCTTCGGTAACAAGGACGCTCGCGGGGTTGTGCTCCTCAAACCGTATGGCGACTACTACGGCGAGTATGCGGACAAGGTCGGTGAGCTCCTGACATCGTTCCCGCTCGGGCAGCAAATCATCGGGGAAGCGGCCCAGAAGGAGTTCATACAGCTGCTGGGCCAGATCCTGCGGCTCGAGAACATCCTGACGTCATTCGACGACTTCGCCGGCCACGAGATCCTCACCGAGCGCCAGAGCCAGGATTACCGCAGCATCTACCTCGACCTCTACGCCGAGTTCCGCAAGGACAAGAACGCGGACAAGGAACTCATCAATGACGACGTCGTCTTTGAGATCGAGCTGATCAAACAGGTCGAGATCAACGTCGACTACATCCTCATGCTGGTCGCGAAGTACCGCGAGCGGTTCGGCGACGGCGACGACAAGGAGATCCGCGCGGAGATTTCGCGCGCGGTGGATGCGAGCCCGACGCTGCGCAACAAGAAGGACCTCATTGAAGCCTTCGTCGACTCCGTCTCTGTGGACGGAGCCGTGGACGAGGAATGGCAGGCTTTCGTTGCTGCCAAGCGTGAGTCTGAACTACAGGCGATTATTGAGGAGGAGCGACTCCGCGCCGATGCCACCCGTGCGTTCGTTGAGACGGCCTTCCGTGATGGCACTCTTCGCACAACTGGAACTGCGATCACGAAGGTGCTTCCACCTGCCTCTCGCTTCGCGAGCGACGGTGGGCATGGCGAGAAGAAGCAGCGGGTGATCGAGAAGCTTGGAGCGTTCTTCGAGCGATTCTTTGGACTCGGCGGAGGCGTGCAGTGAGCGACGATGTCAATCCGAATCCGAGTGCGATAGCGCTTGGGCGAGTCGGTCGCGTGGTCGCAGTCGAGGATGACGGTCATACCTTTCACGCGCGCATGCAGAGCGGGGGTGCTGCACGCGTCTCAGCAACTCAATACCTCGCGGTTGACCCTGGCGATACAGTCCTAATCGGCGAGAGCTCATGGCAAGTGGTCCCCGACGATGTGTGGTTCGACGAACGATCGATCGGAATCGTTCGTCTGATCGAAAAGAAGGGGGTTCTCCTTGAGACGGCGCTTGGGCTTCGTTTCCTTCGCAAGGTACCTCGAAAGAAGCTGAATCTCGTACCTGGCAACACGGTCGAGTTCGATGACTTTCATGGCGTGACTCGCGTGGTTTCGGACACCCCGATTCGTGCGCGTGACTCGGGAGTCGAGCAGGATGTGCTCAAGGAGTATCTCGTCAAGCACGATCCGGAGAACGGCCCTACCTTCGACTCATTCGGCGGCTATCACGATGTGCGAGCGCGCGCAGTTGAACTTATCGAGACTCAGCTCAACCGCAAGGATGCGCTCGACGAGATGGGCGCGCGACCAGTGAAGGGAATCATTTTTACCGGCCCGCCGGGAACTGGGAAGACGCACTTGGCTCGCGTTATCGCACACGAGTCCAAGGCGACGTTTTTTCTTGTGAGCGGGCCTTCCATCGTGAGCAAATGGTTGGGCGACAGCGAAGACACTCTCCGTCGGATCTTCGAGGCGGCTGCATCGGAGGAGCGGGCGATCGTCTTCTTCGACGAGATTGATTCGATCGCTGAGCGCAGGACGGACGACTCGCACGAGGCCTCCAAGCGACTAGTCGCGCAGCTACTCACTCTCATGGACGGTTTCGACCAGAAACACAGCAACGTCGTGGTGATTGCCGCAACGAACCGGATCGAGCAAGTTGAACCAGCGCTCTTGAGACCCGGACGGTTCGACTGGGAAATACCTTTCGGCCTGCCGACTGCACAGGATCGGCTTGAAATCTTGCAGGTGCGCGCGAAGGAACTGAAGACGACCGGTGACCTCCCTCTCGCGGAAGTCGCATCGATGACCGACGGGTGGTCTGCTGCCCGCCTGAATTCGATCTGGACAGAAGCGGGGCTAGTAGCGGCGGGAGACGGCCGGAAGTCGATTGCAGACGAAGACGTGGCGCAGGCCTTCGAGAGAGTCCAGTCTCGTGCTTCGCGAGAGATGAACGAGGTTGACCATGTCGCTTAAATCGTGGTGGGCCGATCGTCGGCAACGTCGACAGGCGAAGTCCGCCTCGCGAGAAATCGTCAAGGCCGCTCCGCTTCGTGAGTTCGTCTACCTGGACGAGGTGAGTCTTCACAGCCTGCTTGTCTCACAAAAGTCGACGCTTCTGGACACGGTGTCCGAAGCAAGCGCGCGTGCAGAAGAGGCTGAAGTCGCTGGCGTTGCTGGCGCAAACGCGGTGGGCGTCAAGAGCGAGGTCAGTGCGCGCTACCAAACGAGCAACAGCAACAGCATGCAGAGTTCCCGCAAGGCGGTCGTGCAGTCACTGTTCAAGGAGCTGCGCGACCTGCCGCTCACGTTCAGGCTCGCTCACCTAGCCGGAGCGCCGGCGCCATTGACCAATAGTCAGGCTGTTGTCAGCGAGCGTGATCCGGCCGTAGTGCTCTCGGTCGATGAGCTGACCCGCGGCACACTTGTCGAGATCGAAGTCGAGCTCGCCGTCGACCCCGTCTTCAAACTTGGCTCGATGATGACTGAGTGGAAAGCAATGGCGGACGATTACCCCGCCATGTTCGGGGCGCCGGGACTCCTGGGGTTTCTCCGAGATTCTGAGCCGATCATGAAGGTTCTGGACCGCTTCCTCGCGGGCCTGGTTCCCATCAAAGCGGAGGCGGTTCACTACAAGTCGGTGATGATCGATGGCGCTGAATACATCGTTGATAAGCGCGCCGTCGAGGGATTGGAACTCGAGTCGTATCCGCTGTACGTCGTCGGAGTCACGGAGAAGCTCGGGTACTGGAAAGACCTGAGGAGAGTGCTCTTCTCTAACGCTCGCTTTACGGTCTTTGGCCGCGTCGCGCGGGACAGCCTCCACGACAGCTGGACTCCCGTGAAGCTGGCCGATCTCTTCGCTGATGTCGCGCCGGGTTTCGTGGATCAAATCAATGCCATCGAAGCGCCGAAGGTTGGTCAGGATTCCACGTCGGTCGCTCCGATTCATGTCGCGCATCGCGATGCCCTCACGGCCTACGCCGTCGCGATCGCTGAGCGTTGTGAATTGACAATCGACGCCGACAGCCAGGCCGAGATAGACGTTCTGATCGGCGCCTTGGCTGCCGGGCCGGCAACTCCTACTGCGCAGCGGCAGGCATTCGACAAGGTACTGACCGCAGTGACCGCGCTCAGTATGGATTCCGCTGTAGCACCTGACGCAGATGCGGACATCGCGCTCCGCCGGAATGCTCGCGAGGCCGGACGGTTGGAACTCCTTCCATCACCGCTGTCGCTCACGACACAGCCTGCCCCGACGTTGGCGGGGAATGCCACGAAGCCTCGCGAGCGAATGCTCGACGTCGAAGTAGTGGGAATCTATTGGTAGGGGATAGCTCACCGACGGTGCGCATTCGCCGCAGGCGGGGTGTCTTGACCGCCGCAGCGCCGCAGTTCATAATCAGCGGCAGCATCGCCCGTCGAGTGTCGGAGCCATGCGAGACACTAAGAAAACTGAACAAGGAGCAACATCATGGCTGAACCGAGAGCATTTCTGAGTTTTGACTACGACAACAACCTTTCATCGAGGAATCTCTTCGCAGGCCAGGCAAAGAGCGACTCGCCGACACCGTTCATCGTGGAGGATTGGTCGTCAAAATCCGTCCTCCCTGAGTCGGAGTGGGAAGCACTGATCTCGAAGAAGATCGCGAACTGCCACATGCTCATCGTCCTCGTAGGGAAGTCGATGGGGTCCGCCTACGGAGTCGCCGCCGAGATTGCAATGGCGAAGGACAAGAACGTCCCCATCTTTGGCGTCTATGTCGACGGCGCGGGGACAGCGAGCACGCTGCCAAGTGGGCTCGCAAGGAATCGAGTCATCGGGTGGAACTGGACGAATATCGCTGCAGCCATCCAGCAGATGATGGGTGAAGGGAAAAACGCCTAGCCGGGCGCTGATATGCCGGAATCTGACGACAAGCTGGCGATCTACCTCATGGCAGTCGAAATGGCTGACCGTGTTTCTTCGCGACGCATGCTGGCGAATGGCTTCTTCCTCAGCGTCCATACTGCGCTCGTAACGATCCTCGGGTTCACCTACAGCAGCATCTCCAGCGGCCAGAAGTCATTGGTCATCATCATCGCCATGATGGGCTTCCTCCTGGCGCTGACCTGGTACTTCGCCCTGAGGTCATACCGACGCTTGAACCGTGCCAAATTCAACGTCATCAATGGCATGGAGAAGGCACTGCCGGAGCAGTACTTCACCCGGGAATGGGCCGAGCTAACGAGAACCACGGAGGACGACCTTGAGATGAAGAGCCTTCGTGGCCGGTGGCTCAAGTTCAAGGACCGATACACAACGCTCACCAACGTTGAGTCCATTGTTCCGCTCGTGTTCGCGATGATCTACGTCGTCCTGCTTGTCGGCACATTGCTAGGAGTTGTTGCTTGATGAGCAGTCCAGATGCCAACTACATCACCCAGATCGCGGAGCGTATTCGTGCTGCGATCGATCCGGACAAACTGCCCGAGGACGGACTCGACCAGCTCTTTTCGAGCTACGCACTGCTTGCTCTAAGTAAGGGAGTGCGAGTTAGCAATGAAGACGTACACGACGCGTGGTCTGTATGGGCCACAGAGTTCGATCCGCAGAACGATTCGATCGTCCCCTTCGATGACCTGTCGCCTGACGTTCAGGAGCAGGACACGATCTTTCGTGACGCGATCCGCGATGTTGCGAAGTCGCTATCCTGATCTATGGGTTCGTCGGGTAGCGGACCAGTGCCTCTCGAATCGTGATGCCCTCCGCGCGAAGCGCGCTGAGGATGGTCTTATTGTCATAGCCGAGCCGCTTGCCAATGCTGACGCTGGATAGGCCACCTTCGTATAGGTCTGCGGCCCTAGCGATGTCGGCGGAGGTCATGCCGCGCGAGGTGTCGACGCCCCGATCCGCCAGGTGCTTGGCTATCGTCGTTCGAGACAACCGAAACTCTGTCGCGAGTTTCCGCATGCTCCGAATCTCGCGGTAGCGTGCGACGAGTGCGTCAATCTCGCCTTCGCGGAGCTGTTTGGCCATCCGGACAGAGCTCGGTAGATCAGCCGTCGATCTGCGAGAAGTTGAAGCCTTCGAGGCAAGCGCCAGGGGCGAAATACCTACAGCAACATGTTTTGAGTAGTTGTGCAAGACCCGCACCCCTTCGTCTCTGCGCCGTTCTGACGTCTGAGGCAGTCCCGCAGAACGGCTTGCGGGGTCAAGCAACAAAGCTCCCTGAGGGTCGCCGCGTAGAAAGGTCTCTTGCGTGCGATCCTTCTCCGATGTGGGTGACCTTCTGGCCAGATGTGTTGGTCGCGTGTATCGGTGCCGGACTGACGGTGCTGATCGCGTATGCGACGTACAAGCTGAACCTCATAAGGGACGAAGCGCAGTCCTTGAACTCACTGATTGGCGAGCTGCACCGTCGCCGAGCACTTGCCAGCCGACCGGTCGTCATTCCGGGCGCGCGTGAGAATCCAGATTTTGCACGAGCGACATCGAGCGTGTTGTCGATACGGGATGAGGTTCGGCGGACTCGAGACCGAGTGCGTCAGATCGAGCCCACCGAGCAGCCGCTCTCGCGAATGACTCGTGCATGCAACTACTTCCTCGAGGCATCGGACGCGGAGCCGGACCAGTACGCAGTTCTCCTAGTGAAGCTCCAGGCAGATCTCAGCGGGGCCGTGGCTGATCTGGCTTCGTCGCATCGTGGCGTCCGCCACCTCGAACCCGGAGCTGGAGCGTTCTGAGCGGCATCATCAATACGCGGCACCACTACGGCAGAGGGGCGACTCGCTTCGCGGCGTTCGGTAAGTCTTGCATCGTCGCGGGACGTCTTCTGGCGCTGGCTTCAGCCCGGGAATGTTGTGAGTTTATATGCGTTTGAATGGAAACAGTGGGAGAATCGTCACCACGACGCCTCGCACCCACTCTGACCATCGACGGGAGAACCCCATGAATGTCGCACCCTCGGGACTGCACCACGTCACCGCGCTCGCCGGTGACCCGCAGAAGAACATCGACTTCTACGTCCGCGGGCTCGGCCTGCGGCTGGTGAAGAAGACGGTCAACTTCGACGACCCCGGCACGTATCACCTCTACTACGGCGATGAGTCCGGACGGCCCGGTAGCCTCATGACCTTCTTCCCGTGGCGCAACATCGCCCCCGGGCGCATCGGTGCCGGGCAGTCGACCTCCACAGCGTTCAGCGTGCCCGCCGGGTCGCTCGGCTGGTGGCACGAGCACTTCACCTCCCTCGGTGCCGAGCCGCGCATCACCTCGCCCTCCAGCAGCGAGGAGCGCCTCATGGTCGCCGACCCCGACGGGCTCCGCATCGAACTCGTCGCCACGAACACCGACGACCCGCGCGACCCGTGGGACTCGGCGAGCGTGCCGGCGGAGTACGCCGTGCGCGGGCAGCACTCCAGCGTCCTCACGGTGCGCGACCCCGAGGGCACCGTCGGACTTCTCGTCAACGACCTCGGCATGCGCGTCGTCGAACAGGCCGGTAACCGCACCCGGCTCGCCGCGGGCGACGGTCTTCCGGGCGCCATCGTCGACGTCGTCAGCTCCGGACTCACCCCGACCGGCCTGACCGCCGGGGGAACGGTGCACCACATCGCCTTCCGCGTGCCCGACCAGGAGACGCAGCAGCAGTGGCGTGACGAGCTCGTCTCGCGTGGACACCAGGTGACCGAGATCCTCGACCGCCAGTACTTCACGAGCATCTACTTCCGCGAGCCCGGCGGCGTGCTCTTCGAGATCGCCACCGACACCCCCGGCTTCGACATCGACGAGCCCCTCCTCGAACTCGGCCGCGCCCTCAAGCTGCCGCCGTGGCTCGAGCCCTCCCGTGAGGCAATCGAGGCCGCCGTCGTGCCGGTGCAGCTTCCGGCCGAAAACAACCCGGGAGCGGCAGCATGAGCGCGGTCTCCATCGAGTCCTGGCCGCACGTCTTCATCCCGGGGGATGCGGATGCCCCGGTGTTGCTGACCCTGCACGGCACCGGCGGGAACGAGCAGGAGATCACCGGGATCGTTTCCCACCTCTGGCCCGGCGCCGGAGTGCTCTCGCCGCGCGGTCGCGTAAGTGAGAACGGCATGAACCGCTGGTTCCGTCGGCTCGGCGAGGGTGTGTTCGACGTCGACGACGTGATCCAGCGCGCCGGCGAGCTCGCTGAGTTCGTCACCGCCGCGCGCGAGCACTACGACCTCGCGGATCGGCGCCTCATCGCCGTCGGCTTCTCCAACGGAGCGAACATCGGTCTCGCGACCGCGCTTCTGCACCCCGAGGTACTCGACCGGGTCGTGGCGTTCAGTGGGATGTTCCCGTTCGCCGACCGCGACCCGATCGGCGACGTCTCCGCCGTCGAGGTGGTGTTGCTGAACGGCGTCGCTGACCCGATGGCTCCGTCGGCCTCGGTCGATCGGCTGGAGAAGATCGCGGCATCCCACGGTGCGAAGGTCACGCGTCACACCCGTCCCGGCGGTCATGGACTCGCACAGAGCGACATCGACGCCGCACGGGAGTGGCTCGCGGGACGCTGAGATCGGCATCCGTGGGGCTGGTCATGCGCGAGCCCCACGGCCCATCTCACAGCTGGGCGCGAAACAATAGACGGATGCACCCGAACCCGAAGCGTCGATTCGAACCGATCTACTCGATGGCGGTCGGCGCGGGCCGCGTGTTCTTCGGGGGAGTGTTGCAGCTCCGGCCGAAGATGACCGGCGCCGAGTCGATCCCCAAGTCCGGGCCCGCGGTGCTCGCGATCACCCACTTCGGATACATGGACTTCGCCCTCGTCGAGTGGGTCGCGTGGCTGCGGACCCGTCGTCGGGTCCGGTACATGGTGACCAAGCGCGCCGCCGATAAGCCGGTGGTCGGGTGGCTCCTGGGCCAGATGCGGCACATCCCCGTCGACATGTCCGCCGGGCGCGACGCGTACACGAACGCGGTCGCGGCACTGAAGCGCGGCGAGGTGCTCGGTGTCTTCCCCGAGGCGGGAGTCAGTGCGTCGTTCACGGTGCGAGAGCTGAAGACGGGTGCCGTGCGGATGGCGGCTGCCGCCGGTGTTCCCGTCATCCCCGTGGTCGTCTGGGGCGGACAGCTCCTTCGCACAAAGAACCATCGCGCGAGCTTCCGTGAGGCGCTCCGGGCTCCGATCCGTGTCTCGATCGGAAAGCCGATGCACGTGAGCGGGTCCGACGACCCGGTCGAGGCCACGGCCGCGTTGCGTACGGAGCTGGAGACCCTGCTCGCGGACGCGCAGGCGACCTACCCGCGTTCGGGCGAGGGGCAGTGGTGGCAGCCGGCGCACCTCGGCGGATCGGCGCCGACCCCCGAGGTTGCGGCCGAGATGGAAGCAGAGCGCCAGCGGAAGCGGGCTGCCGAGAAGCACTGATCCGCCACGTGCTGGTCATCCTGACGACAGACCGCGCCGCCATCTTCGACGAACAACGTGGGTTGCTTGCCTACTGCTCCTCGACGACGGGGAAGACCATTCCCGTGTTGGTCTCGCGGTTGTAGTCGTGACGGGCAGGGTCGTAGTACTCGACTCCAGGGGGGAGCGTCTCGCCGGGCTCACCGAACGCAGCGCGGTAGTCGTTCGGACACCCCTCCGTCCCCTGGCAGCGCAGGTCGTCCGGGTACACAAGCCACAAGGTTCCGGTCTGCGCCCATGCCGGCAGCTCGGTCAGCGGCTGTTCCGTTTCG
This sequence comes from Microbacterium aurantiacum, assembly GCF_031625015.1. Lineage (NCBI taxonomy): Bacteria > Bacillati > Actinomycetota > Actinomycetes > Micrococcales > Microbacteriaceae > Microbacterium > Microbacterium aurantiacum. Next base: position 14,125 of record NZ_JAHWXH010000003.1, read on the forward strand.
GGGAGATCGGCCGGATCGGCCGGATCGGCCGCGGCCTCCGGCTGTGACCCGGTGACGGGAAGCATGTCGACGACATTCGGCTCCTCGGGGACGGTCACCGACGTGACAGCGGGAAGTGCGAGGGCGACGAGCCCAGCGACGACGAACGCCGAGGCGGCGAGGGTGATCTTCTGGGTGCGATTCATGCTCGCCAGCCTGACATCCGTGCGCACGATTATCGAACTCGGATCGGGGGAACAGCCTGCCGCGGAAGAGGGCTGCCGAGAAGCAGTGAATGGGGGAGGATGCTTCGCATGGCCGAGGTGCTGATCTTCCACCACATCCAGGGGCTCACCGACGGGGTGCGCGCGTTCGCCGATGACCTCCGACGCGCGGGGCACACCGTGCACACCCCCGACCTCTTCGACGGGCGCACCTTCGACACCATCGATGACGGCTTCGCGTTCGCTCAGGAGACCGGGTTCGACGCGCTGCGCGAGAGAGGAGTGGCGCTCGCCGATGAGTACCGCACCGACCTCGTGTACGCCGGGTTCTCGTTCGGCGTGATGATCGCGCAGCAGCTGGCGCAGACGCGTCCCGGTGCGCGCGGGGCGCTCCTCATGTACTCCTGCATTCCGGTCTCGGAGTTCGGTGAGGCGTGGCCCCCGGGGGGGCTGCCTGCACAGATCCACGGCAAGGAGGGCGATGAGTTCTTCCAAGAGGACCTGCCTGCGGCCCGCGCGCTCGCCGACTCGTCGCCGTCGGTCGAGTTGTTCCTGTACCCGGGCGCGCAGCACCTGTTCGCCGACTCGTCCCTCGACGCCTTCGACCCCGAGGCGTCCGCGGTGCTGCTGGAGCGCGTGAAAGCGTTCCTCACGGCCGTCTGACCGGATGCCGCGGGGGAGCGGCGCCGACCTTGCGGGGCGGATTGTTACCGTCCGTGACTGGAGTTCGGGCGGTTTCGCCCTGGCCCGGCATCCGCTCCGAATAACCGGAAACACCCGACTCCGCCGCATCTCACCGCCGGCGGGGCTTCCGAGACAGGAGCCCTCATGACCACGTCGAACACCATCGCCGCTGAGGTCGCCGACTTCGTTCCTGGCTTCTCGAACGCCGTCGGCCCGACGCTGACCGCCGTCTTCGACGAGGAGCAGAGCGACCTGCGTGCTGGCGGAGTGCCGGACGGGGCTGTCTCGGTGGGGGACACGCTGCCCGCGGCGGCGACCGTCGTCGACGTCCGCGGCGAGTCGCATGACCTCGAGTCGCTTCTCGGTGAGGGTCCCGCGGTGCTGGTGTTCTACCGGGGCGCGTGGTGTCCGTTCTGCAACATCACCCTCGCGCACTACCAGCGCACCCTCGCTCCGGAGCTCGACGAGCGCGGTGTGCGCCTGATCGCTATCAGCCCGCAGACGCCGGACGGGACGGCATCCGCCGTCGAGAAGGGCGAGCTGGGCTATACCGTCGTCTCCGACCCCGGCAACGCGCTCGCCGGCGCGCTCGGGATCGTCACCGCCCCGAGCGGCGCCGCGCAGGACGCGCACACGCAGCTCGGGTTTGCGGTGAAGGACAGCAACGCCGACGACACGCCGGCGATCCCGTTCCCGTCGGTGATCGTCGTCGACGCCGCGCGGACCGTGGCGTTCGCGGACATCAAGGTCGACTACACCCAGCGCACCGAGACGGCGGAGATCCTCGCGACGGTGGATGCGCTGTAGAGCAGCGGGCTGAGCTCACTGGTCTCAGTCGTGCACTGCCGGTGTCTCGGAGCGGCAGCCCTTCGAGCGGCGTGTGATGCTGGGGCGGTGAACCTCATCTTCCCCGATGCCGTCGTCCCGGTTCTCCTCCGACTGATGCGTGCGAACCGTGCGTTCGTCACCGCCGAAGGTGCGCGCCGACGGATCCGGGAGCGGGAGCTGCGGCCAGTACCGTACGGGCCCCCGGGACGGTTGCGGAGCGGCATCCGTGTCGATGTGGAACAGGTCGACGGGTGGCCGGTGTACACGATCCTGCCGCCGGAGGTGCGCGGAGCCGTCGTCTACGTTCACGGCGGGGGATGGGTCAATGAGATCGCGACCCAGCACTGGCATCTGGCGGCGCGCATCGCCGCGGAGGCGTCGGTGGCGGTCGTGGTTCCGATCTATCCGCTCGTGCCGTTCGGGACAGCGCAGGAGGCGCGGGACGGCGTCGTCGCTCTCGTCCGTCGCAGTATCGAAAAGTATGGCGCAACGTGTCTCGCGGGGGACTCCGCCGGCGGACAGATCGCCCTGTCGGCCGCGCTCGCTCTGCGCGACGAGGACGTGGTGCTGCCGCGGACGATCCTCATCTCGCCCGCGCTGGACCTGTCGTGGAGCAACCCGCGCATCCCGATCGTGCAGCCGACCGACCCGTGGCTCGGCACCCCGGGAGGCCGGGTGCTCGCCGAGCACTGGCGGGGCGATCTGGACCTGCTCGACCCGGTGGTGAGTCCGCTATTCGGAGACCTCGCGGGGCTCGGTCCGATCACCGTGTTCACCGGGACGCGGGACGTTCTGAACCCCGACGCGCGCGTGCTGGCGGATAAGGCGCGCGCGGCGGGGGTGGCGTTCGATCTGCACGAGGAGGTCGGGCAGGTGCACGTGTATCCGCTGGTGCCGACGCGCGCCGGGCGTGAGGCGCAGGAGCAGATCGTCGAGGCGGTGCGGGCGGGCGTCGCGGGGTAGGGGCGTCGGGTTTCGGTGGGTGTGCTCTGACGTCGAGTGAAGAAGAAGCAGGCCGTGCTGACGTTAGTTCGCCCGGCGGGACACCGCGAGGGTTGTTGCGCCCAGGGCGATGCCGGCGACTCCGCCGAGCACGCTGATCGTCGGCCATAGCGGCACGACGGAAAGGGCTGTTTCTCCGGTCGACGGGGCTAGGTACGAGCACTGCGCGCCGAAGGGGAACAGGGAGATCATCTCGCCGGTCGCCGTGATGCCCTCTTGGTGCCTCGCGGTGAAGTCAGCCGGAGGTTGGACGTTGTTGACGCACGCTGACGCGTCTCGCGTTATCAATGGCCCCAGAGCTCCGACGATGCCGGCCAGGATCAGGATGCCGCCGATGACGAGGCTGGGGATGGCGAGGCGAGACCGACGCGACGCGTCAAGGGGCTTCGCGTCGGTTTCCATCTCAGCAGTATGGCGCTGACTTCGGCGCCCTTCGTCGACCATCAGCGGGAGGTCGTGAATGGGCGGGTCGGAGGCGAATGCCTCAGCGGACGGGATCTTGCCTGCCGGCGTCGGGGCCGTGCTCGGTCTCGAATGCGATCCGATCGCGCCGTGCGGCGCGGACGCGAATGATGCCGAACGCTACGACTACTAGCGCGAACAGGAAGTACAGCACGGTGAACCAGCTGGATGCAGTCCAGTAGAGAGAGACGCCGAAGTACACCAACGCGTATCCCCACAACAGCATCCACCGGGCCTGGATGCGCTGACGGTCGAGCGACATGCGTTGTTGGATCAGCGACGGCATCCGGTGGTCTCCTCGCTCCGCGTCGTGGTCTCGTCGACGCTCTCAGCGTTCATGACACGTGTCAACGGCCGGCCCGGCGCCGTGTCGACCTGCTAGCGCGCCGCCGCGCGTCCACAACGACCAGAACGCGACGTGGCTGCGGCATCCGTCCAGGATCGTGCACACGGCAACCGCCGGTGTAGACGACGAAGCACACCTGGAGGCGACGATGACTCCCGCGACGCAGACCAAACCGCCCGCAGCACTCACCGGGCAGGTGGGTACCAAGAAGGCCCGACCGCCGGCGAAGATCTGGTTCTTCCGCCTCCTCGGGGTGGCGCTCGGGCTCCTGACCTGGCTCCTGCTCGGCACCACGACCGTCAGCGACGACGCGCGGATCGTCGGCGGCCTGGCGATCCTCGTGGCGGTGTGGTGGACGACCGAGGCGGTGCCGCTTCCGGTCACCTCGCTCCTTCCGATCGTCATCCTGCCGCTCTTGACGGCGCGGACGGTCCCCGAAGCGACCACCCCGTACGCGAACCCGATCGTTTTCCTCTTCGTCGGCGGGTTCCTCATCGCCATCGCGATGCAGAAATGGAACCTCCACCGCCGCATCGCCCTCCTCACCCTCCGCCGCGTCGGAACGCACCCGCGACGCATCGTGCTCGGCATGATGATCGCCACCGCGTTCCTGTCGATGTGGGTGTCGAACACCGCCACGACGCTCATGATGCTCCCCATCGGCCTCAGCGTCCTCGCCCTGGTCGTGGAGAACAGCGACCGCATAGGCGGACGCGAGAGCGCCGGATCGATGACCGAGCAGATCCGCAACGGCACCCCCATCAGCGAGGTCATCCGCGTTCCCGACGTGCGGAAGTTCGGCGTCGGCCTCGTGCTCGCCATCGCCTGGTCGGCGACCATCGGCGGCCTTGGCACGCTCCTCGGCAGCCCACCCAACGCCATCGTCGCCGGATACATCAGCGACGAACTCGGCCGCAAGATCGGCTTCCTTGAGTGGATGATGCTCGGCGTCCCGATCGTGATCGTCTTCACCTTCCTCGCGTGGGTGCTGATCGTGCGGGTGCTGTTCCGCTTCCAGCTCGACGAGGTTCCCGGCGGCAAGCAGCTGATCAACGACGAGATCGCCAAGCTCGGCCCCACCAGCCAGGGCGAGAAGACCGTGCTCGCCGTCTTCCTCCTCGCCGCGTTCTTCTGGATCGTCCCGGGCCTGCTCTCGGGCATCGGAGACCTCGGAGAGCGGATGCCGTGGCTCGGCATCTTCGACGACACCGTCGTCGCCATCGGCGCCGGCATCCTGCTCTTCCTCCTTCCGGGCGACAAGAAGGGCACCATGACGCTGGAGTGGAAGGATGCCGAGAAGGGCCTCCCGTGGGGCGTGCTGCTGCTCTTCGGTGGCGGTCTCTCGCTCGCCGGCGCGGTCGCCGCCACCGGCCTCGACGCATGGTTCGGCGAGCAGGTCAGCGGGCTCGGCGCGCTGCCCATCGTCCTGCTGATCGGCGTGGTCGTGGTGCTGGTGCTCTTCCTCACCGAGATCACCAGCAACACCGCCACGGCGGCGACGTTCATCCCGATCCTGGGTGGGGTGGCCATTGGGGTCGGCGTCGACCCGATGACGCTGCTGATCCCCGCGGCGCTCGCGGCCACGTGCGCGTTCATGCTCGCCGTCGGCACTCCGCCGAACGCGATCGTCTTCGCGTCTGGACAGGTGAAGATCATCGAGATGGTCCGCGGCGGACTGGTGCTGAACATCGTCGGCGCGATCCTCATCACCCTCTTCACGGTGCTCATCGGACCGTGGGCGCTGGGGCTGGTGATCTAGCCGGGGCGTTGGGTGTGGCGGTGCCCGGCGCGGGGAGGTTCGCGCCGGGCACCGCTGCGTGTGCGGAGTTCGGCGAGGATGGGGTGCAGCATCCGCTGCGGGGAATGTCGCGGGGTCGCGGTGAGGGCGCCGGAGTAGTCTGCGACGGTGCATCCTCCGCTCGAGCCGTTCGCGACCGGCCGGCTGCGTCGCCCGGGTGGCGTCGAGCTGTACTGGGAGACCTCGGGCAACCCGCAGGGCAAGCCCGCGATCTACCTGCACGGTGGGCCCGGCGGCGGGCTGGGTCAGGGCGGATACCGGCGGCGCTTCGACCCCGCCGCGCATCTCATCGTCGGCGTCGATCAGCGGGGGTGTGGGCGGAGCACGCCATGGGCGATCGATGATCTCGACCGCCTCGACGAGAACACGACGCAGACGCTGCTCGATGACCTCGAAGCGCTGCGGGAACATCTCGGTATCGACGCGTGGCTGCTCCACGGGGTGTCGTGGGGGTCGACGCTCGCGCTGGCCTACGCGCTCGCGCACCCCACACGCGTAACCGAGATCGTGCTGACCGCCGTGACCACCGGCGCCCGGTCCGAGATCGACTGGATCACGGAGGGCGTCGGAGCGATCTTCCCCGAGGCGTGGGAGGAGTTCGCGGGCGAGGTGCCGGACGGCATCCGTGTCGTGAAGCATTACTCGGAGCTCATGCGGAGTCAGGATGCCGCGACCCGCGCCGCAGCGGCGGATCGCTGGGATCGGTGGGAGTCCACGCACATCTCGCTCGACCCCGCATGGCAGCCCGGCCCGCTGCACGAGGATGCCCGCACCCGTGAGAACTTCGCCACTCTCGTCACCCACTACTGGGCGAACGACTGCTTCCTGCGCGGTGCGGATGCCGTCCTCGAGCGGGCCGGCAAGCTCGCCGGCATCCCGGGGGTGCTGATCCACGGACGTCGGGACGTGAGCGGGCCGGCCATCACCCCATGGCGCCTGCACCGTACGTGGCCGGGCAGTCGACTCGAGATCGTCGAGAGCGAAGGGCACGGCGGCCCGATCGAGATGGAGCTCACGCGAGAGGCGATCGACGGGTTCCTGTAGTCGGGCGGTTGTGGGCGGGTCGGCTGATGGGCGCGCGCTGGTGCCGCGTGCGAGCATGAGGGCATGGCTCTTCATGTACTGACCGGTGCCGGTTCGGGAATCGGCGCAGCGCTTGCGACGCGGCTGCGCGATCGGGGCGACGATCTCGTCCTCATCGCGCGGAGCGCCGAGCGGGCGCGCGAGCTCGAGGAGCGGCATCCGGGATCCGTCGCGGTTGTCGCCGACCTCGCTGTTCCGGGAGCGCTCGCCGCCGCGATGTCTCAGGCCGCGGCGGAAGAGCGGATGCCGGACCGCATCGACGCGTTGATCCACGCTGCCGGGGTGGTCGACCTGGGGCCCGTCGGCGAGCTGCCGGTGTCGTCGTGGGAGTGGCAGCTGAACGTCAACCTCACCGGGCCCGCCGAGCTGACGCGTCTGCTGCTGCCGGCGCTGCGTGCGGTGAAGGGGCAGGTGCTGTTCGTGAATTCCGGTGCGGGGCTGCGCGCGTCTCCGGAATGGTCGGCGTATGCGGCATCCAAGCACGGTCTGAAGGCGCTCGCCGACTCGCTTCGGCAGGAGGAGGCGGCGCACGGTGTGCGGGTGTCGTCGGTGTTCCCCGGCCGCACGGCGACGCCGATGCAGGAGCGCGTGCACGAGCAGGAGGGCGCCGCGTACGACCCGGGAGCGTTCATCGATCCGGAGTCGGTCGTCACCGCGATGCTGACGGTGCTCGACGTGCCGCGGGATGCGCAGATTCCGGAGCTGATGATCCGCCCGGGGGTGTGAGGTCGAGGGCGTCACGGTGCCTGGAGGGCGTCGCGGTGCCCGGAGTGCAGTCTCGACCGGAGAATGCAGTCTCGCTGAAAAGTGCTAGGTGAGTGTCAGAACCTGTCGGTAGTATTCGAACATGAATACGAGCCGGTGGATCGAGTTCAGCGAAGAAGACCTCGCCGAACTCGACGAGGTCGCGCACGCCGCCGAGCGGATCACCCCCGCATTGGGGGCGATGGAGGTCGAGAACGTCCGCAACCAAGCGCGCGCGGGCGCGATCGCCGAACGCGTGTCGCGGCGCCAGTCGGCGTCGGTGCGGTCGCAGGAGATGGTCTACCGGTCCGTCGCCGCGGAACTTGCCGGGGTGACGTTCACCACCGACCGATCGATGCAGGCGCAGATCACCCAGGCAGTGGAGTGGGTCGAGTGCTACCCGGCGACGTTGACCGCGTGGGAAGCGGGGCGCATCACCCGTGGCCACGCCACCGCGGTGTTGCGGTGTGGGACTGTGCTGCCGCGGGATGCACGGGCCGAGTTCGATGCGGCCGCGGCGGAGCTGTGTGTGGGTCGGTCGGTCGGACGGCTGAAAGACCGCCTCGACCACCTCGCGCAAGAACTGCACCCCCGGACACTCGCGGAGCGGCATGCGAAGGCTCGCGAGGAACGTCGGGTGAGTGTCACGCCGTTGCGGGACGGAATGTCGGAACTGGTCGCGACGATCCCGACCCTCTTGGCGGAGGGGATCAGTGACCGGTTGACCGAGCAGGCCTCGTCGATCATCGACGCCCGCAACGCACCGCCAGTGGGCGGTGCTGGCACGGATGCCGGCTCCGAGGAAGATGCCGGGGAGCCGGATTGCCGGACGCGGGACCAGGTGCGCGCGGACGTGTTCTGCGACATGCTCCTCACCGCCTCCCCCCTCGTAGACCCCACCATCGACGGGGACGGAAACGGCACCCTCGGGACGATCCGCGCGAAAGTTCAGGTCGTCGTCCCCGCTCTCACGCTGCTCGGTCGCGATGACGACCCGGCAAACGACACCACCACCGCCGACCTCGTCGGCTCCGCCCCCATCGACCCCGCAACCGCCCGGGCCTTGGCCGGCGCGATCAGCTCGTGGGAACGTCTCGTGGTGCATCCGGTGTCCGGGCAGGTGCTGTTCACGGATTCTTACCGGCGGACGGCGTCGATGGCGCGGCTGTTGCGGGCTAGGGATCGGCATTGCCGGTTCCCCGGATGCCGACGCCCCGCCATACGCTGCGAGCTGGATCACACCTTCGACTACGCGCTCGGTGGGCCGACCGACGTCCGGAACCTCTGCCACCTGTGCCAACGGCACCATTCGATGAAGCAATTCACCTCATGGGGTGTCCGGCAACTCGGCGGCGGAGTCCTGGAATGGACCTCACCGACGGGACGGGTGTACATCGACCATCCGCCGGCGCCACTGGTGAGGTTCATGCCGTCCGGAGGTGGGGCACCGCCCCCGGATGGGGGTGGCGGCGCATCGCCGCCCGACCCCGCACCGTTCTAAACCGGAATCGGCTCCGAATCTCTCCTTCTTCGCACGGTAGGCGTCTGTAGGTTGCGCTCGAGCGTGCGGCCAAACCGCAGTGGGGGCTTCACCACGTGCTCCGCCATCACGGCACGGACGAGAGATCGCTCGCGACGAGCTCGACCTTGAAACGTTCCGCATCCTCGAGGAACGCGGCATAGTGTCGCTCGCCGCCGGCGAAAGGGTGCCGATCCGTGTGGAGATGCGCCCATCCGTGCGAGGGAGCCAGCCGCCAGAGCTGCTCCAGGATGCCGCCGACCCCGCGTGGAAAGCCAGATGGCTGAGCGCTGAAACGGCTCATACCCGAGCTCGCCGAGCAGCCACTCCCACCCGGGGATCGTGCGCTCGAGGTCCGTCACCTGCACCTCGACATGATGGAGAGTCCCGAACGCGCTCATGTCCTCATCCTCCCGTGTCCGACGATCGCACCGCGCGGAGCGACGCGTCCAGGAACACGGCGCGCTACATTCTCACGAAACCGCTGGCCACGATGAGCACACGAACAGGGGGCGACGATGACCGACGCGCAAGCAGGCTGGTACGACGACGGCACCGGAACGATGCGGTGGTGGGACGGTCAGGCATGGACCGACCAGATCCAGCCGCCGCCCCCGCCCGAACCGGGAATCGGCGGCATGATCGCCCGCGCCCAAGCCGACGCCGTCTCCGGCGCACAACCCCGCCCCGCCGCCACCGGAGCCAGCTACGTCGTGCTGCAGGTCGTCCTCAAGGAGAAGTTCTTCGGCTCCGGATCCGGCAACCTCACCGAACTCGAAGGCGTCATCAACCGGCAAGCCGCCCTCGGCTACCGCCTCCACACGATCTCCACGTCCGCCTCCGGCAGCACCGGCTTCGGCGGTGGTGACCGCATCCAAGCCACCATGGTGTTCGAACGCCTCACCTGACGATCTCCGTCGCACGGGGGAGGTGCGGCGCACCACAGCATCCGTAACGTGGCCGGCGAAGGAGGCAACGACATGGACAACACCCCCGCACCCCCGCCGCCACCACACCAGCCGGGACCGCCGCAGCCGCAGCCGCCCGCCGAACCCCCACAGCAAGTCGCGGTCTGGTACTTCATCGCCGCCACCTTCATCTTCACGCTGCCCGGCCTGATGTTCCCGGACGCCCCGCCCTGGGTCCGCATCCTCCTCTTCGTCACCGGGCTCCTCGTCATCGCGGCCGGCGGTATCCAGTTCGCCAAGGAGATCCGCGAGCGACGCAACCCGCCGCCATCCGTTCCGCCGGCGACCTAGCAGGCCTCAGCGGACGAAAGCAACCCCCGCGCGCGTTTCGTCCGAACGGGGTGATGATGCGACCGTGCCCCTCTCCGCCGCCCGCACACGGGCCCTCCCTCGCGTCCCGGCCCCGCTCTTCCCGGGCGAAGACACCGAACCGGCGGTCGTCGACGCCATCGACGCCGCCCGCCGGATCCCCGGATTCGGCACCGACGTCGAGGCGACCCTCGCCTGGGCGCGCGATGCGACGCGCGACACCGGTGCGGCCACCGCATCCGTCGACACCGTCTGGCAACTCCTCGCCTCCACCGCCGCGCTCGACGTCGCGGCCGGCCGCGTCCTCGAACCGCACGTCGACGCGCAGCGCATTCTCGCCGAGGCATGGGACGACGGCATCGCCCCCGACCTCCGCCCCCTCGACGTCGACACCACCTCGACGTGGGGCGTATTCGCCGCCGAAGGGCCGGGTGTCCGCCTCACCGCCAGCCGCACGACCGGGTGGACCCTCACCGGCACCAAACCCTGGTGTTCCCTCGCCGCCCACCTCACCCACGCCCTCGTCACCGCCTGGATCGACGACGACAACCGCGGCCTCTTCGCGATCGCGCTCCGCCGCCCCGAGGTGCACGTGCACGACGGACCCTGGCACGCCCGCGGTCTCCCGCACATCGTCAGCGCACCCATCGACCTCGCCGCCGCCCCGGCCGTCCCCGTCGGCGACGCCGGCTGGTACCTCGCCCGCCCCGGATTCGCCACCGGCGGCATGGGCGTCGCCGCCACCTGGTGGGGTGGCGCTGCCGGCATCCTCGACGCTCTCGCCGACGCCGCCTCCACCGACCGCGCCGACCAGCTCGCCCGCGTCCACCTCGGACGAGCGGATGCCGCCCAATGGTCCGCCCGCACCACCCTCGCCGACGCGACCGCCCGGTCATCGGAAGGCGACGCGATCGACCGCGCGATCCTTGCCGCGCGCGTCCGCACCATCGTCGCCGACGCCGCCGAAACCGTCTTGCACATCGCCGACCACGCGCTCGGGCCGGCCCCGCTCGTCGCCGACGACGCGCACGCCCGCCGGGTCGCCGACCTGCACCTCTACCTCCGCCAGCACCATGCTGAACGCGACCTCGCCCGCCTCGGGCGCGACCTCGTTCGGCGGCGAGCCGAGCGCGACGAGACCACCGCGGGGGAGTCCGGGTGGTGACCTTCGACCATCGCGACCCCGGAACCCCCGAATCCGAATGGCGCACGGCGCTTGCCGCGCGCACCCTGCCCGAGGTGTCCCTCGACATCGACGCGCTCCTCGTCATCGCCGCCCACCCCGACGACGAGACCCTCGGTGTCGCCGGGCTCGTGCACACCGTCGCGCAGCGCGGCATCCCGATCCGCGTCGTCGTCGCCACCGACGGTGAGAACTCCCACCCCGACTCGCCCACCCACACCCCGGCCGACCTCGCCGCGCGGCGGCAGACCGAAGTGCGCGACGCCCTGGGCGTCGTCGCGCCCACCGCCCCCCTCCGCCTGCTCCATCTCCCCGACGGCACCCTCGGTGACCACGAAGACGTCCTCGCCGCCGCACTACAGGACGAGATCGCCGCACTCACCGGGATGACGGATGCCGCACCTCACCGCATCCTCGTGGCATCCCCGTGGACCGGCGACGGCCACCGCGACCACCGCATCGTCGGTGCCCTCGCCGAACGCGTCGCGACCGAGGCCGGCGCGACCGTCCGCGGGTACCCGATCTGGCTCTGGCACTGGGGCACCCCCGCCGACGTGCCGTGGGACCGCGCGGAAGTCGTCACTCTCGACGACGCCGTCCACGACGCCAAGCGCCGCGCCCTCGCCGTGCACGACAGCCAGCTCCGGCCCCTTTCGGACGCTTCCGGCGATGAAGCGATCGTCCACGACGGGATGCAGGAGCACTTCGCCCGCTACCAGGAGATCCTCATTCGCCCCGAATCCGTCTCACGCGAAGCCGCCGCGTCGACGCCGCGCTCCCACTTCGAGCGGTTCTTCGCCACCCACGACGACCCCTGGGGCTTCCGCTCGAGCTGGTACGAGCAGCGCAAGCGCGAACTCCTCCTCGCCACCCTCCCGCGCGCGACGTACGACGCAGGGCTCGAGCTCGGCTGCGCAACCGGCATCCTCACCTCGCGCCTTGCCGACCGCTGCGCGCACCTCGTCGCCGTCGACTTCGCCGAGGAGGCTCTCACGGCCGCCGCGCGAGAACTCGTGGGTCGCGACAACGTCACGCTGCAGACCGCGGCGCTCCCGCACGAATGGCCCGACGGAGAGTACGACCTCGTCCTGCTCTCCGAAATCGGCTACTTCTGGAACGTCGCCGACCTCGACACCGCGATCGACCGCATCACGCAGAGCCTCGCGCCCACTGGTCACCTGATCGCATGCCATTGGCGGCATCCGATGCCCGAGAACCCCACCGGGGGCGATGAGGTCCACGACCGACTGCGCGCGAACAGCCGATGGCAGAGCGTCGCGGTGCACATCGAGAGGGACTTCGTGCTCGAGGTCTTCAGTCCGTACCCCGCCCGGTCGGTCGCGCAAGAGATGGGAATGCTGCCGTGATCGCGACCTCCGTCCACGTCGTCATCCCCGTCCACAACGAGGAAGACCTCCTGCAGTCGTGCCTTGACGCGGTGCGGGGAGCGAGCGCCCGCGCGTGCGCGCTCGGCATCGACGTCCACACCGTCGTCGTCCTCGACGCGTGCACCGACCGCTCAGCCCTCATCGCCCGCAGGTACCCGGTCGAGATCATCGAGATCGACGCCGGCCGCGTGGGGCGCGCGCGTCGCATCGGAACGGATGCCGCTCTCCACCGCGCCGACGAAGAGACCCGTGCGTGGGTCGCCCACACTGACGCCGACTCAATCGTCCCCGGCAACTGGATCACCCACCAGGTGGCCCTCTCGGCCGGCGGATCCGACGTCATGATCGGCACCGTCCGGCCCGACTTCGCCGATCTGACCCTCCGTCACGTCGAACACTGGCGTGCCACGCACACGCCCGGACGTCCCAACGGACACGTGCACGGCGCGAACCTCGGCTTCCGCGCCGGCGTCTACCGCCACGTCGGCGGCTTCGCCGAGGTGCCCGAGCACGAGGACGTCACGTTCGTCGCCGCCGCGCGTGCCGCGGGGTTCGTCCTGACCGCCTCCGACGTCGCGGAGGTCATGACCTCCGGCCGCTTCGTCGGACGCACCCCTGGCGGGTACGCCGGCTACCTCGCCGCGCAGAAGGAGATGCTCGAGTCCGGGGTCGCCTGAGCAGCGTTCCCGCCGGCCGTAGGCTGTGCTCGTGAACGGCCCGATCCCTGTCATCGTCTCGTACTCCAGCGAGACCCCGCGGCACGATGCCGCCTTCGCCGACGAGCTCCGCGCCCTCGCCGCGGGGGCCGCGACCGCGATCGCCGAGGCGGGTCTCGAGGCGCGGTGGGTGAACGCCGCCGCACCTCACAGTGACGCGCACGACCTCCTCGCGACGGCGCACGGCGTGATCGTGCTCGGCGGCGCCGACGTCGACCCCTCCCTCTACGGCGCGACCCCCGACGGCGCGTGGATGGACTCCGCCGACGCCGCAGCCGACGCGTTCGAGGCGGCCCTCCTGCGCGAAGCGCTCGAGCGGGGCGTGCCGGTGTTCACGATCTGCCGCGGCACTCAGCTGTTGAACGTGGTGCGCGGCGGCACTCTCGTGCAGGACCTCGGGGCGGGCATCCACCGCGAACCGAACCAGGACATGGTGACCCACCCGGTCGCGGTCCACCCCGGCACGCGCCTCGCCGCGGTGCTCGGCACCGGCACGCGCGACGTGCGCTCCGGCCACCATCAGGCCGTCGACGCGCTCGGCGAAGGCCTCGTCGTGAGCGCGACCGCGCCCGACGGTGTCATCGAGGCGATCGAGGGCCGGGACACCGGAAGGGATGCCGGCTGGGTCGTCGGCGTGCAGTGGCACCCCGAGGACGCCGGAAGCGACCCCGCACAGCTGCGACTGCTGCTCGCCGACTTCGCCGCCGCGGCGCGCATCGTCCTTCCTGTCGGAGACGACCCGATCGCCGCTCCGGCGGCGTAGCGCCCGCACACGAAGCGAAACCCATCCGGCGCCCCTCGCGCTCCGAAGAACTCCCGAAGCCACAAGCCGAAGGAGACCCGCATGGGCGCACGCAGAACCCGACCCCGCTTCCTGCTCTGGGCAGCGCTGGCCGGGCTCATCTCCGGCGCGGTGTTCCTCGCCGCCGCCGAGCTGGTCGCGCTCATCGCCGCGCGCTCGGCGAGCCCGATCCTCGCGGTCGGATCGTACGTCATCGACATCGTTCCGCAGCCGGTCAAGGAGTTCGCGATCGCGGCCTTCGGGGCGGCCGACAAGATCGTGCTCCTCGGCAGCCTCGGCCTCGCCGTGGCGATCGCGTCGGCCATCGCCGGCATCCTGCAGTACCTGCGTCCGCACCTCGGCGTCGCGGCCCTCGTGCTCGCCGGGGTCCTCTCCGGTGCCGCGATCGTCACGCGCGCGTCGGCGGAGGCGCTGTCGTTCGTTCCCCCGCTCGCCGGTACGATCGCCGGCTCGGTCATCCTGATCGTGCTCATCCGCCGTCTGCAGGGATGGCGCGAGGACGTGACGAGCGGGGAGGGCGCAGCGAAAGGCGTGAACCGTCGTGGCTTCCTCCTCACCAGCGCGATCGCCGGCGCCTCGGCCGTCATCGCCGGTGTCGCCGCCCGCGCGGTGAGCGCCGCGACCTCCTCCGTCGACGCGATCCGCGGGGCCCTGCGCATTCCCGAACCGCGGTCGCGCGTGACGATCCCCGAAGGCGCCGAGCTCGACGTCGACGGCATCTCATCGCTGTACACGCCGAACGACCAGTTCTACCGCGTCGACACCGCGCTCACCGTCCCGACGATCGACCCCGCGACATGGCGTCTCGTCGTCGACGGCATGGTCGACCAGCGCATCGAGCTGAGCTTCGACGACCTCATCGGCCGCGGCCTCGACGAGTACTCCATCACCCTCACCTGCGTGTCGAACGAGGTCGGCGGCAACCTCGTCGGCAGCGCTCGCTGGCTCGGCGTGCCGGTCCGCGACATCCTCGCGCTCGCCGGCGTCCAGTCCGGTGCCGACATGGTGCTCTCCCGCAGCGTCGACGGGTACACCGCCAGCACGCCGCTGGCCTCGCTGACCGACGAGGGCACCGACGCGATCCTCGCCGTCGCCATGAACGGCGAGCCCCTGCCCCTCGAGCACGGCTTCCCCGTCCGCATGGTCGTCCCGGGCCTCTACGGCTACGTGTCGGCGACGAAGTGGCTCACCGAGCTGAAGGTCACCACCTTCGCGCAGGACGAGGCCTACTGGACCCCGCGCGGGTACGACGCCGAGGCTCCGATCAAGTTCTCCTCCCGCGTGGACACCCCGAAGGCCGGGGCTCCCGTTCCCGCGGGGACGGTCGCCATCGGCGGCGTCGCGTGGGCGCAGACGGTCGGCATCGACCGCGTCGAGGTGCAGATCGACGACGGCGACTGGCAAGAGGCGACCCTGTCGACCGCCGTGAACGTCGACACGTGGGTGCAGTGGTTCCTCGAGTGGGAGGCCGAGCCCGGCACCCACTACGTCACGGTCCGTGCCGTCAACCGCGACGGCGAGGTGCAGGAGCAGGAGCGCGCCCCGATCGCCCCGAACGGCTCGTCGGGCTGGCAGCGCACCCTCGTCACCGTGACGGGCTGATCGCTCCCGCACCCCCTCAAGCCGGAAGGCGGGCTCCCCGGAATTGGTCCTCCTGGAGCCCGCCTTCTCTCGTCGTCGGGTGGCCCCTATCGCGCGCGCCGGTCGTCCGTCTCGAAACCGGGGCGGGCGCGGCGCTCGTCGAGCGACTCCTTCTCCTGGAAGAACGTCACCTGCCACCCGGCCGGCCCCTGCACGCGCGCATTCACCGAACGGAACGGCGTGTCCGTGGCATCGGCGATGACCTCGATACCCGCCTCTCGGCTCGCGCGCACCGCAGCCGGAGTGTCGGCCACCTCGAGCGCCAGCCGCAGACTCGGACCCTCGGATGCCGGGACGTTCTCGATGACGTCGATGTTCCGGGCATGGGTGGGCGTGGCGATCTCGATCGTCGCGTCGCCGACCTCGAGGATCGCGACCCGATCGTCGCCCTCGGTCGCGAACGCGGGCCGCTCGGTCAGGCCGAGGACGTCGCGGTAGAACGCCACCGTCCGATCGAAGTCGTCGGTCTCGATGATGAGGCGGAGCTGCGTCGGCGGTGTCGCGAGTGTCATGGGGGCGTCAACCGCCGCGGGGGCCGCCGTGTTCCGGGATCAGCCCTGCTCCGCCAGAGCCTCGGCGACCAGGCGCATCGCCTCGTCGTAACGTTCGGGCGAGGGGCCGGCGTAGTTCAGGCGCACGTAGGGGCCGGGCGTCTCCGCCGGAAACCACTCCCGCCCATCGGCGATCAGCACATCGCGCGCCGCGGCCGCGCGGACGAGGGTCGCGACATCCGTTCCGTCCGGCAGGCGCACCCACAGGTTGAGGCCCCCGGCGGGCACGAGCGCGACGGTGCACTGCGGCAGGTGCTGACGGATGCCGCCGAGCAGCGCATCGCGCCGCACCCGGAGCGCCGACCGCTGCGCGCGCAGGTGACGGCGCCACGCCGGCTGCGTCACGACGTCCAGCGCCGCCGCCTGCAATACGCCGCTCACGTACATCGCATCGGCCGTGCGATCGGCGGCGATCCGCTCGCGCGCCGGACCGCGGGCTATCACGGCGGCGACCCGCAGGGCGGGGGAGACGCTCTTGGTCAGCGACCGGATGTAGATGACGTGCCCGTCCTGATCGAGACGGGCGAGCGGGAAGGGATCGGAGTCGATCGCGAGATCGCGCGCCCAGTCGTCTTCGATGAGAAACGCCCCGCGCCGGCGGACGACCTCCCGTACCGCCCGGGCCCGCTCGTCGGTCCACTGCGCGCCGTGCGGATTGGCGAACGTCGGCTGCGCGTAGAACGCCCGCGCCCCGGAGGAGGCCAGCGCCCGCTCCACATCGTCTGGATCCGGACCCTCCGGCCCCGACGCCACCGGCACGAGCGTGACGCCGGCCTGGGCCGCGGCGACCATCGCCCCCCAATATGTGGGCGACTCCACGACGACCGGCCGTCCCTCGCCCACCGCGGCGCGGAAGACCGAGGCGAGCCCGCTCTGGCTCCCGGGCACGATCACCACGTCCCGCGCCGACACCGGCGACACCTCGGGCGCAGTGACGGCGGCGAGCTCCGCGGCGAACCACTCCCGCAGCTCCGCGAGGCCGTCCGCAGGAGCACGCCGGACCGCGGCATCCGACCGCGCCGCGCGCGCGAGCGCCGCCCGCACCAGGGCGCCCGGCAGCAGCTCCGACGCGGGATAACCCGAGTGCAGCGCGATCGCATCGGGCGCGCCGGGACGCTGCGTCACGGACAGATCCGGATGCCGCCCCTGCGGTGCGCCGAGCGCCGCCGTCTGCCAGCCGAAGTCCGCGGGCGGGCGCACCCGGGATCCCCGCACGAACGTCCCGACCCCGGGCCGTGCATCGATGAGACCCTGCGCGGTGAGGCGGTGCAGCGCTTTCTGTACCGTCACCGGACTCGCTCCGTGCTCGGCGCTGATCCGACGGCTCGACGGCAGCTGCGTTCCCGCCGGCGCCGACGCGATCCAGGTGCGCAGTGCGGCGACGATCCGGTCAGTGCTATCGTGTGCCATGTCAGGGAACAATAGCGCTACTCTCCCCGCGGCGACAGTGTTATCGCCCCTCGCGGGTGTGTGGTGGGGCCTCCTCGGGGTCGTCGCCTTCTCGTTCACAGTCCCGTTCACCCGCGTCGCCGTCGAGGCGCTGCATCCCGTCTTCATCGGCGCCGGCCGCGCCGTCGTCGCCGCGATCCTCGCGGTCATCGCCCTTGCCGCGACCCGCGCGCGTCTGCCACAGGGTGCCCAGTGGGGGCGACTCGTCGTCGTCGCGGGCGGCGTCGTCCTCGGGTTCCCGCTCCTCACCTCGTTCGCGATGACCTCGGTGCCCGCGAGCCACGGCGCGGTCGTCATCGGCATCCTCCCCGCGGCGACCGCGGTCGCGGTCGTCCTCCGCACGCGCGAGCGCCCGCCGGTGTCGTTCTGGATCTTCGCCGCCCTCGGTGCGGTCGCGGCGGTCGTCTTCGCCGCGCTCTCCTCGGGAGGGTTCGGGCACCTGACCTGGGCCGACCTCCTCCTGTTCGGCGCGGTCGTCGCCGCCGCCGTCGGATACGCGGAGGGCGGGCTCCTCTCCCGTGAACTCGGTGCGTGGCAGACCGTCTCGTGGGCGCTCGTGGTCGCGGCGCCGGTGACGGTGACCGTCAGCGCGGTCTCGGTCGCGATGGCGCCGCCCGCGGCATCCGCCGTCCACTGGCTCGCCTTCGCCTATCTCGCCGTCGTCAGCATGTACCTCGGCTTCTTCGCCTGGTACCGAGGGCTCGCGATCGGACCCATGGCGCAGGTCAGCCAGATCCAACTCGTCCAGCCCGTTCTCACCCTTGTATGGGCGACGCTGCTGCTCGGTGAATCGCTCGGATGGGCGACGATTCTCGGCGCCGTCGCGGTCATCGTCTTCGCCGCCCTGTCGGTGCGTACGCGCCTTCGCGGGTCGTTATAGACGGGTCGTCCAATATCCCGACGCAAAAGAAAAGCGGATTCCCTCGAGGAGGACGAGGGAATCCGCTTTTCGGCGAGGGTCAGTGGGCGGCTTCGTACGCCTCCAGAACGGATGCCGGAACCCGGCCGCGCTCGGAAACCTGGTGGCCGTTCTGCTTGGCCCATTCCCGGACGGCGCTGTAATCCTGCTGTCCGCCGCGGCGGCGCTTGCGCGAGGCGGAAGCCCCCGTCGCGGAGGAACGCGATGCGGAGATCGACCGTGCCACGGAGACATACGGGTCGAGCGCCGCGCGGAATGCCGCGGCATTCTCATCGGTCAGATCGATTTCGTAGGCGATGCCGTCGAGGGAGAAGAGAACGGTCTCTCCGGAGCCGACTTCGAGGACGGTACCGTCGAGGTCATCGACGAGCTGATGCACAATTCTGCGGGTCATGCAGGAGACAATACGCGCTTTTTCATTCGCGCAGGACTTTCAGGGGAGAATTCCCGCGCGACGCGCTTTTGTGACGGCGGCGTGACGCGTCGAGGCGTCGAGTTTTCCCATAGCCGTCTGCAAATAGGATTTCACCGTCCCTTCGCGCACACCGAGCGTCGCCGCGATTTCGGCATTCGTGGATCCGAGCGCGGCGCACGCGAGCACGTCGAGTTCGCGCGGCGACAGGTGGATGTCCAGCGGCTCGGCCGGTTCGGATCCGCCGCCGGTGAGACCCGCGAGCCGCTCCTCGATCGCCGACAGGCGCGCGCGGAGGCCCGCATCATCGACGCTCGCCACGATGCTCCGCAGCTCCGCGTAGCTGGCGCGGAGTTCCTCCCGCTGCGCGGCATCCGGCGTCGATTCGGAGGGCGCGGTGACGGCGACCGGTCCCGTCACGGGTCGGAGGGCCGCGACACGGCGCTCGACCTCGTCGCGGATCCGGAGTTCCGTCGCGACCTCCTGCGCCACCCGGAACGCCGGTGCGGCCACCACATCGCCGACGCTCGACTCCGCCCACGCGCCGCCGTAC
Organism: Microbacterium aurantiacum; assembly: GCF_031625015.1. Lineage (NCBI taxonomy): Bacteria > Bacillati > Actinomycetota > Actinomycetes > Micrococcales > Microbacteriaceae > Microbacterium > Microbacterium aurantiacum. The sequence continues at coordinate 33,685 of NZ_JAHWXH010000003.1, forward strand.
AGCACTCCGCGCACCGCACCGCCGACGACGATCGGCACGGCCAGCAGCGTGGAGAGACCCTCGCCGAGGACATGCCCGTCGTAGTCATGCGTGATCTGGCGCGACGAACGGTAGTCCGGGGTCATGCGCGGACGCAGCTCGGTGATCGCCCGCCCGCCGAGGCCGCGCTCGGGCTTGACCACGAGGCCCTCGAGACTGCGCGTGCGGTTGCCGAGCACGGTGCTCACCCGGACGCTTCCGTCGTGCACGTAGCCGCCGAAGACGACGGGGAAGCGCGTGTGTGCGGCGAGGTCCTTCAGGGCGCGTGTCATCAGCTGCCCGTCCGGAGCGCTCCTCGGCATCTGTTCGCCCGGGGTGCTCCGCGGCATCTGCCCGTCAGGGGATGTCCACTTCACCGTGGTCACGAGTCACTCGCTCTCGCCGTCGAATCGTATCGACGACGGTAACACTACGCCGCGAAGACGTGGAGCCCCAGATCACGGCTGAGAATCTCGCTCGCGAGATGGCCGCGCACGCTCGTGCCCTGCTCGTCGAGGGGCGGGCTGACGACGGCCGCCCCGAGCTGCCCCGGCGCCGAGAGGACGATCGCCCCCGACACGCTCGACTTCGCCGGGACGCCGACCGCCCGCATCCAGCGCCCCGACCCGTCGTACACGCCGCACGTCGCCATCACCGACACGACGTCGCAGGCGACGGATGCCGGCACCACGCGCTCGCCGGTCACGGGGTTCACGCCTCCGAGGGCGAGCGTCGCGCCCATGACCGCGAGCGTCCGGGCATCGACGAGGACCGCACAGGCGCGCACGTACGCCTCGACGGCGTCATCCGCGCCGACGGAGAGGGTGCCCTCGGCGCGCATGAGGTGGGCGAGCGCGTGATTCCGGTCACCGAGCAGATGCTCGTTGCGGGCGACCGACTCGTCGACCTCCAGGGCCCGCCCCGCGAACGCGGAGAGTCCGCGGTGGGCGCGCGCGACACGCGCCGCGACGTCCTCGCCGTCGACGAGCGAGGCGGTCAGGATCGCCCCGGCGTTCACCATCGGGTTCGGCGGTCGTCCCGTTCCGGACTCGAGCTTGATCGCGTCGAACGCTTCGCCGGTCGGCTCGATCCCGATCCGGTCGAGGGCCTCGCCGTCGGTGTCGACGAGCGCGAGGGCGAAGAGGAACGGCTTCACCGCCGACTGGATGCTGAAGGGAACGTCGCTCCCGGCGCTTCCGCGCACCTCCCCGTCCGGCAGTGCGAGAGCGATGCCGCACAGATCGGGGTCGGCGTCGGCGAGCTCCGGGATGCTGTCGTCGACCTCGCCCTCGGCGTGCGGGAGCACACGGTCCCGCAGCGCGTCGAGGTCGTACGCGCGGGGATCGGACGAGCGGTCGGGGGAGGGCGGCATCCTCCCACCCTGCCAGGCTCCCCACTTTCGGGGGTGACGAAGGCCGGATCCGTTTTCGTACCGTCATCCGTACTCGGATCAGGCAAGGAGGCCTCATGACCGAACCACGACCGGATGCCGCATCGGCGCGCGTCATCGACTACATCGCCGTGGAGGATTCTCCGCGGTTCCGTGAACTGAAGAAGACGCAGCGGAGCTTCGTCTTCCCGCTGTCGCTGGCGTTCCTCGCCTGGTACTTCGCCTACGTGCTGCTGAGCTCGTTCGCACCGGAATTCATGGCCCAGCGCGTGTGGGGTGCGATCACCGTCGGGCTCCTCCTCGGACTCGGGCAGTTCGTCACCACGTTCGCGATCACGATGGGCTACGTCGCGTTCGCGAACCGTCGCCTCGACCCCATCTCGGCCGAGATCCGCGAGGACCTCGAGAAGATCGAGCGGGGTGACGCGTGACCATCTCGCTGCTGGCTTCGGCCCAGACCGTGGAGAACAACCCGGTCCTGAACATCTCGATCTTCGGCGCGTTCGTCGCCGTGACCCTGTTCATCGTCATCCGCGCGAGCCGCAACAACCGCACCGCGGCGGACTACTACGCCGCGGGCCGGTCGTTCACCGGACCGCAGAACGGTTTCGCGATCGCCGGCGACTACCTCTCGGCGGCATCCTTCCTCGGCATCGTCGGGGCCATCGCGATCAACGGCTACGACGGATTCCTCTACTCCATCGGCTTCCTCGTCGCGTGGCTGGTGGCGCTGCTGCTCGTCGCCGAGCTCATGCGCAACACCGGCAAGTTCACGATGGCCGACGTGCTGTCCTTCCGCCTGCGTCAGCGGCCCGTGCGGATGGCCGCGGCGATCTCGACCCTCGCGGTGTGCCTGTTCTACCTGCTCGCGCAGATGGCGGGCGCGGGAGGCCTCGTCTCGCTCCTCCTCGGCATCAACGAGCGCATCGGCCAGTCGATCGTCGTCGCCGTGGTCGGCGTCCTGATGATCGTCTACGTCCTCATCGGCGGGATGAAGGGCACCACGTGGGTGCAGATCGTCAAGGCGTTCCTCCTCATCGGCGGTGCGGTGCTCATGACGATCTGGGTGCTCGCGATCAACGGGTTCAGCCTCGACCGGCTGCTGGAGTCCGCCGTCGCCGCCTCCACCACGACCCCCGCCGATGCGATCCTCGGACCAGGTCTGCAGTACGGCGCGAACCCGTGGGACTTCATCTCCCTCGCCGTCGCGCTCGTGCTCGGCACCGCGGGACTCCCGCACGTGCTGATGCGCTTCTACACCGTGCCCACGGCGAAGGAGGCGCGTCGCTCGGTGGTGTGGGCGATCTGGCTCATCGGCCTCTTCTACCTCCTTACCCTCGTCCTCGGCTACGGCGCCGGCGCCCTCGTCGGACCGGAGACGATCCGCAACGCCCCGGGCGGTGTGAACTCCGCTGCCCCCCTCCTCGCCCTCGAGCTCGGCGGACCGCTCCTCCTCGGCTTCATCTCGGCGGTGGCGTTCGCGACGATCCTCGCGGTCGTGGCGGGACTCACGATCACCGCGGCGGCCTCGTTCGCCCACGACATCTACGCCAACGTCGTGAAGAAGGGCGAGGTCCCGCCGGACGGCGAGGTCAAGGTCGCCCGCCGCACCGTCGTGGTGATCGGCATCCTCGCCATCGTCGGAGGCATCGGCGTCCAGGGGCAGAACATCGCGTTCCTCGTCGCCCTCGCCTTCGCTGTGGCGGCCTCGGCGAACCTTCCGACGATCATCTATTCGCTGTTCTGGCGGCGCTTCACCACCCGCGGCGCGGTGTGGAGCATGTACGGCGGACTCATCGCCGCGGTGGGGCTCATCCTCATCTCCCCGGTGTTCTGGGGGACCGAGACGAGCGTCTTCCGCAACGTCGGGGTGGCTCTGTGGCCGCTGAACAACCCGGGCATCGTGTCGATCCCCGTCGGGTTCTTCCTCGGCTGGCTCGGGTCGGTCGTGTCCCGCCGGAGCGAGGACCCCGAGAAGGCCGCCGAGATGGAGGTGCGCTCGCTCACCGGCTTCGGTGCCGAGAAGGCCGTCGACCACTGACGGCAGTTCCGGTGACGGATCGCGTTGCCGGAACGCCCAGGCGGGCGCGGGGTGGCCTACACACCCCGCGCCCGCCGCGGTGTCACGGTCGGGTCCGCGACACCTCGAGGTCGAGCAGCGCCCGCTTGACCTCGGGTCTTCCTCCGTACTCGCCGATGGAACCGTCGGCGCGCACCACCCGGTGCACCGGAACGAGGATCGAGAACGGCGTGCGGGCGCAGGCCGTTCCCACCGCCCGCGCAGCCCCGGGGCTCCCGGCGAGCACGGCCACCTCGCCGTAGCTCGCCGTCTCGCCGTAGGGGATCGTGCAGACCGCCTCGAGCGCGGCGCGGGTGAAGCCGTGCACGCCCGTCCAGTCCCACGGCAGGTCGAGCGGATGCCGCGCGCCGGCGCCGCCGTCGTGCTCGGCGCCGTCGAAGTACTCCTCCACCGCGTCCGCCGCCCGCTCGGCGATCGCCGACGGCGACCCCTCGGGGTGCGGGGCGGATCCGTTCACCGGCGTCGGGATCATCCCGGTCCGCAGAGCCACCCGCTCGAGGGCGATCGAGAGGGGGACCTCGATCGGATGCAGCTCCACGATCCCGGTCGCCGCGGCGACGATCAGCACATCGCCGACGGGGGAGGGCTGAAGGAGGAAGCGAGGAGGCTCGTGCAAGGTCATGGCCTGATCCTGCCGCGTCCGACGCCCACGGTGCGGTCCCGGGCGGAAACGGGGGACAACCCCCGGCGGCGGGGCGCGGCATCCGTCTGGGGAGGAGGGGCGCGCCGGTCAATACCGCGAAACCGGGCGTGGATGCAACCTCTCCGGCGCGTCGCCGCTTAGGGTGTCACACGTGTGGCGAGCAGAAGGCAACGCCGTGGTCGGCGACAGGGAGAGCATTTCCGGACCCTCGGTGACCCCCGGTGATCTCGGGCTCGCCGAACCCGGTGTGACGGTGGTGCACGTGGCGGAGCCCGAACGCGAGCGCATCCGCCGCCAGTCCGCGCGACTCGGCGGTCGCTCGACGCTGCTGCACTACTCCGATGCGACGGATGCCGCGATCGAGATCACCAAGGCCCACCCCGGGAGCCTGCCGCAGTTCATCACCGGCCGCTCCACCCTGCTGTCGAACCTCTTCCGCGACGAGGTCGCGGTGCGGAACGCCCGTCTCGCCGCCCAGCGCATCACCACCAAGAACGTCGAACTGCGGACCGCGCGCGGCATCGACGCCGTGCACCTCGCCGTGGGCCTGGCCTCCTGGCGCCTCGGCGGCCTCGCCTGCACGGCCCCGGTGCTCCTCCGGCCCCTCGCGATCCGCCGCCACCACGGCGACTTCGAGCTGAAGCTCCACGGCGCCTTCCAGGTGAACCCCGAGCTCCTCCGGGCCCTGCGCACCCACTTCGGCATCGAAGTCGACGGCCGCGCCCTGTCGGCGCTCGCCTACGACCAGGGCATCTTCAAGCCGCAGCCGGTCATCGACCACCTGCGTGCCCTCGCCCACCGGTTCGACTCGTTCGCGGTGACGCCGCGCCTGATCGTGTCGACCTTCGCCGACGTCGGCAGCGCCATGTCGCGCGACGGTGGCGACCTCGACCACCCCGTGCTCAACGCCCTCGCCGGCCACCCCGACGACCGTGCCCGCCTCGTCGCGCGCCGTGAGGGGGTCGTGGCCACGAACCCCGACGAGCGCTCACCCGCGGCCGACACCCTCCTCCTCGACGCCGACTCCGAGCAGGAGCGGGTCCTCGCCCGCATCCAGGCGGGCCAGTCGATGGTGGTGCACACGCTCCCCGGCACCGGCGGCACCCAGACGATCATCAACGCCCTCGGCGGACTCGTCCGCGACGGCAAGCGCGTCCTCGTCGTCAGCGCCCGCCGCTCCACGCTCGACGGCATCCGTCACCGCCTCGCCGGCATCGCGCTCCCGGGCCTGGCGATCTCGCCCCGCCACCTGCAGCGCGACCTCATCCGCGCGATCGGGCGGAACGAGAAGGCCGAGCAGCCCAAGGTCGCCGAGGTCGACGAAGCTCTGGTGCGGCTGCGCCGCGTGCTCCGCGACTACCGCGGCGCCGTCACGACCACGCACGTCGACCTCCGCGTCTCGGTGCTCGAGGTGCTGCGCGAACTCGCGCGCCTGGCATCGCTCGACCCGGCCCCTTCGACGACCGCGCGTCTCGGCGTCGCCGCGCTCCAGCGCCTCGCCGTCGGCCGCGACGAAGCCGCGCGCGACCTCGCGGCGGCGGCGCGCCTCGGCGAGTTCCGCTTCGGTCCCTCCGACTCGCCGTGGTACGGCGTGAGCTTCGCCTCGCCCGAGGCGGCGGCCTCCGCCCACGCCCTCGCGGGGAAGCTGCACCGCCAGGACGTCCCCGCACTCCTCGAGCGCGGCTACTCCCTCATCTCACAGACCGGCATGCGGCCGTTCCAGACGATCGCCGACCTCGGCGAGTACCTGACGCTCATGCGCGGCATCCGCGATTCGCTCGACCGCTTCAGCCTCACCGTCTTCGAGCGCCCCCTCGGTGAGCTCATCGAGGCCCACAGCGGTCGCCGCGACTCCACCATGAGCTCCGCCAACCGGCGTCGCCTCAAGCGCCTGTCGAAGGAGTACGTCCGCCCGGGCGTGCACGTCCCCGACATGCACGAGGCCCTCGTCCGGGTGCAGCAGCAGCGCACCGAATGGCAGCGCCACGTCGACAGCGGCGTCGCCCCGCAGGTGCCGCTCGGACTCGGCGACGTGCACGTCGCGTGGCAGCGGGTCGACGCGGAGCTGTCCGAGCTGGATGCCGTGCTCGGGCGCTCCGGCGCCGACCGCCTCGCGGCGCTCCCGGTGAAGACGCTCGTGCGCACCCTCGCGCAGCTCGCGGCGGAGTCGGATGTGTTCGACAACCTGCGCGAACGCGCGGAGCTCCGCGGGAAGCTCGCCTCGTTCGGTCTCGAGCCCCTCCTCGCCGACCTGTCGGTGCGGCACGTGCCCGAGGGCGAGGTCGCCGCCGAACTCGAATACGCGTGGTGGCAGTCGGCGCTCGAGCACCTCCTGCGGGTCGACCGCGGGCTGCTCGGCGCCAACACCGCCGTCGTCGACCGCCTCGAGCGCGACTTCCGTCTCGTCGACGAAGCCCACGCCGCGGCATCCGGACCCCTGCTCGCCGCGCACCTGGCCACCCAGTGGCGCATCGGCATCGTCGACCGCGCGGGAGAGGCGCAGCAGCTGCGCCGTGCGCTCAAAGACGGCGGCGCCACCGCCGCGCAGCTCGACGCCGTCGCCCCGCACCTCATGGCGCAGCTCGCGCCGGTGTGGCTGGCGACCCCGTACGACGTCCCCGAGATCCCCGAGTCCACCGCGTTCGACGTCGTGATCATCGCCGACGCGGGTGCGCTGTGCCTCGCCGAGGCGACGCCGGCGCTTCGCCGCGGCCGTCAGGTGGTCGTGTTCGGCGACCCCGTGACGCAGAAGCCCACGCCGTTCGAGGTCGTCTCGCGCATCTCGCCGGAGCGCGAGGACGACGACGAGATCGACGCGGTCCCCTTCGACGGGGTCAGCATCTTCGAGCGGCTCGCCGAACTCCTCCCCATCGAGACCCTCACCCGCAGCTACCGCGCGGGCGGCGAAGACCTCGCCGAGCTCGTCAACGACGCCTTCTACGGCGGCGAGATCGTGTCCCTCCCGTGGGCGGGGTCCTACCTCGGTCGCGGCAGCCTCAGCGTCGACTACGTCGAGGGCGGCACCGGTGCGCCCGACCCGATCTCGGGGGCGGTGGAGAGTCCGGATGCCGAGGTGCGCCGCGTCGTGACCCTCGTCGTCGAGCACGCCGTGAACCGCGGCTCGGAGTCGCTCATGGTCGTCACGGCCAGCGCGAAGCACGCCGAGCGCGTGCGCGCCGCGGTCGAGGCGGCCTTCGCGGGCCGCGCCGACGTCGCCGACTTCCTCTCGCGCGACACCTCCGAGCCCTTCGCGGTGCTCACCCTCGAGGAATCCGTCGCCGAGAGCCGCGACCGCGTCGTCTTCTCGCTGGGGTTCGGCCTCACCCGCCACGGGCGGGTCCTCAGCGACTTCGGCGACCTGTCGACGCCGGACGGCGAGCGGCTGCTCACGGTCGGGATGACCCGCGCGCGCCGCTCCATGGTCATCGTGTCGTCGATCCGCCCGTCGGCGTTCGACGAGGGACGCCTCGAGCACGGTGCCGCGACGATCATGTCGATCCTCGGGAGCGTCGCCGACCGGGCCCGCCAGGCACGGCTCGAAGACCTCGCCGACCCCCTGACCCTCCGCCTCGCGCGGGAGCTGCGGCGCCTGGGCCTCTCGGTCGACGTGCACTACCGCGGACTCCTGCCGCTCGTCGCCCAGTACGGCGGCAAGGCCGTCGTCGTCGAGAGCGACCCCGAGACGATCGGGGAGTCCCTGCGCGAGTCGCTGCGCCTCCGGCCCCAGATCCTCCGGCGCCTCGGCTGGCACTATGTGCGCGTGCACTCCTTCGACGTCTACAGCGACGCCCCCGCGGTCGCCCAGCGCATCGCCGCCCTCCTCGGGGTGCCGCCGGAGACCCCGCGTGTCGACAACGACACCGAGCCGTTCGAGCCGGAGCCGTTCGATCGCGACCCGTTCCATGGCGGACGCTGAGCGTCAGCGCGTCGAGCGGCTCCCGGGTTCCCGGCCCGGGTCCCGCCGCGCGCGTCTGACCCCCGCGCCGGACACGACGGCCGAGCCCGTGCCGGGCGACGAAACGACGGATGCCACCTCCCTCGGGGAAGCGGCATCCGTGGGTGAATCCGGTCCGAACGACGAGCGCCTGCGGCGCGACGTCCCCCCGCACTACTGACGCGCGGGATCTCCGTTCGCGACGAGCGGGGCCGGGCTCAGAGCTTCGGCGTCTGCTTCTGCTGCTCGAGCAGGTCGCGGATCTGCACCAGCAGCTCTTGCTCGGTGGGGAGCTTGGCCGCGGTGTCCTCGACGACGCCGAGCTTGGCGGCCTGGCGCTCCTTCCAGCGGTTCATCGGCATCACGAAGATGAAGTACACGACGATCGCGACGGCCAGGAAGCTGACGATCGCCGTGATGAGCTCGCCGATCGGGAAGGTGACGGTGCCACCGTAGAGGTCGGGAACCTGGATACCGGGGACGCCCTCGGCGTCGGGCTTCCAGAAGATCGCGATCAGCGGGGTGATGATCGAGGCGACGATGGCGTTGACCACCGCGGTGAACGCGGCGCCGATGACCACCGCGACGGCGAGGTCGATGACGTTGCCGCGCATGATGAATTCTTTGAAGCCCTGGATCACGGCGTCACTTCCTCTGGTCTCGTCGGCTCGCGCCGATCAGGATCCCGCGGGTGCGGGAGAGCTCTTGGTCTCGGAGGACGATGATGCCGAAATTCCGCCCTTGTCGCCACCGGACGCGCCCGAACCCGACGAACCGGAGCCCGACGAGCCGGAACCGGAGCCCTTGTTCGCACCGGCGCGGGAGTCGGTGCGGTAGAAGCCGGAGCCGTTGAAGGTGACGCCGATCGATCCGTACTCCTTGCGGAGGGTGCCGCCGCACTCGGGGCACTCGGTCAGCGCGGGATCGGCGAAGGACTGCACCTGTTCGAAGCGGTGCGCGCACTGCTTGCAGGCATAGGCGTAGGTGGGCATGGTGTCTCCGGCGGGTCAGCGCCCGGTGGGCGCGAGGGTGAGGGTCTGCGTGGGGGTGACGATGCCCGTCACGGGCTGGTCGTGGACGTCGCGGGGGATGTCGTCGATGATCTCGGAATCGAAGACCACCGCGTACACCGGCGGGCATCCTTCCATCGAGCCGATCGTCTTGTCGTAGTAGCCGCGGCCCCAGCCGAGGCGCGTGCCGTCGGGGCTCACGGCCGCGGCGGGGATCACCAGGACGTCGACGTCGTTCACCGCGATCGGGCCGAGGAGCTCGCCGACCGGCTCCGGCAGGCCGAACAGGCCCTCCGCGATCTCGCCGTCGGGGGTGGCCACCGCCCAGTCGAGTAGACCGTCGGCACGCGTGACGGGAAGGAGGACCCGGATGCCTCGGGCCGCGGCATCCGTCACGAAGGCGTGCGTGTCGGGCTCGGTCGTGGTGGAGAGGAAGCACGCCATGGTCGTGACGCTCCGCGCGGCGACGAGGCCGTTCAGCTGCGCGTGCAGACCCTCGGCCGCCGCGGCGCGGGCGGCGGGGGACATCGCGTGGCGGCGCTCGCGCAGCTCCGCGCGCAGCGCGCGCTTCGCATCGGCGATGGCGTCGGACATGCTCCCGATTGTAGGCGGCGCCTTGAGATTCGACGCGCTCGACGGTGACGGGCGTGACATACGCCGTTCATATGGCTGGGTAGAGTAGCCGCATGACCCAGAAGCCCTTCAAGGCCGTGATCCCCGCGGCCGGACTCGGCACGCGATTCCTCCCCGCGACCAAGGCCATGCCCAAAGAGATGCTCCCCGTCGTCGACAAGCCGGCGATCCAGTACGTCGTCGAAGAGGCCACTGCGGCCGGCATCGAAGACGTGCTCATCATCATCGGGCGCAACAAGAACAACCTCTCCAACCACTTCGACTCCGTCCCCGAGCTCGAGAGCAACCTGCTGAAGAAGGGCGACCAGGACAAGCTCGCCAAGGTGCAGCGCTCCAGCGACCTCGCCGACATCCATTTCGTCCGTCAGGGTGAGCCCCGCGGTCTCGGGCACGCGGTGCTGCGCGCCCGCGCGCACGTGGGCGACCACCCCTTCGCCGTCCTCCTCGGCGACGACCTCATCGACGAGCGCGACCCGCTGCTGACGACGATGCTCGAGGAGCACCGCCGCACCGGTGCCGCGATCGTGGCGCTCATGGAGGTCGACCCCGACAGCATCCACATGTACGGCGCGGCGGCCGTGGAAGCCACCGACACCGACGGCGTGGTGAAGGTCACCGGCCTCGTCGAGAAGCCGAAGAAGGAGGACGCCCCCTCCAACCTCGCCATCATCGGCCGCTACGTCCTCAGCCCCGACGTGTTCGAGATCCTCGAGCGCACCGAGCCCGGCAAGGGCGGCGAGATCCAGCTCACCGACGCGCTGCAGGAGATGGCCGCCGACACCGAGGGCCCCGGCGTGTTGGGTGTCGTCTTCGGAGGCCGGCGCTACGACACCGGGGATAGGGTGGACTACATCAAGGCCATCGTGCAGCTCGCCGCGGATCGTGAAGATCTCGGACCCGAACTGCGTCCCTGGTTCAAGGACTTCGCGGCGAAACTCTGACGCCGCTCGACGGAGGGGGTCCGAGTGGATCTGGGAGCTCCCCGCGGTCACGGTCCGGTGTCTATCCGGCTGGTCAAGCAGCGCGACGCGCGCATCCTGCAGCACGAGCTCCTCGAGAACCGCGCCTGGCTCCAGCCGTGGGAGGCCACGAGTCCCGACGGTCCGGTGTCGTTCGACATGCGCCTCGGCGTCCGTCGGCTCCTCCAGCAGTATCGCGACGGCGCCGGCGTCCCCTACGTCATGGAGTACGCCGGTGAGGTCGCCGGTCAGCTGAACGTGTGGGGGATCGCGCGCGGCTCGCTCGCCTCGGCGACCATCGGCTACTGGGTCAGCCGGCGGTTCGCGGGACGGGGGATCACGCCCACCGCGGTGGCGCTGGCGACCGATGCGTGCTTCACCGAGATGCGCCTGCACCGTATGGAGATCTGCATCCGTCCGGAGAACGACGCGAGCCTGCGGGTCGTCCAGAAGCTCGGATTCCGCTACGAGGGCCTGCGCCGCCGGTACATCCACATCGACGGCGACTGGCGCGACCACTACGCGTTCGCGCTCGTGCGGGAAGAGGTTCCCGAGGGCGTCCTCGCGCGCTGGGTCTCGGGGCGCGCGCCGCGGGACGCCGCGGCGATTCCGCCGGCCGACCGTCTGCACGCGTGAGGCGTCGCCGGGGCTGAGGGTTCGGCGGGGCTGAGTGTTCGCCCGATCCGGCCACGACACGCCACCGGATGCCGAGGTTCGCGGCATCCGGTCCCTAAAGTTGGTGACCATGGGCGGACAGGTGTGGGGCGGCGGGGTGATCGTCCTCGTGTCGGTGCTTCTGTGGCTGGTGTACCTGTTGCCGTCGTGGCACAGTCGCAGGCAGTTCGACGCCGCCGAGCGCAACGCCGTTCGCCTGAACCAGGCCCTCCGGGTGCTCGCCGAGACGAGCGAGACGCCCGACGAGGTGCGGGTCGAACTGAACACCCGCACCGCCCTCGCGCAGCAGAAGCTTGCCCGCCGAGCGCTCGCCGAGCGCGAGTCCGCCGCTCTGGAGCAGGCACGCATCGACCTCGAGAGGGCCCGTGACGCCCGCGCCGCCGCGCGCCGCTCACCGGAGGCCCGGCAGGCCCGCGCTCGCCGTCGCACCCGTCTCGTCGCCACCGTCGTCGCCCTCGCCGGCGTCGGCGCCGCTGTGTGGGGCGGGGTGACCGTCGTGCTCACCGGCGCGCAGCTGCTGCTGTGGACCGGCGTCGGCGTGGCCCTCGTGGGACTCCTCGTGCTGCAGCGGATGTCGCGGGTCGGTGCCCGTGCCGCCGCCCGCGCGCAGCGGCTCATCGCGGCGGAGGGCGCCGCCGTCGTCCGCGAGGCGGGTGCCGCCGAGCTGCAGGACGTCGAGCTCGTCACCGCAGAGCGGCGCTGGCAGCCGCGCGATCTGCCGCGTCCGCTGACGGCATCCGCCGGTTCGCGCGCCGCGGCGATGCTGGACGCCGAAGCCGCCCGCGAAGCGCTCCGCCGGGCCGCGCGGGAGGAGGCGCTGCGCGAGCGCGTGGAGGCCGACGCACCGCCGTCGATCGGTGCCGCCCGCGCGGCCCGCGAGAGCGAGTTCGCACGCATGGGGCACGTCGACGACGCCGAGATCGAGGCGCACGTGCGGCGTCTGCTCGAGCGGCGCGCGTCGGGTCAGTGAGGCCCGCGCGGTTCGGTCGGTTCCGGCGGGCGTGATAGTCTTTCGGAGGTTCTTGGGCCTGTGGCGCAGTTGGTAGCGCGCTTCGTTCGCAATGAAGAGGTCAGGGGTTCGAATCCCCTCAGGTCCACCAGAAAAGCCCGGCTCGCGCCGGGCTTTTCCCGTTCCCGGGGTGTGTTTCCCTCGGTTCACTTGTCGCCTCTTGCGGGTGCGGGCCGCTCCGACCCGCAAGACGCGACGAGTGAACAGGGGTGGGGTCGCTCGGTGGCGCCGTCGGTGGGGTCGCTCGGTGGCGCCGTCGCGCGGGTTGCAAGGCGCGACACCCGCGGGAAGGCGCCACTGAACGGTTGCCGCGGGTGCCGCGGGTGCGGCGCGGGTGGGGAGGGACTCAGGGGCGGAGAGGGGAGCCGGCGGAGGTGAACCGGAACCCGCCGAACTCGCCGGAAAGCATCGGGCGCGCCGCCGCGATCGCCGCCTGCACCTCGGGGAGCTCCAGGGAGGCGCGGTGCGCGGCGGCGTCATCCCACACCTCGACCACGTACACCGTGCCCGGCTCGTCATCTGTGACGCCGACCTCGTAGATCCGGCATCCGATCTCCGTCAGCGCATCATTGCGTGCGACGAGGATCTCGACCAGCTCGTCGCGGCGGCCCGGTTCGACCCCGAGGGTCCCTGCATTCACGAACACCATGGCCCGACCGTACCCTGCTGCTGCCGCGGCCTGCTGCTGCCGCGGGCGCTGCTGGGTGGCGCCGTCGCGCGAATCCCGAGATGCCGCACCCGCACGAAGGCGCCACCCAACTCGGTTCGCTTGTCGCCACATGCGGGTACGGCGCCGCGACACCCGCATCAGGAGACAAGTGAACGGGGGAGGCCCGGGAGGGGCGTGGCGGGCGTACCATCGGGTCATGACGACGACGTCAGGGGTCGACTGGGACGCCTACGCGCGGGATCTCGCGCAGCGGCTCGTCGAGGCGCGCGAACGCGCCGGCCTGACGCAGGATGCCGTGGCCCGCCGCGCCGGCATCGCGACCTTCACGTACCAGAAGCTCGAGAAGGGCGAATCCAACCCGGGCACGCCCGCCAACCCGCGCCTGCAGACGATCGTCGCCCTCGCGCACGCGCTGGAGGTCGACGTGTGCGCCCTCGTGCCGCCTCAGACCTGATCCGTCAGGGATTCGAGCGGCGCCGGAGCGGTGGATCGTCGGATGCCGTCGGCACGAAGACCTGGAGGTACTGGCAGAGCGACACCTGACGCGAGCCGCGCCACCCGTCGCGCACCCGCGCCATGCTGAAGCCGCGCTCCATGAGGTCGCTGGCACTGGCGGGAGTCAGCTTCACCCCGCGCGCGGCGGGCACCCACCCGCCCTCTCCTGTGTACAGCGCGAGGACGCGCTTGTGGTGGGCGGCGCGGGACGGGTGGCGTGAAGCGGCCATGCAGACTCCGGGTATGACTGGGATGGACGATGCCCCAGGTATACCACGCACACATGGCGAACGTGTGTCGTGTGTCGAGACCTCAGGCGGCGGGATCGACCGCCGCGGCGGCCGCGCGCGCGGCGTGCGGAAGAGCCTCCAGGATCTGCGACACCGCGCCGTCGTCGTGCGAGGCCGAGACGAACCACGCCTCGAACACCGACGGCGGCAGCGACACCCCGTGCTCGAGCATCGCGCGGAAGAACGGCGGGTACCGGAACGCCTCCTGCGCCTTCACGGTGTCGTAGTCATGCGGCGCTTCGGCGGCGAACTGGAACGAGAACAGCGACCCCGCGCGCTGCAGGACGTGCGTGACGCCTTCGGCGCTCAGCGCGGCGGACGCGGCATCCGCGATGGCCGTCGAGGCCCGCTCGATGCGCGCGTACGCGGCGGCGTCGAGGTTCTCCAGCGTCGCGCGCCCGGCGGCGACCGCGACGGGGTTCCCGCTCAGCGTGCCGGCCTGGTAGACCGGCCCGAGCGGGGCGAGGAGGTTCATGATGTCGGTGGATCCGCCGAGGGCCGCCAGTGGCAGCCCGCCGCCGATCACCTTTCCGAAGGTGAGGATGTCGGCCGCGAACGGCACCGGATCCTCGCCGTACCAGCCGGCGGGACCCACCCGGAACCCGGTGAGCACCTCGTCGACGATGAGGAGCGCGCCGTGCGCGTGGGCGATCTCGGCCAGGGCGGCGTTGAAGCCGTGCCGCGGCGGGACGATCCCCATGTTGGCGGGTGCGGCCTCGACGATCACCGCGGCGATGTCGGCGCCGTGCACCGCGAAGACCTCGCGGACGGCGTCGAGGTCGTTGTAGGCGATGACGAGCGTCTGCGCGGCGATCGGCGCGGGGACGCCGGCCGATCCGGGCATCGCGAGCGTCGCGACGCCGGATCCCGCCTCGGCGAGCAGCCCGTCGGAGTGTCCGTGGTAGTGCCCGGCGAACTTCACGATCAGGTCGCGTCCGGTCGCGCCGCGCGCGAGACGGATGGCCGTCATCGTCGCTTCGGTGCCGGTGGACACGAGGCGGAGCTTCTCGACCGGCCGCACCCCGTCGCGCTCGATGCGTGCCTCGACGTGCTCGGCCAGCGCCGTCTCGCCGGGCGTGGACGCACCGAACCCGAGCCCGTGGGTCGCGGCTTCCCGGACCGCCTCGACGACGGCCGGGTGGGCGTGGCCGAGGATCGCCGGACCCCAGGATCCGACGAGGTCGACGTACTCGCGCCCCTCGACGTCGGTGACGCGCGGGCCCTTCGCCGAGACATAGAACCGGGGGGTGGTGCCCACCGACCCGAAGGCGCGGACGGGGGAGTTCACGCCGCCGGGCATCGCGTGGCGGGCGCGCTCGAACTCGCGCGCGTTGGTCGTGGGGGTCATCGTCATCGGATCCATCCTGCGAGCTCGGTCGCCCAATACGTCAGTACCGCGTCGGCGCCGGCGCGACGGATGCCGAGCACCGACTCCTCGATCGCGCGGCGTCGATCGATCCAGCCGTGGGCGGCGGCGGCCTCGATCATCGCGTACTCGCCCGACACCTGGTACGCCCACACCGGCACGGGGCTGGCCGCGGCGGTGTCGGCGAGGACGTCGAGGTAGCTCATCGCGGGCTTGACCATGACGACGTCGGCGCCCTCGGCGACATCCAGCATCGCCTCGCGGACGCCCTCGCGCCGGTTCGCGGCATCGAGCTGGTAGGTGCGGCGGTCGCCCCGGAGCGAGGACTGCACGGCCTCGCGGAACGGGCCGTAGAACGCCGAGGCGTACTTGCCCGAGTAGGCCAGCAGAGCGACATCCGATCGCCCGGCGGTGTCGAGCGCGTCGCGGATCGCCGCGACCTGGCCGTCCATCATCCCGGACAGGCCCAGCAGGTGCGAGCCCGCCTCGGCCTGGGCGAGGGCCATCTCGCGGTATCGAACGAGGGTCGCATCGTTGTCGACGCCACCGGCGGCATCGAGCACGCCGCAGTGGCCGTGGTCGGTGAATTCATCCAGGCACAGATCCGTCTGCACCACGAGGGCATCGCCCGCCTCGGCGACGGCGACCCGCGTGGCGAGGTTCAGGATGCCGTCGGGATCGGTCGCGCCGGATCCTTCGGCGTCCTTGTGCTCGGGCACGCCGAAGAGCATGATCCCGCCGATGCCGGCCGCCGCCGCGTCGGCGACGGCGCCCTTCACCGTCTCGGTGGTGTGCTGCACGACCCCGGGCATCGAGGAGATCGGCACCGGGGCGCCCGCTCCCTCGCGGACGAAGACGGGGAGGACGAGCTCGGCGGGATGCAGGCGGGTCTCCGCGACGAGGCGGCGGAGCGCCGGCGTCGAACGCAGACGCCGCGGCCGGACGGTCGGGAAGCCGCTCACGGGCGCGCTCCCGTCAGGTCGGCGGCCCCGGCATCGAGGAGCTCGCGGGCGACGCCCTCGGCGACGCGGAGCACGGCATCCTCGTCCGGCCAGTCGATGGCGTGGGCGGAGGAGAGGACGGTCTGTCCGTCGAGGCTGTAGACACGGGCCGAGAGGAGGAGGAGCCCCGCGTCGACGACGGCGTGGGCGCCCACGGGAGCGGAGCAGCCGGCTTCGAGGAGCGCCAGGACGTAGCGCTCGGCCTCGACGGCGGCGCGGGTCTCGGGGTGGTCCAGGCGCGCGACGAGGTCTTCGTCGCCGCGGCGCACCTCGATCGCGAGCGCCCCCTGCCCGGGGGCGGTGGGCCACGGGCCGAGCTCGAGGTGCTCGGTGATAACGTTCGCACGCCCGAGGCGGTTCAGGCCCGCAGCGGCGAGGACGACGGCATCCAGGTCGCCCTCGCGGACGCGCCCGAGGCGGGTGTCGACGTTGCCGCGGATGTCGACGACGTCGAGGTCGGGACGCTTCCGACGCAACTGCGCCATGCGGCGGGGCGAGCCGGTGCCCACGCGCGCCCCCTGCGGGAGCTCGGCGAGGGTGAGGCCGTCGCGCGCGCACAGCGCGTCGCGGGGGTCTTCGCGGACGGGGATGGCGGCGACGACGAGGTCGTCGTGCGGCGCGGTGGGGAGGTCCTTCAGCGAGTGCACGACGACGTCGCAGCGGTCCTCCTGCAGCGCGTCGCGGAGGGCGCCGGTGAACAGCCCCGTGCCGCCCGCGCGCGAGAGCGGCTCGCGTGAACGGTCGCCGTCGGTCGTGATCGTCACGATCTCGGTCGTGACGCCGGTCGCGTCGACGAGGTCGGACTCCACCGTCCCGGTCTGGGTGAGGGCGAGAGCGCTTCCGCGCGTGCCGATGCGGACGTGGGCGGTCACGCCAGCACCTCGTCGATCTCGTCGAGACCGATGCGGCGCCCGGTGTAGAACGGGACCTCTTCGCGCACGTGGCGACGGGCCTCGGTCTGACGCAGGTACCGCATGAGGTCGACGAGGTCGACGAGCTCGGGGGCTTCGAGGGCGAGGATCCACTCGTAGTCGCCGAGCGCGAAGGACGCGACGGTGTTGCTCAGCACCTGGCGGTACTCCGAGCCCTTCCGGCCGTGCTCGGCGAGCATCTGGCGGCGCTCCTCGTCGGGGAGGATGTACCACTCGTACGAGCGGACGAACGGGTAGACCGTCAGCCAGGTCTCGGGTGCCTTGCCGCGCATGAAGGCGGGCATGTGGCTGCGGGTGAACTCCGCGTCGCGGTGCACGCCCATCGCGTTCCACTCCGGCAGGAGCGAGCGCAGCGGCTCGGCGCGGCGGAGGGTGCGCAGGGCCGCCTGAAGCGCCTCGGGGTCTTCGCCGTGCAGCCACAGCATCAGGTCGGCGTCGGCGCGGAGGCCCGAGACGTCGTAGATGCCGCGGAGGGTCACCCCGGCATCCTCGATCTCCGCCACGGCGGCGGCGAGGGCGTCGGTTCCGGCGGGGGCGGGACGGGCCGGGTCACGGCGCAGCACCGCCCACAGGGTGTAGCCGAGAATCTCGTCCTCGTCGGGGGTCGGGACCTGGTCGGGGGTGGGGACCGAGGAATCGCTCATGGATTCCATCCTTTCACTCCGGGCGGGGGTGGGGTTCACTTCGCGGCGAGAGCGGATGCCGCCGCCTCCGCGTGCGCGATGATGCCGGCGAGGCCCGATCCCGCCGCGGTCTCGCCGACGACGGTGATCCCCGCCGGGGCGATCGCGGCGGCGGGCCGGAACCACGTGACGTGCGCGGTGCCCTCGGGGACGGGGAGCGCGACCCCGAGGAGGGCCGCGGCGTCCGCGCGGGCGGACGCGACCGGGTCCTCCGGCAGGTCGTCGTAGGACAGACGGAGGACGTGGCTCCCGCCGGCGGCGTCGGCGAGCCACGCCCACTTCGCCGTGGCGTGGGTGAGCGCTCGCGCGCCGACCGGAGCTCCCGCGGCGACGAGCAGGCCGCTGCCGCGCGGCGCGGCATCCAGCTCCGGCTGGTCCACGACGAGCGTCACGAGGTCGATCCGGCGCGGCGGGGCGGAGGCCGGGAGCACGTCCGGAGCGGCGACCACGACGGTGCCGCCGCCGGCGCCGGCGAGCCGCTCGAGCGCCGCGACGTCGACCGAGGAGCGCAGACGGATGTCGCCCCCGTGCGCGGCGAGATCGTCGGCGAGGGCGGACACGAGGCGGTGGACGCCGCCGCGGAGGCCCGCCACGACCGACCCCGGGGGAGCGGCGGCGCGGAGGGCGCTCATCGCCCCGGACAGCGACCCCGTCTCGGCGAGGGCGGCGCGCAGCCGCGGGTGCACGCGCTCGAGCGGCACGTCGTCGGGATGGAGCGAATGGACGCCGTGCACGACGGGCGCGACGAGGAGGTCGAGGACGGCGTCGCCGTGCCGGGCGCGGACGAGGGGGCCGAGTCGCGCACCGGGCGCGAGGAGCGGATCGTCGGCGGTCATCCGCGACGCATCCCGCGCGACCGCCGCCTCGGCGCCCGCACGGCCGACGATCGCCACGACGTCCTCGGCGCGCGGGTCGCCGGGGATACCGAGGAGCGCGGTGGTCGGGAGGGGCGCGGCGTCCCCGCGCGCCGGCTGCAGCCACGCCGACACCGGCTCCGGCCGCACGAGGTCGCCGGCCAGCCCGAGTTCGTCGATCAGGGCGGAGACGGTCCCGCCGCGCGTGGCGAAGCTCTCCGCCCCGGCATCCATCACGATGCCGGCGATTTCGTGCGCCGCGACCGTTCCGCCGAGGCGATCGGATGCCTCGTGCACGACCACGTCGGCCCCGCCGCGCGCCAGGCGCCGCGCGAGGACGAGGCCGGCGACCCCGCCTCCGACGACGTGGACGTCAGGCATGGGTGTGGACGAACTCCACCAGGCGCGTCAGGACGTCGGGGTCGGTCGTCGGGGGTACGCCGTGTCCGAGGTTCAGCACGTGCGCGGGCGCGGCCTTCCCCCGGGCGAGGACGTCGCGCACGTGCGCTTCCAGCACCGGCCACGGAGCGGCGAGGAGCGCCGGGTCGACGTTGCCCTGGAGGGGCACGGTGTCGCCGAGGCGCCGGGAGGCCTCATCCAGCGGCAGACGCCAGTCCACGCCCATGACGTCGACGCCGATGCCGTGCATCGCGGCGAGGAGTTCTCCCGTGCCGACGCCGAAGTGCACCAGCGGCACCCCGAGCGCGCGGGCGGGGGCGATCGCGCGCTGCGAGAACGGCGCGACGTGCGCGGTGTAGTCGGCGAGGCTCAGCGAACCCGCCCACGAGTCGAACAGCTGCCCGGCCGAGGCGCCCGCCTCGATCTGGGCGGCGAGGAAGGCGCCGGTGATCTCGGCGCACCACGACAGCAGCGCCGCCCACGCATCGGGGTCGGAGTGCATCATCGCGCGGGTGAGCATCTGCTCCTTCGAGGGACCGCCCTCCACGAGGTAGGACGCGAGGGTGTACGGCGCACCCGCGAAGCCGATCAGGGGGGTCGCGCCCAGCGCGTCGACGGTGAGTCCCACCGCCTCGCGGATCGGGGCGAGGGCGTCGGGGTCGAGCGGGGGGAGGGCTGCGACATCCGCCGCCGAGCGCACCGGGTTCTCCAGCACCGGACCGCGACCCGGGACGATGCGCACGTCGACGCCCGCCAGCCGCACCGGGATCACGATGTCGCTGAAGAAGATCGCCGCGTCCACCCCGTGCCGGCGCACCGGCTGCAGCGTGATCTCGCTCGCCATTTCCGGGTTCAGGCACGCGTCGAGCATGTCGGTGCCCATGCGCAGCTCGCGGTACTCCGGGAGCGATCGGCCCGCCTGCCGCATGAACCAGACGGGGGTGGTCTCGCCGCGCTCGCCGCGGTAGGCGCGGACGAGCGCTGACGACGCGTTCCGGTCGATGAACGGCGGATGGGCTGCAGAGGTGCTCACACGGTTAACATTAGATACGTGCTCCTGTGCCTCACCGCGAATCATCGAAACGCCGACCTCGACCTCCTCGAGAAGCTCTCCGTCGGCGCACCCGCGGCCACCCGCACCCTCGTGGACGACGAGCTGTTCGTCGCCGGAGCCGTCGTCCTCGCCACCTGCAACCGGTTCGAGGCCTACCTCGACATCGACGAGCCGCTCACCGGCGGCGAGGCCGTCGCCGTCGAATCCGTCGTCGAGACCATGGCCGACGCCAGCGGCATCCCCGTCGAGCGCCTCCGCGAGAGCGTCGCGGTCCACCGCGGAGAGGATGCGGCGGCGCACCTGTTCGCCGTCACGAGTGGCTTGGAATCGATCGTCGTGGGTGAGGACGAGATCTCGGGCCAGGTCCGCCGCGCCCTCGACACCGCCCGCGTGGAGGGGACGACGAGCCGCGAGCTCGAGCGCCTCTTCCAGAAGGCCGCGCACACCAGCCGCGGCATCCGCAGTCGCACCTCCCTCGGCGGCAGCCACCGCTCGCTCGTCCGCTTCGCCCTCGAGCTCGCCTCCAGCCGCATTCCGGACTGGTCGGATGTCGAGGTCCTCGTCGTGGGGACCGGTCGCTACGCCGCCACCACTGTGACGGCGCTCCGTGCCCGCGGTGCCGTCGACCTCCGCGTCTTCTCGCCTTCCGGCCGTGCCGCCGCCTTCGCCGCGCGCCACGGCCTGGTGGCCGAGCCGTCGTTCGCCGCCGCCGCGGCACGCGCGGACGTGGTGATCACCTGCACCGCGGATGCCGTCGTGCACGAGGACGCCTTCACCCCCGGCCACCGCGTGATCGTGATCGACCTGGGTCTTCCCCGGAACGTCGACCCCGCTGTCGGCGCGGTCGACGGGGTCGAGCTGCTGGATCTGGAGACCATCCGCCTGCACGCGCCCCTGGAGGAGTTCAGCGCCCACGCCGACGCGCGCGCGCTCGTCGGCGACGCCGCGGCGGAGTTCGCGGCCGACCGCGCGGCGGGGCCGGCGATCACGAAGCTCCGCGGCGAGGTGCTCGGGCTCGTCGAGGCCGAGGTGTCGCGTGCACGCGCCCGCGGCGCCGGGCCCGAGGTCGAGGAGGCGCTCCGCCACCTCGCCGGGGTCCTCCTGCACAAGCCGTCGGTCCGCATCCGTGAGCTCGCCGTGGAGGGACGCCTCGACGAGGCCCACCAGGCGCTCGAGACCCTGCACGGCCTCGCGGTCGAGCCGTCGCTCCCGGTCCTCGCCGGGGATGCGATCGTCGACGCCGCGATCGTCGACGCTGCGGTCTGCGGCGACGCCGGCGGCGGCTGCCCCCGGGGCGCGGCGAGCGCCTGACGCCCGGCCGCGCGCCCCGGGGCGTGCGCGTCTCAGCCCGCCAGGGCGGGCGCTCGTCCGCCGGCGAGACGCTCGGCGGCGAGCCCCTCGGCCGCGGCGAGCGGGGTGACCCCGCGCGTCTCGGCCTCGTCGTAGATGCGCCGGAGCGTGTCGCCGATGGCGCTCACCCGCTCCATGATCGCGGGCCGGGTGCCGAGCTTCTTCGCCTCCAGGTCGAGGTAGATGACGCCGCCGGCGTTGACGACGAAATCCGGGGCGTACAGGACGCCGCGCCCCGCGAGCCGCTCGGCCCCCGTCCGCGCCGCGAGCGGGTTGTTGGCCGGCCCGCACACCGCGCGGGCATCGAGGGCGTCGATGACCTCGTCGGTGAGCACCCCGCCGATCCCGGCGGGGACGAAGACATCGGCGGCGGCCAGGTGCTCCTCGCCGGGCGGGCACCAGCGTGCGCCGAGCTCGGCCGCGAGGTGCTGCTTGGCCGGGTTGACGTCGGTGACCGTGAGGACCGCGCCCTCGGCGGCGAGGCGCACGGCGAGGCGCGAGCCCACCTGGCCGAGCCCCGAGATCGTGATGCGCCGACCCGCGACGTCGTCGGATCCGGTGACCCGCTCCAGCGTCGCCCGCAGCGACTCGTAGACACCGAGGCTCGTGGGCCCCGCCGGTTCTCCGGACCCGCCCACGGCATCGGGAAGGCCCACGACATGGTCGGTCCGCTCGCTGACGACGAGCATGTCCTCGGTCGTCGAACCGACGTCCTCCGCCGTCCGGTACAGACCGTGCAGCGACTCGACGGCGTCGCCCAGGTCGAGGAACGCCGCACGTCGACGATCGGCATCCAGGACAGCGCCCTCCGGCAGCGCGATGACGGACTTGCCGCCGCCGGCGTCGAGGCCCGCCGCGGCGTTCTTCAGCGTCATCGCCGCCGACAGTCGCAGCGCGTCGCCGAGGGCGTCGCTCCAGTGCGGGTACGTCCACAGGCGTGCGCCGCCGAGGGCGGAACCGAGCACGGAGGAGTGCAGGGCGACCGCGAGGAAAAGACCGCTCCGCCGCCCCGTGATCACCTCCACGCGTTCGTGGGTGAAGTCGGGAAGGGGCAGGGTGTGCGTCATCGCGTTCCTCTTTCGGCCGGCCTTGTGGGCGCTGCGCTGCGGATGCTGCGGCTGTGCGGCATCCGCTCTCCATTGTGCCCGACGAGGGCAGCACCGTCACGGGGGTGCGGCGTCGTCGAGAGGTCCTGCTGCGGATCCCGACCCGTGAGCGCGCGGAGGGCGTAGAGGATCGTGGCGAGGTCGACGAGCTCCTGCACGAGGGCTCCGGCGACGGCCGGGATGATTCCGGTCGTGGCGACGAGCATGAGCCCGATGCTGAGGGCGATCCCGATGCCGATCGCGGAGAGTGCGACCCGCAGGGTGTCGCGACCGATCGCCACGGCGTCCACCACGCCGGCGAGCGAATCCTTCAGGATCACCACCGATGCCGCCTCGCCCGCCGCCGTCGCGCCTTTCGCGCCCATCGCGATGCCCACGTCCGCTGCGGCGAGCACCGGGGCGTCGTTCACGCCGTCACCGACCATGAGGACCCGGCGAGGCTGGAGCCCGGCGGCCAGCTGCACCTTGTCGGCGGGGAGGAGCTCGGCGCGCACCTCGTCTATGCCCACGGCGGCGGCGATCGCCCGGGCGGTGGGTTCGGCATCCCCGGTCAGCATGACGGCGCGCTCCACGCCGTGCGCGCGGAGCCACGCGATCACGCCCGCCGATTCGGCGCGGGGGTCGTCGGCGAGGATCAACGCCCCGGCGAACACGCCGTCGACGGCGACGTAGGCGGCGGCCTGTCCGCTCGCGATCTCGACGGTCCGGGTGTCGGGGGCCAGCGAACGGACGTACCGGGGCTTGCCGACGACCACGCTGCGGCCCTCGATCGCGGCGCGCACGCCGTTGGTGGCCGTCTCCTCGGCCGCCGTCGCCGCCGAGAGGGGCAGCCCGCGCTCCTCGGCCGCGCGACGGATGCCGTCCGCCAGGACGTGCGTGGAGTACTGCTCTGCCGAGGCGGCGAGACGCAGGACGTCGTCGGGGGTCCACCCGTCGGCGGCGCGCACCTCCACCACGGTCGGGTGACCCCGCGTGAGCGTCCCGGTCTTGTCGAACGCGGCGGTGCGCACCCGCGCGAGCTGCTCGATCACCGCGCCGCCCTTGATGATCACGCCCGCCCGGGCCGCGCGGGAAAGCCCGCCGAGGAACGCCACGGGGGCGGCGATCAGGAGCGGACAGGGCGTGGCGAGCACGAGCACCTCGGCGAACCGCGTCGGGTCGCCGGAAATGCCCCACGCAGCACCGGCGATCACCAGCGACACCGCGGTGAAGGGGATCGCGAACCGGTCGGCGAGGCGCACGACCGGCGCCCTCGACTCCTGTGCCTCCCGCACGAGCGCGACGATCTGCTGGTACTGGCTGTCGGCGCTACGCCGCAGGGCCCGCACGCGGATCGCCGCCGAGCCGTTGACCGAACCCGACAGCACTTCCTCGCCCGCGGTACGCGGCACCGGCATGCTCTCACCCGTGAGCGAGGATTCGTCCATGTTCGCGGCGGGGGAGAGGAGGACTCCGTCGACGGGGACGATCTCGGCCGGACGGATCAGCAGCACATCACCGACCGCGACCTCGTCGGCGGGGACGTCGGCCACGGCATCCGTGCCGTCCGGTCCGGTGCGGACCCGGTGCGCGGTGCGGGGCGCGCGCTCGAGGAGCGCCGTGAGCTCGCGGTTCGCGCGGCGGCCGGCGATGTCCTCCAGCGCCTGGCCGCCCGAGAGCATCAGCACGATGATGAGGGAGGCGGCGTACTCGCCGACGGCGAGGGTGGCCACCATCGCCACGACCGCGAGGATGTCCAGACCCACGTGCCCGCGGAGGACGTCACGGATCATCCCGACCAGCGTGAACACGATGAACCCCGACACGGAGAGGACGCTCACCCACCGTGCGGCATCCGTCAGATCCGCCAGGGCGAGGACGAGCGCGAGGATGCCGACGACGACGGTCGCGGTGATGATCGGATACCGGGTGAGGGGACGCAGGAACCGGGGCACGGGGCCAGTCTCCGCCGGCGCGTGGGCGGGTGCCAGGGTCGTTGGGCCCGCGCTCTGCTGCTCCGTCGTCACACGGTGCGGCGGCGGCGGCGCGGGAGGTTACGGTTTTCTCCATGAGCGTCGTCGACCCCTACACCCACGGGCATCACGGCAGCGTGCTGCGCGTGCATGAATGGCGGACCGCAGAGAACTCCGCCGCGTACCTCCTGCCCGAGCTCCGTCCCGGAATGTCGCTGCTGGACATCGGCTCCGGACCCGGGACGATCACCGCCGACCTCGCCGAGATCGTCGCACCCGGCGCCGTTCGCGGCCTCGACGTCTCCGCCGAGGTCGTCGCGCGCGCCGAGCAGCTCGCCACCGCCCGTGGGCTGTCGAACCTCACCTTCGCGGTCGGCAACGCCTACGACATCGACGCCCCGGACGGGAGCGTCGACGTCGTCCACGCGCACCAGGTCCTCCAGCACCTGTCGCGCCCGGTCGAGGCGCTCCGCGAGTTCGGACGCGTGGCGGGACCCGACGGTCTCGTCGCCGCGCGCGACGTCGACTACGAGGGGACGTCGTGGTTCCCGCGGCTTCCCGCGCTCGACGAATGGTTCACCGTGTACCTCGCCGTGCACCGCGCCGTCAGCGGGGCCCCGGATGCCGGGCGGCGCCTGAAGGCCTGGGCGCGCGAGGCCGGGTTCACCGACATCCGCTCCTCGGCCGAGCTGTGGCTCTTCGAGTCGCCCGGGGACCGCGCGTGGTGGGGCGGCGCATGGGCCGAGCGGGCCGTGCACTCCGATTTCGCCGACCACGCGCGCCGGCTCGGAGCCGCCGACGACGCGGCGCTCCAGCGGATCGCCGACGGGTGGCACGAGTGGAGCACGCACCCGGACGGATGGCTCCTCATGCCCCACGGGACGCTCCTCGCCCGCGGCGCCGGGTCGGTCGGAATCGTAGGCTGAACACCGTGACCGACAACCTCCACCCGCGCAGCCGGATCGTCGCCGACCGCCTCGCCGAAGCCGGCATCCCCGGGAAGATCGTCGTGCTCCCGGATGCCGCCTCCACCGCCGCCCTCGCCGCCGCCGCCCTCGGGATCGAGGTCGGCGCGATCGCCAACAGCCTGGTGTTCCTCGCCGACGGCGAACCGCTCCTCGTCATGACGAGCGGCGCGCACCGCGTGGACACCGCAGCCCTGGCGGAGCGGATCGGACGGACGCGGATCACCCGCGCGAGCGCCGACGATGTCCGCGCCGCGACCGGTCAAGCGATCGGCGGAGTCGCCCCCACCGGGCACCCCGCGCCGCTGGAGACGCTCGTCGACCGCGACCTGGCGGACTACGACGAGATCTGGGCCGCGGGCGGTACGCCGCACACGGTGTTCCCGCTCACCTTCGACCAGCTCGTCGCCCTCACCGAAGGAACGGTCGTCCAGGTCGACTGACCCGCGCGGCTCAGGTGCCGAGGGGGAAACGGAACGTCGCCGCCACCGGCGCGTCGCCCACGAGGTCCTCGCGGCGCACGGCGCGGACGCGCCCACCGGTGCGGAGCACCCGGGCCGCGATCTCGTCAGCGAGCGCGTAGGTCGCCGCTCCGGCATCCGGTGCCGGCGTGATCGTGCCGAACTCGTCGATGTGGCCTTCGGCGGTGTCGTCCATGTCGAACAGCAGCTCGGCGACCGCCGCCGCCGTCGCCGCGCGAGCGACCTCGGCGAGGTCGGAGGAGCCGAGGCCCTCGGCCTGCTGCGTGCCGAGATGCTCCCGCCATTCGGCGAGCTCTTGCGCGTGCTGGGCGTCGAGGATCTCCCGGACGGCCGCCGACAGTGTCTCGTCGTCGAGCGATTCGGGGTGGGCCGAGATGCCGTCCTCGAGAAGCAGGGGATGGGTGTTCACCGCGCGATAGGCGGGGACGAGGTCGGTCGCCGCCGCGAGGATCACGGGAACCTCGTCGGGCACAATCGGGCGCACGAGCACTTCGACGGCACGGGCATAGCGCTCGCGTTCGATGCGGTCGCCGGTCGCGCCGTCGGCGCGGGGGATGTCGGCCTGTCCGTCGGTGGCCGTCTTCTCGAGCATCATCGCGTGGTCGTCGGGGAGGTCGAGGGCGTGCTCCCGCGGCCGGTGATCCGGGCCGATCTCGACGAGGCGCGCCGAGCCCTGCGACAGCAGGACGACGAAGGCGCGGTTCGGGAACGCGACCGAGCGCAGGAGTGCGCCCGTGTCGAAGCGATCGCCGACGGCGACGTGGTCGGTGACGGTGTTCGCGAGTCGGTGGGCCTGCACGCGCCCGGGCGCGGCGAGCACGACGAGCGAGCGGGACTGCTGCTCCCAGAACTCCGGGTCATCCAGCAGGCCGCGGAGCTCCTCGACGACCCGTGCGGCTTCGATCGCCTCGGAGCGGGACAGCTCCAGCGTCGCGATCTGGCGTTCGGCCTCGTCGATCGCGTTCCGCAGGCCCAGGGCGACGCGTTCGTGGTCGCTCGGCAGGGGAGAGGACGCGATCGTCAGCGTCACACTCACGGGGTGACGGTGGTCGATCAGCTCGAGGAGGTCGGCAGGGGTCGGGATGTCGGCGGTGAGCATGCCCCCACGGTAGGCCGGTCGCCGGGGGCTCTGCAGGGGGTTGCCGACCGCCGCCGGATCGTCTATCCGCGCGCGGTGCCGACGGTCGGCGGTGTGGCGGGGAGCAGCACGCCGGAGCGGGGTCGACGCGTCGAGAACGCGGGAGATTCCGGAGCATCAGGGGCTCGGCAGGGGGCGATGTGCCGGGATCTCCCGCGTTCTTCGCGCGCCAGGGGTCATGCCGTCGCGCGGAGCACCTCGATCGCGGTGACGGCGGCGGCGGCCGACCACGCCCGGGGCCGGCAGGCGGCGGGGTAGTGGTGCGCGCGCCCGCGGGCTGAGCGGTCAGCGCGTGAAACGACGGGGAGATTCCGGCTGCCTGGGGCCCGGCGGGGGATGACATGTCGAAATCGCCCCGGGGTTTGACGGGAAAGACGGGGCTCAGGGCTAGACGGGGCCCCCGGATGAGGGCGTGCCGTAGAGGCATCGGGAGAGCTCGCGCGCGGCGTGGCCGGCTTCGGCGGCGAGGTGCTCCGGGTCTCGCGGCAGCTCCTCCGGCCACGTCACGGCGACCGCGGCCGCCGGCCATCCGGTGTGGTCGAGCACGGCGACGCCCACCGACCGGAGCCCGAGCGTGACCTCTCCGTCCTCGGTCGCGAACCCGCGGGCCCGCACCTCGCGCAGCACCTCGCGCAGCTCGGTGGGTCGCGACGGGCCGCGACCGGTGCGGTCGGCGAACGAGGCCGCATCCGGGAAGAGCGCCCGCACCTGCTCGCGCGGAAGGGCCGCGAGCATCGCGCGACCGCTCGCGGTGAGGTGCGCGGGAAGACGGACGCCGACGTCGGTCACGAGCGCGGGCCGGCGCGGCGCCCGCTCCTCGACGAGGTAGAGCACGTCGCGCCCGGTCATGACGGCGAGGTGCGCGCTCTCGCCCGTCCGGTCGGCGAGGGCTGCGACCAGTGGGCGACCGAGATGGGCGAGGGGCTCCTGCCGCGCGAACCCACCGGCGAGTTCGAAGGCGGCGGTCCCGAGCCCCCAGCGGCGTTCGTCCGCGAGGTGCACGACGAAGCCGTGAGCCTCCAGCACCCTCAGCAGGTGATAGACGCTCGAGCGGGGGATGCCGAGGTGCGCGGTGATGGTCTGCGCGGCGATCGGGCCCCGCTGACGCGCGAGGAGCGACAGGATCCGCAGTGTCTGATCGGCGGCGGGAACCTGCGGCTTGTCCGGCGTGCGATCCCGCCGGTCGGGGATGCTCATCGCGTCACAGCTTGCCAGAGGGCACACCCTCGCGCGTGGTAAAGCGTATAAAGGCGTATAAAGTACCGGGGGAAGGAGTCGTCATGCATCTCACCGTCAGCCGGGAGCCGGAGCTCATCGCCGTGACCGTCAGCGGGCGCTTCGACGCGCACCGTGTCGACGAGTTCGAACGGAGTGTGGTCGCCCTCGTCGACGACACGCGCCCTCATGTCTACGTCGATCTGTCCGAGGTCGAGTCGATGGACGCCGCGGCCGTGAAGGTGCTCGTCCGCACCCGCGAGGCGGCGCTCGCCCACTCCGGGACGATGACGATCGTCGAGGTCTCCGACGCCGTGCGGACCGTCCTCGCGCAGACGCGCCACGAGGGCGACTTCCGCGTCTCCCGTTCGCCGCAGCGGATGCGCGCGTGAGCGGGGGCGTCATGACTCCTGGCGGGCCGAGAGCATGATCGCCAGCGCGGACCTCGTCGCCCGCATCCGGCGCGCCACCGGCGACACCCAAGAGGGCCTCGCCCGCCGCCTGGCGGTGTCGTTCCCCACGATCAACGCGTGGGAGCGGGGTCGGAGCGAACCGAGCGCGAAGCATCGATCGGCGCTGGAGGCCCTCGCGGCGGAACTGGACATCGTGCACGAATTCGCCGTCATGGTGATCGACGACGATCCCGTCACAGCTGCTCTCGTCGAAGCCGCCGCCACCGAGTTCGGCGGTGCCGTCTCGGTGCATTCGGCGGTGAACGGCTGGGAGGGTCTGGTGACCTGCGGCGCGGTGAAGCCGCGGCTGCTCTTCCTCGACATCATGATGCCGGGGATCGACGGGCTGGACGTCGCCCGACGGCTGCCCGCCATCCCCGATCTCGCCGATCTGCGCGTGGTCTTCGTCACGGCATCGCAAAGTCCTGACATCCTCGCCCGGGCCGCGGCGCTCGGCAACGCGGTGATCTCCAAGCCCGTGGAATTGGATACGTTGGCCGAGGTGATACGGAACACGATGGAACCGTCCCGCCGATGAGCGGACAGCGGTCCGAGATCCTCGGCGACATCGTCCTGCGCCTTCCGCTGGCGGTGTACCGCACGACGATCGACGGCCGCTTCGTCGCCGGCAACGACGCACTGGTGCGTCTCCTCGGCGCCGAGACGTTCGGCGACCTCGCCGCGATCCACGCGCGCGAGATCTACGCCGATCCCGCGCGTCGCGAGTGGCTGATCCGACGCGCTCAGGCCGGAGAGCCCATCCCCGTGGAAGACCTGCAGATCCGACGTTTCGACGGAGGACTGCGCTGGGTCCGGATCAGTTCCCACTCGGTGCGCGGAGAGGACGGCGACATCGCGTACTTCGAGGGGGTGATGGAGGACGTCACGACACTCCACGCCGTGGACTCCCAGCTGCGGCGCTCGAACGAGCTGCTGGACACCCTGACCCGCATGCAGGGGCAGTACATGGCGGGCGTCGACGCCGGCGAACTGTTCGACGGGCTGCTCGAAGACCTCCTGCGCGTCACCGGCAGTGCGTACGGGTTCATCGCCCAGGTCCTCCACGACGCCGACGGTCCGTTCCTGCGGACCTGGGCGATGACCGACATCTCCTGGAACGACACCACCCGCGAGCTGTACGCGCGATGCGGTCCGCGTGGCATGGAGTTCCACAATCTCGACACGCTCTTCGGCCGCGTCGTCACAGACGGCGTTCCCGTGATCTCCAACGCACCGCTCACCGACCCGCGCGCGGCGGGGCGCCCCGACGGGCATCCGCCCTTGGATTCGTTCCTCGGGGTGCCGATCCGTCGCGGAGACGCCGTGGCGGGGGTGGTCGCGCTGGCCAACCGCGACGGCGGATTCGACGAGGAGCTGGTGCACTTCCTCGCGCCGCTCGCCGCGACGGTCGGCAGCCTGATGGAAGCTGCGACGGTCGACCGCGAACGGATGGAAGCCGAACGGCGCCAGGCGCATCACAAGGAACTGCACCGCCTGATCGTGGAAGAGGCCGCGGACGCCATCGTCACCTTCCGCGCCGACGGCCGGATCGTGCTGGCCAACCGCGCGTCCCGGGAACTCGTCGGGGCTCGCCGAGCGAATCTCATCGGCGCCCGAGTCTGGGCGTTCCTGCCGCCGGGCCACGCCCGGTCGTACGTGCGGCGCGCCGCGCACGCGGTCGACACCGGGACGAGCATGGAGATGCAGCTGCGCGGACTCGACGGCGTCGTCCGCCCGGTGGAGGGCACCTTCGTCCGGGGGCACTACGACGACGACGACGTCACGACCGTCATCGTGCGCGACATCGCCGCGCACAAGGAGATCGAGTCGGCGCTCCGCGACGCGCGCGACACCGCGGAGAACGCCGCACGGGCGAAGGACGAGCTGCTCGCGGGCGTCAGCCACGAGCTCCGGTCGCCCCTCACCGCGGTCATCGGACTCAGCTCCGTCCTCGACCGCGAGATCTACGGCCCTCTGACCGATCGCCAGCGGGCGTTCGTGACCCAGATCGGCGACAGCGGACGCCACCTGCTCGAGGTGATCACCACGATCCTCGACTTCGCGAAGGAGGAGTCGGGGCGGGGGGACCCTGTGCTGTCCGCGTGCGACGTGGCCCCGATCGTCGCCGAGGCGCGGGGTGTCGTCGATGATCTCGCGGTCCGCCGGGGGCTCTCGGTGGTCGTCGACGTCCCGGCGGAGCTGCCGCGCATCCGGGTCGACGCGGTGCGGTTCCGTGCGGCGCTGATCAATCTGCTCGCCAACGCCGTCAAGTTCACCCCCGCCGGCGGCACGATCGGCGTGCGCGCCCGCCATGCGGACGATGAGGTGCGGGTCACCGTGTGGGACACCGGCGTCGGGATCGCCGCCGACGATCTCGAGCGCATCTTCGAGCCCTTCGAGCAGGGGGACTCGTCCCTCTCCCGTCCGTTCGAGGGCACAGGTCTGGGCCTGACCCTCAGCCGGCGCCTCATCGAGACGATGGGCGGCACGCTCACCGTCACCAGCGAGGTGGGGCGCGGGTCCGCGTTCGAGATCGTCCTCCCTCGCTGACCCGCCCGCGCGGCGGAGTCTGTGATCTCAGACACAGGATGCCGTGCAGGCCTTCGCTCGGCGGCGGCGCTGCGGTGAGATCGACCCATGAGCACCGCCGTCACCTCACCGTCCGCGCGCACCGTCGAGATCGGCGACGCCACGCTGCGGCCCGCGGACGTCGTCGCCGTCGCGCGTCACGGTGCTCCGGTGGTCGTGAGCGCGGCTGCCCGGTCGCGCATGGCCGCCTCGCGCGCGGTGATCGACGCCCTCGCCGAGGACACCCGCCCGCACTACGGCATCTCGACGGGATTCGGTGCGCTCGCGACGACCTTCATCCCCGCCGAGCGCCGGGTCGCGCTGCAGGCGAGCCTCATCCGTTCCCACGCGGCGGGCACCGGAGCGGAGGTCGAGCGCGAGGTCGTCCGCGCGCTGCAGCTCCTGCGCCTGCAGACCCTCGCCACCGGTCGCACGGGTGTGCGTCCGGTCGTCGCGGAGACCTACGCCGCGATGCTCAACGCCGGCATCACCCCGGTCGTCCGCGAGTACGGCTCGCTCGGCTGCTCGGGCGACCTCGCTCCGCTGTCGCACGTCGCGCTCGCCGCGACGGGGGAGGGAGAGGTGCGCGACGCCGACGGTGTGATGACGGATGCCGCGGCCGCGCTCGCCGAGGCCGGCATCCGTCCGCTGATCCTGGCGGAGAAGGAGGGCCTCGCCCTCATCAACGGCACCGACGGCATGCTCGGGATGCTCCTCCTCGCTCTCGCCGACCTGGAGACGCTGCTGGAGACCGCCGATGTCGCGGCGGCGATGTCGGTGGAGAGCCAGCTCGGCACCGACGCGGTGTTCGCCGCCGACCTCATGGCGCTGCGCCCTCAGGACGGTCAGGCGCGGTCGGCCGCGAACCTCCGCGCCCTCCTCGCCGACTCCGAGATCGTCCGCTCGCACCGCGATCCCGCCGCGTGCACCCGGGTGCAGGACGCGTACTCGCTCCGCTGCTCTCCGCAGGTGCACGGCGCCGCGCGCGACACCGTCGACCACGCACGGCGCGTCGCCGACCGGGAACTCCTGTCCGCCGTGGACAACCCGGTGCTCACCGCCGACGGACAGGTGCGCTCCAACGGCAACTTCCACGGCGCCCCCGTGGCCTACGTTCTGGACTTCCTCGCGATCGCCGTCGCTGACCTCGCCTCGATCTCGGAGCGGCGGACCGACCGTGCGCTGGATCCTGCCCGCAGTCACGGACTCCCGCCCTTCCTCGCCCACGAGGTCGGGGTGGACTCGGGCCTGATGATCGCGCAGTACGCCGCCGCCGGGATCGTCTCCGAGCTCAAGCGCCTCGCGGTCCCGGCATCCGTGGACTCCATCCCGTCCTCGGCGATGCAGGAGGATCACGTGTCGATGGGATGGGCGGCGGGTCGGAAGCTCCGCCGCGGCGTCGACGGGCTCGCCCGGGTGCTCGGCATCGAGGTGCTCACCGCGGCCCGCGCCCTGGACCTCCGCGCCCCGCTCGCTCCGGCGCCGCGCACCGCCCGGGTCCGCGCTCTGCTGCGGGATGCCGGCATCGACGGCCCCGGCACGGACCGCTTCCTCTCGCCCGACCTCGAGCGGGTGGCCGCGCTCGTCAGCTCCGGGGCGGTCGCCCGCGCCGGCATCCCCGAATCCACGAAGGAGTGAGATGACCACCGCATCCGACACCACGACCGCCGCCCCCGAGCCGGCCGCCCGCGCGATCCGCGCCCCGCGCGGCCCCGCGCGCACCGCGAAGAGCTGGGGGGCCGAGGCCGCCAAGCGCATGCTCATGAACAACCTCGATCCCGAGGTCGCCGAGCACCCCGAAGACCTCGTCGTCTACGGCGGCACCGGACGCGCCGCACGCTCGTGGGCGGCGTACGACGCGATCGTCCGCACGCTCGACGAGCTCGAGCCCGACGAGACGCTCCTCGTGCAGTCCGGGAAGCCGGTCGGGGTCTTCCGCACCCACACGTGGGCGCCGCGCGTGCTGATCGCGAACTCGAACCTCGTGGGCGATTGGGCGACGTGGCCGGAGTTCCGCCGGCTCGAGCAGCTGGGGCTGACGATGTACGGGCAGATGACCGCCGGCTCCTGGATCTACATCGGCACCCAGGGCATCCTCCAGGGAACCTACGAGACCTTCGCCGCCGTGGCGCGCAGCCTCGGACGCGACGACCTCTCGGGCACCCTCACCCTCACCGGCGGATGCGGCGGTATGGGCGGTGCGCAGCCGCTCGCGGTGACGCTCAACGGCGGTGCGGTGCTCATCGTCGACGTCGACGAATCCCGCCTGGAGCGCCGGGTCGCCCACGGCTACCTCGACGTGCACACCACCGATCTCGATGCCGCCGTCGCCCGGGTGATCGCGGCGAAGGACGCCGGTGAAGCACTCTCGGTGGGGGTGGTGGGCAACGCCGCCGAGGTGTTCCCGGCCCTTCTCGCCCGCGGCGTCCCGATCGACATCGTCACCGACCAGACGAGCGCGCACGATCCGCTGGCCTACCTTCCGGTCGGCGTCTCCGTGGACGAGTGGCGCGCGCGGGCCGAGGCCGATCCGGCGGACTTCACCGCTCGTTCCCGCCGGTCGATGGCGGCGCAGGTGGCGGCGATGGTCGGGTTCCAGGATGCCGGGGCCGCCGTGTTCGACTACGGCAACTCGATCCGCGCGGAGGCCGAACTCGGCGGGTTCGACCGCGCGTTCGCCTTCCCCGGATTCGTGCCGGCCTACATCCGACCGCAGTTCGCCGAGGGGCGGGGTCCGTTCCGCTGGGTGGCGCTCTCGGGTGATCCCGACGACATCCGCAAGACCGATGAGGCCGTGAAGGCGCTGTTCCCCGAGAACGCCGCCCTCGTGCGCTGGTTGGAGAAGGCGGGCGACACCGTGCACTTCGAGGGCCTTCCCGCGCGGATCTGCTGGCTCGGCTACCAGGAACGGCACCTGGCGGGGCTGAGGTTCAACGAGATGGTGGCCTCGGGCGAGCTGTCGGCACCGATCGTCATCGGACGCGACCACCTCGACGCGGGGTCGGTCGCCTCTCCATACCGCGAGACGGAGGCGATGGCCGACGGCTCCGACGCCATCGCCGACTGGCCGCTGCTCAACGCGCTGCTGAACACCGCGTCCGGTGCGTCGTGGGTCTCGATCCACCACGGCGGCGGGGTCGGCATCGGTCGGAGCATCCACGCGGGGCAGGTCATCGTCGCCGACGGTACCCCGGAGGCGGCGGAGAAGCTCGCCCGCGTGCTCGTGAACGATCCCGGTACCGGGGTCATGCGCCACGTGGACGCCGGATACCCGCGCGCCGCGGAGGTCGCCCGCGAACGCGGCCTGCAGGTGCCGATGTGGTGAGTGCCGATGTGGTGAGCGTCGCGCCGGAGGTCGCCGACCTCCTCGTCACCGGGATCGGCGAGCTGACGACGAACGTCTCGACACCCGACGACGTCTGCGGAACGATCCACGACGCCGCCGTCCTCGTCCGCGCGGGCATCGTCGCGTGGACCGGACCCGCGGCGGAGGTGCCGGATGCCGCCGTCGAGACACCCGTGCTCGACGTCGACGGCGCCGCAGTCATCCCCGGGTTCGTCGACAGCCACACCCACCTCGTGTTCGGCGGCGACCGCAGCGCGGAGTTCGTCGCCCGGATGGCCGGTCGGCCGTATGCGGCGGGCGGTATACGCTCCACCGTGGCGGCCACGCGGAGCGCGACCGACGCCGAGCTGCGTGCCCGGCTCCGGGCGCTCGTCGCCGAGCTCCGCGCGCAGGGGACGACGACGTTCGAGATCAAGACCGGCTACGGGCTGACGGTCGCCGACGAGGAGCGCCTCGCCCGCCTCGCGCGGGAGGTGACGGAGGAGGTCACGTTCCTCGGTGCGCACGTCGTCCCCGAGGAGTTCCAGGACGACCCCGACGCGTACGTCGGCCTCGTCGCAGGTCCGATGCTCGATGCGGTCGCGTCGCACTGCCGATGGATCGACGTCTTCTGCGAGCGGGGCGCCTTCACCCCCGCGCAGGCGGACCGGGTGCTCGCGGCGGGCGCGGCCCGAGGCCTCGGCATCCGCGTGCACGGCAATCAGCTGGGCCCGGGCGAGGGGGTGCGTCTCGCCGTCGCGCGGGGCGCGGCATCCGTCGATCACGGCACGTATCTCGACGACGTCGACATCGCCGCGCTCGCCGGGAGCGACACCGTGCTGACGCTCCTCCCGGGGGTGGAGTTCTCGACGCGGCAGCCCTACCCGGATGCGCGGGCGCTGTGGGATGCCGGCGTGACGATCGCGCTGGCCAGCGACTGCAACCCCGGCTCGAGCTTCACGAGCTCGATGCCGCTGATGATCGCCCTCGCCGTCCGCGAGATGGGGCTCACCCCCGACGAGGCGGTGTGGGCGGCGACCGCGGGGGGTGCGGCGGCGCTGCGGCGCGAGGACGTGGGCGTGCTGCGGCCGGGAGCCCGAGCCGACCTCGTGGTGCTGCGTGCGCCGACGCGCGCGTACCTCGCCTACCGCCCCGGTGTCCCGCTCATCGAGGGCGTCTTCAGCGGCGGGCGCGGCGTCGCCGGGAGCGCGCTCAGCGCGGTGCGTCGAAGCTGAACGACACCGGGTCGACGGCGTCCACGACATCCCAGGACGTCTCGGCCCACGTGAAGACGGCGACGGCGCACGTCGGCATCCGGTCGATGCGATCGCGGGACAGGCGCGCGGCGAGCACCGTCAGGCCCGGGTCGTGGGCGACGAGGGTGACCCGCTGCAGCCCGCTCTCCGCCGCCACCGTCAACAGCGTCGTCGCCGACGCCGCGTAGAGGCGTTCTTCGAGGCGGAGCGGGGCATCCAGCGCATGGGCGAACACCTCGGCCGTGGTGCGGGCGCGCAGCGCCGTGCTGGAGATGACCGCCTCGGGCCAGAAGCCGGTCTCCACGAGCTGACGCGCCATGCGCGGGGCGTCGCGCTCGCCGCGCTCGTTGAGGGGGCGATCGTGGTCGTCGATGTCGGGATCGCCCCAGTCCGACTTGGCGTGGCGGACGAGGGCGAGCTGGATGCCGGGTGCGGGGGTCATGCGGATCCTCTCGGTCGCTGGGCGAGGCCGGCGAGCAGGTCGAGCACGCAGAGCGCGGCCAGCCGCACCGTCCGTGCATCGGGGGCGTCGGATGCCGCATCGACCTCGACGATGTCGGCGGAGCGGAGACGCGGGTCGCGCGCGAGCGCCCGTGCGAGGCGGCGCAGGGCGTCGGCGGAGAGCCCCCCGGGGACGGAGGCCGGGCACCCCGGCGCCACCGAGCGATCGCACACGTCGACGTCGATGTCGAGGTGGATGCCCCCGGGATCGGAGTCCGCATCCCCGCCGCCGGCGATCGACAGGGCCTCGGTGACGACGTCCGCCTCGGGCCGGGAGCGCAGCTCGTCCAGGGTGATGACGGTGATGCCGAGATCGGCGGCGCGCCGCGCGTACGCGGCGGAATTGGCGAAGTCGGCGATGCCGACCTGCACCACGCGGGTGGGGTCGAGCCCGCCCTCGACGAGGCGGCGGACGGGGGAGCCGTTGGAGATCCCGTCGCGGAGGTCGAAGTGGGCGTCGATCGTGATGAGACCCGTGGCCTGCGCCCCCCGGGCGACGGGGACGGTCGCGGCGTTGTCGCCGCCGAGGGCGATGACGAGGTCGGCCGAACCGGAGATCTCGCGCACGCGGGCCTCGGCCCGCTCCTCTCCGTCCGCGCCGTCGGGGTCCGCGACGTCGCCGGCGTCGAGGATCCGCAGCACCGACGGCAGGTCGACGGGCGGCGGTCCGAGGAGCGTCGGGCTGTAGCGCCGGAGGGCCTCGCGCACCGCGGCGGGCGTCGTGTGCGCGGCCGTCGGGGAGAGCGACGTGCGCCACGTCGGCACGCCGACGATCACCGCGGTGGCGGCATCCGTCTCGCGATCCTCGTGCGCGGACCACGCCGGCCAGCCGCCGGCCCGGGGCCACAGCGGATCGACGGCGAGCGCGCTCATTCCGCCACGATAGCCCCCCGGGGTACCCGGGCGTCAGTGGGACACGTACGCCCATGCGCGGCGGCCGCTGCGCAGCACCACGGCCACGCGGCGGTAGAGCGGCGCCTGATACTCGTCGCACGCGTCCAGCTCGTCGTCGTCGACGGGGAGGACGGTGCCGGTGACGTTGTCGAGGTGCTGGCCGGTTTCGCGCAGGGCCGGCTGCACGGAGCGTCTCGTCGCTTCCCCGACGCGCGGATCGACGATCTCGACGTAGTCGACGGTGAAGCCCCCGAGGACATCGTCGGTGCCGTTCAGCCGCCGCCCGAACACGTCGAGCTGCACCTGCGGATCCTGCAGCGTCCCGTACGTGAAGAGGAGGTGATCGGCGCCCACGAGGTCACCGTAGCCTGCGGCGCGGCCGTTGTCAGCGGTGCGTCGCCGCAGCGTCACACGGCGTCGCGCATCCGTGGGTGCGCGTCTCAGCCGCCGAAGAGGGCGTGGGCGATCGTGTAGATGGTCAGGCCCGCGAGGAAGCCGATGATCGTGCCGTTCAGCCGGATGTACTGGAGATCGCGACCGACCATCAGCTCGATCTTGCGGGTGGTCTCCTTCGCGTCCCATTTCTCCACCGTGTCGGTGATGATCGAGGCGATGTCGTGACGGTAGCGGTCGACGAGGAAGACCGCGGCGTCGGTCACCCAGGTGTCGACGCGGCGCTGGAGCGCGGCATCCGTCGTCAGCCGCGTGCCGATCTCGGTCACGGCCGACAGCGCGCGCCGGCGCAGTCCGCTGTCCGGGTCGGCGAGCGCGGCGACGAGGCCGGTCTTCGCGGTCTCCCACGCCTGCGCGGCGAGTTCGCGGACGCGCGGGCTGTCGAACACCGTGACCTTCGCGTCCTCGAGGCGGCCGATCGTGGCGGGGTCGTGCTGCAGATTGTCCGCGAGGCGGGCGAGGTAGCCGTCGATGGCGAGACGCGCCGGATGCTGCGGGTCGGCCTGGACGGCCGCGACGAACTTCAGCGCCTCGTTGTAGACGGTGTCGTCCACGAGGCGCTGGGCGATGCTCGGCACCCACGAGGGGAGGCGCCGCGAGACGAGACCGGTGAAGGCGGCGTGGTTCTCGTTCAGCCACGTGCCGATGTTGTCCACGCCCATGTCGACCGCGCCGTGGTGGGCGCCGGCGTCGAGCACGCGGGAGAGCCACGCGCCGACGCCCGGGCCCCATTCGGGTGAGATCAGATGCTCGCGGGCGAGCGACTCGATGACGTCGCCGACCTCGTCGTCGCTGAGGGCCTGGAGGATGCCGGAGGCCATCGTGGAGGCTTCGGCGACGACGCGTTCCGCGTTCGCGGGCGCGGCCAGCCACTCGCCGAGGCGCGAGGCGATGGCCGTGGACTCCAGCTTCTGCCGGACCACGTCGCCGCGGAGGAACTCCGTCTCGACGAACTCGCCGAGCGTGCGCCCGATCTCGTCCTTCCGCTTCGGGATGATCGCGGTGTGCGGGATGGGGATCCCCATCGGATGCCGGAAGAGCGCCGTCACGGCGAACCAGTCCGCGAGGGCTCCCACCATTCCCCCCTCGGCCGCCGCGCGCACGTAGGCGAGGGCGGGGACGTCCTGCTGGAGCGGGAAGGAGATGACGAAGACGACCGCCATGAACAGCAGCGCCCCGAGCGCCACCGCCTTCATGCGGCGAAGGCCCCGGCGGCGTTCCTCGTCGGCTGGGCTGAGCACGACGGAGCCGGTCACTTCTCCACCGGTCCGAGCCACGCCGTCGCCGAGGTGGCGTGGGCGGACTCGGGGTCGGACGGGTGGAACATCCCGGCGAGGACGTCGCGGTAGAGGCGCCCGAGTTCGCTGCCCGAGAAGTAGGACGCACCGCCCGCGACGAGGATCGCCTCGTCGACGATCTGCTTGGCGGTGGTGACGGCGCGGTGCTTCAGCCCTGACAGCAGCGCGAACCAGCGTGCGCCGTGGTCCGTCCGCGCGTCGATGTCGTGCGCGATCGCGGCCAGCTGCGGCGGGAGGGCGTCGTACGCGATCCCCATCTCGGCCACGCGCCAGCGGATGTCGGGATCCTGACTGTAGGTCGCTCCGGTCTTCTTCGAGGTTCGGCGGTGCGCGGTCGCCACGGCGACGTCGATCGCGCGGCGGGCGATGCCGGTGTAGACCGAGGCGATGAGCAGCTCGAACACCGCGAAGATCCCGAAGACCAGCGGGTCGGGCTGAGGGCCGGGCTCCAGGCGGCGGACGACGCGGTCTGCCGCGGCACGGGCGCCGTGCAGCTCCGTCGTGCGCGACTGGGTGCCGCGCATGCCGACGGTGTCCCAGTCGTCGCGGATGCGCACCCGTCCGGCATCCGTCTCGTCCCGCGAGAGGAACGCGAAGACCATTCGTGGCGCGTCGGGCGAGGTGGTGTCGAGCCCGTGGAGGCCGAGCTGGGTCCACACGGGGGAGAGGGTGGTGAAGATCTTCGTCCCGGTGAAGGCATAGCCGCCGTCGCCCGTGGGGGCGGCCTCGGTGTCGCTGCCGAAGAGGACGAGGTCGTTGCCGGCCTCGCTGATGCCGAACGCGAACACCTCGCCCGCGGCGGCGCCGGTCTGCACGAACCGGAGGTCGTCGATCCCGCGGTCGGCGAGGAGCTTCGCCACCCCCGTCCAGATGAGGTGCATGTTGATCGCGAGCGCGGTGGCGGGCGCCGCCGTGGCGAGGCGCTGCTGGAGGACGGATGCCGCGGCGAGGTCGAGCCCCGCCCCGCCGAGGTCGGCGGGCACGAGGATCGCCAGGTACCCGCGCTCGCGGAGCTCGGCGAGATCGTCCTCGGGAAAGGTGTTCTCGCGGTCGTGCGCGGCGGCCCGCGCGCGGAAGCGCTCCAGCAGGTCGTCGGGGAGGATCGCGGCGGGATCGAACGGCGCGGCGGCGGGGGACGGGGACACGGTCATGACAGGACCTCCAGAAGGGCCCGCACGGTCTCCTCGGGCTTGTCGCGATGGGGGGAGTGGCCGGCGCCCGAGACGATCGTCATCGTGATCTGCGGGTTCGCCTCGACCACGGCTTCGGCGGGCTTGCCGGCGAAGATCGAGTAGACCTTCGGGTCGGACGCGATGACGTGGGTGGGGACGGTGAGCGCGACCGCGGCATCCGTCACGTCCCACTCCGGGTTCTGCGCGCTCGTCTGCTCGACCGCCCACCGGCTCGCCTGCTGCGCGGACAGGGCCTTCAGCTCGACGTCGTGCGGATGCCAGGTCGGGTGGGCGGCGCGGACGGCGGCCGGCGACGGATCGGCGAAGGACTCCTCCTGGCTCGCGCGGACGATGCCGCGGTCGCGCGGAGTCAGCGCGATCGCCGGGTCGATGAGGACCAGGCGCCGGGCCCACGTCGCATCGTCGGCGGCGGCGGCGGCGAGGGTGGCGGCCGCCCCGCCCAGCGAGTGCGCGACGACGAGGTCCCACGTCCCGCCGTCCTCCGGGTGCGTGTGCGCGAGATCGGCCGCGAAGGCGTCGAGGGTGTAGTCCAGCGCCCGCGGCGCCGTGCCGTGACCCCGCAGATCGACGGCGTCCGCGCGCCAGCCCGCGTCGGCGAGGGCGACGCCGTAGCGCCACATCAGCGCGCCGTTCGAGCCGAGGCCGTGCACGAGGAGCGCGCGGCGGGCCAGGCTCGGTGCGCCCCAGGAGCGGCGGGGGAGGAGCACGGGGAAAACCATGCGATCAGCCTACGAGCGGCCCCGGCCCCCGGCATCCACGGGAAGATGGTTCGCATGATCTCGACAGAACGGGCGATCGACCTCCGCCAGGCGGGCCTGGTGTGGCACCCGCGCTCGGGCGACCGCTTCCAGCTGGACGAACCCGAATTCGAGGCGGACGTCTTCACGGTCAGCGAGATGACGGTGGAGCCGCGGGACTACCCGACCGGCAGCATCCTCGCCTTCAACGGCACGACGGAGTGGGCGCTGGATTCGGTCGCGCTCGAGGACGCGCTGTGGCTTCCGCACGAGCACCAGCTGCGCGAGATGCTCCGGGGGACCTTCCGGTCGCTTCGGCGCCTGGCCGACACCCACGAGGTCGAGATCGTCGTCGGCGAGGAGCGCCTGGTGTTCGAGCACCCCGAACCTGCCGACGCGTACGCGCTCGCTGTGCGCGAGATGCTCCGCCGCATCGGCTGAGCACGGCGTCCGCGCGGTCAGGTGATCGTCGCCACGGGCGCGGTGTCGGGCATGGGGCTGGCGTCGCGCCCGCGGAGGTCCGGGAAGCCGCGGACGAACACGACCGAGACGACGAGCCCCGTCGCGGCGAAGATCGTCGCCGCGAGGTAGGCGCCGGTGGGCCCGACCCCGTCGATGAGGAACCCGGCCACGGCAGACCCCGCGGCCGCACCGATGAGCTGGCCGGTGCCCACCCACCCGAAGGCCTCCGCGGTGTCGCTGAACTTCACGCTCGCCGAGGTCATCGCGAACAGCACCGCCAGCGCCGGCGCGACGCCGAGACCCGCGAGGACGAGCGTGCCGCCGAGCCACCAGACGTTCAGCGACACCATGGTGAGGGCGAGCCCCACCGTGACGATGCCGAGGCGTCGGGCCATCGCCCAGCGCCCGATCGGGATGTGCCCGAACCCGAGACCGCCGGCGAGGCTGCCGACGGCGAAGACGGCCAGCACCAGGCCCGCCTCCAGCCCGTCGTGCCCGAATGTGGCGACGACCCCGGCTTCGACGGCCGCGCACGCGCCGATCAGGAGGAAGCCGACGACGGTCGCGAGGATGATCGGCGGCTTCGTCATGACCTTGCCGATGCTGCGGCGGCTCCGGGGGATCCGCACGCGTCCGACCTCGGGGGAGAGGATGAACCACGCCCCGCCGAGGATCAGGATCGCCACGATCAGCAGCAGCGCCGGCACGGTGCCGACCTGGGTGGCCACGACCGTGATGACGACGGGCGCGAGGATCCAGATGATCTCCTGCAGCGACGCGTCGAGCGAGAACAGCGGGGTCAGCTGTCGGCCGGTGACCATCTTCGGGTAGATCGTGCGGACGGCCGGCTGCACCGGCGGCGTCGACAGGCCCGCGATGAGACCGAGCGCCATGTAGGCGGGGAGGACCATCTCGACCAGGGCGATGGTCGTGATGGCCGTGGCGCACACGATCAGGGTGAGGGTCAGGACCTTCCGCATGCCCCAGATGCCCATCCAGCGGCTGGTGACGGGGCCGGCGATCGCCTGACCGATCGAGGTCGCGGCGAGGACGAGGCCGGCCGCTCCGTAGGAACCCGTCTCGCGTTCGATGTACAGCAGGAGCGCCAGGCTCGTCATCCCGTTGGGGAAGCGTGCGGTCAGCTGTGCCGCCATGATGCGCCCCACGCCCGGGGTGCGCAGGAGATCCCGATAGCCCGCCACCAGGACACGCTAGCGCGACACGCCCCGACACGCCGTGGGCGTCCATCCACAGGGAATCGGATGTCGGTGGCCCGGCGTAGCGTCCGATCTGTGGACAACCTCGGAGGCGTCGGAGGAAACCCGCGTCATCCGGCTGTTTTCCCCGTGTCCGAGCGCGTGCCCGGCTGTGGATGAAACGGTGGAGAACCTGTGTTGTACATGGGGACAACGGTGGAAAATCACACGGATGTAACTACTACCCCTTGTGGTGCTATCCGATGTCCGTACCCATATGTAGTATTGGACTCCCGGCGGGGGGCCAGCCCGAGAACTGACCGGAATCACCCGGACGACAACGACAGAAATGGATCGACATGGCGATCACGGTGTACACCAAGCCTTCGTGCGTGCAGTGCACGGCCACCTACCGCGCGCTGGACTCGAAGGGCATCGACTACGAGATCCTCGACCTCTCCGAGGACCCGTCGGCGCTCGAGCAGGTGAAGGCGCTCGGCTACATGCAGGCGCCCGTCGTCATCACCGACGAGGACCACTGGTCGGGCTTCCGTCCCGACAAAATCGACGAGCTCGCCTCGCGTCTGGCCTGATCCCATGGCAACCGCGATCGCCCAGCGACCCGCGGTTGCCGACCCGGCGACCGCGGGACCTCTGCTGGTGTTCTTCTCCAGCATCTCGGGCAACACCGCCCGCTTCGTCGAGAAGGTCGTCGCCACCGGCGGCATCCGCTCGCTCCGGATCCCGTTGCATGCGACCGAACCGCCACTCGTCGTCGACGAGCCGTACATCCTGATCACCCCCACCTACGGGGGCGGTCAGGGGAGGGGCGTCGAGAAGGGCGCGGTTCCCAAGCAGGTCATCCGCTTCCTCAACGACGAGCGAAACCGGAGCCTCATCCGCGGGGTCATCTCCGCGGGCAACACCAACTTCGGCGAGCATTTCTGCTTCGCCGGTGAAGTCATCAGCCGCAAGTGCCGTGTGCCGCACTTGTACCGGCTCGAAGTTTTCGGCACGCCAGAAGACGTGG
The DNA here is from genome assembly GCF_031625015.1 of Microbacterium aurantiacum. Lineage (NCBI taxonomy): Bacteria > Bacillati > Actinomycetota > Actinomycetes > Micrococcales > Microbacteriaceae > Microbacterium > Microbacterium aurantiacum. The sequence goes on from NZ_JAHWXH010000003.1 coordinate 77,353, forward strand.
ATCGCGTGAGCGACGGATTGGAACGATGGTGGAAGCAGCAGTGAAGGATCAGGCGCCGTTCAAGTTGGACGCGCGGTTCGAGGGCCTCGATTACCACGCCCTCAACGCGATGCTGAACCTGTACGACGCGGACGGGAAGATCCAGTTCGACGCCGACAAGCGCGCGGCGCGGGAGTACTTCCTGCAGCACGTGAACCAGAACACGGTCTTCTTCCACTCCCTCAAGGAGCGCCTCGACTACCTGGTCGAGAAGGAGTACTACGAGGGATCCGTCCTGGAGAAGTACCCGTTCGAGTTCATCCAGGAGCTCAACGACCTCGCCTACTCGAAGAAGTTCCGCTTCGAGACCTTCCTCGGGGCGTTCAAGTACTACACCAGCTACACGCTGAAGACCTTCGACGGCAAGCGCTACCTCGAGCGGTTCGAGGACCGTGTCGTGATGACCGCCCTCGGCCTCGCCGACGGCGACCAGAAGCTCGCGACCGCGCTCGTGGAGGAGATCATCTCCGGCCGCTTCCAGCCGGCGACGCCGACGTTCCTCAACTCCGGCAAAGCCCAGCGCGGCGAGCTGGTGTCGTGCTTCCTCCTGCGCATCGAAGACAACATGGAGTCGATCTCGCGCGGCATCAACTCCTCGCTGCAGCTGTCCAAGCGCGGCGGCGGCGTGGCGCTCCTGCTGTCGAACATCCGCGAGTCGGGGGCTCCGATCAAGCAGATCGAGAACCAGTCCTCCGGCATCATCCCGGTCATGAAGCTCCTCGAAGACAGCTTCAGCTACGCCAACCAGCTCGGAGCCCGCCAGGGTGCCGGCGCGGTGTACCTCAGTGCCCACCACCCCGACATCATGCGGTTCCTCGACACCAAGCGCGAGAACGCGGACGAGAAGATCCGCATCAAGACACTGTCGCTCGGCGTCGTGGTGCCCGACATCACCTTCGAGCTCGCAAAGAACGGCGAGGACATGTACCTGTTCTCCCCGTACGACGTCGAGCGCGTGTACGGCGTGCCCTTCGGTGACATCTCCGTCACGGAGAAGTACCGCGAGATGGTCGACGACGCTCGCATCAAGAAGACCAAGATCAATGCGCGCGAGTTCTTCCAGACCCTCGCCGAGATCCAGTTCGAGTCGGGCTACCCGTACATCATGTTCGAGGACACGGTGAACCGGGCCAACCCCATCAAGGGCCGGATCAACATGTCGAACCTCTGCAGCGAGATCCTGCAGGTGAACACGCCGACGACGTACAGCGAAGACCTCTCCTACGCCGAGATCGGCAAGGACATCTCCTGCAACCTCGGCTCGATGAACATCGCCCTGTCGATGGATGCCGACGACCTCGGTCAGACGGTCGAGACCGCCATCCGGGCCCTCACCGCGGTGAGCGATCAGAGCCACATCACCTCTGTCCGCTCGATCGAGGACGGCAACGACCGCTCCCACGCGATCGGCCTCGGTCAGATGAACCTGCACGGCTACCTCGCCCGCGAGCACGTGCACTACGGCTCGGTCGAGGGTCTCGACTTCACGAACATCTACTTCTACACGGTGCTGTTCCACGCGCTGCGGGCATCGAACAACCTCGCCATCGAGCGCGGGCGCGCCTTCGACGGCTTCGAGGACTCCACCTACGCCAGCGGCGAGTTCTTCGACAAGTACATCGAGCGCGCGTGGGTTCCCGAGACCGAGAAGGTCAAAGAGCTCTTCGCCGGCAAGCACATCCCCACGCAGGACGACTGGATCCAGCTGAAGGCGTCGATCCAGAAGCACGGGATCTACAACCAGAACCTGCAGGCGGTGCCCCCGACCGGGTCGATCTCGTACATCAACAACTCCACGAGTTCGATCCACCCGATCGCGTCGAAGATCGAGATTCGCAAGGAAGGCAAGCTCGGCCGCGTCTACTACCCGGCGCCGTTCATGACGAACGACAACCTGGAGTACTACCAGGACGCGTACGAGATCGGCTACGAGAAGGTCATCGACACGTACGCCGCCGCCACCCAGCACGTGGACCAGGGCCTGTCGCTGACGCTGTTCTTCAAGGACACCGCCACCACGCGCGACATCAACAAGGCGCAGATCTACGCCTGGCGCAAGGGCATCAAGACGATCTACTACATCCGCCTGCGGCAGCTGGCGCTGGAGGGCACCGACATGACCGAGTGCGTCTCCTGCATGCTGTGACCCGCTGAGATCCGCTGAGCACCGAGAGAGAACCCCATGGCTGAGAAGCTGCAACTGCTGAACCACGTGCAGGCCATCAACTGGAACCGCATCGAGGACGACAAGGACCTCGAGGTCTGGAACCGCCTCGTGAACAACTTCTGGCTGCCCGAGAAGGTGCCGCTGTCCAACGACATCCAGTCGTGGAACACGCTCACCCCCGAAGAGCAGCTGGTGACGATGCGGGTCTTCACGGGCCTGACGCTGCTGGACACCATCCAGGGCACCGTCGGCGCCGTCTCGCTGATCCCCGACGCGATCACGCCGCACGAGGAGGCGGTGTACACCAACATCGCCTTCATGGAGTCGGTGCACGCCAAGAGCTATTCCTCGATCTTCTCGACCCTGTGCTCGACGAAGGAGATCGACGAGGCGTTCCGCTGGTCGGTGGAGAACCCGAATCTGCAGAAGAAGGCGCAGATCGTCATGGAGTACTACCGTGGCGACTCACCGCTCAAGCGCAAGGTCGCCTCGACCCTGCTGGAGAGCTTCCTGTTCTACTCGGGCTTCTACCTCCCGATGCACTGGTCCTCGCGGGCGAAGCTCACCAACACCGCCGACCTCATCCGCCTCATCATCCGTGACGAGGCCGTGCACGGCTACTACGTCGGGTACAAGTTCCAGAAGGGTCTCGAGAAAGTCGACGAGGCCACCCGTCAGGACATCAAGGACTACACGTTCTCGCTCCTGTACGAGCTCTACGACAACGAGGTGCAGTACGCGCAGGACCTCTACGACGGCATCGGCCTGACCGAGGACGTCAAGAAGTTCCTGCACTACAACGCCAACAAGGCCCTGATGAACCTCGGGTACGAGGCGATGTTCCCGGCGACCACGACCAACGTGAACCCGGCGATCCTCTCGGCCCTGTCGCCGAACGCCGACGAGAACCACGACTTCTTCAGCGGGTCGGGTTCGTCCTACGTCATCGGCAAGGCCGAGGCCACCGAAGACGAGGACTGGGACTTCTGAAACCCGTCACTCAGCGGAGGGCGCGGAGGTAGCGGCGTCTCGCGACGACCTGGGCGACCCGCAGCAGCGGGAAGACCCACCTCCACCCTCCGCTCGGTGCGGGCGCGGTCAGCGATCGCACGGTGAAGACGACCTCGTCGCCGCGGCGGTGCACGATGAATGCCTCCTCTCCGTGCACCGGGTGGCCGGGGAGGGTGCGATAGGCGAACCCGACGCGGGTCGGCGTGTCGACCACCGCCACGACGCGCACCGGTTCGTGGACGCGGATGCCGAGCACCCGCGCCGTGATCGTCCGACGCATCCCGGCCCGGACGGGGGAGTCGTCATCGACCGTGAAGCCGCTCCGCGTCTTGACGGCCCAGCGCAGCACGTCCCGCGATGCCCGGCGCCACAGGTCGTCGCCGGTTCCGATCCGGGCGGCGGCCGCGGCGCGGCGGAAGCCCGGGAGCGGCTCCGCCGGCCAGCGCGCAGTCTCGGGGCGCGTGGCCGCGTCGGCGCCGAGTTCGCCGGCGCGGGTCATTCCCCGTCCTCGTCCCGCTGCGACGAGGGGTTCAGGTCGGGGTGCGTCACGACGACGAGGGAGTAGGGGTCGCCGTCGGCATCCGGTCCGCGTTCCGCGAACTCCGTCAGGAGCTCGTAGACGCGCTGGTCGAGTTCGGCTTTGTGCGCGGCGTTGAGCTTCAGTCCGAGCCAGGAGAACTGGATGTCCTCCGGATCGAGCCCCTCGATCTGCTGCAGGAACGTCTCGACGAGCACCAGGCTCCCGCCGGGAACCGGCGTCCGCCACGACAGCCCCGTCGCCCGATAGGGGATCTCCCGGGCGCCGCGTGTGCCCGCCCGCGGCTCCTCCGCGGCGAGGAAACCGGTCTGAGCGAGGGTCCGCACGTGGTGGAGCATCGTGCCGGGATTCACGTCGAGGAGCGCGGCGAGCTCCTTGTTCGTCCGGCTTTCGAAGCGACACAGGCGAAGCACGCGCAAGCGCAGCGGCGAACTCAGCGCGCGCGAGCGCGCGAGGGATTCGGCATCCGGATCATCCGCAGCATCGTCCGTCACGGGGCCAGCCTAGTGGCGAGCGATTGACAAATCTCAATCGCTCGCACACACTGACCAGCGTGACCGAGACATCCCGCTCCGACGAGCCCGATCCGACGACCGCCGAGCGGCGTCGGGGTGGACTCTGGCGGGATCGGAACTTCCTCACGTTCTGGGGCGGTCAGTCGCTCGCGCAGTTCGGCTCGCAGATCACCGAGCTGGCGCTTCCCGTGCTCGCGGTGCTGGTGCTCGGCGCGACCGAGTGGGAGGTGGGCGTGCTGAACGCGGCCGGGGTCGCGGCCTTCCTCGTCATCGGTCTGCCGGCGGGTGCCTGGATCGACCGGATGCGCAAGCGCCACGTCATGATCGCCGCGGATGCCGTCCGCATCGTCGCGCTCGCAACGATCCCGGCCCTGTGGGCGATCGGCGTCCTGCAGGTCTGGCACCTTGTGGTCATCGCGCTGGTCATCGGCGTAGCGACGGTGTTCTTCGACGTCTCCTACCAATCGGTCGTTCCGTCCCTCGTGCGTGGGACGGCGATCCCCGAAGCCAATGGCAAGCTCGAGGCCACGCACCAGCTCGCCGGCATCGCCGGGCCCGCGCTCGGCGGCTGGCTCGTGGGTGTGCTCACCGCGCCGTTCGCCGTCCTCGCCACGGCGGGGACCTACGTCGCCTCGCTTCTCGCGCTTCTCTTCACGAGGGACGACGAGGTCGTCGCGCCCCGCCATGAGCACGAACCGATCGTCCGCGCGATCGGCGTCGGCGTGCGCTGGGTGTTCGCCAACCCCTACCTCCGCCGTATCGTCGGGACGACGGCGGTGTCGAACTTCTTCAGCGTGATCACCTACACGATGCTGCCGATCTTCCTCCTCCGAGAGCTCGGGCTCAGCCCCGCCGGCATGGGTGTCGTCTTCTCGTTCGGTGCCGTGGGCGGACTCCTCGGGGCCGTCGCGACTCCGCACATCGTCCGCTGGCTCGGCGAAGCCCGCGCCATCCCGATCAGCTCGATCGGCTTCTCCGTCGCGGGGCTCTTCCTGCCGGCCGCCGCCCTCGTGCCCGAAATCGCCTTCGTCGTGCTCGTGGTGCAGTCCGCGGTCGGGATGTTCACGGTGCTCGTCTACAACATCGTGCAGGTGTCGTTCCGTCAGAGGATCACGCCGAAACCGCTCCTCGGCCGGATGAACGCCTCGATCCGCTTCTTCGTGTGGGGAGTGATGCCGATCGGCGCGCTGCTCGCCGGCGTGCTCGGCACCGCGTACGGAGCTGTGGTGACGATGTGGATCGGGGCGATCGGCGGGATGCTCTCGATCCTGTTCGTCGTGATCGGCCCCTTCTGGGCGCTGCGCGAGCTCCCGGGCGTCACGATCGAAGACGAGGCGACGGCCGAGGCCTTGATCAAAGACTGAGGGAACTCTCATGCGGGGGAATGGACCCTGCCGGTTTCGCCGACTACCCTCTCCGATAGATCCGCATCGCGACAGCGCAGCCAGGCCTGCGCACCCGTCGAGACGGCCTACCCGACTCCGGGCCGAGATGACGGGTCAGGTGCCCTCCGGGATTCCGCCGGTCCAGCCCCCCAGGACCGTCGAGACCCGGAGGGCACCGCTTCGCCTCCGTGGGACGTATGGGCGAACGGCGTGCACGCATTCGGTCGCATCGTCGCGGCATCCGCTCAGAGCACCGCGTCGAGAACGGCGCGTTCTTCGGCAGCGGTGAGACCCGAGCGGCGCTCCCGGTCGATCCCGCGACGGCGTTCGTCCGCCAGGGTGCGCTCGATCGTCTCGACGAGCGGGCGGATGCGCCCGCCCGTCTCGAGAAAGCGACGCCCGGATCGTTGCGCGAGCGCGGTGTCCGCGCGGGGGAGCCACAGGGGGAGGGAGCGGGGCCCCGCCCAGTACTGCACGTCGAGGGCGAGGAGCGCGTCGTCGTCCACCTCGACGCGGTCGCCGGCGGACGAGGCCGCATCCGCCATCTCCGCGAGTGCGGTGGCCATCGGATGGACGTCGCCGACGGCGTTCACCGTGCCTCGGATGCCGTTCGTGGCGGCTCGGGCGAGCCACGCCGCCAGGTCGGCGACATCGATGACCTGCACGAATCGGTCTTCCGTCACCGGCAGAAGCGCCCTGCCGCTGCGACTGAATCGTGCAGGCCAGTAGCCGAAGCGGTCGCTCGGGTCACCGGGGCCGACGATGAGTCCGGGGCGGGCGATGAGCAGTCGATCCTCCAGGCGGCGGCGGGTGGCGAGCTCGGCGGCGGCCTTCGCGTCCGGGTACTGCGTCAGGTCGGCGGGGGAGACGAGCGCGGCCGACTCGTCGGCGCCGGGTTCGTCGTTGCGTGCGTACACCGAGATCGTCGAGACGAGCGTCCAGTGGGCTGCGCGATCGGCGAGTGCGTCGAGGGCCGGCCCGACGAGGTCGGGAGCGTAGGAGAACTCGATGACCTCGTCCCAGTCCCCGTGGAGTCCGTCGTATGAGCCGGGGGCGCTGCGGTCAGCCCGGATGAGACGGGCGCCGTCCGGGACGCCGCCGGAGGTCCCGCGGGCGAGGCAGGTCACGTCCGCGCCGCTGTCGATCAGGTGGCGGACGGTCTCCCGACCCGCCCACCCCGTGCCGCCGAGGACGAGAACGCGCTGCATGGCCCCAGTCTCGACGGTGTCCTCTCGACGCTCCAGCCCTTACGCTCTCAGCATGACCACCCATCGTGTGCTCGCGCCGTCTCCACCTATCGCCGGTGAGACCGTCAAGGGGCCGGCGTCCTACTTCCCGAGCATCGAGAAGACCTATGGCCGTCCGGTCCAGGAGTGGCTCGACATCGCGGCCGACGGGCTCGACACCCAGTCGCACATGGCTGTTGTCCAGGCGCTGAAGGAAGAGCACGGCCTCGGTCACGGGCACGCGAACGCGATCGTCGCCTACGTCAAGGCGGAGCTCGCATGATCCGCACCGCCGCCCGGTGGGCGCTGGCTTCGGCCATGGTGTTCGCCGGCATCAGCCACCTCACCTGGGCGCGCAAGGAGTTCCGTGCGCAGGTGCCGGACTTCGCGCGCGAGCTTATGGACGAAGACGGTGTCGTCGTTGCCTCCGGGGTGGTCGAGGTGTTGCTCGGAGCATCGCTCGTCGCCCTGCCCGGATCGCGCCGCCGTGTGGGAGCGACCCTGGCAGCGTTCTTCATCGCGATCTTCCCCGGCAACATCGAGCAGTGGCTCCGCCGCCGCGACGGATTCGGCCTGGACACCGACCGCAAGCGCTTCTTCCGCCTGTTCTTCCAGCCCGTGCTCGTGGCGTGGGCGCTCTGGTCGACGCGCCGCTGACGCGTGCGCGGGGAACCGAACACGTTCGCGACGACGCTGGCGGTGAGCCGCGCAATGTCGGAGGTACGTTCTAGTCTGTGATCACCTGGTACTGATCGAGACGGGAAGACATGGACGAGACTCCAGAGCCGGTGGACGAGTGCGACGGTCGTGATGAGGTGGCGCGGAAGACGGCCGCGTTCGTGGACGAGATCGTCGAGTCGCGGCGGATGGTGGCGGAGGGGCAGGCGCGTGAGGCCGCGGCGATGGCGGAGGCGTACGCATATACGCAGGAGCAGACCGCACTTCTGGGGTCGGCGACGGTGAAGACGCGGGAGATGCCGTTGCGGGCGATGGCGGCGGAGATCGCTGCGGCGACCCGGGTGAATGACAGCACGGTGCAGAACCGGTTGTTCGAGTGCCACCGGTTGGTGACGGAGTATGCCCCGACGTTCGAGGCGTGGCGGGCGGCGAAGGTGTCGCAGGCGCACACGAAGGTGATCATGGAGTTCGGGTCGGACCTGCCCGACCCGGCTACGCGGGCGGCGTATGAGAAGGACGTCCTGGACTACGCGGTGAAGACCGCGACCGGACGGTTGCGTCCCTATGCGCAGCAGGTGGCGGACAAGCTCAACCCGCGGACGGTGCAGGAGCGGCACGAGGTCGCGGCGTGCACGCAACGCGTGTTCGTCGAAGACCTCCCCGACGGGATGTCGATGCTCGGAACGATCGCCCCCTCCACCTACGTCCACGGGGCGTATGACCGTGCGACCCAGGAAGCGCGGGAGATCAAAGCCGCCGACCTGCGGGCCCGACGGGAGTACGCGGAGCGGCGGGCGCGCGGTGAGGACATCGAAGAGCCGTGGTTCGACGACCGCACCCTGGATCAGATCCGCGCGGATGTCGTGATGGACATGCTCCTCACCGCCGCTCCCACCATCGATCCCACCGGCGGTGGCCTCGCAGCGATCCGCGCGAGCGTGCAGGTCAGCATCCCCGCCACAACCCTGGCGGGGACGACGTCGGGTGGGGCGGAGTTGAACGGCAAGTGCGCGATCGACCCGGCGACGGTGCGGATCCTCACGGGGAACGCTCCCGGGTTCGACCGGGTGTTCCTCCACCCCGTCACCGCCGAAGTGCTCACCACGGATCGGTATACGCCGACGGCGGGGATCAAGAGGTTCCTGCAGGCCCGGTACGTGCGGTGCGCGTTCCCCGGGTGCCGTCGACCCGCGATGCGGTCCGAGATCGATCACCACCGGGAGTATGCGAACGGCGGGAAGACCGACGGCGACAACCTCGGGCCGTGCTGCACCCGACACCATGTGACCCGGCATGCCGCTGGATGGACTGTCGAACAACTTCCGGGCGGAAGGCTGAAGTTCACCGCGCCGTCGGGGAAGGTCTACATCGAGGACCCACCACCCCGGGTGATGTTCATCCCCGAACCTGACACCGAGCCCGAGCCGGAGCCCCAGCCGGCGCGAGCGATGGGGTCCCCACCGTTCTGAGAATCCACGGTCTCGCCGCGCTTTCGCCGCGGTGCCGTCGGCGATGTGGTCAGCGTGCGACCGACACGGTCACCGTGAACTTCGCGTTGCGCGCGACCTGGCGCGTGGGGCCGACCGCGCGCTCGAGCGCGCCTCGGTAGTTCAGCGGCGAGTTCCACACCGTCCACAGCTCGCCGCCGGGGCGGAGGACGCGTCCCGCCTCGCGGAAGAAGCGCGGCGCGAGGGTCGACGTCACGGCTGCATCGCTGTGGAACGGGGGATTGAGGGCGATCATCTCGGCGCTCCCGTCCGGCTGGGCCGAGAGCAGATCGTCCCGCACCACGTGGACGCGGGCGCTCACGCCGTTCGCCTCCGCCGTCGCGCGGGCGGACGCCACCGCCACCGCGGACTGATCCGTGGCGATCACCGAGAGCTCCGGATGCCGACGCGCGAGCTCGGCGGCGACGACACCGGTGCCGCAGGCGAAATCGATGACGACGCCGTGGTTCGGCATCTGCTCGGGAAGGTGCGCGAGCAGCAGCCGCGTCCCGATGTCGATCGTCGCGCCCGCGAACGCCCCGCCGAATGCGCAGACCACGAGCCCGTCGATCTCCGCGCGCGCCGGCACGGGATCAGCGCCCTCGCGTGGCGCGGACGCCCGCAGCACGCGCGACTTCTGCCGCGCCAGAGACGCTTCCACGACGCCGAACCGCCGTCCGAGCACCTCGTTCATCGATCTCGACATGTGCTTCAGGCGTCCGCCGGCGAATACCCGCACGCCGGGCGCGGCATAGTGCGCGATGAGTCCGGCCTGATCGGCGAGCGCATCCAACGACCGGGGGAGGCGCAGCAGGACGACCTCGGCGTCGCGCACGAGTTCCGGTGACAGCGGCATGCGCGTGAACGTCCCGACCAGTCCGACACCCTCCGCGTTCCGCTCCAGCGCCCGTTCGCCGCTCAACGCGTCTTGATGCACACGGATGCCGCGGGCCCCGGCGTCCGCCGCACCCAGCGTCAACGCGCCATGGGTGTCGCCGATCACGACGATCCGCTCCGGGTGCGCGCCCGCCCGCGCATCGGCGGACTCGTCGAGGATCAGCCGATCCGCGGCATCCACCGCCACCAGACCCGGGCCCTCGACGTCGGGTGAGCGACGCAGTGCGTCGAAGGAGAAGGTCACCGCTCCACGGTAATGCGCGGAACGGTGGGCGCACGCGGCGGACGTAGGCTGGACCGGCACCCGAGTGAAGGAGACCCGTGTTCCGCGCGCCCCTGAACCTGTTCCGCGTCCTCGCCGTCGCCGAAGCGATCTCATGGACGCTGCTGATCGCCGGTCTGATCCTCCGGGCGACAGCCGACCTCGCGATCGCGGTGACGATCGGCGGCGGCATCCATGGCTTCGTCTTCCTCTCCTACGGGGCCACCGCGATCCTCGTCGCGAAGAACCAGCGGTGGGGCGCAGGACCGACGGTCGTCGCCGTCGCGAGCGCCGTCATCCCCTACGCGACGATCCCCACCGAGATCTGGCTGCACCGCAGCGGCCGCCTGAACGGCCCCTGGCGCCTCGAGCGCACCGACGACCCGCGCGACGGCGCGTGGCACGACGGGCTGATGCGGTGGTTCCTCGCGCGCCCGTGGGTGCTCGCCCTGCTCATCGCCGTCGCCGTCGTCGGCCTCTACGTCGCCCTGCTCATCATCGGTCCGCCCGGTGGCCGGGACTGACGCCGCCCGTCGGGACCCTGCGACGAAGAGAAACACGGCGACACGGAATTTCCGAGCGTCGCGCGGCATTTGATTACCTGTGATGGTGAGTGACACGACGACCGAGGCGGCCCACGCGCAGTGGATCCGCGACCGCCGACAGACGGTGACCGGGCCCACCGGCGCGCTCTCGCTGGTGCTCACCCACTGGTCCCCCGCGGGCGAGCCGCCGGTCGAGGAGCGCATCGCGCGCGCCGGACACCCCGTCGACGCCGTCTTCACGCGTTTGCGCCGCACCGACCTCGACACCGGCGCCCCGCAGGAGGGCTACCGCATCTGGCGTCAGGACTCTCCCGCCCAGGAGGCGTTCGAGGAGATCATCACCGCTCCCTACGACCCCGCGTGGGTGCTCGAGGGGCGCTTCGAACTCGTCGATGAGGACCGCGTCGTCCCCTTCGAACACATCAAGGATGCCGGGGCCACGCGCACTCTCCCCGTCTCCGGCGACCTGATCTTCACCGTCGACGGCACCGAGTACCGGCTCGCCGCGTTCGACACCACCCACGACGGTCACGCGACCCTGCAGCTCGTCTTCGGCGACACCACCAACGGCACCGAGTCCTACGGTGCCGGACGCTTCCTGTTCCTGGATCACCCCGGCGCGGCGACGCCGCTCCGCCCCGGCGACAGCATCCCGATCACCGTCGATTTCAACCGCACCACGGTCCCGCCGTGCGGATTCTCCAACCAGATGAACTGTCCGCTCCCGCCGCTGCAGAACCGCCTTCCGTTCGCGGTCCGCGCCGGAGAGCTGCGCGTGCGCTACGCCGTCGGCTTCACCCTCTGACCCTCCCTCCCGACTTCCCCCCAACCCCCCCACCCCCCACAGAAGGACCCTGACGTGACCGCACGCCATCGTCGTACCCGCCTGCTCGCTTCCGCCGCCAGCCTCGCCGTCGGTGCCCTCGTCCTCGCCGGCTGCGCGGGTGGCGGGGCCGCTCCTTCCTCCGCCCCCGGTGAGGCCGACCCGCAGGCCGAGGTCATCGTCGGCTCGCAGAACGAGCCCACCAACCTCGACCAGATCTTCGGCGGCAGCTCCGGCGTCACCGAGGTCTTCACCGGCAACGTCTACGAGGGCCTGTTCAAGATCACCGACGACGCCGCCGTCGAGCCGCTCCTGGCGACCGAGACCGAGGTGTCCGAAGACGGGCTCGTCTACACCTTCACCCTGCAGCCGGACGCGACCTTCCACTCCGGCGACCCGGTGGACGCCGAGGCGGTGAAGTACAGCCTCGAGCGTTTCGTGAGCGAGGAGTCGATCGCCGCGCGCAAGCGGCAGCTGAGCGTGATCGACAGCGTCGAGGTGATCGACGACCGCACGGTCGCCGTCACCCTCAGCCAGCCTTCGATCAGCTTCACGTACAACCTCGGCTACGTCTGGATCGTCAACCCCGCGGCCGGAGACCTCACCTCCGCCGCCGACGGCAGCGGCCCCTACGCACTCGCCGACTACCGCAAGGGCGACTCGATCGCCCTCGAGGTGAACGAGGACTACTGGGGCGAGGCACCCGCGAACGGCGGCGTCGTCTACCAGTACTACGCCGACCCCACCGCGCTGAACAACGCGCTTCTGACGAACGCGGTCGACCTCGTCACGAGCCAGTCGAACCCCGACAGCCTGGCCGAGTTCGAAGCCGCGGGCTTCGAGATCATCGAGGGCACCTCCACGACCAAGGAGCTCCTCGCCTTCAACGACCGGATCGCGCCGTTCGACGACATCCAGGTCCGGAAGGCGATCTACTCGGCGATCAACCGCGAGCAGCTCCTCGACGCGATCTGGGACGGCCGCGGTCAGCTCATCGGATCGATGGTGCCGCCGTCGGAGCCGTGGTACCTCGACCTCGCCGACAACAACCCGTACGACCCGGCGCTGAGCGAGGAGCTGCTCGCGGATGCCGGCTACGCCGACGGGTTCTCCTTCACGCTGGACACCCCCGACTCGGGTGTGCACTCCACGGTGGCGGAGTTCGTCAAGACGGAGCTGGCGAAGGTCGGCATCACGGTCGACATCAACATCATCACCGACGACGAGTGGTACCAGAAGGTGTACACCGACACCGACTTCGAGGCGACCCTCCAGGGGCACGTCAACGACCGCGACATCAACTTCTACGGAAACCCCGACTTCTACTGGGGCTACGACAACGCCGACGTGCAGACGTGGCTCGCCGACTCGGAGGCCGCGTCCACGGTCGAGGAGCAGACGGAGCTGGTGAAGCTGGCGAACCAGCAGATCTCCGACGACGCGGCGAGCATCTGGCTGTACCTCAACCCGCAGCTGCGCGTGGCCGCCCCCGGTGTGAGCGGAGTGCCCGAGAACGGCCTGAACTCGCTGTTCTACGTCTACGACATCGAGAAGGCGGCGTCATAGGCGCGTATCTGATCCGACGGACAGGATTGTTGCTGCTGGCCTTCGCGCTGGCCGCGACGATCCTGTTCGTCGTGCTGCGCGTGCTCGGAAACCCCGTGTTCGCGCTGATCTCCGTCGGCGCCACCGAAGCCGACATCGCCGCCGCCGCCGCGCGCCTGGGCGTGGACCGACCGCTGTACGTCCAGTTCGGCGACTACCTCGCCCAGCTGGCGACGCTCGATCTCGGGCAGTCCTTCACCAACCGTCTCGACGTCGGCGACGAGATCGCGCGTCGCCTGAACGTGACCCTGCCGCTGACGCTCATCTCCTTCGCCCTCGCGGTCGTGATCGCCGTGCCGGTGGGGTTCTTCGCCGCCTGGAAGTCGCGCACCTGGTACGGCGCGACCTTCTCGGCGCTGTCGCAGCTGGGCGGTGCGATCCCGGCGTTCTGGGTCGGCATCCTCCTCGTCTCCGTGCTCTCGCTCGGATGGCGCGTCTTCCCCGCCGGCGGCTTCCCCCGCACCGATTGGGAGGATCCGGGGGCCGCACTGTACTCGCTCACCCTGCCGGTGCTGGCGATCGCGATCGTCGCCGGCAGCGACCTGGCCCGGTACGTCCGAAGCGCCACGCTCGACATCCTCGGGCAGCAGTACATGCGCGCGGCCCGCGCGAGCGGCCAGAGCTTCGCCACGGCGCTGTGGCGCCACGGCGTGCGCAACGCCGTGGTCCCGGTGATCTCGATCCTCGCCATCATGCTCTCGACGACCTTCGTCGGGGCGGTCGTCATCGAGCGGGTCTTCGCCCTTCCCGGCCTCGGCGACATGCTGCTCGTGGCGATCCGCGAGCAGGACTTCCCGAGCATCCAGGGGATCCTCCTCTTCTCCACCGCGCTCGTGCTGCTGTTCGGCTTCGCCGCCGACATCCTCCAGCGCCTCATCGATCCGCGACTGCGCGACACCCTCTCCGGCAACCGACGCGCGAGGGCCGCCGCATGACCGCGACCGACCTTCCGGCGACCCCCGTCGCGCCCGCCGCGCGCCGCTCGTCGCGACGTCGCTCGGTGAATCTCCTCGTGGGCGCGATCCTGTTCGGCACGATCCTGGTGATCGCGCTCGTCTCGCTCGTGTGGACGCCGTTCCCGCTGGAGGACACCACCGGCGGACGCCTGTCCCCGCCCTCCCTGCAGAACTGGGCGGGCACCGACCGGCTCGGGCGCGATCTCTTCTCGCAGCTCATGGTGGGGGCGCGCCTGGCGATGCTCGTCGGCTTCGGGTCGGTCCTCATCGCCGCGCTCCTCGGCATCACACTGGGCCTGGTCGCCGCGACCGCGGGCCGGTGGGTGGACGACGCCCTGTCCAGCGTCCTCGACATCGCGATCGCCTTCCCGACCCTGCTGCTGGCGATGCTGATCGTCGCGTGGCGAGGCGCCTCGCTCGAATCCGCCACCCTCGCGATCGGTCTGGCGGGGTCGGCCGTCATCGCCCGACTCACCCGGGTGACGGCCACGCGCGTCCTCGCGCAGGACTTCATCACCGCGTCGCGCACCTCCGGGACCGGCAGCATCCGAATTCTGTTCCTCCACGTCCTGCCGAACGTCTGGCCGACCCTCGTCGTCCCGCTCGCCCTCCAGTTCGGCGGCGCGGTCGTCGCGGAGGCGTCGCTGTCCTACCTCGGGCTCGGCTCTCCGCCGCCGAACGCGTCCTGGGGTCGGATGCTGCAGGAGGCGCAGAGCACCGTGCTCGTCGCTCCCACCGCGGCCATCCTCCCCGGCATCCTCCTGGTGGCCACGATCATCGGTATGAACCTGCTCGCCGACGGTCTGCGGGACATCGCCGATCCCACGACGCGGAGCATCCGATGAGGGCGCTGCTGCAGGTCCGCGACCTCGGGATCGCGCTCACCGAGCCGGAGCTGCGCGACCTCGTGACGGACGTGTCGTTCGATGTGGCCCCCGGAGAGCGCCTCGGCATCATCGGAGAATCGGGGTCCGGGAAGTCGCTGACGGCGCTGGCGATCCTCGGCCTCCTCGCGCACCCCCTTGCGGCGCGGGGCGAGATCGTCCTGGACACCCCCGACGGACCGGTGGATGCCGTGACCGCGCGTTCCCGGCGGATGGACGCCGTCCGAGGCAGCGTCGTCAGCGCGGTGTTCCAGGAGCCGCTCGCCGCCCTCGACCCCCTCATGCGGGTCGGGGCGCAGATCGCGTGGCCGCTCCGCCGTCACCGGGGGCTCCGCGGAGACCGGCTGCGCAGAGCGGTCCTCGATGCCCTCGCCGACGTCGCCCTCCTGAACCCGGAGCAGATCGCGCGGTCGTACGTCCACGAGATCTCCGGCGGTCAGCGCCAGCGCGTCGCGATCGCGATCGCCCTCGCCGGCGACCCCGCCCTCCTCATCGCCGATGAGCCGACGACGGCGCTCGACGTGACGGTGCAGGCCGGAGTGCTCGACCTGCTGCAGCGGGAGGTCACCGAGCGGGGGATGTCGCTCGTCTTCATCAGTCACGACCTCCCGGTCGTGTCCGAGATCTCCGACCGCGTGCTCGTCCTCCGGCACGGTCGGCAGATCGAGCTCGCGCCCACGCGGCAGCTGCTGACGACGCCGGCCGCAGAGTACACCCGGAGCCTCGTGGCGGCCTCCAGGAACCTCGACGCGTTCCTCCCCGGGGAGACCGGACGTCACCGATCCCGAGGAGACGAAGCGTGAGCGCACTCCTGCACGCCCGAGACGTGTCGTTCTCGTACCGCAAGGGGGCGCCCGTCCTCGACGGCGTCGACGTCGCGCTCGCCCCGGGGGAGACCGTCGGACTCGTCGGGGAATCCGGCGCCGGCAAGACCACGCTGCTGCGCCTCCTCCTCGGACTCGACGCGCCGAGCGAGGGCGAGGTGCTGTTCGAGGGTCAGCCGCTCGTGAGGCGGGACCGTGCCACGATGCGACGCTTCCGACGTGCCGTCCAGCCGGTCTACCAGGACCCGTTCTCGTCCCTCGACCCGCGGATGACCGTCGGCGCCTCCCTCGCCGAACCGCTGCGCTCGCTCGGCATCCCGGGTGACGCCCAGACCCGGGCGGCCCGGATCGCCGAGCTGCTGACGGCGGTGGATCTGCCCGCCGATGCCGCGACGCGGCATCCGGAGGCGTTCTCGGGTGGGCAGCGGCAACGCATCGCCATCGCCCGGGCGCTGGCTCCCGAGCCGCGTCTGCTCCTGGCCGACGAGCCGGTCAGTGCGCTCGACACCTCGGTGCGGATGCGGGTCATCGAGCTGCTGCGCGGCCTCGTCGCCGAGCGGGGGATCGGACTCCTGCTCGTCTCGCACGACCTCACCATCATCGCGGCGCTGTGTCAGCGGATGATCGTGCTCGAGGGCGGCCGCATCGTCGAGGCGGGGGAGACGGCATCCGTGCTCACCGCCCCGCAGCACCCGTACACACGGCGGCTGCTCTCGGCCGTGCCGCGACTGCCCGCCTGAGCGGCGCGGATCCGGCTGATCCGGCTGATCCGAACGGGCCGTGGCGTCCCCGGCCGATGCGACAATGCGGGGATGCTGTTCCACGAGGTCCGCGAGAGCGTCGACGAAGCGACGGCCACGGCGTCGCGCACCGCCAAGATCGACGCCGTCGCGCGCCTCCTCGCGCGCGCGGATCCCGAGGAGCTCCCGGTCGTCGTCGGATTCCTCCTCGCACGGCCGCGCCAGGGGCGCATCGGCATCGGGTGGCGGACCCTGTCGGACATCTCCGCCGAGGCCGCCTCGGAACCGACCCTGACGATCGCCGAGGTCGACGCAGCGCTCGACGCCCTCGCCCGGGCGGGCGGTGACGGGGTGGGCGTCCGGAGGGCGGAGATCCTCGCGGCGCTCGCAGCGCGGACCACCGCCGAGGAGTGGGACCTCCTGCGGCGTATCGTCCTGGGCGAGCTCCGCTCCGGTGCGCTGGAGGGCGTCGTCCTCGATGCGATCGCGCGCGCGAGCGGGCATCCGAGTGCCGTGGTCCGCCGCGCCGCGATGCTGAGCGGCGACCTGGGGGAGACCGCGCGACTGGCGATGACCGGAACGGCCGACGACCTCGGCGCGGTCGGCCTCGTCATCGGACGCGGTGTCCTGCCGATGCTCGCCGCGACCGCCTCGTCGGTCACCGACGCCCTCGGGGCGTTCGACGGGCCGGCGGCGGTGGAGTACAAGCTCGACGGTGCGCGCGTGCAGGTGCACCGCGACGGGGACGACGTCCGCGTCTTCACCCGCTCGCTCGCCGACATCACCGCCCGGGTGCCCGAGATCGTGGCGGCGGCCCGAGCGCTCCCCGCAGAGCGCGTGATCCTCGACGGTGAGACCCTCGCGCTCGACGAGGACGGCGGTCCCCGGCCGTTCCAGGACACGATGGCGCGCTTCGGTTCGGCGGCCGACGCGCAGACCCTGCTGCGGCCCTGGTTCTTCGATCTGCTGCACCTCGACGGGGCGGATCTCCTGGACGCACCCCTGGCCGAGCGGCGCGCGGCGCTCGCGGCGCTCGTCGGTGAGCAGATCATCCCGGCCCTCCACACCGCGGATGCCGACGCGGGGGAGCGGTTCGCCCGCGAAGCCCTGGCCGCCGGCCACGAGGGGGTCATGGTCAAGTCGCTCGACGCGCCCTATGCCGCGGGCCGTCGGGGGAAGTCGTGGCTGAAGATCAAGCCCGTCCTCACCTTCGACCTCGTCGTCCTCGCGGCGGAATGGGGGTCGGGGCGGCGGACCGGGCTGCTGTCGAACCTGCACCTGGCCGCTCGAGATCCGGACGGGGAGTACGGGGAGCCGGGCGGGTTCGTGATGGTGGGGAAGACCTTCAAGGGCCTCACCGACGCGACCCTCCGCTGGCAGAGTGCGCATTTCCCGACGATCGAGACGCGGCGGACGGCGGGCGCGGTGCACGTTCGGCCGGAGACGGTCGTGGAGATCGCGATCGACGGGGTCCAGCGCTCGACGCGGTACCCCGGCGGAGTCGCGCTCCGTTTCGCGCGGGTGAAGGGGTACCGTCCCGACAAGGACGCCCGCGAGGCGGACACGATAGGCGCTCTCCGCGCCCTCCTCCGCCCCTGAACAGAGCGAGCCCCGGCGTCGTTGCGACGCCGGGGCTCGATTCCAGGGCCGGGGCTAGAGCCTCATCGCGCCGCCTGAGCGCAGGCGCGACAGGGCGTCGACAGTGGCGGCGAGGATCAGCACGCCGCCGGTGACGAGGAGATTCACACCGGCGGGGAGGCCGAGCAGACCCAGACCGTTGGTGATCACCGCGATCACGAGGGCGCCGATCGCGGCGTGGACGAGGCGTCCACGACCACCGAAGAGGCTCACCCCGCCCACGACGGCGGCGGCGACACCGGAGAGGACGATGTCGCGCCCCACCGCGGCATCCACCGATCCGACGCGGGTGACGCTGAACAGCGCCGACACGACGGCGAGGCTCGAGCAGATCACGAACGCCCACCACTTCACCCACCGCACCTTGACGCCGGAGCGGCGTGCGGCCTCGGCGTTGCCGCCGACGGCGTAGATGTAGCGGCCGAACTTGGTGCGGTCCAGGACGAACGTGCCCGCCCAGAGGATCACCAGCACGACCGGCACGATGTTGGGGACGCCCTGCACCGCGACGGTGCCCTGTCCACGGTCGACGTTGAGGACGTAGACCACCACCCCGCCGATGACGGCGATCGCGGCGAGCTTGATCCACACCAGCGAGAGGGCGCGGTTCGGCACCCCGGCGCGGGTGCGACGGGCGCGGTCCCAGAAGGCGGTTCCGGCGGAGACGGCGATCATGATCGCGAGCATCAGCCATCCGCCCCACACGGGAAGGTTGCCGTTCTGGAGGGCGATGAGCTCGGGCACCTCGACGCGGTACAGACCGCCCGGCCCGATGATGACCAGGGCGAGCCCCTGGAGTCCCAGGAACAACCCGAGGGTCACCACGAACGACGGTATGCCCACCCTCGCGACGAAGAACCCGATGAACGCGCCGGCGAGGAGACCGAATCCGAATCCGACGAGCAGCGCGAGCGGCCAGGGAAGGCCGAACTGGGCGTTGAGCACGACGAAGAGCGCCATCGCCACGCCGCCCGTCACCCCCGCGGACAGGTCGATCTCGCCGAGGAGGAGGACGAACACCAGAGCCATTCCCAGCATGACCAGGGTCGCCGCCTGGTTCAGCAGGTTGGCGAAGTTGCGTTCGGTGAGGAAGAAGGGGCTCAGCGTGGTGAAGAGGATGCCGAGGACGACGAGGCCGCCGACGGCGGGAAGTGCGCCCATGTCTCCGCCGCGGACGCGCTGCCACCAGGCGCGGATCTGGTCGCCGAGTCCGCCCTCGACGCCGCTGCCGATGAGGTCACCCGCGATCGGGTCGACGGAGGCATCCGTGCGGGCGGTGCTGCTGCTCATCACGAGTCTCCTTCGGTGCGGATGGTCGCGGTGTCCTGCACGACGAATCCGGTGGGTGTCTTGGTGCCGGTGATGTACCCGACGACATCGTCGCGGGTGGTCTCGGCGGTGGGGATCTGGGCGACCATCTGCCCGAGGTACAGCACGGCGATGTCGTCGGCCACGGCGAAGACGTCGGCGAGGTTGTGGCTGATGAGGACGACCGCCACCCCCTGGTCCGACAGACGCCGCACGAGGTTCAGCACCTGCTCGGTCTGGGCGACGCCGAGCGCCGCGGTGGGCTCGTCGAGGATCACCACGCGAGCCTTCTTCAGCACCGCGCGGGCGATGGCGACCGTCTGACGCTGGCCGCCGGAGAGGCTGGACACCTTCTGGCGCACCGATTTGACGGTGCGGACTGAGAGGGAGCGCAGCGTGTCGGAGGCGTCCTTCTCCATTCGCCCTTCGTCGAAGGTGCCGAGGGTCGTCTCTTCGCGCCCGAGGAACATGTTCTGGACGATGTCGAGGTTGTCGCACAGCGCCAGGTCCTGGTAGACGACCTCGATGCCGAGGCCCGACGCGTCGCGGGGGGCGTGCAGGTCGCGGTGCACGCCGTCGATGAGGACCTCGCCCTCGTCGTAGGGCTGAACACCCGCGAGTCCCTTGATGAGGGTGGACTTGCCGGCCCCGTTGTCGCCGACGAGCGCGGTCACACGACCCGGCCGGACACTCAGGTCGACGCCCTTGAGGACGCTGACGGGGCCGAAGGACTTCTTCACGCCGACCAGTTTGATGATCGGCTCGATGGTGGTTGTGGTGTCTGTCATGATCGCTTCCTTGCCAGCAGGATGTCGGGCATCCCGCATGCGGGTAGGGAAGGGGCGCCGCGCCCCGGAGGACGCGGCGCCCCGTGCTGCGGGGTTACGGCGTGACGCCGAACTCCTCGCACGCGGCCATGACCTCGGGGGTGCAGACGTCGTCGTAGGCGGCGTCGCCGGCGGCGATGACGTCCTTGACCTCGTCGGGTCCGACCAGGACCGGGGTCACCTGGATGTACGGCGTCCCGTCCTCGAGCTCGGCATCCGTGGAGACCGACTCGCCGTTGAGGAGCGCGATGGCGACCTCGACGGCCGCGGCGGCCTCATCGGCGACCGGCTTGTAGACCGTTGCGGTCTGCCAGCCGAGGAGGATGTTCTGAAGCCCCGCGATGTTGGCGTCCTGTCCGGAGACGGCCACGCCCTCGAGGTTGTTCGTCTGCAGGACCTGGATGACGCCGGCGGCGTTGGTGTCGTTGGCCGCCCAGACGCCGTCGACCTGTCCGCCGAGCGAGGTCAGCGCCTGCTCGAAGTTGGTCTGCGAGACCGCCTGGTCCCAGGCTCCCGGGGGCTCGGCGGCCGGGGTGATGCCCGCCTCGGAGAGCACCTCGTCGGCGCCGTCGTGGAACATCGCCGCGTTGCCGTCGGTGGGGTCGCCGCCGATGTAGACCACGGTCGCCTCGGCCGGGTCGACGCCCGCGGCCTCGAGACCGTTGAGCACCGTCTGGCCCTGAAGGCGTCCGACCTCCATGTTGTCGAAGGACACGTAGTAGTCCGCGCCGGCGAAGGGGCGGTCGTAGGCGATGACCGGGATCCCCTGCGCGGTCGCCTTCTCGGCGACGGCCTCGGCCGCGCCCTGGTAGTCGACGAGCAGCATGACTCCGCACCCCTGCGTGAGCTGCTGGTCGGCGATCGTGGAGTACTGGTTGACGTCGCCCTGGGCGTTCTGGATGTCGACGTCGAAACCGGCGCCCTCCAGGCCCTCCTGGAGGTACTTGCGGTCGAAGTTCTCCCAGCGGGGCGAGGACGCCGCGTCCGGGAGGATGACGCACGCGCGCCCGGCGTCACCGGCGGCGTCGCCGCCTTCGGTCGCGCCGCCGCCGTCGGTGCTGCCACCGGCACAGCCGGTGAGTGCGACAGCCACGGCGCCGGAGAAGGCCGCGAGCGTCAGGAGTGAAGACTTCTTCATCTTTCGCCTTTCGTCATTGAAGGTGCGAGGCCCGAGCCCGAGCCACATCGCTTGCACCGATCTTGACGAGTGAACGCATTGGCGTCAAGACTTGAAGATAACGCCTCGATAACGCGACGGACGACTTCGCCCCCTGAACGCAAGAGGCGATGCGGGCGCGGAGTCAGGCGCGTCCGGTGGCGGCGCGGGTGCGCCGGGAGATCGAATCGACGATGACGGCGAGGACGAGCACGGCGCCGGTGATCATGAACTGAACGGATGAATCCAGGTTCAGCAGCGTCAGCCCGGACGCGATGGAGCCGATCACGAGGATGCCGAGGAGCGCGGAGAACGCGCTGCCGCGCCCGCCGAACAGGCTCGCACCGCCGATCACGGCGGCGGCGATGGCGGTCAGGTTCGTGTCTCCGGCGCCCGAGCTCTGATTCGCGGCCGCGAGGCGGGCGGCGGCGAGGAGTCCGCCGACGGCGGCGAGGGTCGAGCACATCGCGAACACGGACAGGTAGATCCGATCGACACGGATGCCGGCACGTCGCGCGCCCTCCACCGAGCCGCCGACCGCGTAGACCGCCCGGCCCCACCGGGTGCGGGTGAGGGCGATGTGCATCCCCACGACGAGGACGAGGAAGAACACGAACATGACCCCGACGCCGCGCGACAGGTTGAGGTACCACGCCGAGACGGCCAGCACGACGGCGAGCACCGTGGTGCGCGCGGCGATCTCCATCGGACGCTGGTGGACGAGATCGGCGCCGGCGCGTCGACGTGCCCGCCGGACGAGGCTCGCCGCGTAGAGGGCGACGGCGGCGGCGACGGCGACGTAGGAGGCCCATGCGGGAAGGAACATCTGCTGCGCGAACTGCACGATCCAGGAGTCGAACGGAAGGTTGATCGATCCCGACGGGCCGAGGACCCACAGCTGCACGCCGAGGAAGGCAAGGAGCCCCGCGAGGGTCACCACGAAGCTCGGAAGACCGAAGGTCGTGACGAGGAACCCGTAGAGCAGGCCGATGATCACCCCGACCCCCGCGGCAGCGAGGAGCGCCACGACCAGCGGCCACTGGAGCTGGACGAACCCGACGGCCAGCACCGCGGCGGCGAGCCCCGACACCGATCCCACCGACAGGTCGATCTCGCCGATCAGGAGCACCAGCACGATCCCGAGGGCGATCGTGCCGATCGCGGCGCTCTGCATCGTGAGGTTCACGAGGTTCGTGCTGGAGAGGAAGACCGGGTTCAGCGTCTGGAAGACGATCCAGATCACGATGAGGCCGGCGATGACGGGAGCCGCACCCAGGTCACCGCCGCGGATCCGCGCGACGAACAGGTCCAGACTCTGACGGATGCCGCCGCCCGGCGGCAGGGCGCCGACCGCCGTGCGGTCGTCGGCGGCCGTCATTCGCCGCCTCCGTGCCCGGGGCGCGGGTGTGATCCGCGCGGGCGGAGGGGGATGACCGGAACGGGTGGGTCGGCCGGTTCGACCGGCTCGGGCGGCGCCGGTCGGGCACGCGCACCGAAGTCGCCCGCTCCCGTGATCGCGGCGATCAGCGTCTCGCTCGTGACGTCGGCGACGTTGTACTCGCCGTTGTTGCGTCCGAGGCGGAGGACGACCACGCGGTCGGCGACCGCGAGCACATCGGCCATGTTGTGGCTGATCAGGATCACCCCGTGACCGCGTTCGCGGAGCCGCTCGATGAGGTTGAGGACCTCGGCGGTCTGGGCCACCCCGAGGGCGGCCGTCGGCTCGTCGAGGATCACCACGCGAGGCTCTCCCACGAGGGAGCGGGCGATCGCGACGGTCTGCCGCTGACCACCCGAGAGCGAGGCCACGGGCACGCGGACCGAGGGGATCTTCGCCGACAGCTCGCGCAGGAGGCTCCACGTGCGCTGCTCCATGTCGACCTCGTCCAGTAGCACGCCGTCGCGGCGCTCGCGACCCAGCCACAGGTTCGCCACGACGTCGAGGTTGTCGCACAGCGCGAGGTCCTGGAAGACGGTGGCGATCCCGAGGTCCTGTGCGTCGGCGGGGCTGGCGATCTGCACGCTCCGGCCGTCGAACACGATCTCACCGGCATCCGGGGGGTGGACCCCCGCGAGAACCTTCACCAGCGTCGACTTGCCCGCGCCGTTGTCGCCGACGAGCGCGACGACCTCGCCCTCGTTGACCCAGAAATCCACGTCCGAGAGCGCCTTCACGGCGCCGAACCGCTTGCGGATGCCCGTCATCGTCAGGACCCGCTCCCGGGTGCGCCGAGGTCGGGGATGCGTCGTCGCCATGTCCGCTGCCACCTGGCTACCGTAGACCGGCGGCGGCGCACGCGGCCGCATAGGCCGGCGTGCAGATGTCCTCCACCCTCCAGAATCCGTCGGCGATCACCGTGTCGGCGATGGTGTCCACCGTCACCGCGACCGGCTCGAGGAGGGTCGTCGGGACGCCGTCGATCTCCGTGGGTGCGGTGACCTCATCCCCGCGGACGAGCGTGACGGCGACCTCCGCCGCCAGTCGCGCCTGCGGCTTGATCGCCTTGTAGACCGTCATGTACTGGTCCCCGGTGAGGATCCGCTGCAGCGCCGTGAGCTCGGCATCCTGCCCCGTCACCAGCGGATACGGCGCGACGTTCGCGGCCTTCAGTGCCGAAACCGCTCCGGACGCGGTGCCGTCGTTCGCGGCGTACACCGCGGCGATGCGGTCGCCGAACTGCGAGATCTGGCCCGCGGTCCACTCCTGGGCCTTGTCGGGGCTCCAATCCGGTGTGCTGTACTCGGCCAGCACGGTCACCCCGGCGGCGTCCAGCACCTCCCGCGCCCCCGTCCGGAAGAGGGCCGCGTTGCTGTCGGTCGGGGAGCCGTTGATCATCAGGATGCCGGCATCCTCCCGCTCGGCGGCGTCGAGCCCCGCCACGAGGGTCTCGGCCTGCAGCTGTCCGACCTTCTCGTTGTCGAAGGACACGTGGTAGGCCAGCTCCCCGCCGGAGATCATCCGGTCGTAGGCGATCACGGGAACGCCCTGGGCGTTGGCGGCGGCGACGATCGAGACCGCCGCGTTGCCGTCGACCGGGTCGAGCACGAGGACGTCCGTCCCCGCCGCGAGGGCGGACTCCGCCTGCTGCTGCTGCTTGGCGGCATCCTGATCGGCGTTGGAGTACAGCACGCGGAAGTCGCCGAGCTCCGCGACCCGCTCTTCGAACACCGGGCGGTCGAACGTCTCGTACCGCGCGGTCTTGGCGTCGGGGAGGAGGAGGGCGATCGTGCCCTCGTCGTCGGCGGCCGGTGCGCACGCGGTGAGCAGGGCTGCCGTCAGCGCGGTCGCCGCGAGGACGGCCGCCGGATGCAGGCGGGAGGGGCGCACGGGTCAGGCCGTGATGGGCAGGGTCTGGGCGTCGACGGCGACCTGGTCGAGGGCCGTCGCGATCGCCCCGCGGGTCTCGGCCCATTCGCCGAACGAGGCCTCGACGATCTCGGGGAGACCGTCGGCGGAGGCGAGCGCCGTGCGCTCCAGCGAGTGGCGCATGGGAGCCATGAGGAGTTCGCCCGCGAGTCCCAGCTCGCCGCCGACGATGATGAGCTCGGGGTCGAAGAGGTTGCACAGGCTCGCCGCGGCGACGCCGATGTGGCGGCCTGCGTCGGCGATGACGCGTCGCGAGCTGCCGTCGCCGGACTCGGCGGCCTGCAGGAGATCGCCCAGGCGCTGCATCCCCTCGCCGGGCGGGAAGAGCGAGAGGAGGGCGGGGCCCGCCGCATAAGTCTCGAGGCATCCGCGGTTGCTGCACCGGCAGATGGGGCCGTTCTCGTCGAGCGTGACGTGTCCGATCTGCCCGGCCTTGCCGTTGACCCCGCGGAAGAGATCGCCGTCGACGATGATTCCGGCGCTGATGGTGTGGCCGATGCGGATGAACACCGACGAGCGCGATGCACGGCCGGCGCCCTCTCGGGCCTCGGCGAGACCGCCGAGGTTTGCTTCGCTGTCCACGTGCACGGGGCGGCCGATGCGGGAGGTGAGGCTCTCGGCGACGTCGACGCCCTCCCAGCCGCGGAGGAGCCCGGGGGTGGAGACCATCCCCGTGCGCGGATCGATCGGTGCGGGGAGGGCGAGACCCACCGCGAGGAGATCCGTGACCGATCCGCCGAGGGACTCCATCATGTCGCCGAGTAGGAGGCTCAGCCGGTCCAGCTCCGCGTCGTGGCGGTGGTCCAGGGGGAGCGGAAGCGTGGTCTGGGTGACGGTGGTGCGCGTGGCATCGGCGATGGCGATGCGCAGGTGTCGGGAGCTGAAGTGGACTCCGGCGACGAGCCCGACCTGACGCGCGAGCGAGACCAGTGTCGCGCGCCGACCGCTGCGGGACGTGAACGAGGTGTGCAGTAGCCCCGAGGCGGTGAGTTCCTTGACGATGTTCGACACCGTGGCCGGCGACAGACCCGTGCTTCCGGCCAATTCCACCTGCGTCAGACGTCCGTGGCGCTTCAGCGACTCGATCACGCGCGCACGGTTCGCCTCTCGCAGGGAGGTCTGCGAGCCCGGCGGAGGAGTACGGCGTGCCACGGGACACACTGTACCGCTCGCCGGTGCGGGCGTCAGCGGCGGTCGGCCGCGAGCCGCACCAGGACGATGTTCTCGGCCTCGTCGGTCTCGGCGACGGCGGGATGGGCCTTGAGGAACTCCGAGAAGCTCTTGTGACCGAGGGCCTTCTCGCTGAAGGACGGGTCGAGCCGCTTGATCAGGCTCTTCACCGCCGAGGCGTGCTGCCACTCCGCATCCTCTTTGTCGCTCTCCAGCCGCAGCGCGCGCTCCAGGAGATCGGCGGTGGGATCGGATGCCGCCTTCCGCCCGCGTCGGCGCGTGGGGGTGGACTCCTTCTCCGCGCTCGCGGGGACGGCGACGCCGGGGAGGGCGTCGTACGAGTCGAACTGGTCGCACGCGGCGGCGAGGGACTTCGCCGTGGAGCCGGCGACCCCGACCCCGACGACGAAGCGTCCGAGGCGCTTGCACCGCTGCGCGAGCGGGACGTAGTCCGAGTCTCCCGCGACGATGACGACGTGGGTGAGGTCGGGAAGGCGGAACATGTCCTCCACGGCATCCACCGCCAGACGGATGTCCGCGCCGTTCTTGGCGTAGGCGGCGGCCGGGAAGAGCTGGACGAGGTCCACCGCTCGAGCGACGAGCTGGGAGCGGTACTCGGCGTTGACGGGAGCGGACCAGTCGGCGTAGGCGCGCGTGGTCACCAGCGTCCCGAAGGACGTGGCGTAGTCGATGATGGCGCCGACGTCGATGGTCGCCGCGGTCAACCGCTCGGCGATCTCGGGATCCGTGGCGTCGGCGGCGATCTTCTGCCGGTCGCGGGAGTAGGCGTTGCGTCCGTGTACCCGGTCGTACCAGGACATCACGATGTTGTCGAAGTCGAGATACACCGCCACGCGGGCGCCGGGAGCGGGAGCCATCAGTCCTCCTCCTCCGACGGGTAGCGCACGCCGATGAGGCCGCGGATCTCGTCGAGGGTCTCCATGATCGCCACCGTCTCGTCGATCGGGAGCAGGGCGCTGTCGAGGGTGCCGTCGGCGATGTACGCCTCCGCCGCGAGCGCCTGGAACTGCATCCCGCGCCCGGAGATCTCGGAGCGGTACTCCTCGATGACCGTGCCGTCGGGGCCGATCACGCGGAACGAGGTGGCGTTGTACCAGACGCGGTCGATGTCGATCCGCCCCTCGGTGCCGATGATGTGGGCGACGTTCGGTCCCGACGCCCGGGAGGCCGAGAGCGATGTGGACACGGCCCCGGAGGGGTGCACCATGATCGTGGCGACCTCGGTGTCGGCGCCGGTCTCGCCGAGGCGTCCGGAGGCGGCGATCGAGATCGGTTCACCCAGGATGTCCCACGCGAACGACACGGGGTACACCCCGAGGTCCAGCAGCGCGCCGCCCCCGAGCTCCAGGGCGTTCAGGCGGTGGGTGGGATCCGACGGCAGCAGCTGCGTGTGGTCGGCCATGACCGCGCGCACTTCGCCGAGGGTCCCGGCGGCGATGATCTCGCGGATGCGCGCCATGTGCGGGAGGTAGCGCGTCCACATCGCCTCCATCGCCAGCAGCCCCCGCTCGGCCGCGACGTCGCGCACCTCGGCGGCTTCGGCGGCCGTGAGGGTGAAGGGCTTCTCCACCAGGACGTGCTTGCCGGCGTTCAGGGCGAGGAGGGCCTGGGCGTGGTGGAACGGGTGCGGCGTGGCGATGTAGACGATGTCGACCTCGGGGTCGGCCACGAGGTCCTCGTAGCTGCCGTGCACGCGGGGGATCGCGTACTGCTCGGCGAAGGCCGCGGCCTTCTCACGATCGCGCGATCCGACGGCGACGACGTCGCGGCCGGCGAGACGGATGTCGCGGATGAAGGCGTGCGCGATGCCGCCGGGGCCGAGGATGCCCCAGCGAAGGCTCGGGGATGCGGATGCGGTCATCCTCCGAGGGTAGCGGGCGGGGCGTGGCGAATTAGGCTTCGCAGGGTGAGCACCCCGATCGAGCGCTTCCGAGAGATCCTGCGGATCCCCACCGTCTCGCACGTCGACGAGTCGCTCGTCGACACCGTCGCGTTCGATCTCCTGCACGACACGATCGCGCGGCTCTATCCGCGCGTGCATGACGAGCTCGAGCGCGAGGTCGTCGCCGGGCACGCACTCCTGTACCGCTGGCGCGGCACGACCCCCGAGCGTCCGCTGGTGCTCATGGCCCACCAGGACGTCGTCCCGGTCGATCCGACCGAGTGGCGGCATCCGCCGTTCGCGGCCGAGATCTCGGGCGAAGGGGCGGATGCCGAGATCCACGCCCGCGGCGCGATCGACGACAAGGGCGCCCTCGTGGCGATCCTCGAGGCGGTGGAGGTCGCGCTCGCGGACGGCGTCGTCCCCGCCCACGACGTCTATCTCGCGTTCGGACACAACGAGGAGACCGCCGGTGACGGCGCCCGGGCGATCGCGACGGTGCTCCAGGAGCGCGGCATCAGGCCCGCCCTGGTCCTCGATGAGGGCGGCGCGGTGGTCGAGGGGGTCCTCCCCGGTGTCGGCGTGCCCACGGCCATGGTCGGGGTGGCCGAGCGCGGTGTGATGACGCTGACCCTCACCGTCCACGAGGCCGGCGGCCACGCCTCGACGCCGCCGTCCTTTCCGGCTCCCGCGCGGCTCGCCCGCGCGATCGGGCGACTGCACCGGCATCCGTTCCCCGTGCGCCTGGCCCCGCCGGTGCGGGCGATGCTGGCGACGCTGGCCCCGCACGCGCGCGGGCCGCTGCGGCCCCTCCTCGCGAACCTCGCGGTCACCGCACCGCTGCTCGCCCGCGCCCTCCCGCTCGCGGGCCCCGAGACGAACGCGATCGTCCGCACCACCGCGGTCGTGACCGAGCTGGACGGGGCGGTGGGGGAGAACGTCCTCGCCACGCGCGCGCGGGCGACCGTGAACGTGCGCCTGCTCACCGGCGACACGGTGGAGGCGGCGATCGCGCGCGTGCGCCGCGTGATCGGCGATCCGGCGGTGGAGGTCGAGCTGCGCCAGGGGAGCGACCCCTCCCCGGTCTCGCCGTGGCGCGGCGAGCCGTGGCGGCGGATCGCCACGGCGGTCGCCGACACCCTCGGGACGGATGTCGTCACCACGCCCTACCTGCAGCTCGGAGCCAGTGACAGCCGCTGGTTCACCGGGATCAGCGAGCACGTCTACCGCTTCACCCCGTTCCACCTCACCCGCGCCGAGCGCGACGCCCTGCACGCGCCGAACGAGCGCATCCGCGTGGGCGTGTGGCTGCGCGGCATCGCGTTCTACGGAGCGCTGATCCGCGCGTCCTGAGAGGGCTGCGCCCGCCGACACCCGCCGCCGCGGACACCGGCGGGTGTCGGCATGTTACGGCGCGGTTTCGGCGCGCGAGACGGCGTGCCTAACCTGCCGGAGGCACCGCGATGAGGCGAGCGGGTGTGATCCACCCGCCACCGCGGTCGTCCGTCCGCGCGCGTGGTGTCGACAACCACGAGGAGCACCATGTCCGTCATCAAGCCGCTGTCCGTCACCGCCTTCGCGCTCGCCGTCGCCCTGGGCGTCAGCGGATGCGCATCGACCGCGTCCGACTCCGCGACCGAGGCGGGCAGCGACGGGCCGGTCCGTATCGGTGTGGTCGGTGCGGGGGACCCGTACTGGGCGACGTACGTCGAGGCCGCGGCCGCCGAGGGGATCGAGGTGGAGCTGGTGGACTTCACCGAGTACACGCAGCCGAACCCGGCGCTGTCGGCCGATGAGTTGGACCTCAACCAGTTCCAGCACATCATCTACCTCGCCACCTACAACGTCAGCAGCGCCGACGACCTGCAGCCGATCGGCGCGACGGCGATCTATCCGCTCGGGCTGTACTCCAGCCAGTACGACGATGTCGCCGACATCCCCGAGGGCGCGACCGTCGCGGTTCCCAACGACGAGTCCAACCAGGCCCGCGGACTCCTCGTCCTGCAGTCCGCGGGACTCATCGAGCTCGAGGACGGCGGGTCGATCTTCTCCACGGTCGCCGATGTCCTGCCGGAGTCGAAGGTGACGGTCGAGGCGCTCGACGCCGCCTTCACCGCGACCTCCCTCCCCGATGTCGCCGCCGCGATCATCAACAACGACTTCGTCGCGGATGCCGGGCTCAGCTTCGACGACGCGATCGCCACCGACGACCCGTCCGACCCGAACGCCGTTCCCTACGTCAACATCTTCGCCGCCAAGGCGGCGGATGCCGACAACCCCACCTATCAGCGTCTGGTGGAGATCTTCCAGACCGACCAGGCGGTTCTCGACGGCCTGCAGGAGGCGTCCGGCGGCACCGCGGTGTTCGTGACGACCCCCGCGTCGGAACTCGTCGCGTCGCTCACCGACGTCGAGGACGACATCCGCGCGAACCAGTGACCGCCTCCCTGATCCGCCTCGCGGGCGTCACCAAGTCCTATCCGCCGACGGCGAGGGGCGCTTCGCGCACGCTCGCGGTCGATGACGTGTCGCTGACCATCGCCGCGGGCGAGGTCTGCGGGATCATCGGCTACTCGGGGGCGGGCAAGAGCACGGTGCTCCGCCTCGTCAACGCCCTCGAGAAGCCGACGTCCGGGACGATCGAGGTCGACGGGCGCGACATCACGGGACTTCGCGAGAAGGACCTCCGTGCGCTCCGCGGCGACATCGGGATGATCTTCCAGCAGTTCAACCTGTTCGGCTCCCGGACGGTGGCCGGAAACGTCGCGTACCCGCTGGAGGTCGCCGGTCGTCCGCGTGCCGTCATCCGCGAGCGCGTGGCGGAGCTGCTGGACTTCGTGGGCCTGTCGGCGAAGTCCGGGTCGTATCCGGAGCAGCTCTCCGGCGGGCAGAAGCAGCGCGTCGGGATCGCCCGGGCGCTGGCGACGACCCCCCGCATCCTGCTGGCGGACGAAGCCACCAGCGCGCTGGACCCCGACACGACCCAGGAGGTGCTGGACCTCCTCCAGCGCGTCAACCGCGAGCTGGGCATCACCATCCTGGTGATCACGCACGAGATGGACGTCATCCGGAGACTCGCCGACCGCGTCGTCGTGATGGAGAACGGCCGGATCATCGAGAGCGGCGACGTCTTCGACATCCTCTCGGCCCCGCAGCAGTCGGCCACGCGACGGTTCGTGGCGAGCATCATCGAGGACGTTCCGCGCGGGGAGCAGTGGGAGACGCTGCGGCGGCGGCATCCGGGGCGGATCGTGACCTTCACCGTCCGCGACGGCGATGTGACGCAGTCGGAGGTGTTCGCCGCGCTGAGCGCGGAGGGGGTGCGCTTCGAGCTCATCCACGGGGGGATCAACGACATCCGCGGCCGCGTCTTCGGACACCTCACCCTGGCCGTCGACGGCGATGCGTCGTCCGTCGAGCGGGCGATCGAGCGCGCGTCGAGGTTCGCGCCGCTGACCGAGGAGGTGAACCGTGGATAGGCTCCTCACGCTGCTGCCGGAGCTGTGGGCGGCGACGTTCGAGACGCTGTACGTCGTGTCGATCGCGCTCCTCTTCGGCGGTCTCGCCGGGCTCCTGCTCGGCCTCGCGCTGTACGCCACCCGCCCCGGCAGTCTCTTCCCGCAGCGCGCGGTGTTCGGCGTGCTCAACGTGGTCGTGAACTTCTTCCGGCCGATCCCGTTCGTCATCCTCCTCGCCGCCGTGCAGCCGCTGGCCCGGGGGATCGGCATCCCCGGGATCGGGCCCGAGTTCGGCATCTTCGCGATCAGCCTCGCCTCGATGTTCGCCATCAGCCGGATCGTCGAGCAGAACCTGCTGACGGTCGATCGTGGCGTCATCGAAGCGGCGCGCGCCGCCGGGGCGAGCCGGTCGCGGATCCTCTTCCGGCTCGTGCCCCGTGAGGCGCTCGGCCCGCTCATCCTCGGGTACACCTTCATCCTCGTCGCCCTCGTGGACATGACCGCGATCGCGGGCGCCGTCGCCGCCGGAGGACTCGGGGAGTTCGCGATCGTCTACGGATTCCGTCAGTTCAATCCCGCCGTCACGTGGGCCGCGGTCCTCGTGATCATCGTGATCGTCCAGGCGGTGCAGTTCCTGGGGAACGCGCTCGCGCGGAAGGTGCTGCGCCGGTGATCGCCGCGGGGATGTCGAACTGTTGCGCCCGGTGCTGTGCTCGGGGCCGGTCGGGGAGGACGATGACGCCATGGCCCTGTTGATCGACTCCGCCGACCTGTCCGCGCTCCTCGAGGAGGGTACCCCCGTGCGCCTGCTGGACGTGCGGTGGCGTCTGGACCGGCCCGAGGGTCGGCCCGATTACGTCGCGGGCCACCTGCCGGGGGCGGTGTACGTCGACCTGGAGCGGGAGCTCTCCCGACGGGGCGAACCGGAGGAGGGCCGGCATCCGCTTCCCGCGACGGCCGATCTCCAGCGCGCCGCCCGGCGCTGGGGCATCTCGCGCGGAGATGCGGTCGTGGTCTACGACGACATCGATTCCGTGGCGGCGGCGCGCGCCTGGTGGCTGCTCACCCGGAGCGGCGTCGCCGACGTGCGCGTGCTCGACGGGGGCCTGCGCGCCTGGACCGACGCCGGTCACGCCCTCGAGACCGGCGACGTGCTGCCGGCGCCGGGGGACATCGCCCTCGACGCGATCGACGGCGGCACGATCGACATCGAGGAGGCGGCGCGGTGGTCATCGCACGGCGTCCTCCTCGACGTGCGCGCCGCCGAGCGCTACCGCGGGGAGAGCGAGCCGATGGACCCCGTGGCCGGTCACATCCCGGGAGCGGTGAATCTGCCCACGACGGCCCTGATCGATCGGGGACGCTTCGCCGAGCCCGCGCGGCTACGCGCGCTCTTCGCCGCGGCCGGCGCCGACGGCACGGTGCCGGTGGCCGCGTCCTGCGGGTCGGGGATCGCCGCCAGCCACGCCGTCCTCGCGGGTGAACTCGCCGGAATCGAGGTCACTCTCTTCCCGGGGTCGTGGAGCGCCTGGTCGCGGACGCCGGGACGCCTCGTGGCGACCGGTCCGACGCCGGAGGGCGTGGTGCGACCGGCGTGACGCGCGTCAGCGGGATCCCGCGTCCGGGCGCAGCGCCTTCTGGATGCGCGGCAGCGACACCGGCTCGGCAGTCCCGAGCCCCTGCGCGAACAGACTCACCCGATACTCCTCGAGCAGCCACCGCGCGCTCGTGAGTGCGGGAGCGGCGTTCTCGGGGAGGGGGAGCACGCCGCCGGCATCGGCGTAGAGGGCGGCGGCACGCTCGAACTCGGTCTGGCGCTGCCGGTCGCGGCCGGGGTTGTCGGCCATGCCGTCCAGACGCTCCCGTGCAGCGCGCAGGTAGCGCGGCAGGTGCGCGAGCCGAACCGTTCCGGTGCGGGCGACGAAACCGGGGAAGACCAGCCCCGCCAGCTGCGACTTCACGTCGCCGAGGGCGGAGAGGAGCGTGAGGGAGTTCCGATCACGGATGCCGCGTTCGACGTCGCGCGCCGCGATGAGGATCTTCGCGGCGAGCGAGACCACCCGGAACGTCTCGTCGAGGACGACCGCCGACAGGGCATCCCGCACCCGCTCGAACTCCGCCCGGGTGCGGATCACGCCGTCCGGAGCGGCCTGGCGGAGCACCGCGTCGGCGACGGCGACACGGCCGTCCTCCACGAGGGCCTTCGCCGAGGGGTAGGGCGAGGCGGCGAGGGCGAGCTTCTCGGTCGAGGTGAGGTGGTCCAGCACGTACGTCGCGGGGGAGGGCACCGCCAGCAGCAGCAGTCGACGGATGCCGCGGTGCGTGGCCTCCCGCGCGCGCTCGGGCGTGGACTCCACGCGCAGCGACACCGTCGAGCCGTCGTCGACGATCGCCGGATACCCACGGACGACGCCGCCGGCGACGCGGGTGTCGACCACCTCGGGGAGGGTCTCCGACGGCCAGGAAGTGAGGCCGGACTGCTCCGTGAAGGCCGGCGCGTCGTTCGGCGCGGCATCCTTGCGCGTGCCCGTGCGGGGTGCGCCGCCCCGGGCGGACGGCGTGGCCGTGGCGGGGCGGGAGAGCGAGCGGGACACCTCCTCGCGGGCGCGGGCGGAGAGCGCGGACTGGAGGGCGGCGAGATCCGTGTCGCGTCCGAGCACGCGCCCGCGGCCGTCGACGACGCGGAAAGTGACCTGCAGGTGGGTGGGGACGCGATCGGACTCGAAGTCGTCGGCTGTCACGGGCTGGTGCGCCACGCGCCGGATCCGTCGCGCGAGGGCGGCGCGGAGGGACTCCGGCGGGAGCCCGTCGTGATCCTCCGGCCCCTGTCCTCGCAGCTCCGCGGCGAAGGTGCCCGCCCAGTCTCCGGCGGGGACGACGTGACGACGGATCGCCTTGGGGAGGGCCCGGAGGAGCGCCGTGATCAGCTCGTCCCGCATGCCCGGGACCTGCCAGTCGAATCCTTCGGGGCGGAGGGTGGCGAGGAGCGCGATGGGCACGACCACGGTGACGCCGTCGTCCTCGGCGCCCGGCTCGAAGCGGTAGGCGAGGGTCAGCACCTGGTCGCCCTGGGTCCACCGCCCCGGGAAGTCGCGCTCGTCCCCGCGGGAGGCTTCGTCGACGAGATCCGCCTCGCTCATGTCGAGCAGCCGCGGAGCGCGGAGGGAGTGCTCCTTCCACCACGCCTCGAACGAGCGGACGTCGAACACATCGCGCGGGACGCGGGCGTCGTAGAAGCGGAACACCGCCTCGTCGCCGACGAGGATGTCGCGCCGGCGCTGGCGCTCCTCGAGCCGTTCCAGACGGCGGCGGAGCTCGTGGTTGCGGCGGTGGAACGCGCCCGCGCGCTTGTCGAGGCCGCTCGGATCCCAGTCGTCGTCGACGAGCGCGTGGCGGAGGAACATCTCCCGGGCCAGGGGCCGGTCGAAGCGCGCCAGCTGCACCCGCCGGCGCGCGATGATCTCGACGCCGAAGAGGGTGACCTTCTCGTAGACCGACGCAGCTCCCGCCGTCTGCGACCAGTGCGGCTCGCTGAGCTGGCGGCGGACGAGATCACCCGCGAGGGCCTCGGCCCAGGCCGGGTCGATCTCGGCCACCGTCCGGGCGAACAGCCGCGAGGTCTCGACAAGTTCGGCGGCCATGAGCGCGGAGGGTCGCTTCTTCTTGAGCCCCGACCCCGGGAAGATGGCGAAACGCGCGCCGCGCGCGCCGAGGTACTCCGCCCCCGGTGGCTTGCCGCGTCCGGTGCCACGAGCGGGGGCGCCCTTCGCGGAGGAGCGTTCGTCGAGGATGCCGATGTGGGAGAGGAGGCCGGACAGGATCGCCCGGTGGACGGCATCCGGATCCGCCGGCGCATCGCGGGGCTCGCGACGCTCGTCGCCGGCGGGGCGCAGGAGCTGAGTGAGCTGTCGGTGGACGTCGGACCACTCCCGCACCCGCACGTAGTTGAGGTGCTCGGCGCGGCAGAGCCTGCGGAAGGCGCTCGATCCCAGCTCGTCCTGCTTCTCGCGCAGGTGGTTCCACAGGTTCAGCAGGGAGAGGAAGTCGCTCGTCGGATCGGTGAAGCGCGCGTGGAGGCGATCCGCCTCCTCCCGTCGCTCTTCGGGGCGCTCGCGCACATCCTGGATCGACATGCCCGACACGATCGCCAGCACCGCCGGGAGGACCCCGTCCCTGCGGGCCTGGAGCAGCATGCGCGCGAACCGCGGATCGATGGGCAGCCGCGCGATCTCGCGACCGATGTCGGTGAGCCGGTTCTCCCCGCGTGTGCCGGAGGAAACCGCGCCGAGTTCGCGGAGGAGATCGAACGCGGCCTTGACCCCGCGGGAGTCGGGGGGCGTGAGGAAGGGGAAGCGCTCGATGTCGCCGAACCCGAGAGCGAGCATCTGCAGGATGACGGCCGCCAGGGAGGTCCGGAGGATCTCGGGGTCGGTGAACTCGTCGCGCGTGAGGAAGTCGTCTTCGCCGTACAGACGGATCGCGACACCCGGACTCGTGCGGCCCGCGCGACCGGAGCGCTGCTGCGCCGAGGCCTGCGAGATCGGTTCGATCGGGAGCCGCTGGATCTTGCTGCGTGCGGAGTAGCGCGAGATGCGCGCGGTCCCGGTGTCGACGACGTAGCGGATGCCGGGCACCGTGAGGCTCGTCTCGGCGACGTTGGTGGCCAGGATCACCCGGCGCCGGACGCCGGCGACGCTCGAGCGCTCGAACACCCGATGCTGGTCGGCGGCGCTGAGACGCCCGTAGAGGGGCAGCACCTCGGTCGGCGCGGCATCCTTCGCGTACATGCCGCGCACGGCATCCACTGCGTCGCGGATCTCCGCCTCGCCCGGAAGGAAGACCAGGACGTCCCCGGCGGGTTCGCGATCGAGCTCGCGGAGAGCCCGGAGGATGCCGTCCACGTCGTCGCCGGAGTCGCCCTCGTTCTCGCCCGCGGCCGGAGCCTCCCGGGGTCGATAGCGGACCTCGACCGGATGCGTGCGCCCGGACACCTCGATGATGGGGGCGGGTGTGCCGTCGGCGGAGGCGAAGTGGGCGGCGAAGCTCTCCGGGTCGATCGTCGCGCTGGTGATGATGACCTTGAGGTCCGGGCGGCGGGGGAGCAGGCGGTGCAGGTACCCGAGGAGGAAGTCGACGTTGAGCGAGCGCTCGTGGGCCTCGTCGACGATGATCGTGTCGTAGCGCGAGAGAAGCCGGTCGCGGTGGATCTCGTTGAGGAGGATGCCGTCCGTCATCAGCGCGATCGAGGTGTCGGCGGAGACGTTGTCGGTGAAGCGCACCTTGTAGCCGACGGTAGACCCGAGCGGAACGGCGAGCTCCTCGGCGATGCGTTCGGCGATCGTTCGGGCCGCGATCCGGCGCGGCTGGGTGTGTGCGATCTTCTGCCGGCCGAGGTCGAGGCAGATCTTCGGCAGCTGGGTGGTCTTCCCCGAGCCGGTCGCGCCCGCGACGATCACGACCTGATGGTGCGCGACGGCGTCGGCGATCTCGTCCCGCGCGGCGCTGACGGGGAGCTCCTGCGGATAGGAGATCACGGGCGCGGGCGAAGACATAGCCTTCGATCGTATCGTGCGGAGGGGGCGATGTCTCCGCCCCGCGAGCTTGCAGACCCCGTCCTAGGGTATCGGCATGACCGATTCGATTCCCACGGTGACCCTCAACGACGGTCACCGCATCCCCCAGCTCGGCTACGGCGTGTTCAAGGTTCCGGCCGACGACGCGGAGCGCGCCGTCACCGAGGCCCTCGAGCTCGGCTACCGCCACATCGACACCGCCGCCATCTACGGCAACGAGGAGGGCGTCGGCGCGGCGATCGCGAAGAGCGGCATCCCGCGCGACGAGCTCTACGTCACCACGAAGCTCTGGAACGACCGCCATCACGACGACGAACCGCGTCGGGCCATCGACGAGAGCCTCGGCCGTCTCGGCCTCGAGCAGGTCGATCTGTACCTCGTGCACTGGCCGACGCCCGCCAAGGACGACTACGTCCACGCGTGGGAGCAGATGGTGACTCTGCGCGACGCGGGACTCACGCGCAGCATCGGCGTCTCGAACCACCTCGTCCCGCACCTCGAGCGCATCGTCGAGGCGACCGGCGTCGTCCCCGCCGTCAACCAGATCGAGTTGCACCCGGCCTACCAGCAGCGCGAGATCACCGACTGGGCCGCCGACCACGGTGTCGCCATCGAGTCGTGGGGTCCGCTCGGCCAGGGCAAGTACGACCTGTTCGGCGCCGCGCCCGTGGCCGCCGCCGCCGCCGCCCACGGCAAGACCCCCGCTCAGGCGGTGCTGCGCTGGCACCTGCAGAAGGGCTTCATCGTCTTCCCGAAGTCGGTGCGCCGCGAGCGCCTCGCCGAGAATCTCGACGTGCTGGACTTCACCCTCAGCGCCGATGAGATCGCCGCGATCGACGCGATGGATCCGGGCGACGGCTCGGGCCGGGTCAGCGCCCACCCGGACGAGGTCAACTGACCCCGCTCCCGGCAGCGGTTCCGACTCCTGGTCGGTCGGCGCGTCAGATCGCGCCGACCGACCAGTAGTGGATCCGCCAGAAGTCGTAGGGCACCGTGACGGCGGTGAGGATCGGGTACCAGAACGCCGACATCGCGATCGCCGCGAGGAGGAAGACCGCGACCAGACCGAATCCCGTCGTGCGCCGATGGGCGCCGGCATCCGGGGGGCCGAGGACGTCGCGGAGGGCGTAGGTCAGCGCGAGGATCATGAACGGCAGCATCGCCACGGCGTAGAACTGGAAGATGGTCCGCTCCGGGTACAGCAGCCACGGCACGAATGTCGCCGCGACGCCGAGGAGGGCGAGGGCCGGCCCCGCGGCCGGCCGGCGCACCAGGCGTACGAGCAGGTAGCCCACGGCGATGACGCCGGCGAACCAGATCACCGGGTTCGGCATGCTCGAGATCGTGGCGATGCAGTCGCCCGGGCCGGGGCATCCGGCGTCGCCCGCTGCGGAGCTGGAGGTGTACATCGCCGTCGGACGGAGGAGGAACAGCCACGCCCACGCGGGACTCTGATAGCTGTGCGGCGTGGACAGATCCACGTGGAAGCCGTAGATCCCCTGGTGGTACGTCCAGAGGTTCGCGAGGGCGCCGACAAGATCCCCCGGCGGTGCCGGGACCGTGCCCGTCGTGCGGCCGTATCCCCCGGACGTGAGGAGCCAGCCGCTCCACGACATCACGTAGACCAGGCCCGCGATCGGAACGAGCAGGAGGAAGGTCACCGGTCCCTGCCGGAAGACCGCGTCGCTCGGCCAGAACGTCACGCCCGCGCGCCGGCGCGCGAGGGCGTCGACCACGACGAGATACAGCCCGACCGCCGCGAGCACGTACAGACCCGACCACTTCACCGCGCTCGCGGCGCCCAGCGCCGCGCCCGCCGCGAGCACCCAGGGGCGGTCGACGCTGAGTCGCCCCCACGCCGGGGGGTCGGCGTCCTCGTCGAGGAGGCGCCGGGCCGCGGCCCGACGATCCTGTTGCGCGCGGTCGAGGGCGACGAACCAGAAGGCCAGGACGAGGAAGAAGGTCAGGAGTCCGTCGAGGAGCGCCACGCGGCTCATCACGATGGCCATGCCGTCGATCGCCATGAGGAGGCCGGCGACGGACGCGAAGACGACGGACCCGGTGAGGGTGCGGGCGAGCAGGTAGACGGCGAGAACGGTGAGGGTCCCCACGACCGCCACGCCGATCCGCCAGCCCGCCGTGGAATCCGCGCCGAACAGCGCCATCCCGGCGCCGATGATCCACTTGCCGAGCGGAGGGTGGACCACGAAGCTGCCGTCCGAGCCGAACAGTCCCGTCTCGCCGGCGGCGAAGCGGTCGTCGACGTCGTCGGGCCAGGTCGCCGAGTAGCCGAGGTTCCACTGGCTCCAGGAGTCCTTGACGTAGTACGTCTCATCGAACACCAGGGCGTGCGGATGGCCGAGATTCCACATCCGGAGGATGCCGGCCAGGACGGTGATCAGCAGCGGGGCGACCCACTCCGCGATGCGGAGGATCCGCGGCTCTCCGAGGCGGATCCGCCACCGGTCGTAGACGCTCGGTCGCGGCGCCCCCGCGGGCGTCTCGAGCCGGGCGTGCGTCACCCGCCAAGTCTAGGCTGGAGCGGTGATCATCCTCGCGGCGACCCCCATCGGCAATCTGGGGGACGCCTCGGCGCGGCTCGTGGAGGCCCTCGGCACCGTTCCGGTCGTCGCGGCCGAAGACACCCGCACCACGCAGCGCCTCCTGGCCGCCCTCGGCGTGACCCATCGCCCGCGCCTCGTGGCGCTCCACGACCACAACGAGAAGGAGCGGGCGAGCGAGATCGTCGAGCTCGCGCGCGACGCGGACGTGCTGCTGCTGAGCGACGCCGGGATGCCGACCGTGAGCGACCCCGGGTACGGCGTGGTCGCCGCCGCGATCGCGGCGGGGGTCGGCGTGACCGCCCTGCCGGGGCCGAGCGCCGTCCTCACCGCCCTCGCGCTGTCGGGGCTGCCCACCGACCGGTTCGCGTTCGAGGGATTCCTGCCAAGGAAGTCCGGGGAGCGTCGCACCGTGCTCCGCCAGCTGGCCGCCGAGGCGCGGACGATGGTCTTCTTCGACTCGCCGTCGCGCGTCGCGACGTCGCTGACCGACATCGCCGAGGTGTTCGGTCCCGACCGCCGGGTGGCGCTCGCTCGGGAACTCACGAAGATGTACGAGGAGGTCCTGCGCGGGACCGCGGCCGAGGTCGCCGAGCAGGCGCGGGACGGGATCCGCGGGGAGGTCGTCCTCGTGGTCGAGGGGGCGCCCGCCCGCGAGATCTCCTTCGCCGACGCGGTCGCACAGGTGCGCGCGCAGGTTGCCTCCGGCATCCGTCTGAAGGAGGCGGCGGTGGACGTCGCCGCGCACACCGGCCACACGCGCCGCGATCTGTATCAGGCGGCGCTGGCGTCGCCGGATCGTCACGGCGACGGGGCGTCCGCGGGACCGAACTAGAATTCCCTGGTGAGCACCGGCCGATCCTTCTACATCACGACGCCGATCTACTACCCGAGCGATGTCCCGCACATCGGGCACGGGTACACCACGGTCGCCGTCGACACCCTGGCGCGCTGGCACCGTCAGGCCGGTGACGACACGTGGATGCTCACCGGCACCGACGAGCACGGGCAGAAGATGATGCGCGCCGCGGCGGCCAACGGTGTCCAGCCCCAGGAGTGGGTCGACAAGCTCGTCTCCGAGTCCTGGTTCCCCCTGCTGGAGACCCTCGACGTCGCCAACGACGACTTCATCCGCACGACGCAGGAGCGTCACGAGGAGCGCGTGAAGAAGTTCGTCCAGGCGATCCACGACCGTGGCTACATCTACGCGGGCGAGTTCGAGGCGCTCTACTGCGTGGGCTGCGAGGAGTTCAAGACCGAGTCCGAGATCGTCGACGGCACCGGGCCCTTCGAGGGGCTCAAGGTCTGCGCGATCCACTCCAAGCCGCTCGAGCTCCTCCAGGAGAAGAACTACTTCTTCAAGCTCAGCGAGTTCGGCGACCGGCTGCTGGAGCTCTACGCCACGCAGCCGGACTTCATCCGTCCCGAATCCGCCCGCAACGAGGTCGTCTCCTTCGTCAAGAACGGTCTGAAGGACCTGTCGATCTCGCGGTCCACGTTCGACTGGGGCATCACCGTCCCGTGGGACCAGTCGCATGTCATCTACGTGTGGGTCGACGCGCTGCTGAACTACGCCACCGCGGTCGGATACGGCGCCGAACAGGACGAGTTCGACCGCCGCTGGCCGGCGTACCACGTGGTGGGCAAGGACATCCTGCGCTTCCACGCCGTCATCTGGCCGGCGATGCTGATGGCCGCCGGCGTCGAGGTGCCCCGCGGGGTCTTCGCCCACGGCTGGCTGCTGGTCGGCGGCGAGAAGATGTCCAAGTCGAAGCTGACCGGCATCGCGCCGACGGAGATCACCGACGTCTTCGGCTCCGACGCGTACCGCTTCTACTTCCTCTCGGCGATCGCGTTCGGACAGGACGGATCGTTCTCGTGGGAGGACCTGTCGGCCCGGTACCAGGCGGAGCTCGCCAACGGGTTCGGCAACCTCGCGTCGCGCACCACGGCGATGATCGAGCGCTACTTCGAGGGCGTGATCCCGCCCGAGGCCTCCTACGAGGAGGGCGATCTGCGCATCCAGCGGATCGTCGCCGAGGCGGCGGCTGCCGCGGATGCCGCGATCGAGCGATTCCGGGTCGACGAGGCGATTGCGGCGATCTGGACGATCGTGGACGCGCTGAACCTCTACATCACCGAGAACGAGCCGTGGGCGCTCGCCAAGGATCCCGAGCGTCGGCCGCGCCTGGAGACGGTGCTCTACACGGCCGCCGAGGGTCTGCGCGCGCTGGCGGTGCTGCTGTCGCCGGTCATGCCGGAGTCCACCGAGAAGCTCTGGATCGCGCTCGGTGCCGCCGAGACGATCGGGCGCCTGCAGGATCAGCCGATCCGCGAGGCGGGCGCCTGGGGGGTCCTCCGCCCCGGGACGAGCGTCAACGGTCTCGCGCCGCTGTTCCCCCGGGTGGAGCAGTCCGCCTGACGATGAGCGATCCGAGCGGCTACGTGCGCGAGCGCACACAGGAGGGGCGTCGCGACGTCCGGTGGCCCGCGGCTCCCGAGCCGCTCCCGGTGCCGGTCTACGACAATCACGCCCACCTCGAGATCGTCGACGGGGACGAGCCGCTCGATCTCGCAGCGCAGCTCGCCCGCGCGGACGAGGTCGGTGTCATCGGCGTCGTCCAGGCCGGCGGCGACATCGACTCCAGTCGGTGGTCGGCATGGGCGGCGGCATCCCACCCGAGGGTGCTCGCCGCCGTGGCGATCCACCCCAACGAGGCGCCCGCGTACCAGGCCGCGGGACGCCTCGACGAGGCGATCGCGGTCATCGACGAGCTCGCCGCGCAGCCGCGCGTGCGCGCCATCGGCGAGACGGGGCTTGACTTCTTCCGCACCGAGGCCGAGGGCCTCCCGGCCCAGTACGAGAGCTTCGAGGCGCACATCGCGCTCGCCAAGACGCACGACATCGCGATGCAGATCCACGACCGCGACGCCCACGATGAGGTGCTGGCCACCCTCGAGCGCGTCGGCGCACCCGACCGCACGGTGTTCCACTGCTTCTCGGGCGACGTCGACATGGCACGCATCGCCGCGGACCGCGGCTACTACCTGTCCTTCGCCGGGAACGTCACGTTCAAGAACGCGCAGAACCTCCGCGATGCCCTCGCGGTCACGCCGCTCGAGCGGATCCTCGTGGAGACGGACGCACCCTTCCTGACCCCGACCCCGCACCGCGGGCGCCCCAACGCGCCCTACCTGATCCCGGTGACGGTGCGCTTCCTGGCGGCCGAGCTCGGCGTCGAGCTGGACGAGCTCTGCGCGCGGATCGCCGCGAACACCCTCGCGGTCTACGGCGCCTTCGGCTGACGGACGAACAGCGTCTCGGTCTGCTCGAGCTCCATCCCCTTGGTCTCGGGGATGCGCAGGAGCACGTAGAAGAAGGACAGTGCCGCGAAGGCCGCGTACATCCCGTAGGTGACCGGAAGCGACCACGACGACATCGCGGGGAAGCTGACGGTGATGAGGAAGTTCGCGATCCACTGCGCGCCGGCGGCGACGCCGAGCGCCTTGCCGCGGATCCGGCTCGGGAAGATCTCGCCGAGGAGGACCCACACCAGCGGTCCCCACGACGCGCCGAACCCGATGACGAAGAGGTTCGCGGCGACGAGGGCGATGGGTCCCCAGGGCGCCGGGAGCGACACCGCACCCTCGGCATCCGTCGTGGAGAAGGCGAAGCACAGCGCCATCGTGCCGAGGGAGACCGCCATGAGGAGCGATCCGCTGAGGAGGATGGGCTTGCGGCCCACGCGGTCGACGAGGAAGATCGCCACGAGCGTGACCAGGACGTTGATCACCGAGGTGAACACGCTGATCCCGAAGGACGACGACTCGTCGAACCCGACCGACTGCCACAGCGTCGTGGAGTAGTAGAAGATCACGTTGATGCCGACGAACTGCTGGAACACCGACAGGATGATGCCGACCCACACGATCGGCTGGAGCCCGAACCGCGGGCCGCGCAGCGACACCCCGGCGTTCTTCTGGTCGGTGACGATCCGCTGCTGCAGCTCCCGCATCGTCTGATCGAGGTCGACCTCGGGGACCAGTTTGGCGAAGATCGCGCGGGCCTCGTCGGGCTTGCCCTTGGCGATGAGGAATCGCGGCGACTCGGGCATCTTCAGCGCGAGGAGACCGTACACGAGCGCGGGGACCGCTTCGACCAGCAGCATCCACCGCCAGGCCTCGAGCCCCAGCCACAGCGTGTCCGATGCACCGCCGGCGACACCGGCGAGGACGGCGTTGGACAGGAGCGCGGCGAAGATGCCGAGGGTGATCGCGAGCTGCTGGAGCGAGCCGAGCGTCCCGCGGATCTGACGCGGCGCGACCTCGGCGATGTACGCGGGGGCGACCACCGAGGCGATGCCGATGCCGATGCCGCCGACGAGCCGCCAGAAGGTCAGGTCGATCGCGGTGAAGGCGAGACCCGAGCCGAGGGCGCTGACGAAGAACATCACCGCACCGATGAGCATCACCCGCAGGCGCCCCCACCGGTCGCTCAGGATGCCGGCGAGGACCGCGCCGAAGGCGCAGCCGAGGAGGGCCACGGCCACCACGAATCCGGTGGTGATC
Organism: Microbacterium aurantiacum; assembly: GCF_031625015.1. Lineage (NCBI taxonomy): Bacteria > Bacillati > Actinomycetota > Actinomycetes > Micrococcales > Microbacteriaceae > Microbacterium > Microbacterium aurantiacum. The sequence goes on from NZ_JAHWXH010000003.1 coordinate 121,465, forward strand.
GAGGTCAGACCGAACTGGGTCTCGATCGAGTTCACCGCGCCGTTGATGACGGAGGAGTCGAAGCCGAACAGGAACCCGCCCACCGCGGCGGCGATGGACAGGGCCACCGCACGACGACCGAAGGGACTCTTCATCGAGAACGCGGACGTGGGCAGGGGAGATGTCATATCCGGAACCGTAGTCCTTCCCATCGCGAGGGGGGAGCTTCGGCGCGCAACTAGGGTGGAGAGCATGCCCGTCCAGCTTCTCGGCGCCGGTGAGATCCGCGCGCTCGCGGCCGAACTCGAGGTCACCCCCACCAAGAAGCTGGGGCAGAACTTCGTCGTCGACGCCAACACCGTCCGCAAGATCGTCCAGGTCGCCGGTGTGCGCGCGGGCGAGCGGGTGGTCGAGGTCGGGCCGGGGCTCGGGTCGCTCACCCTGGCGATCCTGGAGACCGGTGCGTCGGTGACCGCTGTCGAGATCGACCACCGCCTGGCCGCGCGGCTCCCGCAGACAGCCGTCGCCCACGGCGTCGCACCCGACGCGCTCACGGTCGTGGACGCCGACGCCCTCCGCGTCCGCGAGCTCCCGGGCGAACCCACGGTGCTCGTGGCGAACCTCCCGTACAACGTCTCGGTCCCGGTGCTCCTGCATTTCCTGGAGTCGTTCCCGTACCTCGAGCGCGGGGTGGTCATGGTGCAGGCGGAGGTCGGCGAGCGCCTGGCGGCGCCCCCGGGGTCGAAGATCTACGGCGCGCCGAGCGTCAAGGCCGCCTGGTACGGCGCATGGCGCCTGGCCGGCACCGTCTCGCGTCAGGTCTTCTGGCCCGTCCCGAACGTCGACAGCGTTCTCGTGGCGTTCCGGCGCGACGCGACACCGCGCGGATCCGAGGAGCTGCGGCGACGGACGTTCATGCTGGTGGACGCCGCTTTCCAACAGCGTCGGAAGATGCTCCGGCAGGCGCTGTCCGGTGTGCTCGGCGGATCCGCGGCTGCGGCATCCGCTCAGCTCGAAGCCGCGGGGGTGGCCGCGACCGCGCGCGGCGAGGAGCTCTCGGTGGAGGACTTCGTCCGCATCGCCGAGATCGTCGGGCCCGCCTGAGCGACGCCCCTGAAGGCCACCGCACGTGCCCGTCGGGATCGGGCGCAGGGACCGGTGCAACCTAGGTTGACAGCACCTTCGTAGCAACATAGGTTGACGGCATGCAGTCTTCCCAGATCGCGGCAGTGGCATCCGACACCAGCGACCCGAAAGCAGGGTTGCGGGCAGTGGCGGCGTTGCGCGTCCTCGCGGACACCTTGGAGCTCAGGCAAGTCGAGGCCGCGCTCCGGGCGGGGATGAAATGGCAGGACATCGCTGACGCACTGGGAGTGACCCGGCAAGCCGTGCACAAGAAGCACTCCAAACGCGTCGACCCCACGATCCCGATCCTCAGGAGGAACGCATGAGCAGGTTCGTTCGCGCCGCTCAGACCACTCAATCTCTCTCCCTCGCCGCGATGGAGGAGGCATCGCGAGCAGGCCTTCGCGTCGCGGACCTCGAGCACCTGTTTCTCGCCCTCGTCATCAGCGATCAACCCGCGGGAGGTGCGCTGCGCAGCATGGGCATCGACCTCGACGGCGCCCGCCGCGCAGTCGAGGAAGAACGGGCGGCCCAGCTGGCATCGCTCGGCATCGAGGCGTCATTCCCTGAGGCCGGACGAATCGTCTTCCACGAGACGGACGGATACGAATGGAGCAAGCGCGCTTCCGACCTGATCGCGCGCTCCATCTCCAGAGACGACAAGGGCGACGCTGCGGCGGTGCTCCGAGAACTCGTCACCGAACCCAGTGGCCTGATCGCCAGCATCCTCGACCGCCTCGGCGCGACGCCCCGGGCCGTGCTCGACCGCCTCGCCCCGTTCGACGTCCCCGTCGAAGGAACGGCGACGACGTCGGGAGAGACGGAGGGTCGTGTGACGGGGTCGATCGAAACATTCGTTGCGGCGCCGATCGAGGAGGTGTGGCGGTTTCTCGTGGACCCGAGGGCCATCCCCGATTGGGAGATGAGTATCGGCACCATCGACCACGGAGACCAGGACCCCATACCCGGCATGGTCTGGCGAGGCCTCGCGCCGGTCCGTCGTCCGGATGGGAAGCCGCTGACGGTGAAGCCCCGGTTCCGCCGCCGCAGCATCGAACTCGTCGCAGCCCATCGACCGGAGCGGATCGCGTGGAGTTTCGCCTACCCCGACGCTCCACAGGGCAGTCCGATTCTGACGGAGTTCACCCTGGCGGCCACGGTGGGCGGTACCCAGGTCCAGATCACGAGGTCGTGGTCTCGACGCCAGGGTTGGCGAATGCTCGTCGTGTACCCGCTCCGCTCCGTTCAGAAGTTCATCGTGTGGATCACCCTGTTCCAGACCGGCAGTGCGGTCAGCCGAGCATTCCGCTGACTCCGGAGTCGAAAGCACGGTCATCGGACGGGAACGTTCGCCGAACGTTCACCCTTTCCGGCCTGTCCGTCGGCCGGGACGACGAAACATGCCGGTAACATTCGGGCCATGCGCACCGCAGAGCATCCGGCGCCCGAACGCGTTCTCCTGCACATCAGCGACACACACCTGCGCGCCGAAGGCGCCCGTCTGTTCGACACGGTCGACGCCGCCGACCGACTGCAACGGGCGTTCCGCGTCATCGCCTCCTCCGGTGTCCGCCCCGACGCGGTGGTCTTCACCGGTGACCTCGCCGACCTCGGCGAGCCCGCGGCCTACGCGCAGCTGCGCCGCATGGTCGAACCCCTCGCGGCATCGCTGTCGGCACGCGTGCTCTGGGTGATGGGGAACCACGACGACCGCGGCGCGTTCCGCGCGGAGCTCGTCGACGGCGACGCCTCGGACACCGGCGTCTACGACCGGGTCGACGAGCTCGACGGACTCCGTGTGATCACGCTTGATTCGACCGTCCCCGGTCACCATCACGGCGAGATCTCCGAGGCGCAGCTCTCATGGCTCGCCCACGTGTTGTCCACGCCCGCGCCGCTCGGCACGATCATCGCGATGCACCACCCGCCCGTCCCGAGCGTCCTGCCGCTCGCCTCGAGCGTCGAGCTGCGGGATCAGCGCGCGTTCGCCCGGGTGGTGCGGGGAACGGACGTGCGGGCGATCATCGCCGGGCACCTCCACTACTCCACGTTCGCCACGGTCGCCGGCATCCCGGTGTCCGTCGCCTCATCCACGTGCTACGCGCAGGACCTGACGGTCCCCACGGGGGGCACGCGGCCGCAGGACGGGGCGCAGGCGTTCAACCTGGTGCACGTCTACGACGACACCGTGGTCCATTCGGTCGTCCCCGTCGACGCTCCGCGGACGCTGGAGTTCATCGACCCGGGGGAGGCGCAGCGCCGCCTGCGGGAAGCGGGTGTCGGCCCCGTCAGTGCTGCGCGACGGGATGCGCCGCGCGGACGGACGACGTTGCTGCGCTGAGCTCCTGCCGCTCCCACGGGGCCCGGACGGGGAACATCCGCTCCAGTGCCGCCCGCAGGGTCTGCACCCGCACCTCCTCGGGGACCTCGGCGTTGCCCCCGTCGTTGAGGCAGAACATGTCGACATCCGCTCCGTCGGCGAGCCGATCCATCTGGCGCAGCCCCCGCGCGAGGGTCGTCTGCACGTAGCGGACGCGCGGCGCGCGCGTGGACACGGCCCGGCCCGTCATCATCGCGTAGTAGTGGTAGAGGCTGTTGGTGACGGAGATGTCGGTCGCCGAACGGAAACGGGAGGCCGCCGTCCGGGCGAAGTCCTCGGGGAACGCGGCCTCGAGCTCGGACATCACACTGCGGCGCAGGGGCGTGGCGCAGTGCTCGAGGTCGCGCACGATCGTCCGACCGAAGCGCTCGGCGAGCAGCGCGCGATTGACCCGCAGACCGTTGTCGTGTCCGCTGCGGTGCACCGCGGTCGGCCCCGCCCCGATCCGGACGTCGCACTCGACGAACTTCGTCACGCCGCCGGGGGTGAAGAACATCTCCGGTTCGACGAGGCGGCCGAAGAACATGTCGTCGTTGGAGTAGAGGAAGTGCTCCGCGAGGCCGGGGATGCGGTGCAGCTGGGCCTCGACGGCGTGCGAGTTGTGCGTGGGGAGCACCTCCGGGTCGGCGAAGAACTCCTCGCTGCGCACGACGGTGACCTTCGGGTGCTCGTCCAGCCACGCCGGCACGGGGGAGTCGGTGGCGATGAAGATGCGCCGCACCCACGGCGCGTACATGTGGACACTGCGGAGCGCGTAGCGCAGCTCGTCCACGTGCCGGTAGCGGGCCGGTCCGTCGTCGCCCTCGCCGACGACGTACTCCGCCATCTGTGCGGCACGCTGCCGCTGGAACTCCGACGCGGAGCCGTCGACCCACGAGAAGACGATGTCCACGTCCTCGGTGACCTCCTGCGGCTGCGGGTCGAACATCCCGGAGATCGTCCGCCAGGTGCGGCCGTACCGCTCGATCTCGACGAAGGACACGTCCGCCGTCGCGGTGGTGCGACGGGTGAGGGTGTTGTCCCGCGGGGCCTCGATCGTCTCGTCGCCGAAACGCCAGAACTCCACGTGCGCCGCCAGCGACGCGCCGTAGCGGAGGCTTCCGGACGGGGTGATCCGCGGGCGGTAGAGGCGCACGGTGGCCGGCGTCTGCGCGAACGGGGCGCCGTCGGCGACGAGGGTCGGCGGCGCGCCCTTCGTCTTGACGTAGAGGGGTTCGCGTCCGCAGGCGTCCGCCAGTGCCGTGAAGGCCCGCTCGGCGTCGTCGATGTCGACCACGAGGGCCGGGAGGAAGCGGGAGTGTCGGATGAGCACCGTGTCGATCCCGGCATCCCGCAGCACATCCGCGACGAACAGCAGGTCCGCGATGCGCGCATCGTGCGGGGCGAGGTCGTCATGGACGAGATGCAGGATCCCGGCGTCGACGACGACGTCCGGGCGGGCCAGCAGCGTCGTCCAGGTGTGGGTGCGCGCGGGGAGAGCCGACAGTGTGGTCACGAATCCTCCTTCTCGGATGTCGCGGGTGTGCGTGTCCGACTGAGCAACGATACGCGCCCGTCGTTACGCGCAGGTTTCGCCGCACCCCGTGCCGCTCCGCGGCGGAGTGGATAGCCTGGGGCGGTGACCGAATCACCGCGACCGCGTTCGCGCGGAGGAGACCTGCATCGCCCGTGGACCGCGGCGGAGGACCGCTACGACCGTCTCGCGTATCGGCGGGTGGGTGGGTCGGGGCTCGTCCTTCCGCCGATCTCCCTGGGCCTGTGGTGGAACTTCGGCGACAACATCCCGTTCGACGATCAGCGCACGCTCCTGCGGCACGCGTTCGACCGGGGGATCATCCACTTCGATCTCGCCAACAACTACGGGCCGCCCTTCGGCAGCGCCGAGACGAACTTCGGTCGGATGATGCGCGAGGACTTCGCGCCGTACCGCGACGAGCTCATCCTGTCGTCGAAGGCGGGGTACGAGATGTGGGAGGGCCCCTACGGCGACGGGGGGTCGCGGAAGTACGTCCTCGCGAGCGCCGAGCAGTCCCTCCGCCGCATGTGCGTCGACTACGTCGACATCTTCTACTCGCACCGCGTCGATGACACCGTGCCCATCGAGGAGACGATCGGGGCACTGGACACCCTTGTGCGTCAGGGCAAGGCCCTCTACGTCGGGATCTCCTCCTACAGCGCCGAGCGCACGGTCGAGGCGGTCGCGGTCGCGCGGTCGCTCGGCACCCCGTTGGTCATCCACCAGCCGGCGTACTCGATCCTGAACCGCTGGGTCGAGGACTCCCTCACCGGCGTCCTGCGTCAGGAGGGCATGGGGGCGATCGCGTTCACGCCGCTGGCCCAGGGGCTCCTCACCGACAAGTACCTCGGCGACGGACCGGTCGACCGCGCTCAGGACCGCGGGTCGCTGCGCGGCATGACCCTCACCGACGACCAGCGCGGTCAGCTGCAGAGCCTCGACCTGATCGCGCGGGAGCGCGGGCAGACCCTCGCGCAGATGGCGATCCAGTGGGTCCTGCGAGATCCGGTGGTCGCCTCCGCCCTCATCGGCGCCTCGCGACCCGCGCAGCTCGACGAGAATCTCGCGGCGCTGGACGGTCCCGCGTTCACGATCGAGGAGATCGAGCGCATCGACGCCCTCTCCGACGGCATCGATGTGGACCTCTGGTCGGATTCGGCCACGCGATGACCGACGCGGCGCGCTCGGCGGCGGTGCGCGTGCGCGCCCCCGGCAAGCTCAACGTCTTCTTCCAGGTCGGAGGAGTCCAGCCCGACGGCTACCACGACGTGGCCTCGGTGTACCAGGCGGTGTCGCTGTACGAAGAGATCCGGGCCACGCACGCACCGGGATTCTCGATGACCGTCCGCGGCTCGGTCGACGTCTCGGGCGTCCCCGCTGACGACCGCAACCTCGCCCTGCGTGCGGCGCGCATGCTCGCGGCGGAGATCGGGTACGACGGCGGCGTGCACCTCGAGGTCGTCAAGGACGTTCCGGTCGCCGGGGGAATGGGAGGCGGATCGGCGGATGCCGCGGCCGCGCTCGTCGCCTGCGACGCGCTGTGGGGTGCGGGCCTTGCGCACACGACGCTGCACGCCCTCGCCGCCCGGCTCGGTGCCGACGTGCCCTTCGCGCTCATGGGGGGCACGGCGGTGGGGACGGGACGTGGCGACGAGCTGAGTCCGGCGCTCGCCACCGGCCGCCTCGACTGGGTCATCGTGCCCGCCGAGGGCGGCCTGTCGACCCCCGCGGTCTACGGTCATCTCGACGAGATGCGCGCCCGCGGCGACGCAGCCGAGGCTCCCGTGCCCGCGGCCGCCCCCGAGGTACTCCAGGCGCTGCGGACCGGGGATCCCCGGGTCCTCGCCGGGCAGCTGCGCAACGATCTGCATCAGGCGGCGCTCTCGCTGCGTCCCGACCTCGCGCGGGTGCTCGACCTCGGCACGGAGGCGGGGGCCCTCGCGGGCATGGTGTCCGGCTCGGGACCGACCCTGGCCTTCCTCGCGGCGGGGTCGGAGGCGGCGCTCGAGCTCCAGATCGTGCTGTCCGCGGCCGGCCTGACCGCCCTTCACGTGCACGGCCCGGTCGCCGGAGCCCGCGTCCTCTCGGCCTGACCCCGGGGACGTCGGGGCCGGTGCGTAGCATCGAGGGGTGATCGACGACTCCCTCTCCCGCGACCTGCACGCCACCGACGTCTCGGAAGCCTCCGCGGTCCGCCTCGCCGCCCGCGGCCTTGAGCTGCGTCGTGTGCCCGGCACGGACGACGGCTTCCCGGCCTGGCTGCAGGTCGTCGCGCGCGGCTTCCTCGACGGCTCCCGCAGCCCCGCGCAGATCGAGGCGGTGCGGGAGCGCTCCGCCTACCGCCGGGCGACCGGGGTCTACGACCCGTCCGCACCGGACCCGCACGCGCCGGTGGCGACGCTCGCTTCCTGGCGCGGCGAGCTCTCCGTGCCGGGGGACGCCGCGATCGCGGCGTGCGCCATCTCCTCGGTGACGGTGTCTCCGACGCACCGGCGTCGCGGGATCGCGCGCGCTCTGCTGGAGGGGGAGCTCGACGTCGCGCGATCGACCGGTTTCCCCGTTGCGATGCTGACGGTCAGCGAATCGCCGCTGTACGGCCGCTACGGCTTCGCCCCGGCCGCCTTCGGTGCCTCCTGGCGGATCGACGCGCGTCGCGCGGGCTGGATCGGCCCGACGCCCTCCGGTCGGGTCGACTTCATCTCCCGCGAGCGTGTCCGGGAGCTCCTCGCGACGGTGCACGAGCGCATCCGCCGCGCGGTCCCCGGCGAGGTGGATGTGCCGGGCGGTCACTGGGATGCGATCGCGGGGACGCGGCCCGACCTCGAGAAGGCCGAGCAGCGACGGGCGGTGCAGTACACCGACGACGAAGGCGAGGTGCGCGGCGCGCTGGTCTACACGGTGCAGGAGAACGAGGCGGACTTCGCCGCGTCGCGAGCCCACGTGCACTATCTCCTCGCGGAGACCCCCGACGCGTATGCGGCGCTGTGGCGCTTCGTGCTGTCGCTGGACCTCATCGCCGAGATCACCGCCGATCAGCTGTCGGTGGAGGAGCCCCTGCGCTGGATGATCGCCGATCAGCGCGCGGCGACGGTGTCCGTCCGAGATCACCAGTACGTCCGCATCCTCGACGTCGCACCCTGTCTTTCGTCCCGTCGGTACGGTGCGCCGGGAGCGGTCGTGCTGGAGGTGTCCGACCCGCTGGGGTACGCCGAGGGGCGATGGCTCCTGCGGGTGGCTGACGACGGTGCCGCCGCCGTCACGCCGCTCGCGCCGGAGGACATCCCTGCCGACGCCGTGGGCCTCGCGCTCGGGGTCGAGGAGCTCTCCGCACTGTTCCTCGGCGGGGTGTCGGCGACCACGCTCGCGTACGCCGGTCGGATCCGCTCGACGGATGCCGACGCCGCCGGCCGGATCTTCGCCTGGCCGACGGCTCCGCGGCTGTCGATCTGGTATTGATCGGCAGCGCGCGGATCAGGCGAGAGTGAGGAAGAGCTTCTCCAGCTCCTCCTGGGTGAGGCCTTCGGCCTCGCGGGTGGCGTCGGGGTCGGCGACGCAGTCGCGCATGGCGGCCGAGACGATGGCGAAACCCGCCCGGTCCAGGGCGCTGCCCACCGCCGCGAGCTGGGTCACGACGTCCCGGCACGCGCCGCCGTTCTCGACGGCGGTGATCACACCGCCGAGCTGGCCCTGTGCGCGCTTGAGACGGTTGACGATGCGTCTGCGCGTCGCGGCCTGCTCCTCGGGGGTGCCGGTGATCATCATGCGCGTGCTCCTTCGGTGGTGGTGTCGGGGGTGAGGATCCGGTCGATCTCGGCACCGTACCAGTGCCGGAGGGTCTGGATGCCGCCGGAGAGCGACGCCGAGTCCAGCCCGTTCCCGACCAGGATCCGGTGGGCGATGTTGGCGCGGACCCCGGCGGCGCACAGGACCCGCACGGGCCGCCCGGCGGCCGCTGCGTGCACCTCGTCGATGCGTGCGCGCAACTCCGTGTGCGCGATGTTGAGGGCTCCGGGGATGTGCCCGGACGCGAACTCGGCCGGGGTGCGGACGTCGAGGATCAGGCTCGAGGCGGCCACGGCGTCCAGGTCGGCGGCGTACCACAGGCGCAGTCGCCCCTCGGCGACGTTCTCGGCGACCATGCCGGTGAGGTTCACCGGATCCTTCGCCTGGCCGTAGGGAGGCGAGTAGGCGAGGTCGAGGTCGATGAGGTCCATCGCCGTGAGCCCCGCCCGGATCGCGGTGGCGAAGACGTCGATGCGTTTGTCGACGCCTTCCGCGCCGACCGCCTGCGCCCCGAGGATGCGGCTGTCGTCGGCGGCCACGTGCACGATGAGGTGCACGGGGGAGGCGCCGGGGAAGTAGCCCGCGTGCTGGTTCGGGTGAAGGTGCAGGGTGTGGTGGGCGATGCCGGCGCCGTCGAGGGTGGCGCGGTTGGCTCCGGTCATCGCCGCCGTGAGGGAGCCGACCCGGACCACGGCGGTGCCGAGGCCCGTGGGGATCGGACGTCCGGCGCCGTGCCCGAAGATGTCGTCGGCGATGAGTCGCCCCGCGCGGTTCGCGGGGCCGGCGAGGGCGATCGGGCGCCGCGCACCGGTCACCGCATCGACGCTCACGGTCGCATCCCCTGCGGCCCAGATTCCCGGGATGCTGGTGCGACCGCGGTCGTCCACGACGATGGCGCCCCGTTCGTGCGCCAGGCCCGCGTCCACCGCGAAGGCGGTGTCGGGGCGGACCCCGACCGACAGGACGATGACGTCGGCGGGCACCCGTGACCCGTCGGCGAGGACGACGACGTCCTCCTCCGCGCCGGGTTCGATCCGCTCGGCGGCGATGCCCGCGTGCACGCGGATGCCGAGTCGGCGGAGTTCGGCGTCGAGAAGGTGGGCGAGCTCGCGCTCCAGCGGGGGGAGGACGTGCGCGGCCATCTCGACGACGTCGACCTCGAGTCCTGCGTGGTGGAAGGCTTCGGCTGCCTCCAGTCCGATGTAGCCGGCGCCGAGGACCACCGCCCGCCGCGCACCGTCGTCCACGCGTGCGCGCAGGCCCACGGCATCCGCCACCGTGCGGAGGGTGCTCACGCGGTCCGAGTCGAGTCCCGGCAAGGGGGGCCGCAGGGCGCTCGCGCCGGGGGTGAGGACGAGCGCGTCGTAGGAGAGGGTGTCGGCCCCGGCCGCCGAGACGACTGTCACGGTCCTCCCGTCGGGCTCGATCGCCGACACCTCGTGGCCGCAGCGGACGTCGAGGTTCAGAGCGGCTCGGAGGGAGGCCGGGGTGTGGAGGAGAAGCGCGTCGGCATCGGCGATCTCGCCGCTGACGTGGTACGGGAGGCCGCAGTTCGCGAACGACACCTCCGGTCCGCGCTCGAGGACGACGATCTCGGCTGACTCGTCATGCCGCCGGGCTCGCGCGGCGGCGCTCATTCCAGCGGCGACGCCGCCCACGATCACGATGCGCACAGGTGTCCTCCTCGTGCCGGGACCCGTCGTCCCGGCGGCTCTCCGAGTATACCCCCTGGGGTATCGGTAGGGCAACGCGACGGGCGAGAGCGGAGGACTCGCCTACGCTGGGGAGGTCATGGCACATCTGCTGGGGGCCGAGGCCCTGCACCTGGAATTCCCGACCAAGGTCGTCTTCGACGCCGTCTCCCTCGGCGTCGACGAGGGGGACCGCATCGGCATCGTCGGCCGCAACGGAGACGGCAAGAGCTCTTTGCTCGCGATGCTCGCGGGTCGCCTCGCGCCGGATGCCGGCCGCGTCACGGTCCGTGGTGGTGTCCGCGTCGGGGTCCTCGACCAGGGCGACACCCTCGATGACACCCACACCATCGCCCGTGCGGTCGTCGGCGACACCCCCGAGCACGAATGGGCGGGCGATGCGCGCACGCGCGAGGTGATCGCGGGGCTCCTCGGCGATCTCGCGTGGGACGCGCCCGTCGTCGACCTCTCGGGCGGCCAGCGGCGCCGCGTGGCGCTGGCGGCGCTCCTCGTCGGCGACCACGACGTGATCTTCCTCGACGAGCCCACCAACCACCTCGACGTCGAGGCCATTGCCTGGCTCGCAGACCACCTCCGGCGCCGGTGGCCCGCCGGGTCCGGCGCGATGCTCGTCGTGACCCACGACCGGTGGTTCCTCGACGAGGTCTGCACGCGGACGTGGGAGGTCCACGACCGCATCGTCGAACCCTTCGACGGCGGCTACGCCGCCTACATCCTGCAGCGCGTCGAGCGCGACCGGCAGGCGGCGGCGATCGAGGCGCGCCGCCAGAATCTCGCCCGCAAAGAGCTCGCGTGGCTGCGCCGCGGCGCGCCCGCGCGCACGTCGAAGCCGAAGTTCCGCATCGATGCGGCCAACGCCCTCATCGCCGACGAGCCGGAGATCCGCGACGCGACCCAGCTTCGGGCGCTCGCCGTCTCCCGGCTCGGCAAGGATGTCGTGGACCTCCTCGACACGGGCGTCTCCTACGACGGCCGTGAGGTGCTGCACCCGTTCGAATGGCGGATCGCGCCGGGGGAGCGCACGGGCATCCTCGGCGTGAACGGCGCGGGGAAGTCCACGCTGCTGGGTCTCGTCTCCGGAGAGATCGAGCCGACGACGGGTCGGGTCAAGCGCGGCAAGACCGTGCGGGTGGCCACGCTCACGCAGCGACTCGACGAGCTCGAGCAGCATCTGGACGATCCCGTGCGGGTCGTGATCGCCGGACTCCGCACGACCTACAGCTTCGGGAGCGGCTCGAAGGAGCAGGAGCTGACGCCCGGACAGCTTCTCGAGCGCATGGGGTTCTCCAGTGCACAGCTGTCGACACCGGTCAAGGATCTCTCCGGGGGGCAGAAGCGGCGCCTTCAGCTGCTGCTGATCCTGCTCGAGCAGCCGAACGTGCTCATCCTCGACGAGCCGACGAACGATCTCGACACCGACATGCTCGCCGCGATGGAGGATCTGCTCGATTCCTGGCCGGGCACGCTGCTGGTGGTCTCCCACGACCGGTACTTCCTCGAGCGCGTCACCGATCAGCAGTACGCGATCCTCGGGGGTCGGGTGCGGCACCTCCCGGGCGGCGTCGACGAGTACCTCCGCCTGCGCCAGCGCCAGCGCGAGGAGCCGCAGGCCGGGAGCAGGGACGCTCCGCCTGACGGCGCTTCGGGTCTGTCCGGTGCGGACCTGCGCGCCGCGCAGAAGGAGAGCGCCGCGCTCGAGCGCCGGCTGGAGAAGCTGGAGAAACAGATCGCCGCGGCGAAGGCGGCCCTCGCCGAGCACGACCAGGCCGACTATGTCGGGCTCGGGCGCGAGATGGAGCGCATCGGCGCGTGGGAGAGCGAGCGCGACGAGGTCGAAGAGCGCTGGTTCGCGCTGTCCGAGCAGATCGGCTGACACGCGGGCGGGCGCCCGGGACGGTCAGCCGTCGAAACCGAGGCTCAGTTTGCGCAGGAGACCCGCCAGGCGTTCCCGATCGGCGCGGGAGAGCGCGGCCAGAAGGAGCGCCTCCGCGTCCACCAGTCGGGTGATCGCGGCATCCACCCGCGTCCGTCCCTCCTCGGTCAGGGTGACCAGCACGCTGCGTCCGTCATCGGGATCCGCTTCGCGCCGCACCAGGCGCCGTCCCACGAGCCGGTCGATCCGGTTGGTCATCGTCCCCGACGACACCAGCGTCTGCTGGAGCAGCTGCTTCGGGCTGAGCTGGAAAGGCTCGCCGGCGCGGCGGAGGGCGGACAGGACGTCCCACTCCCACGGCTCCAGCTCGCTCCGGCGGAACGCCTCCCGGCGGGCGCGGTCGAGGTGCCGGGAGAGGCGGTCGACACGCGAGAGGACTTCGAGCGGGGAGAAGTCCAGGTCCGGTCGCTGGGTGCTCCAGGCACCGACGATCCGGTCCACCTCGTCGGTCTGGCCAGCCATCCCTCCATTATGGCCGCGCCGGGTCTGGCAGACTTGACGGGCGACCCGCAGGGCCGCGGTCCGCCGTAGTGTAACGGCAGCACGACAGCCTTTGGAGCTGTGAGGACCAGGTTCGAATCCTGGCGGCGGAGCATGACCCAACACCCCTCCTCGGACGCGCCCCTGGCCGTCATCGTCCTCGCCGCCGGCCAGGGCACGCGCATGAAGTCCGCGCTGCCGAAGGTCCTCCACCGCATCGGAGGACGGACCCTCGTCGGGCATGTCCTCGCGACGGCGGCGGCCCTCGAACCCGACGCCGTGGTGACCGTGGTCCGCCACGAGCGCGACCTCGTCGCGCGGGCCGTGGCGGATGATCTGCCGGGCGTCCGGATCGTCGACCAGGACGAGGTGCCCGGCACCGGGCGCGCCGTCGAGCTCGCCCTCGGCGCCCTCGAGGACTTCGACGGCGACGTCCTCGTCCTTTCCGGCGACGTGCCGCTTCTGCAGGAGCAGACCCTGCGTTCGATCCTCGACGCCCACCGGGCGGGCGCCGCGTCCGCCACCCTGCTGACGGCGGTCCTGGACGACGCCACCGGCTACGGTCGCGTGCTGCGCTCCGCGGACGGCTCGGTCTCTCGGATCGTCGAGCAGAAGGACGCCTCCGCCGAGGAGGCCGCGGTCACCGAGATCAACGCCGGTGTCTACGTCTTCGCCGCCGCGCGCCTGCGCAGCGAGCTCGCGCGGGTGGGCACCGCCAACGCGCAGGGCGAGAAGTACCTCACCGACGTGGTGGCGCTCCTGCGCACCGCGGGGGACGCGGTTGCCGCGGTGGCCGCACCCGACGCCGACAGCGCGCTGGGCGTGAACGACCGCGTCCAGCTCAGCGACGCCGCCCGACTGCTCAACGCCCGCACGGTGCGTCACTGGCAGCGCGAGGGCGTCAGCATCCTCGATCCCGCGACCACGTGGATCGACGTCACGGCCACCCTCGCCCCCGACGTGACGGTGCTGCCCGGCTCGCACATCCTCCGCGCGACCGTGGTCGACGAGGGGGCGACGATCGGCCCCGACACGTCCCTGGTGGACTGCGAGGTCGGCGCGAACGCGACCGTCACCCGAACCGATGCGACCCTCGCTGTCATCGGTGCGAACGCCACCGTCGGCCCGTTCGCCTACCTGCGTCCCGGCACCGAACTCGGAGAGGGCGGGAAGATCGGCACGTTCGTCGAGACCAAGAACTCCACCATCGGCGCGCGCAGCAAGGTGCCGCACCTGTCCTATATCGGCGACACCACCATCGGGCGCGGCGTCAACCTCGGCGCGGGCGCGATCACGGCCAACTACGACGATGTCACCAAGCACCGCACCGAGATCGGGGACGAAGTCCACTCGGGCTCGCACAACGTCTTCGTCGCGCCCGTTAGGATCGGAGACGGCGCCAAGACCGGAGCGGGAGCCGTCATCCGCAAGGATGTCCCCCCGGGGGCTCTCGCCCTGAGCGTCGCCCCCCAGCGCAACATCGACGGCTGGGTCGAGAAGAACCGACCGGGTACCGGTGCCGCGCAGGCCGCGGCCACGGCTCGGTCCGCACAGAAAGCGGACGATGGGTCGCAAGAACAGAACGGTTGAGCTCGATCGGGACAACGAGATCGCCCCGGGGCTGATCGCGAAGACGAAGAAGCGTCTGGTCGTGGCACGGGGGTCCTCGCACCCCGCCCTCGCCGCGGATGTCGCGCAGTCCCTCGGAACCGAGCTCGTCCCCACCGAGTACCGCACGTTCGCATCGGGCGAGATGCTCACGCGCTTCCAGGTGTCGATCCGCGGATGCGACCTGTTCCTCATCCAGAGCTTCGGTCCGCCCGTGAACGAGTGGCTGATGGAGACGCTGATCATGCTGGATGCCGCCAAGCGCGCGTCCGCGAAGCGGATCACCGTCGTCGCTCCGTACTACCCCTACTCCCGCCAGGACAAGAAAGGTCGCGGGCGCGAGCCGATCAGCGCCCGCCTCGTCGCGGACCTGCTCAAGACCGCCGGCGCGGACCGCGTCATGAGCGTCGACCTGCACGCGGCCCAGATCCAGGGCTTCTTCGACGGCCCGGTCGACCACCTCTTCGCCAAGCCCGTCCTCCTGGAGTACTTCCAGCGGACACTGAGCGCGGACGACCGCGCCCAGCTGACCGTGGTCTCGCCCGACACCGGGCGCGTCCGCGTGGCCGACACGTGGTCGGACTCCCTCGGCGCGCCGCTGGCGATCATCCACAAGCGCCGGGACCCGAACGTGGCGAACCAGGTGACCGTCAACGAGATCGTCGGAGACGTCTCGGGCCGCGTCTGCCTCCTCGTGGACGACATGATCGACACCGGCGGCACGATCGTGAAGGCCGCGGAGGCGCTCAAGGCCAACGGCGCGACGCGTGTGATCGTCGCCGCCACCCACGCGATCTTCAGCGACCCGGCGGCCGAGCGCCTGCAGAGCCCCGCGATCGACGAGGTCGTCGTCACCGACACCGTCCCGATCCCCGACGCCAAGCGCTTCCCGAGCCTCACGATCCTGCCGATCGCTCCGCTCCTGGCGCGGGCGATCCACGAGGTCTTCGAGGACGGCTCGGTCACGAGCATGTTCGACGGCGCCGCCTGAGACGACACCGCCAGGTCGGGCTCTCCGAGCCCGCCCGTAGAGTCCGATGTGAGGATGGAAGCCTGCGCTTCCGTCGCCCGGCGGAGGCCCCGCCGTGGAAGGACCGCACGATGATCCGTACCGCCCTCGCTCCCCGTCCCGTCCGCGTCTCCGCCGCCGTTGCCGCGGTCGCAGGTGCCGCGCTCCTGTCGGGGTGCTCTCCCGCGACCACGGACGCCGGCACCGACGGCGGAACCTCGGTCGAGGAGGGTGCGGGATCCGCGTCCGGCCCCTACGCCGACGGCACCTACACGGCGGAGGGGTCGTACGCGACGCCGGAATCGGTCGAGTCGATCGAAGTGACCCTCACCCTCGCGGACGACGTCATCACGGCCGTCGAGGTCGTCGGCGACCCGCAGAAGGCGGAGTCCCAGCGCTACCAGGAGCAGTTCGTCGGCGGCATCTCCGACGAGGTGGTCGGCCAGAACATCGACGACGTGCAGGTCTCGCGCGTCGCGGGCTCGTCTCTCACCAGCGGGGGCTTCAACCAGGCGCTCGAGACCATCAAGTCCGAGGCCGCGGGCTGAGCCGCGTGTGAGCGAGGTCTGGCGGTTCGACGCCATCGGCACCCGATGGCAGATCGAGACCCCGCAGCCCCTCTCCGGCGCCCTGCGCACGCGCGTGGAGGAGATGATGGACGCCTTCGACCGCACGTGGTCGCGCTTCCGCTCGGATTCCCTGGTGTCCGCCCTGGCTGCCACAGGCGGGTCGGCCCCGGCCCCGGCGGATGCCGCACCCATGCTCGCGCTGTACGAGGAGCTCTCCCACGCGACGGCGGGTGCGGTCAATCCCCTCGTCGCGGCCTCGCTGTCGGCCCTCGGATACGACCCCGCCTACCGGCTCACCCCCACGGGCGTGACCGTGCCGGCCCCGTCCGCGTGGACGGCCGCCGTCTCGATCGCCGACGGTCGACTCCGTGCGGCCCCCGGAGCGCTGCTCGACGTCGGCGCGCTGGGCAAGGGTCGCCTGGTCGACATCGTGGGTGAGACGGTGACCTCCGAGACGGGAGCCTCGGCGACCGTCGACGCGGGCGGCGACATCCGCGTGTGGTCATCGACGGAGCGCATCGGCCTCGAGCATCCGTACGACTCCACGCGCGTCATCGGGGTCTGGGAGGTCACGGATGCCGCGCTGTGCGCCTCCGCGACCAACCGGCGCGCCTGGGGAGAGGGGCTCCACCACGTCCTGGACGCCCGCACCGGCGAGCCGATCGACAGCGTCGCGGCGACGTGGGCGGTCTCCGACAGCGCGATGCGCGCGGACGCGGCAAGCACCGCCCTCTTCTTCGACGGGGGTGCGGAGCTGGCGGCGCGGTGGGGTGTCGCCTGGGTCCGCATGTTCACCGACGGGCGGGTGGAGTTCTCGCCCGGATGCCCGGCCGAGCTGTTCACACGCCGCAGGAGCGTGAACACTTGACACGAGGGAGTTCCGCACCATGCTCACCGCGCTGACCGCCGCCGGGAATCGGGTCTTCGCCGGGCTCGGGCGCATATCGATGTACCGGACGGCCTTCTTCGCCCTCGCGGCGCTCGCGCTCATCTCCCTCGCGCTGTCGCTGTGGGGGCTCGTCTCGCCGACCGCGGCGGAGATCGTCGTGTCCGCCGCGGTCCTCGGCCTGGCGTGCGCCGGCGTCGATGCCGGCGCACGTCGGCTGCTGGGTCTGCCGTGGCGCGTGGAGTCGTCGCTGATCACCGCGTTGATCCTGCTCTTCGTGCTCCGACCGACCCTCGATCCTGCGGCGCTCGGCGGACTCGCGATCGCCGGGGCGATCGCGTCCGCATCGAAGTACCTGCTGGCGTGGCGCGGGCGTCACCTGTTCAACCCCGCCGCCGTGGGAGCCACCGCGATCACCCTTCTCGCGGTCGCATGGCCGGAGCTCGGCGCGTCCTCGTGGTGGGTGGGGACGCCCGCGCTCGCCGCCCCCGTGATCGTGCTGGGCCTGGTGGTGCTCTGGCGGACCGAGAAGGTCCGCGTCATCGCGGTCTTCCTCGTCGTCGCGGTCTCCGTGGCCCTGGTGCGCACCTCGGCGGCATATCAGGCGGTGGGTCAGGCCGTCGAGGTCGCCGACATCTTCTGGCCGATCCTGTGGTCCTCGCCGTTCCTGTTCCTGGGCGCCTTCCTGCTCTCCGAACCCCTCACGATGCCGCCCCGTCGCGGTCAGCAGTTCCTCGTGGCCGGGGTCGTGGGATTCCTCGCCGGATGGCCGATCGACGTGGGAGCGATCAGTCTCGGGCAGGAGCGGGCCCTCCTCATCGGCAACGCGGTGGCCTTCGCCCTGGCCGTCCGCACCGCCGTGCGCCTGGCGCTTCAGTCCCGGGTGGCGCGGACGCCGACGGTTCGGGAACTCACGTTCCGCGTCGCCGACCGGGTGTCGTTCGTGCCCGGCCAGTATCTGGAGCTCGAAGTGCCGCATCGGCGACCCGACGCGCGCGGCACACGGCGAGAGTTCAGCATCGCCTCGGCGCCGGAGGATCTGCCGGTGCTGCGCGTGGCGTTCAAGGAGCCCCGGGAAGGGGCGCCGCGCAGCACGTTCAAGAAGGCTCTCGCCGAGGTCGAGCCGGGGGAGACGCTGGCGATCACCGGGGTGTGGGGTGACTTCGTCCTCCCCAGGCGCTCGGGCGCACCGGTGCTCATGGTGGCGGCGGGGATCGGTGTCACTCCGTTCGTGTCGCAGCTGCGCCACCTTCGTCTGGCGGGGGAGGAGCGCGACATCGTCCTCGTGTACGTCGCGTCGGACGCCGCCGAGCTCGCCTATCGGGACGAGATCGAGGCGAGTGGGATCCCGGTCATCGTGTTCACGCGCGATCGTCCGGCCGATCTGCCCGGCCACTGGACCTGGGCCCGCGGAGTGCGTCTGGACGCCGACGGACTCCTCTCGGTCGTACCCGACATCGCGGGGCGGCACGCGTACGTCTCGGGGCCGGCGGGGCTTATCGCCGACCTCGCGCCGGCGCTGGAGCGCGCCCGGTCGCTCACCACCGACGCGTTCAGCGGATACTGACCACCGACGCGTTCCGCGGACATCGACCGCCGACGCGTTCCACGGCTACGGCGCCGGAGTGCTCGGTCGCGCCGGGAGGCGCAGCTCGAAGGTGGTGTCGCCCGGTGCGCTCCGGACCGAGAGGCTGCCGCCGTGCGCCTCGGCGATCGCGCGCGCGATGGAGAGGCCGAGGCCCGTCCCGCCCGTCTGGCGGGCTCGGGACCGGTCGGCGCGGGAGAACCGTTCGAAGAGCTCCTCGGCGAGGGCCGGGTCGATCCCCGGCCCGTCGTCGTGGACGCTCAGGACCGCATCGCCCCGGTCCCGCGACACACCGACGGTGACGGTCGTCCCCGCCGGTGTGTGGGTGCGCGCGTTGGCGAGGAGGTTCGCCGCGACCTGGTGGAGGCGGCCGGCGTCTCCGGCGACGACCACGGGCTCCGGCTCGGTGTCCAGGATCCACCGGTGATCGGGTCCGGTGGGGCGGGCGTCTTCGACGGCCTCGAGGGCGAGTCGGGTGAGATCGACCGAGCCGAAGACCAGCTCCTGGCCCTCGTCGAGACGGGCGAGGAGCAGGAGATCCTCGACCAGGGCCGTCATGCGCAGCGACTGCGCCTGGATGCGCTCCAGGGAGGCCTGGGTGGTCTCGCCCGCGGCGTCCGGATGCTGGCTGATCGCGCGCAGCGACAGCTCGGAGTAGCCGCGGATGGAGGCCAGCGGCGTCCTCAGCTCGTGGCTGGCGTCGGCGACGAAGGCCCGCATCCGCTCTTCGTTGCGCTGTCTCGCGCTCAGTGAGCGCGAGACGTGTTCGAGGAGGGTGTTGAGGGCGTGACCCACCCGGCCGATCTCGGAGTACTGGTCCACCTGGTCCTCGGGGACGCGGGCGGTGAGGCTCACCTCCCCCTCGGACAGCGGCATGGCCGCCACGCGGGACGCGGTGTCGGCCACGGTCCGGAGGGGTCGCAGGCCCGCACGGATGATGACGGCGATCGCCACGCCGAGCAGGAGCAGTCCGCCCGTGGTGACCAGGGCGACGGTGGTGAAGATCTGGCCGAGGGTCGCGGTGACGGGGGCGACGGGGAGACCGGCGAGGAAGAACAGTCCGCCGGGCTGAGCGCTGAGGAACACCCGATGATCGCCTTCGCCGGGGATCTCGACCGTGGAGATGCCGGAGCGGTCGAGCTGGGCGAGGATCTCGTCGATGTCGTCCGCGCTCAGCTCGGTGACCTGCTGCGGGCCCGACACGTACGCGCCCGACAGCCCGGACGGGCCCTGCAGGACGAACACGAAGCCCTCGGGCTGGCGGCCGCTGGCGAGGATGTCGGCGGCGGTCGCGCCGGGGTCCAGGCGCACCGTCACGCTGCTGACGGCGTTGGCCAGCTGCGTGTTCAGGTTCGCATCGAGGATGCGCCC
Organism: Microbacterium aurantiacum; assembly: GCF_031625015.1. Lineage (NCBI taxonomy): Bacteria > Bacillati > Actinomycetota > Actinomycetes > Micrococcales > Microbacteriaceae > Microbacterium > Microbacterium aurantiacum. The sequence goes on from NZ_JAHWXH010000003.1 coordinate 141,401, forward strand.
CAGGACCGCGCCCGTGGCGATGCCGACGAGGGTGAGGATGAGGGCGACCATCCCGATGACCGTCACCATGAGGCGCGTCTGCAGGCTCCCGCGCACCCCCGGCCGTTTCCGGGCGGCGGGGACCGTCACTGCGGCGCCTTGATCAGGTACCCCACCCCGCGCACCGTGTGGATGAGCGGTTCCCGTCCGGCGTCGATCTTCTTCCGCAGATACGAGATGTACAGCTCCACGACGCTCGAGCGTCCGCCGAAGTCGTAGTTCCACACGCGATCGAGGATCTGGGCCTTGGACACGACGCGGCGCGGATTGCGCATGAGATACCGCAGGAGCTCGAACTCCGTCGCGGTCAGCTCGATCTCCACGCCCGCGCGTTCGACTTCGTGGCTGTCCTCGTTCAGGGTGAGGTCCGCGACGCGCAGGATCGGTTCCGTGCCGCTGGTGAGGGCGGTGCCCGCGCGGCGCATGAGCGCCCGCAGGCGCGCCACCACCTCTTCCAGACTGAAGGGCTTGGTCACGTAGTCGTCGCCGCCTGCGGTGAGACCGGCGATGCGATCGCCGACGCCGTCCTTGGCGGTCAGGAAGAGGACGGGCACGTCGTCGCCGGACTGTCGCAGCCGCTGCAGAACCGCCATTCCGTCGAGGTCCGGCATCATCACGTCGAGCACCATCGCATCGGGTTGGAAGTCGCGTGCACCCTGAAGCGCCTCGAAGCCGCTGCCGGCCGTCCGGACATCCCACCCCTCCATCCGCAGCGCCATCGACAGCAGGTCGGTGAGCATCTGCTCGTCGTCGACGACGAGGACGCGCAACGCGGATCCGTCGGGGCGGGTGAGGGCGGGTGCGGGTGCGGTCATGGATCCCAGTGTTCCGCCTCATCTATGGGATTCCTATGGCCGCACCTATGCCTCTCCTGTGAGTCGAGCAGCTCGCACATAGCGTTCGCATGACCGCCGCCGTGGTCGCTCATCAGGCGCGATCCTACGGTCGACCCGACGGACGGGTGAGGACCCGCCGGAAGGAGAAGCATGTACGGCACGTATCTCCGGCGCGAGCTCGCTGGACGCAAGAAGCAGACGGCGATCGTCGCGGCGGGAATGGCGGTCGCGATCGCCCTCGTCATCGTCGTCAACGCCCTCGCCGCCGGGGTGCGAGACGCGCAGGACGCGGCTCTCGCCTCCGTCTACGGGATCGGAACGGACCTGACGGTGGCCGGTGCGGCCGCCGAGCCCGGCGAACGCGGCGGCATGTTCGAGTTCGATCAGGATGCCGGGGCGACCGATGCGGACGGAGGAACCACGCTCAGCCAGTCGCGGCTGACGACGGAGCCCGGCCGTGGGACCCTGGACGCCGCGGACGTGGACACCGTCGCGGGCGTGAGCGGTGTCTCCGGCGCCACCGGCGCGCTGAGTCTGGTGAACATGAGCTTCTCGGGCGAGCTGCCCGCGCGCCCGGACGACGCGGCCGGCGAGGGAACGGGAACCCCGCCGGGCGGAACCGAGGGTGACGCGCCCGCGGGAGGAGGAGGTTTCGGCGGTGGCGCGTTCGGTGTCGACTCCTTCACCGTCCTCGGGATCGATCCGGCCGTCACGGCGGTGGGACCCCTGTCGGCCGTCGCGGTGGATGCGGGGCGTGCGATGGAAGCGACGGATGCCGGAGCCGCGGTCGCCGTTGTCGACGCCACGTACGCGGCGTCGGTCGAGGTCGCCGTCGGTGACGACATCGAGATCGGCGGCACGGCGTTCGAGGTGATCGGCGTGGTCGCTTCGACCTCGTCTGCCGCGGACACCGCCTCGGACGTCTACATCCCGCTCGATGTCGCTCAGGGCCTCGCCGGAGTCGGTTCTGTGGTGTCCACGGTCTACGTGCAGGCGGCATCCGTCGACGACATCGGCGAGGTGCACGCGCAGCTCGACGAGGTGCTGCCGGAGGCCACGATCAGTGCACCCGCGGATCTCGCCGCCGGCGTCTCGGGGTCACTCTCGAGCGCATCGGCTCTCATCGCGTCGCTCGGAACGTGGCTCTCGGTGATCGCCCTCGCCGTGGCGCTCATCCTCGCCGTCCTCCTCACCGTGTCGGGGGTCACCCGGCGCACACGGGAACTCGGCACGCTGAAGGCGCTCGGATGGTCGGATCGCCGGGTCGTCGGTCAGGTGGCGGGGGAGTCCCTCGTCCAGGGTCTGCTCGGCGGACTCGCCGGTCTCGCCCTCGGCCTCGGGGCGATCGCCGTCATCGCCGTTGCGGCGCCCAGCTTCACCACCACCGCGGAGTCGCCCGCTGCCGGACCCGGCGGCCGGGGAGACCCCGGGGGCTTCGCCGACGCCATCGCCGCGCATACCGAGATCGTCCTCACCGCGCCGGTGACGCCGGCGGTCATCGGTGCAGCCGTCGGCATCGCGGTGCTCGGCGGTCTGCTCGCCGGCGCCGCGGGCGGATGGCGCGCTGCGCGGCTGCGGCCCGCCGAAGCCCTGCGGTCCGCGGCATGACCTCGGCCTCCGACCACTCGACCCGACACCCCCGAACAGGAGACCTCCCCATGTCCGACACGTTGCAGCCCGACCTGACCGTATCCGACGCCCGCGAGCACGAGACCACCCCCGTGTACCGACTGGAGGGGGTGACCCGTGTCTACACCGGCAAGGGGCGATCGGTCACCGCCCTCGACGCTGTGGACCTGACGATCGCCGCGGGCGAGTTCGCGACGGTCCAGGGGCCGACCGGAGGGGGGAAATCAACCCTTCTCCAGATTCTCGGTGCCCTCGACTCCCCGACATCGGGGCGTGTCCTCCTCGGAGAAGCGGACTTGGCACGCGAGTCCCGCGCCGCGCTCGCGCGCATCCGAGCGCAGGACATCGGGTTCGTGTTCCAGGCGTTCAACCTCATCCCCACCCTCACCGCGGCGGAGAACGTCGACGTCGGACTCGAGCCGCTGGGACTCGCGCGTGCCGAGCGGGAAGAACGGGTCCGCGCGGCGTTGGCGCAGGTCGACCTCGCCGAGCGCGCGGACCATCGACCCGGTGAACTCTCCGGCGGTCAGCAACAGCGTGTGGCGATCGCGCGCGCGCTCGTGAAGAAGCCGAGGGTCCTCCTCGCCGACGAGCCGACGGGGAATCTCGACGAGCGAACGCGGGACGAGATCCTGCAGCTGATGGAGGGCCTGTGTGCCGAGGGGCTCACGATGGTGGTCGTCACGCACGACTCCGCCGTGGCTCGAAGGGCGCACCGTCGCCTGCGGCTCGAGCGCGGTGTGGTGCGGGAGCAGCGCGGCTGAGTCACACCACGGCGCGGGCGTGCGCGGCCAGGCGGTCCGACAGGGCGTCGTGGTCGGCATCCCTCTCCTGAACCTCCGGGTGGGCGTCGAAGTACTCCAGGATGCGGCGCGCGCCCTCGTCGAAGGTGACGGTCGTCTGGAACGCGGGCACGAGCGCCTGCACCTTCGACACGTCGAACACCATCGAGTGCGCCTTGTCGCCGAGGAGCGTCGGACCGATCTCGGGCGCCGCCGCCGCGATCGTCTCGGACGCGACATGGACGAGGTCCGGATGCGCGACACCGGCCGCGTCGGCGAGCCAGCCGTAGATCGCGTTCCAAGTGGGGGCCTGGGTGCCGGTGACCGTGAACGCCTCGCCGAGCGCGGCGGGATGGCGGAGCAGACCGGTGACGGCGACCGCGACGTCGTCGCTGTGGGTGATCGTCCACAGGCTCGTGCCGTCCCCGTGGACGAGGACGGGTCGCCCCTCCCGCATCCGCGCGATGTCGGTCCAGCCGCCGAGGGTCGGCAGTGCGCGCTCGTCGTATGTGTGCGACGGGCGGATGATCGTCACCGGGAACCCGCGCTCGCGGTACGCCTCCACCAGCAGGTCCTCGCAGGCGATCTTGTCGCGGGAGTATTGCCAGAAGGGGTTCCGCAGCGGAGTGGACTCCGTGACCGGAAGCCGCGAGGGCGGCGTCTGGTAGGCCGACGCGGAGCTGACGAAGACGTATTGGTCGCACCGTCCCTCGAACAGCTCCACGTCGGCGCGCACCTGGTCCGGTGTGAAGGCCAGGAACTGGGCGACGACGTCGAAGCGACGCCCCGCCACGGCCGCGCGGACGGCGTCGCGGTCACGCACATCCGCGTCCAAGCGCTCGACGTCCTCCGGGATCGTGCGGCTGCCGAGCCCGCGATTCATCACCGTCACCCGGTGTCCGACGGCCACTGCGGCCCGCACGCACGCCGCGCTGATGATCCCGGTCCCGCCGATGAAGAGGATGCTCGCCATCGTCCGACCCTAACGCGACGCCCGCCTCGCGCGGGGCGGAGGCGGGCGTCGACGAAGCCGGGGACGGCTCAGTGGGTGTCTTCGGCTTCGATCTCGGTGCGGTCGCCGGACCACAGGGTGTGGAAGGTGCCGTCCTTGTCGATGCGCTTGTAGGTGTGCGCGCCGAAGAAGTCGCGCTGACCCTGGATGAGCGCGGCGGGCAGGCGCTCGGCGCGGAGTCCGTCGTAGTAGGCCAGCGAGGACGAGAACGCGGGGGCGGGGATGCCGGCCCCGGCGGCGGTCTGCACGATGCGGCGCCACGCGTCCTGGCCGCGGCCGAGGGCCTCGACGAAGTACGGTGCGGTCAGCAGCACCGGAAGGTCGGGGGTCGCGGCGTAGGCGTCGGCGATGCGGTTGAGGAACTGGGCGCGGATGATGCATCCGCCGCGCCAGATCTTCGACACCGCACCGAGGTCGATGTCCCACCCGTACTCGGCCGCTCCCGCGCGGATCTCGTCGAACCCCTGGGAGTACGCGACGATCTTCGATGCGTAGAGGGCCAGGCGTACCTCCTCGATGAATGCGTCCGCGTCGGCGACGTCGAGCGCGTCGGCGGGGCCGGGGAGGTCGCGCGAGACGGAGCGCTGCTCGGGGTGGCTGGAGAGGGAGCGGGCGAAGGTGGCCTCGGCGATGCCGGAGACCGGAACACCGAGCGACAGCGCGGTCTGCACGGTCCACGCGCCGGTGCCCTTGGCGCCTGCCTGGTCGAGGATGACGTCCACGAGGGGCTTCTGCGTCTCGGCGTCGACCTGGCGGAGGACCTCGGCGGTGATCTCGATCAGGTAGGACTCCAGCTCGCCGCGGTTCCACTCGGCGAAGACGTCCGCGATCTCGGCGGGGCTCTTGCCGGTCCCGCGGCGGATGAGGTCGTAGGCCTCGGCGATCAGCTGCATATCGGCGTACTCGATGCCGTTGTGCACCATCTTGACGAAGTGGCCGGCACCGTCATGTCCGATGTGGGTCACGCAGGGCTCGCCCTCGGCGACGGCCGCGATCGAGCGGAGGATCGGTCCGAGCGTGATCCAGGACTCGTCCGAGCCGCCGGGCATGAGGGACGGGCCGAGCAGCGCCCCCTCCTCGCCGCCGGAGACGCCCATGCCGACGAAGTTGATGCCCGTGTCGCGCACGGCCTTCTCGCGGCGGATGGTGTCGCTGAACAGGGCGTTGCCGCCGTCGACGATGATGTCACCCGGCTCGAACACCTCCACGAGCGCGTCGATGACGGCATCCGTGGGGCCGCCGGCCTTGACCATGATCACCGCGGTGCGGGGACGGACGAGGCTCGCGGCGAACTCGTCGTACGAGAAGGCGGGCACGAACCCGGCCTCCGGGTGATCGGCGACGAGCTCGTCGGTCTTGGCACGGGAACGGTTGTAGACCGCGACGACGTTCCCCTCGCGCGACGCGAGGTTCCGGGCGAGGTTGGATCCCATGACCGCAAGACCCACCACGCCGATGTTCGCGCGCGCCTCGGCGGGGTGATCGGTCCCGGTCGGCTCGGGGGCGGGGCGGGGAACGTCCTCCGGCGCCGGAGCGCCCTCGTGGAGATCGGCCGAACCCGGCGCCTCGTCGTGGTCGTTGCTCGTGCTGGTGGTGTTCATACCTCTCCTCGTGCGTGCCGACCGGGCATCCGCAGCGTCAGGGGCTGCTCCCGGGACCGGTCCTAGCGTAGTGGGGTGTCCTCGGGGCTCCGGGTGCGTGTGACGGCCCGGCGGGTGAGGTCTGTGATGCGGTCCCAGTCGCCGGCGTCGATCGCGTCGGCGGGCAGCATCCACGAGCCGCCGACGGCGAGGACCGAGGGCACCGCGAGGTATTCGGGGGCGGTGGCCTCGTCGATGCCGCCGGTGGGGACGAATCCGAGGCCGGAGAAGGGGGCGCCGAGGGCGCGGAGGGCGGGGATGCCGCCGGATGTCGCGGCGGGGAAGAACTTCACGGCATCGACGCCCAGGGCGAGCGCCGTCTGCACCTCGGTGGCGGTGACCGCTCCGGGGAGGACCGGGATGCCGTGATGCCGGCAGCGCTCGATGACCTCCGCGCTCGTTCCCGGTGACACGACGAAGCGTGCGCCGGCGTCCACGGCCTCATCGACCTGGTCGGCGCGCAGCACCGTGCCTGCACCGACGAGGACGCCGCTCTCCCGGGCGACCGCGGCGATGGCGTCGGCCGCGGCGGCGGTGCGGAACGTGATCTCCGCGACCGGCAGCCCTCCCTCGGCGAGGGCGTCGGCGATGCGAAGCCCCTCCTCGGCGGTGCGGGCGGTGACCACGGGAACGACGCGGTGACGGGCGAGGTCGGCGAACACGGGGGACAACATCATCTCCTTCGTCCGCTCGAGCGGTCTCGCGCGGAAGGCGAAATGATCATATCATTGGCCGCGCGGCGACGATGCGCCGCCCTTGCCCTCCCGACGACGGATCAGGACACCATGCTCATTCTCGCCCTCGAGGCCAGCACGACCTCGGCCAAGACGATGCTGTTCGACACCGAGAGCGGCGAGACCTCCGTCCGCAGCCGCCGGTTCGAGGTCGACGGTCCCGACAGTGCGGTCCGCGACGGCGACGCCGTCTACACCCAACTCATGGCGCTCGGCCGGCAGGCGGCATCCGGACGTCCCGTCGATCTCATCGTCCTCAGTGGCACGTGGCATGGACTGACGCTCCGCGAGGCGGACCTGTCGGCGGTCACTCCGGTGATGGAATGGCCCTACACCGGCGCGCAGGATCTCTGCGCGCGTCTCCGCGCCGACGCCGACTTCACCTGGTGGTTCCACGAGCGCACCGGGTGCATGGTCAACGCCGTCTATCCCGCCTTCAAGCTCCGCCACCTCGCCGAGACGGGAGTGGCGCTCGCCGGCCGACGGATGCTGGACCAACCCACGCTGGTGTTCGCCCGGCTGACCGGCGAGGTGCGGATGAACGCCTCCCTCGCCTCGGGCACCGGGCTGCTGAACGCGCACACCGTCGACTGGGATCCCGAGGTCATCGACCGTCTCGGCCTCGCGGGCGTGGAGCTTCCCCCGCTCTGCGCCCCCGACGAGTCCTTCCCGCTCACCGCGGAAGCCGCGGTGCTGTTGGGGCTCCGCCCGGGGATCCCCGTCCTCACCCCGGGGCCGGACGGCGGTCTCAGCCAGATCGGCGACCTCGCCACCGAACCGGGGGACATGACCTTCTCGATGGGGACGAGCGGGGCTCTGCGCTTCTCCACGCGGCATCCGTCGCTGTCGCCGACCCTCAGCACCTGGTCGTACCGCTCACCGCTCGGTGCGCTCAGCGGTGCGGCCACCTCCGGGTGCGGCAACTGCGTCGACTGGGCGCGCGAGCGCCTCTTCGGCGCATCGACCGACTACGCGGAGATCGAGCCGCAGCTCTCCGCGGACCGCGAGGACGTCCCGGTCTTCCTCCCGTTCCTGTTCGGCGAACGCAGCCCCGGCTGGCAGGACCAGCGACGCGGCGGGCTGGTGGAGCTGCGCCCCCAGCATTCGCGCGTGGACATGTACCAGGGGGTTCTGGAGGGGATCGTCTTCTCGCTGTACCACTGCTTCAAGGAGCTCACCGCGCTGAACGGGGCCCCGCGCAGGATCGTGCTGTCGGGAGGGGTGCTGTCGTCCCCGTTCTGGACACGACTGACCGTAGACGTCTTCGGGGTGCCGATGGAGGTCTCCCCGCGCCAGCACAGCTCCATCACCGGCGCCGTCCGGATGGGCCTTCGCGCGTCGGGGCTCCCGCAGACGCACCCGGCGCTGGACGCCGCCGAGCCGGAGATCCTGCACCCCGATCCCGCGCGGCGTTCACAGTACGACACCGGATTCGCCCGCTACCTCGAGCAGTACACCCGGAGCCTCCCCGGGGCGGAGGGGCGGGCATGAGGGTCCTGGTGACGCCGACCTCCCTGAGCGCGGACCGCGACCATCCGGCACTGGCGCCGCTGCGGGATCTGGATGCCGAGCTGGTCTTCAATGACGCCGGGCGGCCGCTCACCTCCGTCGAGGTCGCGCACGCCCTCGTCGGCGTGGATGCGGTGATCGCCGGCCTCGACGACTTCGACGCCGCCGCCCTCGCGGGCGCGGATCGCCTCCGCCTCATCGCGCGCTACGGCGCGGGCGTCGACAACGTCGACCTCGACGCGGCGCATGCCCGCGGAGTCGCGGTGACGCGCACCGCCGGAGCGAATGCGGCCGCGGTGGCCGAGATGGCGATCGCCCTCGCCTTCGCGGCGGCGCGCGGCATCCCGATCCTCGATGCCGGTGTGCGCGCGGGGAAGTGGCCGCGGGGACGCGGGATCGAGCTGGGGGGCCGGTCGTTCGGCGTTCTGGGCTTCGGGGCGATCGGCCGTCACGTCGCGGCGCTCGCGCGAGGGCTCGGCATGCGCGTCTCGGCGTGGGACCCGCTCCTGCCCGATGCGGAGATGGCCGCGGCCGGCGTCACGCCGCGGGCGCTGGATGACCTGTGCGCGACCAGCGACGTCGTGAGTGTGCACGTGCCGCTGGTCCCCACGACGCGGCACCTCCTCGACGCGACGAGACTCGCGATGCTCCCCCCCGGGGGCATCGTGATCAACACCGCGCGCGGCGGGATCCTCGACGAGGAGGCGGCGCGCGCCGCCCTCGACGCCGGTCGGCTGCACGCGGTCGCCGTGGACGTGTACGAGAGCGAGCCGCCCTCGGCGTCGCCTCTCATCGGGCATCCGCGGGTCGTCTCCACGCCCCACAGTGCGGGGCACACCGCCGAGGCCGTCACCCGCATGGCCGAGGGGACGGTCGCAGCGGTGATCGCCCTCGTCCGAGGCGAGGAGCCGGAGGGGCTGGTCAGCGCACGCCGCGCACCTCGCTGAGGACCGCTTCGACGTAGCGACGCGTGTGCAGCTCGGCGCCGTCGGCGTCTCCTCGGGCGATCGCATCGGCGGTCGCCACGTGGTTGTGCAGCGCTTCGGAGTAGGGGACGCCGGGAGTCAGGCCCAGGTGCGAGCGCCCGGCGATGACCGCGGCAATGGGTGCCTTCGTCGCGGCGAGCATCAGGTTGCCGCTGGCGTCGAGGATGAGGTCGTGGAAGGCGACGTCGACGTCGAGATACTCCTCCGACGCCCCCTCGCCGGCGTTGCCGAGTTCCTCCAGGCGCGCGGCGAGGCGCACGATCTCGGCGCGCTGGACGTCGGACGCGCGCTGCGCGCTCAGCCGGGCGGCGATGGGTTCGATCGCCGCGCGCAGCTCCGTGACGACGATGAGCTGCTGATCCCGGCGGGGTCCGCGCAACTGCCAATCGATCAGCCGCGTGTCCAGCGCGCTCCACTCCGCGACGGGGCGCACCGTGATGCCCACACGGCGCCGGGAGGAGAGCATCCCCATCGCCTCGAGCACGCGCACGGCCTCGCGGATCACGGTGCGCGACACGCCGTACTCCGTCTCGAGGCCCGCCAGGGTCAGGACGGACCCCGGCGCGAGGGCGCCGGATGCGATGCGGACGCCGAGTGCGTCGAGCACCGGTCCGTGGGATGCCTGGGCCACGCCGCTCCTTCCAAAAGGTATGACGACATGTTGCCAAAGATACGATCTTTGTGTGAGGATGCTCACGGTCGTCGACGTGCCCCCGCGGTTCGCGCCGACACCGCTCGAATCCTAACGCGGGAGCACGGACCCCCCGGGGGGTGCTCCCATTCCTCTCATCAACGGAGATCTCGATGGAAGATTGGACCCAGACCCTGGGGACCCTGCCGCTGCTCGGCATCGCTGCCGGCGCGATCGCGCTCATCCTCGTGATGATCATCGTCTTCAAGGTGCACGCCTTCCTGACGCTGATCATCGTGTCGCTGCTCACCGCGCTCGTCGCGGGTGTGCCGATCGGTGCGATCGCGACGACCCTGACCGGAGGGTTCGGCGCCACGCTCGGCACCGTCGCCCTCCTCGTGGCGCTCGGCGCCATGCTCGGGAGGCTGATCGAACACTCGGGAGGCGCCAAGGCTCTCGCCGACAAGTTCGTCGAGGTCTTCGGCGAGAAGCGCGCGCCGTTCGCCCTCGGTATCGCCTCGCTGATCCTCGGATTCCCGATGTTCTTCGACGCGGGCCTGGTCATGATGCTGCCGATCATCTTCGCGATCGCCCGGCGCGTGTCGAAGAACAACGTCCTGCTGTTCGGCATCCCCGCCGCCGCCGCGTTCTCGGTGATGCACGTCTTCCTGCCGCCCCACCCCGGGCCCGTCACGGCGTCCGAGCTCTACGGAGCGAACCTCGGCATCGTCCTGCTCATCGGCCTCGTCATCGCCTTCCCGGTCTGGTACGTCTCCGGCTACCTGTGGGGGAAGTTCATCGCCGCGCGCATCCCGCTCCCCGTGCCGAACCTCTTCGGAGAGCTCGACGAGGACCAGCCGACCAACCCGCCCAAGCCGCGGACGATCATCCTCCTGCTCCTGCTGCCGATGTTCCTGATCTTCCTCAACACGGGCCTCACGACCCTCGCCTCCGCGGGCTTCGTCTCGATCGACAGCACGTGGGTGCAGGTGCTGGTCCTGCTCGGCAACTCCGCCGTGGCCCTCCTCATCACCGTCCTCGTTGCGATCGTGGTCCTCGGCCGTCGCCGCGGTGAGAACGGCACGGCGCTCGAGAAGATCGTCGACTCCGCCCTCGGCCCCGTGGCCTCGGTCATCCTCATCACCGGAGCCGGTGGCATGTTCGGTGCGGTGCTCCGCGCGTCCGGCATCGGCGACGCGCTCGCCGACTCGCTCGCGGACCTCGGCCTGCCGATCATCGTCGCGGCCTACATCATCGCCGTCGTCATCCGTCTCGCCCAGGGCTCGGCCACCGTCGCCCTCGTGACGGCTGCGGGACTGGCGGCTCCGGCCGTCATCGCCGGCGACTTCAACCCCGTCCAGATCGCCGCGATCACCCTTGCGACCGCCGCCGGTTCCGTGTTCGCCGGTCACGTCAACGACTCCGGCTTCTGGCTGGTCGGTCGCCTCATGGGGATGGACGTCAAGACCACTCTGAAGACCTGGACCGTGCAGCAGGCGATCGAATCGGTCTTCGCGTTCGGGCTGGTGCTCATCGTGTTCGCCGTCGGCTCGATGCTCTGATCCGGCGCCCCACCCACCGCCTTCGACCCCGGGAGAATCCATGTCCTCGCTCTTCGATGTCTCCGACCGGCTCGCGCTGGTCACCGGATCCTCCCGGGGTCTCGGCCGCTCCCTTGCTCTGGCGCTTGCCCGCGCCGGAGCCCGCGTGGTCGTCCACGGTCGCGACGCGGCCGCGGTCGAGCGCACGCGCGCCGAGGCGGAGGCGCTGTCCGGTCGGCCGGCGCACGCGGTGGCGTTCGATGTGACGGATGCCGCGGCCGTTGAGCGCGGCGTCTCCGCGCTCCTCGAGGAGGTCGGCACCCCCGACATCCTCGTCAACAACGCCGGCGTTCAGCGCCGCGCGCCCATCCAGGACTTCGCGGTCTCGGACTGGGACGACGTGATCGCCGCCAACCTCTCCGGGGTGTTCTACGTCTCAAGGTTTGTCGCTCCGGCGATGATCGCCCGCGGCTCGGGGAAGATCGTCAACGTCGCGTCCGTCCAGTCGCACCTCGCCCGCCAGACCATCGCCCCGTACTCCGCGTCCAAGGGTGGGGTGGCCCAGCTCACGAAGGGCATGGCCGCGGACCTCGCTCGCCACGGCATCCAGGTCAACGCCCTCTCGCCGGGCTACTTCGCCACCGAGATGAACGCGGCCCTCGTCGAGGACGAGGCGTTCACCGCCTGGCTCACCGAGCGGACGCCCGCGCGGCGCTGGGGCGACTTCGCCGAGCTCGACGGCGCCCTCCTCTTCCTCGTCTCCGATGCCTCGAGTTTCGTCTCGGGACAGAACCTCTTCGTCGACGGCGGGATGACCGCCGTCGTCTGATCCCGAAAGGACCCCCATGCGCGCCGCCTTCATCGACGCCCGGCAGACCCTCGTCGTCCGCGAGGTCGACACCCCCGAACCCGGCCCCGACCAGGTGCGCGTCCGGATCGACTACGTCGGGATCTGCGGGTCTGACCTGCACTACTACTTCGAGGGCGCGAACGGCGCGTACGTCGTGCGCGAACCCCTCATCCCCGGTCACGAGGTGTCGGGGCGGATCGACCGGGATCCCTCCGGTCGCTGGCCCGCCGGAACGCCCGTCACCGTTCATCCGGCGACCTTCGGCGACCCGGCACCGTCCCTGCCGGACGCCCCGCACCTGTGGCCAAACGGGGCCTACCTGGGGAGCGCATCCACGTGGCCGCACACCCAGGGAGGGCTCGCCGAGCACCTCGTGGTCGATCGCGCGATGGTCCGCGTCCTCCCGGGGTCCCTGCCCGTGCGTCGCGCGGTCCTCGCGGAACCGCTCGCCGTGGCGTTGCACGCCCTGTCCCGTGCGGGGGAGGTCTCGGGTGCGCGCGTCCTCGTCACCGGCTCCGGCCCGATCGGTCTGCTGGCCGTCGCTGCCGCGATCGACGCGGGTGCGGGCTCGGTGACCGCGACGGACGTGCTCCCGGGGCCGCTCGCTCGGGCCTCGGCCCTCGGTGCCGACCGCGTCGTCGACGTCTCGGCCGAGACGCTGGATGCCGGCTCCTACGATGTGGTGCTCGAATGCTCCGGCGTCGCGGCATCCATCTCGGCGGCCCTCGCCGCGGTGCGTCCGCGCGGGGTCGTGGTGCAGGTCGGCATGGTTCCCGACGAGGCGCGACCGGTCAATCTCGCCCCCTTCATCTCGAAGGAGGTGACGTTCGTCGGGACGTTCCGCTTCGCGGAGGAGATCGATGCGGCAGTCGACCTGCTCGACCGGCGTCCGGAGATCGAGCAGGTGATCACCCACGTCCTCCCCGCCGACGACGCAGAAGGCGCGTTCGCCGTCGCGCGGGATTCCGAGCGGTCGGGGAAGGTCGTCGTCGCCGTCTGGCCGGGGGACACTCCGGCGGCCGGCGCTCAGTCCTTGTAGGCCGCGCCCTTCACCATCGCCCACGACGCTCCCAGCGTGGCCACGAGTCCCACCGCGCTGAGGGCGACGATCGACCACAGGACGAGGTGCGAGGCGAATCCGTATTCCATGGGTGTTCCTCCGGGAGCTAGGGGGCGTCCTCCATGCTACCGGCGGCGCTGGTAGAGTGGATCCTTGGATCCTCGGCGAGGGAGACCGACGCCCGCAGGTGCGGGTGCGGTCACCGTGATCGACGCGGGTGGCGCAGGCTGTCGGCGTGCCTCACGTGCGCGAGAGCGACGAGAGATCCCCGCAGACCCCTGGGCCGGCCGCACGCGCGGGCCCTCGATCAAGACGGGCCATGCCCGTGAGGAGAGAACATGTCGACTGAGACCGACACCAAGGTCCACGCCGAGCTTCGCGAGAACTTCGGAAAGGGCTTCGCCCGCCGCCTCCGCGCCGCCGGCAAGATCCCCGCCGTCATCTACGGTCACGGAACCGACCCCGTGCACGTCGCCCTCCCCGGGCACCAGGTGTCGCTGCTGATCCGTCGCGCGAACGCCCTGCTGGAGCTCGACGTCAACGGCACGCAGCACCTCACGCTCGTCAAGGACGTGCAGAAGGACCCGGTGCACCAGATCATCGAGCACATCGACCTGCTCGTGGTCAAGAAGGGCGAGAAGGTCCAGGTCGACGTCCCCGTCGTCGTCGTGGGCGAGCCCTTCCCCGGCACCATCGCCAACCTCGACGCCGCGACGATCGCCCTCGAGGTGGAGGCCACCCACATCCCGCAGAACGTCGAGGTCGACGTCGAGGGGCTCGAGGACGGCACGCACATCACCGCCGCCGACCTCACGCTCCCGAAGGGCGCGAGCCTCGCCGTCGACGGTGAGACGCTCATCGTCGCCGTCTCGGTCCCGGTCGACACCCTCGCCGCCGAAGAGGAGATCGCCGAGGCTGACGCCGAGGTCGCCGCCGAGCAGGCCGAAGAGGCCGAGGCCGAAGGCGCGTCCGAGTAAGGACTTTTCATCACGCAGCGACCCGCCCCCGACATCGTCGCGGGCGGGTCGTCGCGTAGAGGGGGTGGGTGATGGCGGAGACCTGGCTGGTCATCGGACTGGGCAATCCCGGTCCGCGGTACGAGGCGACCCGGCACAACGTGGGCCAGATGGTCCTCGATGAGCTCGCCGCGCGACGCAGTGTGGCGTTCCGCGCGCACAAGGCCGGTGCCCGGGTCGCGGAGACCTGGCTGCGTCCTGGTGCGGCGAAGCTCGTCCTCGGCAAGCCCAACAGCTTCATGAACGTCTCGGGCGGACCGGTCGCCGGGCTCGCGCGCTTCTACGGCGTGGACCCGGAGCGGACCATCGTCGTGCACGATGAGCTCGACATCCCGTTCGACACGCTCAAGCTCAAGACCGGCGGCGGGCACGGCGGACACAACGGCGTGCGCGATGTGGCGAAGGCGCTCAGCAGCCCTGACTTCGTCCGCGTGCGCGTCGGAATCGGCCGCCCGCCGGGACGCCAGGACCCCGCCGACTGGGTGCTGGACCCGTTCTCCGCCGCCGAGCGCGCGAACCTGCCGCTGCACGTCTCCGAAGCCGCCGACGCCGTCGAGGACATCGTGGATGCGGGTCTGGTGGCCGCGCAGCAGAAGCATCACGCGCCGCGTCCCTGACGAGATCGCGCCGCGGTAAGGTCAGCCGGTCAGGCCCGTGCCCGCCGCCAGCCCGGCGGCGAGGAGGCTCTGCACGACGACCCCGAAGACCACGGGACCGAGGCAGGCGATGACGACGGCGGCGATGCCGAAGCCCCGTCCTCGCCGCTTCACGATGGCGATGATGCCCTGCACAAGGGCCCAGATGCCGAGCGCCGTGCCGGTCCAGAAGGCGATTTCCGTCCACAGCACGTCCCCGCGCACGGGTGTGAGGAAGGACCAGTCGAAGGAACCGACCACCACGTCGTCGAAGAGGCGGCGTCCGGCGCCGAGACCGACCCGGTACGCGGCCACGGCCGCCACGATCGAGGTGCCGACGGCGGCGACGAGGGAGAGCACGAAGGCGATGATGCCGAGCGTCGCGGCGGCCGCGGGCGGCGGGCCGGCGGCCGCGGGGACGCCGTACGGGGAGTCGGACGGACGCAGCGGATTGCCGTAGGGAGCGACCGGTGCCGGGGCGAGCGCGTACCCGGGGGGCGGTGCGTACCGCCCGCCCCCCGCGTCCGCGCCCGAGGGTGCGGGCGTCGGGCCGGGCGGGGGAGAGGGGATCTGGTCGCTCACGGCTCTCATCCTAGGCGCGGCCCCGTAGACTTCTGCGGTGACAGTTCCCGGGATCCTCCGCGCCCTCGAACAGGCCGAATCGTTTCGGGATGCCGTCGCCGCGGCATCCGTGGACGCCGATTTCTCGCTCGTCGAAGGCCTGGACGCCCCCCTCGTCGCCGCTCTCCTCGAACGACGACGCGCGGCGGGACACCCGCCCGTCGTCCTCGTCATCGCCCCCACCGGGCGCCGCGCGGAATCCTTCGGTCCGGCGCTGCGCTCCCTCGTGCCCGGCGCCGAGATGCTGCACTTCCCCGCGTGGGAGACCCTCCCGCACGAGCGGCTGAGCCCGAGTGCCGAGATCGTCGGCCGACGTCTGGAGGCCCTCGGGCGGATCGCGGAGTGGTCCGGGACCACGCCGCTGGTGATCACCGCCTCCGTGCGGGCCGCGGTCCAGCCGCTGGCCGCCGGGCTCACCGACATCCGCCCCGTGGTGCTGACGGCGGGGAGCCGCGCCCACGATCTCGCCGACGTGGCGCGCGAGCTGGTGACACTCGCGTACCACCGCGTGGACATGGTGTCCCGCCGGGGCGAGTTCGCCGTGCGCGGTGGAATCCTCGACGTCTTCCCGCCGACGGCGGCACACCCCTTCCGCGTGGAGTTCTTCGGCGACGAGGTCGATCAGATCCGCGCGTTCTCCGTGGCCGATCAGCGCTCCCTCCCCGGGGAGATCGCGGAGGTCGCCCTCATCGCCAGCCGCGAACTGCTGCTCACCGACGCCGTGCGCGAGCGCGCGGCGGGTCTGACGGAGTCGTTCCCGGGCCTGCGGTCGATGCTGGAGAAGATGTCCGAGGGCATTCCCGTGGAGGGCATGGAGTCGCTCCTGCCCGCGGTCGCCGATCGACTGGTGAGCCTCGCGGACTATCTGCCCGAACGGGCCGCGGTCGTGCTCGTCGAGCCGGAGCGCGCCATCACCCGGGCGATCACGCTCAGCGACACGAACCGCGAGTTCCTCGATGCGGCGTGGAGCGCGGCGACGGCAGGGGCCAAGACGCCGGTCGATCTCGGAGCGGGCGATTTCCTCTCCCTTCCCGCTCTCCGTGCCGCCGCCGCGGAGCGCGGGGACGTGTGGTGGACCCTCAGCACCTTCGATTCCGGAGCGGCGGATGCCCTCGCGGAGGGCCTCATCGACATCGACGTCGCGCTGGAGCGGTCGGCGACCATCCGTGTGCCCGGTGCTCCGGTGCCCTCCTTCCACGGCAACGTCGACGGCGCGATCGAGCACGTCGCGGGGCTCCTCGCCGACGGCTGGCGGGTCGTGGTGGCCGCCTCCGGCGCGGGGCTCGTCGAGCGCGCCCGCGACGTCCTGGCCGAGCACGGCACGGCCGCGCGCGTGGTGTCCGATCTCGCCGAGCTCCCGGAGCCGGGGGTCGTCCACGCGGTCGTGACCGAACTCGAGCGTGGCTTCGAAGTCGCCGACGCGCGCCTGGCGGTCCTCACCGAGTCGGAGTTCTACGGGCGGACCATCGGCGGCGACCAGCGGGTGGTGAAGAAGCTCGCATCGCGGCGGAAGAACGTCGTCGACCCGTTGCAGCTGAAGCCCGGCGACATCGTCGTCCACGCCACCCACGGTATCGGCCGCTTCATCGAGCTCACTCAGCGGGAGGTCTCCTCCGGGGGGCGCAACGCGGTGAAGACGACGCGCGAGTACCTCGTGCTGGAGTACGCGCCGTCCAAGCGCGGCTACCCGGGGGACCGTCTCTTCGTCCCCACCGATCAGTTGGACCTCCTCTCGCGCTACGTAGGGGGAGAGGCGCCGACGCTGTCGAAGATGGGCGGCAGCGATTGGGCCGCCGCGAAGGGCAAGGCGCGCCGGGCCGTCCGCGACATCGCGGTCGAGCTGGTGAAGCTGTACTCGGCGCGGATGTCGGCCAAGGGTCACGCGTTCGGACCAGACACGCCCTGGCAGCGGGAGCTGGAGGAGGCCTTCCCCTTCGCCGAGACCCCCGATCAGCTCCAGACGATCGACGAGATCAAAGCCGACATGGAGAAGCCGGTCCCGATGGACCGCCTGCTCTCCGGAGACGTCGGGTTCGGCAAGACCGAGGTGGCCGTGCGCGCGGCCTTCAAGGCCATCCAGGACGGCAAACAGGTCGCGATGCTCGTGCCCACCACGCTTCTGGTCAAGCAGCACACCGAGACCTTCACCGAGCGCTTCGCCGGATTCCCCGTGAAGGTCCGGGCGCTGTCGCGCTTCCAGACCGACAAGCAGGCCACGGAGATCGTCGCGGGCCTTGCCGACGGCACGATCGACATGGTCATCGGCACCCACCGCATCCTCACCGAGAAGGTGATCTTCAAGGATCTCGGACTGATGATCATCGACGAGGAGCAGCGGTTCGGCGTCGAGCACAAGGATGCCCTGAAGAAGCTGAAGACCAACGTCGACATCCTCGCCATGAGTGCGACGCCGATCCCCCGGACCCTGGAGATGGCCGTCACCGGCATCCGGGAGATGTCCACGCTCGCGACCCCTCCGGAGGACCGGCATCCGATCCTGTCTTACGTCGGAGCGCGCAACGACAAGCAGATCGCCGCGGCGATCCGACGGGAGCTCCTGCGCGAGGGGCAGGTGTTCTACGTGCACAACCGCGTTCAGTCGATCCAGCGGGTGGCGGCCGATCTGGCCGAGCTCGTACCGGAGGCACGCATCGCCGTGGCGCACGGGCAGATGGGCGAGCATCAGCTCGAACAGGTGGTGGACGACTTCTGGGAGCGCAAGGCCGACGTCCTCGTCTCGACGACCATCATCGAGACGGGTCTGGACATCGCCAACGCGAACACGATCATCATCGACCGCGCCGACAAGTACGGACTCAGCCAGCTCCACCAGCTTCGAGGTCGCGTCGGGCGCGCGCGCGAACGCGCCTACGCCTACTTCCTCTACGACGATCAGAAGCCGCTGTCCGAGACGGCGGCCGATCGGTTGGAGACGATCGCCGTCAACAACGACCTCGGTTCCGGGATGCAGGTCGCGCTCAAGGACCTTGAGATCCGCGGAGCGGGAAACCTCCTCGGCGCCGAGCAGGCCGGTCACATCGCGGGGGTCGGCTTCGACCTCTACCTGCGCATGATCGGCGAAGCCGTCGCGACCTTCCGCGGCGAGGAGACCGAGGGGCCCGCCGAGCTGCGCCTGGAGCTCCCCGTCGAGGCGCGCATCCCCGACTCGTACATCGACAGCGAGCGGCTCCGCCTC
The DNA here is from genome assembly GCF_031625015.1 of Microbacterium aurantiacum. Classification (NCBI taxonomy): domain Bacteria; kingdom Bacillati; phylum Actinomycetota; class Actinomycetes; order Micrococcales; family Microbacteriaceae; genus Microbacterium; species Microbacterium aurantiacum. The sequence continues at coordinate 160,118 of NZ_JAHWXH010000003.1, forward strand.
GAGGCCTACCAGAAGCTCTCCGCCGCGGCGTCGGCCACCGCGAAGGAGGGCGCGATCGCCCTCGTCCGCGAGGAACTCGCCGACCGCTACGGCGCACCGCCGGAGGAGGTCGAGGGGCTCTTCTCGATCGCCCACCTGCGCCGACGGGCCGCGCGCGCCCAGCTCGCCGACGTCGTGGCGATGGGCCCGAACCTCCGGATCGCGCCCGCGAACCTCCCCGATTCGATGCGCGTGCGCCTGCAGCGCCTGTACCCGAAGGCGAAGCTCCTCGCCGGGGGCGACGCGCTCGTGGTGCCGCTGCCGACCGCGGACGGCGCGATCCTCACGGATGCGGCGCTGGTGGCGTGGGTGGCGCAGCTCTTGGATCAGCTGTGGCCGGAGCCGGAGCAGACCGCGGGGTAGGCGTACGCTGTCGGGGAACGAGGAGGGGACGATGCAGTTCGCACACCTCGGGGCCGAGCCCCGCATCCATCCCGACGCCGTCGTGGCGCCGTCCGCGGTGATCAGCGGCGACGTCGTGATCGGACCCGACTGTCAGATCCTGCACGGTGCGGTCATCACCGCGGAGGGCGGCGCGCTGACCCTCGGTTCGCACGTGATCGTGATGGAGAATGCGCTGATCCGCTCCACGGCGACCAACCCGGTCCACATCGGCGACCACGTGCTGATCGGACCGCTCGCGAGCGTTTCGGGGGCGACGATCGAGGACGAGGTGTTCCTCGCCACCGGGACGCGGGTCTTCAACGGTGCGCACATCGGGGCGCGCAGCGACGTGCGCATCGGAGCGATCGTCCACCTGCGCACCACGCTCCCGCCCGAAACGGTGGTGCCGATCGGCTGGGTGGCCGTCGGTGCGCCGATGCGGATCCTCCCCGCCGAGCGTCACGAGGAGATCGAGGCGGCACAGCGCGAACTCGACTTCCCCGGCTACGTGTTCGGTCTGGATCGCCAGACGCCGGATCTGATGGTGCAGCTGACCGAGCGTTACGGACGGAGCCTCGCCCGGCATGCCGACGACCGACCGCTCGGCTGAGCCGGTGCGGAACGGCCGATCGGCTCAGCCGGTGTTCTGCAGACCCGCCGCGACCCCCGAGACGGACAGGAGCAGCAGACGCTGCTGCTCCGGATCCACCGGGGCTCCCTCGTCCGCGGCGCGGAGCGCCCGCAGGGCCCGCAGCTGGAGGAGCGAGAGGGCGTCGACGTAGGGACTGCGCATCTTCACGGCGCGCTGGAGCACGGGCTTACCCGCCAGCAGCTCCGTCCCGCCGGTGACACGGATCACCCATTCGCGCGTCAGCACCATCTCCGAGCGCACGAGCTCGGCGAGATCGTCGCGGTCTCCCAGATCGAGGTACTGCCGGGCGATGCGGTCATCCGTCTTCGCCAGGCTCATCGCGACGTTGTCGACCATCGTGCGGAACAGCGGCCACTCCGCGTAGGCGCGCTGCAGAAGACCCTCGTCTCCCACGGCGTCCAGGGCGGAGCCCAGGCCGAACCACCCGGCCAGGTTGATGCGTGCCTGCGTCCAGGCGAAGACCCACGGGATGGCGCGCAGATCGGCGAGCGACTCCACCGACAGACCGCGACGGGCCGGGCGCGAGCCGAGGGCCAACAGGCCGATCTCCTCCATGGGGGTGACGCGCGCGAACCACGGGGCGAAGCCCGGGGCCTTGACGAGCGAGAAGAAGCGCTCGCGCGAGGCGACGTCCATGGTCGCGGCGACCTCGGCGTACTTGTCGGCCGCGGCGCGGTTTCGCTCCTCGTTCGACGGCGCGGACGCCGTCAGGATCGCCGCGGCGACCTGGTCGATGTGACGCATCGCGATCGCGGGGTCGCCGTACCGGGCGAAGATGACCTCGCCCTGCTCGGTGAGCTTGAACCGCCCGTCCACGGAATGCGGGGGCTGGGCGAGGATCGCGGAGTTGGCCGGGCCGCCGCCGCGTCCGAGCGCACCGCCGCGGCCGTGGAAGAGGGTGAGTTCGATGCCGCTCTCCCGCGCCCACGCGGAGATCGCGGCCTGCGCCTGATAAAGCGCGAGGTTCGCAGCGACGGGGCCGACGTCCTTCGACGAGTCGGAGTACCCCAGCATGACTTCCAATCGTCGCCCCGTCGCCTCCAGGCGCGAGGCGAACTCGGGGTGCTCGACGATCTCGGCGAGGATCCCCGGGGCCGCCTGCAGGTCGGCGAACGTCTCGAACAGGGGGATGACATCCAGCACCGGCGGCGTCCCCTCGGGGCCGACGGCGAAACGCGCGAGGCGGTGCACGGCGGCGAGGTCCTCGGCCGACTGCGTGAACGACACGATGTAGCGTCCGGCCGCGCGGGGTCCGTAGCGCTCCTGGAGGAATGCCACGGAGCGGAAGACGTCGAGGACCTCATCGGCGAGTTCGCTGCGCTCGCCCCCGGCCTCGAGCTCCGCGAGGACCCGGGCGTGGACCGCCGAGTGCTGGCGGACCTCCAGCTCGGCGAGGTGGAATCCGTAGGTCTCCACCTGCCACAGCAGCTGCTGCAGGTGTCCGTAGGCCTGTCGGGCGGCTCCGGCCTGGACCAGGGAATCCTGGATGACCCGGAGATCGGCGACGAGGTGCTCGGGATCGCGGTACGCGAGATCCGCATCGCGGGCCCGGGTCGCGGCGAGCTTCCTCGCGATGAGGAGGAGGATGCGGCGGTAGGGCTCGTTGGGCGAGCGCTGGGCGATCTCGCCGGCGGCTTCCTCGTCCGCGGCGGCGAGGCGCCGTCCGAGCGCGAGCAGAGCCTCGCTCGGCGGAGTGGAGGCGGCATCCAGCGTCAGGCCCCGCCCGATCCGCTCCGCGGTCCGCTCGAGACCGATCAGGACGTGCTCGCTCGCGATCTTCGCGGCTTTGCGGGTCACCGACGCCGTGACGAAGGGATTCCCGTCGCGATCGCCGCCGACCCACGAGCCGATGCGGACGAACGGCTTCACGACCGGCGCGCGGTTGCCCGCACCGGGACCCTGCAGTGCGTCGTCGACGCGTCGGTAGACGTGCGGGATCGCCGTGTACAGGGTCTCGTCGAAGACCGCCATCACCGCGCGCACCTCGTCGGTCGGGGACGGCTTCTCCGGACGGAGCGGGGCCGTACGCCACAGCGTGTCCACCTCTTCCAGCATCCGCCGCTCGGCGCGACGCTCATCGGCGCCGTTGCGCCGCGAGGTCTCGTGCTCGTCGAGCAGGCTCGCCAGACGCCGGATGCTGGAGGACACCGCCCGGCGACGGGCCTCGGTGGGGTGCGCGGTGAAGACGGGATGGAAGCGCAGAGCCTGCAGCCGCTCGAGCGCCGTCTCATCGCCGACCTCCGCGGACAGGCGGACGAACGCCGCCGCGACGGAGTCGGACGCGCTCTCGCGCTCGGGGCGGCCGTCACGCTCCCGCAGGACGCGCACGCGCTGGTGCTCCTCAGCGAGGTTGACGAGGTGGAAATAGCAGGTGAAGGCGCGGGCGACCTCGTCGGCACGCGCGACGCTGAACGAGTCCGCGATCGCGGCGGCGCGCGCGAAGGCCTCCGGCGTCTCGTCGGTGTACGCCTGGATCGTCGCGGCGCGAAGGCGCTCCACGTCCTCGAACAGGCCGGGGGAGCCGCTCTCGCGAAGCACCTTGCCCAGGAGCGATCCCAGCATCCGCACATCGGCGCGCATACGTTCGGGTGTCTCCTGACCGGCTTCGAAGCGCCCCACGAGATCGATCGCCTCGGTGTTGGTCAGTTCACGCATGGGTTCCACGCTAGCGCCGCCGCGAGACGCGTTCGTCACGGCGGGCGCTGTGTGACGACGGGGCTACACTCGCACTCGATGTCGCTCCTGCGCTCGGCGCGTTTTCCCGCCGTCATGTTGCTCTCCGCAGCCGTTCTGGGTCTGATCGTGGCCAATTCGCCGATCGGGCCCGCCGTCGACGCCGCGAAACACACCTACCTCGGCATCCCCGGGGTCTTCGAGATGTCGCTCGGCCACTGGGTCCAGGACGGGCTCCTGGCCGTGTTCTTCTTCATCGTCGCCGTCGAACTGCAGTTCGAGCTCACCGCAGGGGAGCTGAACTCCGCGCGCAAGGCGCTGCAGCCGGCGATCGCCGCGGCGGGCGGGGTGGTGACGCCGATCGCGGTGTTCCTGCTCGTGGCCGGATCCTCGGACGCGTCCCGGGGCTGGCCGATCCCGACCGCGACCGACATCGCCTTCGCCCTCGGGGTGCTGGCCGTGTTCGGTCGAGGGCTTCCCTCCGGCATCCGGATCTTCCTCCTCGCCCTGGCGATCCTCGACGACATCGTGGGCATCGTGTTCATCGCCGTGCTCTTCACCAGCGACCTGAACCTGGGGCTGCTGGCCCTCGCAGCGCTGACCGTGGTGATCTTCGGTGTGCTCAGCAGGCGGACGGACACCCCGGCGCGCCCGCTGCTCATCGGCGTCCTGGTCGCCCTCGGCATCCTGACCTGGGTCCTGACGTATCTCTCCGGTGTGCACGCGACCCTCGCCGGCGTCGCTCTGGGCCTCGCGATGGCCCAGCAGCCGGCGCTTCGGGCCCGGCATTCGCTCGAGCCGTGGGTCAACGGCCTCATCCTGCCGCTGTTCGCCTTCTCGGCCGCGCTCGTGGTCATCCCGCAGGTGACGCCGACGCAGCTCTCGCCGGCGTTCTGGGGCATCCTCCTGGCGCTTCCCGTGGGCAAGATGATCGGAATCAGCGTCGCCGGGTGGCTTTCTCTGCGGATCGGCAACCGCGGCGTCGCGCCGCACCTGTCCTTCGCCGACCTCCTCGCGGCGGGAGCGCTCGGCGGGATCGGCTTCACCGTCTCGCTGCTGCTGTCGGAGTTGGCGTTCGCGGATGAGCCGCTCCTGCGCGACGAGGCGACGCTCGGCGTTCTCGGCGGGTCGATGATCTCCCTCGTGCTGGCCGGAGTGCTCGTCTCCCTCCGCGCGCGGCACCACCGTCGTCAGGCGATCGAGGTGCCCCGGTGATCGAGCCGACGGATGCCGTGCGCGCGGCCGTGGAGACGATGCACCTGGTACGTGAACGGTGCGCATGGAGCCGGCGCATCACCCATCGCGACCTCGTGCCGTACCTGATCGAGGAGAGCGCGGAGCTCATCGAGGCGATCGAGACGGGGGATGCCGCCGAGATGCGCGAAGAGCTCGGCGACCTGCTGTGGCAGGTGCTCTTCCATGCCGAGATCGCCGCGGGAGAGCGGGGCGAGGCGTTCGACATCGACGACGTCGCGCGGGGGCTGTCGGAGAAGATGATCCGCCGCCACCCGCACGTGTTCGGCGACGCGGTCGCGACGACGCCCGAAGAGGTGCTCGTCCACTGGAACGCCGCGAAGGCCGCGGAGAAGAGTGCGCGCACGAGCGTCCTGGACGGCGTCAGCGCGCGGATGCCGTCGCTCGCCCTGGCTCAGAAGCTGCTCGGCAAGGCGGCCTCGGTGCCCGGGACGGCGGCGCCCGCAACCGCTCCCGGCGCTCCGGCGAGCGAGGACCAGCTGGGTGAGGCGCTCCTCGCCCTGGTCGCCGTCGCACGCGCGGAGGGCTGGGACGCCGAGCGCGCCCTCCGCAGCCGTCTGCGGTCCCTCACGGACGACATCCGTGCCCAGGAAGGCCGCGCCGGCACGGTCTGACGCGCGTCGCGCGCCACTACCTGGGAAGATGGTCCGGTGCCCTCCGTGAACGCCCCGCGCGGCATGCGCGACTTCCTCCCCGCCGACAAGGCCCGCCGCGAGCGCGTGCTCGCCACGATCCGCGACCGCTATCGCGCGCACGGTTTCGACGAGATCGAGACGCCGGTGATGGAGGAGTACAGCCGCCTCCACGCGGGGATCGGCGGCGACAATGAGAAGCTCGCGTACAACGTCCTCCGCCGCGGACTCGACGCCGACGCGGTGCGTGCCGCGGCCGAGGATCCCGCGTCGCTGACCGATCTCGGGCTGCGCTACGACCTGACCGTCCCGTTGGCCCGGTTCTACGCCACCCACCGCGGCGTGCTCCCCGCGGTGTTCCGGGCCGTGCAGATCGCGCCGGTCTGGCGAGCCGAACGTCCGCAGAAGGGTCGGTACCGCCAGTTCGTGCAGTGCGATATCGACATCATCGGCGATCCCTCCGCGCGCGCCGAGGCGGAGCTCGCCGTCGCGACCCTGGACACCCTCGATGCGCTGGGGCTCGCGGGGGCGGAGATCCGGGTCAACGATCGACGCATCCTGGACGCCATGCTCGCGCAGTTCGGATTCGCCGAGGCCGAGCGTCCCGGCGTCCTGATCACGATCGACAAGCTCGACAAGATCGGACCCGACGGCGTCGAGCGCGAGCTTCTCGAGCGCGGTGCGGGAGCGGATGCGGTGGCCGCCTTCGCCGCGTTCCTCGCCCGCCCGGCGTCCGCCGCAGAGCTACCGTTCGGCGAGGAACGCATCCGGGCGGCGCTCCCCGAGGGAATCGACGAAGAGATCATCCGGCACGTGGCCGGGATCGGCGCGGCCGTCGCCGCCGCGCGCGGGACCGGGACGGCGCCCGTCGTCTTCGACCCCTTCCTCGTGCGGGGAATGGGCTACTACACCGGAACGATCTTCGAGCTCGCCCATCCCGCCGTCACGTACTCGCTGGGCGGCGGCGGCCGGTACGACGGCATGATCGGGCGGTTCCTCGGTCAGGACGTCCCGGCCGTGGGCTTCTCGATCGGATTCGAGCGCATCGTGGACCTGCTCGAAGAACACGGCGAGAGCCGCGCGCCGGCCGTCGTGCTCATCCACGACCGCGACGTGCCGCTGGCGCAGCTGCTGGCGGCGAAGACGCGACTGCTCGACGGCGGGGCCCGCGTGCGGGTGGAGCAGCGCCCGAAGAACCTCAAGGCACTCCTGGAGCGCGCTGCCGCCGACGGTTACCGGTCGTTCGTCACCCTCTCGGCGGACCAAGATGTCGACGCACTGGAGCAGCGGCCTCTGAGCTGAGCCCCGGCGGGCGCGCACGTGTGGTCGCCTTCCGTTCACCCGCGCGACGTCTGCATGGGGTCCACTTCGGGGATGCAGGGCACCCGCACACTCATCCGGGTGTCCGGGGGAGCGGTGATCCTCACCCTCCTCGCGCGCACGACGCTCGCCCGCCAGGCGGCCGTCGCGCGCCGACGCATCGGGAAGCCTCTCGGGGAGGACGCGCTCGACGCGGACCGGGTCTGGGGTGCACGGCGCCGCGGCGCGCCGCTGCATCTGGTGCTGCTCGGAGACTCGATCGCGGCGGGACTGGGCGCCTCCCGCCCCAAGGAGACTCTCGGCGGACGTCTGGCGAAGGGCATCTCCCGCGCGCTGGATCGGCCGGTTCACCTGCACACCCTTGCGCAGGTCGGGTCGGAGTCCTCCGCGCTCGCCGGTCAGGTCGCTCGGCTGCCGCGCGGGCTCCGACCGGATGCCGCGGTGATCGTCGTCGGCGGCAACGACGTCACCCATCGACGGCCGGTCATGCGCTCCGCCGCGCATCTCGCCGAGGCGGTGCGGGCGCTGCGGGAGCGCGGCATCCCGGTGATCGTGGGCACGTGTCCTGACCTCGCGGCGCTGCGGCCGGTCCCGCAGCCGCTCCGCACGCTCGCGGGCCGGTTGTCGCGTCGCCTCGCCGTCGCCCAAGCGCGGGAGGCGGCGCGCGCCGGGGGCGTGGTGGTGTCCCTGCGCGCGACCGTCGGGCCCGTCTTCCTCTCCCGCCCGGAGGAGATGTTCGCGATGGACCGCTTCCACCCCTCGGCTGCGGGGTACCGGCGCACAGCGGAGGCGTTCATCCCGGCGATCATCCAAGCCCTCCACGCCGTGCGGGTTGACGGGGACCGTCCGGGGCCGGTTGGCTGAGGCGATGGCATCCGATATCGACTCCGCGACCTGGCGTCGCGTCGACGCCTATCTGTCGGCGCTGCTCGTGGGGGAGGACCCGGCTCTCGACGCCGCCGTCGCGGCGCAGCGGGCGGCGGGCCTGCCGGCGATCGAGGTCGCGCCGGTCAACGGGAAGTTCCTGCATCTGATCGCGCGGATCTCCGGAGCCCGGCGGATCCTCGAGATCGGCACGCTCGGGGGGTACTCGGCGATCTGGCTCGCCCGCGCGGTCCCCGACGACGGTCTCGTGATCTCGATCGAGGCCGAGCCCGCGAACGCACGACTCGCCCGGGCGAATCTCGATCGTGCCGGCCTCGGTGGGCGCGTGCAGATCCGCGAGGGGCGCGCGCTCGACGTCCTCCCCACCCTGTCCGGTGAGGCTCCGTTCGACCTCGTCTTCATCGACGCCGACAAGGAGTCCAACGCCGCCTACCTGGACTGGGCCGCGCGACTGGGCCGCCCGGGCACCGTGGTGATCGTCGACAACATCGGCCGCGGCGGCGCGGTCGCCGATCCGACGAACTCCCGACCCGATGTGGTGGGGACGCGGCAGGGTCTGGAAGTCCTCGCCCGCGATCCGCGCTTCGAGGCCACCGCCCTCCAGACGCTCGACGCGAAGGGCTACGACGGCTTCGCCGTCGCCGTGGTGGTGTGACCCTCCTGCGGCGACGGCCCCGCGCCTCTAGAGTGGTCTCGGACCGACGACGCTCCCGATATCCACTCATCCCCGGACATCACCCCTCCACGACACAAGGAGTCACCCAGTGGCATTGATCGAGGCTGTAGGCGCACGCGAGATCCTCGACTCGCGCGGAAACCCGACCGTCGAAGTGGAGGTGCTCCTCGATGACGGTGTCGTCCAGCGTGCCGCGGTGCCCTCGGGCGCATCCACCGGTGCCTTCGAGGCGTACGAGCTGCGGGACGGCGACAAGAGCCGGTACTCGGGCAAGGGCGTGCTCAAGGCCGTCGCGGCCGTCATCGACGAGCTCGGCCCCGCCATCGAGGGCGTAGAGGCGAGCGAGCAGCGCGTCGTCGACGAGATCCTCATCGAGACCGACGGCACCGAGAACAAGTCGCGGTGCGGGGCCAACGCCATCCTCGGCGTCTCCCTCGCCGTCGCCAAGGCCGCCGCGGACGCCGCGGACCTGCCGTTGTTCCGCTACCTCGGCGGCCCCAACGCCCACGTCCTCCCCGTTCCGCTGTTCAACGTCATCAACGGCGGCGAGCACGCCGACAACGGCATCGACTTCCAGGAGTACTTCCTCGCCCCCATCGGCGCGGAGACCTACTCCGAGTCCCTGCGGTGGGGCACGGAGATCTACCACGTGCTCAAGAGCGAGCTGAAGGCGGCCGGCTTCAACACGGCGCTGGGCGACGAGGGCGGTTTCGCGCCCGACCTGCCCAGCAACCGCGAAGGCCTGGACTTCCTGATGAAGGCGATCGAGAAGGCCGGGTTTGCCCCGGGCACCGACATCGCCGTCGGCCTCGACGTCGCCGCCACCGAGTTCTTCTCGGAGGGTGTCTACACCGTCGAGGGCAAGGCCTGGTCGGCTGACAAGCTCACCGACTACTTCGCCGACCTCGTCGCCAACTACCCGATCGTCACGATCGAGGACGCCCTGGCCGAGGACGACTGGGACGCGTGGAAGGGCCTGACCGACGCGATCGGATCGAAGGTCCAGCTCGTCGGCGACGACCTCTTCGTCACCAACCCGCAGCGTCTGCAGCGCGGCATCGACCTCGGCGTCGCGAACGCGCTGCTGGTGAAGGTCAACCAGATCGGAACCCTGTCCGAGACGCTCGACGCGATCGCCGTGGCGACCCAGAACGGCTACCGTTCCATGCTGTCGCACCGTTCCGGCGAGACCGAGGACACCACGATCGCGGACCTCGCCGTCGCGGTCAACTGCGGTCAGATCAAGACCGGTGCGCCTGCGCGCAGCGAGCGCGTCGCGAAATACAATCAGCTTCTGCGTATCGAAGAGGAACTCGGCGACGCGGCGGTCTTCGCCGGGCGCGGAGCGTTCCCCCGCTTCAAGGGCTGATACGCGCCGGACAGCGTAGGAGAGGGGGAGCCGTGGTGGACACGACGGCTCCCCCTTCCCGTCCCCCCCGACGTCCGCGACGAGAGGGACGATCGGCGCCGGACGTGCGGGCGTGGCTCACCGGCATCCGGTCGTCCGGTTTCGCCGCCATCATGCTCGGACTCGTCGTGCTCGCAGCCTTCGTGCTGGTGCCGACCATCGGGACCTACCTCGACCAGCGTCAGCGCGTGGCGGCGTTGGAGGAGGCGGTCGAGGTGGGCGAGGAGCGCGTCGCCGACCTCGAGGCGCAGCGGGAGCGCTGGACCGACCCGGCTTACATCACCACCCAGGCGCGGGAACGACTGTACTTCGTGGCGCCGGGCGAGGTGGTCTACCTCATCGACAACGATCTTCCGCCGCAGGATGTGCCGCAGGAGCCCGCGGCCGTCAGCGACGAGGTGCAGACGACCCGGACCGACTGGATGGGGCAGATGGTGCGGTCGATCACCGAAGCGGGTCTCTCGCGCACGGTGACCGGGACGACGGAGCCGTGACACGCGTCGGGGTTCGTCGACGCCGGCGCCCCCGGCTACCCTCGAAGACGTGACCACGCCTCCCTTCGCACCCCTGAGCGACCGCGACCTCGACGTCCTCCGCGCGCAGCTCGGACGCCCGGCGCGCGGCGTCGTCGGTGTCGCCGCACGCTGCGTCTGCGGAAATCCCACGGTGGTGGCCACCTCGCCGCGGCTCCCGGACGGCACGCCCTTCCCGACCTTCTACTATCTGACCCATCCGGCGGCGACGGCCGCGATGTCGACCCTCGAGGCGACTCAGGTGATGCCCGCGTTCGCCGAGATGCTTCACGACGAGGGCGTCGCCGAGGCCTACCGGGCCGCGCACCGCGCGTATCTGGAGGATCGGACCCTCTTCGGCGACGTTCCCGAGATCGAGGGCGTCTCCGCCGGGGGGATGCCCACGAGGGTGAAGTGCCTGCACGCCCTCGCCGGCCACGCGCTGGCCGCCGGCCCGGGTGTGAACCCCATCGGCGACCTCGCGCTGGAGCGGTCCTCCTGGTCGCCGGATGTGTGCGTGTGCGCAGAACCGGGGCCGGGCGGATGATCGCGCTCGGGCGGCGGATCGGCGGCGGCCTGGCCGCGGCCGCACTCGCCGTCACGCTCGGCGTCGCACCGGCGTCCGCGGCGACCGACCCCACCCCGTCGCCCGTTCCGTCGTCCGTGGACCCTGTCCGCGACGCGCAGTACTGGCTCGCCGACTACGGGATCGAGGATGCCTGGCGGACCACCCGCGGAGCCGGCGTGCGCATCGCCGTCATCGACACCGGCATCGGCCGCGGCCCGGTGGAGTTCCAGGGCGCCGTCGTCGCCGGCACCGACGTGTCCGGGATCGGGTCGGCGGACGGACGTACTCCCATCGGCGCCGTCGACGGCAATCACGGCAGCTGGGTGGCCTCGCTCGCGGCGGCACGCGGGACGGGACCTGGAACGGGAATGATCGGCGTCGCGCCCGAGGCCGAGCTCATGGCCGTGTCGGTCGGCTTCGGCTCGGCCGCGACGGTGCCGTTCGTGGAGCAGATCGCCGAGGCGATCACCTGGTCGGTCGACAACGGGGCCGACGTGATCAACATGTCGCTCACTACCAACACCCCGGACTGGGATCCGAGCTGGGACGACGCGTTCCTGTACGCGTTCGAGAACGACGTCGTCGTCGTCGTGGCCGCCGGCAACCGAGGCAGCGGCACGACCGCCGTCGGTGCGCCCGCCACCATCCCGGGTGTCCTCACCGTGGGCGGGGTGGACCCCCGCGGCAGAGCGAGCGTGGAAGCGTCCACCCAGGGCATCACCATCGGGGTGGCGGCGCCCAGCGAACGGCTGCTCGGGGTCTCCGCGGACGGACGCGTGGTCGTCTGGGACGGCACCAGCGGTGCCGCGCCGATCGTGGCGGGTGTCGCGGCCCTTGTCCGCGCCGCTCACCCCGACCTCGACGCGGCGAACGTCATCAACCGGATCGTCTCGACCGCCCGTCCGGTCGCCGGCGCCGAGCAGCCGGTGGACCCGCTCTACGGTCGCGGCCTCGTGGACGCGGCCGCCGCCGTGCGAGCCGACGTCCCCGCGGTGACGGCGAACCCGATGGGGAGCCTGTCGGAGTGGATCCGGCTCTATCGACGCGCCGACAGTGGGCCGGCCCCGAGCGTGCCCAGCGAACCGGTGGAGATCGAGCCGCTGCCTCCGGCGGATGCCGCGGGGCGCGCGGTGTCGCCCCTTCTCCCGACGGGAGAGACCGTGCTCTACGGGACGCTTCCGCTGACGCTTTTCACCACCACCGCTATACTGTTCACGCTCGGCGTCACTGCAGCTGTCCGACGCATCCGATTGGCGTCCCGGACGCCGAGCCGCTGACACCCGAGGAGTACTTCCCACCGTGACGAACACTGTGCCCAAGATCCTGATCGTCGGCGGCGGATATGCGGGCTTCTACACGGCGTGGAAGCTCGAGAAGCATCTGCGCAAGGGCGAAGCCGAGGTCACCGTCGTCGACCCGCTGCCCTACATGACCTACCAGCCCTTCCTCCCCGAGGTCGCGGCCGGCTCCATCGAGGCGCGCCACTCGGTCGTGGCGCTGCGTCGGCACCTCTCCAAGACTAAGGTCGTCGCGGGCAAGGTCACCGGCATCACCCACGCCGACAAGACCGCCACCATCACCCCGTCGGTGGGGGAGCCCTACCAGGTCCGGTACGACCAGATCGTCGTCACCGCCGGCGCCGTCTCCCGCACGTTCCCCATCCCGGGGATCGCCGACAACGCGATCGGTCTGAAGACGATCGAGGAGGCCGTCGCCATCCGCGACCGTCTGACGGCGAACTTCGACAAGGCCGCGCTCGTCCCGGCGGGTCCGGAGCGCGACCGCCTCCTCACCGTCGTCGTCGTCGGAGGCGGTTTCGCCGGAATCGAGGTCTTCGCCGAGCTGCGGTCCTACGCCTCTGCTCTCCTGAAGAAGTACCCCGAGCTGCGTTTCGAGGACACGCACTTCCACCTCGTCGAGGCGATGGGGCGCATCATGCCCGAGGTGTCGCTGAAGACGAGCGAGTGGGTGCTGAAGAACCTCGCCGAGCGTGGTGCGGCGGTCCACCTGGACACCCAGGTCACCGGAGCGATCGACGGCAACATCGAGCTGTCCACCGGGGAGACGATCCCCAGCGACCTGATCATCTGGACCGCCGGCGTCATGGCGAACCCGACGGTCGTGCGCGGCGGGGACCTGCCCGTCGAAGAGCGCGGTCGCATCCGTGCGCGCGCGGACCTGCGGGTCGGCACGGCGGAGGCGCCCCTCGAGGGAGCATGGGCCGCGGGCGACGTCGCCGCGGTCCCGGACCTCTCCGGCGGTGGGGTCGGCGGCTACTGCGTGCCCAACGCCCAGCACGCGGTGCGCCAGGCGAAGCTGCTCGCGAAGAACCTCGTCGCGGTCCTGCGCGGCGAGGAGCCGAAGGAGTACGTCCACAAGAACCTCGGCGCGGTGGCCGGTCTCGGCCTCGGCATCGGGGTGTTCCAGTCCGGCAAGATCGCGATCAAGGGGCTTCCGGCATGGTTCGCGCACCGCGGCTACCACGGCCTGGCGATGCCCTCGTGGGAGCGGAAGTTCCGCGTCCTGTGGGGCTGGTGGAACAACTTCTGGCTTGGTCGCGACATCGTGAACCTCTCCACGGTCCAGAACCCGCGCTACGTCTTCGAGGAGTTCGCGGCCCGTCCGCGGCCGGCCCAGCCCGCGGTGACGCCGCCCGCCGAGCCCCGCGAGCAGGGGAAGATCGCCGATCAGCCCGAGAAGGTCGAGGCCGACAAGGCCGCCGCCGCCGCGGGACGCTGAGGGGAGCGTGACGGCGTCGGTGCGCCGGCGCCCCCGTAGCCCAATCGGCAGAGGCGGGCGACTTAAAATCGCTGCAGTGTGGGTTCGAGTCCCACCGGGGGCACACTCGGGAGGCCTGCGGCTCTAGGGTGGGTCCGATGAGACTCGACCTCGACGCCGCGGCATCCGCTGATCCGGTGTGGGAGGACGCCCCGCGCTACTGGGCGGACCTCACCCATGCGGTGGAGGAACTTCCCGCCCCTCTGGCGGCTGTGCACCTGGGCGCCCTCCGGCACAACGCGCTGGATCTCGTCGTCCGCGCGGCGGGGGTGCCCGTCCGGATCGCGACGAAGTCCGTCCGCTCCCGCGCCATCCTCGACGCCGTGCTCGCGCTCCCCGGGTATCGCGGGCTCCTCGCGTACTCCCTGGCCGAAGCGCTGTGGCTCGCCCAGTCCCACGACGACATCGTGCTGGGGTATCCGACGGCGGATCGCACGGCCCTCGCCCGACTCGCGGGCGACCCGGACGCCGCGGCGAAGATCACGCTGATGATCGACGACGAGGCACAGCTCGACCTCATCGACGCGGTGGCATCCCCGGCCGCGCGCCCGGAGATTCGCCTCGCGATCGATGTGGACGCGTCCTGGCGTGTGCCCGCGCTCGGACACGTGGGCGTGCGGCGCTCGCCCGTCCACGAGCCGGCTGAGGCGTCACGGTTGGCGCGGGCCGTGGTCGCGCGGCCGGGGTTCCGCCTCGTCGGCGTGATGATGTACGAGGCGCAGGTGGCGGGTGTCGCGGATGCCGGTTCGGCGGCGATCCGGTGGATGCAACGTCGAAGTGTCGCTGAGCTGCGGGAACGACGCGCGGCGGTGGTCGCCGCGGTCGCGGCGTGGGCGCCGCTGGAGTTCGTCAACGCCGGCGGCACCGGGTCGCTGGAGACGTCGGCAGCCGACACCGCCGTGACCGAGGTGACCGCGGGGAGCGGACTGCTCGCCGGCCACCTCTTCGACGGCTACCGCCGCTTCCGTCCCGCGCCCGCCTCCGCCTTCGCCGTCGACATCGTCCGGATGCCGACGCCGGGCGTCGTCACGGCGTCCGGGGGCGGATGGGTGGCGTCGGGGCCTGCAGGATCCTCGCGGCTCCCGACGCCGGTGTGGCCCCGCGGCCTCCATCTCCTCCCGCGGGAGGGCGCGGGGGAGGTCCAGACCCCTGTCGCGGGGCGGGGGACCGCATCCCTGCGTGTGGGCTCGCGCGTGTGGTTCCGCCACGCCAAGAGCGGAGAGCTGTGCGAGCACACCGAGCGACTGCAGGTCGTCTCGGAGGGGCGGGTGGTCGGCGAGGTGCCGACCTACCGCGGAGAGGGACGGTCGTTCGCATGACGCGCCCGGGCGGTCGGTGGCAGAACTGGGGTCGCACCGAGCAGGTGCGCCCCCGTCGCGTCGAGCGCCCGCCGTCGGTGGACGCGGTGCGCCGCGCGGTCGATGCCGCGGCCCGGCGGGGGCTGCGTGTGAAGGCGGTAGGCGCGGGCCACAGCTTCTCGGCGATCGCCCTCGCCCCCGACATCCTGCTGGATCTCGACGAACTCTCGGGGCTCGTGGACGTGGACCGCGAACGGGGCCTCGCGACCTTCGCGGCCGGCACGCGCCTCCACCGCATCCCGGCGCTCCTCGCGCCGTACGGTCTCGCGATGGAGAACCTGGGCGACATCGATCGGCAGAGCCTCGCCGGCGCCATCAGCACCGGCACCCACGGCACCGGCATCCGATTCGGGGGCCTGGGGAGCCAGGTCGCAGGGACGACCCTCGTCACTGCCGACGGCGAACGGGTCACGGTCACGGAGGAGGACGGAGAACTGCTCGATGCGGTCGCCGTCTCGCTGGGCGCCCTCGGTGTCATCGTCGAGGTGACGCTGCGGTGCGTCCCCGCGTTCGTGCTGGCCGCGCGGGAGCGTCCTGAGCCCCTGCAGGAGGTCTGCGACGACCTCGCGGCACGCGCCGAGCGGGACGACCACTTCGAGTTCTACTGGTTTCCGGGAACGGACCTCGCGCTGACCAAGTCCCAGCAGCGGCACCCCGCTGACACGCCCACCCGCCCGCTGTCGGCCGGAGCGCGGTTCCTCGAGGACGTCGTGGTCGGCGGGGTGCTCCACCGGGCGGCGTGCGCGACGGGAGCGCTGCTTCCCGCGAGCGTCCCCTCCCTCAACCGTGTGTCGACGCGGGTGTGGGGTGGCAGGGACTTCTCCGACGCCTCCGCGGCGGTGTTCGCGACCCGTCGGTCGGTCCGCTTCGCGGAGATGGAGTACGCCGTCCCGGTCGAGCGGCTCGTGCCCGCGTTCGAGGCGGTGCGTGATCTGATCCGGCGGCGCGGATGGCGGATCTCCTTCCCGATCGAGGTGCGCACGGCCGCCGCGGATGCGGCGTGGATGTCCACCTCGCACGGGCGCGAGAGCGGCTACATCGCCGTGCATCGGTATTGGCGAGAGGATCCCGGCACCTACTTCGATGCGGTCGAGGAGATCCTCCTCGCCGAGGGTGGACGCCCGCACTGGGGGAAGATGCACGCGCAGGATGCGGCGGTGCTGGCATCGCGGTATCCCCGGTTCGCCGACTTCGTCGCGCTGCGCGACCAGTGGGATCCTCATCGGGTGTTCGCCAACCCCTACCTCGAGCGCGTCCTCGGTGGGTAACGGCTGGGAGTCGCGCCGCGCACTTCGGCCCCGAGAAGCGCCTGGCTAGGATGAAGGGAAACCTCGAACGGAGTCTCGCGCTATGTGGGAATGGCTGATCCCCGTGCTGATCGTGGTGGCGCTCGTCGTCATCGCCGGCATCTACCTGTGGGCGACCTACAACTCGCTGGTCCAGCTCAACGTGCGCGTCGACGAAGCCTGGAGTGACATCACGGTCCAGCTGAAGCGCCGGGCCGACCTCCTCCCGAATCTGATCGAGGCGGTGAAGGGGTATGCCGCCCACGAGAAGGCGGTCTTCGAGAACGTCACGCGAGCGCGCGCCGAGACGCTGTCCGCGTCGGGCCCGGCGGATGCCGGTGTCGCCGAGGGGCACATGCAGCAGGCGTTGAAGTCGCTGTTCGCGGTCGCGGAGGCCTATCCGCAGCTCCAGGCGAGCCAGAACTTCCTCCAGCTCCAGCAGGCGATCGTGGACACCGAGGACAAGATCCAGGCGTCGCGCCGTTTCTACAACGGCGGTGTGCGCGAACTGAACACGAAGATCAAGGTGTTCCCGAACAATCTCTTCGCCCGCAACCTGGGTTTCCACGAGCGGGAGTTCTTCGAGGTGGTCGACGGCGCTGCCATCTCCGAGCCTCCCCGCGTGCAGTTCTGAGCCGTCGGGAAGACCTCGCTCCGTCGTCGGCGGCTCACCACACGGTGAGGGTGATGCCGTTCGGGCCGACGGCGAAGGAGCCGCGGAGCGTCCAGGTGTCCGAGCGGTAGGTGACGTCCCGCGGATCACCCCCACGATCCGTGCCGCGTGCGGTGACGACGAGCTCGCCGTCCGACGCGACGAAGGTCCCGGCGTCGAGATCCTCCACGCGCGGCATCCGGTCGATGCGGAACCGCAGCTCCTCGAGCGCGACGAGGTCGGCGGGCCACGGGATGCGCATCCCGCAGTTCGCGGGGGTGCCCGTGGCGGGCACCGTGCACGCCGCCGCATAGTCCGCGATCGCCCCCTGGGCGGCCTCGAGGGCAGCCTCGTTCGGGATCGCTTCGATCGCGACGTCCTGATCCGTCCCCGGGAACACCGTCGTCTCGGTCGCACCGTCCAAGAGATCGGCGGGGTCCGCCGTCACCGGGTAGCGGCCGGGAAGGAGCAGCACCTCACCGGGGGCGGGGACACGCGTTCCTCCCACGCGCACGGCGTCTCCGTGCGTCGTCTCCACGCGGAGCGTGCCCCACATCCCGTCGGCGACCCGCCACCCCTCGCCGACGTCGACGAGGACCAGGCGGGATGTCGCGGTGTCTCCGGCCAGGCCGAGAGTGAGGTCGAACGTCGTCCGTTCGGCCGTCTGCTCGGTGAGCACGACCTCTGCGGTGTCCACGGCGGAGGCGCCGTCGAGCGCTGCGGCGGCGATGGCGGAGGCCGTCGAGGCATCGGCGACGAGCGCGACGGCCGCAGTTCCGTCTGCGGCGATCAGCGCCTCCGCGAACGCCTGCGCGGTGTCCTCCGCCGTCTCCGCACGCGGCGGCAGGACGACGAGGAGGACGGCTCCGGTGATCGCGAGCGCGACGGCGCCGCTCACGAGGAGCGCGACGACGGATCTGCGTGGCACGGCTTCACGCTAGCAACCGCCCGCGAGGGACGTGCGCATGTCTGATCCGGTATGCGGCGCGCTTAGACTGGCCGGATGGACGGCTCCGAGGACCCGCGACGCGGTTCGCTGTTCGACGCCTTCCGGGATCGACGTCGGGTGGTCTCCACGGATCTGACCGATTCGATTCCGCGAGGTCTCCGCATCGCGACGGCCTACGCCTGGCGTTTCCTGCTGATCGCCGCCGCCATCGGCGTCGGCATCTGGCTCGTCATCCAGTTGAAGCTCCTGGTGATCCCGCTCCTCGTCGCGATCCTGTTGAGCGCGCTCCTGTGGCCGTTCTTCACGCTCATGCTCCGTCACCGCTTCCCGCGCTGGCTCGCGATCGTGATCTCGCTCCTGACGACCATGGCTGTCGTCTCCGCGCTGGTGTGGCTCGTGGTGTGGCAGATCAGCCGAGAGCTTCCCCGGGTGCAGACGCGCACCGTGGAGGCCTTCGAGCGGTTCCGGCAGTACCTGATCGACGGTCCTCTCCACCTCACCTCGCAGCAGATCGACGTCCTTCTCGGCGAGGGATGGCAGTTCCTGCAGGATCAGGCCTCCGTCGTCTGGTCGGGAGCGCTCGCGTTCGGAACGACCATCGGGCACGTCGGTGCCGGAGCGCTCCTGGCCCTGTTCATCCTCATCACCCTCCTCGCCGACGGCGGCGGCATCTGGAAGTGGACGCTCCGCCTGTTCCCCCGCCGCGCGCGCCGTCCCGTGGACGGTGCCGGACGCGCGGGGTGGCGGACCGTGGTGATGTACGCGCGCACCCAGCTTCTGGTGGCCACGATCGACGCGGTCGGCATCGGTCTCGGAGCGTTCCTCCTCGGGGTGCCGCTGGCGATCCCGATCGCGGTCCTGGTGTTCCTCGGCGCGTTCGTCCCGTTCGTGGGTGCGATCGTCACGGGGGCGATCGCGGTGTTCATCGCCCTCGTGTACAACGGGCCGTGGATCGCGCTGTGGATGCTCGTCGTCGTGCTGGTCGTGCAGCAGGTGGAGAGCCACATCCTCCAGCCGATCCTCATGGGTGCCGCGGTGAAGGTCCACCCGCTTGCCGTCGTCCTCGTGGTCGCGGGCGGCGCGATGATCGCCGGCATTCCGGGCGCGCTGTTCGCCGTCCCCCTCGCTGCGTTCGTCAACGTCGTGGCCGTGTATCTCGGCTCGCGGGCCTGGGAGTCTGGGAATGCGCCCCAGGGTGATCTCATCTGGAGCACCGTCCCCCGAACCAAGAAGGGCCGTTCGTGAACGCCACGATCCCGTCGCTCGCCGACTTCGCGGATGCCGCGCGCGTCCTCGACGGCGTCATCGCCCGCACCCCCCTCGACGAGTCCCTGCACCTGAGCGACCTCCTGGGTGTGCCCGTCCACCTGAAGCTCGAGAACCTCCAGCGCACCGGGTCGTTCAAGATCCGCGGAGCGACCTACCGCCTCTCCCGCCTCACGGCCGAGGAGCGCGCCCGCGGTGTCGTCGCCGCCTCGGCGGGGAACCACGCCCAGGGCGTCGCCCTCGCCGCCAAGGCGCTCGGAATCCCGGCCACGATCTTCATGCCGCTCGGGGTGCCGGTGCCGAAGCTGCTGGCCACCCGCGGCTACGGTGCCGACGTCATCCTCGAGGGGGCGACGGTCGAGACGCCGCTCCGCCTCGCCGCGGACTTCGCCGAGCGTACGGGCGCGGTGTTCATCCACCCGTTCGACCACCCGGACGTCATCGCCGGGCAAGGGACCCTCGGGCTGGAACTCATGGACGATCTGCCCGATCTCGACACGATCGTGATGAGCATCGGCGGGGGAGGCCTCGTCGCCGGTGTCGCGGCCGCCGTGAAGGCGCGCGCCGCGGCGGAGGGGCGCAGCATCCGCATCATCGGCGTGCAGGCCGAGAACTCCGCCGCCTACCCGACCTCGCTCGCCGCCGGCCACCCGGTCGACGTGGAGACCCGTCCGACGATCGCCGACGGGATCGCCGTGGCCCGTCCCGGGAAGCTGCCGTTCTCGATCATCCGCGATCACGTGGACGAAGTGGTCACCGTCTCCGAGGATGACATCGCCCGCGCCCTCCTCGTGCTGCTGGAGCGTGCGAAGCAGGTGGTGGAGCCCGCTGGGGCGGCCGGGGTCGCGGCGATCCTCGCCGGCAAGATCCGCGCCGCCGGTCCCACCGCCGTCGTACTCTCCGGAGGGAACATCGATCCGCTCCTCCTCCAGCGAGTCGTGGCCCACGGGCTCGCCGCCTCCGGACGCTACATGACCCTGCGCATCCCCCTGCCCGATCGCCCGGGACAGCTCGCCCGCGTGTCGGAGCTCCTCGCCCTCGCGGGCGCCAATGTGACCGAGGTGCTGCACACGCGCCACGGTCAGGGGCTTCAGATCAGCGAGGTGATCCTGCAGCTGAGCGTTGAGACACGCGGCGAGGAGCACCGGGCGCACGTCATGGACACGCTGCGTCAGGCGGGCTTCGATCCGATCGTCGTACCGGACTGAGCGCGGGTGGGGTCATCCTGCCCCGTCCTCGGGCTCACTGGCCGGTATAGGTCTCCACCTTGACGATCTCGACGGCGATCTCGCGTCCGTTGGGCGCGGTGTAGGAGGTCGTGTCGCCCTCCTTCAATCCGAGGATCGCGGCCCCGAGCGGCGACGCCTCGCTGTACACGTCGAGATCCGACCCGGAGGCGATCTCGCGGTTGCCGAGGAGGAAGACCTCTTCCCCACCCGCGACGGTCGCCGTCACCACGGTGCCGGGCTCGACGGTGCCGGTGCTCTCCGGCGCATCGCCGACGGTGGCGTTCTTCAGAAGCCACTGGAGGGTGCGGATGCGCGCCTCCTGCTTGCCCTGCTCGTCCTTGGCGGCGTGGTATCCGCCGTTCTCCTTGAGGTCGCCCTCCTCGCGGGCTGCCTCGATGCGCTTGGCGATCTCTTCGCGGCCGGTCGTCGACAGGTGTTCGAGCTCGGCGACGAGACGGTCGTAGGCGTCCTGCGTGAGGAAGGTCACGGGGGCATCGCTGGACACGTCTGACTCCTTCGGTAAGCGGTGGCTGTGCGATATGTCAAACGCCCCGGACCGGCCGGGGCGTGGGTGGAGCACAACGCCGCCAGACTACGTCACCCAGCAGTCGTTTACAAAACCCGTCGTCGCCTCCGACACCGTCCGGACGCTCTCGCGGAATGCCCGCGCGTGGTCCTCTGTGGCGGCGTACTCCACGATGCGCCAGCCCACGACGCCGTGCTCCTCGTCCTGCGCCTCGAGGGCGCACGCGATGGAGCGGCCGGGGGGCGAGGTGAGCTGGAAGTCGATGGTGACCCGGCCGTCGTCCTCGACGACGAAGCCGGTCGAACGGACGTCAATCGCATCGATGCTGCCGGCCACCACCGTCCATCCGAGCAGACCCGCGAGGATCGCCCCGACGGCGGCGGCGCCGCCGATGGCCCACCGGGCCGATGCCGTGCGGCGGCGTCCGTAGCGCTGGTCGAGCTGTTCCTGAGTGGTCATGGGGGTCCGTCGGAAGAATAGGCTGGGACTTCCAGATTAGGCGCTCTTGCGCACCCGGGTCCGCGGCACAGCATCTGCCCGGACGGAAACGGACTCCCATGCATCTCCCGCTCGCCCTCCTTGCGGGCACCTCCGTCACCCCCATCCCCGTGCCGACGGTCGACCCCGAGCTGGTGACGCCCGGTCCTTGGGGTTTCGGCATCATCGTGTTCGTCACCGTCGCGGTGGTGCTCCTCGCGGCGGACATGACCCGACGGATCCGCCGCGGTCGCGTGCGCGCCGACATCCAGGAGGAACTGGATGCCGAGGAAGCGGAGCGGGATGCGCGCGCCCGAGAGCGCGGAGACCGCGACGATCAGGCGTTGTAGGCCGGCTGCAACGCGATCAGCAGGCACGCCGTCCAGTGGCAGAGGAACGCCAGGACGGTGCACACGTGGAAGATCTCGTGGAAGCCGAAGTGGCCCGGCCACGGGTTGGGACGCTTGAGCGCGTAGACGACGGCCCCGGCGGTGTAGAGGAGCCCCCCGACGGCGACGAGGATCATCATCGCGGGATTGGCGCGGAAGAGGTCTCCGAGGTACATCACCGCGGCCCAGCCGAGGAGCAGGTACAGCGCGACGTACAGCCACCGCGGGGCGTGCAGCCAGAAGACGCGGAAGAGGATTCCGAGCAGGGCGCCGCCCCAGACGAGCGAGAGCAGCAGCACCCCCTGCTGCGGCGGGAGCGCGAGTACCGCGATGGGCGTGTAGGTCCCGGCGATCAGCAGGAGGATGTTGGCGTGGTCGATGCGCTTCAGCGTCGCCCGGGTCCTCGGACCCCACGAGAAGCGGTGGTAGAGGGCCGAGTTGCCGAAGAGCAGGAGCGAGGTCGCCATGAACACGGCCGAGGACCACTTGGCCGCAGGACCCTGTGCGAGCGCGATCAGCACGATCCCCGCGGCGATCGCGACGGGGAACGTCCCGGCATGGATCCAGCCGCGCCAGGTGGGCTTCGCCTCCGACGACGCGTCGACGGCGGCGGCGTCCATGAGGGGGAGGACGGGAACCTCAGGCGCGGCGGGAACGCGCGATCGACGACTCATGGGAACAGGGTACGGCGCGCCCGCATTCCTCGGGCGGCACATACCCGGTTCCGGCGCTCGTGGGATGGAGTGCCACACTGCGGTGCCCGCCCGCTCGGGGTAGCGTAGGGGGGTGACGCGTACCCCGTCGAACGAGGGCAGAGGGCCCCTCTACCGGCTGTACATCAACCGCCTGCGGCGGCGGTTGGATCCCGAGACCGTTCCGCATCACCTCGCGATGATGATCGACGGCAATCGTCGTTGGGCGCGGCAGCTGGGGTACGACTCGGCAGCCCACGGACACCGCGCCGGCGCGGCGAAGATGCGGGAGTTCCTCGGGTGGTGCGACGACGTCGGAATCCGCGTGGTCTCGCTGTACCTGCTCTCCACGGACAACCTGCGCAAGCGCGATTCCGGTGAGCTGTCCGACCTGATCGACATCATCGCCGAGCTTGCCGAGGAGCTCTCGCGCGAGCGCGACTGGCGCGTGCAGCACGTCGGACGGGCCGACGGGCTCCCGCCCGATCTCGCCCGCGTCCTGGCCGATGCGTCGGCGCGCACCCGCGGTCACTCGGGCCTGCACGTCAACCTCGCCGTGGGGTACGGCGGGCGCGGCGAGATCGTCGACGCCGTCCGCAGCATCATCGCCCAGCACGGCACCTCCGGCGGCTCCCTCGAGGACCTCGCGGAGAGTCTCACTCCGGAGCAGATCGGCGAGCATCTGTACACCGGCGGGCAGCCGGACCCGGACCTCGTCATCCGCACCTCGGGAGAGCAGCGCCTGAGCGATTTCCTCCTGTGGCAGAGCGCTCATTCGGAGTTCTATTTCGTCGAGGCGCTCGGACCGGATCTCCGCGAGGTCGACTTCCTCCGGGCCATCCGCGACTACGCGAGCCGCGACCGCCGCTACGGCAGCTGAGGCGCGTCGCGGCCGGTGCGGCGAAGTTCATCTGCGCGTAACGAATCGTCCGCGTGTCGGATGCGGAGGCGCGCGGCCGCACGTCGTACGTTCATCGCATCGGGCAAGGCGCCCGATCGGGTCGGCCTCTCGGATCGCGACTCGTGACCTCCGGTCGACTCGTGAAGAACCGGGTGGGAACCCACCCGGGGCGGGAGTCGGTTGTGACCACACGAGCACCACACAGGCAGCACGAAAGCGCACACGAGATCGACGAGGCGCAGGACCTGCGCACCTACGTCCTGGACACCTCCGTGTTGCTGAGCGATCCGCGGGCGTTCTTCCGCTTCGCCGAGCACAGCGTCGTCATCCCCGTCGTCGTGATCACCGAGCTGGAGGGGAAGCGGCACGACCCGGAGATCGGGTACTTCGCCCGTCAGGCTCTGCGCCACCTCGACGAGCTGCGCATCGAGCACGGACGCCTCGACTTCCCCGTCCCCGTCGGCGAGGACGGCACGCTCCGCGTCGAGCTGGGGAACACCGATCCCACCGTCCTTCCCGCCGGGATGCGGTTGGGGGACAACGATTCGCGGATCCTCGCCGTTGCGCTGCATCTGGCCGGGGACGGCCAGGAGGTCACGGTCGTCTCGAAGGATCTCCCGATGCGCGTGAAGGCCGCATCCCTCGGGATCAGCGCCGAAGAGTACCTCGCCGAACAGGCGGTCGATTCCGGGTGGACCGGCATCGCGACCATCGACGTGTCCGGCGACGAGATCAGCGACCTCTACGAGAGCGAGGTTGCAACGGGAGACGACGTGCGCGGGCTCCCGGTGAACACCGGCCTCATCATCCATTCGGAGCGAGGCTCGGCCCTCGGCCGGGTGAGCGGTCCGGGTGAGTACCGGCTCGTGCGCGGCGACCGTGAGGTGTTCGGCCTCCACGGACGCTCGGCGGAGCAGCGCATCGCGATCGATCTTCTGCTCGACCCCGATGTCGGCATCGTTTCGCTCGGGGGTCGCGCCGGGACGGGCAAATCCGCCCTGGCCCTGTGCGCCGGCCTGGAGGCGGTGCTCGAGCGGCAGCAGCAGCGGAAGATCATCGTCTTCCGGCCGCTGTACGCCGTCGGCGGCCAGGAGCTCGGATACCTTCCCGGTGACGCGCAGGAGAAGATGAACCCGTGGGGGCAGGCGGTCTTCGACACGCTCGGCTCGGTGGTGTCCGCCAATGTCCTCGAAGAGGTGGTGGAGCGGGGTCTGCTCGAGGTGATGCCGCTGACCCACATCCGCGGGCGCTCGCTGCACGACGCGTTCGTGATCGTGGACGAAGCGCAGTCGCTGGAGCGGAACGTCCTGCTCACGGTGCTCAGCCGGATCGGCCAGAACTCCCGCGTTGTGCTGACGCATGACGTCGGCCAGCGGGACAACCTGCGGGTCGGCCGCCACGACGGAATCGCCTCGGTTATCGAGACCCTCAAGGGGCACGGGCTGTTCGGCCACGTCACCCTCACCCGGTCGGAGCGCTCGGCGATCGCCGCGCTCGTCACCGACCTCCTCGAGGCGGGCGAGCTCGCCTGAGGCCGGACGGGTGGGGTCGCGCTCCGTCGCGCCCCACCCGTCGGCTCGCCGGCGCGCTCACTCCCAGCGGTAGCCCGCGCCGCGAACGGTCACGATGCGCGCGCTCCCGAGCTTGCCGCGGAGGTACCGGACGTACACGTCGACGACGTTCGAGCCCGGATCGAAATCCAGGGCCCAGACGCTGCGGAGAAGGTGCTCCCGCGTGAGGACGCGGCCCGGGTTGCGCAAGAACTGCTCCGCGAGGGCGAACTCGCGGGCCGAGAGATCGACCTCCCGGCCGGCAACCGTGGCTCGGCGGGCGAGGATGTCGAGGTGCACGTCGCCGTGTCCGACGGACACCCCCGTCGTGGGTGCGGCTTCGCGGAGGCGGGAGCGGACGCGCGCGAGGAGCTCCTCGAAGGTGAAGGGTTTCGCGACGTAGTCGTTCGCGCCGGCGTCGAGGCCGTCGACGGTGTCTCTGGTGCTGGAGCGCGCCGTGAGCATGATGACGGGGACGAGCGATCCTCGCGCGCGCAGTTCGCGCAGCACGTCGAAGCCGTCGATGCCGGGGAGGCCGACGTCCAGGAGCACGAGGTCGCCGTCGCCGCGGAGTGCGGCCGCGAGCCCCTCGACGCCGTCGTCGATGATGGTGGTCTCGTATCCGGCATTCGCGAGCCCGCGGCTGACGAAAGCCGCGATACGGGGTTCGTCCTCGATGATCAGGATCCTCGTCATGCGGTGGCCTCTCGCTGCATCACGACGTCTCCTGCTCGCACCGGTGCGGGCAGGTCGACGGTTGTCTGCGGCAGATGGATGGTGAACGTCGCCCCGCCGCCGGGGGTGTCGTCGACGCTGCACGAGCCCCCGTGGCCCTTGGCGATCGCATCCACGATCGCCAGGCCCAGACCCGAGCCTCCCACGGCGCGCTTGGTGTCGGCGCGATCGAACCGTCGGAAGATGCGATGCCGAGCGGCTCGGGGGATGCCGGGACCGTGGTCGCGAACCCACAGGCGCGCGCCCCGCTCGTCCAGGACACTGCCCACCTCGATCGGCGATCCGGGTGGCGTGTACTTCGCGGCGTTGTCGGCCAGCTGCAGCCACGCCTGCAGGAGACGGTCCGCGTCCCCGATGATCCGTCCCCGCGACACGTGCGCGAGGCTCCAGCGGTGGTCGGGGATGACGGCGATCAGTTCGCCGAGCCGCGCGGTCAGTTGGTCCAATCTCACGGATGCCATCGCGTACTGCTCGCCCTCCGCGGCGGCGAGGAGGTCGATGTCCTCGACGAGCCGCGCGAGACGGTCGAGCTCGGCGATGCCGATCTCGCGGGCGGCGGCGGCGTCGGCCTGATCCCGCGGATCCATGAGCTCCAGGTGGCCGCGGACGATGGTGATCGGCGTCTTCAACTCGTGGCGGACGTCGTCCAGGAGCTGCCGCTGGGTGTCGACGGATCCCTCGAGGCGATCGAGCATCGAGTTCACGGTGCGCGAGAGATCGGAGATGTCGTCGTTGCCCGCAGTGGGCAGGCGCGCGGAGAGGTCTTCCAGGGAGATCGCCGCGGCCGTCTCCCGCAGGTGGCGGATGGGGGAGAGGAGCCGGCCGGTGACGAACCAGCCGACGATTCCGATGACTCCGAGGACGACGATCCCTGCCACGACGTAGGTCGTCATCGCGGTCGTGACGGGCGCCAACGAGGCGTCGAGGTCGACGGCGCGCACGTACACGCCCGTGCGGGTGTCGCCCTCGACGGAGACCGGGATGGCGATGTAGCGCAGGGTCCCGGCATCCGTGAGCGCAGTACCGCGGCGGATGCCCCCGTCCGCGGTATCCTCCCGCACCCGGGTGACGAACGCCTCGTCGTCGGAGACGTCGAATCCCGAGAGGGTGGACGACGCGATCGGCGCGCTTCCGTCCACGACGGCGAACGACGCCTCGGTCCGGGCCGGGACCAGGCGCGCGACGACCTCCTGCAGGTAGGCATCGACGTCGGCGTACCGGTCGACGGTGAGCGAGACGGGTCCCGAGGGCGCGTCCGGATCACCGTCCGCGGCGATCGAGTGCAGCCGTTCCACCTGATTCCCGAGCCGATCGTCGATCTCCGCGAGGACCTGCTGCCGCTGGACGAGGAAGGTCACCCCGCCGACGAGAGCGAGCCCGATACCGGCCACCGTCAGGATCGCGGTGAGGATCCTGACGCGGGCCGATACCGGGCGTCGTGAACGGCGCATGTCCCGATTATGGGCGGCTCACCCGGGGTGCGTCATCGACAGCAGATCGAGCTTCTCGTCCAGCTGCTCCAGCGTGAGCTCCCCGCGCTCCACGTATCCGAGGTCGATCACGGCCTCGCGCACGGTGATCCCGCGCGCGACCGAGTGCTTCGCGATCGCCGCTGCCGCCTCGTAGCCGATGAGCTTGTTCAACGGGGTGACGATCGACGGCGACATTCCGGCGAAGGCGGCGGCGCGCTCGAGGTTCGCCTCGAGGCCGCGGACGGTCTTGTCCGCGAGGACGCGCATCGAGTTCGACAGTAGCCGGATGGACTCCAGCAGCGCCGTCCCCATGACGGGGATGGCGACGTTCAGCTCGAAGGCTCCCGAGGCGCCGGACCAGGCGATGGTGGCGTCGTTCCCGATGACGCGCGCGCACACCATGAGCATCGCCTCGGGGACGACCGGGTTGACCTTGCCGGGCATGATCGAGGACCCGGGCTGCAGGTCGGGGATGTGGAGCTCGCCGAGGCCGGTGTTGGGTCCGGAGCCCATCCAGCGCAGGTCGTTGTTGATCTTCGTCAAGGACACCGCGATCGTGCGCAGCGCGCCGGATGCCTCGACCAGGGCGTCGCGGTTCGCCTGAGCCTCGAAATGGTCTTTCGCCTCGGTGATCGGCAGCTCGGTCTCGGCGACCAGGATCTCCAGCACCTTCTGCGGGAACCCGGGCGGGGTGTTGATGCCCGTGCCCACCGCCGTGCCGCCGAGCGGCACCTCGGCGACCCGCGGGATCACGGACTGCACCCGCTCGATGCCGAGACGGATCTGACGGGCGTACCCGCCGAACTCCTGCCCGAGCGTGACGGGTGTGGCATCCATCAGGTGAGTGCGACCCGCCTTGACCGCGCCCTTCCACAGCTCCGCCTTCTCCTCGAGCGCGACGGCGAGGTGGTCGAGCGACGGGATGAGATCGTCGATGAGCTCCTGCGTGACGGCGACGTGGACCGAAGTCGGGAAGACGTCATTGGAGGACTGCGAGGCGTTGACGTGGTCGTTGGGGTGCACGCGGGCACCCAGGCGCGCCGACGCGAGCGTCGCGAGCACCTCGTTCATGTTCATGTTCGAGGACGTGCCCGAGCCGGTCTGGTAGACGTCGATCGGGAACTGATCGGCGTGGATTCCGCTGATGACCTCGTCAGCGGATGCGGCGATCGCGTCGGCGATTGCGGCATCCAGGGTTCCGAGCTCCTTGTTCGCCAGCGCGGCGGCCTTCTTGATGCGGGCCAGCGCCCCGATCTGCGCCGGGTCCAGGCTGTCGCCGGAGATCGGGAAGTTCTCCACTGCGCGCTGGGTCTGCGCGGCGTAGAGCGCGTTCTTGGGCACGCGCACCTCGCCCATGGTGTCGTGCTCGATGCGGTAGTCGAGGTCGGTCACGTCATTGTTCCTGTCGTCGGTGGTCGGTGGTCGGTGGTCGGTAGGTCACTCGTCGCCGTCGCCGTCGCCGGCGTCGCCGACGATGACGGAGGGGACGGCGGTGCCCTCCCCGAGTCGGTAATTGGCGCCGACGATGGCCAGCCGGCCGTCGGCCACGGCGAGGCTGATCAACTCGGAGGAATGCAGGAGCTCGCCGATCGTGTCCTTCAGGTGTTCGCGTCCGACCTCTTCCGCGTCGATCCCGGTCGGCTTATGCGGATCACCGGCGCTGTTGCGGATGACGCGACGCACCGCGGGGACGATGGGGGCGATCTGCCGCCAGATGTGCGCGGGGAGGGCGGGCGCGTCGGCGGCGGTGGATTCGATCGCGGCGTTCACCGCGCCGCACGCGTCGTGGCCGAGCACGACGATCAGCGGAACCTCGAGGACCGCCACGGCGTACTCGAGGCTCCCCACGACCGAGTCGGAGATCACCTGACCGGCATTGCGGACGACGAACAGGTCGCCGAGACCCTTGTCGAAGATGATCTCCGCGGCCAGGCGCGAGTCGGAGCAGCCGAACAGGGCTGCGCGCGGCCGCTGTCCGCCTTCCAGCTCATGCCGACGGTCGACGTCCTGTCGCGGGTGCCGCGGTTCGCCCGCGACGAACCGGGCGTTTCCGCGTTTCATCTCCCGCCACACCTGCCGGGGGGTGGGGGACGGGTCGAGCTGGGTCACTGCGCCTCCTCGGCAAGGGTGAGGATCTCGGGGGCGACCGCCTCGGCCGCGACGCGGACCGTCTCGTCGTCGGCGGCGCCGAACACCATCACGACGTCGTCGCCCACCGAGGTCGAGATCGCGGAGGTGATGTTCCCCGCGCGCTCGGGGTTGCGGATGACGTAGCGATCCCACGTGATGCCGCCGATGTCGACCGTGCCGTCAACGGCGGAACCGGCGAGCTCGCGGGACGGCCAGGCCGGATCGGCGTCGAACCCCTGCTCGACGCGGACGAAGCCGGTCTCGGTGGCGTAGACGATCGTCCACGCGCGGGGGAGGTTCCCCTCGACGGCGGCGACGTTGACCCGCCAGCCCTGCGGCGTGACGGGAGCGATCACGGGCCGCTCCTCTGCAGCCGACGCGCTCGCGGCGGCGGCGGCGACGTCGATCGGCGGTCGCTCGGGGACCTGCCCACGGGGGACGATGAAGATGATCACCGCCACCACCGCCAGGGTGACCAGCAGTGCGGCGATCAGATTCCGGGTGGTCTGACTGGCGCGGTAGGTGCGCGACGCCGCCGCCTTGCGGTCCGCGGTCTCCTGCGGGGTCTCGGGGCGGCCGATCTCGGCGACCACTCGATTCGGGCGGCCGGCCATCACGCGGCCCCTTCCGCGTCCGCGCCGTCGCGCGCCGCGTCCAGGCGGCGCTTCGCACCGATCAGCCATTCTTCGCAGCGGGCCGCGAGGGCTTCGCCCCGCTCCCACAGCGCGAGGGACTTCTCGAGCGTCGGCGCGCCCTGCTCGAGCTCTGCGACCACGCGAACCAGCTCGTCTCGGGCCTGTTCGAAGGAGAGCTCGGCCACGTCGGCGACGGTGGTCTCGGTCATGGGGTCCATCCTAAATCCGCTCCCGGTCACTCATGTCCGCCGACGACGCCTCCGGGATCTCACCCTCCGAGCGCACCCGGAAGGTGCCGCGGGCGACGGTGACGGCGATCGTCGATCCGCTCGGAGCCTGCGCCGCGTCGCGGATGATCACGCCGTCGTCGCGATGTGCGATGGCGTAGCCCCGCGCCAGGGTGGCCGCGGGGGAGAGGGCCCGCAACGTGGCCCGCAGTTCCGCGATCCGCCGTGCGTGCACGTCGATGCCGCGCTGCACCCGATCACGACCGCGCGCGACCTGGAGCTCCACGTCGTGCGCCCGTCCGGCGAGCATGCCCGCCGGATCGCGCAGCACCGGACGGGAGCGGAGCTGCTCGAGCTGGGCGATGTCGTGCCCGATGCGCTGGGTGAGGCGCGACGTCAGTCGACTCCGAAGCTGGCCCACCAGAGCGCGCTGTTCTGAGACATCGGGAACCACCCGTTTGGCCGCGTCGGTGGGTGTCGAGGCGCGGAGGTCGGCGACATCGTCGAGGAGCGGTCGGTCGTTCTCGTGCCCGATGGCGCTGACCACCGGGGTCGTCGCGGCGGCGACCGCACGCACGAGACGCTCGTCACTGAATCCGAGCAGCGTCTGCGGGTCGCCGCCGCCGCGGGCGATGATGATGACGTCCACGTCCGGGTCGGCATCCAGCGCCGCCAGTGCTGCCATGGTCTCGGGGACGCACCGATCCCCCTGGACGGCCACATGGCGCGTGCGGAAGCGGACCTGTGGCCAGCGGAGCTCGGCATTGCGGTGCACGTCCTTCTCGGCATCCGACCGCTCGCCGGTGATGAGGCCCACGACATGCGGAAGGAAGGGAAGGGGCCTCTTGCGTGCGGCATCGAACAGCCCCTCGGCCCGCAGGGTGGCGCGCAGGCGTTCGAGCCGTTCGAGCTGATCGCCGAGCCCCATGTGCCGCATGGCCGACACTCCGAAGGAGAGGTCGCCGCCCTTGGGGTAGTAGTCGGCCTTGACGCACGCCACCACGTGATCGCCGACCTTCAGATCCGCGGGCAGGCGGGCGCGCGTGGACGACCAGATGCGGAAGGAGATCTGCGCGTCGCCGGAGAGGTCCTTCAGGCGGCCGAACACCGCGCCGCCGCGGACGTTCCACGCCGTGATCTCTCCTTCGACCCACACCGAGCCCCAGGAGGCGATGAAGTCGCGGATCGTCTCGTTCAGGCGGGCGACGGAGGTGGGCGCCTCCGCCGAGGAGTCGCGAGGCCGTACCGCGTCGGCTGCCTGAAAGCTCGTCATGGGGTCCTTCCGCCGGTGTGCGGCATCCGTTCGGGGTCCGTGCAGACGCGGTCCCCGTAGAATCATGGGGTGAGCACCAGCACCGTCGGCCGCAGCCCTGTGAGCATGCCCGTCCCACGCATACCGCGGAGGCGGGAACCGCTTCAGGATATCGCCGTGCCCGGGCGCAAACGCGTCGTCCTGGCCGCTCCTCGGGGATACTGCGCCGGGGTCGACCGCGCGGTCATCGCTGTGGAGAAGGCGCTGGAGCGGTACGGGGCTCCGGTCTACGTCCGCAAGCAGATCGTCCACAACATCCACGTGGTGACCGAGCTCGAGCAGGCGGGGGCGATCTTCGTCGAGGAGGTCGACGAGGTCCCCGAGGGCGCGCATGTCGTGTTCAGTGCCCACGGTGTCTCTCCCGCGGTTGTGCAGGGGGCTGCGGATCGGAATCTGCAGGCGATCGACGCCACCTGCCCTCTCGTGACGAAGGTGCACCGTGAAGCCGTGCGCTTCGCCCGCGACGACTTCGAGATCCTCCTCGTCGGCCACGAGGGTCACGAGGAGGTCGAGGGGACGGCCGGCGAGGCGCCCGATCACGTCACCGTGGTGAACTCGCCCGAGGAGGCCGACACCGTCGAGGTGCGCGACCCGTCCCGCGTGGTGTGGCTGTCGCAGACGACCCTGTCCGTCGACGAGACGATGGAGACGGTGCGTCGGCTCCGCGAACGCTTCCCGCAGCTGCAGGATCCGCCGTCGGACGACATCTGCTACGCGACGCAGAACCGTCAGGTCGCGATCAAGAAGGTCGCCAAAGATGCCGATCTCGTCATCGTCGTCGGTTCGGCGAACTCCTCCAACAGCGTCCGCCTGGTCGAGGTCGCCCTCGAGTACGGCGCGAAGGCGGCCTATCGCATCGACTACGCCGACGAGATCGAGCAGGCGTGGCTGGAGGGGGTCGAGACCGTCGGCGTGACCAGTGGCGCCTCGGTCCCCGAGGTGCTCGTCCAAGAGGTGCTGCGCGATCTGGCCCTGGCCGGCTACGGCGACGTGGAAGAGGTGCGCACCGCGGAGGAGGACCTCATGTTCTCCCTCCCCAAGGAGCTCCGGACCCCGTTGAAGGGCGAACGCGACCCGCGCGCCCTGGGCGGTCGGACGCGCGCGTGACGGACGAACGCCCCCGACCGCAGTTCGGAGAGTACGCCTCCGCCGAGGAGCAGCGCGCGCGCATCCGCCAGCCCGACGTGACCGAACGTCTCGACGCGGGAGTGGCTCCGGCGGGCGCCGAGTCGGCTGCGGCGGCTCAGGTGGCCCCGATCACAGGCGCGACGGCGACGCCGCCGGGGCGAGGACGCCTCGTCGACCGGATCGTGGCGTTCGCCCTGCTGGCCTATGGTCTCGTCAACGTGGTCTCGGCGGCGCCGGCCCTCGTCGACTACGCCGCGTACATGACGTCGGTGTTCGAGTTGATGGGCGTGGACGCCGAGATCGGTGACGCGGATGCCGGTCGGCCCTGGGGGATCGCTGCGGCGGTCGTCCTCATCGGCGGGTGGCTGCTGACGGCGGCCGTGACGTGGGCGACCATGCGTCGAGGACGGGTGTCGTGGTGGATTCCGCTCGTCGGCGGGGTGGTCTTCAGCCTCATCGCCGGCGCTCTCGTCATGATCCCTCTGATGTCGGACACCGCCCTCTGGTCCTCGCTAATGGGCGCAGCTGGCCCCTGACCGTAGGCTGGGCGCATGCCGCGTCTGCTCGCCGTCTGTGCCGTCCGTGAACTCCGCCGCGATGCCGGCCCGATGGGAGTCACCGCCATCGACAAGACCGCGCAGCCCGGTCCGGTGAAGATCGGTTCCTACGGCGTGCGCGGAGATGTCCAGGTGGACCGCAAGCATCACGGTGGGCTCGACAAGGCGCTGTACGCGTATGCGGACGAGGATGCCGCCTACTGGGCGGATGCGCTGGGCCGGAACCTCCCACCCGGATTCTTCGGAGAGAACCTCCGCACCGAAGGCATCGACGTGAACGCCAGTGTCGTGGGGGAGCGGTGGCGCATCGGCGACCGGGTCGAGGTCGAGGTCACCTCGCCTCGTACGCCCTGTCAGACGTTCGCCCGCTGGGTGGGTGGTGCCGACGAGCGGGGCTGGGTCCGACGGTTCTCCGACGAGCGACGACTCGGCGTCTACCTTCTGGTGAGACGGACGGGGTCGATCACGGCGGGCGACGAGATCGTCGTCTTGGATCGGCCCGCGGGGGCGCCGACGGTGCTCGACATCTACCGCGCGCCGTGAGGGCGGTCGTCGTCGACGACGTCCGTGTCGCCCCCGCCGTGCGTGACGTCGAAGAGCCGGCGCCGCCGGTCGACGGTGTCGTCGTCGACGTGCACGCGACGGGTCTCTGCCGCAGTGATTGGCATGCGTGGGCGGGTCACGACGACATCCGGTTCCCGCACGTCCCCGGGCACGAACTGGCCGGCGTCATCGGCGCGGTCGGACCCGGGGTTCGCGGATGGCGCGTGGGGGACCGCGTGACGGTCCCGTTCGTCTGCGGGTGCGGGCGGTGCCGCTGGTGCCGGGCGGGTGATGCCCAGGTCTGCCCCGAGCAGGAGCAGCCGGGATTCACCCACTGGGGCTCCTTCGCCGAGCGCGTGGCCTTGCACGCCGCGGACACGAACCTGGTGGCGGTGCCCGAGGGTGTGTCGATGGAGGCCGCCGCAGCGCTCGGATGCCGCTTCGCCACCGCGTATCGCGCGCTGACCGCACGTGCGCGCGTCACGGAGGGAGAGTGGGTGGTCGTGGTCGGCGCCGGAGGCGTCGGACTCAGCGCGGTGATGATCGCGCGCGCCCTCGGGGCGCACGTGATCGCGGTGGACCGCACGGAGGAGGCGCTCTCCGCAGCCGCCCGCTTCGGTGCGCGACACACGGTGCGCGCCGACGGGCGGAGCATCCCGGATGCGGTGCGCGCCATCGTCCCCGAAGGTGCGGATGTGTCGATCGACGCGGTGGGCAGCGAGACCACGTGCGCGGCCGCCGTGCTCAGCCTCCGCCGGCGCGGACGGCACGTGCAGATCGGGCTGCTCCCGTCGGAATCCGGACTCTCCGCGGTGCCGATGGCACGCGCGATCGCGTGGGAGCTCGATCTGTTGGGGAGCCACGGGATGGCGGCCGCCGACTACCCGGGCATGCTCGCCCTCATCCGCGACGGGCGGCTGCGCCCGCAGGACCTCATCGAGCGCACCGTCGGTCTCGAGGAGGCGGCACAGCTCCTTCCGCGGATGCCGGATGCGCGGCCCGCGGGGCTGACGATGATCGACCCGCGGCGCTGAAGCGCGCCGCGGGTCGATCAGCCTTCAGACGCGGTCAGGCGGCGAGGCTCTTGCCGGCCGAGCCGAGCTGCTGGGTGGCCTCGACGACGCGCGCGGCCATCGCGGACTCCGCGATCTTGCCCCAGGCGCGGGGGTCGTAGGCCTTCTTGTTGCCTACTTCACCGTCGACCTTGAGGACGCCGTCGTAGTTCTGGAACATGAACCCGGCGACCGAGCGCGTGAAGGCGTACTGCGTGTCGGTGTCGATGTTCATCTTCACCACGCCGTTGGCGACGGCGAGGGCGATCTCCTCATCGGTCGAGCCGGAGCCGCCGTGGAAGACGAGGTCGAGCGGCTTGGGACCGGTCCCGAACTTCGCGGCGATGCCCTCCTGGATCTCGCCGAGCAGTTCGGGGCGGAGCTTGACGTTGCCGGGCTTGTACACGCCGTGGACGTTGCCGAAGGTGAGCGCGGCGATCCAGCGGCCCTGGTCGCCGAGGCCGAGGGCGTCGACAGCCTTCTCGACGTCGGCCGTGGTGGTGTAGAGGGCGTCGTTGGAGCCCTCGTGCTTCACACCGTCCTCCTCGCCGCCGACGACGCCGATCTCGACCTCGAGGATGGCGTTGATGGCCTTGAGTCGCGGGAGGAGCTCCTTGGCGATCTCGATGTTCTCGTCCAGCGGCACGGCCGAGCCGTCCCACATGTGGGACTGGAAGATCGGGTTCCCACCGTCCGCGACGACCGACTCGGAGGCCTTGATGAGCGGCAGGACGAAGTCTTCGAGGGCGGGCTTGGGGCAGTGATCGGTGTGGAGGGCCACTGTGATCGGGTAGCTCTTGGCGACCTCGTGCACGTAGGCGGCGAAGGCGAGCGCGCCGGTGGCGCGCGCCTTGACGGTGTGGCCTGCGAAGTAGTCGGCACCGCCGGTCGTGACCTGCAGGATGCCGTCGGAGCCCGCTTCGGTCAGGCCCTGGAGGACGGCGTTGACGGACTGGGAGCTCGCGGCGTTGATCGCCGGGTAGGCGAAGCCACCGGACTTCGCGCGATCGAGCATCTCGGCATACTGCTCCGGGGTGGCGACGGGCATGGCGGCTCCTTCAAGGGTGCGGCAGGTGAGGGTACGGTCCCGAGTGTAG
Organism: Microbacterium aurantiacum; assembly: GCF_031625015.1. NCBI lineage: Bacteria > Bacillati > Actinomycetota > Actinomycetes > Micrococcales > Microbacteriaceae > Microbacterium > Microbacterium aurantiacum. Next base: position 196,062 of record NZ_JAHWXH010000003.1, read on the forward strand.
CGATCCCGACCGCGCGACCGCGGCGTCCGGCGTGCGGGCAGTAGGCTACGACGACCGGATCGGGCGAGAGGGGACACCGGATGGCTCGGAAGTCGCTCGTGGCCGAAGTGGCCGACGCGCTGCTGGATCGCATCGTCTCCGGCGACCTCGAAGTGGGAGCGGCTCTGCCCAGCGAGGCGGAGATCGGGGAGACCTATGACGTGAGTCGGGTCACCGTTCGGGAGGCGCTGCGGGTGCTCACCACCCAGGGGATCGTCCGCGTGACGTCCGGGATCGGTTCGATCGTGACTCCGCTCGATCAGTGGCAGTCGCTCCCGGCGATCCTGCGGTACCGCTCGGCGCGTGGGGACGACGGCGAAGTCGCCACCCAGCTGGTGTCGGTGCGGCGGATGTTCGAGACCGAGGCTGCCGCATTGGCGGCGGGGCGCCTCACCTCGGCCGCTCTGGACGAGCTGGCGGAGTGCATCGAGCGGATGCGGAACGGACACGACGGGGACGACGTGGACGTCTTCGTCGCCGCAGACCTCCGGTTCCACGACATCATCCTCCGAGGCTCGGGCAACGTCTTCCTCGCGGCGCTGTTCGATCCGCTCACGCGGGTCCTGGCCGAGCGGCGCGCCCAGACGTCCCGCGTGCCGGAGATCCAACGCCATGCGATCGCGGAACACGGCGCGATCCTCGAGGCGCTTCGCGCGGAAGACCCCGATCGCGCCCGATCGGCCATGGACCATCACATGCAGCAGACCATGGACGACCTGCACGCCTTCGTCCTCGCTCGCTGAGCCGCTGCGAGAGGCAGGAGAGGAGATTGACACGCCTCGCCGTGGACTCTAACCTGTATGACACCTGATACCTGATGCCCCGAGGGGGCGTCTCACAGGGCAGATCTCATCACCGACAACGGAGTTGCCATGGATTTCGCGACGATGCTCAGCCGACACCCGGGCGCGCGCGCTGCCGATCCCGCCGCGATCGCCGAGGCCGTGCGTCGTTCGGGTCGGGTCCTCATCGTGCTCGACGACGATCCGACCGGCACGCAGTCCGTCGCCGATCTCCCCGTTCTGTCGCGGTGGGGAGTCGATGACCTCGGGTGGGCACTGGACACGGGTGCGGCCGCTGTCTACGTCCTCACCAACACCCGCAGCCACGATGCCGAGACGGCCGCCCGCATCAACCGGGAGGTGGTCGAGGCCGCCGTGGCTGCGGCCGATACCCGCGGCATGCCCGTCGCCTTCGTCAGCCGTGGCGACTCGACCCTGCGCGGCCACTTTCCACTCGAGCCGGAGGTCATCTCGGCGACGCTGCGCTCCCTCGGGCGTGCCGCCCCCTCGGCCACGATCGTCGTCCCCGCGTTCCCGGACGCCGGTCGTGTGACCGTCGGCGGCGTCCACGGGATGGTCGACGGCGGCGCCTTCACTCCGATCGGCGAGACGGAGTTCGCCCGAGACTCGAGCTTCGGCTACCGGGAGTCCCGTCTCGCGGATTGGGTGCAGGAGAAGACCGCGGGTGAGGTCGCGGCCGAGTCCGTCGTGGAGATCACGCTCGACACCCTGCGCGCCGGCGGGATCGTGGTCGCGGACGCGCTCCTGGCCGCACCCGACGGCGCCGTCGTCGTGGTCGACGCCGTCGAGGAAGACGACCTCCGCCAGCTCGCCCTCGGTCTCGAGATCGCCGAGTCCGACGGACGAAGCTACGTCTACCGGGTGGGGCCGCCCTTCGTCCGCGCGCGGATCGGACTGTCGCCCCGACCGGCGCTCGCGACCGCGCCCGAGACCACTCGCACCGACCTCGCCGTCGGAGGCCTCGTGGTCGTCGGGTCGCACGTGGGCCTCACCAGTCGCCAGCTGCACGACCTCACCCTCCGGCGCCCGGACGCAGTGGTGGTCGAACTCGATGTGCCCTCGATCCTCGATCCCGCGCGGGCGGGTTCGGTCCTGGACGATGCTGTCTCGCGCATCGTCGGCGCCCTCGACGCGACCGATGTCATCGTCCACTCCAGTCGCACCCTCATCCGCACCGACGATCCGGACGAGAGCCTGGCGATCTCGCGTGCGGTGTCAGACGCGCTCGTGGAGGTCGTCCAGCGTACGGTCCGGGCGCGCCCGCCGCGCTTCGTCATCGCGAAGGGCGGGATCACCTCCAGCGACATCGCGACACGGGGCCTCGGAATCGACCGTGCCATGGTGCGCGGGTCGCTCTTCCCGGGCATCGTCTCGCTGTGGGAGCCGGTCGCCGGCCCCGCCGCCGGCATCCCCTACGTCGTCTTCGCCGGAAACGTCGGCGGAGACACCACCCTCACCGAAGCCGTGGCCAAGCTCGCGGCACGAAAGGCATTGTGATGACCTCGACCCCTCCCACCGTCGCCGTCCTGGGGCTGGGCGCCATGGGCCTGCCCATGGCGCAGCGCCTGGCCGAGACCCTCCCCGTCCGCGGCTTCGACATCGCCGAGGCACGCCTGGACCTCGCCGAGCAGTCCGGCATCGTCCGGTGCGCCTCCGGGCGGGATGCCGCGGTGTCCGCGGACGCCGTGCTCCTCGCCGTGCGCGACGCGGCGCAGCTGAACGACGTGCTGTTCGGGGAGCAGGGGATCGCGCAGGTCCTCCGTTCCGGTTCGATCGTCGTGCTCACCAGCACGGTCGGTGTGGACGGCATCGCGGACGTCGCCGCGCGTCTGGCGGAGTCGGGCGTCGAGCTGGTCGATGCGCCGCTCTCCGGCGGGCCCGCACGAGCCGGCGCGGGGGACCTGCTGATCGTCGTCGGCGCGTCCCCGGCCGCTCGCATCAAGGCTCAACCCATCCTCGACCGTTTGGCGTCCACGCTCACCGTCGTCGGCGACCGCCCCGGTGACGGTCAGGCCCTCAAGACCGTGAATCAGCTGCTGTGCGGAGTCCACATCGCGGCTGCAGCCGAGGCACTGGCCCTTGCCGACGCTCTCGGACTGGACGCCGAGCGGACCCTCGACGCGCTCGGCGCCGGCGCCGCCGCGTCATTCATGCTCGCCAACAGAGGGCCGCGAGCGCTCCAGGCCTACGACGAGGATGGAGCCGAGGTGCTCAGCCGGCTCGACATCTTCGTGAAGGACATGGGGATCGTGGGGAAGGCGGCGCGCGCTGCTCATCTGGCCACTCCTGTCGCCGCCGCCGCCGAGCAGCTGTATCTCCTCGGCGAGGCGCAGGGACTCGGTGCCGAGGACGACTCCGCCGTCATCCGCGTCGTGGCGCCACGACGCCGCACCACCTGACTCTCCCCCTACCCCCCGTTCGTTCGTCAAAGGAGACCGCATCATGTCCACCCCTGTCCTGCTCGCGATCGGCGTCGGAGGAATCCTGCTCCTGCTCCTGCTGATCGTGCGATTCAAGGTCAACGCCTTTCTCGCTCTGCTGATCACCAGCATCCTCGTCGGCCTCGCCGCGGGAATCCCTCTGGCCACCATCCCCGCCACGGACGACAGCCCCGAGCGCCTCGGGATCATCCCCGCGATCATCGCAGGGATGGGCGGCACGCTCGGCTCGGTCGCGATCCTCGTCGCCCTCGGGGCGATGCTCGGACGGATCATCGAGCTGTCGGGAGGGGCGTCCTCCCTCGCCGGACGCTTCACCAAGATCCTCGGCCCCCGCCGGGTGTCCGGAGCTCTGACGGCCGCGGCACTCGTGCTCGCGATCCCGGTCTTCTTCGACGTCGGCTTCATCATCCTCGTGCCGATCATCTACGGGTTCAGCCACGCGGCCGGCCTGAATCCGGTGAAGTTCGGCCTTCCGATCGCCGGCATCATGCTCGCCGTGCACGTGGCGGTCCCGCCGCACCCCGGGGTCGTCGGCGGCGCAGCTCTGCTCGGGGCGGACGTCGGCTGGCTGACGTTGCTGGGCATCCTCATCGCCCTGCCGCTCGGCGTCATCTCCCACTTCTTCTCGAAGTGGCTCAACCGTCGCGACTTCCCGATGCTGGCCTCGACGAGGGAGATGTTCGAGTCGTTCGGCGGTGCGGACGCTCCCGTGACCACGATGACCGGCACGTCCACGCGGACGGTCGCGCCTCCCTCGGCGGCGATGGTGCTCACCCTCATCATCACTCCGCTCGTGATGATCGGCCTCGGCACGACGGCCGCCACGATCCTCCCCGCGGGCGACCCGATCCGGAACGTGCTCGGGTTCATCGGTGCGCCCATCTTCGCGCTCCTGGTCACGGTGCTCCTCGCCGGCTACTTCCTCGGAGTGCGCAAGGGCTGGTCCCGCGCCCACCTCTCCGAGGTCTTCGAGTCGGCCCTCCCGCCCGCGGCGATCGTGATCCTCGTCACCGGTGCCGGTGGTGCTTTCGCGCGAATCCTCACGGAGTCGGGCATCGGCACCGCCCTGGCCGACACGCTTCTGGCGACGGGGTTGCCCATCATGTTGCTGGCGTTCCTGGTGTCGCTCGCCCTCCGTGCCGCCCAGGGCTCGGCGACGGTCGCGATCCTGACGACAGCGGGTCTGCTCTCCGAGGCCGTCGTCGACGGCGGGTTCTCGCCGCTCCAGGTGGTCGCCATCACCCTGGCGATCGCGTTCGGCGCGCTCGGGCTCTCTCACGTGAACGACTCCGGCTTCTGGGTCGTGACCCGATACCTCGGTCTCAGCGTCGCCGATGGGCTCCGCAGCTGGACCGTGCTCACCACGGTGCTGGGACTGGCCGGCTTCGCCGGGGCGAGCGTCGTCTGGGCCGTGGTCTCCGCGACGGGCTGAGCCAGGACGGCCGCGGAACACGAGAATGAGCGATTGCGTAAGAATCGCCGATCCTTCGTGCTCCCGCGGTCGATCCGCCCCCGATTCCGAGCATCCCGCTGACTAAGGTGAACCCATGGTGAGTCTGACCGCTGACATGAGCCCGCTGCATCCCGACCGCAACCTCGCGCTGGAACTCGTACGTGCGACAGAGGCCGCCGCCATCCGCGCCGTCCCGTTCATCGGGCGTGGTGCGAAGGAGGCCGCCGACGAGGCGGCCGTCGATGCGATGCGCGCGTTCTTCACCACCGTCAACTTCGACGGCCGGATCGTCATCGGCGAGGGTGAGAAGGACGAGGCTCCGATGCTCTACAACGGGGAGCGCGTCGGCAACGGCACGGGGCCCCGAGCGGACGTCGCCGTCGATCCGATCGACGGCACCACCCTCACCGCGGAGGGCCGCAACAACGCGCTGTCGGTCATCGCCGTCTCGGAGCACGGGACGATGCTCGACGCCTCCACGGTGTTCTACATGGACAAGCTCGTGACCGGTCCGGCCGGTGTGGGCGTCGTCGACATCCGGCTCCCCATCGGAGAGAACATCCGCCGCCTGGCCGCGGCCCTCGGCAAGCCCGTCGACGAACTCGTCGTCTCGGTCCTCAATCGACCTCGCCACGCGCAGCTCATCCAGGACATCCGCGACGCGGGCGCGGGGACGCGACTCATGAGCGACGGCGACGTCGCAGGCGGCATCAACGCCGCTCGTCACAACGCGCGGACCGACATGTGCGTCGGTATCGGCGGCAGCCCGGAGGGGATCGTGACCGCGTGCGCGATCAAAGCCCTCGGCGGTCACATGCAGGGACGCCTGTGGGCGCGCGACGACGAGGAGAAGCAGAAGGGACGGGATGCCGGGTTGAAGCTCGACGACCATGTCTACGAGGCCGATGAGCTCGTCACCGGCAGCAACACCATCTTCGTGGCCACCGGCGTGACCAACGGTGAGCTGGTCAAGGGCGTCCGCCGCGAGGGCGGCTACGTCTATACCGAGAGCGTCGTGCTGCGGGGGACCTCCGGGACCCTCCGCCGGATCTCGTCGGAGCACCTCGTCTCGAAGTGGCTCTGATCGCGATCTCGCAGTCGTGACTGTTTCGTGACGGCGACGCACAGACTCGTCTGGAACAATGGGGATCGGTGTCAAAGGGGACGCAACGATCTTTCACAGCCCAGAGGGAGTTGCCGATGTCGATCCAGACCGGGAGTTCTGCGCCGCAGACCGGCGCTCACGCGGTCATCGCCGACGCCGTCGATCCGGCGCGTCGCCCTGATGTCCTGCTGCGGGTGCGTCGCGCCGAGGGGCATGAGATCAGCCCGTGGTGGATGGTGGGTGCCTTCGTCGGCGTCTCTCTCGCCGTGGTCGCTCTCCTGAGCTTCGTCCCCGGCGGCGCCTGAGGACATCGTCCGGGGCGTGGTCGCCGGATCATTCGCCGTCGACGGCCAGTCGGCTGCGGAGGTCTCCGAGGTCGGCGACGGCCGCCGCCGACTCGGCAGACGGCACGTCGTCGAGCATCTCCGGCGCGGTGAAGCGCCGCGGTGACGCATCGACGACCGGCGGCGCCTGCAGCGCCTCGAGTCTGGTCTCGTCGATGCCGGGGAACTTCCGGGCGGTGACCAGTACCCGCGATTCGAGCGAACCGACGAATCGGTTGTAGCTGTCGACGGTGCGCTCGATGGCGCGGCGCAGGTCGTTGCTGTGGCCGGCGAGTGCACCCAGTCGCTCGTGCAATTGGGTGCCGAGATCGAACAGCGCACGCGCTTCGGTCGAGACATCCTGTTGCGTCCACGTGTAGGCGACGGTCTTGAGCACGGCCCAGAGGTTCACCGGGGAGGCCAGGGCGACGCGTCGACCGAAGGCGTACTCCAACAGCGTCGGGTCTTCGTCCAGCGCCGTAGCGAGAAGCGACTCGCTGGGAAGGAAGCACACGACGAATTCCGGGCTGGAGGACACCCCCGCCCAGTACGTCTTCTTCGACAGTGCGTCCACGTGCGCCCGGACGGCGCGCACGTGGGCGGCCATGAGGCGTCGACGCTGCGCGGCCTGGTCACCGGTCGCGGTCACCGGGAGCGCGGTGGCCTCGAGGAACGCGTCGAGCGGAACCTTCGCGTCCACCGTGATCGCCTTGTCGCCGGGGAGTCGGATGATCATGTCGGGGCGCCCCGCTCCGGCATCCGTGTCCGTCGAGGCCTGGAGATCGAAGTCGATGTGCCTGGTCAGTCCCGCCGCCTCCACCACGCGCCGCAGCTGCGTCTCGCCCCAGACACCGCGCGTGGCGCCGGAGCGGAGCGCCCCGGCGAGCGACTCCGTCGTGGCTCGCAGGGCCTCATCGGACTCATGAGCGCGCCGCAGCTGCTCGGCGAGGGCACCGAACTGCTCCTGGCGGTCGCGTTCGAGCGTGTCGACCTTGGCCTGCATGCTGGTGAGGGTGTCCTGGACCGGGGCGAGGGCCCGCAGGACCGACTGCTCGCGCCGTTCGCGCTCCTCGCGCGCCGCGTGGTCCGTCCGGGCCTGAGCGAGGAGATCCCGGTAGAGGCGGGTCTGATGTTCGAGCTGTGCACGGGTGGCGGATCCCTCCGCCTCCGCCGTCGCGACGCGCGTGCGCAGCATGTCTCGGGCGCGTGCGGCGCCGGCCGCCCATCCCACGGCGGCGCCGACGAGGACGGCGATCAGGATCGCCGCGGAGATCAGGAATGCGTCCATGGTTCCAGCGTGGCCGTGGGGTCCGACATCCGCGGGTCAGACGGGCGCGAGGACGGGAGTGCGCGGGGCCGGGTCGATCCGACCGAGCGACACGCCGGCACCGACGGCGAGACCCTCGACGTCGTCGGCTCCCACGCGACGGGCGACGTCGATCATGACGTGCGCGCAGGCGAGCGCGTCCGCGGTGGCGTTATGGTGCGCGAACTCCGCGAATCCCGCCTCCGCAGCGACGAACGGCAGGCGGTAGGAATCCAGCCGGTAGACCTTGCGGGCGACTTGGAGGCTGCACGCGTAGCGCAGGGGCGGGCAGTCGTCTCCGGTCGCCTCGCACGCACGCCGGAGGACGGCCATGTCGAATCCGGCGTTGTGGGCCACCACGACGTCGTCGCCGATGAAGGACGCGAGCGCCGGCAGCTGCGCGCTCCACGTCGGAGCGTCGACGACGTCCTCCGGAGTGATCCCGTGGATGCGGATGTTCAGCTCGAAGAACCGCTCATGTCCCGGCGGGGGCTGGATGAGCCATCCCGTCTGCGCGACCACCTCGCCGTCCCGCACGCGGACGAGGCCGACGGCGCACGCGGACGCATTCGAGGAGTTCGCCGTCTCGAAGTCGATCGCGGTGAAGTCCAGGGGCACGTCCCCACCCTCTCCGGCGGGACGGCCGGTTCCCGACAGGCGCGCCGTGCCGGGCCGAACCGTCCCGGGGATCACCCGTAGGCTCGGTGGATGACCGATGATGCGCTCGCCCGTTCCTTCGGCGCGGTCTCGGGCGTCTACGAGTCCGGTCGCCCGGGATACCCGCTCGAGGTCGCGCAGTGGCTGTTGGAGCCGGTCGTGAGCCCGATGCGGACCGCCCGCGTGGTCGATCTCGGTGCCGGCACGGGCAAGCTCACCCGCGTGCTGCGCGAGGCGGGTGCCGATGTCGTCGCGGTCGACCCGGACGCGGCTATGCTCGCCGAGCTGCGTGTCCGCGTGCCCGGGGTCCCCACGTTCCAGGGCGCCGCCGAGCGGATGCCGCTGCCCGACGCCTCCGTCGACGCGGTGGTGGTGGCCCAGGCATGGCACTGGGTCGATCCGGCGGAGGCCGCCGCGGAGGTGGGACGGGTCCTGCGGAGCAGCGGAGTCCTGGGGCTGGTCTGGAACATCCGAGAGGATGCCGTGGCCTGGGTCGCCGCCCTCACCGCGGCGATGGGCGGGAGCCACGCGGAGGAGATGCTGGCGACCGGCGACGTCCGCGCCGGCGCGCCCATCGGGCCGTGGAAGCGGCGGACGTGGCAGTGGGAGCGCACCCTCACCCGTGAGACGCTCCTCGACATGGTCGCCTCCCGGAGCCGCGTGATCGCCGCATCCGTGGAGGAGCGCACGGCGATCCTCGATCGCGTCAGCGACCTGTTCGACTCGCAGTGCCGCCGCGAAGCGGGGATCGAGGCCGTGGACCTCCCGTACCGGACGGAGGCCTTCCGCGGCATCCGCGCGTGACCGACACGGGGGCGGGCGCCAGTCGCACGTAGACTTGACGCCCGTGGCTCTCACTATCGGCATCGTCGGCCTGCCCAACGTCGGCAAGTCCACCCTCTTCAACGCCCTGACCAAGAACGACGTACTCGCGGCGAACTACCCGTTCGCGACGATCGAGCCGAACGTCGGGGTCGTGAGCCTGCCCGATCCGCGGCTGACGACGCTCGCCGGGATCTTCGGCAGCGAGCGCATCCTGCCGGCCACCGTGTCATTCGTCGACATCGCCGGCATCGTCCGTGGTGCCAGCGAAGGGGAGGGGCTCGGCAACCAGTTCCTCGCCAACATCCGCGAGGCGGACGCGATCGCGCAGGTCGTCCGCGGGTTCTCCGACGACGACGTCGTGCACGTCGACGGCGCGGTCAACCCGAAGAACGACCTCGAGACGATCAACGCCGAACTGATGCTCGCGGATCTCCAGACCCTCGAGAAGGCGATCCCCCGCCTCGAGAAGGAGGTCAAGACGAAGAAAGCCGATCCGGCCGTCCTCGAGGCCGCGGGTGCGGCCAAGGACGCGTTGGAGCGCGGCGTCCTGCTCTCGCAGGCCGGTCTCGACCTGGCCCCCATCAAGGAGCTCGGTCTCATGACCGCGAAGCCCTACATCTACGTCTTCAACGTCGACGAAGCGGTGCTGACGGATGCCGCGCGCCTCGCCGAGCTCGAAGCGCTCGTCGCGCCGGCCCGCGCCGTCTTCCTCGACGCCAAGATCGAATCCGAGCTGATCGGTCTCGACCCCGAGGACGCCGCTGAGCTGCTGGCCTCGACCGGGCAGACGGAGTCGGGGATCGACCAGCTCGCGCGCATCGGCTTCGACACCCTGGGCCTCCAGACCTACCTCACGGCCGGTCCGAAGGAATCCCGCGCGTGGACGATCGGCAAGGGCTGGAAGGCTCCGCAGGCGGCGGGCGTCATCCACACCGACTTCGAGAAGGGCTTCATCAAGGCCGAGGTGATCTCCTTCGACGACCTCGTGACCCTGGGATCGGTCGCGGAGGCCCGGGCGAAGGGCAAGGCGCGCCTGGAAGGCAAGGACTACGTCATGCAGGACGGCGACGTCGTCGAGTTCCGCTTCAACAACTGACGTGGCCTTCTCCCGTCCAGATCCACACCCACCGAGAGGACCATCCGTGAGCGACACCCAGATCTTCGATCCCGAGGGGCGTGCGATCCCGTTCGCCGTCGAGGGCGACGGGCCCGTCTCGCTCGTCCTGATCCCCGAACGAGGACTCGACGGCAACCCGCTCGGTGTGGTCTCGCATTACCTCGCCGAGGAGGCGGGCTTCCACATCGTCCGCATCGGCGTCGACCCCGAAGCGCCCGACGCTGTGGCGTCGACGCTGGCGGTCATCGACCACGTGGGGCTGGAGCGCACGTGGATCGGCGGTCACGGGGCGGGTGGCACGCTGGCTCGCCGGATCGCGGCGGCGCACTCCGATCGCCTCAACGGGCTCCTCCTCCTCGGCGTCGAAGACGTCGACGTCGCGCTGGCGCCGGTCATCCCGGTCCTCATCATCCAGGGTGCCGACGACGACGTGACGCCGCCCTCAGCGGGCGAGACCTTGCAGGCCACGGCGCCGGAGCGGGCCAGCGTGAAGACGCTGCCGGGCACCGGGCACCTCTTCCCGATGATGGAGCCCGTCGAGACGGCGGTCATCATCGAGGAGTACCTCGACTGGGACTGAGCGGACTGCCGAGCGGATTCACCGGGCGAAGCGGTCGATGAGACGGATGACCGTCGGCAGCCCGCGCGAGGACGCCCGTCCGCCCGTGAGCGTCTCGATGAGCGGTGTCGCGTTCCCCTGCTGAGCGACGTCGTTGCGGACGAGCGCCCACCCGTCACCGCTGGCGACGAGGGCGCATCGACGTCGCCCGGCCTGATCGGCGATCTCGCCCGAGTCCGCGGTGATGGTCCCACCGTCGTGGAGGGTCACCTCGTAGAGCCCGGGCGTATCGGCATGCGGAATCTCGGCGATCTCGGCGAGCCGCGCGAGCGGGATCCAGAAGATCTCGCGCGCGTGACCCGACCGCTCTGCGACGGCGACCTCGGCGACCTGCGCGACGCTCGCCGGATCGTCCGCGTCGAACAGGACGGTTCCATTGCTCTGGAAGGTGCGGATGTCGCGGCATCCGGCGTCGTCGAATGCGCCGCGGATGTCGTCGGTCGTGGGCTGCCCACGTTGTCCCTGGTTGACGTTGCGGAGGAACGCGACGAATCGCTCGGGCTTCAGCGGAGGGGCGGCGTCGCGGGGCCCCTCGGGAAACCGACTCAGCGGCCCTGGCGCTTCTTGTACGGCTTCGGCTGGCCCTTGACGATCGGCGCGCGCCCCTTGCCCTTCGAGGCCTTCGCCTTCCCTCCCGCGGGAGCAGGTGTCGATGGAGCCGTCGGCGCCGCCGCGATTCGAGCGCGTGCCTCCGGAAACAGCGCTTCCCCCGCCGCCGTCAACCGCGTCGGCGTGACGTTCCGTTCGAAGAGCGGATGCCCGATCTCCTCCTCGAGCCGGTCCACGGCCGAGTAGACCGCGGGGAGTCCGACGCCGAGACTCTCGGCCGCCCGCGGGAAGTGCAGCGTCTCGGCGACAGCGACGAATCGTCGAAGATCGGTGAGCTTCACGGATGCCGTCCTGCCGTCGTCGTGGTCGCCCGGGCGGGCTCTCCCAGGCTAGTCGGAAGGGAGGGGGAGTGTCGGCCGGAGCCTCTACTGTCGAGGCATGCCGACGCAACCGACCGACGAACCTGTCGATGACTTCCTCCGACGTGTCACCCCCGTGCGCAGACGCGAGGACGGCGAGAAGCTCGTGGAGATCTTCGCCGAGGTGACCGGCGTCGCTCCGGTGATGTGGGGACCGTCGATGATCGGTTTCGGGAGCTTCGCCTATCGCTCGCCCGTCAACCCGCGCACCCGTGGAGTCTGGCCGAAGGTCGCGTTCTCGCCCCGTAAGGCGAGTCTCTCCCTCTACGGGCTGAAGGATCTCCCGGACGGTGAGCGGCTCCTGCCCGCCCTCGGCCGATACACCGAGGGCGCCGGGTGCGTCTACGTCCGACGACTCGACGACATCGACCTCGACGTCCTCCGTCGCCTGATCGCCATCGCGTGGTCGAGAGGGGATGATCCCGACCCGTCGTGATGTCGTCCGCAGATCGGCGTGGCGACGTCGCCTGGCTCACCCCCGGCCTCGACATCGAAACCTCGACGGGATTCGGATCCGGGGGCGAGGCGGGTTCCTGAGCGGGCTCAAACGCATTGTCGGCGGCGGTCAGCTCTTCCTCACGCAGTACACCGCCGGTGCGGGCGGCGGATTCGTCGCGTTCGCCGCACAGCTGCCCGGCACGATCCGCGAACTCCGGGTCTTCGGCGACTCGCTCTTCCTTGCGCAGCTGCACGGTCCCGGTCACGTGTGGTTGCAGTCCATGACGCCGGCGAAGCTCGCCGCGGCGATCGAGCCGTACCTGCCCGACAGGTCCTCGGGGTCGTCGGACAACGGGTGACCGTTCAGCGGGTCTCGGCGGGATCCGGGTCGCCGAAGTAGGACACCGGACCCCAGGCCCGCTGCACCGAGATCTCGCCATCGAGGAGAGTGAACTGCAGGGACGTGCCGATGGGGAATCGGGCCCGAAGTTCCTCCGGCATGCCGGCGGTGACCTTCATGGCGACCACGGCGGGGAAGGCGCCGGCACCGCACCCTGAACCCCAGATCGATCCGGAGTAGTAGTCCGAGTCGTCGATCAGATCGTCGCTCAGGAGGAACAAGCACTCGTCGCTCGCGCCGGTGCGCCGCGCGTCGTCCGTGGTGAGGGGACGGATGCCGTGGAACACCTCGTACGCATCGCCGGCGCGTTCGGGGCCGCCGAACGCCCGCGGCCAGACGAACTCGGTGTCCGCGCCGAGGGTCGCGACGCCGCCGGTGTCGTCCTGGAACTGCCTCGTGGCGAAGACGGCGACGGCAGCGGAGACCATCGCCGCCACGATGACGGATGCCGTCCACATCAGGGCGACGCGGCGCCGACGCGTGCGCGGGTGGCCCTCCTCCGTCGAAGGTTCTTCCTCGGGGACCGCGCGGACGCCTGGACCGAGCTCGTGGGGGTCGTCGTGCTCGGTCGTCCCCTCCGGCCGCGGGACGTCCGCATCCGGAGGGGGCTCCCGGTCGGAGGATGCGTGCTCGGGTGAGGTCGGTGGCGCCGCAGGGCCGACGCGACCGTCTTCGAGCTCGCGAAGCCGGGCGAGCGCCTCCGGGTCCTCTGCGATGTCCGCATCCGGTCCGTACGCCCGTGCACGCAGCACCGCGAGTTCGTCCCGCGCATCGATGCCCACAGCCCGATGGTAGGCGCGCGTGGACCCGCCGGGGACCGTTCACGGCGGATCCGCGCGCAGTGCCGTGCTCGAATCAGTCGCGCGCGTGCGTATCGTGCTCGACGACGGGGGCCGCGGCGTCCGCTTTCGCGGCATCGTCCTGGCCGCCGGGACCGCCGAGGTCCGCATCCGCGCGCACGAGGCGTTCGATCTCGGCACCCGTCTTCTCGTCGACGGCCTTCCAGTACGCGAACGCCCGCTGAAGGACGTCGCCCTTCACACCGCCGAGGAGGTGGCCCGCGACCGTGCGGACGAACGTCTGCCGCTGCGCGTCGTCCCACACGTCGCGGACGAGGGCGCCGGCCTGGGAGAAGTCGTCGTCGTCGGAACGGGGCGTGTAGGCGGCCCGGACCATCGGGCCGTCGGACTCCCACCCGGGATCCACGACGCCGACGTTGTCGGCGTAGCCGCGACCGAAGGAGTTCGGCGCGTACACCGGGTCGTCTCCGCGGTGCTCGTAGGCCATGGGGCCGTCTTGCGTGTAGGAGTTCAGCTCCACGCGCGGCCGGTTGACCGGTAGTTGCAGGTAGTTCGCGCCGATGCGATGGCGGTGGGTGTCGGCGTAGGCGAAGGCGCGCCCGAGGAGCATCTTGTCGGGCGAGAAGCCGATGCCCGGAACCAGTGCCGAAGGCTCGAATGCGGCCTGCTCGATCTGGGCGAAGAAGTTCTCCGGGTTGCGGTTCAGCGTCATCGTGCCGACGGGGATGAGCGGGTAGTCCGCGTGCGGCCACACCTTGGTGAGATCGAAGGGATTGATCCGGTAGCCGGCGGCTTCCTCGTACGGCATGACCTGCACCGACAGGCGCCACGACGGGAAGTCTCCACGCTCGATCGCTTCGAACAGGTCCCGACGATGGAAGTCGGCATCCTCTCCGGCGATCTTCGTCGCATCGGCATCCGTCAGCCCCTTCACCCCCTGCGCGGTGTGGAAGTGGTACTTGACCCAGAACCGTTCTCCGGCGGCGTTGACCCACATGTAGGTGTGCGAGCCGTATCCGTTCATGTGGCGGTAGGAGGCGGGGATGCCGCGGTCGCCCATGAGGTAGGTGACCTGGTGCGCGGACTCGGGGTTGAGGCTCCAGAAATCCCACTGCATGTTGTTGTCGCGGAGGCCGTTGCCCCCGCGTCGCTTCTGCGAGCGGATGAAGTGCGGGAACTTCATCGTGTCGCGGATGAAGAACACCGGGGTGTTGTTGCCGACGAGGTCGTAGTTGCCCTCGTCGGTGTAGAACTTGAGGGCGAAGCCTCGGGGGTCGCGCCATGTGTCGGGGGAGCCCTGCTCCCCGGCGACGGTGGAGAAGCGCGCGAGCATGTCCGTCGTCGCGCCCGGCTGGAACAGCCCTGCTTTCGTGTAGGCGCTGACGTCCTCGGTCGTCTCGAACGTGCCGAAGGCGCCGGATCCCTTCGCGTGGACGTTCCGCTCGGGAATGCGCTCGCGGTTGAAGTGCGCCATCTGGTTGAGGAAGTGGACGTCGTGCAGGACGATCGGGCCGTCGGCTCCGACGGTGAGGCTGTTGCGGTCGCTCGGCGCCGGTGCTCCGGTGTCCGTCGTGGAACCGAGGGCGGCTTCGGCGGACGGGGCGGTCGCCACGGTCTCGTCGTCCGCGGGGCGGGGCAGGTCTGGCATGGAAGCTCCTTCTCCGGACGTCGCACGCGTGGACGCCTCTGTCCCGACCAGACCACCACCCTGATCCGGCAGGGTCAACGGGATGCGCCCGAGCGGCAGAACGTGTAAGGCGAACGTGCGAGAGTGGTCGTGTGGACGAGGAGGAGCCTACGACGGCGGAGGCGCTGATGCGCTCGCGCTTCGCCGCATTCCACGCCGGCGACGTGCCTTGGCTGCTGCGGACCTGGCATCCCTCCACGAGGCCCGCGTCCCTCGACCTCGATGGCAATCCGCGGTGGCGCGGTCTGCAGATCGTCGACACGGTGGGCGGGCGCGCGGACGACCACGAAGGGATCGTGGAGTTCCGCGCCACCTATCTCGAGGCGGGGCGCGTCGGGGTCCTCCACGAGCGCTCGCGGTTCGTCCGTGAAGCCGGCCGCTGGTACTACCTCGACGGCGACGTGCGCTCCGGCACCGCCGACGATGCGTCGGGATGACTCACTCGGAGACGGACACGCTCCGGTCGAAGGCGACGTAGCCGGAGAAGTCGGTCCCGACGCGGTCGAACGCGCTCGGGTACGGATGCGGGTAGGCCCACGCCTTGTCGGCGAGGACGTCGTCGCCGTGGACGATCGAGTAGTACTGGCACTCGCCCTTCCACGCGCACGTGTACGGCGTCGGACTCTCGGCGAGGAGGGAGAAATCCACGGTGTCCGGCGGGAAGTACCAGTTGCCCTCGATCTTGAGGAGCCGGTCCTCGGGCGCGTCCGCCAGGACGACACCGTTCATCGTTGCGCGCATCGTCGTTCTCCCGTCATCGGAACGAGCGTCACCTGTCCGGCGGCGCCCGGCTTCAGCCTAGAGTCTTCCCGACGGCCTGGGCTCATGTCGGATCAACGCTCGTCGACGCGGGCCGGCCAGACCGGCAGCGGGTCGTCGTAGCCCTCCCACGCGCGCGGACCTGCCGCCAGTTCGTCGTCGGTGAGTGCCGCGTCATCCAGTGCGGAGAAGATCCGTGTGCCGTGCAGATCGACGCCGATGAGGGCGAGCTCCTGTCCGGTCGTCAACCAGCCCTCGTCTTCCTCGAGCGGGTCGATCCACATCGCCGACCCGACCTGCTCCCAGCGTGCGAGGACGCCTGGCCGCGTCGCGAGCCGGCACAGCCCGGCGGATCGCAGGAGGACACCGTGCCGTCCGCTCTCGAGATCGTCCAGGGCGCGTACGAGCCGCGTCGGGTGGAACGGACGCAGCTGCTCGTAGCGCAGAGTGCGCACGCGCGGGTCGGTCATGTAGGGATCGTGTTCGCCGTTGAGGGCGAGCACCCATCCGGCGCGATCCCGCCACGGTCCGACGGGTTCGTCGACACCGCTCGCCCGGAGATCCGCCAGGGCTCCGCGCGAGAGTCGTATACGAGCGCCCGGATTGAGGTGCGAGGCCAGGGCCATCATCATCGACAGCTCCGTCGTCGAGGACCGCCGCCACTCGACCAGGATGATCAGGTGCGCGCATTCGAGCGCGCGTACCGCGCGGCGGGCTCGCGCTCCGATGTCTCCGCGAGGGTCGCCGGGGAGTGCACGCTCGTACACGGGCGCGAGGTCGCTGAGATCGTCGAACATGTGACGGGCGTCGACCACGCACACCACGCGATCGCCCGCTATGTCGAGGATCGGTGCGGGGTCCACGTCGGTCTCGAGGTCGAGGACCAGCGCTTCGCCCCGGTCGACGGCGCGTGTGATCTCGGCTCCGTCGTGCGCCTCGATCGTCACGGCTCGTCTGGCCGTCGCGGCGGCCAGCTCGCTCGCGTAGGCGCGCCGCTCCGCAGCACACACCCCGATCACCGTGATCGTCTGCCACGGCATGCGTCTCGCCTCCCGTGAAGGCACAACCCGGGGCGCAGGTCGTGCGCCGCCGGGGTCGCGTCTTCGTCATCAACAAGCTGAATCCCCGGTTCAAGGGGCGGCAGGGCTGAATGCTCGGGGTCGGTCCTCGGCGTAGCGCATCACCACCCGCCCGTCGATCGCACCGCGTTCCATGCGCGCGAAGATGTCGTTGACGTCTTCCAGGTGCTCGGTCTTCACGGTCGGGTGGATCTCGCCGCGCGCGAAGAAGTCCAGTGCCTCGACCATGTCCTGGCGCGTTCCGACGATCGATCCGCGGATCGTGATGGCGCGCAGCACCGTATCGAAGATGTCCGCGGGGAAATCACCCGGAGGAAGTCCGACGAAGACGACCGTCCCGCCACGGCGCGCCATCCCTGTCGCCTGAGCGAACGCGCCGGGGTGCACGGCGGTCACGAGGATTCCGTGCGCTCCACCCGTCTGTTGCTGAATCGCTGTGACCGGATCCGTGTGGCGGGCATCGACGGTGACCTCGGCGCCGTGGTGTCGCGCGAGGGTCAGTTTCGCCTCGTCGACGTCGACGGCGGCGACGCGCAACCCCATCGCACGGGCGTACTGCACGGCGATGTGTCCGAGTCCACCGATCCCCGAGATGACCACCCACTGGCCCGGCGCGGTGTCGGTCATCTTCAGTCCCTTGTACACCGTGACACCGGCGCACAGGATCGGCGCCACATCGGCGCTGTCGACGCCGTCGGGAATCCTCGCTGCGAACCGCTCATCGACGAGCATGTACTCGCCGAAGCTCCCGTCCACCGAGTAGCCGCCGTTGCGCTGGTGCGGGCAGAGGGTCTCCCTTCCCGTCCGGCAGAACTCGCACGCGCCGCACGCGCTCCACAACCACGCGTTGCCGACACGGTCGCCCACGCGCATGCTGTCGACATCGTCGCCGAGCTCGACGACGATGCCGCACCCCTCATGTCCGGGGATCAGGTCGGCCTTCGGGGCGACGGGCCAGTCTCCGCGCGCGGCGTGGAGGTCGGTGTGGCAGACGCCGCTTGTCAGGACCCGGACGAGCGCCTCGCCGGGTCCGGGCCGGGGGATCGGCACATCGCGGATCTCCAGTGGTGCGTCCAGTGCCACGACCACGGCGGCGCGCATCGTGCCCAGGGGGTGCACCCCTCGCTCGGCGCGGGGTGTCAGGGGCGTCATGGTGGCCATTTCACCCACATCCTCCGACGGTCGGATGCCGTCCTGATCGGAGGCTACTCCTGTGGTCAGACCACATCAAGGGGTACGGATGCAGATCGCCGGGACCGCGGGTAGCATGGCGGGATGCGTGCTGACACCACCCCCACCACCTCCGTCCCGTCGACCGACGCGGATGAAAAGACCCCCCTCGCCGTCATCTCCGGCGGCGGCGGATGCTGCGGCGGAAGCGCCTGCGGCACCAGCGGCGACTGACCTTCTCCGCCTTCCGGCGATGACCGACGCGCAGCTGCAGATCACTCCGCGCCTCGCGCGCGTTCTGATGTCGGAGGAGGCCATCTACGGACTGATCCTCGTCTCCGGGATGATCGTCGTCAGCGGGTCGGTGATCGGAACCTCGGTGAACGCCTTCCTCACCGTCGCCGTGACGGTCGTCGTCTTCTACATCGCCCACGTGTACGCGGGGACGCTGGGACGGCTCGCCGCGACCGACGGACGTTCCGGAATGCGCCGGAGCCTGCGAGCCGCGGCGCGACAGTCAGCGGGGATGCTGGTCGCATCCGCGGGACCGCTCGTGGTGCTTCTGCTGGGTGTCACCGAAGTGATCGATGACACCTTGGCCATCTGGACGGCACTCGTGATGTGCGCCGTGATCCTCGGCATCCTGGGATGGCTCGCGGTGGCCAAATGGACCCACCACTGGTACACGCGTCTTCTGAGCGCGACCATCACAGCGGGCTTCGGTGGCGCGATCATCCTCTTGAAGGCGATCATCCATCACTGATCCCCGGCCGGCGCGATCCGCCGGGCCGGCGAAGACCGGATCAGTGCGTGGCGATGACGGGGGCGTCCTCCGCGATCTCGTCCGCGGGTTTGCGGATGAGGAATGCGCCGACGAGAAGCGGGAGCGAGAGCACCGCCGCCACGAGGAACGCCGCGCGCGTGCCCGCGGCGCCTGCGGCCGCTTCCTCGAGTCCGGCGGACACGCCTGTGGCGGTGACGGCGGACATGATCCCGATGAGGAGGGCGATTCCGGCCGCTCCCGCCACCTGCTGGATGGTGCCGACGATCGCCGAGCCGTAGGAGTAGAACCGTCGCGGCAGCGAGCCGAGGGAGGCGGTGAACAGCGGCGTGAAGGACAGCGCGAGGCCCAGCGACAGCACCGTCTGGGCGACCGCGATGAACCATACCGGGGTGGTCTCGGTGTACGTCGTGTAGGTCCACAGCATCGCGCTCGTGATGACGGCCCCCGGTACGAGCAGGATCCGCGTGCCGAAGCGGTCGTATATCCGCCCGATGATCGGCCCGGCGAGGCCCATGGCCAGGGCGCCGGGGAGCACGATGAGGCCGGTCTCGAGGGCGGAGATCCCGACGACGCGCTGGAGGTAGAGGGGCAGAACGGTGATCGCCCCGAAGAATGCCAGGGACATGATCGCCATCTGCGTGATCGACAGGGAGAAGTTGAGCGAGCGGAACACCCGTAGATCGAGCAGGGCATCGTCGGTCCGCTGCAGGCGGATCTGCCGCCAGACGAACGCGGCAAGCGAGAGGATGCCGACTCCGAGGGCTGCGGCGAGGGTGAGTGACGCGGTCGTGGCGTCGGCGGCGGCGCTCTCGGCCGTTTCCGCTCCGCCGTGTCCGCCTCCCCCGAGCAGGCTGAGGCCGTAGACGAGACCGCCGAAGCCGAAGCCGGAGAGGATGACCGAGGGGATGTCGATGGCGACGCGCGTGGTCTCGCCCAGGTTCCGGATCCACATCGCTCCGGCCGCCAGCGCCAGGAGGGCGATCGGCAGGACGATGCCGAAGATCCAGCGCCATCCGACGGTGTCGAGGACGAGCCCCGCCATGGTCGGACCGATGGCGGGCGCCAGCGAGATCACGATGCTGACTCGCCCCATCATGCGGCCGCGGGAGTGGGCGGGCACGACGTTCATGATCGTCGTCATGAGCAGGGGCATCATGATCGCGGTGCCCGAGGCCTGGACGACGCGCGCGATGAGCAGGAGCGGGAAGCCGGGCGCGAGGAAGGCGATGAGGGTGCCGAGGGAGAACAGGCTCATCGCCGCGATGAACATCACCCGCGTGGGGAAACGCCGCAGCAGGAAGCCTGTGATGGGGATGATCACGGCCATCGTCAGCATGAACGCGGTCGTGAGCCACTGCGCGGCCACGGCGGTGATCCCGAAGTCGTCGATCAGGTGGGGGATCGCCACCCCCATCGTGGTCTCGTTGAGGATGGCGACGAACGCCGCCGCCAGCAGCAGCCAGATGACGCGCGACTCTTCACGGGTGATCGTCGCACCCGACGCGGGCGCGGCGACGGGGGCGGTCGCGGGTGCGGCCATCGGGAACTCCTCGAGATCGTCGGGGCCACCCGGAGATGGCAAGCCCCCAGGATAACGGCGTGCTCCGACACGGCATTCCCGGATCCGTGGAACGATGCGAACCATGAGCGATCTGCGCCCGCATCACACCGTGGTGCTCCGGCTGTCGACCGCCGCGGGGATCGGCATCCTGATCACGGTCGCCCTCGTCCCCGTGCTGGGGATCGCCGCCGCGCTCCTCGCCGGGTGGGCGGCGCTGGCGGCCACCGCCGTCGTCTGGGTCGTGCTGGTCGTGTGGCCGATGGATGCCGCGGCGACGCGCGCGCACGCGACGACCGAGGATCCCGGTCGGTCGGTGGCCCGGGTCGCCGCCCTCGTCGGAAGCGTGGCCAGTCTCGGTGCGGTCGCCGTCGTGCTCGTGCAGACCGATCGCGCGGGGGAGGTGACCTCGTGGATCCTCGCGGCGATCGCCCTCCTGAGCGTGGCGGCGTCGTGGCTGCTGATCCAGACGGACTACATGCTGCGCGTCGCCCACCTCTACTACTCGGATCCGGTGGGGGGCATCGACTTCAACCAGAGCGAGGATCCGGCCTACTCGGACTTCGCCTATTTCTCGCTGGGGGTCGGGATGGGCTACCAGGTGGGGGACACGAGTGTCCGGTCGAACGAGATCCGGCGGCTGGTCATCCCGCAGGCGCTGCTGGCGTACATGTTCGGCGCGGTCATCATCGGAACGGTGGTGAATCTCGTCCTCGACCTCGGGTGATCCCGCGGTGACTAGGCTGACGCCGTGAGTATGGGTATGCGGGGCGGCGGACCGGGTTTCCGGCCGATCGACACCGACGCGCAGCGCAGGGCGAACGCGCAGGCGCCGAAGATCCCCGACCTCGGCCGGCGCGTGGTGGCCCTCTTCCGCCCGTACCGGTGGAGCATCCTGTTCACCGGAGTGCTGGTCATCGTGGGCGCGGCGATCGCCGTCGTCCCGCCGCTCATCGTGCAGCGGATCTTCGACGATGCCCTCTTCCCGGTCGCCGGCGGCGGACCCGATGTGCCGCTGCTGTGGCGGCTGGTCCTGATCATGGTCGGGATGTTCCTGCTGTCGGCGGCGCTCGGCGTCGTGCAGACCTGGCTGACCTCGACCGTGGGCAATCGGGTGACCGGAGACCTGCGGGTGCGGCTGTTCGAGCATCTCCAGGCGATGGAGCTCGGCTTCTTCACCCGCACCAAGACCGGCGTGATCCAGTCGCGCCTGCAGAACGACGTCGGCGGGGTGTCCGGCGTCCTCACCAACACCGTCACCAGCATCCTCGGCAACGTCGTCACCGTGATCGCCTCCCTCGTGGCGATGATCATCATCGACTGGCGACTCACGATCATCGCCGTCGTCCTGATGCCCTTCCTCGTGATCGTCCAGCGTCGTGTCGGACAGGTGCGGGCACGGATCGCCGCCGAGACGCAGGAATCGCTGTCGGAGCTGACCGCGATCACGCAGGAGACGCTGAGCGTGTCCGGCATCCTCCTGTCGAAGTCCTTCAACCGTCAGCGCACCGAGTCGGCGCGCTACACCGAGGAGAACCGCAACCAGGTGCGCCTGCAGGTACGGCGCGCCATGAGCGGCCAGGGCTTCTTCGCGGTCGTGCAGGTGCTGATGGCGAGCGTCCCGGCCGTGGTCTACCTGGTGGCCGGGTATCTCGTCACCGGTTCCGTCGACGACACGATCACGGCGGGTACGATCGTCGCCTTCACGACCGTGCAGGCCCGCCTGCTCCAGCCGCTGATGGGCCTCATGCGGGTGGCGCTGGACCTCCAGACCTCGGCCGCGCTCTTCGCCCGGATCTTCGAGTATCTCGACCTCGTCCCCGCGATCCGGGACGCCCCGCAGGCCCGTGACGTCGCCGAGGCGCCGGGGCCGGTGGGGCGTATCGAGTTCCGCGACGTCGTCTTCCGCTATCCGGATGCCGCTCCCGACGCGCGCCCGACGCTCCAGGGCATCGACTTCGTCGCCGAACCGGGCCAGCACGTCGCCTTCGTCGGCCCGTCGGGCGCGGGCAAGACCACGATCCTCTACCTCACGCCCCGCATGTACGAGGCGTCTGCGGGCGCGGTCCTCTTCGCGGGGATGGACGTCCGTGCGCTGCGGCAGGAGTCGATCATCGACAGTGTCGGCATCGTCTCGCAGGAGACGTACCTCTTCCACGCCACGATCCGCGAGAACCTCCGGTACGCCAAGCCCGACGCCACCGACGACGAGCTCGTCCGGGCCTGTCGTGCGGCCAACATCGACCACGTCATCTCGGGCTTCGCCGACGGGTACGACACGGTGGTCGGCGAGCGCGGATACCGGCTGTCCGGTGGCGAGAAGCAGCGGATCGCGATCGCGCGGGTGCTGCTGAAGGACCCGCCGGTGCTGCTCCTCGACGAGGCCACCTCGGCGCTGGACACGGTGAGCGAGCGGGTCGTCCAGGAGGCGTTGGACGCCGCCGCCCGCGGGCGGACGACGCTGTCGATCGCGCATCGGCTGTCCACCGTGATCGGTGCCGACGTGATCCACGTGGTCGAGGCGGGACGGATCGTCGAGTCGGGAACGCACGCGTCGCTGATCGCGGCAGGAGGGCTCTATGCCGAGCTCGCCGCGGAACAGCTCGCCGCATCCCGCATCCTCGCGGCGGAGGAGGCGGAGGCGCCGGCAGACCATCCGGACCGTCGTGCGGACCGCCCTCCGGAGGGCCCGATCGATGAGCGCCCGGCGCCGGAGTCCGTCGCGGCGGATGGTCCCGAGCCGGCGTGGGTTCCGCCGGCGGTTCCCGGCGCCTGAGTCGCTCGTCGTCTCCCGCGTCTGCGTCTCACCACAGGCGCGCTGCGTCGAGGGCGCGCTCGCGTGCGGCATCCGTGCTCCGCGGTACCGCCATCCGGTCATCGAGGGCGCGGACGAACGTTCCGAGGTGCCGTCGGTAGGCGTCATCGGGGTGAATGCGCGCAATCTCGATCAGCGGGGGCAGATCGAGCTCCCGGATCAGGTCGACGCGGGCGCGGATCGCCGCCGTCTGGCCCGCGGACGCGAGGACGTCGAGCCCGCCTCCGAGGGCGTCGAGGTAGTCGCGCAGGATCGGCAGGGCGTCCTTGCGCTGCGTGATGGAACTCCCGTCGGCGCGCTCGCGCCACTCCACCACGACGTCCGGGATCGCATCGATCGTCCGCGCGCGCGTGTAGAGCTGCTGGGCGACCACCTGGTCTTCGTAGGCCCGTCCGACGGGGAAACGGATGCCGGTGCGGTGCCACAATTCCGTCCGGCTCGCCTTGGACCAGGCCACGATGTTGCCCGAGACGTCCGGGTGCTCGCGCAGGCTGACAGCCTCGCGCGCGGGCACAGTCGATCGTGCGACCCACGGCTGCACCGTGCCCGGCGTATATCCGCCGGCGGCGGTGGGGCGCAGGCGCACGTAGGCCCCCACGACGAGATCGCTGCCGGTGCGCTCGAGCGTCTCGATCCACCGGCGGAGGGCGGACGGGGTCATCCGGTCGTCGGCGTCGAGGAAGGCGAGGAAGGGCGTGCGCACCGCGTCGATCCCGGCGTTGCGCGCCGCACCCAGGCCCTGTCGCCTCGCGTGGCGGATCACGGTGAACCGCGCATCGCGCGCGGCGGCCTCATCGAAGATCGCCCCGGTCGCGTCGCGGGAGGCGTCGTCCACGAGGATCGCACGCCAGGCGGGCATCTCCTGGGCCTCGAGAGAGGCCACCGCCTCCGCGGCGAAGTCGGCGACGTCGAATCCGGGGACGACGACGGTGACGAGAGGGCGGCTCACGCGCCCGATTGTACGGCCGTCACCGACGCCGCCACCGCATCCACGATCGGGGGGATCGCGGCGGTGAATCCGTGCG
Source organism: Microbacterium aurantiacum (assembly GCF_031625015.1). Lineage (NCBI taxonomy): Bacteria > Bacillati > Actinomycetota > Actinomycetes > Micrococcales > Microbacteriaceae > Microbacterium > Microbacterium aurantiacum. The sequence continues at coordinate 220,233 of NZ_JAHWXH010000003.1, forward strand.
GCAGGGTGATGCGGACGGCCGTACGGGCGACATCGGCGTCCACACCGATCGCGGTGAGGACGTGGGACGGCTCGTCGCTGCCGGCCGCGCACGCGGATCCGCTGGAGGAGACGATGCCGCGCCGCTCCAATTCGAGCAGGACCGCCTCCCCGCTCGTCCCGGGGAACACGAAGCTCGCCGTGCCCGGCAGACGGTGGTGCGGGTGGCCGGTGAGGCGCGCGGCCGGCACGGTGTCGAGCACACCGGCGATGAGGGCGTCCCGGGCGGCACCCACCCGCGCGGCATCCGTCGCCCTGTCGTGTTCGGCGAGCTCCAGGGCGGTCGCGATCGCCACGGCGCCCGCGACGTTCTCCGTTCCGCTCCTGCGGCCGCGCTCCTGGCCTCCGCCGTGCAGCACGGGCTCGAGCGGAATACGCCCGCGGACCGCCAGGACCCCGGTCCCCTGGGGGGCGCCGATCTTGTGGCCCGACAGCGACAGGGCGTCCGCTCCGGTCGTCGGGCGGTCGATCGGCAGCCACCCGGCAGCCTGGACGGCATCCACATGGAGGGGGATGCCGCGCGCCGCCAACGCCGACGCTACGGACGGGACGTCCTGCACGGTGCCGATCTCGTTGTTGGCGTACCCGAGGGTGACCAGCGCCGTGTCCGCCCGGACGGCCGCGAGGACGGCATCAGGATCCACGCGACCGTCGGCCCCCACGGTGACGGAGGTGACGTCGAATCCGTGGAAGCGTCGCAGGTGATCCGCGGAGGCGAGCACCGACTCGTGCTCGATCGTCGTGGTGATCAGATGGCGGCGCTCGCGGTGCGCGAGGGCGGCGAGTGAGATCCCCTTCACCGCGAGGTTGTTCGCCTCGGTGCCGCCGGAGGTGAACACGATGTCGCCGGCGCGGACGCCCAGTACCCCGGCCACCCGCGCGCGGGCGTCGGCGAGCACACCGGCGGCGCGCTCGCCGACGGTGTGATGGCTGGAGGGGTTCCCGAATCCGTGGGCGAGGTGGGGGAGCATCGCCTCGAGCACCTCACGGCGGACGGGAGCCGTCGCGGCGTTGTCGAGGTAGAGCACCTCAGACCGGTTCCGGGGCGCGATCGACCCGGACGTCCAACCCGAGGTCGAGGGCGCGGGCGGAATGCGTGAGCGCCCCCACCGAGATCACGTCGACGCCCGTCTCGGCGATCGCCCGCACCGTCTCCAGGGTCACGCCGCCGCTCGCGTCGACGGTCGCGCGGCCGCCGACGATCTCGACCCCCCGACGGAGGTCGTCCAGAGAGAAGTTGTCGAGCATGATCGTGCCGATCCCGGCGGCGAGCACCGCCTCGATCTGATCCAGACTGTCCACCTCCACCTCCACGTGCGTGGTGTGCGGCAGGCGGGCGATCATCTGCTGCAGCGCCTGGGTGACCGACAGGCCCTCCGCGAGGAGGACGGCGACGTGGTTGTCCTTGGCCATCACCGCGTCCGAGAGGGTCCTGCGGTGATTGTGGCCGCCGCCGCACGACACCGCGTGACGTTCGAATGCCCGCAGGCCCGGAGTGGTCTTGCGTGTGTCCGCGATCCGCGCGCCGGTGAGCGCGGTCTCGGCGACGTACTGCGCAGTGAGGGTGGCGATGCCGCTCATCCGCTGGGTGAAGTTGAGCGCGACGCGCTCGGCGGTGAGGATCCCGCGCGCGGGGCCGGTCACGGTCGCCAAGTGAGCGCCGGCCTCGAACGCCTCGCCGTCCGAGATGTGGAGGTCGACCGTCACGCGCGGATCGGTCAGGGCGAAGGCGGCGCGGAAGACTTCTCCACCCGAGAAGACGCCTCCTTCCCGTGCGACGAGCTCGGCGGTCGCGGTCGCGTCCGCCGGGATCAGGAACGCGCTCGTGGTGTCGCCCCAGGGGGCGTCCTCCTCCAAGGCGAGGGCGACGGCGCGGTCGATGACCGATCGGGTGAGCATCAGCTGCTTCCTTCCACGACGAGGTCCGGTGCGGGCGATCGGGGCGTGGGCGCGGTGTCGCGACGATAATGCGCTCCGACCGAGAGGGTGCGCGCCCGCGCCGCCGCGACGAGGTGGGCGGCGACGAGGAGCAGGTTCTCGTCCTCGTACTCCTTCTCGCGGCGTGGCGTCCGTGTGTGCGCGCGCCACGCCGCGATGAGCGCCTCCGTGTGCGAGAGGCCGTCCTCGTCGCGGATGAGTCCCGCACCCTGCCACATCACCTCCTGGAGTCGCCGGCGGGAGAAGACCGGGACGGGGTCGAGCGGCGTGGTCACGGGGACGTCGGCTGCCGGGGCCGCGGAGGCCCCCGCCTCGACGGCGGGTCCGACCCACGTGCCGGCGACGGCATCGGTGCGGATCACGTCCCCGGCCCGCGCGCCGAAGACGGCGCCTTCCAGCAGAGAGTTCGACGCGAGTCGATTCGCGCCGTGGACACCGGTGCGCGCGGTCTCCCCGACGGCGTAGAGCCCCGGGAGGCTCGAGCGGCCGAAGAGGTCGGTCGCGATCCCGCCCATCAGGTAGTGCGCCGCCGGGGTCACCGGGATCGGCTCCCGCGCCCAGTCGAGTCCGCGCTCTCGGACCGCCGCGTCGATCGTGGGGAAGCGCCGTGCGAGGTGCACGGCGCGTGCGGCGGGGTCGCCGGGGTGCACCGGGGCGGCGTCGAGGCGGACGGGCCTGCCGTCCTGTTCCGCCATTCGGCGAGCGATCGCGCGGGCGACGACATCGCGCGGGGCGAGCTCGCCGTCCGGGTGCGCGTCGAAGGCGAAGCGGCGTCCGACGTCGTCGATCAGCGTCGCGCCCTCGCCGCGGACCGCCTCGGAGACCAGGAAGGGGGTGCCGACCGCGATCGTCGTGGGGTGGAACTGGACGAACTCCAGGTCCGCGACGGCGGCTCCGGCGCGGAGAGCCGCGGCGATCCCGTCGGCGGTGGCCACGTCGGGGTTGGTCGAGTGGGCGTAGAGCTCACCCGCACCGCCGGTCGCGAGGACGACGGCGTCGGCGTCGAGCCGCACACGTCGACCCTCGGCGGCATCCGTCTCCCCGAGCAGGAGATCGACGCCGACCGCGCGGGCGCCGTCGCAGACCAGGTCGACGAGGAAGGCGTGCTCGACGACGTCGATGTCGGCCGCACGGAGGGCTGCGACCAACGCCCGCTCGATCGCGGTGCCCGTGGCGTCGCCGCCCGCGTGCAGGATCCGCGGGTACGAGTGCGCAGCCTCGAGGCCCTTGACGAGCGTGCCGTCGGCGGCGCGATCGAAGGCGACCCCGAGGGCGATGAGCTCACGGATGCGGGCCGGACCCTCCTCGACGAGGACGCGGACGGCAGCCGGGTCACCGAGGCCGGCGCCGGCGATCAGGGTGTCCTGCAGGTGCGCATCGGCGCGATCGTCGGGGAACATCACCCCGGCGATGCCGCCCTGGGCGTAGCGGGTGTTGGCGTGTTCGAGCACGTCCTTCGTCGCCAGGGTCACCCGGCATCCGGCGTCGGCGGCGTGGAGGGCCACAGTCAGCCCCGCGATTCCGGACCCGACGACGACCACGCGCACCGGAGCCCGCCCGGACGTCATGACGCGTTCTCCCACCCCGCGGCGACCTCCGGAGACGCCGCCGCGGGCTTGGCGGCGAGCATCCGCTCGAGAGCGACCCGTGCGGGCTCTGCCACCTCGCCGGTCACGGTGATCCGATTGCGCACCTCCCCGGCGACGAGGCCCTCGAGCACCCACGCGAGGTAACCCGGGTGGATGCGGTACATCGTCGAGCACGGGCAGACGACGGGGTCCAGGCAGAAGATCGTGTGCTGCGGGTGGTCGGCAGCCAGGCGCTGAACCAGATTGACCTCGGTGCCGATGGCGAAGGTCGTCGGCTCTGTGGCGGCGGCGATGGCGCGGCGGATGTGATCGGTGGAGCCCGCCTCGTCGGCGGCGTCGACGACGTCCATCGGGCATTCCGGGTGGACGATGACGCGCACGCCCGGGTGGTCGCGCCGCGCCGCGGCGATCTGTTCGACGGAGAACCGGCGGTGCACCGAGCAGAACCCGTGCCAGAGGATCACGCGGGCGTCTTCCAGGGTCCGGGTGTCAGAGCCGCCGAACGGACGGCGCGGGTTCCACAGCGGCATCTGCTCGAGGGGCACGCCCATCGCCTTCGCGGTGTTGCGACCGAGGTGCTGGTCGGGGAAGAACAGCACGCGCCGGCCGCGGGCGAAGGCCCACTCCAGGACCGTGCGCGCGTTGGAGGAGGTGCACACGATGCCGCCGTGACGACCGACGAATCCCTTGATGGCGGCGGAGGAGTTCATGTAGGTCACGGGGATCACCGGGACGCGCCCGGTCGCGTCGACGGCCTCGAGGTCGCCGTAGACCTCTTCGAGCTGCTCCCAGCACTCCTCGACCTGGTCGATGTCGGCCATGTCTGCCATCGAGCAGCCCGCGGCGAGGTTCGGGAGGATCACCGCTTGGTCGGGTCGGGAGAGCAGGTCCGCCGTCTCGGCCATGAAATGCACGCCGCAGAAGACGATCGCCTCGGCGTCCGGGTGCTCCAGAGCGGCGTTGGCGAGTTGGAAAGAGTCGCCAACGTAGTCGGCGTGGCGCACGACCTCCTGACGCTGGTAGAAGTGCCCGAGCACGACGACCCGGTCGCCGAGGGTTTCCTTGGCGGCGCGGATCCGCTCGTCGAGTTCTTCCTCCGAGGCGTCCCGGTAGGAGGCCGGCAGCTCTCCCTGGCGCGGTGCATCCGTCGGGATGACGTCCCCCATCGACGAACCCGGGCCGTAGCCGGGTCGCGCGTCGAAATCCCAGGGTGCGGCGGCCAGATCGGTGTTGCACGTCTGATCGAGGGATTCCCCCGACACGATCGCCTGGATGAGGTGATCGACGGAGGGCTGGCCGGCGGGCGGGGGCGTCAGGGCGATGTTGACGGCGGGCATGTCGTGCTCTCTTCAGTGCGGGGTCGACAGCGGGCCGCGATCGGCCAGTTTGACGTCCTGGTTGTAGCGGTAGAGCCGTGCGGGGCGGTGGCTCCCCGTGCGGTAGCGGTCGGTCGGGATGAGGGTTCCGGAGTTCTCCACCTGGCGTCGGAAGTTCGCGGGGTCGAGCTTGCGATCGAGGATCGTCTGGTAGACCTCGCGCAGTTCGGCGAGGGTGAACTCGTCGCCGAGCAGGCCGTGCGCGATGCGGCTGTAGCCGACCTTGTTCCGCAGCCGCCACAGCGCGTAGTCGACGATCTCGTTGTGGTCGAAGGCGAGCGGCGGCAGTCCCTCCGCGCCGAACCAGCCGACGTTCTCGATTCCGTCCTCGACGATCTCGTCGGGGCGGATGAGGGCCCAGTAGACGATGGACACGACACGGGTGGGGGACCGGTCGACGGCGCCGAACGCGTAGAGCTGTTCCAAGTAACTCGGGGCGAGGCCCGTGGTCTCGGCGAGGGTGCGCGACGCGGCGGAGCCGAGGCTCTCGCGGATATCGAGCCATCCGCCGGGGAGGGCCCATTGCCCCTCGTGCGGATCGCGGGTCCGCCGGACGAGGGGAAGCGCGACGGTCAGCGGCCCGTCGGCCTCGACCGGGCGCAGTGCGAAGATGACCGTCGACACGGCGACGCGCGTCGTATCGCTCGCGGTGGCGTCCACGGCGGGCGTGTCTTCGACGGTAGTTCTTGTCATGGCGACCCTATCTCCGCGATCATCTTAGTGTCGTCGTGACCAGAAGGGCAAACGCGGCCGACGGTGCGGCAACGTCCCAGGTTCCGTGCGTACCCTGGGCTCTCCGTCGGCGTGCAGGAGGAAACCATGATCGTCGTCGACGTCGTCCTTATCGCGCTGCTGATCGCCGCCCTTGTCGGCGGCGCCGCACGCGGCCTCTCCGGGAGCGTCGGCGTGCTCTTGGGACTCGCCGCCGGAGGAGTGGGGGCCTACTGGCTCGTCCCGCTGATCAACGACATCTGGCCCTGGCAGGAGTGGCGCTCGCTTGTCGTCATCGTGAGCACCGTGCTCGTGCTGGTCCTCGGCGCGAGCATCGGCGGTGCCCTCGGCGCCTTCGTCCGACGCGGCGTCGACCGGACCCCGCTGCGCGCGATCGATCGGCTCCTGGGCGCCGCCACCGGCGTCCTCGTGGGTGCGCTCGCGCTGTCCCTCGCGGGCGGGACGATCGCGGCCACGGGAATGCCCGTGGTCTCCTCCGCCGTCTCATCCTCCGCTGTTCTGCGGACCATCGACCGCCTGACCCCGCAGCCCGTGTCGGCGGCGATGGCGGAGCTCCGCGGACTCGTCGTGGACGAAGGCCTCCCGCGACTCGGTGAACTCCTGGAGGTCACGGCGCCGCCGAGCGTGCCGCCGGTGGACCTCGACGATCCCGAGCTCGCCCGGGCCGCGGCATCCGTCGCTCGGGTATCGGGCACCGCGTACGCCTGCGGCACCAGCTCGACCGGCACCGGGTTCGTGATCGCGCCCGACCGGGTCGTCACGAACGCGCACGTCGTGGCCGGCGTCGACGCACCGGTGGTGGAGCTCCCCGGCATCGCCGCGCGGGAGGGACGTGTCGTGTGGTTCGACCCCGTCGACGATCTCGCCGTCATCGCCGTCGAAGACCTCGGGGTGGCGCCGCTGCCGACGGTCGACACCTTGAGTCCCGGAACGGCGGCGGTCGTGCAGGGCTACCCGCTCGGCGGGCCCTTCACCATGATCAGCGCGGGTGTCCTGTCGGTGGGAACCGTCCCGGTGCCCGACATCTACGGCGACAGCTCCGCGCCCCGGGACATCTACTCGCTGCAATCGGCGGTGCGTCCCGGAAATTCGGGCGGGCCGCTCCTCGATGCGCAGGGACAGGTCGCCGGTGTCGTGTTCGCCCGCGGCGAGGACGACGCCGAACGCGGGTACGCGGTGACCATGACCGAGCTCGCGCCCGTGATCGACGCGGCGCCGGGACTCGCGGATGCCGTTTCGTCCGGACGCTGCACGACCTGAGCGCTATGCTGGCCGCACAACTGCACATCCGGCCCACGACCCGGACGGGAGAGCCCTGGCTTCGGCCAGGCACCGAAGGAGCAAGCCTCCCCGCCAATCTCTCAGGTACGCGTACCGTCCCGGTCGGCCGACTCTGAAAAGTGACCCCGCATACGGGGTCCGCCGACGGTGAAAGCACGGTCCCGCCTCTCGCGGGTCGCGCGAAACTCTCAGGTTCATGACAGAGGGGGAGTTCGACGACGTCATCCGACGTCGGCCCGCCCGACGCCGGGAGAACTCATGACCGATCTGCGCACCGCCCTCTACGACCGCCACGTCGCACTCGGGGCGACCTTCACCGACTTCGGCGGGTGGTCGATGCCCGTCCGCTACAGCTCTGATCTCGCCGAGCACCACGCCGTCCGCACCGCGGCGGGCCTGTTCGACATCTCGCACATGGCCGAGTTCCGCGTCACCGGAGCGGGTTGCGGAGCATTCCTCGACGTCGCGTTCGCGGGTCGGCTCTCGACGATGCCGATCGGGAAGGCGAAGTACTCGCTCCTGCTGAACCCTCGGGGAGGGATCGTCGACGACGTGATCGCGTACCGTCTGGCGGAGGATCACTTCCTGGTGATCTCCAATGCAGGGAACCGCGCGGCGGTCGCGGAGGCGCTCCCCGCGCGTGTGCCGTCCTCCGCGGAGGTCTCCATCGACGACATCAGCGACACGATGAGCCTCATCGCGGTGCAGGGGCCCGCGGCCGCGGAGATCCTCGAGGCCACGCGGGGGATCGAGCAGATGAGCCCGGCGCTCGCGGACCTTCCCTCCTACGCCTTCTCGACGGCCGCGTTCCAGGGAAGCCCCCTCTTCGTCGCCCGCACGGGCTACACGGGTGAGGACGGATTCGAACTCCTCGTGGCGAACGAGGATGCCGGGGGCCTGTGGGACGCACTCGCGCTCGCCGGCGCACCGCTCGGGCTCGTTCCGGCCGGCCTCGCCGCGCGGGACACGTTGCGCCTCGAAGCGGGGATGCCCCTGCACGGACACGAGCTCACCGAGGACATCCTGCCCACACAGGCAGGGCTCGGGCGGACCATTGCGACGGACAAGGAGGACTTCGTCGGCAAGGAAGCCCTGGAGGCGGCATCCGACGATCTGCCCGTCCTGGTCGGCCTCGTGTCAGAGGGACGGCGCGCCGGTCGCGCCGGGTACGCCGTCTTCGACGGGGAGGAGCGCGTCGGCGAGATCACCAGCGGCGCCCTCAGCCCCACCCTGGGACATCCGATCGCGATGGCCTTCGTCTCGCCGGAGCGGAGCGCGCCCGGCACGCCCCTGACCATCGACGTCCGCGGGACGCGGATCCCCGCGACCGTCACCGCCCTGCCCTTCTACCGGAGGAAGAAATGACCGACATCGCCGCACTGAAGTACACCGCCGAGCACGAGTGGGTCGCCCTCGAGGGCGATGTCGCCACGATCGGCATCACCGACTACGCCGCCGACAAGCTCGGCGATGTGGTCTTCGTCGAGCTCCCCGCCGTCGCCTCGCCCGTGACCGCGGGCGCGGTCTGCGGTGAGATCGAATCGACGAAGTCGGTCGGCGAGCTCTATGCGCCCCTCGACGGGGAGGTGCTCGAGGTGAACGAGGCGGTGGTGGACGATCCGTCGCTGGTGAACTCCGCCCCGTTCGGCGAGGGGTGGCTGCTGCGGCTTCGCGTGGAACCCGCGACCGTGGCGGACCTGATGGACCGGGACGCCTACGTCGCCCTGACCGGTGGTGACGCGTGAGCGACCGTTCTGCGCCGTTCGCACCGGCATCCTTCGTCGACCGTCACATCGGAACGGATGCCGCCGCTCAGCGTGCGATGCTCGACGCGGTCGGCTATCACAGCATCGACGCGCTCGCCGACCGCGCGGTGCCGGCCGCCATCCGACAGCGCGCCACCGAGGACTCGAGCATTCCTCAGGCGGCATCCGAAAGCGAGGCCCTCGCCGAACTGCGCGCGCTCGCCGGACGCAACCGGTCCGCGCGTCCGATGATCGGCCTCGGCTACTACGACACGATCACTCCGTCGGTCATCTCGCGGAACGTGCTGGAGAACCCCTCCTGGTACACCGCGTACACCCCGTACCAGCCGGAGATCTCCCAGGGGCGCCTGGAGGCGCTGATCACCTTCCAGACCATGGTCGCCGACCTCACCGGGCTCGCGACGGCGAACGCGTCCATGCTCGACGAATCCACGGCTGTCGTCGAGGGGATGCTGGTCGCCCGCCGGGCCTCCCGCGTCGCCAGTGACGTCTTCGTCGTCGACGCCGACGCCCTCCCGCAGACGCGGGCGCTCCTCGATGCGCGTGCCGAGCCCCTCGGCATCCGCATCCTCGAGCGCGACTTCGCGGCGGGCGAGACGCTGCCCGACGAGCTCTTCGGGGTGTTCATCCAGTACCCGGGCGCCTCGGGGCGCGTGTGGAACCCGTCCGGTGTGCTGGAGGCGGCGCACCTGGCGGGAGGGCTCGGCGTCGTCGCCGCGGACCTGCTCGCCCTGACCCTCCTTCGCTCACCGGGGGCGCTCGGCGCCGACATCGCCGTCGGTACCACGCAGCGCTTCGGGGTGCCGCTCGGTTTCGGCGGTCCGCACGCCGGATACATGGCCGTGCGGGCAGGGCTCGAACGCCAGCTTCCGGGACGTCTCGTCGGCGTCTCGCAGGATGCCGCCGGGCAGCCGGCGTACCGCCTTTCGCTGCAGACACGCGAGCAGCACATCCGACGCGAGAAGGCGACGTCGAACATCTGCACCGCCCAGGTGCTGCTCGCCGTCATGGCGGCGATGTACGCGGTCTACCACGGCCCGGACGGACTCCGCGGGATCGCATCGGCGGTGGCGCGGAAGGCCGAGACGCTGGCGTCGGCGCTCCGGCGCGCCGGCGCCGGCGTGGTGTGCGATGCCTTCTTCGACACGGTTCGGGTCCGTGTGGACGACGCGGCGGCGGTCGTCGAGCGAGCCCGCGAACGGGGCTACCAGCTCTGGGCGGCGGATGCGAGGACGGTTGCGGTCTCCGTCGACGAGACCACGGACGCACGCGATCTGGCGGCGGTCGCGGCGGCGATCGCGGGTCGCGTGGACGGCGAAGGGCTCGGGGTCGGCCTGGCCTGGCAGGAGACCCCGGCGCTCGCGGGCGTCGCGGCCGAGATGCATCGGGAAGACGAGATCCTCACGCACCCCGTCTTCCGCTCCCACCATTCCGAGACGGCGATGATGCGCTTCCTCAAACGGCTGGCGGACCGGGACTACGCCCTCGATCGCGGCATGATCCCGCTCGGGTCCTGCACGATGAAGCTCAACGCGGCGACCGAGATGGCTGCGGTGTCGTGGCCGGAGTTCGCTCGCGTTCATCCCTTCGCGCCCGCCGACGACGTCCGAGGCTACCTCGCGCTGATCGACCAGCTCGAGGGGTGGCTGGCGGAGATGACCGGCTACGACGCGGTCTCGCTGCAGCCGAACGCCGGCTCGCAGGGCGAGCTCGCGGGGCTGCTGGCGATCCGCGGCTACCACCGCTCGCGTGGAGACGAGGGGCGCACCGTCTGTCTCATTCCCTCGTCCGCGCACGGCACGAACGCCGCCTCGGCGGTCCTGGCGGGCATGCGCGTGGTCGTCGTGGCGTGCGACGAAGCCGGCAATGTCGATCTCGGCGACTTGCGCGCGAAGATCGCCGCGCACGCCGACCAGCTCGCCGCGCTGATGATCACCTACCCGTCCACCCACGGTGTGTACGAGCACGACGTGGTGGAGATCACGGACGCCGTCCACGCCGCCGGCGGCCAGGTCTACGTCGACGGAGCGAACCTCAACGCGCTCCTCGGCTACGCCCGCTTCGGCGACTTGGGCGGCGACGTGTCGCACCTCAACCTGCACAAGACTTTCGCGATCCCGCACGGGGGTGGCGGACCCGGGGTGGGGCCGGTCGCCGCGAAGGCGCATCTCGCGCCCTTCCTCCCCGGGCATCCGTTCGCGCAGGCCGAGGTGCACGCGGGAGGGGCCGTCTTCGCGGGCGGCCCGGTGTCGTCGGCGCCCTCCGGCTCGGCCGGCATCCTGCCGATCTCGTGGGCGTACGTGCGGATGATGGGCGCTGAGGGCCTCCGCCAGGCGACGGGGGCCGCGGTGCTCGCGGCGAATTACGTCGCGGCGCGGCTGAAGGACCACTATCCCGTCCTGTACGCGGGGGACGGTGGGCTGGTCGCCCACGAGTGCATCCTCGACCTGCGGCCGCTCCGCGAGCAGACGGGCATCACCGTCGACGACGTCGCCAAGAGGCTGATCGACTACGGCTTCCACGCGCCGACGATGTCGTTCCCGGTCGCCGGGACGCTCATGGTCGAGCCCACCGAGAGCGAGGATCTGGCCGAGATCGACCGGTTCGTCGACGCGATGGTGGCGATCCGCGCGGAAGCGGATCGGGTCGCAGCGGGGGAGTGGCCGGCGGAGGACAACCCCCTGGTGAACGCGCCGCACACCGCGGCATCCGTCATCGAGGGGGAATGGAATCACGCCTACTCGCGCGAGGTGGCGGTGTATCCCGAACGGGACCTGGTGCGCACGAAGTACTGGCCTCCCGTACGCCGGATCGACCAGGCCTACGGAGACCGGAACCTCGTCTGCGCCTGCCCTCCCCTGGAGGCCTTCGCCTGACCCTTCGGCCTTCCTGCTGACCGCGAGACTGCATCCTCCGGTTGAGACTGCGTGCTGAGTGTGCTTTCTCGACCGGAGGATGCAGTCTCGTTGATCTAGGAGGGGGAGGGGGCGTCAGCGCGGGGCGACCGCGCGGCGCAGGGTGAGGAGGGAAGCGGTGTCTTCCCCCGCCACCAGCGGGACGCCGTGTCCGAGGAGGATGGCGCGCAGCGGGGCGAACGTCGTCGCCTCCGTCCACGCCCAGTGGGCGACGGTGCGGACATGGCGGGACAGGCGGATGTCGCGATCGCGACGCTGCCGGAGCGCGCGCAGCGGATCCCCGAGCGACCCGTCGTACTTCAGATCGCCGTCCGCCTCTCCGAGCACCGACGACTCGGGCCACCAGAAGTCGCCGCGGTCGAGGACACCGTCGGTCCGGAACACCTTCTGGAGGATCGGGGGCGCGAAGCCGAGCCAGCGGATCACGCACCGGCTCACCGATTCGAGCGGCGACTCCGCCGCGGCGTCGGCCTCGCGGAGAGGGTCGCGCGCGCGTCGACGCCCGCGGCTGCTCTCGCGCTGCTCGTTGATCGCGGTCAGGATGTCGGTGCTCAGCGTGGGGTCCAGCCGCAGTGCGGCATCCGCGGTCGCCACGACCCACGGCCGGATGCCGGTGCCGCGCGAGGTCGACCGCGGTGTCAGCGAGCGATGTCACGGTGCGTCCGCCTGCGGAGACGAGCCGCCGGTCGCCGCACCCCGCGTGGACCCGGACCCCGCCGCACTCCCGACCCGTGGCCGTCGCGCCGCCGAGCGTGTGGACGGTGAGAGGGTCGCCGAAGACCGGGAGGCCGAGGAGAGCGCTCGCTGATTCCAGGCAGAACACCGCGTCGGGGCGCGTCATCGCGACAGCGTGGACGCGGGCGAGGTAGCGACGCCACGGTGTCAGCTCCGCCCACTCCTCGGCATCCGCGTAGATGCCATCCCGGACGCGGTGCAACTGCCCTCGTGCCGCCGCCGCCGCCGGGCGGTGGAGGTCGGCGGCCCTGTGGAGCGCGAGCGGAGATGACGGAAGCGTCAGTACGGGGTCCATCGCCCGAGTGTGGCTCCGCCGTGTCGCGCGGATGCCGCATCCCCGGCAGCCTGTGGACATCCTCGCGCGCGAAGCCCGCCCTCGTCGTGTGTGGAGGACGCTCGCCGCGCCCTCTCTCTGTCACCGAGACTGCATCCTCCCGCCGAAACGGCGTGCGGCGCGTGCAGTCTCGACGGGAGGATGCAGTCTCGCGGTCAGGGGGAGGGAAAAGGGGGCGGTCAGGAAGGGCCGAAGAGGGTGGGCCAGAGGCCGACGGCGAGGGGATACCCGACGAAGGCGACGACGTCGATCAGGGTGTGCGCGATCACGAGCGGCATGACCCGGCCCCACCGGCGATAGCACCACCCGAACACCAGGCCCATGACGAAGTTCCCGATGATCGCACCGACGCCCTGGTACGCGTGGTACGCCGCACGCAGCAGAGCGGTGGCGATGATGATGCTCCACCACGACCAGCCGAGTCGACGGAGCCGGTCGAAGAGGTACCCGAGGAGGATCACCTCCTCGAGCAGGCCCGCGCGCACTGCCGCGAGCAGCAGCACCGGCACGGTGAACCAGGCGGCGTCGAGCGGCGCGGGCACCACCTCCACCGTGATCCCGAGGGCACGTCCCGCGAGATACAGCGCCAGACCGGGCACACCGATCACGATCACGAGCAGGATGCCGCGACCCAGGTCTCCGCCGAAACGACGGAAGTCCAGGCCGATCCGCCGCAGCGCGTTCGAACCGGGTTCCCACAGGAGGTACACGACGAGCGCCACGAGGCAGAGCGAGAAGAAGATACCCAGCAGCTGATAGGTGAGATCCCACAGGGCGGCGGAGTCGCGCGAGGGATTCAACTGCGTGCTCTGATCACCGATCGCGGCGTTCTCCGCGAGTGCGCGCTGCACGGTCCGGACGAAGGACAGCACGCTGTAGATCGCAGACTGTCCCACCGAGAGTGCGAGGACGATGCCGATCTCCCACCACAGACGGACCCGCGGCGGATCCGTGGGATTCCTCACATCGATCGGGGGTTCCATCGCGGTCACCTTGTCAGATTGTCACATCCCGGCGACGTTGAGTTAAGGCTCTGTAACGTTTTCCACCACTGTTTTGACCATCCCAGACCCCCCGCTTAGGGTTTCGGTATCCGCGCGCCGTCCTGCTCTGCTGGGCGTGCACGCACTACCTGCACAGGAGGAACAGTGAGAATCAAGCGCATCTCGACCGCGGTGGGACTCGCCGCAGTCGGCGCACTCGTGATTTCGGGGTGCACCCCGGCAGAGGACGGCGGCGACGACTCCGGTCTCGTCGAGGGCTCCTCGATCACGGCCGCGTGGAACCAGGCGTTCTACTCGATGAACGGCAACACGTCGTTCGGTAACGCCACCGCGAACAACAACATCAACTACTTGGTGCTCGACGGCTTCAACTACTACAACAACGTCCCGGAGCTGGTGGAGAACACCTCGTTCGGCACGTACGAGCTCGTCAACGAGGACCCGCTCACGGTGACCTACACGGTCAACGAGAACGCGGTGTGGTCCGACGGCGAGCCGATCGACGCCGCCGACCTCATGCTCAACTGGGCTGCGCTCTCTCGCGCGCTGGACACCCCGGACTTCAACCCGGGCGACTTCACCGACCCCGAGACCGGTGAGTTCACCGACGCGTTCCCCGAGGACGTCGTCTACTTCGACTCCGGTGCGACCCCCGAGTCCGGCATGGGCCTCGTCTCTGAGACGCCCGAGGTCGGCGAAGACGGCCGCTCCATCACCATGACGTTCAACGAGCCCTTCGTGGACTGGGACCTGGTGTTCACCGCGCCGCTTCCCGCCCACATCGTGGCGAAGAAGGCCCTCGGCATCGAGGACAACGCCGAGGCCAAGCAGGCCGTCCTCGACGCGATCGAGGGCAACGACGCCGCGGCCCTCGCGCCGATGGCCTCGTTCTGGAACTCGGGCTTCAACTTCACCTCGATGCCCGACGACCTCGAGCTCGTCACCGCCAGTGGCCCGTACATGATCAGCGACTTCCAGGCTGACCAGTTCATCACCCTGACGGCCAACCCCGAGTACGCCGGTGACAACACCGCGAACATCGAGGAGATCACCATCCGCTTCATCCCGGACCCGCTCGCCGCGGTCCAGGCCCTGGAGAACGGTGAGGTCGACATCATCCAGCCGCAGGCCACCGCCGACATCACGACGGCGCTCGAGGGCATCGACGGCATCACCGTGACCACCGGTCTCGGCGGAACGTACGAGCACATCGACCTGCAGTTCGACAACGGTCGCAACCCGGAGAACATCTTCTCGAACCCCCTCGTCCGCGAGGCGTTCATGAAGACCATCCCGCGCCAGGAGATCGTCGACACCCTCATCAAGCCGATCATCGGCGACGACGCGATCCTCCGTGACTCGCAGCTCTTCGTCCCCGGTGCCGCCGGATACGACGAGGCCGCCGCGAACAACACCTCGGCCGACTACGCAGCCGTTGACATCGAGGGTGCCGCCGCACTCCTCGCGGAGTCGGGTGTCACCAACACCGAGGTCTGCGTCCTGTACGCCTCGAACAACCCGCGTCGCGTCAACGAGTTCGCCCTCATCCAGCAGTCGGCAAACGAGGCCGGCTTCAACGTCACCGACTGTGGCTCCGAGGACTGGGGCGGCCTGCTCGGCACCCCCGGCGCCTACGACGCCTCGCTGTTCGGCTGGCAGTCCACGAGCCTCGGCGTGACGAACTCGCTGCCGACGTTCGTCACCGGTGGAATCAACAACCTGAACTTCTACTCGAACCCGGAGGTCGACTCGATCATCTCCGAGCTGAACACCACGTTCGACGCGGATGCTCAGATCGAGCTTCAGGTGGAGATGGATCGTCTGCTGTGGGAGGACTTCTACGGCGTCACCATCTACCAGTTCCCCGAAGTCACCGCGTTCAGCGACCGGGTGACCAACATCGACCCGTCGATCCTCGCGCCGACCATCTTCTGGAACGCGTGGGACTGGGAAGTCACGGACGCTGCCGCTGAGTGATCGTCTCGACCGCAGCCTGAGCCGGGTCTGATCCCGACACGCGCCACGGTCAAAGGGGTGCAGGTCCCTTACGGGGACCTGCACCCCTCGCACGTTAGACTTCACTCCGCGGCGGCCGCGCGAAGGAGCCGGAACCGAACTGCTCCCGCGCGCCCGGCCGATTCATCGATTGGCAGGCAGCCACACCATGGCTTCATTCATCATCCGGCGACTGATCGCGTCTGTGTTCGTGCTCTTCGCCGCGACCTTCTTGATGTACATCCTGGTCTCGCTCTCAGGTGACCCCCTGGAAGAGCTGGCCCAGTCCAACGCTCCGAACAAGGCGGAGCTCATGGAAGCCCGTACGCGGCTTCTGAACCTGGATGTCCCCGCACCGCTGCGGTACTTCCTCTGGCTCGGCGGACTCTTCCGCGGAGACTTCGGCATCAGCATCCAGAACCAGCCGGTCAACGCCCTCCTCGCCAACGCACTGACGTCGACGCTGACGCTGGTGACGACGGCGACGGTCGTGGCGATCGTGTTGGGCATCTCGGTCGGTATCGTCTCGGCGCTGCGTCAGTACAGCGGCTTCGACTACACCGTCACCCTCATCTCCTTCCTCTTCTTCTCCCTCCCGATCTTCTGGGTCGCGGTGCTGCTGAAGCAGTACGGCGCCATCCAGCTCAACAGCTGGCTGGCGAATCCGACGATCGCGGTACCGGCGATCATCGCGATATCCCTCATCGCGGGTGTGCTGTGGATGTCGCTGATCGGCGGGAGATGGAAGAGGCGACTCATCGTCCTCGCCGCGGCGACGCTCGCCACCGCCGGCGTGCTGACCTACCTGTCGGTCACGCAGTGGTTCGCCGATCCCAGCATCGGGATCGTCGTCTACGCGGCGCTCGCCATCGGGATCGCCATCGGTGTGACCGCGGTGTCCACGGGCCTGCGCAACCGGAAGTCGCTCTACGCGGCGCTCACGGTGGCGGTCCTCGGCATCGCGCTGTACTTCCCGATGATGAACGGAATCCTCAATGGGATGACGCTCGGGCTGTTCGTCCTGCTGATCGTTCTCACGATCGTCGTCACCGGCGTCATCGGCTGGTTCTTCGGCAGCCCGGATCGGGGTCCGGTCATCCGCACCGCGATCCTCACCGGCATCCTGACGGCGGGCCTCATCGCGCTCGACAAGTACATGTCGTACTGGGAGGTCTACGCCAACTCCAGCCGCATTCGGGGTCGGCCGATCGCCACGGTCGGCGCGTCGACACCGGGACTCGGCGGGAACTTCTGGGTGCAGGGCATCGACCTGTACACCCACCTGCTCCTCCCGACCATCGCGATCATCCTGATCTCCTTCGCGTCGTACACGCGCTACTCGCGGGCCAGCCTGCTGGAGGTCATGAATCAGGACTACATCCGCACCGCGCGGGCGAAGGGCCTGACCGAACGCACCGTCGTCGTCCGTCACGCGTTCCGCAACGCCCTGATCCCGATCACGACGATCATCGCGTTCGACGTGGGTGCGGTCGTCGGCGGGGCGGTGGTCACCGAGACGGTCTTCGGTTGGACCGGCATGGGTCGGCTCTTCGTCGACGCGCTCCGTGTGTCGGATCCGAACCCGATCATGGCGTTCTTCGTCGTCACCGGCACCCTCGCCGTCCTCTTCAACCTCATCGCGGACCTCATCTACGCCGCCCTCGACCCGAGAATCAAGGTGAGCTGAGTGAACAACGCTCCCGAAGAAACCGACAACCGCGAGGCCTCGGCGACCGCCGAGATCTCCATCGAGCAGCGCGAGACGGAGGGTCTGAGCCAAGGCCAGATCGTCCGGCGCCGCTTCTTCCGACACCGCGGCGCGGTCGTCTCGATGATCGTGCTCGCCTTCATCGTGGTCCTGTCCTTCACCTCGGTCGGCATCGACCTGTGGGGGATCCGGATCCCGGGCTGGTGGCAGTACGACTGGCGTCAGATACCGCCGATCGAGAACCGCGGCGTCCCGACCCTCTCGCTCATCCCCGAGTTCCTCGGGGGAGCGGGTCTCGCGTTCGGCAACCACCCGTTCGGGCAGGACGAGGTCGGCCGTGACACCTTCGCCGTCGTCATGCGCGGGGCGCAGCAGTCGCTCATGGTCATGGTCATCGCCGGTGTCGTCGCGACGGCGATCGGCGTCGTGATCGGCGCCGTCGCCGGCTACTACCGCAAGGCCGCCGACGCGGTCCTGATGCGCTTCACCGACATCATCATCACCATTCCGCTCATCGTGATCGGCGCCGTGCTCGGAAACGCGCTCGGCAACCTCGGTGCCGCCGTCCTCGGTGTCGTGATCGGTCTGTTCGCGTGGACGACGCTCGCGCGTCTCGTGCGGGGTGAGTTCCTGACCCTCCGCGAGCGGGAGTTCGTGGATGCCGCACGCGTCTCGGGGGCTCGGGACCGGCGGATCATCTTCCGCCACATCCTGCCGAACGCCGTCGGCGTGATCGTCGTGAACGCGACGCTGCTCATGGCGGGCGCGATCCTCCTCGAGTCGGCGCTGAGCTTCCTCGGCTTCGGTGTCGTGTCGCCCGACACGTCACTGGGGAAGATCGTCTCCGACAATCAGGCCGCGTTCTCCACGCGCCCCTGGCTGTTCTGGTGGCCCGGCATCTTCATCATCACGATCGCCCTGTGCGTCAACTTCATCGGCGACGGTCTGCGCGACGCGTTCGACCCCCGCCAGAAGAAGATGCCGAGCGAGCGGGCGATGGCGCGCGCGGGTCGCTCGTCGACCCCCGCGGGCCCGGTCCAGGATGCCGGCGCCGCCGGCCCGGCATCCGTCACGGTCGCGGGTGAAGCGGTCTACACGGGAGACGTGGAGAACTACCACGACCCGCGGCCCGAAGAGCCCGGTGACGCCGGGCACGGACGGCTCGACCCGGAGCGCTGAGGATGAGTCCTTCAGAGCGCGAGGCCCAGCACCGCGGCCGCCGCGGTGAGCACGAGGGCGATGATCGTGCCGACATGCCACGTCGTCTTCTCGCCGCCGGGTTCCTCCCCGGCGGCGAGAAGGCCGGCGGCGCGAAGCTCTTCCCACTGGCCGCGGATCGTCTGGGCGAGGTTCCCACTCGGCGTGGACACCGCGTCGCTCGGGCGGAGTTCTCCGAGCGGTCCGCGCGCCGAGGCGCCGACGCCGTCGAAGTCCTTGCTCGCAAGGCCGAGGGCGCGGTGACGGCCGGGTGCGGGCGTCGCCCAGACGGGGACGCGCTGCTTCCGCGTCTGCAGGGTCAGCGCGAACCGCGTATCGATCGACTGCACCGCGGGCCAGGGCAGGAAGTGCGTGCGCAGCACGTTCACGACCGTCACCCCGTGCGGTTCGACATGCAGCTCCGGACGCCAGAAGAGCGCCCACGCCAGGATCGCCACGAACACCAGCGGCCACGCGTATCGCAACGCGCTGAGCGGATCGTCCCAGATGAGGGCGCCGATCGCCGCGGCACACAACACCATGGTCACGACGGAGAGGACACGGCCGAAGGCCGGACGATAGTGGACCTCTTGAAACGACATGACCTCCAGCTTTCCAGATCGGATGCACACGCATGACTGACACCACGGATGCCGCCACCGGCGGCCGCCCCTCGCACGAGGCTCTTCCCGAGACGATCCTCGAGGTCAAGGGTCTGAACGTCGATTTCTGGGTCGAGGGGGAGTTCTACCCCGCCGCCGTCGACATGAACTACACCGTTCGCCGCGGCGAGGTGCTCGCGATCGTCGGCGAGTCCGGCTCGGGGAAGAGCACGAGCTCGATGTCCCTGCTCGGCCTCCTGCCCGAGAATGCCCGCGTCACCGGTTCGGTGAAGCTCCTCGACCGTGAGCTCCGCGGCGCGGATCCCGCGACGATCCGCGCGCTCCGCGGCGGTGACATCGCGGTGATCTTCCAGGAGCCGATGACGGCGCTGAACCCCGTCTACACGATCGGATTCCAGATCACCGAGGCGCTGCGCTCGCACGACCGCGCGCTCGCTCCGTCGGCCGCGAAGGAGCGAGCGATCGAGCTGCTGCGTCTCGTGGAGATGCCCAACCCGGAGCAGTCGTTCCACAAGTACCCCCATCAGCTCTCGGGCGGGCAGCGGCAGCGTGCGATGATCGCCCAGTCGATCTCGTGCGACCCGCTGCTGCTCATCGCCGACGAACCGACCACCGCCCTCGATGTCACGGTGCAGGCCGAGATCCTCGATCTGCTGCGGAACCTGCACAAGCGGCTCGATTCGGCGATCATCCTGATCACGCACGACATGGGGGTCGTGGCCGACCTCGCAGACCGCATCATGGTGATGAAGAACGGCGTCGTTGTCGAGGCCGGAAATGTGGAGGAGATCTTCCACGCGCCGAAGCACCCCTACACCCAGCAACTGCTGGCGTCGGTCCCGCACCTCGGTCTCGGCGTCCTCGAGCCCGTCGACGCCGACGCGCCCGAGGAGGTCGTCTCCGACACATCCGCCGTGCCGACCATCTCGGCGATCCGTGAGCGCGCGAGCGACGCGGGCGGGCCCGCCGAGGCCCGCACACCGGTGCTGTCGTTCGAGGACGTCGCGATCGAGTACCCGAAGCGGGGGCGTATCCCGGCCTTCCGCGCGGCAGAGCACATCGATCTGCAGATCTATCCCGGCGAGATCATGGGTCTCGTCGGCGAGTCCGGTTCGGGCAAGACCACCATCGGACGCGCCGCCATCGGTCTGATCCCGATTGCGGAGGGGCGTCTCACGACGGTCGGCACCGACATCTCGGATGCCACGCAGAAGGATCTGTTCGCGATCCGCCGTCGGACCGGCATCGTGTTCCAGGACCCGGCGTCCTCCCTCAACCCCCGGATGCCGATCGGCCAGTCCATCGGCGAGCCGATCCTCCTCGCGGGGGTCGCGAAGGGGAAGGATCTCGATCGGCGCGTCGAGGAGCTCCTCAGCCAGGTGGAGCTCCCGGCCTCCTACCGCAACCGTTTCCCGCACGAGCTCTCCGGCGGTCAGCGCCAGCGTGTCGGTATCGCGCGCGCTCTCGCGCTCGCGCCGGAGCTGCTCGTCGCCGACGAGCCGACGTCTGCTTTGGACGTGTCGGTTCAGGCCCGTTTCCTCGATCTCCTGCAGGAACTGCAGCAGCAGCTGCAGTTCGCGTGCCTGTTCGTCAGCCACGACCTCGCCGTCGTCGACATCCTCGCGCACCGCATCAGCGTGATGCACCACGGGAAGATCGTCGAGACCGGGACGCGGGATGAGATCCTGCGCGGGGCGAAGGATCCGTACACGCAGCGCCTGATCTCGGCCGTCCCGGTTCCGGACCCGGAGGAGCAGCGCCTGCGGCGTGAAGCCCGCGCGGCGATGGCGGCCCGCGAAGCGAGCTGATCCGCGTCGCCGGCGGGCGGAAACATGCCAGGCGCAGGCTGCGCGTAGAATGGGGCGCACCCGGTTCCGGGTGCACCCCTCACTCATCAAGGATTCCCTCATGGCGCGCGCCCTCCGTCCCGATCTCCGAAACGTCGCGATCGTCGCGCACGTCGATCACGGGAAGACGACCCTCGTGGACGCGATGCTGCGTCAGACGGGGTCCTTCGGCGAGCACGCGCACGTCGAAGAGCGCGCGATGGACTCGAACGACCTCGAGCGTGAGAAGGGGATCACGATCCTCGCGAAGAACACCGCGATCACGTACAACGGCACCCACACCGACGTGCCCGTGACGATCAACGTCATCGACACCCCGGGCCACGCCGACTTCGGCGGCGAAGTCGAGCGCGGCCTGTCGATGGTCGACGGTGTCGTGCTGCTCGTCGACGCGAGCGAAGGTCCGCTCCCGCAGACCCGCTTCGTCCTCCGCAAGGCGCTCGAGGCCAAGCTCCCCGTGATCCTGCTGGTGAACAAGACCGACCGTCCGGATGCCCGGATCGCCGAAGTCGAGGAGGAGGCGCACGATCTCCTCCTGGGTCTCGCGTCCGATCTCGTCGACGACGTCCCCGACCTCGATGTCGACGCCCTCCTCGACGTGCCGGTCGTGTACGCCTCCGGCCGTGCCGGCGCGGCATCCCTCACGCGGCCGGAGAACGGCGCCCTGCCGGACAACGACGACCTCGAGCCCCTCTTCGGCGCGATCCTCGAGCACGTTCCCGCTCCGGCCTACGACGACGAGGCGCCGCTGCAGGCGTGGGTGACCAACCTCGACTCCAGCCCGTTCCTCGGACGGCTCGCGCTCCTGCGCGTCTTCAACGGGACTCTCAAGAAGGGCCAGACCGTGGCCTGGGTGCGCGCGGACGGCACCACGAGCAACGCCCGCATCACCGAGCTGCTGAAGACCCGGGCGCTGGAGCGCTACCCGGCGGACGACGCCGGTCCCGGCGACATCGTCGCCATCGCCGGATTCCCCGACATCACCATCGGCGAGACCATCGCCGACCCGGAGGACGTGCGCCCGCTCCCGGCGATCACGGTCGACGACCCCGCCATCTCCATGACGATCGGCACCAACACCTCGCCCCTCATGGGCAAGGTCAAGGGGCACAAGCTGACCGCGCGCATGGTGAAGGACCGCCTCGACCGCGAGCTGATCGGCAACGTCTCGCTCAAGGTGGTCGACATCGGGCGTCCCGACGCGTGGGAGGTCCAGGGCCGCGGTGAGCTGGCTCTGGCGATCCTGGTGGAGAACATGCGGCGCGAGGGATTCGAGCTGACCGTCGGCAAGCCGCAGGTCGTCACCCGGCGCGGCGAGGACGGCAAGCTCAAGGAGCCGTTCGAGCACCTGACGGTGGATGCCCCCGAAGAGTACCTCGGCGCGATCACGCAGCTGATGGCCGCCCGCAAGGGTCGCATGGACAACATGACCAACCACGGCACCGGCTGGGTGCGTATGGAGTTCATCGTGCCGTCGCGCGGCCTCATCGGCTTCCGCAGCGAGTTCCTCACAATCACGCGCGGCACCGGCATCGCCAACGCGATCTCGCACGGCTACGACGACTGGGCCGGCTCCATCACGACGCGTCAGAACGGATCGATCGTCGCCGACCGCACGGGTGTGGTCACTCCGTTCGCGATGATCGCGCTGCAGGAGCGCATGAGTTTCTTCGTCCAGCCGACCGAAGAGGTCTACGAGGGCATGGTCATCGGAGAGAACTCGCGCGCCGACGACATGGACGTCAACATCACCAAGGAGAAGAAGCTGACGAACATGCGCTCGTCGACCTCGGACTCCTTCGAGTCGATGACGCCCCCGCGCATCCTGACCCTCGAGGAGAGCCTGGAGTTCGCCCGGGACGACGAATGCGTCGAAGTCACCCCCGAGAAGGTGCGCATCCGCAAGGTGGTCCTCGACGCCACCGAGCGCGGGCGCGCGGCCTCGCGGTTGAAGCGCCAGGACGCCGCGGTCTGAGTCGTCAGCGCTCCTGCAGGATCTCCTCCTCGAGATCCTGCAGGATGCGCGCAGGCAGATCGGAATCCGGCCCGGTGGCGTTGACGACGATCGCGACCGCCGTCCCGGTGTCGCCGTGGTACATCGCGAGGGACTGGAACCCGAGCCCGCTGCCGGTGTGCCCGATCCAGCGGTCGAGCCGACCGATGCCGAACCCGTAGGCGTCGTACTCCGGGCTCGCCGGATCCGCGTCGGTCGGGGCCAGCGCCTCGGTGCGCAGTCGGTGGGCGTCGGCGGACACCGCCGCACCGGTGCCGAGAATCTCCGCCCAGGTCGCGAGGTCGGCGGCCGTTCCGAACATACCCCCGGCGGCGGAGAACGCACTGGCGCGAACGGGCGGAAGGGCTTCGGCCGTACCGTCCTCGTCGATCTGGAAGCCCGTCGCGGTTCCCGGCGGCGGAAGCCGGTCTCCCGGATACACCACGGAGTCCATCTCGTAGGGGTCGGTCAGGCGCTCGGCGACGGCTTCGTCCCACCCTCGGCCCGAACGGTCGGAGATGAGCTGACCGAGGAGCACGGTGTTGGTGTTGGAGTACTGGTAGCTCGACCCCGGCGCGAAAGAGGCCGGGACCCCGTCGATCAGCGCGTACAGGGTGGTGTCGGTCCAGCTCCGATCCCACTGCGCGGTCAGGAGTCCACCCAGACCCGGCTGCGCGGAGTAGTTCGGGATGCCTGAGGTCATCGTCGCGAGGTCGGACACGCTCGCGTCGCCGTCGACTCCTGTTCCGGCTGTGGGAACGGGGGAATCGAGGTCGATCACCCCCTCGTCGGCGAGCTGGAGGACCACCGTGGTCACCAGCGACTTCGTCACGCTGCGGTACGCGAACAGGGTGTCCTCGGTCACGGCTGCGCCGGCCTCGTCGGCGACACCCACGGGGACGACCCGCGTTTCGCCGTCCCTCCGCACGGCGATCGCACCGCCGGGGACGTCCGCCTCCTCGACGGCGGCGCCGAAGACCGCGGCGAGAGGATCGGGCGCGCTCTCGGTGGAGACCGGTGCCGCCGGTTCGGCCGTGCACGCGGGGAGGGTCAGGCACAGCCCGGCGGCGATCAGGATCGCGGACCGACGCGGTCGTCGTCGCTGTCTCACGGGGTCGTTCCTCTCCGCCGCTCAGCGCATCTCCGAGATGAGGACGGCTGATGTCGCAGATTCCAGTGCTTCGAACACGTGGGGAGCATCTCCGGGGTAGCGGAGATAGTCACCGGGTTCGAGATCGTACGGCGCATCGGTGGGGCCGACGCGTGCCCGCCCGGTGAGGAGCACGAGATGTTCGGTGGTGCCGGACGGATGGGGATCGGACAGGCGCGGGCTGCCGGGCTCGGCGCGGATGATGTAGAGGTCCCGTCGGACGCCGGGCCCCGCCGCGGAGAGCAGCAGGGCCTCGTACGGCGCTTCGGCGGCGCGGATGCCGTCCTCCTGTCGTGCGCGGATGAGGGTCGGACCGGTGGCGGGCGCGTCGACGAGCGTGGCGAAGGAGACGCCGAGGGCGGTGGCCACCGCCCACAATGTCTCGACGCCCGGGTTGGACGAGCCCGACTCCAGTTGTGAGAGCGTCGCCTTGGACACACCCGCACGCCGCGCGACCTCGGCGGCCGACAGGCCCGTACGTGCCCGTTCCCGACGCACGGCGTCGGCGATGCGTGCTCCCATGGTGCTCACTCGTTCATTCTGGCAAACGTCCCCGCCTTGACCGCGGTGATCGAGCCGTTCAGAATAGTGAACGTGCGTTCACTGTCACGATCTCCTGACGAGCCGCCCGATGACCATGCCGTCCGTCGCGCGTGGCGTGAGGCGCTCGGCGTCACCCTGGCGACCAGCGCGTACGGGGTCTCGTTCGGTGCGCTGGCGGTCGCTGCGGGTCTGGACGTCTGGCAGACCTGCATCCTGAGCCTGGTGATGTTCACCGGGGGCTCCCAGTTCGCGTTCGTGGGTGTCGTGGGCGCGGGCGGAATCGCCGCGGCACCTGCGGCGATCGCGTCGTCCGTCCTCCTCGGGGTCAGAAACGTCGCGTACGGCGTGAGGATGGCGCCGGTGGTGGGCGGGGGTGCGTTGCGCCGAGCCGCCGCCGCGCAGTTCACCATCGACGAATCGACCGCGGTGGCCCTCGCGCAGGACGACCCGCGGGCTCGTCGCGTGGCGTTCTGGGTGACGGGCGTGGGGATCTGGATCGGATGGAACGTGTCGACCCTGGCCGGCGCACTCCTGGGCGATGTCCTCGGCGATCCCCGCGCCTACGGACTGGACGCCGCGGCGGCGGCCGCGTTCCTCGCGCTGCTGTGGCCGCGCCTGCGGCGACGGCAGGCGATCGCGGTGGGGTGTGCGGCGGCCATCGTCGCCACCGTCCTGACCCCCGCCCTGATGCCCGGCATCCCTGTGCTCGTCGCGGCGTCGGTCGCCGTCGTCGTCGGACTCACGAATCTCTTCGGCGAGGGTGGGGCTCCCGACACCGAACCCGAGGACGTCCCCGAACGGGAGGGGCTTCCGTGACCCTGTGGAACGCGATCCTCATCGCCGCGCTCGGCTGTGTCGCCCTTAAGCTCCTGGGCTACCTCGTTCCGACGTCGTGGATGGAGGGGCCGCGCGCCTCGCGGACGGCGGATCTGCTCACCGTCGCCCTCCTCGCCGCCCTCGTCGGCGTCCAAGCCGTCGGCGCGGGCCAGGCGATCGTCGTCGATGCGCGTATCCCCGCGCTGCTGGTGGCCGCTGTTCTGCTCTTGATTCGCGCGCCGTTCCTCGTGGTGGTCGTGGCGGCGGCGGCGACGGCGGCGCTCCTGCGGCTGGCGGGCCTGATGGTCTGAGGCCCGTACACTTGCCCGGTGGAATTCTCGTGGTCGCGCCTCGGCAGCTGGCTCATCGCCGCCGCCGTCGGGATGGTCTACGGCTCGGCGGGGACCATCGCGCACGCGTTCGTGCTCGGGCCCGTCCCGCTCGGACTCGTCCTCGCGCTTCTGGGGTGCGCGGCCCTGCTCGCATCGATCCGGTTGCTGACCGGCGACCGCTGGGCCGCCCTGGCCGCGGGGCTCGGGATGATGACGGCGGCACTGGTCTTCTCCGGTGCAGGTCCCGGCGGATCGGTGATCGTTCCGCAGAGCATCCTCGGTACCGTCTGGACTCTCGCACTTCCGCTCGTGGTGGCGGTGGTCACCGGGTGGCCGGCGCGCTTCGGAGCGGATCCGGGCCGAGCCCTCCCGGACTAGACTCGACCCGTGACGTACGTGATCGCCCTGCCCTGTGTGGATGTCAAAGACCGCGCGTGCATCGACGAGTGCCCCGTCGACTGCATCTACGAGGGAGAGCGCTCGCTCTATATCCACCCCGACGAATGCGTGGACTGCGGCGCCTGCGAGCCGGTGTGCCCCGTCGAGGCGATCTACTACGAGGACGATCTGCCGGGCGAGTGGCAGGACTACTACAAGGCGAACGTCGAGTTCTTCGACGACATCGGGTCTCCCGGGGGCGCGGCGAAGGTGGGCGTCATCGCCAAGGACCACCCCGTGATCTCGGCATTGCCGCCGCAGGACCACTGATCCGACGACGGAGCCGCTGATGGGAGTCACCGAGCTCGCGGACTATCCGTGGGACGCCGTCGCGCCGTACGCCCGGCGCGCGAAAGAGCACCCCGGCGGCATCGTCGACCTCTCCATCGGATCGCCGGTGGATCCGACCCCGGACGTGGTCGCCTCGGCGCTGAAGCGTGCGACGGACGCACACGCCTACCCGCAGACGATCGGCACGCCCGCCCTGCGGGAGGCCGTCGCCGAGTGGTATCGGCGGCGCCGCGGGGTGTCCGGGCTCGCGGCTGGGGACGTGTTGCCGACGATCGGATCGAAGGAGTTGGTGGCACTTCTTCCCCTGCTCCTCGGCGTCGGGCCGGGTGAGATCGTCGTCCATCCGCGCGCGGCGTACCCGACCTACGAGGTCGGGGCGACGGTGTGCGGGGCGACGGCGGTGGCCGCCGATGACCCGGCCGCCTGGCCCGAGGGCGCGGCGATCATCTGGATCAACTCTCCCGGCAATCCCGACGGCCGGGTCTGGGGCGTCCCCGAGCTCCGCGCCGCGGTCGCGCGGGCGCGCGAACTGGGCGCGCTCCTCGTCGCAGACGAGTGCTACGCCGAGCTCGGGTGGGAGGCGCCCTGGGATCGCGCGCCGATCCCGTCGGTGCTGGACGACCGTGTCCGCGATGGATCGTTCTCGGGTCTGCTGTCGGTGTACTCCCTCAGCAAGCAGTCCAATCTCGCGGGGTACCGGGCGGCATTCCTCGCGGGCGACCGGGCGGTCGTGTCTCGTCTGACCGCGGCGCGGAAGCACCTCGGCCTCATTGTGCCCGCGCCCGTGCAGGCGGCGATGACCGCGGCGCTCGGCGACGACGAACACGTGCGGATCCAGAAGGATCTGTACGGACGGCGCCGCGCGCTGCTCCTCCCGGCTCTGCAGGGCGCCGGGTTCCGTGTGGATCGGAGCGAGGCGGGTCTGTACCTCTGGGTGACCGAGGGACGCGACGCATGGGACTCGTTGGCGCGCCTGGCCGAGCTCGGCATCCTCGCCGGACCGGGCCACTTCTACGGCCCGCACTTCCCCGAGCACGTCCGCGTGTCCTTGACGGCCTCCGACGAGCGCATCGCGGCGGCGGCGGAACGACTCCGCAACGCGGCGCCCGCTCATCTGTGAGGGTTCCTCCATCGGATCCGGCTTCGCATTGGCGATGTCCGGAGTAGGCGCGCGCGGCTACTAGGCTGTATGCGAACCCCCGGCACGATCACCAATCGCGAGGAGGCGCCGTGAGCGAAGCGGGCACCACACAGGACAAGGCCACTCTCACGATTGGCGACCGCACGGCGGAATTCCCCGTCCTGCACGGTACCGACGGCATCCCCAGCGTGGACATCTCCACGTTCACCCGCCAGACCGGCCACACGACGCTCGACTACGGCTTCGTCAACACGGCGGCGACGAAGTCGGCGATCACCTACATCGACGGCGACGAGGGCATCCTCCGCTATCGCGGGTATCCGATCGAGCAGCTGGCGAAGAACAGCACGTACCTCGAAGTCGCGTGGCTGCTGATCTACGGCGAGCTGCCGACCGCGGACCAGCTGGCAGAGTTCGACGGTCGGATCCGTCGCCACACGCTTCTCCACGAAGACCTGAAGCGCTTCTTCTCCGCGCTCCCGCACAACGCGCACCCGATGTCGGTGCTGTCGGCGGCGACGGCGGCGCTCTCGACGTACTACGAGGGCGAGTCCGACCCCCACAACCCCGAGCACGTCGAGCTGAACACCATCCGGATGCTGGCGAAGCTCCCGGTGATCGCGGCCTACGCGCACAAGAAGAGCATCGGTCAGGCCTTCCTCTACCCGGACAACTCCCTCGGGTTCGTCGACAACTTCCTCAAGCTGAACTTCGGCGTGCTGAGCGAGATCTACGAGATCAACCCCGTGATGTCGCGGGCCCTCGAGCGGCTGCTCATCCTCCATGAGGACCACGAGCAGAACGCCTCGACCTCGACGGTCCGGCTGGTCGGCTCCACCGGCGCCAATCAGTTCTCGTCGATCTCGGCCGGGATCAATGCCCTCTACGGACCTCTCCACGGCGGCGCGAACGAAGCCGTCCTGGAGATGCTCGGCCGCATCCGCGACTCCGGCGAAAGCGTCGAGCGGTTCGTCGAGCGGGTCAAGAACAAGGAAGACGGCGTGAAGCTCATGGGCTTCGGGCACCGGGTGTACAAGAACTACGACCCGAGGGCCAAGCTCGTCAAGGAGTCCGCGGACGAGGTCCTCGAGGCCCTGGGTGTGAACGACCCGCTCCTGGATCTCGCGAAGCAGCTCGAAGAGATCGCCCTCAGCGACGACTACTTCCGCGAGCGCCGGCTGTATCCGAACGTGGACTTCTACACGGGTGTGATCTACAAGGCCATGGGATTCCCCACGCGCATGTTCACGGTGCTGTTCGCGATCGGCCGGTTGCCCGGATGGCTGGCGCAGTGGCGCGAGGCCGTTACCGATCCGCAGACCAAGATCGGTCGCCCTCAGCAGCTGTACACCGGCTCGCCGGCCCGGAACTACCCCGGCCTGGGCTGATCCCGCGTTCCGGCGGTTTCAGCCGAGGGCCGCGGCGTAGTCGGGCACCTGTCCGGCATCGTCGCGCGGCGGCCGCTCATACCCGCCGGAAGCCGGTCGCGACGGGATCTCGATCGCCGGCCGCTCGACCTCCCGGTAGGGGATCCGTGACAGCAGGTGGTGGATCATGTTGATCCGGCCTCGCCTCTTGTCCTCGTTGTCGACCTCGAACCAGGGGGCTTCGGGGATGTCCGTATGGATGAACATCGTGTCCTTTGCGCGCGAGTAGTCCTCCCACTTGGTGATGGACAGGACGTCGTTGGGACTGAGCTTCCATCGGCGCATCGGATCCTCCGAGCGTGAACGGAAGCGGGCCTCCTGCTCGACATCCGACACGCTGAACCAGTACTTCAGCAGCACGATGCCGTCTTCCACCAGCATCCGCTCGAAGATGGGCGCCTGGTGCAGGAACCGGTGGTACTCGGCTTGCGTGCAGTAGCCCATGACGTGCTCGACGCCGGCGCGGTTGTACCAAGAGCGGTCCATCAGCACGATCTCACCCGCGGCGGGCAGGTGCGGTACGTACCGCTGGAAGTACCACCGCGTCCGGTCGCGCTCACTCGGCGTCGGGAGGGCCACGACCCGCGTCACGCGCGGATTGAGGTACTCGGCCACGCGCTTGATCGTCGAGCCCTTGCCCGCGGCGTCGCGGCCCTCGAAGATGACCACGATCCGGGCGCCGGTGTGCTGCACCCAGGCCTGCATGTCGACGAGGCGCGCCTGCAGTCGCGCGAGTTCGGCTTCGTACGTCTTCTTCGACAGTCGCGCCGACATGGGATCTCCTTCGATCGGACGCCGCTCAGGCGTGGAGGGCGTCGTTCAGCGTCACCCCGGCGCCGGCGCGCCGGACGGCCTCGACCGCACCCGTGAGGGAGTTGCGACGGAAGAGGATCCCGTTCCGGCCGGAGAGCGCAGCACCCTTCACGCTCGGACGGCGACCGTCCTCGTCGGGGGCCTCGTCCGCGAGGACGATCTTGGAGCCTGCGGTCACATAGAGTCCGGCCTCGACGACGCAGTCGTCGCCGAGGGAGATGCCGATGCCCGCGTTGGCGCCGAGGAGCGTGCGCGCACCGACGGAGACGACGTGCGCGCCGCCGCCGGAGAGGGTGCCCATGATGGAGGCGCCGCCACCGATGTCGCTGCCGTCGCCCACGACCACACCCTGGGAGATGCGGCCCTCGACCATGCTCGCCCCGAGCGTTCCGGCGTTGAAGTTCACGAAGCCCTCGTGCATCACCGTGGTTCCGGGGGAGAGATAGGCCCCCAGTCGCACCCGCGACGCGTCGGCGATGCGGACACCGACCGGGGTGACGTAGTCGAGCAGGCGGGGGAATTTGTCCAGGCTCTGCACCTGGATGCCCTCGCGAAGGAGGAAGGGGCGCAGGCGCGTGGCATCATCGGGGTGCATCGGGCCCGCGGTGGTCCACGCGACGATCGGCAGGTGGGCGAAGATCCCGTCGAGGTTCAGTGCGTTCGGTGCCACCAGGCGGTGGGAGAGTGCGTGCAGGCGCAGGTAGGCATCCGGCGTCGAGGCCGGGGGCGCGTCCAGATCGATCTCGACGACACGGACGTCCAGCTCCACCGCGCGTCGCGGGTCCGGTACGGCGTGCCGCTCGAGGTCGCCCGAGATCAGTGCGGGCTGACCGCCGCGGGGCATGCGGCCCTCCGCGGGCTGCGGGTACCACGTGTCGAGGACGGTGCCGTCCTCGGACGTCGTGACTAGACCGCAACCCCAGATGTACCGCGCATCGCTCATGCCTCCACGGTAGCGGTCGGGAACGGTCCTCGGAGATCCCCGTCGCCCCCTCGGTAGACTTCGACAATGCCCGCGCTCGATCTCACGCAATCCTCCGTCGACCTCACGCGCGTCATCTGCGACATCCCCAGCGTGTCCGGTGAGGAGACCACGCTCGCCGATCTGATCCATGAGGCCGTGTCGGCGCTCGATCACCTGGAGGTGTATCGCGACGGCGACACCATCGTCGCCCGCACCCACCTCGGACGGGATCGTCGCGTCGCGATCGCCGGACACATCGACACCGTTCCGATCAACGGCAACGTGCCGACACAGGATCGCGTCGTGGACGGGAACCAGGTCCTCTGGGGGCGGGGGACGGTCGACATGAAGGCCGGCGTGGCCGTCCAGCTGGTGCTCGCGGCCGAACTGACCGATCCGACGGTCGACATCACCTGGATGTGGTACGACCACGAAGAAGTGGATGCCGAACTCAACGGTTTGACGCGGCTCTCGCGCACGCGTCCCGATCTTTTCGCCGCGGACTTCGCGATCCTGGGCGAGCCCTCCAACGGCGAGGTGGAGGGCGGGTGCAACGGCAACCTGCGGGCGCTCGTGACCACGACCGGTGTGCGTGCGCACAGCGCCCGGTCCTGGATCGGGGAGAACGCGATCCATGCGGCCGCGCCCATCCTCACCCGACTCGCCGAGCACCGTGCCCGGGAGGTCACCGTCGACGGGCTGGTGTATCGCGAGGGACTCAACGCCGTTCGGATCTCCGGCGGAATCGCCGGCAACGTGATCCCGGATGAGTGTCGTGTCGAGGTCAACTACCGCTTCGCCCCGAGTCGCGACGCCGCGGAGGCGGAACGCGTGGTGCGGGACGTCTTCTCCGGGTTCGACGTCGAGATCGTCGATCTCGCCGAAGGCGCGCGCCCGGGACTCGACGCCGAGCTGGCTCAGGACTTCGTCCGAGCCGTCGGCGCCGAGCCGCGCCCGAAGTACGGCTGGACGGACGTCGCGCGGTTCAGCGCTCTCGGCGTGCCGGCGGTCAACTACGGCCCCGGGGACCCGCACCTGGCGCACCACGACGAGGAGCGGGTGCCGATCGCGCAGATCGAAGCGGTCGAACGCGGCCTGCGCGCGTGGCTGAGCGCCGGCTGACGGTGCGTCCGGGGGCTCTCGCCGCGCGCGTCGCGGTGCAGCCGGCCCTGTGGATCGGCATCCTCTATCTCGCGGCGCGAGCGGTCACGACAGCCTTCCTCATCCTCGCGGGGTCCCTGTCCACCCCGTCATCGCGCTTCGGCGACGCTCCTGCGCTCGGCGACCTCGTCGTGGGGTGGGACGCGCGGTGGTACTGGATCATCGCTGTCGTCGGGTACCCGACAACGTTGCCGCTGACGGATGACGGACTCGTGGCGGAGAACGCGTGGGCGTTCCTGCCCGTCTACCCCTTCCTGGCGCAGACGGTGAGCCTGCCGTTCGGGCACTGGGCCGCGGGGGCCTTGCTCGTCTCGCTGGTCGCCGGCTACGCCGCGTGCTACGTCCTCTACCGCCTGCTGCGCACCCGGCTGAGCGTCATCGCCTCCACCTGGGCCGTGGTCTTCTTCGCCTGCGGACCGCTGGCCGCACTGTTCCAGGTGGGGTACGCCGAGACGCTGAACCTCCTGTGGCTGTTCCTCGCGCTCTGGGCGCTCATCCGTCGGCGATGGGGGTGGCTGTACGTCCTCATCCCTCTCATGGGCTTCACACGTCCCGGTATCCTCGCCTTCTCACTGATGCTCGCCCTTTACGGGATCTGGCGGTGGGTGCAGCGCAAGAGGGACCCGCTGCCGGTGCGCGAGATCATCCACATCATCGCCACGGGTCTGCTGGCAGCCGCCGTCGGGTTCGCCTGGCAGATCATCGCCGGCGTCGTGACGGGCCGGTCCGACGCGTATCTCGCCACGGAGCTCGCCTGGCGCAGGATCTGGATGCCGGGGGAGGCCGACTTCGTCCCCCTCCACGGCTTCCTCGAGGCGGTGGAGTTCTGGTTCGGCCGGATGTGGCAGGTCGATCCCCTTGTGGGATACGTCCTTCTCGTCGCGCTCGTGGCCGCCGTCGCGGCGTTGCTGTTGTGGGCGAAGCCGGTGCGCGCACTCGGGGTCGAGATCGGACTGTGGTCGGTCGGCTACATCGTGTACCTGCTTCTCGTGTTCTTCCCGCAGTCGAGCATCTTCCGTCTTCTTGTTCCGCTCTCGCCCCTGTGGGGAGCATTCGCCGTTCCACGATCGCGCATCTGGCGCTGGAGCGTCCTGGCCGCCTGTCTCGTCGGGCAGTGGTGGTGGATCTACAACATGTACGGGCTCGGGAACATGACCTGGCAGGTCCCGTGACTGGCACGGGATGTCACGTTCTGTGGACGGGGTTCGGGCACAGGCGCCGCTCAGGGATAAACTTGGCCTCGCAGAACATCGATGAAAAGGAGCCGCAATGGCAGCCATGAAGCCGAGAACCGGAGACGGGCCGATGGAGGCCGTGAAGGAGGGTCGCCTCATCATCGTGCGCGTGCCGCTCGAGGGGGGTGGGCGACTCGTCGTCTCCGTGAACGACGCTGAGGCCAAGGAGCTTCATGACGTCTTGGGGGGCGTCGTCAGCGCAGCCTGATCAGCAGGAAAGACGAACGGCCGGTCCCACGACCGGCCGTTCGTCTTTCCCTCTGGTCAGGCTGAGGGAACCGTGGTGAGCTGGAGGAGACCCTCGCCGACGATGGAGAGCGCCCCGATGACGGCGGGCGAGCTCTGCGTCTCCTGGATCAGTGAGCGATACGCGCTGGTGACGGGATCGCGACGCACCGGATCCGCGACCGCACCATGTCCGAGGACGCGCGGCACCAGGACCGTGCCGCCCGCGCGGACAAGACGGAGCCCGTGCTCGACGTATTCGATGACACCGTCGGGGTCCGCGTCGACGAGGACGATGTCGTAGGACGCCTCGTTCATGCGGGGAAGCACCTCCGCCGCGCGACCCGTGATGAACCGTGCACGGGCGGCCGGTACGCGGGCTTCGGAGAAGGCCTGACGCGCGGCGCCAAGGTGCTCCGGCTCCTTGTCGATGGTGGTCAGCGTCGCTCGCGGGGAACCGTGCAGGAGCCACAGTCCGGACACTCCGGCGCCCGTTCCGATCTCGACGATGTTCAGAGCCTGCGACGCCGCCGCGATCACGGCGCACTGGGCCCCTACCGGAGCGCTGATCGGCGCCGCCCCGAGTTCGAGGGCGTGCGCGCGAGCACGCGCGATGTGCTCGGGTTCGAGCGTCGATTCGTCGGCGAACCTCTGGTTCGCGTCATGACCTGCCATGGGTGTTCCTCCGGTTCAACCCTAGGTGCGCTCCCGGGCGTCAGCCTGCAGGCGCGACGGTAATGTGAAGGCATGTTCTTCGGGCTGACGATCGAGAAGCTTCTGCTGATCGGTGTGATCGCGGCCTTCGTCATCGGACCCGAACGGCTCCCTCGCTACGCGGAGGGTCTCGGGCGACTCACCCGACGGGTGAAGGACTGGATGAACACGGCCAAGACGCGCGTGCGGGACGAGATGGGCGAGGAATTCCAGGACGTCGATTGGCGAACGCTCGACCCTCGTCAATACGACCCTCGACGCATCATCCGCGAGGCTCTCCTGGATGACACCCCGGTCCCGACGGTGAAGGCCGCCGCGGCGGCCGGAGCGGTCGCCGCCATGGGGGCTGCGGGCGAGGCGCATCGCGAGGAGCGCGCCGCGCCGTCGAGGCTGCTGGCGGGTGAGACGGCGCCCTTCGACGATGAGGCCACCTGAGCGGATCCTGGCGGCACCCGGGCGGTCCCGCGTCAGCGCGTCCGCAGCGGAAGGGAGCGCCCGGCCAGACTGCGCCGAGTGCCGGCGAGCTCGTCCGCGAGCGCCGCGATCGCACGGGCAGCCGGCTCATCCGGGACGGCGAGCACGACGGGGGAACCGGCGTCCGACGTCGCGCGGAGCGCGGGACTGAGCGGCACCGACGCCAGAAGGGGAACGTCCGCGGTCTGATCGACCGACAGCGCCGCAGCCACAGCGGCGCCGCCGCCGGAGCCGAAGACCTCCATGACCGAGCCGTCCGGAAGTGTCATCGCCGCCATGTTCTCCACGACACCGATCACCCGTTGGCCGGTCTGCCGGGCGACCAGTCCGCTGCGGACCGCCACATCGGAGGCACTCGTCTGCGGCGTCGTCACGACGAGCACCTCGGCGTGGGGGAGCAGCTGACCGACGGAGATGGCCACGTCGCCCGTCCCCGGTGGCATGTCGAGCAAAAGCACGTCGAGGTCGCCGAAGTGGACGTCTGTCAGGAACTGCGACACGGTGCGGTGCAGCATCGGACCACGCCAGGCCACGGCGGGCAGGACGCCGTCGTCACCCTCGCGGCGCAGGAACATGCCGATCGAGATCACCTTCACGCCGTGCGCCACCGGCGGCAGCATCACGTCGTCGATCCGGGTGGGGGAGGGCGCACGGCCGTGTTCGTCCACGAGTCCCAGCAGGGCGGGGATGGAGAAGCCGTGCACGTCGGCGTCGATGAGGCCCACGGACAACCCGCGCTGCGCGAGGGCGACCGCGAGGTTCGCCGTGAGCGTGGACTTCCCGACGCCGCCCTTGCCGCTGGTCACGGCGACGACTCTCGTCAGGGAATCGGCGTCGAAGGGCATCGTGCGGGCGGCGCGTCCACCGCGAAGCCGGTCGGTGAGGGCGTGCCGCTCGTCGGGTGTCATCACGGTAAGCGAGACCTCGGTGTCCGACACTCCGGCCACAGACGAGGCGGCGTGCTCGACATCCGCTCTGATGCGATCTGATGCCGGGCATCCGACGATGGTGAGGGCGATTTCGACGCGGGCGATGCCGCCGTCGACGCTGATGGTGCGCAACATGTCGAGCTCGGCGAGCGGGCGCCGCAGTTCGGGGTCCATCACGGCGCCGACGGCGGCGGTGACGGCGGCGACGGTGCTCGAGGTCATCGTCGCTCGTCCTCGGAGTCAGGGCCGGTGCCGTCGAGACGGTCGAGGATCGCTCGAAGCTCCGCGCGCAGGACGTCGCGGGTCACGACGTCCGCGGAGATGTCGGTCAGTGCCATCCGCAGCGCGACGATCTCCCGAGCCAGGTACTCCGTGTCGGCGAGGTTGCGCTCGGCCCGCTGGCGATCCTGCTCGATCTGCACCCGGTCACGGTCGTCCTGGCGGTTCTGCGCCAGCAGGATCAAGGGGGCGGCGTACGAGGCCTGCAGGGAGAGGACGAGGGTGAGGGCGGTGAAGCCGAGCGCCGCGTCGTCGAAACGCCACGACTCCGGCATCGTGGTGTTCCACAGGATCCAGCCCACGCAGAAGAGCGTGAGGGCGAGGAGGAAGACGGGCGTCCCCATGTTCCGCGCGATCCACTCGGTGAACCGGCCGAATCGATCCCGGGAAGGCTGCGGCGCGCGCGCGAGCATCCCTCCACGGCCGCGGGGGGCGTCCAGAGACGGTCGCTTCGTGGAACGGGCCATCATCGCCGCCTCGGAATGATCGGCACGGCGGCCGTCGACGGGGCGCGCGCGGGCTCGGGGATGTCACTGGAGCGCCAGTCATCGGGAAGCAGGTGATCAAGCACGTCATCGATGCTCACCGCTCCGACCAGGCGTCGGGCCTGGTCGATCACCGGAACGGAGACGAGGTTGTAGCTGGCGAGCATGCGCGCGACCTCGGCGGCACTGGCGGTGGCCGAGATCGGCTCCAGCGTGTCGTCGATGATCGCGCCGAGACGCTCGTGCGGGGGATACCGCAGCATCCGTTGGAAGTGGACCGTGCCCAGGAAGCGTCCGGTCGGCGTCTCATAGGGCGGCAGGGTGACGAAAACCGCGGCGGCCAGCGCGGGATGCAGCTCATGCCGGCGGATGAGTGCGAGGGCTTCCGCGACCGTCGCGTCGGCCGAGAGGACGATCGGCTCGCTCGTCATCAGACCCCCGGCCGTGTCGGGGCCGTACTTCAGCAGGGCGCGCACGTCCTCCGCCTCCTCGGGCTCCATCAGGTCGAGAAGCTCCTCGGAGCGCGCCTCGGGGAGCTGTCCGAGAAGGTCGGCGGCGTCATCCGGCTCCATTTGATCGAGGATGTCGGCGGCGCGTTCGTCGCCGAGAGCTTCGAGGATGTGCACCTGCTCGTCCTCCGGCATCTCCTCGAGCGCGTCGGCGAGTCGATCATCGGGCAGCTCTTCGGCCACTTCGAGCAGCCGCTCTTCGGGAAGGTCGAGCAGCGTGTTCGCGAGATCCGCCGCCTTGAGGTCGGAGAACGTGGCGACGAGCTGTTCCGCGGACTGCGACTGCCCCGGGGTCTGCTCTTCCCGAACCTCGGCCCAGGACGCGAAGGTGGTGGGGCCCTTGGCGAAGGGGGAGGCGCTCGTACGCGGTCGGCGCAGGAAGAGCTGGCCGACGTCCCACTCGCCCAGGCGACTGCGCTCGATGGCGACGTCTTCGATGACGGCGCGACTCGATCCATCTCGGAGGTACACCGTGCGGCCGAGCATCTCCGCCATCACGCGGACTTCTCCGCCGCGCTGCTGGAAGCGCCGGACGTTGATGAGGCCGGTCGTGATGACCTGACCTGTGGCGATCGAGGTCACGCGGCCGATCGAGACGAACACGTGGCGACGACCCGGGATCTCCACCACGAGCCCCACCACGCGCGGGGGATCGTCCTTGCGGTAGATGACCACGACGTCGCGGACCTTCCCGAGACGGTCCCCGGCCGGATCGAACACCGCGCAGCCCGCGAGACGCGCGACGAAGACCCTTTGCGTGCTCACACGTCCCAGCGTAGCCCCGGGCCCGTGGGAGGATGGAGCGATGAGCATGTTCGGCGGCAGGGCGGCGATGTCCGCCGGCGACGTCGGTCAGACCGTGGCCGGCTACAGCACCTACGAAGCGGCGCAGAAAGCCGTGTCGACGCTGATCGGGGCCGACATCCCCGCGCGTCACATCGCCATCGTCGGATCCGGTCTGCGCTCGGTCGAGCGCGTGACCGGGCGGCTCGGCTACGCCACCGCCGCCCGGTCGGGAGCGGTCAACGGTCTCCTCCTGGGTCTGCTCTTCGCTGCGGTACTCGTGATCGGGTCTCCGACGCTTCCGATTCCCGTCTTCGTGGGTGTCCTTTTCGTGGGAGTAGCCCTGGGGATGCTGCTGAGCTTGACGACCTACTCGCTCGTGCGGAAGAGGCGCGACTACGCGTCCGTGATCCAGGTCGTCGCCGACCACTACGACGTGACCGTCCCGGCATCCGATCTCGCACGCGCACGCGACGCGCTCGGAGTCGGGGCTGCCGCGCCGGCCGGCCCGCGTCCCACCGCGGATTCCGAGCCGCCGCGCTACGGCGAACGGGTAACGCCGTCGCCGCCGGCATCCACCGAGGCCGCGGCGGACGACGACCGCGCCTGATGCGCGGCGTGCGGCGGCGCGAATGAGCGGCGAGAGGGTGGTCGAATCCACGCGGACGTGCGTGGTCGAGCTGCCCTCCGGAGCACTCTCCCTTCCGGTCCTGCGGGTCGAGCCGCCGGCGCCCCGGGCGACGGTGATCCTCGCGCCCGGTGCAGGGGCCGGTGCCGCACACCCGTTCATGGCCGCGATGGCCGCGGCGATCGCGGACTTCGGGATGACCACGGTGCGGTTCGACTTCCCCTACCGCGTCCTGGGACGACGGATGCCGGGACCCGCTTCGCACTCGATCCTCGCGTGGGCGGCGGTGTTCGAAGACGCGCGACTGGAGAGTGGCACCGCCCCGATCGTCGCCATGGGCAAGTCCTACGGAGGACGCATGGCGTCGATGGCGGCGGCGGAGGACACGATCGACCCCGACGCGCTGGTCTACCTCGGCTACCCCCTCCACCCTCCCGGACGTCCGGAGAAGGAGCGCGCCGCGCACCTTCCGCGCATCACCGTGCCCCAGTTGTTCGTGTCGGGGAGGCGCGACCCGTTCATCCTTCCGGCCGAGCGCTGGGATGTGATCGTCGGGACGTGTCCTGCCGCGTCGATCGCGTGGATGGACGGCGCGGGGCACTCGTTCGAGCGGTCGAGAGACCGCAGAACGGTGATGGACGTCGCGGCGTCCGTCCTCGCTGAAGCCCGCGATTTCCTGGACGACGTCGTCTCGTCACAGCGCGACACGCCCGGGGGAGAGGCCAGATTTGCCCGACCCCCGGATCCCGCGTAAGTTATCTCTTGTTCGCCCCAAAGGGAAGCGAGCGCCGGGATCACCGAGCGCCCCCCTCAAGCATCGAACACCTCCTCCAGAACATGACTTCTGTCATGGAAGGAAGAGTCCGGCGTCTGTCGTCACTCCGCTTCGGCCGATTTGACACAGGGATCGCGCCGGGTAAGATCGAGAAGTTGCCCTTCGAGCAGAGCTGAGAAGCCGAGCGGGAGGAGCATCCGATCCTTGAGAACTCAACAGCGTGCACTTGTCAAATGCCAAATTATCCTCGTCGGTCTTCGGACTGGTGAGAATTCCTTTGGATCAAAGTCCAATCTCTTTTTGGAGGGGTTGGCATCTGGATAGTCAGTTTTGACTTCCTGTTTGGTCAGATTGAACTCGCTGACTCGGCCTTATTCCGGTTGGGTTGGTTTTTTTCTTTTACGGAGAGTTTGATCCTGGCTCAGGATGAACGCTGGCGGCGTGCTTAACACATGCAAGTCGAACGGTGAAGCCAAGCTTGCTTGGTGGATCAGTGGCGAACGGGTGAGTAACACGTGAGCAACCTGCCCTGAACTCTGGGATAAGCGCTGGAAACGGCGTCTAATACTGGATATGAGCTGCGGAGGCATCTTCGTGGTTGGAAA
The DNA here is from genome assembly GCF_031625015.1 of Microbacterium aurantiacum. Classification (NCBI taxonomy): domain Bacteria; kingdom Bacillati; phylum Actinomycetota; class Actinomycetes; order Micrococcales; family Microbacteriaceae; genus Microbacterium; species Microbacterium aurantiacum. Next base: position 260,021 of record NZ_JAHWXH010000003.1, read on the forward strand.
GATTTTTCGGTTTGGGATGGGCTCGCGGCCTATCAGCTTGTTGGTGAGGTAATGGCTCACCAAGGCGTCGACGGGTAGCCGGCCTGAGAGGGTGACCGGCCACACTGGGACTGAGACACGGCCCAGACTCCTACGGGAGGCAGCAGTGGGGAATATTGCACAATGGGCGGAAGCCTGATGCAGCAACGCCGCGTGAGGGATGACGGCCTTCGGGTTGTAAACCTCTTTTAGCAGGGAAGAAGCGAAAGTGACGGTACCTGCAGAAAAAGCGCCGGCTAACTACGTGCCAGCAGCCGCGGTAATACGTAGGGCGCAAGCGTTATCCGGAATTATTGGGCGTAAAGAGCTCGTAGGCGGTTTGTCGCGTCTGCTGTGAAATCTGGGGGCTCAACCCCCAGCCTGCAGTGGGTACGGGCAGACTAGAGTGCGGTAGGGGAGATTGGAATTCCTGGTGTAGCGGTGGAATGCGCAGATATCAGGAGGAACACCGATGGCGAAGGCAGATCTCTGGGCCGTAACTGACGCTGAGGAGCGAAAGGGTGGGGAGCAAACAGGCTTAGATACCCTGGTAGTCCACCCCGTAAACGTTGGGAACTAGTTGTGGGGTCCATTCCACGGATTCCGTGACGCAGCTAACGCATTAAGTTCCCCGCCTGGGGAGTACGGCCGCAAGGCTAAAACTCAAAGGAATTGACGGGGACCCGCACAAGCGGCGGAGCATGCGGATTAATTCGATGCAACGCGAAGAACCTTACCAAGGCTTGACATACACGAGAACGCTGCAGAAATGTAGAACTCTTTGGACACTCGTGAACAGGTGGTGCATGGTTGTCGTCAGCTCGTGTCGTGAGATGTTGGGTTAAGTCCCGCAACGAGCGCAACCCTCGTTCTATGTTGCCAGCACGTAATGGTGGGAACTCATGGGATACTGCCGGGGTCAACTCGGAGGAAGGTGGGGATGACGTCAAATCATCATGCCCCTTATGTCTTGGGCTTCACGCATGCTACAATGGCCGGTACAAAGGGCTGCAATACCGCGAGGTGGAGCGAATCCCAAAAAGCCGGTCCCAGTTCGGATTGAGGTCTGCAACTCGACCTCATGAAGTCGGAGTCGCTAGTAATCGCAGATCAGCAACGCTGCGGTGAATACGTTCCCGGGTCTTGTACACACCGCCCGTCAAGTCATGAAAGTCGGTAACACCTGAAGCCGGTGGCCCAACCCTTGTGGAGGGAGCCGTCGAAGGTGGGATCGGTAATTAGGACTAAGTCGTAACAAGGTAGCCGTACCGGAAGGTGCGGCTGGATCACCTCCTTTCTAAGGAGCATCTGGAGACTTCGGTCTTCCAGGCGCCAGATCAGGACCGAATGTGTTCTGCTGGTTAGCTCATGGGTGGAACATTTGACTTGGTGTCGAGGATTGATTCTCTGGTTAGTACGGCCTTCGGGTTTGGAACGTTGGGGGGG
>NZ_JAHWXH010000003.1:261584-265038 GCF_031625015.1 Microbacterium aurantiacum
TGATCTTAAAGATCATTAGTCAATTTCGATTGACGATTCAAACTCATGTGATTTCAAGTCTTTAAGAGCAAACGGTGGATGCCTTGGCATCTGGAGCCGAAGAAGGACGTAGCAATCTGCGATAAGCCTCGGGGAGTGGATAAGCACACTGTGATCCGAGGATTTCCGAATGGGGAAACCCCGCCTGGCGCAGCAATGTGACCTGGTGACTCCCGCCTGAATATATAGGGCGGGTAGAGGGAACGTGGGGAAGTGAAACATCTCAGTACCCACAGGAAGAGAAAGCAACCGCGATTCCGTTAGTAGTGGCGAGCGAAACCGGATCAGGCTAAACCTAGCGTGTGTGATAGCCGGCAGGCGTTGCACGTTGGGGGTTGTGGGACTTTTCGGGCTGTTCTGCCGAGCAGCCGGCGTGACAAGAGGGTATAGACGAACCGCATTGAAAGGCGGGTCAGAGAGGGTGCGAACCCCGTAGTCGAAATGCCCTACTTGGCGTGAAGAGTATCCCAAGTAGCACGGGGCCCGAGAAATCCCGTGTGAATCTGTCAGGACCACCTGATAAGCCTAAATACTCCCAGATGACCGATAGCGGACAAGTACCGTGAGGGAAAGGTGAAAAGTACCCCGGGAGGGGAGTGAAATAGTACCTGAAACCGTTTGCTTACAAACCGTTGGAGCCTCCTTAGTAGGGGTGACAGCGTGCCTTTTGAAGAATGAGCCTGCGAGTTAGCGATACGTGGCGAGGTTAACCCGTGTGGGGTAGCCGTAGCGAAAGCGAGTCTGAATAGGGCGATTCAGTCGCGTGTCCTAGACCCGAAGCGAAGTGATCTATCCATGGCCAGGTTGAAGCGACGGTAAGACGTCGTGGAGGACCGAACCCACTTAGGTTGAAAACTGAGGGGATGAGCTGTGGATAGGGGTGAAAGGCCAATCAAACTTCGTGATAGCTGGTTCTCTCCGAAATGCATTTAGGTGCAGCGTTGCGTGTTTCTTGCCGGAGGTAGAGCTACTGGATGGCCGATGGGCCCTACAAGGTTACTGACGTCAGCCAAACTCCGAATGCCGGTAAGTGAGAGCGCAGCAGTGAGACTGTGGGGGATAAGCTTCATAGTCGAGAGGGAAACAACCCAGACCACCAACTAAGGTCCCTAAGCGCGTGCTAAGTGGGAAAGGATGTGGAGTTGCTTAGACAACCAGGAGGTTGGCTTAGAAGCAGCCACCCTTGAAAGAGTGCGTAATAGCTCACTGGTCAAGTGATTCCGCGCCGACAATGTAACGGGGCTCAAGCACGCCACCGAAGTTGTGGCATTGACATTATTGGTAGGCCTTCGTGGTCCAGCCGTGTTGATGGGTAGGAGAGCGTCGTGTGGCGAGTGAAGCGGCGGGGTGACCCAGCCGTGGACGCCACACGAGTGAGAATGCAGGCATGAGTAGCGAAAGACGTGTGAGAAACACGTCCTCCGAAAGACCAAGGGTTCCAGGGTCAAGCTAATCTTCCCTGGGTAAGTCGGGACCTAAGGCGAGGCCGACAGGCGTAGTCGATGGACAACGGGTTGATATTCCCGTACCGGCGAAGAACCGCCCAAGCTAATCCAGTGGTGCTAAGTGCCCGAATTCCTTCTTATCGATCCCTTCGGGGTGAGAGGGGGGGAGCTAGCGCACGACCCCATGCTGGTGCGGTTAGCGTATTAACAGGTGTGACGCAGGAAGGTAGCCCAAGCCAGGCGATGGTAGTCCTGGTGCAAGTGCGTAGGCCGAGTGATAGGCAAATCCGTCACTCATTGAGGCTGAGACACGATGCGGATAAAAAGTGGGTGATCCTATGCTGCCAAGAAAAGCATCGACGCGAGGTTCCAGCCGCCCGTACCCCAAACCGACTCAGGTGGTCAGGTAGAGAATACCAAGGAGATCGAGAGAATCGTGGTTAAGGAACTCGGCAAAATGCCCCCGTAACTTCGGGAGAAGGGGGGCCATCCGCTTATTAGGATTTACTCCGAAAGGGCGTGGTGGCCGCAGAGACTAGTGGGTAGCGACTGTTTACTAAAAACACAGGTCCGTGCCAAGTCGCAAGACGATGTATACGGACTGACGCCTGCCCGGTGCTGGAAGGTTAAGAGGACCGGTTAGCCGCAAGGCGAAGCTGAGAATTTAAGCCCCAGTAAACGGCGGTGGTAACTATAACCATCCTAAGGTAGCGAAATTCCTTGTCGGGTAAGTTCCGACCTGCACGAATGGCGTAACGACTTCCCAACTGTCTCAACCGCGAACTCGGCGAAATTGCATTACGAGTAAAGATGCTCGTTACGCGCAGCAGGACGGAAAGACCCCGTGACCTTTACTACAGCTTGGTATTGGTGTTCGGTGTGGCTTGTGTAGGATAGGTGGGAGACTGTGAAGCATGGACGCTAGTTCGTGTGGAGTCGTTGTTGAAATACCACTCTGGTCACTCTGGATATCTAACTTCGAACCGTAATCCGGTTCAGGGACAGTGCCTGGTGGGTAGTTTAACTGGGGCGGTTGCCTCCCAAAAAGTAACGGAGGCGCCCAAAGGTTCCCTCAACCTGGTTGGCAATCAGGTGGCGAGTGTAAGTGCACAAGGGAGCTTGACTGTGAGACTGACAGGTCGAGCAGGGACGAAAGTCGGGACTAGTGATCCGGCAGTGGCTTGTGGAAGCGCTGTCGCTCAACGGATAAAAGGTACCTCGGGGATAACAGGCTGATCTTGCCCAAGAGTCCATATCGACGGCATGGTTTGGCACCTCGATGTCGGCTCGTCGCATCCTGGGGCTGGAGTAGGTCCCAAGGGTTGGGCTGTTCGCCCATTAAAGCGGTACGCGAGCTGGGTTTAGAACGTCGTGAGACAGTTCGGTCCCTATCCGCTGCGCGCGTAGGAAGTTTGAGAGGATCTGACCCTAGTACGAGAGGACCGGGTTGGACGAACCTCTGGTGTGCCAGTTGTTCCGCCAGGAGCACCGCTGGTTAGCTACGTTCGGGATGGATAACCGCTGAAAGCATCTAAGCGGGAAGCCGGCCTCAAGATGAGACTTCCATACCTTCGGGTGAGAGGCTCCCAGCCAGACTACTGGGTTGATAGGCCGGATGTGGAAGCGCAGTAATGCGTGAAGCTGACCGGTACTAATAAGCCGATGACTTGATAACACACCGTTTTTGGTGCTTGCGTCCACTGAGTGGTTCCCGATGTACGGTCGGGAACTCAACAACACAATTCTTATGTTGTGTGTTGACGATACACATCAATAGTGTTTCGGCGGCCATAGCGAGAGGGAAACGCCCGGTTACATTCCGAACCCGGAAGCTAAGCCTCTCAGCGCCGATGGTACTGCAGGGGGGACCCTGTGGGAGAGTAGGACACCGCCGGACTTCTTTTAAACGAAAGGGCCACCCAATGTTGGGTGGCCCTTTCGCGTTAACAACACCCACACGCAACCAAACG
>NZ_JAHWXH010000004.1:0-254510 GCF_031625015.1 Microbacterium aurantiacum
ATGCCAACCCCTCCAAAAAGAGATTGGACTTTGATCCAAAGGAATTCTCACCAGTCCGAAGACCGACGAGGATAATTTGGCATTTGACAAGTGCACGCTGTTGAGTTCTCAAGGATCGGATGCGTTCACGATCGGACCTCTCGGCCGTCACCATGAAGCAACTTCTCTTGTTCCGATCACACGATTCGAGTCGGCGCTTCGCTACAGAGATGGAGCAGTGGTCCCTGACTCGGTCCGTGTGGACCGGCTCCCCATCCTACACACACGCCACCGTGGTGGCAAGATCTGGAGGAGGGGGATGTTCTACCGCTTGAGGGGGCCGGGCCTTTCGGCCTTCGCTCTTCCCTGTGGGGCGAACAAGTAATAACTTACGTGGGATCCGGCAACCCGGCAAATCACGCGTCCACCCCGGGCGTGTCGCCCGGAATTCCGCGGACGAAGACGCCGGCGAGGGTCTTCTTCCCCCGACGGAGGACCGCGGCGTCACCGGCCAGGGACGCAGCGACCACCGCGTCCTCGGACGTGACCTTCTCGCCGTCGACCGAGACTCCCCCCTGAGCGATCGCTCGCCGCGCTTCGCCCATGCTCGAGACCAGTCCGGTCTGAACGAGCGCCTGCACGACTGTCGTCCCGGGCGACACCGTCGCGTGGGGCAGCTCCTCCAGAGCCGAGCGGAGCACGTCCGCATCGAGCGCTGTCAGATCTCCCCGCCCGAAAAGGGCCTCCGACGCGGCGATCACCGAACGCGCGGCATCATCTCCATGTACGAAGGCGGTGACCTCGAGCGCGAGGCGCTTCTGCGCCGCCCTCCGGAAGGGCTCGTCCGCGACCGCGCGCTCGTAGGCGACGATCTCCTCGCGCGTGAGGAACGTGAAGATCTTCAGTCGCGAGATCACGTCGGCGTCGTCGGTGTTGAGCCAGAACTGGTACATGCGGTACGGGCTGCACATGCGCGCGTCCAGCCAGACCGCGTTACCCTCGCTCTTGCCGAACTTGGTGCCGTCGCTGTTCGTGATCAGCGGCGTACCGATCGCGTGCACTGACACCCCCTCCACACGGTGGATCAGATCCGTGCCGCTGGTGAGGTTGCCCCATTGGTCGCTGCCCCCCGTCTGCAGGACGCAGCCGTACGCACGGTGGAGTTCGAGGAAGTCCATTCCCTGCAGGATCTGGTAGCTGAACTCGGTGTAGCTGATGCCCGCCTCAGAGTTCAGGCGTGCCGCCACCGCGTCCTTCTTGAGCATCGTCCCGACGCGGTAGTGCTTCCCGACCTCCCGGAGGAAGTCGATCGCCGACAGCGGGGCCGTCCAGTCGAGGTTGTTGACGATGCGCGCGGCGTTGTCGCCCTCGAAACTCAGGAACCGCTCCACCTGGGCACGCAGGGAACTGACCCATTCCTCGACGGTCTCGCGCGTGTTGAGTGTGCGCTCCGAAGACGGCCGCGGATCGCCGATCAGACCGGTCGATCCTCCGACGAGCCCGAGAGGACGGTGGCCCGCGAGCTGAAGGCGACGCATCACCAGGAGCTGCACGAGGTTCCCGAGATGCAGGCTCGGGGCGGTCGGATCGAAGCCGCAGTAGTACGTGATCGGATCCCCGCCGAGAAGGGCGCGCAGCGCCTCCTGATCTGTGGACACATGCACCAGGCCACGCCACACCAGCTCATCCCAGACGTTGTCGAACGTCGGGTCGTTGGCGGGCGCGAGGGCGCTCACGACGGTTTCAGACACGCTTTCCACGCTATCAGCGGGGCGCGGCGACCCCGCGCCGTCCGCGGTCGGTGGCACACTGCCCCCATGGCCCTCTTCCTGCCCGAGCCGCTGTGGATGGCCGCCGTGTCGATCCTGGTCTTCCTCGCCCTCGCGACGGCCCTCGCGCTCTGCGTGGTCTCGCTGCGCCGGCCGTCGACGTTGCCGCTCGCGGTCGCCACGGGGCTCGTCGTCGCGGCGACCGTCGTGGTGGCGGTCTCCCCCGTCGGCGTTCCGACGCTCATGGGCGCGATGCTCGCACTCCTCGCCGTGGCCGTGGCCGCGGTGGGCGGCAACCCGATCACCCGGCAGGTGTTGGAGCTGGCGACCGGCGGACGCGTGCGCGAGACGCGGGACGGCGGCATTCTGGTCGCCCCACCCCGGGTCGACGGCGCGCCGGATGAGCCGGACGCCGTCGCCCTGCTTCGCGGGGGGACGACGATCGGCTATCTGGAGCGGCTGGCGGTGGTCATCGCCGTGATCGCCGGCTACCCGGAGGCGATCGCCGTCGTCGTCGCCGTGAAGGGCATCGGTCGCTTCTCCGAGCTCGCTGCGGCCGAAGCGCGCGAACGCTTCATCATCGGCACCCTGGCCAGCCTCCTCTGGGCGAGCGTCGTCGGCGCGCTGATCCGGCTCGTGATCTGGTGAATCACCACCCTGCGCGCAGCCGCCGGTAGCCCTCCACGAGCGACGCGGATCCCGCTGCGGCAAGGGCCTGCGACACCGCCGACTGCGTGATCGATTCCTCTCCCGCCAATTCCCGTTGCGTCCTGCCCACGCATCGACCGAAGGTCAGGCGACGGGCACGGTCCGACATCGTCGTGACCACTTCGTCGCGAGCGAGCAGGTATGCCGACGCCATCCGGATCATCCCGTGAACGGAGGGCGGCTCCGAGGGGGCGGCCGCGATCGCCGTCCGCGCGCTCGGGACGGCCCGGCGGGCGCGCGCATCGACGGCATCGATCGCTTCGCGGGCCGCCCACCAGGCCGACCCCTCGGCGATGTCACCGCCGGCAGACGGCACACGCACCGTGTCGCCGACGCCGATCCCGAAGCGCAGGTCGATCCCCTCGGGGAGCGCGAGCCGGACGAGCAGTGTGAACGACAGCGCCGCCTCGACCGACACCAGCTCGCCCTGGAGCTCATCACCCGTGGTCGTCGCGATCGGCGCGGTCACCGCATCCGGGATCTCCGCGGACACCCGCGCGATCGTGTCCTCGATCGCGCGCTGCGCACCGGCGCGGTCGGGCAGACGGCGCGAGCCGACGATGTCGGCTGTCAGAACGACGGGCATATCATCAGCTTATCGCTGATATTCGAGAAATATCAGTTAATCACTGATTTTCACTCAGAGGCCGAGCGCGTGGAACGTCTCCTGCGCCCGATGCACCAGCGCAGCCCTCTGCTCGGCCACGCGCGTCGGCGCCGTGCCACCTGTGCCGGCGCGACTCGCCACGGAGCCCTCCACGGTGAGCACGGAGCGGACCTCCGGACGCAGTTGGGCGGACACCGCCTGCAGGACGTCGTCGGTTGCCTCCTCCAGTCCGATCCCGCGCTCCTCGCAGGCCCGCACCAGTGATCCGGAGATCTCGTGCGCCTCGCGGAACGGCACGCCCTGCGTCACGAGCCACTCGGCGACATCCGTCGCGAGGGAGAAGCCCTGCGGGGCGAGCTCCGCCATGCGCGCGGTGTCGAAGGTGAGCGTCGCGACCATCCCGGTGAACGCGGGCAGCACGGTCTCGAGGGTCCGCACCGAATCGAACACCGGCTCCTTGTCCTCCTGCAGATCGCGGTTGTAGGCCAGCGGCAGCGCCTTGAGGGTCGCGAGGAGTCCGGTGAGGTTGCCGATGAGGCGGCCCGACTTCCCACGGGCGAGTTCGGCGATGTCGGGGTTCTTCTTCTGCGGCATGATGCTCGACCCCGTCGAGTAGCCGTCGTGCAGCGTGACGAAGCCGAACTCCCGCGTGTTCCAGAGGATGATCTCCTCGGCGAACCGGGAGAGGTCGATGCCGATCATCGCCGCGATGAACGCGAACTCGGCCACGACGTCCCGAGCGGACGTGCCGTCGATGGAGTTCTCGGCCGGGTCGCCGAGACCGAGCTCCCTCGCCACGAGCACGGGATCGAGCCCGAGCGAAGATCCGGCGAGCGCCCCGCCGCCGTACGGCGACACCCGCGCGCGCACCGTCCAGTCCCGGAGCCGCTCGAGGTCGCGCACCAGCGGCCACGCGTGGGCCTGGAGGTGATGGGCGAGCAACACGGGCTGCGCGTGCTGAAGGTGGGTGCGACCGGGAAGGATCGCGTCGGGGTGCGCCTCCGCCTGCGCGACGAGGGCGTCGATGAGCCCCAGGATGTCGCGCGCGATGGTCCGGGAGTGATCGATGAGGAACATCCGCACCAGCGTGGCGATCTGGTCGTTCCGACTGCGGCCGGCCCGGAGCTTGCCCCCGACCGCGGGACCGACCTCGGCGATCAGCGCCTGTTCCAGAGCACCGTGGACATCCTCGTCGGCCTCCGCCGGCTGGAGCGAACCGTCCGAGATGCGGGCGGCGAGACGATCCAGCCCCGCACGCATCTCGGCGAGCTCGTCATCGCTGAGATACCCCGCGTCGTGCAGGGCCACGGCATGAGCGCGCGAACCGGCGATGTCGTACAGGGCCAGGTCCCAGTCGAAGTGGGTCGAGCGGCTCAGCGCCGCCAGCTCCGGCGAGGGTCCGGAGGCGAAGCGGGCGCCCCAGAGCGCGCCCTCGTTGGTTCCGTCGGCCGTGGTCTCGTTCACCGCACCAGCCTATCGGCGCGCTCGACTCCCACCGGAGGCGCGGTCGAGCAGCCCCTCGAGCGGACCGCGTCCGACGAACAGCGCCCAGACGGTGCAGAGGACGATGATTCCGAGGGTCATGGGCCAGAACGGCTCCAGCGCCCGGAACCCCGACAGGTCGCTCGGGTCTCCCAGGACGACGGCGGCGATGAGCGCCCACACGACGAGCTGGACCGTGTACGCGGTGAGCGGCATCGCGCCGACCGCACGCAAAGGGAGAACGATCCACATCACCGCGGTGACACGGCAGAGCAGCACGGCGGCGGCGATGACGGCGAGGGCGAACCCCCCGGATCCGATGACCTCGAGGAGGCCGGACGAGTGCGGGCGGGCGGTCCACACCGCGGGCCACCATCCCCCCTGCTCGGCTGCGGGTCCGTATCCCGTGGCGGCGTCGGCTCCGTAGCCGACGAGGGCCAGAGCGACTCCAACCGCGAGGACGCGGAGCTGAACCGCCGTCGCACGGACGTCGGCCCGCGCAACCGCGAGCCCGGCCAGCACGAAGGCGATCCAGGTCGGGAAGGGGTAGTTCCATCCGATGGCGAGCGAGAGGTCGCCGCCGAGCGGAGTCGACCAGATCGGAAGCTCGTCGAGGAGCACCTGGAGCAGAGGCATCACCACGCCCAGGATCGCGGCAAGGACCGCCAGCCGGCGCGCGCCCCATGTCAGGACGGGCAGCGTCATCAGGAACAGGATCGCGTAGGCGGGGAGGATGACGTAGACCGGGACGCCGGTGAGGATGAGCAGGATGCCGATGACCCAGAGGATCCCGGCGCGGATCGCGATGCGCACGCGGGCCGAGGTGAGGTCGGTGCCGCGCGGGGGCACGGACCCGCCGGTCATGAGACCGATCGACACCCCCGCGAGCGTCGCGAACAGGATGGACGAGCGCCCGTCGACCACGGCGACCCAAGTGTCCGGCTCGGCGAAGACGAAGGCGTCGGAGATGACCAGGAGGTGGGCCGCGAGCATCCCCACGACCGCGAGCCCGCGCGCGAGGTCGAGCCCGGTGACGCGACCGCGGGCGTTGAGCCGCGAGACGTTCGCGGCGACCGTCACGCGGCGCTCTGGCGCAGAAGCCACACCAGCAGCGCCTTCTGGGCGTGCAGCCGGTTCTCGGCCTCATCCCAGACCACGCTCTGCGGACCGTCGATGACGGCCGCGTCGACCTCGTAGCCGCGATCGGCGGGAAGGCAGTGGATGAAGATCGCGTCATCCTGGGCGAGCTGCATCAGCTCCCCCGTCACCTTGTATTGGCCGAGATCGCGCAGGCGGGCGAGCTTCTCCTCCTCCTTGCCCATCGACACCCACGTGTCGGTGACGATCACGTCCGCCCCGGCGGCCGCCTCGATCGGGTCCGTGAACAGCGTCACGGACCCGCCGGTCTCGGTGGCGCGGCGGTCCGCATCGGCGATCACATCGGAGCGGGGCGCGTAGTCCTCCGGCGAGGCGACGCGCACGTGCATGCCCGCCGTCACCCCCGCCAGGACGTACGAGTGCGCCATGTTCGACATCCCGTCGCCGAAGAAGGCGAGCGTGAGTCCGGCGAGCGGGCCCTTGTGTTCGGTGATCGTCAGAAGATCCGCGAGCAACTGGCAGGGGTGGAAGTCGTCGCTGAGCGCGTTCACGACCGGCACCCGCGTGTCGCGCGCCATCTCCTCGAGACCCGACTGGGCGTACGTGCGCCAGACGATCGCGGCGACCTGGCGCTCCAGCACCCGGGCGGTGTCGGAGGGGGTCTCCTTGCCGCCGAGCTGGCTGTTGGCCGTCGAGATGATCAACGGCGTTCCGCCGAGGTCGGCGATGCCGACCGCGAAGGAGACCCGGGTCCGCGTGGAGGACTTGTCGAAGATGACCGCGACGGTCTGCGGTCCTTCGAGGGGCTTGAGCTTCCAGCGATCTTTCTTCAGCTCCAGGGCGAGCTCGAGGATCTCGGCCTGCTCGGCCGGGGTCAGATCGTCGTCGCGGAGCAGATGGCGGGTCATGCGGGAACCTCCGAGGGGGATGCGGGATGCGGGGAGCCGTCGAGCAGGAGCGCGTCCTGCACCGTGCGCAGGGATGCGGCGAGGAGCGCGAGGAACTCGTCGACCTCGATGTCGCCGATCGTCAGCGGCGGGACCACGCGGATCGTGTCGTCGTTCGGCGCGTTGATGACGAGACCGTGCTCAGCGGCCGCGGCGACGACCGCCTTGGCCACCGGCCGGGTCAGGGCGATGCCGATCAGCAGCCCGCGCCCGCGGGTTCCCGACACCAGCTCCGAGCCGAGGGCCTCCACGCCGTCGCGGATCTGCGCCCCTCGGGCCGATGCCGCCGCAACGAGGTCGGCGCGTTCGATCTCGGCGAGGACGGCCGAGGCGACGGCGGTGCCGAGGGCGTTCCCGCCGAAGGTCGACCCGTGCGTGCCCGGGTAGAACAGGTCGCTGGCGGAGCCGAAGGTGATGAGCGCGCCGATCGGGAATCCTCCCCCGATGCCCTTGGCGACGGTGACGGCATCCGGGGTGATGCCCTCGTGCTGGAAGGCGAACCACTCCCCCGTACGTCCCGCACCCGTCTGGATCTCATCGACGATGAGCAGCGCGCCGTGGCGGGCGGTGATCTCGCGCGCCGCGGCGAGGTATCCCTCCGGCAGGTCCACGACCCCGGCTTCGCCCTTGATCGGCTCGACGATGAGGGCGGCGACGCGGTCGTCGACGGCGGCCTCGAGGGCGGCGATCGTCGAGGGCAGGAACTCCACCCCGGGCGTCATGGGCAGGAAAGGCTCCTGCATCGCCGGCTTCCCGGTGAGCGCGAGGGTTCCCATCGTGCGTCCATGGAAGGCATCCGTCAGCGCCAGGATCCGCGGACGATCGGCACCGCCGTGCAGGCGTGCGAGTTTGAAGGCCGCCTCGTTGGCCTCCGCCCCGGAGTTGGCGAAGTAGACGCGCCCCTCGTCCCCTGTCCCGGCGAGACGCTTCAGGCGCGCCGCGAGTTCGAGCTGGGGCGGGGTGGCGAAGTAGTTGGAGACGTGGGCGAGGGTCGCCGCCTGTCGGGTGAGCGCCTCGACGAACACCGGGTGGGCGTGGCCGAGGGAGTTGACGGCGATGCCCGCGAGGAAATCGAGGTGCCGACGGCCGTCCGCATCCCACACATAGGCCCCTTCGCCTCGGACGAACATCGCCATCCGGGGTCCGAAGCTGCGGACCAGGTCCCGTCCCGCATCGTCCTGCCACGTCATCCGCGCACCACCTCTGTTCCGATTCCCTTGCTGGTGAACAGCTCCACCAGCACCGAGTGCGGCACTCGGCCGTCGATGATGGCGGCGGTCTCGACTCCGCCTTCGACCGCTTCGAGACACGCCGTCATCTTCGGGATCATGCCCGACTCCAGCCGCGGCATCATCGCCCTCAGCTCGGTCGAGGTCAGGTGCGAAACGAGCGAGTCGCGGCGGGGCCAGTCGGCGTAGAGCCCGGGGACGTCGGTGAGGACGACGAGCTTCGCCGCCCCGAGAGCCACCGCGAGGGCGGATGCCGCGGCATCCGCGTTGACGTTCAGCGAGTGTCCCGGGTGGTCGAGATCGGGGGCGATGCTCGAGACGACCGGGATGCGGCCGGCATCGAGCTGATCGTGGATCGGGCGCGGATCGACCTCCACCACGTCGCCGACACGACCGAGGTCGTGCTCGACCCCCTCGATCACGACGCCGCGACGCCGTCCGCCGAAGAGTCCGGCGTCCTCGCCCGAGAGTCCCGTGGCCACGGGGCCGTGCGCGTTGATCTTCCCGACCAGCTGGGGGTTGATCTGACCGGTCAGGACCATGCGCACGACGCTGATCGCCTCGGTCGAGGTCACGCGGTAGCCGCCCTTGAATTCGCTCGGGATGGCCAGGCGATCCAGCATCGAGGAGATCTGCGGTCCACCGCCGTGCACGACGACGGGCTTGACGCCGACGTAGCGGAGGTATGCGATGTCGGCGGCGAAGGCGTCCTGGAGCTCTTCGCTCACCATGGCGTTGCCGCCGTACTTGACCACCACGATCTGGTCGCGGAAGCGACGCAGCCACGGGAGGGATTCGATGAGGGTCGTCGCGCGCGCGCTCGCCTCGGCGGGATCGGTGTCTTGGAGATCGGTCATGAGGAGTACGCGCTGTTCTCGTGGACGTAGTCGTGCGTCAGGTCGTTGGTGAGGATCGTCGCGGTCTCGTCGCCGACCTTGAGGTCGATCACGATGTCGGTCGCGCGGGGGGTGAGATCGACGTCCTCGCGCGGACGGTCCGGCCCGCCCGCGGTGCACACGCGGACACCGTTCATCCACACGTCCACGTCGTAGGGGTCGAACGTCGCGTCGGTCGTTCCGATCGCGGCGAGCACGCGGCCCCAGTTGGGGTCGTTGCCGAAGATCGCGGCCTTGAAGAGGTTGTTGCGGGCGACCGAGCGCCCCACCTCGACCGCGTCGTCCTCGGAGGCGGCGTGGCGCACCTCGATGGTGATGTCGTGGGCGGCGCCTTCGGCGTCCCCCTGCAGCTGCTCCGCGAGGTCGAGGCATACCGAAGCGAGGGCGGCGGTGAACTCGTCCGGGCTCGGGGTGACGCCACTCGCTCCGCTCACGAGCAGGGTCACCTGATCGTTGGTCGACATGCAGCCGTCCGAGTCGAGGCGATCGAAGCTGCGTCTGGTCGCAGCGCGCAGCGCCGCATCCGCCTGCGCGGAGTCGAGCACCGCGTCCGTGGTGAGCACCACGAGCATCGTCGCCAGCCCCGGCGCGAGCATGCCGGCGCCCTTCGCCATTCCGCCGATCGTCCAGCCCGCGCCCTCATGGACGGCGCGCTTGGCCCGGGAATCGGTGGTCATGATCGCCTCGGATGCCGCGATCCCGCCGTCGCGGTCGAGACCGTCGATCGCCGCTTCCGTCCCGGCGAGGACCTTCGCGCGGAAGACCTCGTCTCCCGTGCCGATCAGCCCGGTCGAGCACACCTGGACATCGCCGGCACCGACGCCGAGCAGCTCGGCGGCCTTCTCCGCCGTCTGGTGCGTCGTCTGGAACCCGAAGCTGCCGGTGAAGCAGTTCGCGCCGCCGGAATTGAGCACGACGGCCTCGACGACGCCGTCGGCGATCGCCTGCTGCGACCAGAGGATCGGATTCGCCTTGGCGCGGTTGGATGTGAACACCGCTGCGCCGACCTTCAGCGGACCACGATTGACCACGACCGCCACGTCTTTCGCGCCGGTGGATTTCAGACCCGCGGCGACACCGGCCGCCTCGAACCCTCGGGGTGCGGTGACGCTCACGGCGCGACTCCGTTCACGGTCAGCGCGGTGCCCTCGGGGAGCCCCAGCGCGATGTTCATGGACTGCACCGCGGCGCCCGCGGTGCCCTTGACGAGGTTGTCGACGGCGGCGACGACGGTCACCCGACCCGCAGGTCGGTCGATGGCGAGACCGAGCAGGGCGGTGTTCGCCCCGACGACGTCCGCCGTGCGCGGGAACACGCCTTCGGGGAGCAGTGTGACGAACGTTTCCTCGGCGTAGGCGTCCTCCCACGCCGCACGGATCTGCGCATCGGTCGCCCCGGGGACGATCGGCGCAGACGACGTGGCGAGGATGCCGCGCGACATCGGCACCAGGACCGGCGTGAAGGAGATCCGGATGCCCTCGTCCGCGCTCACACCGGCCGCCGACGGCGACGCGGCGGCGAGCGCCTGGCGGATCTCGGGGATGTGCCGGTGGGTGCCGCCGACGGCATAGGGATTCGCCGAGCCGAGGAGCTCGGAGGCGAGCAGATTCGTCTTCAGCGACTTCCCCGCCCCCGAGGGCCCCACCGCGAGAACGGAGACGATGTCGCGCGGGTCGATGACGCCGGCGGCGACGCCCGGCGCGAGACTCAGGCTCACGGTCGAGGCGTTGCACCCCGGGGCGGCGATCCGGCGCGCGCCGACCAGGTGCTGCCGCTGCTTTCCGCCCCGCACGGGGAGCTCCGGGACGCCGTAGGCCCACGGCTCGTGGAAGTCGCCGCCGTAGAACCGATCCCAGTCCGCGACCGACTGCAGCCGATGGTCCGCGCCCGCGTCGATGACGAGCGCGGCATCCGACAGCGACTCCGTGATCGCGCCGGACTGGCCGTGCGGGAGGGCGAGGACGACGACATCGTGCCCGGCGAGCACGTCGGGGGTGGTCGGCTGCAGGTCGAGACGCGCGAGCGAGCGCAGGTGCGGCTGATGCTCGATGAGCGGTGACCCCGCGTTCGAGTGCGCGGTCACGGTGCGGATCTCGACGTCGGGATGCGCTGCGAGAAGGCGCAGGATCTCGCCGCCGGCATAGCCCGATGCGCCGGAGACGGCGACCGAATACGTCATGGGTTCCACCTTAGAGAGTCGGATGCCGCGGCGAGCGCGGCGGGCCGGGAGCGGCGACGACCCCGTCGGCACCCGGCGACGGGTGGAACGCGGCGTCGCCTAGAGTCGGCGTCCGTCGCGGCGTCGGCGCGCGGGAACGACGCGCGAAAGCGCGGAGCAGGTTCCCGATGCGGCGGTGGGCATGCCGAGACGATATCGAGGCCGGGTCCGCCACACCAAATCGGCGGGGCGGACCCGGCGCGTCCTTCCCCGCGGGAAGGACGCGGTCAGTCTCGGATCGAGGCGCCGCACCGCTCTTGCGCGCGCGCGACGCCGGCGAGCTTGGCCTCCGTCGCCTCGGCCGCGGTCAGCGTGCGGTCGGGCGCGCGGAACCGGAGCGCGAAGGTGAGGCTCTTGCTGCCCTCGGGCACGCCTGCGCCGCGATAGTCGTCGACGAGCCGCACGGCCTCCAACAGCGGGCCGGCGCCCTCGACGAGCGCATCGCGGAGCGTCGCCGCCGCGACATCTTCGGCGACCACGAGCGAGACGTCCTGGGTCGCGGCCGGGTAGCCCGACAGCGTCACGGCCGTCACCGTCCGCGCGGCATCCAGTACGCGGTCGAGGTCGAGTTCGGCGACGTACACGCGTCCCGGCAGGTCCGCCGCCGCCGCGACGGTCGGGAGGACCTCCCCGACGTAGCCGACCTCGACGCCGTCCACCGACAGCGCTCCGGCGCGCCCGGGATGAAGAGCCGCGCGCTGCGTCTGGGAGACGTCGATGCGCACGCCGGCGGCACCGGCGATCGTGCGGACGGCGTCGAGGACGTCGAGGAGCTCGAACGACTCGGCCGGTGCGCCCGGCTGCTTGGCGACGCGGTTGCCGGTGACGAGGACCGCGATGTGGCGAGGCTGCGGCGGGATGGCCGCATCGAGCTCGGCGAGCGTCGCGGCATCCGGTCGAACCGCCGGCGGCGGGACGAAGGGGGTGCCGTAGGCCTGCCCGATGGCGGGGCGGAAGACCACTCCGGACTCGAACAGCGCCAGGTCCAGCAGGCCGCGCGAGACGTTGCGGTGCGCGACCTGCAGCAGACCGGGAACGAGCGAGCGGCGGAGGAACGGGTGCTGTCCGTCCAACGGGTTCGCGAGTCGCACCGAGGCGACCTCTCCTCCCCCGGCCGAGCCGTGGAGCCGATTGTCGGCCTCGGCGACGAACGGGAACGACGGCGTCTCGACGTACCCGGCCGCGGCGAGCGCGTTCGCGACGCGCCGACGCCCGTGCTGAGCCGCGGTGAAACCGCGTCCGGCCGGGGGGATCGGCAGGACCGAGGGGATGCGGTCATACCCCGTGATCCGGGCGACCTCCTCGGCCAGCGTCCACTTGTCGGTGAGGTCCGGTCGCCAGGACGGCGCCGCCACGACCCAGCCGGCGGCCGTCTCGCGTACCGTCGCTCCGATCATCTCCAGCGAAGAGACGATCTCGTCGGCGGTGTAGTCCACCCCGATGAGGCCCGAGACGAAGTCCCGCGGCAGCTCGATCATCGTGTCGACACGGGTGGCGTTGATCGCCCCACCGGCGCGGGTGTCCGTCCCGCCGGCGTAGCGCTCCATGAGCTCGGCGACCCGGGCGGCCGCGACGAACGCGATCGCGGGGTCCACGCCGCGCTCGAACCGACGCGATGCTTCGCTGGGGAGCTTGTGTCGTCGAGCCGTACGCGCGATCGTGACGGTGTCGAACGTCGCCGCTTCGATGAGCACGTTCCGCGTCGCGTCCGTCATCTCGGTCGTCCCGCCGCCCATCACCCCCGCCAGGCCGATCGGGCCCGACGCGTCCGCGATCAGCAGGTCTTCGGGATGCAGCGTCCGGGTCTTGCCGTCGAGGGTCTGCAGCGTCTCGCCCGCAGCGGCGCGGCGCACGGTGATGCCGCCCTGAAGCCGGTCGAGGTCGTAGCCGTGGATCGGCTGCCCGAGCTCGATCATGACGTAGTTGGTGATGTCGATCAGGATGCCGAGCGACCGGATGCCGGCGAGCGTCAGCCGTGCGATCATCCAGGGCGGGGTCGGCTTGGTCGGGTCGACGTCCCGGACGATGCGTGCGACGAACTCGGACGCACCCACTCGGCCGCGGATGGGCGCGTCGTCCTCCACCGCCACCGCGAAGGCGGTCTCGTCGTGCAGGTTCACCTCGCCCCAGACCTTCGCGCCGGGGTCACGGAACGCCGCGCCGGTGGCGTGGGAGTACTCCCGTGCGATCCCGCGGATCGACAGCGCGTACCCGCGGTCGGGCGTGACGTTCACGTCCACCGCGACGTCGTCGAGGCCGAGCAGCGCGATGGCGTCGGTGCCGACGGGGGCGTCGATCCCGAGATCGACCAGGCGGAGGATGCCGGAGTGCTCGTCGCCGAGACCCAGCTCCTTGGCCGACGCGATCATGCCGTCGGACACGTGCCCGTAGGTCTTGCGCGCGGCGATCGGGAACGGCCCCGGAAGGACCGCGCCGGGCAGGGTGACGACGACCTTGTCACCGGCGAAGAAGTTGCGGGCGCCACAGACGATCCCGCGGACGCCGCCGAGGGCATCGCCGACGTCGACCTGACACCAGCGGATCGTCTTGCCGTTGGACTGGGGTTCCTCGACGAACTCGCGGACCTCGCCCACGACGATGGGCCCGGTGAGCTCGAAGCCGAGGACCTCCTCCTCTTCGAAACCGACCCGGACGAGGTCGGCGAGGACGTCTTCGCCGGTGGCCGACATCGGGACGTCGACGAACTCGCGAAGCCATGAGAGCGGGACGCGCATCAGACCACCATTCCGAACTGCTCGCTGAAGCGGACATCGCCCTCGGCCATGTCGCGCATGTCCTTGACGTCGCTGCGGAACATCAGGGTCCGCTCGATTCCCATGCCGAACGCGAACCCGGAGTACTCCTCGGGGTCGATGCCCGCCGCGCGGAGGACGTTCGGGTTCACCATGCCGCAGCCGCCCCACTCGATCCACCGGGCACCGCCGGTGAAGGTGGGGTGCCACAGGTCGAGCTCGGCGGACGGCTCCGTGAACGGGAAGTAGTTGGCCCGGAACCGGGTCTTCGCCTCGGCGCCGAACAGGGCGCGCGCGACGTGGTCGAGGGTGCCCTTGAGGTGGGCCATCGTGATGCCCTTGTCGATGACGAGGCCTTCGAACTGGCTGAAGACCGGCAGGTGCGTCGCGTCGAACTCGTCGGTGCGGTACACCCGGCCGGGTGAGATCACGTAGACCGGCAGCTCACGGGTGAGCATCGTCCGCATCTGGACGGGAGAGGTCTGGGTGCGAAGAACCAGGTGCCGTTCGACCGGATCGACGTAGAAGGTGTCCTGCATCTGCCGCGCCGGGTGATCCGGGTCGAGGTTCAGGGCGTCGAAGTTGTACCACTCGTGTTCGAGCTCGGGGCCCTCCGCGACCTCCCACCCCATGCCGACGAAGATGTCGCCGATCTGCTCCTGGAGGAGCGTGAGCGGATGCCGTGCCCCGACGCGTGCGCGGCCGGCGAGCGCGGTGATGTCCACGCGCTCGGCTTCGAGCGCCGCGGCCGTCTCCGCCTCGGCGAGCTCCTTCTCGCGCGCGGCGAACGCGGACGAAACGCGCCCGCGCGCCTGACCGACGAGCTTGCCGAGCGCGGCCTTCTGATCGGCGGGGACGTTCCGCAGCCGGGCGTTCAACGCCGCCAGCGTGGAGCCCTCGGCCGCGTGGGCCGAACGCGCGGCCTTGAGTGCGGCGGTGTCGCCGGCGTCGGTGACGGCCGTCAGCGCGGCCTCGACCGCGGCATCCACCGCCTCGGGGGTGATGGCGGGAGGGGCGGCCGGCGGATTCTCGCGCGCTTCAGACACGAGAAGCGAGTCTACCGATGCGACCGGTCCGACGTGTCCATTCAGTTCCCGGCGTCACCGCCCGTGCGGCGATCCGGTATCTGAGCATCCGCCAGACGGATGGCGGACGTGGGGTCGGCGAGCCCGGGGGACGGTTCCTGCTGCTTCGCTCTCCGCCCACCGCTCGCTGTGCGCCGGGAAAGCCACCGAGCGAACCACGACAGCAACAGGTTGATCACGAGGTAGATCGCGAGGCACACGAAGAACAAGGAGAACAGGTAACGGTTCCCGTAGAAGCTGGCCAGGTTGTTCATCATCGTGCGGATGATCTCGTTGTAACCGACGATGAATCCGAGAGATGTGTCCTTCAGAAGCACGACGAGCTGGGCGACGATGATCGGGAGCATCTGTCGGAATGCCTGAGGGAACTCCACAAGCATCTTGGACTGGAAATCACGCATCCCGACGCTCAGCGCCGCCTCTCGCTGTCCCCGCGGGAGCGCGGCCAGCCCCGCGCGCAGCGCCTCCCCGATAAGCGTCCCGTTATAGAGGATGAGGGCGATCACGACAGCCCAGAAGGCGCCGGTCGAAGCAACGAGGAGGATGAACAGCATCATCAACAGGACCGGCATCCCGCGGAGGAACTCGATGAGCCACGCGGTCGGCAGGCGCACCCACGCGATGGTCGAACTGCGCATGAGGGAGAGGGCGACGCCGAGCACGATCGCGCCGACGGCCGCCACCGCCGCAGCCTGCAGGGTCGCGACGACGCCACGGCCGATCGCTCCCCACACCTCGGGGTCCGTGAAGATATCCCACCGCACCGGATCGAGGATCGCCGGCACGGGAACCCCGCCGGACACCCGAGGTGTCGCCAGGATCCAGACGAGCCACGCGAGCGCAGCCAGGATGACGATGGCGCCGATGATCGACGCGATACGTGAGAGCCGCCGGGCCCGCGGGCCGGGGGCGTCGAAGAGGACGCTGGGAGCGCTCATCGCTGCACCACCACCCGTCGCTCGATCTGTCCCGCCAGGAGCCCCAGCGGAATGGTGACGGCCAGATACAGCGCCGCGGCGGTGAGGAGGATCAGGATGACCATGTTCCCGTTCCCGTTCGCAAGCGCCCGGGTGGCCGCGAACAGTTCGACCACGAAGAAGCCCCCCGCGACGGACGTGTTCTTCGTCAGGGCGATGAACACGTTGATCAGCGGCGGAATCGTCATGCGGAACGCTTGCGGCAGAACGACGAGCGACACCGTCTGGCCGAAGCCGAGACCGATGCTGCGGGCCGCCTCAGCCTGTCCCACCGGGACCCCATTGATGCCGGAACGCAACGCCTCCGCCACGAACGGCGACGTGTAGTAGGCCAGCGCAGCGATGGCGAGCGGGATGTACGGCACCCGCACTCCCAGGAAGGGAACGACGACCGCGAAGAAGAAGAAGACCAGGGTGAGTGGGGTGTTGCGCGCGATCTCCGTCCAGAACGCGGCGAACAGGCGCAAAGACCCGATAGGCGAGATGCGCATCGCCGCGATGATCGTGCCGAGGATCAGCGAGAGCACACCCGACACGGCCAACAACAGCAGCGTGACTCGGAAGCCCTCCCAGAAGGTGGGCCACAGACTGAGGTACTGCTCCATTTCCCCTCCTCTCTCACGTCAACGAGACGTCGGATGCCTCGAGCCGGCGCGGGGCACCGGCTCGAGGCATCCCCGATATCAGTAGCGGTCCGGTGCCGGCGGGTCGACGAACGGCAGGATCGTGCCGGCCGTGCTGTTCCACGCCGCCTCGTAGGTGCCGTCCTCGTAGGACGCTTCGAGCACGTCGTTGATCCACATGCGGAAGTCGGTGTCATCGAGCGCGAGACCGATGCCGTAGGGCTCATCCGTGAACGGCTCACCCACGACCTTGAACTCCCCCTCGTTCTGCGCGGCGAGACCGGCGAGGATCACGTTGTCCGTCGACACCGCCACCACGGCACCGGTCCGCAGCGGCTCGAGGCAATTCGAGTACGTGTCGGTCAGGACAGGTTCCGCACCGAGCTCGGCGAGGTTCTCCGCAGGCGTGGAACCAGTGACCGAGCACACCGGCTGACCGACGAGGTCCTCCTCGCTCTGGATGTCTTCGTTGTCGGCGAGGACGAGGATCGACTGACCCGCCATGTAGTACGGGCCGGCGAAGGAGACGACTTCCTTACGGGTGTCGTTGATCGTGTAGGTGGCGATGACGATATCGACCTGGCCGTTCTCGATGAAAGGCTCGCGGTTCGCCGAAACGGTCTCGACCCACTCGATGTTGTCCTCCGAGATGCCGAGCTGCGCCGCGATGATCTTGCCGATCTCGACGTCGAAGCCTTCGGGAGTACCCGACGGGCCCATGAGGCCGAACAGGGGCTGGTCGAACTTGGTGCCGATCGTGATCGTGCCGGCGTCGGCGAGCTCCGCCATCGTCGTGCCCTCTTCGAAGGTGACCTCTTCGACGGGCGGCGCGCTGGTATCGCCCCCGGCGTCGTCGGTGCCACCCGCGCACGCCGAGAGGGCGAGCGCGCTCACGGCCGCAAGGGCAATCAGGGGAATTCTCGTTCGCTTCATGTCTTCGTCCTTTGCTGTGTGCGGTCGCGCGTGGCGACTCTCCTCCGGGTCCGGCGCACTCGTGGTGCCCTGGTCTGCGTCAGTGCTCGAGGATCTTGGACAGGAAGTCCTGCGCCCTCGCGCTCTGTGGGTTCGTGAAGAACTGTTCGGGCGTAGCCTCCTCGACGATCGCGCCGTCGGCCATGAAGAGCACGCGATCGGCGGCCTTCCGCGCGAAGCCCATCTCGTGGGTCACGACGATCATCGTCATTCCATCCGACGCGAGTCCGATCATGACGTCGAGTACTTCGTTGATCATCTCGGGGTCGAGCGCACTCGTCGGCTCATCCATGAGGATGACCTTCGGGTTCATCGCGAGGGAACGGGCGATCGCCACACGCTGCTGCTGACCGCCGGAGAGCTGCGCCGGCATCTTCTTGGCCTGATTGGCGACGCCGACACGCTCGAGGAGCCGCATCGCCTCGGTCTCGGCGTCCTTCTTCGACATCTTCCGCACTTTGATCGGCCCGAGGGTCACGTTCTCGAGGACCGTCTTGTGCGCGAAGAGATTGAACGACTGGAATACCATGCCGACGTCGGCGCGAAGACGCGCCAGTCCCGCCCCCTCCTCGGGCAGCGGGACGCCGTCGATCGAGATCGAGCCGGAGTCGATCGTCTCGAGGCGATTGATCGCGCGGCAGAGGGTCGATTTTCCGGATCCCGAGGGCCCGATCACGACGACGACCTCCCCTCGGTTGACCACCGTGTTGATGTCTTGGAGGACGTGCAGCTCGCCGAAGTGCTTGTCGACGTGCTCCACGACCACGAGCGGCTCACCGCGCCGCACCGAGATGTTCGACGTCGCGGGGGCGCTTTCGTCCGCTGAGCTGGTCATCCGGCAAGCTTAGGCACACCTCAACGCTCACGCAGGTTATCCACACCAACCTTTACCGGGCCGTGATGCACGGCGGGCAGACCGGACGCGGATCAGCGCGCGGCGCGCTGCGCGAATGCGCTCTCATAGAGGCAGACGCTCGCGGCGGTGGCGAGGTTCAACGACTCCGCCGACCCGTAGATCGGCAGACGCAGGGAGAGATCGGCGAGCGCGAGCGCCTCATCCTCGAGACCGCGGGCCTCGTTTCCGAAGAGCCAGGCGGTCGGTTCGGCGAGGAGATCGCGCGCACCCAGGAAGTCCCCTCCCCCGACGTCCGCGGCGATGACGCGCACGCCGGCCGCGCGTGCCCGCCGGACCGCATCGGCCAGGTCCACACCGACGGCGACGGGGAGGTGGAACAGAGAGCCCGTGGTGGAGCGCACCACCTTGGGGTTGAACGGATCGACGGTTCGGCCGGTGAGGACGACGGCGTCCGCGCCGGCGGCGTCCGCCGCGCGGATGATGGTCCCGAGATTGCCGGGGTCGCGGACCTCTTCGCAGATGGCGACGAGTCGGGGCGTTCCGGCGAAGATGTCCCGCACGGATGTCGGGGCCTGCCGCGCGACGGCGACGATTCCCTGCGGGGTGACCGTGTCGGCCATCGCGTCGACCACGCTTTCGGTCGCGAGCACCACCTCGACACCCGCCGCGTCGGCGGCGGCGCGGATGTCGGCGTGCCGCTCCAGCGCGGACGGAGTCGCGAAGACCTCGACCACGATGTCGGGGCGGTGCGTGAGTGCTTCGCGCGCGGCCTGCGGTCCCTCGAGGAGGAACAGCCCGGTCTCCGCGCGCGCGGGCCGCTTGGTCAGCTTCGCGACGGCGCGTACGCGCGGCGATCGCGGATTCTCCAGCACGTCTCTCATCCTAGGGACCGTGGGCGCCGGCATCCGACACCGCCCGGAACAGGAGAACGGGCGCCTCCCCGAGGGGAAGCGCCCGTTCTGTCAGCGGATGCCGCTCACGCACCCTTGGGGGCGTTGACGTTCTCCGGGAGAGCCGCCTTGGCCGTCGCGACGAGCGAGGCGAAGGTCGCCGGCTCGTTGACCGCGAGCTCGGCGAGCATCCGACGGTCGACCTGCACGCCCGCGAGGCCGAGGCCCTGCATGAAGCGGTTGTAGGTCAGACCGTTCTGGCGGCTCGCGGCGTTGATGCGCTGGATCCACAGGCGACGGAAGTCGCCCTTGCGCTTACGACGGTCACGGTACGCGTAGACCAGCGAGTGCGTGACCTGCTCCTTGGCCTTGCGGTACAGACGCGAGCGCTGCCCGCGGTAGCCGGAGGCGCGTTCGAGGATGACGCGACGCTTCTTGTGGGCGTTGACCGCCCGCTTTACTCTTGCCATTTCTTCTGTTTCCTATCGTGCGAAAGCGCTCAGTGGCCGAGGAGCTTCTTGGCGACCTTGGCGTCGCCCGGGGCCAGAACCTGCTCCTGGTTCAGACGGCGCGTCCGGCGCGACGACTTGCCCTCGAGGTTGTGGCGCATACCGGCCTGCTGCTTCATCAGCTTTCCGCTCCCGGTCAGCTTGAAGCGCTTCTTGGCACCCGAGTGGGTCTTCTGCTTCGGCATCTGTTCTTCCTTCGTTATCGCATCCCGCGCGGGCGGGAGTCTGGGTCCCGCGGTGCGGGAGTCTGGGGGCCTATTCGTCGTCGTCCGTGGCGGCGTCGTCGACGTCGTCGTCGTCCGCATGCCGCGCGGAGCGCGCCGCTTCCTTGTTCGCCGCACGCTGGGCGTTCTGCTCCGTCTTGACCTCGGACTTGTTCTTGTGCGGGGCGACCACCATCACCATGTTGCGGCCGTCGATGGTCGGGTTCGACTCGACGGTGCCGAACTCCGCGACGTCCTCGGCGAACTTGCGCAGCAGACGCACGCCCTGCTCCGGACGCGACTGCTCGCGACCGCGGAAGAGGATCATCGCCTTGACCTTGTCGCCGGCCTGGAGGAAGCCCTCCGCGCGCTTGAGCTTGGTGATGTAGTCGTGCGCCTCGATCTTCAGACGGAACCGGACCTCTTTGAGAACCGTGTTCGCCTGGTTGCGACGCGCTTCCTTGGCCTTCTGAGCGGCCTCGTACTTGAACTTCCCGTAGTCCATGATCTTGACGACGGGCGGCTTGGAGTTGGGCGCCACCTCGACCAGGTCGAGATCGGCCTCCTGAGCCAGTCGCATGGCGACTTCGATGCGGACGACGCCGACCTGTTCGCCGCCGGGACCGACGAGTCGGACCTCGGGCACGCGAATGCGCTCATTGGTGCGGGGATCGCTGATGCGGAACTCCTCTGACGTGACGGGTGACAGCCACCGCGAGTGTCCTCGCGGCGGAAAGAGGAGTTCGCTTCCACCCGCACGGCGCACCGGCGCCGGCTTTCTCGCACCCGAACCCGATGAGGGACGACCTCTGACGAGACGTCCGAGGCGGAGTGCATGACCCGGTAGCCTGGAGCGGCAAGCGCGGGTGGGATCAAATCCTCTTTCGTTCCGGAGCAGGATGCCCCGGAGCCCGCTGAAGTCTAGCAGAGAGAATGACGTGACCACGATTCCGAGCCCCGCCGACGACCGACACGCGCAGTGGGAGGAGCAGGAGCGTCACGCCGCCTCCGCCACGCGCGACATCGCCGATGTCCCCGCCGTCGAGGTGATCACGACGACATCCGTCCACCTGATGAGCGCCGCCGCCGTGAAGGTCGGCCTCGCCGACGACCCCGCGCAGCAGATCGACCTCGACGAAGCGCGCAAACTCATCAACGCCCTGGCGGGCTTGATCACCGCGGGCGCTCCGGAGATCAGCGACATGCACGCCCGCTCGCTGCGCGACGGCCTGCGTTCGCTTCAGCTGGCCTTCCGCGAAGCCTCCGCGATTCCGGACCCGATCGGCAAGGGCCCCGGCGAGAAGTGGACCGGCCCCGTCACCTGACCGGTCTCAGGCGCCACGGACGAGCGCGACGGAGAGCGAATCCACGAGGGTCGCGATCCGGTCATCGGCCGCCCAGCGTGCGGCGAGCCTCTTCAGGACCGTGTCGAGCTCGGCACTGTCCAGGCCGGCGATGAGCTCCAGTCGGACGACCAGCTCCGGTCCGCGCAGGGTTCCGGCCGGGTCACCCGGGGCGACAGAGAGGTCGAGGACCGCCAGCTCTCCGCCGACACTCTCCTGAAGACCGGAGAAGACCTCCGGGGACGCGTAGCTCGGTTCCCATTCCTCGCCGCGGGCGATGGCCCAGACCGCCGGGCGCCGCACGACGAACTCGGTGGGCGAGGTCGGATCCAGCACGATCAGATCGGTTCCGTCCTGCACGGCGGCCAGTGCCGTCCGCACTCCGTCCGCCGGCACCGGCCGTGCGGAGGCGTCCCACTTCTGCATCGCCGCGACGCTCGAGAACACCGGGAGGACGCGTCGACCATCGGGAGCCGCGACCGTCACGATCGACAGCTCCTGGGTCTTGTCGACGGCCAGTCCGTGCGGACCGATCCCCTCGTCGCCCTTCTCCGCCACGAGCGGGATGAGCAGGCGCGCGGCGCGGTAGGCCCGGATCACCTCGACGGGTGAGCCCTCCCCCGCGTGGAAGCGGCGCAGGGCGTCGAGGAGCGCAGGATCTGCCGAGCCGTCGTCAGCCGCGTGCGGGTTCGCACGGAACTCCCGCCCCTCCCAGGGGACGCCCGCCGAATCGGCGGGATGTGCTCCGTCAGCGCCCGGCGACATCCAGGGCCTCCGCCAGCGTGAACGCCCCGGCGTACAGCGCTTTGCCGACGATGGCCCCCTCGACGCCCAGCGGCACGAGCTCGCGGAGGGCGGCGATGTCATCGAGGTTCGACACGCCGCCGGAGGCGACGACCGGCTTCGGGGTGCGCGCGGTGAGTTCGCGCAGGAGCTCGAGGTTCGGCCCCTGCAGGGTGCCGTCCTTGGTCACATCGGTGACGACGTACCGACTGCATCCGGCGTCTTCGAGCCGGTCCAGGACGGTCCACAGGTCTCCGCCTTCACGGGTCCACCCGCGTGCGGCGAGGGTCGTGCCGCGCACGTCGAGGCCGACGGCGATGACGTCTCCGTAGCGTCCGATGACATCCGCGGCCCACTCCGGGTTCTCGAGCGCGGCCGTGCCGAGGTTGATGCGGGCGGCACCGCTCTCCAGCGCCGCCTCCAGCGTGCGATCGTCACGGATGCCGCCGGACAATTCGACCTGGACGCCGCGCACGGACTTGATCACCTTGCGGAGGATGGAGGCGTTGTTGCCGCGGCCGAACGCCGCGTCGAGGTCGACGAGGTGGATCCACTGCGCACCCTGGCGGGCCCACTCGTGTGCGGCGTCGATGGGGTCGCCGTAGCTGGTCTCGGTGCCGGCCTCCCCCTGGGTCAGCCGGACGGCCTTGCCATCGGCGACGTCGACGGCGGGCAGAAGGGTCAGCGTGGGCGTGGACGCGAAATCGTTCATGGTTCCTCGTGCGTGACGGGTGGGGCGGGAACGGACCCGCTGCGGGGCACGATCTCAGAGAGTAGCCCCGGCGAGGCCGCCGATCCAATTGGACAGCAGCCGGATGCCCGCCTCCCCCGACTTCTCCGGGTGGAACTGAGTGGCCGACAGCGGACCGTTCTCGACCGCGGCGAGGAACGAGGAGCCGTAGGTGCTCCACGTGAGGACGGGCTCGCGGAAAGGGTCCTGGCGGACCATGGGCCAGCTCTGAGCGGCGAACGAGTGCACGAAGTAGAAGCGCTCCTGCTCGAGGCCGCGGAACAACACCGTTCCCTCACCCGGAGTGACGGTGTTCCACCCCATGTGCGGCAGGACGGGCGCGTCGAGCTGCGTGACGGTCCCGGGCCATTCGCCCAGACCCTCCGTGTCGTTCCCCCGCTCCACGCCGAGATCGAACATGACCTGCATCCCGACACAGATGCCGAGCACCGGGCGTCCCCCGGCGAGACGGCGCTCGATGAGCTGGTCTCCGCGCTGGGCGCGCAGCGCCGCCATCACCGCGTGGAAGGCCCCGACGCCCGGCACCACGAGCCCGTCCGCGTCCCGGACGAACCCGGCATCCGAGGTGAGCCGCGCATCGGCGCCTGCCGCGATCAGCGCCTTGACGGCGGAGTGGACGTTGCCCGACCCGTAGTCCAGGACGGCGACGGTCGGGCGGGGAGGCGCCTCTGTCACAGAGCACCCTTCGTGCTCGGGATGCCCTCGACGAGAGGATCCAAGGCCTTCGCCTGGCGGAACGCCCGCGCGAAGGCCTTGTACTCGGCCTCGGCGATGTGATGGGGGTCGCGGCCGCCGAGGACGCGCACGTGGACGGTCAGGGCGGCGTGGACGCTGATCGCTTCGAAGCTGTGCCGGACGAGGGAGCCGGTGAAGTGCCCGCCGATGAGGTGGTGCTCGAATCCGACGGGCTCGCCCGAGTGGACCAGGTAGGGTCGGCCGCTGATGTCGACGACCGCCTGCGCGAGCGCCTCGTCGAGCGGCACGAGCGCATCACCGTACCGCGCGATCCCGGACTTGTCGCCGAGCGCCTCGCGGATCGCCTGCCCCAGCACGATCGACACGTCCTCGACCGTGTGGTGCGCGTCGATGTCGGTGTCGCCCTCGGCGCGGACCGTGAGGTCGGTCAGGGAGTGCTTCGCGAACGCGGTGAGCATGTGGTCGAAGAACGGCACGGTCGTCTGGATGCGGCTGCGGCCGGTGCCGTCGAGGTCGAGCTCCAGTTCGACGCGTGACTCACTGGTCGCACGCGAGAGGGAGGCGGTACGGGCGGCGCTCATGCGCCCGATCCTACCGAGGCCAACGCGTCGAGGAACGCCGTCGTCTCCTCCTCGGTCCCCGCCGTCACACGAAGGTGGTGCGGGATCCCGACGTCCCGGATGAGGACGCCGCGCTCGTAGAGCCCGTCCCAGACGGCGCGGGGATCGTCGACACCGCCGAAGAGCACGAAGTTGGTCCAGGATTCGTAGGGGCGGTATCCCAGTGCCTGCAGCGTCGCTGAGATGCGGTCGCGCTGGGCGACGATGTCGTCGACCATCCGGAGCATGGTCGGGGCGTGCTGCAGCGCGGCGGTCGCCGCCGCCTGCGTGAGCGCGCTGAGGTGGTATGGAAGGCGCACCAGGCGCAACGCGTCGACGACGGCGGGATCCGCCGCGAGATATCCGACCCGCGCGCCCGCGAAGGCGAAGGCCTTGCTCATCGTGCGCGAGACCACGAGCCGCTCGCGGCCGGGGAGCAGCGTGAGTGCGGACGGCTCTTCCCGCGGGGCGAACTCCTGATAGGCCTCGTCGACGATGACGACGCCGTCCGTGGCGTCGTACACCGCGCGGATGGCGTCCAGGCCCATCGGCGTGCCGGTGGGGTTGTTCGGCGCGCAGAGGAAGACGACGTCCGCCCCGGCGTCGGCGACCTGCCGAGCGGCATCCTCCGGATCGACGGTGAAGTCCTCGCGACGTCTGCCGGCGACCCATTCCGCGCCCGTCGCGCGCGTGAGGATCGGATACATCGAGTAGGTGGGGGCGAACCCGAACGCGCGCCGACCCGGCCCGCCGAACGCCTGAAGCATGTGTTGGAGAACCTCGTTCGACCCGTTCGCGGCCCAGATGTTGGCCGCTTCGAGGCCGTGGCCGAGGTACTGCGCGAACCCCTCGCGCAGACCGGTGAACTCACGGTCCGGGTACCGATTGACCTCGCGGAGCGCGAGCGCCACCGCGTCGAGGATGTCGTCGGCGACCTCTTCCGGAACCGGGTGGGTGTTCTCGTTGACGTTGAGCGCGACGGGGAGGGCGGCCTGAGGCGCGCCGTACGGTGTCATCCCCCGGAGGTCATCGCGCAGGGGAAGGTCTTCCAAGCGGGTGGTCACCCCTCCCATCGTAGGGCGCCCCGCCCGCCCGGGCCGATCACCGACCGGGCGCGTAGTCCGTCGGGATCGCGAGGCTCTGACCCGCCTGCAGACCGGCGCCGTCGAGGGCGTTGAGCCGCACGATGGCATCGACCACGTCGCGCGGATCCGCGCCCGGCGCGACCCGCTCAGCGATGGACCAGAGCGAATCCCCCGGCGCGACGACGACCGCCGAGAACGTGCCCTCCGGCGCGCCCCCCTCGCGTCCCGCCAGAGCGCTGCCGCCGCTGATCACCGCGAGCACCATGGCGACGGACACCGGCAGCGCCACCACGAACGCCAGCGCGCGGCGCCCCCGCGTTGTCAATCGAAGCCGCGTCCGCGGGGCGATCGGACGGGGGTACCAGGTGGTGTCGATGGTGGTCATGTTCTTCTCCTCTGAGATCGGTCGGAGCCGTTCTCTGTTCGGGAGTTCGCATGCGACCCCCGGCCAGAGGAGCCGCACGCGAACTTCTCTTCCGAAGCTATCTTCGACTATGGTGGATGTCAAATGCCGGGATCGGACCGACACTGTCGAAAGCGACACGCCCCTCCGATCCCGGCGATGGTCCGAAGGTGCGGATACGGTTTCGATAGCGGAACCACACCACGGACCTCCGACATTCGAAGACCGCTCTGCGACACAGGGCGAGACAGGAGCCGAGATGAGCGACGTCACCGGATCTCAGAAGCCGCACACCCGGCGCCGCAAGAGCCTGAGCGAGAAGCAGCTGGCGATCCTGGAAGTCATCCAGCGGTCGATCGCCCGCCACGGATACCCGCCGAGCATGCGCGAGATCGGCGATGCGGTAGGGCTGAAGTCGCTGTCCAGCGTCACGCACCAGCTCAACCAGCTCGAACTCAGCGGATACCTCCGGCGCGACGCCGGCAAGACCCGCGCGATGGAGGTGCTCATCGATCTGCCCGGCACGGCCACCGAGAGCCCCGTGGACGCCTCCCCCACGGTCGGCGACGCCGCCCTCGTGCCGCTGGTGGGGCGCATCGCAGCCGGCGTCCCCATCACCGCCGACCAGCAGATCGACGAGATCTTCCCCCTGCCCCGACAGCTCGTCGGCAAGGGCGACCTGTTCATGCTCAAGGTCACCGGGGAGTCGATGATCGACGCCGCCATCTGCGACGGCGACTGGGTCGTCGTGCGTTCTCAGCCGAGCGCCGACAACGGCGACATCGTCGCCGCGATGCTCGACGGCGAAGCGACCGTGAAGACCTTCCGTCAGAGGGACGGCCATACGTGGCTGCTTCCGCGCAACTCGGCCTTCGAACCCATCCTCGGCGACGACGCCGTCGTCCTCGGCAAAGTCGTCGCCGTCCTCCGCAGCGTCTGACTCCCCGGGGGGCTCACCCGCCGGGGGTGATCCTCCGACGCCGACCGCGGCGGGTGCACCATGATGGCCCCATGACCATGGAGTCCTCCGATCACGCCGCGCTCGAGGCGCGCATCCGCGAGCTGGAAGCGGAGAACGCCCGACTGTCCGTCCGCCAGGATGACGAGCCCGCACCGCGATCCGGCCGGGGTCGGATCCGCAGCCTCGCCTCCGCGGTGTGCATCATCATCGCGGCTGTCCTCGTCCCCGTGTCGATCGTGTCCGCCTGGACCCGCGTCCAGCTCGTCGACGAGGACGCGTTCGTGTCGACGCTCGCGCCGCTGTCGACCGACCCGTCCGTGCAGGCGCTCATCGTCGACGAGACGATGGAGGCGATCACCGACCAGGTCGACTTCGACGCCCTCACGGCCGAGGTGTTCTCGGCCGTCACCGATCTCGGCCTCCCCCCGCGTGCGGCATCCGCCCTGGAGCTGCTCCAGCGGCCGGCAGCGGCCGGACTCGAGAGCCTCGTGCAGACCACGGTCACCCGCGTGGTGGCCTCCGACGCCTTCACCGATGTCTGGGCGACGACGACGCGAGCGGCCCATCGCGCGTTGACCGCGGCGGCCACCTCCGACGGGGGCGGTCTGGTCGTCCGCACCGACGACGGGGTCGGCATCCAGCTGGGAGCCGTCGTCGAACGGGTCAAGGGGAACCTGCAGGATCGCGGGATCGGCGTCGCGACCCTCATCCCGGCCGTCGACCGGGTGATCATCCTCGGAGACGGGCAGAACCTGGCGCTCTTGCGCACCGGCTATGCCGCCGCCGCCGTGGGCGGGTGGTGGCTCCCCGTCGTGACGCTCGCGCTCTTCGGCCTCGGCATCCTCCTCGCCCGGCGCCGCAGTGTCGCCGTCCTCGGAACCGGCGTGGCGTTGGCACTCGGCGCCGGTTCACTCGCGGCCGGGTTCGCCGTCGGCGGCGCCGGGGTCGGCGCGGTCGCGCAGGACGCCGGCCTCTCGCCGTCGGCGCTGGAAGTGATCTACGCACAGATGGTCGGGGCGATGGCGCACTCCGCCGCCGTCCTCGCGCTCCTCGGCGTCCTCGTCGCCGTCGCCGGGTGGATGCTCGGCCGCTCCCGTCCCGCTCGCGCTCTGCGCGCCGCCGGCGGACGCGCCGGCGCGGCCGCGCGCGCCCGCGTCGCCGTGTGGGGGGTGGACACCGGTCGCTTCGGCCGCTGGCTCGGGACACGTCGCGTCCTCGTCCGCGTGCTCCTGGCCGCGGGCGCCGTCCTGTGGCTGTTCGCGCTGCGCCCCCTCAGCATCGGCGACATCGTCGCCGTGATCCTGACGACCCTCGGCGTCGCGCTCATCCTCGAGGTCCTGCAGATCCGACAGGCCGAGGTCGAAACAGCCCGGTAGCGGCGCTTCCGACGGTTTCGCTCTAGCGTGGAGGGGGTGACCACCCCCTCGGAACACAACGCTCCCGCGTCCGCCCCCGCCTGGGGCGCATGGCCGTCACCCCTGGACGCGCGATCGGTCGCCCGTTCGTCGCCTCGCCTCGAGGGCGCATGCTTCGCCGGGCCGGCGCGCGACGAGATCTGGTGGGGTGAATCGCTTCCCGACGAGGGCGGCCGCATCGCCGTCCGGGCACGCAGCGCGGACGGCGATGTCCGGACACTCCTGCCCACGCCCTGGAACGCCCGCTCGCGCGTCCATGAGTACGGCGGGGGCGCGTGGGCGGCGCACGAGGACCTCCTGGTGTTCGTGGAGAAGACCGACCAGCGGGTCTACGCCCTCGCTCCCGGCTCGGCGCCGACCGCCCTCACCGCGGAGGACCCGGACGTCCGCTTCGGAGGCCTGAGCGTTCAAAGCGGGCGGCTCCTCGCCGTCCGCGAGACCCTCGGCGCACCCGTGCGGCGCGACATCGTGGAGATCCCCTGGAACGGCGATGCCGGCACCCCGCCGACTGTCCTGGCCACCGGAAGCGATTTCGTCGCCCACCCGGCACTCTCCCCCGACGGCGGGCGGATCGCCTGGATCGCCTGGAACCACCCCGACATGCCCTGGGACCGGGCGGAGGTGCGGGTCGCGGAGATCCGCATACCCGGGAACGAGGGGCGCGCGATCGCCGGAGGCGGGTCCTCGCCGGTGCAACCGGTCTGGCTCGACGACGACACACTCCTCTACTCCGACGATCCCGACGGACGGTGGAACCTCTGGCGTCACGATCTCCGCACCGGGACCCGCACCTCCGTCGCCCCGGCCGACGCCGACACCGGGGGTCCGCTCTGGGTCCTCGGCACGCGCTGGTTCCGCCCTCTCGACGACGGCCGGATCGTCGCGGTGCGCACCCGCGGGAGCGACGAGATCGTCCTCCTCTCGCCGGACGGGGGTGCACGGCGCCTTCCGGTGGATGTCATCGCGACCGCGGCGATCGAGGACGCCGCGGGAGCGCGGGTGCTCGTCAGCGGCACGACGGCCCACGGCATGCCGGCGCTCCGGCTCGTGGACGTCGACGTCGACAAGCCCGAAGACGTGGTCCGGATCGCCGGCGACGTTCCGCCCTGGCCGGCGGCGTTCACCCCCACCGCCCGCGAGGTCACGGTGAACGGACCGCACGGCCCCGTCCACGCCTTCGACTTCCCTCCGACCAACCCCGACGTCCCGGTTCCGGCGCGCGACCGCGCGGACGCGAGCACGGCTTCGCCGTACGTCGTGTTCGTCCACGGCGGTCCGACCGCGCACGTCGGCGGCGCAGCATCCGGCAAGATCGCCTATCTCACCAGCCGAGGCATCGGTGTACTCGACGTCAACTACGGCGGCTCCACGGGCTACGGCCGCCCCTACCGCGAGCGGCTCCGCGGCGCCTGGGGCATCGTCGACGTCGACGACATCGTCGCGGTGGTCAGCGCGCTGGCCGCGGAGGGGCGGCTAGACCCGGACCGCGTGGCCATCGCGGGCGGGTCGGCCGGCGGCTGGACCGTGCTCCGCGCGGTCACCGGCACCGATGTCTTCGCCGCCGGGATCAGCCGCTACGGCGTCGCGGATCTGCGCCTCCTCGCCGCGGAGACCGAGGACTTCGAGTCCCGCTACCTCGACGGGCTCGTCGGGCCGCTCCCCGAGGCCGAGGCGCGCTACGTCGAGCTGTCCCCGCTCACGCGACCGGAGGACTTCCGCACGCCGCTCCTGATCGAGCAGGGTTCGGAGGATGCCGTCGTCCCGCCGTCGCAGTCCGAAGCCGTCCGCGACGCCCTCACCGCGGCGGGCGTGCCCCACGCCTATCTGCTCTTCGACGGTGAGGGGCACGGATTCCGCCGGGCGGAGACCATCGAGCGCGCCCTCGAGGCGGAGCTCGCCTTCCTCGGGCTGGTCTTCGGCTTCACTCCTCCGGGAATCCCGCCGCTGACGCTGGACTAGTTCCGGAGGAACGGCGCCAGGCGTGCCGCCAGGTGCTCACCGACCCGCGCATGCACCGCGGTGCCCTCCTCCTCGTGCTCTTCGGCGAGGATCATGCCGTGCTCGTGGATCGCCGACACCAGCTCTCCGCGGTCGTAGGGCACGAGCGCGTGCACCTCGACAGCGGGGAGCGGAAGCGCCGCCTCGATCGTCGCCCGAAGCTCCGCAACGCCCTCGCCGGTGCGGGAAGAAGCGAAGACGGCGTCCGGCTGCAGCCCGCGCAGCAGGAGACGCGCGTCGTCGTCCAGGAGATCGGCCTTGTTGAACACCACGATCTCGGGAAGATCCCGCGCGCCGACATCGCCGATCACATCGCGGACGGTCGCCAGCTGCGCCGCCGGGTCGGGATGGGCGCCGTCCACCACGTGGACGATGACGTCGGCCTGTCCCACCTCTTCGAGCGTGGAACGGAAGGCTTCGACGAGCTGGTGAGGCAGGTTCCGCACGAATCCGACCGTGTCCGTGAGCGTGTACACCCGACCGTCCTCGGCCTCGGCGCGGCGGACCGTCGCGTCGAGCGTCGCGAACAGGGCGTTCTCCACCAGCACGCCCGCGCTGGTGAGCCGGTTCAGAAGGCTGGATTTGCCCGCGTTGGTGTACCCCGCGATCGCGACCGACGGAATCGTGTTGCGCCTGCGCTCCGCGCGTTTGGCGTCCCGCGCCGGCGCGAAGTCGCGGATCTGACGACGCAGCTGCGCCATGCGGGTGCGGATACGACGACGGTCGAGCTCGATCTTCGTCTCACCCGGACCGCGGGAGCCCATGCCGGCACCACCGGCGCCGACCTGGCCGCCCGCCTGGCGTGACATCGAGTCGCCCCACCCGCGCAGACGCGGGAGGAGGTACTCCAGCTGGGCGAGCTCGACCTGGGCTTTGCCCTCGCGACTCTTGGCGTGCTGGCTGAAGATGTCGAGGATGACCGTGGTGCGGTCGATGACCTTCACCTTCACCACGTCCTCGAGGGCACGCCGCTGGCTCGGGGCGAGTTCGGTGTCGGCGATCACGGTGTCGGCGCCGACGGCGGCGACGATGTCACGGAGCTCCTCCGCCTTGCCCCGCCCCACGTACGTCGCCGGGTCGGGGTGCGGCCGCCGCTGCAGCACGCCGTCGAGCACCACGGCACCGGCCGTCTCGGCCAACGCGGCGAGCTCGCGCAGCGAGTTCTCGGCGTCCTCGGTCGCGCCCTGCGGATGCACACCCACCAGGACGACGTTCTCCAGACGCAGCTGGCGGTACTCGACCTCGGTGACGTCCTCGAGCTCGGTCGACAGCCCGGGGACGCGCCGGAGGGCGGCGCGCTCCTCACGATCCCACTGATCGCCGTCGCTGTCCGCACCGTACGCGGTGGACGCGTCCTGGAGCGCCTGTGCGTTCCCGAACACGCGCGCACCGGATCCGGTGTCGGCGTGCGACAGCACGCGATCCACCGGGTCCACCGGCTGCTCGTCGGCGGTGGGCGGTGTGGTGTGGTGCGTCATCAGTTCCTTCCGGGATGCCGGGGCCCGGGCATCCGTGAATTCTAGCCTCCCGCGCAGGCGGCGTCCTCCGCTACGCTCGTGAGCCATGGGAAGCGACCACTACTTCAGTGCTTCCCCCGCCAGTCCGGAGAACCTGCGGCGTATCCGCGTGGTACTCCAGGGACGGGAGGTCGAGGTCATGACCGCCGGCGGCGTGTTCAGCCCCGATCACGTCGACTCGGGCACCGCGGTGCTCCTGGCGAACACGCCCCCTCCCCCCGCGGGGGGACACCTGCTCGACATCGGCTCCGGGTGGGGGCCGATATCGCTGTCCCTTGCGATGGCGTCGCCGCACGCGACGATCTGGGCTGTCGATGTGAACGAGCGCGCCCTGGATCTGGTTCGTCGCAATGCGGAGAGCCTCGGACTCCCCCACGTCAACGCCGTGCGACCCGAGGATGTTCCCGACGACATCGTGTTCCGATCGATCCGCTCGAATCCCCCGATCCGCGTCGGGAAGAACGAGCTGCACGGTCTGCTGGAGAAGTGGATCCCGCGTTTGGACGAGCGATCCGACGCCTGGCTGGTGGTGCAGCGGAACCTCGGCTCCGACTCCCTGCAACGCTGGTTGGCAGCGACGTTCGAGCGCGGCTACAGCGTGCACCGCGCCGCGACGAGCCGGGGTTTCCGAGTGCTGCGCGTGCGCCGTCACGGATCACCGCCGACGGAGCCCATCGCGCTCCCTGAGCCAGACCGGCGAGATGAGTCAGGCCAGCGAGATCTCCCCCGAGAAGACCAGGGAGGCCGGTCCCGACAGGAGCACGTGAAGCGTGCCGTCCAGGTCGACGGTCCGGACGCCCAGGGAACCGCCCGGAACCTCCACGTTCCATCGGTCCGGGGCTGCCGGGCCCGCCCAGTGCCGCACGGCGAGCGCTGAGGCGGCCACGCCGGTTCCGCAGCTGAGCGTCTCTCCCACTCCCCGTTCGAACACCCGCATCCGGATCATCCCGACCCCGTCGCGGACCAGCGGATCACCGGGGACGACGAACTCGACGTTGGCTCCGTGGCGGGGCGTCGGGTGCAGCTGGGGCACCGCCGTGAGATCGAGCTCCTCGAGTTCGCGCTCATCGGGGAGGGCCACCACGACGTGGGGGTTGCCCACGTCGATCCCGAGACCCGGTCGGGGTGCACCGCCCCCACGGACGCGGACGAGGACGTCTCCGGACTCCACGCGCCACGGCCCGAGGTCGACCTCGAACCCTCGCTCGTGACGC
This sequence comes from Microbacterium aurantiacum, assembly GCF_031625015.1. NCBI lineage: Bacteria > Bacillati > Actinomycetota > Actinomycetes > Micrococcales > Microbacteriaceae > Microbacterium > Microbacterium aurantiacum. Next base: position 32,567 of record NZ_JAHWXH010000004.1, read on the forward strand.
GTGACGGCCTTGATCCCGGCGCGCGTGCCGATCCGCACGGGACCGGCATCCGGGTCGGCCCATCCGACGTCCGCCAGATAACGGGCGAAAACGCGGATGCCGTTGCCGCACATCTCCGCCGCAGAGCCGTCGGCGTTGCGGTAGTCCATGAACCACTCGACACCCGCCGCGGCGGCTTCCTCGCCCTCAGCGAGGCTTCGGGCACGAACGACGCGGAGGATGCCGTCGCCGCCGATGCCGAATCGTCGGTCGCACAGCACCGCCACCTGATCGTCGGAGAGGTGGAGCGCTCCGTCCGGATCGGGGACGATCACGAAGTCGTTCCCCGTGCCGTGGCCTTTGGTGAACGGGACGGTCTGCGGCATGCGCACCAGTCTAGGCGGGCGACCCGTGAGCCCCGGAGTCGTCGAGGAGGACGGATGCGTCGACCCCCTGCTCCTGCCAGCGCAGCCCCTCGTAGCGCCGGAACCATGACACCTGGCGTCGGGCGTAACGACGGGTCAGCGCCTGGGTCCGCGCGATCGCCTCGTCGCGCGTGAGCAGTCCGTCCAATTCCTCGGCGGCCTGCGCGTAGCCGATCGCCCGTCGGGCGGTCGTCCCTCGATCCCATCCGCGTGCGCGGAGGGCCCGAACCTCGTCGAGGAGGCCGTCCCGCCACATCTGCTGGACGCGCGTGTCGAGACGCGCGACGAGCTCATCCCTCGGACTCGACAGCCCAATGAGGCGCGTGTCCTCATGCCACAGGGTGGGCGCGTCGGGCAGGCTCGCCCCGTGGGTCGCCTGACCCTGGTCCAGAATCTCCAGCGCACGGACGATCCGTCGTCCGTTCTTCGGGTCGATCCGCGCGGCCGTGTCCGGATCGCGATCTCGCAAGCGCGCATACAGCGAGCCCGGACCGGATCGATCGAGCTCCGCCTCCCATCGTGCGCGCGCGGCGTCGTCGCGAGGTGGAAAGCGGAAGTCGTGGATGACGCTCGAGACGTAGAGACCCGACCCTCCGACGAGGATCGCGTCGTGGCCTCGCGCGGAGATCTCCGAGATCAGCTGCCTCGCGCGCGGCTGGTACCACGCCACGGCGGCATCCTCGGTCACGTCCAGCTCGTCGAAGAGGTGGTGCGGGATGCCGCGCCGCGCGTCGACGGAGATCTTCGCCGTGCCGATGTCCATCCCGCGATACACCTGCATCGCGTCGGCGTTCACGATCTCGGCCCCGGGGCCGGTCCGTGCGAGCGCTTCGGCGAGGTCCAGGGAGAAGGCGGACTTCCCCGTCCCGGTGGCTCCGACGACCACCCAGAGTCGCGTTCCGGGCACTCCGGTGGCGATCACCCCTCGACGCGGCGCAGGGGAAGGCCGAGCGACACCGCGCGCGGAGCACCGGCGGGCGCCGGCACGCCGCAGGACTCCGCCTGCGTGCGGTCCCACGCGTCGCCGGATCTCGTCCGCCGGATCCGCAGGGAACCGCCGACAGGCGCGTCCGCCAGGAGGTGGAAGGGCGCGGCGTGGGTGATGACCACGCGCACGGCGTCGCCGGGTCGCGGGAGCTCGGAGCCCTCCGGCACCTCGAAGTGCACCAGCCGGTTGTCCTCGGCGCGGCCGGTGAGACGCCGGGTCGCGGCATCCTTCTTCCCCTCGCCTGCGGACACGAGCACCTCGACCTCACGCCCGAGCTGCGCCTGGTTCTCCTCCAGCGAGATCCGCTCCTGCAGCGCGATGAGGCGCTCGTAGCGTTCCTGGACGACCTCCTTGGGGACCTGGTCCGGCATGGTCGCCGCCGGTGTTCCCTCGCGGATCGAATACTGGAAGGTGAAGGCACTGGCGAATCGCGCCTGCTCCACGACGCGCAGGGTGTCCTGGAAGTCCTCCTCCGTCTCGCCGGGGAAGCCGACGATGATGTCCGTGGAGATCGCCGCGTGCGGCATCCGCGCGCGCACCCGCTCGAGGATGCCGAGGAACCGCTCACTGCGGTACGAGCGCCGCATGGCCTTGAGGATCCGGTCGCTACCCGACTGCAGCGGCATGTGCAGCTGCGGCATCACCGACGGGGTCTCCGCCATCGCGTCGATCACGTCGTCGGTGAACGCCGCCGGGTGCGGGCTGGTGAACCGGATTCGCTCGAGTCCGGGGATCTCCCCCGCAGCCCGCAGCAGCTTCCCGAAGGCGTGCCGGTCGCCGAACTCGACTCCGTAGGAGTTGACGTTCTGCCCGAGCAGCGTCACCTCCACCGCACCGTCCTCGACGAGGAGACGGATCTCATTCAGGATGTCGCCCGGACGCCGATCCTTCTCCTTGCCGCGCAGGCTCGGCACGATGCAGAACGTGCAGGTGTTGTTGCATCCCACCGAGATCGACACCCAACCGCTGTGCACGGAGTCGCGCTTGGTCGGAAGCGTCGAGGGGAACACGTCCAGAGCCTCGAGGATCTCCAGCTCCGCCGCCTGGTTGTGCCGCGCACGCTCGAGCAGGCCGGGGAGAGAGCCCATGTTGTGTGTGCCGAAGACGACGTCCACCCAGGGAGCCTTGTCGAGGACGGCATCCTTGTCCATCTGCGCCATGCAGCCGCCGACGGCGATCTGCATCCCCTCGTGCTTGTCTTTGCGCGACTTGAGGTGCCCGAGCGTTCCGTAGAGCTTGCCGGCGGCGTTGTCGCGGACCGCGCAGGTGTTGATCACGATCACGTCGGCCTCGCTGCCGGCGTCCGCAGGGACGTAGCCCGCGCTCTCGAGCGAACCCGACAGGCGCTCGGAATCATGGACGTTCATCTGACAGCCGAAGGTGCGTACTTCGTAGGTGCGGATGCGGCCGTCTGCGGCGCGGGCCGCGGGCGACGGCGCGATGACGGTCGGCGCGGAGGAAGGGGAAGACATGATGGCCGATATTCTACGATCCGCAGCTGAGGGCGTCGCGAGGCGCCGCGGCCGGCGGGTGGGCTCAGCGCACGACGGCGCGGATGCGCGCCGCCGCCAGTGCCGTGAATCCGACCGCCACGACCACGAGGACGGCGATCGCGATGCCGACGGTCAGCTGCGTCTCGCCGACGAAGAGATCCACCCCGTAGAACTCTCGCAGGCTCTCCCCGGCGGTGCTGTTGCCGTCGGCGAGCACGGCGAGGGAGTCCTCGGTGAAGGGCCGCCGCAGCAGCATCGCCGCCTGTGAGAACGGCAGCACGTTGATGACGTCCACGACGGACGCCGGCAGGGACCCCACGGGAATGTACGCGCCCGCGATGAAGCCGATCGCCGTTCCGACCACAGTCGACAGCGCGGAGAACGCGCTCGTGCTGCGGACGAACGACGCCGCGAAGGCGGACAGCGCGGTGAACGCCGTGCAGCACAGCACCATCACTGCGACCAGAGCGCCGATCTCTTCGAGACCCAGCCAGGTGCCGTCGACCAGTCCCAGATACAGCAGGCTCACGATGAGCACGATCGACGACATGATCAGCGCCACCGCGATCGCCGCGAGGAGATAACCCAGCACGATGTCGCTGCGACGGATCGGCGCGACGAGGAAATCCCCGAAGCGTCCGGTCTGGCCGTCCTCGACGAGGGCGGATAGCGCGCCGAGCCCGGTGGTGATGGTCGTGAGGAGGATGATGCCGGCGAACATCCAGGTGTTGATGAAGGCCGTCACCTCCTCGGGGGTCGCCTGGGGGAACTGCTGTTCCAGGCCGTCGGTCTGCAGCCGGGCCAGGAAGAGGGTGTACAGGACGAACAGGATCAGCCCGCTCAGGAGGGAGAAGAAGACGTTCATCCGGTCCCGGAAGAAGACCCGGAGGTTCCGCCCGACGAGGGCCCCGACGATGCTCACGAACGGTCCTCCCCGTCAGCGGTACCCGAGCGGCCGGTGAGGGCGAGGAAGACGTCGTCCATCCGCCCGTGACGGAACTCGAAGTCGGTGACGTCCCCCTCGTGCGCGCGGAGGATCTCCATCGCCTCCGCCGCCCCCGGTACCGCGAGGACGCTGACATCGCCGTCCTGCTCGACCTCGAGACCGCGGGCGCCCGCCAGCGCCGCGAGTCGGCGCGGCGCCGTCGAGGTGATGCGCAGGACACTCCGGCTGTGCAGCGCGCGCAGCTGGGTCGGGGTGCCCTCGGCGACGATCCGACCGTGGTCGATGACGCACACGCGATCCGCCTCCTCGGTCTCCTCCATGTAGTGGGTGGTGAGGAACACGGTGAGCCCTCGCTGACGACGAAGGGTCTGGATGGTGGCCCACACCGAGGTGCGGCTCGCGGGATCGAGGCCTGCCGTCGGCTCGTCCAGGAAGAGGATCTCCGGCTCGTGCAGGAGCGCGCGGGCGATGTCGGCACGGCGCTTCTGCCCACCGGACAGTCGGCCGTATCGGCGATCGAGGAACTCCTCGAGTTCGAGGAGCGCGGACAGCTCGGCGATGCGCTGCTGGGCGCTCGCACGGGACAGATGCGCGAGCCGCGCGCGAAGCGTCAGGTTCTCCCGCACCGTGAGCTCGGCGTCCAGGATCGACGACTGGAACACCACACCGATCGCCTGACGCGCGCGTCGGGACTCCGATCGCACGTCATGCCCCGCCACGACGACGGAGCCGCTGTCGAAGGGCTTCAGCGTGGTCAGACACGCGATGGTCGTCGACTTCCCCGCTCCGTTGCTGCCGAGGAAGGCGAAGACCTCGCCCGCCCCGACGCTGAAGGAGATGTCGTCGACGGCGCGGACAGCGCGGTAGCTCTTGCTCAGCCGCTCGACGCGAATCGCCATGTACCCCTCCCGCGGGTCGGATCGAGTCTGGCACACCCCGCGGAGACCGGACGCCTTCGGGTCAGCTCTCCAGGAAACGCACCTTCTGCGGTGACGCGAGCTCGTCCAGTGCGACGCGTGCCGCGGTGCCGACGACCGCCCCGCTGAACCCGCGGCGCGCGAGCTGACCCATGAGGCGGCGAAGCGCGGCGTCCCGTTCGACGTTCTGCAGCGACCGCGCTTTCGTGCGTGCGAACTCGTGCGCGCGCTCGAGCTCGTCGTCCTCGTCGAGGACCGCCATCGCCTCGTCGACCACGTCGCGCGGGAGACCACGGGCGGTCATCGCCTGGCTGATCGCGCGACGGCCCTGCTTCTTGCGATCCAACCCGACGTGCAGGATCTGCTCTGCCAGACGCATGTCGTCGAGGTAGCCGCGCGCGACGCACACGTCCATGATGCGGTCGATCGCGTCGCCCGCGATCTCCTGTTCGGACAGGAACCCGCGTGCCTCGCGGCAGGAGAGCTGTCGCGCACGGAGCCGCTTGATCAACGCCCGCTCCGCGGCTTCCACCGCTTCGTCGTCGTCTTCCGCCCGTTCGAGGGGATCGGCGACCCACGCAGGGTGCCACGATGGGGTCTCCTGCGCGGAGGCGACATCGTCCGCGGTCCGCTCGCGGTGTCCGAAGAGCGAGATCACCGGTGCGAGGTCGGCGGGTTCCGCCGCCGACCCGGCACCGCTGTGAGGTTGTTCCGTCATCGGACCCTCGCGACCGTCACGTGGGCGTGCGTCACGCGGGACGACGCGCGGCGAGTTCGTCGGAGACCGGCCCGTCCGTCCGCGCTCCGCCGATTCCGAGCTTGTCCTTGATCTTCGTCTCGATGTCGGCGGCCGTCTCCGGGTTCTTGAGGAGGAAGTTGCGGGCGTTCTCCTTGCCCTGCCCCAACTGTTCTCCGTCGTACGTGTACCACGCACCGGATTTCTTGACGATCGCATGTTCGACGCCGAAATCGATCAGGCTGCCCTCGCGCGAGATCCCGACGCCGTACAGGATGTCGAACTCCGCCTGCTTGAAGGGCGGCGCCATCTTGTTCTTCACGACCTTCACGCGAGTGCGGTTTCCCACCGCCTCCGTGCCGTCCTTCAGCGTCTCGATGCGACGGATGTCGAGGCGGACGGAGGCGTAGAACTTCAGCGCCTTGCCACCGGCGGTCGTCTCGGGAGAGCCGAAGAAGACACCGATCTTCTCGCGCAGCTGGTTGATGAAGATCATCGTGGTGTTCGTCTGGTTCAGACCACCGGTCAGCTTCCGCAGTGCCTGCGACATCAGTCGCGCCTGCAGACCGACGTGCGAGTCGCCCATCTCGCCTTCGATCTCGGCCTTCGGCACGAGCGCCGCGACGGAGTCGATAACGACGAGGTCGATCGCACCCGATCGGACGAGCATGTCGGCGATCTCGAGAGCCTGCTCACCGGTGTCGGGCTGGGAGACGAGAAGCGCGTCGATGTCGACGCCCAGCTTCTGGGCGTAGTCGGGGTCGAGGGCGTGCTCCGCGTCGATGAAGGCGGCGATCCCGCCGGCGCGCTGGACGTTGGCGATCGCGTGGAGGGTCAGCGTCGTCTTTCCGGAGGATTCCGGGCCGTAGATCTCGATGATGCGGCCGCGCGGGAGCCCGCCGATGCCGAGGGCGACATCCAGCGCGATCGATCCGGTCGGCACCACTTCCACGGGAGCACGCTCGTCGCTGCCCAGCCGCATGACCGAGCCCTTTCCGAACTGCCGGTCGATCTGGGCGAGGGCCGATTCGAGGGCCTTCTCGCGGTCAACGGGTGAGGGCATGACGTGCTCCTTCTGCTGGTGATCCGTCGCCTGTAGGCTGTCGCGCCCCCTCCCGACGGGAGGGATGCTGCGACAAGGCGGGGGTGTCCTTCGACGCTGTACACGCTAGGGAGGGGTTCCGACATCCATCGCCGGCTCCGCTCGTTCGGTGGACAGACGGTCCCACGACACCCGCTGTGGAGGAGCATACGCCGACGTCGAACACTTCTTCGATGACACGCCGGGAAACGGCGTTCGATCTCAGCGCTTCGGTTCGCGTCGCCCCACGCCGTGACGCCGCGCGTCGGGAACGTCCGCCTCGGCGCACAGCGCCAGCCAGACCGCGCGCGGCGGCTCGCCGATCTTCAAGACCTCCCGCGCGGTCATCTGCCACGGCGGGAGGATCAGGTCATCGACGAGGACACGACCCTGCGGACCGAATTCATCGTCGACCGCACGATCGAACTCGCTGCGACGCACGGAGGATCGTTCGGTTCAGCGGAGCGAGAGTTCGGCGTCCACCGAGGCGACGAGGTCGTCGGGAACGACGTCGGGGAAGGTCTGGATGCCCTCCAGCACCGAGATGCGGTCACCCACCTGACGCATGATCGCCGAGATCGGCACATCGAGTGCTTCGGCAACCGCGGCGAGGATCTCGCTGGACGCTTCCTTCTGACCGCGCTCGACCTCGCTGAGGTATCCGAGGGCGACGCTCGCACGGCTGGCGACCTGACGAAGGGTGCGGCCCTTCTGCTGACGGAGATCGCGAAGGACTTCGCCGATCTCTTGACGTACCAGGATCATTTCGGGCCCCCTCCTCACTGCTGACTCCGCCGCCGTCCGGGTGGACAACGGTACATCACGAACGATGCCAATCTAATCCCCCGGGACTGGGGAATGGGTGGGAATCACGGAATGTAACGCGGGCGCAACACGGCTATTCCCTCGGATTCCGAGCCGCCGCGTCCGCGGCGAGGACGACGGCGGAACGGACGGTCTCCGTGCGGATCTCCTCCCGCGTCCCGCCGAGGGCCAGACGTCGGCGGACGATGCCGGCCGGGGTCGCCACGCTGACGTGGACCGTACCGACGGGCTGCCCGTCTTGAGGATCGGGGCCGGCCACTCCCGTGGTCGCGATCCCGACCTCTGCGTCGAAGAGACGCCGCACCCCCTCGGCCATCTGGTCGGCGACATCCGGGTCCACGGCGCCGACACGAGCCGTCAGCGCGGGGTCGACGCCGAGGACGGACACCTTGCAGTCCGTCGCATACGCCACGACGCCGCCCCGCACGGTGGCGGAGGCGCCCGGGACCGCGGTCAGCTCCGCGCAGACGAGTCCGCCGGTGAGGGACTCCGCGCACGCCACCGACCACCCGCGTCTTCTCAGCGCGGCGAGGAGCTCGGCGGCATCCGTCACGGTCAGGGGGTGCGGCGACGCGCCCCGCGCACCTCGGTCACGATGTAGTCGATGCCGCTGGCGATCGTGAGGACGACCGCCGCCGCCATCGTGATGCCGTTGAGCCAGAAGATCCACTCGCCCACGATCGTCCACAGCGGGAGGAGCGCCAGGGAGAGCGCGACCGCCTGCGCCATCGTCTTCAGCTTGCCCATCCACGCGGCGGCGAGGACGTGGTCGCTGACGACGATGAACCGGTAGACCGTGATGCCGATCTCACGGACCAGGACGACGATGGTGATCCACCAGGGGAGCTCCCCGAGGATCGACAGTCCCACGAAGGCCGCGCCCGTCAACACCTTGTCGGCGATCGGATCGAGGAGCTTTCCGAGATCGGTGACGATCTCGTAGCGACGGGCGAGGTAGCCGTCGAGGCCGTCGGTCGCGATGGCGACGATGAACAGGACCGCAGCCCACCACCGCAACGGCCCCGCGTCGCCGCCGTCCGCCAGCAGCATCCAGACGAACACCGGCGCACAGAGGATCCGTACGACGGTGATCACGTTCGGCAGCTGACGGGGAATGGTCACGCGCCGAGCCTATCGTCCGCGCCGCGCGCGGATCAGTCCCTGCCCGTGAGGCCCCACGCGTCCTCCGACCCCTCGTCCCCCTCGACCACCGGGATGCCGTCGTACTGGGCGTCGACCGCGTCCGGCCCGTAGGGGTCGGTCTCCGCGTCCGCGGGCACGTCGTCTCCGCGAAGTCGAGCCAGCACGGATGGGAGCTGCTCGCCGGTGACGAGCACGTCGCGGGCCTTGGAGCCCTCGGACGGACCGACGATCTCGCGGGATTCGAGCAGATCCATGAGACGGCCGGCCTTGGCGAACCCGACGCGCAGCTTCCGCTGCAGCATCGAGGTCGAACCGAACTGCGTGGACACGACGAGCTCGGCCGCCGCGAGGAGCAGCTCGAGATCGTCACCGATGTCGGCGTCGATCTCCTTCTTCTCCGCCGCCGCCTGGACGTCGGAGCGGTACTCGGGTCGGGCCTGCGCCGTGACGTGGGCGACGACCGCCTCGATCTCCTTCTCGCTGACCCAGGCGCCCTGCACGCGCAGCGCCTTGGACGTCCCCATCGGCAGGAACAGACCGTCGCCCTGCCCGATCAGACGGTCGGCGCCCGGCTGGTCCAGGATGACGCGGGAGTCCGTGACGCTGGTCACGGCGAAGGCGAGGCGCGAGGGCACGTTGGCCTTGATGAGACCCGTCACCACATCGACCGAGGGTCGCTGGGTGGCGAGGACCAGGTGGATGCCGCTCGCTCGGGCGAGCTGGGTGATGCGGACGATCGAGTCCTCGACGTCGCGCGGCGCGACCATCATCAGGTCGGCGAGCTCGTCGACGACGACGAGGAGGTACGGGTAGGGCTTCAGGACCCGCTCGCTCCCCGGCGGGAGGTTCACCTCGCCCGCCACGACGGCCTTGTTGAAGTCGTCGATGTGGCGGAATCCGAACGACGCGAGGTCGTCGTACCGCATGTCCATCTCCTTCACGACCCACTGGAGCGCCTCGGCGGCCTTCTTGGGGTTCGTGATGATGGGAGTGATGAGATGCGGGACACCGGCGTAGGAGGTCAGTTCCACGCGCTTCGGGTCGATGAGGACCATGCGCACGTCGGCAGGCTTGGCGCGCATCAGCAGACTCGTGATCATCGAGTTCACGAAGCTCGACTTGCCGGAACCCGTCGAGCCCGCCACGAGCAGGTGGGGCATCTTGGCGAGGTTGGCCACGATGTAGCCGCCGCCGACGTCCTTGCCCACACCGATCGTCATCGGGTGCGTGGACTGCGTGGCAGCCTGCGACCGGAGCACGTCGCCGAGCGTCACGATCTCGCGATCGGAGTTCGGGATCTCCACACCGATGGCACTCTTGCCCGGGATCGGGGCGAGGATGCGGACCTCGTTCGAGGCCACGGCGTAGGCGATGTTGTTCGTCAGCGCCGTGATGCGCTCGACCTTCACTCCGTGGCCGACTTCGATCTCGTATTGGGTGACGGTCGGACCGCGCGAGAAGCCGGTGACCCTCGCGTCGACCTGGAACTGCTCGAAGACGTTCGTGATGGCCCGCACGACGGCGTCGTTGGCCTCGGAGCGCGCCTTGTGCGGTGTGCCCGCGGCCAGCGCGACGACCGAGGGGAGTCGGTAGGACGCTCCGCCGACGGGTTCGTCCTGCGTCGCTATGCCGTCGAGCCCGGGGAGCTCACCGTCCTCGGCGGCATCCGAGGCCGCGTCGTCGCGGAGCCCCGTCGCGGAACGCTGAGCCGCGCGGGATGCGCCGGCCATCACCGCCGGATCGATGACCTCGGTGACGGCGTCGGCGGGGGCGGCGGGAAGCGGCGGCACCGGCGGGGTGATGGCCTGCTCGAATCCGCCCTCCCCGCCTCCGGGGTTCAGCAGAGCGGTCAGGTCGTGGGTGCCGAGGCCCTCGTCCGGATCCTTCTCGCGGCCGGTGCGGTTGCGACGCCACCACGGCAGAGCGGGATCGGCGTCGTCGTCGGTCTCGGCGTCGGCGTCGGCCGCGGACCGCGCGGAGCGCCGGCGCTCCGCATCCTCTTCGAGGTCCGCGCCGAACATCCAGGCGTACAGCTCCCCCAGCCTCCGACCGATGCGGTTCGGCGGGGTCTTGGTGATGATCAGGAGGCTCAGTGTCGCGAGGATGCCGAGCACGATGTAGGCGCCCACGTCCGTGAGCACGATCGCCAGAGGTTCAGCGATCATCCAGCCGAAGAGGCCGCCCGCCTCGCTCAGGGCGGGCAGACCCGTGCTCGGCTGCGGACGACCACCGGCGACATGGCAGAACCCTGCGACAGCGAGGACGAACAGACCGAATCCGATCCCGATGCGCCCGTTGTCGTGCACCGACGACGGATGCCGGAACATCCACCCCGCGAGGAGAAGGAGGAGGACCGGAAGGATGAACGCCTCGCGCCCCACGAGGGCGCCGACCGAGTAGGCACTGATGAGGCGCGCGGCCTCGGTGCCGATGAGGAACCATTCGACCACCGCGCCGAGCACGGCGAGCAGCACGAGCAGCAGCGGGAACCCGTCACGGCGCTGGTCCTTCTCGAGCGTCTCGGGCCCGAAGGCGCGGAAGAGCCCGCCCACGGCGTGCGCGACGCCGAGCCAGGCCCGGACGGCGACCGGCGGACGATCGACGTCGTCGACGTAGCGCTTCGGTGCCGGCTCGGGCTTCGAAGCGCGCGAGGACGAGGAGCGAGAGGAAGCGCGTCCTCTCGTGGGCGCGGCGGAGCTCTTGGGCATCCCCCCACGGTAAGCCGCCGCGTCGACAACCGCGGGCAACCACGCGGCGCTTCGCGCGGGTCAGCGCAGGCGCTTGACCATCGTGTCCCGGCCGAGACCGCTCTGCGTCACCGCGAAGCCTTCACTGCGGTAGAGGGTGACGGCGAAGTTGTCCCGCTCGACGCTGAGGCTCAAGCGGGCGAATCCCTGCGCGCGAGCGCTCTCGCAGAGCCGCTGCAGCAGCGCCCGCCCGACGCCGTGCGCGCGCCAGATGGGCCGGACCCCGATGATGAGCTCCGGCACCCCGGTGCCGACCCACCCGAATCCCGGCTCGCTGCGCGGCAACATCCGATACCAGGCCGCGCCGACCGGCTCGCCGCGGAGATCCTCCGCGACGAAGCCGGTGTCGCCCGGCCGCATCCACCCGGTGAGGTAGCGGCTGTGCTCCGCAGACGAGATCACCTCGTGCCGCGGCCGTGCTCCCCCACCGCGCCAGTTCGCGGCCTCCACCACCATGTCGCCGAGGAACCCGCCGTCCGCCTGCACGGCGGGGCGGATGCGGAAGCTCTCGGCCATGGCGTGATCCCCCGGGACTCAGGCCTCGATCACGAGGGGCACGATCATGGGCCGCCGGCGGAGGCTCTGGTTGACCCAGCGGCCGATGGTGCGACGCACGACCTGGGAGAGCGCGTGACTGTCGCGCACGCCCGACTGCGCCGCCTCGGCGAGCGCCGCGGCGATCTTCGGCTTGACGCCGTCGAACACCTTGTCGTCCTCGGCGAAGCCGCGCGCGTGGATCTCGGGCCCCGAGACCACCTTGCCGGTGGCGGCGTCCACCACGACGATGACGGAGATGAACCCCTCCTCGCCGAGGATCCGGCGGTCCTTCAGATCGGCGTCGGTGATCTCTCCCACGGTGGACCCGTCGACGTAGACGAATCCGATGTCGAGCTGACCGACCACCTGCGCGTGACCGTCCTTGAGGTCCACGACCGTGCCGTTCTCGGCGAGGATCGTCCGCTCGGCCGGGATGCCGGTGTCCTGGGCGAGCCGCGCGTTGGCCATCAGATGCCGGTACTCGCCGTGGACGGGGAGGACGTTGCGGGGCTTGAGGATGTTGTAGCAGTACAGCAGCTCCCCCGCCGCGGCGTGCCCGGACACGTGCACCTTGGCGTTGCCCTTGTGCACGACGTTCGCTCCGAGCTTGGTGAGGCCGTCGATGACGCGATAGATCGCGTTCTCGTTGCCGGGGATCTGGCTGGAGGCGAGGATGACGGTGTCACCGGGCCCGGGTTCGATCTCGTGATCCAGGTTCGCCATCCGCGACAGCACCGCCATCGGCTCGCCCTGCGAGCCGGTGGACATGTACACGATCCTGTCGTCGGGGAGGTCGCGCGCCTTCTTGTAGTCGATCAGCACGCCCTCGGGGACGGTGAGGTAGCCGAGGTCGGCCGCGATCCCCATATTCCGGACCATGCTGCGCCCGAGGAGCGCCACGCGGCGGCCGTGGGCGTGAGCGGCGTCGAGGACCTGCTGCACGCGGTGGACGTGGCTGGAGAAGCTCGCCACGATGACGCGGCGCGGCGCGCGGGCGATCACCTGCTCGAGGACGGGACCGATCTCGCGCTCCAGCGGGGTGAACCCCGGCACGTCGGCGTTGGTCGAGTCGACGAGGAAGAGGTCGACGCCCTCCTCGCCGAGGCGCGAGAAGGCACGCAGATCCGTCAGCCGGCCGTCCAAGGGCAGCTGGTCCATCTTGAAGTCGCCGGTGGCCAGGACCACGCCCGCGGGTGTGCGGACGGCGACGGCGAGCGCGTCGGGGATCGAGTGGTTCACCGCGATGAACTCGAGCTCGAACGGCCCGAGCTGCTCGATCTGCCCTTCCCGCACCGTGAGGCTGTAGGGCCGGACGCGGTGCTCCTTCAGCTTGGCCTCGGTGAGGGCGAGCGTGAGACCGGAGCCGACGATGGGGATGTCGTTCTTGATCTTCAACAGATACGGGACGGCGCCGATGTGGTCCTCGTGCCCGTGGGTCAGGACGACCCCGACGACGTCGTCCAGCCGGTGCCGGATGGGCTCGAAGTCGGGGAGGATCAGGTCGACGCCGGGCTGGTGCTCCTCCGGGAAGAGCACGCCGCAGTCGATGATGAGCAGCTTCCCGGCGTACTCGAAGACGGTCATGTTCCGGCCGACTTCGCCGAGGCCGCCGAGCGGGAACACCCGCAGGGTGCCCTCGGGAAGCGCGGGCGGGTCGTAAACGGTGGTGGGCATGCGTTCGCCTCCTCGGGATGCCGCAGCATCCCCTCATTCACTCCGCGTCCGCCGGCGCGGAGGCTTTCATCTGGTGGTGCCCGACACCCTGGGGAGGGCGCCGCCGGCGGCGGCGTTGCGGTCGGGACGGAAGTTGGAGAAATCGACCCCGGGGACGTCGCGGACGAGGGCGAGCTCGTCTTCGATGACGGCGGCCTCCCATTCCTCGGGTCCGACCAGGGGCAGCCGCACGCGAGGACTCCCGATGCGGCCGAGACCGTGGAGGATGTACTTCGCCGACACGGTGCCGGGCACGTGGGTCATGACCGCGCGCACCAGGGGCTCGAGTCCGCGATGCGCGGCGGTGGCCGCCTGCAGGTCGCCGCGGTTCACCGCGTCGACGATCTCGCGGTACGGCTGCGGGGCGATGTTCGCCGTCACGCCGATGAGGCCGGTCGCCCCGATCGACAGGTGCGGCAGCACGTTGGCGTCGTCACCGGAGAAGTACATCAGGTCGGTCTGGTTCAGCACGCGGCTGACCTCGCTGAAGTCGCCCTTGGCATCCTTGATGGCGAGGATGTTGGGGTGCTTGGCCAGACGCAGGATCGTCTCGTAGCGGATGGGGACGCCGGTGCGACCCGGGATGTCGTAGAGGATGACCGGGAGGTCGGTGGCGTCCGCGACGAGACGGAAGTGGGTCAGGATCCCGGCCTGCGTCGGCTTGTTGTAGTAGGGCGTGACGATCATGATGCCGTCGGCACCGGCGCGCTCGCTGGCCTTGTAGAGCTCGATGGCGTGGGCGGTCTCGTTCGAACCGCCGCCGGTGATGATCGCGGCGCGTCCCGCCGCGACGTCCTTGCCCACCTCGACGAGGCGCAGCTTCTCGGCATCCGTCAGCGTGGAGGTCTCACCCGTGGTGCCGGTGACGACGATGCCGTCGGCGCCGGCGCTGATGACGTCGTCGATGTGCTTCTCGACCGCGGGCCAGTCGACCTCGCCGTCGGCGGTCATCGGGGTGACCAGCGCGACGAGCACCTGTCCGAAGGGGTTGCCCGAATGCGTCATGCTCTCAGGGTATCGGGGTTCACCCGGCCCGCACGTCCCTCTCAGCGACCCTGCTCGCCGACGCGGGCCGCGATCGTCGGCGGGACGACCCGTGTCAGCGCGACCAGAAGCCGGTATCGGAGCGACGGGATGCTGACCGCCCGCCCGCGCGCGGCGTCGCGCAACGAGGCGTCGACGACGAACGGCGCATTCAGCCACAGGCCCGCGGGAACGCCCTCGGCGCCCGCCTCCAGGCCCATGCGGCGATGGAAGTCGGTGTGCGTGAACCCCGGGCACACCGCCGTGACGGTGACCCCGCGCGGGGCGTACCTCGCGTTCGCCCAGCGACTGAAGCTGACGAGCCACCCCTTGGCGGCGCCGTACGTGGACCGCGGGATGAAGGCGGCGACCGAGGCGACGTTGAGGATGCGCCCCCGCCCGCGCGCGCACATGCCCTCGAGAGCAGCGTGCATCAGACGCATCGGCACCTCCACGTGCAGGGCCAGGTGGGCGGCCTCCGCCTCGATGTCGTTCCGCTCGAAGTCCAGGGGAAGACCGAACCCCGCGTTGTTGACGAGCACCTCGATCGGCGCCTCCGTCGCACGCAGGCGGGACTCGACGGCCGCCCGCGCTCCCGCGTCGAGGAGGTCTGCCACGAGCACCTCGACATGGACCCCGTCTCGGGATCGGATGTCGGCCGCGAGCGCGTCGAGGGCCGCACCGTCGCGCGCGACGAGCACGACGTCGGCGCCGCGCGCAGCCAGCCGACGGGCGTACTCGGCACCGAGGCCCGAGCTCGCGCCGGTGATCAGTGCGGTCGGCATGTCAGCCCTCCCGACGCAGGGTCAGGAAGCGGTATCGGACTCCGCCTGAAGAGGTGTGCCAGCCGGTCTCGGGGTCGGCGGCGACCGGCGCCCACCCCGTCCGCTCGGGTGCCCGGGTGTCTCCGGCCACGGCGAGGTCGAGCTCGGTGACCTCGAGCAGATCCGCCCGCGCGATCGTCTCCCGGTACAACCGCCCCCCGCCGATGATCCACACGAGGTTGGACCCCGGCGCGGACGCCGCCGCGGTGAGCGCCGCATCGATCGACGGGACGACAGTGGCGCCCTCGGCCGAGAACGCCCCGTCGCCGGTCAGGACGATGTTCGTCCGCGAGGGAAGGGGACGGAAGCGCTCCGGGAAGGATTCCCATGTGCGACGACCCATGATGACGGGATGTCCGGTGGTCAGCCGGCGGAACCGGGCGAGATCCTCCGGGACGTGCCACGGCATCCCTCCCGCGTCGCCGATGACGCGGTCGCGCGCCTCCGCCCAGATCAGCCCCAGACGCGGTCGCGGAGCGGACGGGTCGCTCACACGGCCACCGCACCGCGGATCGCCGGGTGATGCCGGTAGCCCTCCACGGCGAAGTCTTCGTAGCGGTAGTCGAGGATCGACGCGGGACGACGGTCCAGGCGCAGCGTCGGCAGCGGGTACGCCTCGCGGCTCAACTGCTCGCGCACCTGCTCGCGATGGTTGTCGTAGATGTGGCAGTCTCCGCCCGTCCAGACGAAGTCGCCGACCTCGAGGTCGGTCTGCTGGGCGATCATCGTGGTGAGCAGCGCGTAGGAGGCGATGTTGAAGGGGACCCCGAGGAACATGTCCGCGCTGCGCTGATACAGCTGGCACGACAGCTTCCCGTCCGCGACGGCGAACTGGAAGAGCGCGTGACAGGGTGCCAAGGCCATGTCCGGGATGTCGGCCGGATTCCACGCCGACACCACCAGCCGGCGCGAGTCCGGATCGGTGCGGATCTTCTCGACGACGTCGGTGATCTGGTCGATCGATCCTCCGTCGCGGGTGGGCCATGAGCGCCACTGCACACCGTAGACCGGGCCCAGCTCGCCGTCGGCGTCCGCCCATTCGTCCCAGATCGTCACGCCGGCATCCTGCAGCCAACGGACGTTCGATTCCCCGCGGAGGAACCAGAGGAGCTCGTACGCGATCGAGCGGAAATGCACGCGCTTGGTCGTGATGAGCGGGAAACCCCGGGACAGGTCGAAACGGATCTGACGGCCGAAGACGCTGGTGGTGCCCGTCCCCGTCCGGTCGTCCTTGTGCGTGCCGTTGTCGAGGACGTCGCGGAGGAGATCTTCATAGGGCGTCGGATTCGGCGTGGTCACATCGGTCACGATACCCCGGCGTCATCTCCCGCCACAGACGCCGCGACCCTCTCGAGCCGGGATACGATCTCCTGTCGTGGACACCCTCAGTGCGCTCATCGGTCTCGTCGTCCTGGTCGCGGCGACCGCGGGCATCGGCGTCTACGTCCAGCGGCGTCCGAAGCGCGTCCGCCGTGACGTGTCGCACGAGGTCGTCGACCCCCGGCGCCTCGGCGCGGAATCGCTCGGCGAATCCGCGACACTCCTGCAGTTCTCCACCGAGATGTGCACGCGGTGCCCCGGCGTGCACCGGATGCTGGCCCAGACGGCCGCGGCGCACCCCGGCGTCCTCCACCTCGATGTCGACCTGACGCATCGGCCCGACATCGCGCGCCACTTCCACGTCCTGCAGACGCCGACGACGCTGGTGCTGGACCGTGACGGCGTGATCCGCACCCGCCTCGGCGGCGTCCCCGGACGCGAGGTGCTCGACCTCGAGCTGACGCGTCTGACCGGAGCGACCGCCCATGCCTGAGCGCTCGCCGGCGCACGGGATCGACCCTCGGGGTCCGCGCGTCGCCGCGGGGATCACCTCGCTCCTGCTTCTCGTGGACGTCTTCCTCGCGCTGACGGGTCTCGCCTCGTCGGCCGCGCTGCCGGCGGCGAGTGTGTCCGAGCGGATGCAGGATCCGGCGTTCCTGCTCCTCGGCGCCATCGCCTTCCTCTTCTTGTGGGGCGTGCTCTCGCCGCGCACCGCTCCCTGGGGCGTCCTCTTCCGCACGGTGATCGCGCCGCGCCTGTCACCGCCGGCGGAGCGCGAAGATCCGCGGCCTCCCCGATTCGCCCAGGGCGTCGGTCTCGTCGTGAGTCTCACCGGTCTCCTCCTGCAGCTCGCCGGGGTTCCGTGGGGCCTCACCGCCGCCGCCGCGGCCGCGTTCGTCGCCGCGTTCCTGAACGCCGTCTTCGGGCTGTGCCTGGGATGTCAGATGTATCTGGTCCTCCAGCGCGCCGGCCTCGTGGGACGAGCGCGGCCCCGCCTTCCCTGACAGCCCGTCCGCGCGCAAGCCCGCCCGCCGGGGCGACCGCGACGTTAGGCTGACCGCACGACGCCCGATCCGCGGGCGCACAGGACAGGGAGGTCGCCATGACCGTCACCAGCGAAGCCACCACGTCGTGGAAGGGCACGCTCGCCGAAGGCTCCGGCGACGTCTCCTTCGTCTCGTCCGGACTGGGCGCCTACCCGGTCAACTGGAAGGCGCGCAGCGAGGGCTCCACATCCGTCACCACGCCCGAGGAACTGATCGCCGCGGCCCACGCGTCCTGCTTCTCGATGGCCCTCTCCCACGCCCTCGGCCAGAACGGCACCCCGCCGGAGTCGATCGAGACCACCGCGTCGGTGACCTTCGTCCCGGGCACCGGCATCTCGGGCAGCCACCTGAACGTCAACGCGGTCGTCCCCGGGCTCTCCGCGGAGGACTTCGACCGGATCGCCGAGGACGCGAAGTCCGGGTGCCCCGTCTCCCAGGCGCTCGCCGGGATCGAGATCACCCTCGAGGCGACGCTTGCCTGAGGACCGCCTGCTCTCCCACGTGGTCGTGGCCGGAGCCTCGGGACTGATCGGCCGGGCGCTGCGCGCTGCGCTGATCGCCCGTGGCGTCCGGGTGACCTCCCTCGTGCGGCGCCCCGTTTCCGGTCCCGACGAGGTGTCCTGGCTCGTCGACGACGACTCCCTCGATCCCGATGTCCTCGCCGGAGCCGACGCCGTCATCGGCCTCAACGGCGCCAGCATCGGTCGCTTCCCCTGGACACCGCGGTACAAGAACACCCTCCTGTTCTCCCGGGTCACGCCGACGCGGGCGATCGCGGGTGCCGTGAAGTCTCTCGGCGACGATGCGCCGGCCTTCGTGAGCGCCTCCGCCGTCGGGTACTACGGTTCCGCCCCCGGGGTGCGCCTGGACGAGTCCTCACCCCGAGGCGAGACCTTCCTCGCGGATGTCTGCGGCGAGTGGGAGGCGGCCGCCCAGAGCTCCGGTCCCCGCGCTCGGGTCGCTCTGCTGCGCACCGCCCCCGTCGTCCATCGGGACGGTGTGCTCAAGCCCATGATGCTGCTCACGCGGTTCGGACTCGGAGGCCCGATCGGGCGGGGCACCCAGGCCTGGCCGTGGATCTCGCTGGACGACGAGATCGGGGCGATCCTCCACGTCCTCGACGCGCAGCTGAGCGGTCCCGTCAACCTCACCGGCCCGACGCGGGCCACCGCGAACGACCTGGGATTCGCCCTCGCCGTCCGGATGAATCGCCCGTTCGTGCTCCGCGCACCGGAGTGGGCGCTGCGTCTGGGACTGGGGCGGGACGCCACGGAAGCACTCCTGACCTGCGATGCGGATGTCGCGCCCGCGGTCCTGTCGGACTCCGGCTACCGCTTCACCCATCCCACGGTGGAGGAGGCGGTCGCCGCCGCCGTCGGCTGATCAGGAGCCGGCTCCCTCGGCGGCGGCACGGTAGGCCTCGAGTTCGGCCAGGTTGTCGGCGACGAACCGCTCTTCCGCCTCGAACCTCACCTCTTCCTCCGTCGCGCGGTAGTCGACCGATTCCCGGCAGCGCGCATCGATCTGCGCCAGAGCGATCTCACGCTCCCGGAGACGTTCGATGTCCGGGTCGTCCCACGCCGTCTCGCCGCCCGCCTTCACCAGCTCCTGCAGGGAGACGTTGATCTCGGAGACGGGGTCCAGCGGAGACGTGAAGCCGTCTTCGCCCTCGTCGGCCATGCAGGCGGCCCACCGCGCATTCAGCGCGACGATGTCCTGCTGCTCGTTCAGCTCGGTGTAGAACGCCATCACGGCATCGTTCAGGGCTCGGAACCGGTCGCCTCTGAGCGGGTCATCGGCCGCGTCGACGATCTCGGCGTGGCCGAAGCATCCGCCCTTGCTCGGGTCGTACACCCCGTCCGCGTCGAACGCGTCCACGGATCCGACGAGCGCTTCGTAGTAGGCGGTGCGCTCGGAGTCGGAGAGCCCGTCGACGATCGCCTGGTTCGGGTCCTCGGGGATCGTGACCTGCACCTGATCGGGCCCGTCGACGATACCGTATCCCCACCGCTCGATCCACGCGGGGTCGTCGAGCTCGGGCGACCCCCACGTGTTGAAGTCGAAGCCGAGGGGGGTGGGCGGCGCCGGGATGTAGTCGAAGCCCTGCTCCTTCATGCACTCGGCGATGACCTCTTCCCGGGCCAGGAGCCGCGCGTCCCCCTCCTCGCGGCGCTCCTGCGCGCTCATCCCGGTGCCCTCCGCTGCGAGCAGGTACTCATCGATCGGCGAGACCGCCCGCGCCTCGCCTCCGGTGGGGGCCGTGCATCCGCTCAGGAGCAGGATGCCGGTGAGCACCACGGCCGCGCGGAATCGGTTCTGCGAGCTCATGGGATCTCCTTCGATGACGAGCCGACACGGGTGAGCATCCATGGGAGCGCTCCCAGCGCCCAGTTTAGACGACCTGTCCCGACAAGGGAAGGTCAGCCTCCACCGCGGAGCGCCGACACGGGTTCGATCGACGACGCACGCCGGGCGGGGAACCAGCCCGCTCCGAGTCCGACGAGTGCCCCGAGCACGATCCCGCCCACGGCGACCAGGCCGTCGACCACGGGTGTCCACTGCTGCGCCAGCGCGAACACGACGATGCCGAGGACCGCGAGCGCCGCGCCGACGAGGCCTCCCAGCAGGCCGATGACGACGGACTCGACGACGAACTGCGCGCCGATCTGGCGGCGGGTCGCGCCGAGGGCGCGGCGGAGGCCGATCTCCGGCACCCGCTCGGAGACGTTCAGCATCGTGACGTTCGCGATACCGAGTGCGCCGGCGAGGAGGACGATGCCGCCGAGGATGAGGAAGATGACGTTCACGTCCGCCTGGACGTTCGACCCCAGCTCCGACCCCGAGCTCGGGGCCGACACCTCCAGTCGGTCGGGGCCGTCCGGCAGCAGGGTCAGTGCCGCCTGCGTGCCGACCTGGGCGCCGGTTCCCGGCAGGATCCGGATCTGCAGATCGCCGGGCGCCGCGAGGGCCCGCTCCACGCGTGCGGTCCCGACCGGCATGACCACGGCGTCCGACAGCTCCCCTCGCGATTGCAGTCCGGCGTAGATGCCCATCACCGCGTAGGCGGTGTCGCCGATGAACACGGAGGGTTGACTGTCGACGCGGTTCACGCCCAGCCGCTCGGCGGCGCGCTCCCCGAGCACCACCACCCGGTCACCCCGCGCCTCGTGCCCGCCGTCGAACATCCGGCCCGTGACGAACTCGCCCCCGAGGACGTCCAGGAGCGCCGGTCCCGCCGCCACGAGTCGCGGCGAGGCCACCGCAGGGGCTGCCGGATCGTTCACGGGGACGGCGGTGATCGCATCCTCACCATCGGTCCCCAACTCGGCGATCGTCGTCGCCGCCTCCACTCCGACCAAGCGCTCCACGCGTTCGGCCGCATCCCACGGCAGGCGCGCGGTGGCGACCGCGTCGCCGGACTGCGACTGCGCGCTACCGGGCGCCACCACCACCTGGGTGCCGCGCACGGCGTCGAACTGCCGTTGGATCTGGGTGGCCGCGGTCTGGGAGAAGCCGATGGTCGCCACGAGCGCCCCCACGCCGAGGACCGTGCCGATGACGGTCATGACCAGCCGCGCCGGCCGCGAACCGATGTCGGCGGTGGCCTCCACGACGAGGTCCTGGAAGGTGAACCGGTCGGCGCGGGCGACCGGTGCGGTCAGAACGGGCTCGGGCGCGGCATCCGTGGTCGACCTCCGCAGCCGAGGAAGGAGGCGCATCACGCGAGCTCCGAGATGCGACCGTCGGAGATCCGTACGCGCCGCTCGGCGCGCTCCGCGACCGCGAGATCGTGGGTGATGACCACCAGCGTGAGGCCGTCGGCACGGAGGTCGTCGAACAGCTCCATCACCTCCGCGCTCGTCGCCTCGTCGAGGTTGCCGGTCGGTTCGTCGGCGAGGAGGATGCGCGGGGTGCTGACCACCGCCCGCGCCACCGCGACGCGCTGCCGCTCCCCGCCGGACAGGGTCGGCGGATGGAACCCCATGCGATGCCCGAGACCCACCCGATCGAGCACCGCCCGCGCGCGTCCTTCTCGCTCCTCGCGCGGCACGCCGCTGTAGAGCATTGGCATCATGACGTTCTCCAGCACCGTCCGGCGCGGCATGAGGTGGAACGCCTGGAAGACGAATCCGATCCACTGCGCCCGCACCCGCGCACGCTGGTCGTCGTCGAGGACGCCGGTCACCACCCCGTCGATCCGGTACTCCCCCACCGTCGGACGATCCAGGAGACCCAGCAGATTCAGCATCGTGGACTTACCCGAGCCGCTCGGGCCGACGATGGAGACGTAGTCCCCCGCCTCGACGGTGAGATTGACGGCCTTCAGAGCCTGAACCTCGGGGACGCCGGGGAAGGAGCGCGTGACGTCGCGCAGCTCGATCAGACTCATCGACCCACCACCACGAGGTCACCCTCGTCCAGCTCGCCTTCCGTCGCCGTCACCTCCACCTGACCCCCGGCGGCCAAGCCCGTCTCGACCACGACCAGCCGCGTTTCCGCGTCCTCCCCGTCGCGCGGGTCGCCGTCGACGACCTCGACCCGGGATTCGCCGCCCGGCCCTGCGGTGAGCGCCACGATCGGGACGAACAGCACGTCTCCTCCCGTGGCGCCGACCGGAATGGTCACGCGGACGTTGCGCCCCTGCACCTGGACGGCCTGATCCGGATCCAGCGGCGCCGGCTCGAGGGTGACCGTCCAGCGGGCGCCCGCGTCCGCGCCCGGAGTCAGTGCCGTGACCTCGGCCTCGTGGAGCCCACCGTCGGGGAGATCGAAGGTGGCGGTGTCGCCGACGCTCAGCAGTGACGCGTCCGCCGCCGCCACCCCGCCGACGATCGTCGTGGAGGCCCCCGAGACCACCATCGCGGCCCCCTGCAGAACCTGACCGCGCGCCACGTTCACCGCGTCCACCCGGCGCGGGAGATCGGTGAGGTAGAGGACCTCGCCGGAAGGGAGCGTCGGGAGCGCGGCCTGCTGCGCCCTCTCGAGGGCCGCGCGCGCATCGGCGAGCTGACCTCGCGCGGCATCGACGGCCGCACGCTGCGCCGACACGTCCGCGCCCGCGCCCAGCTGATCCCGCTGCAGCTGCGCCAGCGCCAGCGCATCTTCGGCGTCCCCGACGGATGCCTGCCACTGGGCGACCGCGGCGGGAGAGTCGTCCGGCGGTGCAGGACGCGCGGCACGCGCACTGTCGAGCGCCCGGTGCGCGCTGGCGACGGCGTTGTCCGCCTGCCGGATCTCCACCGCGCTGGGGCCCGACGATGCGCGACCGAGTTCCGCCTCGGCCGCGGCGACGGACTGCTCGCCCGCGGCCACCGCGTCCTGTGCGCCATCCAGCCCCTCCGCCGCCCCCTCCGGCAGGGGCGGTGCGGGGTACCCGATCCGCGAATACAGCTCCGTCACCGCAGCGGCGGCGGCCGCATCGAACACGTCCGACGCCGGATCGCCGGCGTCGATGCCGACGGAGGCCATGGCCTGCTTGAACTGCGTCACATCCGGTCCCGACATCCCGAACACCAGCGTCCGATAGGCGGGCAGCTCGCCGGGCAGGACGATGACGGGCCGTCCCGCCACGGCGAGCGCGACCGAAAGGGCTTCCAACTCCGTCCCCACCTCGGGCACGGCACCGGTGACCACGGCAGGACCGCCGAGGGAGGCGGTGTCGATGGTGACCTCGACCGCGTCCGCGTACCCCACATCGCCCCGGATCGTCACGTCGTTGCTGAGCACGCCGAACTCCACCGGCACCGTGACCAGGCCCGGTGCCGGAGCGTCGGCGGTCGCCGTATCCGCCGGCACGACGAAGCGGCCGATGAGGAGACCTGCGACGAGGGCGACGATCGCGGCCGCGGCCACGATCCACAGCGGTCGGTTGGACCGGAGCACCCGCATCCAGCCGTTCCGACGCGTCGCCGCCTCGTCGCCGGGAGCGCTCAGGAGGTCGTCCATCCCCTCGTCCACGATCACGGGCTCGTCGCCGCCCTCGTGGGCGGGAGCGTCGCCGACCTCGTCGCGGGCGCTCATCGGTGCTCGTTCGCCGGTGTGCGACGTCGTTCGGACATCAGGAGCGCTGCTCCGCGGCGGCCTTCATCGCATCGAGCTCGACCTGGTGATCGGCGATGAACTCCTCCTCGAGGGCGACCACGACCTCCTGTCGGCGCTCGCGGTAGTCCGTGCTCTCCCGGCAGTCAAGGTCGGCGAGAGCGAGCTCGATCTCGCGCTCGGCCAGCTCGTCGAGGGCGGGGTCATCCTCCACCCATTCGGTCTGGTTCTCGTAATAGGCGTTCAGCTCGTCGGTGATGCTCGTCATGGCCTCGCTCTGACGCGCGAACCCCGCGTGTCCGGCCTCCGACATGCACGCGGCCCACTCGGCGTCGATCTCCGACATTCCGGACGCAGAATCCAGATCGGTGTAGAACTGGTTGATCTCCTCCATGAGAGGCGCGAACTCCTCCGACGTCAGCGGGTTGTCGCCGTCGATCTCGTGCTGCGCCCAGCCGTAGCAGCCGGCGGTCTCCCAGTCCCACTCGTACGAGCCGTTCTCGTCGAGCTCCTCCTCGGGGACGGACGGACCGTAGAGGGCTTCGTAGAAGGCCGTCTGCTCGGTTGCGGTGAGCGAGGCGACGTACTCCTGATTCGGATCCTCGTACACCTCCTCGGCGTCGGGCTGCTCGTCCATCCCCGGCCAGCGGACCATGCCGTACCCGTACTGCGCGACCCACTCGCGATCGTCGGGCTGCCATTCCTCGCCGGACGAGTAGGACGCTCCGGTGTCGACGTTGGGGGCGTAGTCGAAGCCCTGCTCCTTCATGCACGTAGCCATGAGTTCCTCGCGCTCGAGGTTCTGCTCTTCGAACATCGCCGCCTGCTCGTCCTCACTGAGGTCGCCGCCCCAGAGCGCCGCCATGTACTCGCCGAGCGGCGACTCCTCCTGCGCGGATTCGCCGTCGGATGCCGCGGTGCATCCGGTCAGGACGAGGAGGAGGGCAGCGGCGCCGGCCACCGAGTGAGCGCGTGTTTTCTGCATGAGCGAGAGACTTTCCGTGTGAGCGCGAACCGTACTCGGGCCACGATAGCCGCCGCATGTCTCGCGCGACATCCATCCGGAGATGTATCCGGACTCCCCCGGCGGTGGGATGCCGAGTCCACGATAGAGCGGATCAGGAGCCGTCGTCGTCCTTTTCGAGCCGGATCGCGGTGCGGACCGCCTCCCGCGCGCGGCGGCGATCGCCCGCGGCGTCGTAGGCGAGACCGAGTCGATACCAGGCGCGCCAGTCGTCGGGATGGGCGGTGACGTCGTCACGGAACCGCGGGAAGAGGACCTCCCCCTCGCTGCGCACGATGCGCCCGCTCGGACGCACGGCGACGTCGACCTCGGGAAGGGCGTCCTCGTCTTCCAGGAGACGACCGAGCCGCTGCGCACGAACGCCGAACCAGAGCTCTCGGCCGAGCGCCCACACCGCGATCGCCGGAAGCACGATGAGGGCGATCCCCATCGCGACCCCGACCGGGTCTCCGCTGGCGAGGAAGATGACCGCGCGCTGGCCGACGAGGACGATGTAGAGAGCGAGGGCGGCGGCCATGACGGCCACGCCGATCCGAGCGCTCATACTCCCGTGGCGCGGGCGACTTGACCGGGGGCGCCGCCGTCGTCCACACCGCCGTCGCCGACGTCGCCGGGAACGGGACGACCGATGCCGATGTCGATGAGGCTGTCGAGCCCCACCGTCACCCCCCGCAGGTCGCGGACGGCACCGAGCGCGAGCCGGATGCCGGGCCCGTAGGCCTGTGCGGGTTCCACGGTGTCGTGGACGATCGTGAGGGATTCTCCGGGACCGGACAGGACCGTCTCCTGGCGGGCGACGACACCGGGTCGGCGCAGCGAATGCACCGGGATGCTGGCGACCTGCTGGCCGCGGGCACGCTGGTCCACGTACGGTGCCGCCACCGGGCCGACCTCCCGACGCGCGTCCGCGATGAGCTCGGCCGTGCGCACCGCGGTGCCGCTCGGCGAATCGATCTTCGTCTCACGGTGGGCTTCGATGATCTCCACCGAGGGGAAGAAGGGCGCGGCGGCGGCCGCGATCGCCGACCCGAGAACCGACCCGAGGGAGAAGTTCGGGACGAAGAGGGCGGCGATCCCGGAGGCCTGGATCGCCGGCCGTACCAGGGCGATCCGCTCGGCCGACCAACCCGAGGTGCCGACGATGATGTCGATCCCGCGCTCGGCCGCGGCGCGGACGACGTCGATGGACACCGCCGGGACGGACGCGTCGATGACGAGGTCCGCTCCGTCGAGGTCCGTGAGAGGCGACCGGGAGGTGAGCACGGCCGCGACGTCGTAGTCCGCCTCGGCGGCGAGGACATCGCAGATGATGCGTCCGAGTTTGCCGGTGCCGCCCACGATGGCCACGCGCGTCGTCATGCGCTCCATCCTAGGCGCGGCTCAGAAGGCGTACGGCTCGGGGAGGCCGGTGCGCATCTCCACCGGCAGGTGCGCGGTGTCGTTGTGGGACAGCACGGTCCACGGGCGTCCCTGCTTCTGGGCGAGCACCGTCAGGCCGCAGTGGGCCTGGTTGAGCGTCATCCATCGCCACTCGGGCGCTTGGAGGACCTCTCGCACGAACCACGCGATGACGAAGTTGTGGGTGATGAGGAGCTCGTGCACGTCCTCGGTACGGCGCACGAGGAAGGCGCTGACGGCGTCGTCCATCTGCGCCCGGCCCGCCTCGACCTCCGCCTCGGTGATGGAGCCGAAGAACGGCTCGAACACCGCCGGGGTCTCCGGCGTCATCCCCGTCGGAATGCAGTCGAACAGCAGAGCGGACGGCTGCGGAGACACCGACGGCATGCGCTCGGCGACGGCATCCGCCGTCTGACTCGCACGCATCAGCGGCGAATGCCACACGGCGTCGAAGGGGACGCCCGACAGGCGGTCCGCGAGAAGCGAGGCCTGGCGTCGCCCACGGGGAGAGAGGGGTCCGTCGATGAGTCCGTGCTCGGCGTCCTGGTGTTCGCCGTGCCGCACGAGGTAGATGTAGTGCGTCACGCTGCTCACTTCGTCGGGGATCCGGTGCCCGAGGGCACGCATTCCCACCCTATGTCAGAGCGCGCGGATGCCGCACGCCCGCCCCGCTACTGCGAAGCACGTCCGATCTCGGCGAGCTGGGCCCGGCTCAGTCGCACCCCGACGCCCTGCACCAGCTCCTCGACATGGGCCGGAGCGTAGGCGTTGACGATCGGCGCCGTCACCAGCCGCTGGGACAGGAGCCACGCCACCGCCACCGCGGCATCGGGGACGCCGAGTTCGACTCCGACCTCGTCCAGCGCGCGCAACGTGCGCGACCCGCGCCGGTTCAGGTGCGCGGCCATCTGCGCGCCGCGCACCGACAGGCCGGTGCGGACACGCGAGCGGTGGCGCCCCGAGAGGAAGCCGTGCTCCAGTGCATGGCTCGGAGTGACCGCCATCCCCTGGGCACCGGCGACGAGGCGGAGATCGGCGTCGAACTCGTGGCGGCGGAGCACGTTGAACGGCACGTCCAGGACGGTCAGACGCGGGTAGCCGGCCGACGAGAGGATCCGCGCCTCGACCAGCTGGGCGGCGGTGTAGCCGGCCGCGCCGATGGCCCGCACCTTTCCGGACTCCACCAGCCACTCGACGGTCGCGAGGGTGTCTTCGAGAGCTGTCGCCGAGTCGGTCATCGCGTCGAGGGTGAGCACGTCGATGCGATCGGTGTCCAATCGCACGAGTGAGGCTTCCACGGCGCGCACGAGACTCACCGGCCCGAGACCCGGGTTGTCGGGGTGTCCTCCGACTCTGACGGTGAGGACGATGTCGTCGCGCACGCCGCGCGAGTGCAGCCACTGGCCGATGATGTGCTCGCTGCGACCGGCGGAGTACGCGTCCGACGTGTGCACGGCGTTTCCGCCGCGCAGGAGGTAGGCGTCGAGGATGTCGTGGCTGGATTCCAGATCGACGTTCCAGCCGAACTCGGCCCCTCCGAGGATGAGAGGGAAGACCGACAGTCCGCTCTCACCGAGGGCGACCCGCACCGCGGATCCCACCGGCGGCCCCTGCACGGGGATCGGCGCGGACGGGTGCGACGCCGCGGCACCGGCCGATGCGCGCAGGGCGGACTCGGTGTGCGTGTGCGATTGCGTGTGCACCCGTTGCCACCCCCTCACGACGAGCCGCGACAGGTGCGCAGATACCGTGTCCGCAGCCCCCCGGCGCGTTCTTCGAGAGTAGGCCAGCCGTGCGACATCGGTGACCATTGCGGCAGACAGTCCGTGAACACCGCATAACGGTTCGGTCACGGACATACGCACGACGCCCGCCCCGCGCGAGCGGGACGGGCGTCGTGCAGAGGAGGATCAGGCCTCGGCGGGAGCCTCCGCGTCGTCGGCGGCGGCCTCTTCGACCACCGGCTCGAGCGACAGCTTGCCGCGGTCGTCGATCTTGGTGATGCGCACGAGCAGCTTCTGTCCGACGCCGAGCACGTCTTCGACGTTCTCGACGCGCTTGCCACCGGCGAGCTTGCGGACCTCGCTGACGTGCAGCAGACCGTCCTTGCCGGGCAGGAGCGAGATGAACGCACCGAAGGTCGCGATCTTCACCACGGTGCCCAGGAACTGCTCGCCGACCTCGGGGTTGGTCGGGTTGGCGATGGCGTTGACCTGCGCGCGCGCCGCCTCCGCGGCGGGCCCGTCGGTGGCGCCGATGTAGACGGTGCCGTCCTCTTCGATCGAGATCTGCGCACCGGTCTCGTCCTGGATCGCGTTGATCGTCTTGCCCTTGGGGCCGATCAGCTCGCCGATCTTGTCGACGGGGATCTGCACGCTGATCACACGGGGTGCGGTCGGCGCCATCTCGTCGGGTCCGTCGATCGCGGCGTTGAGGACGTCGAGGATCGTCATCCGGGCGTCCTTGGCCTGCGTCAGCGCCGCAGCCAGAACACTCGAGGGGATGCCGTCGAGCTTGGTGTCCAGCTGGATCGCCGTGACGAACTCGCTGGTACCGGCGACCTTGAAGTCCATGTCCCCGAGGGCGTCCTCGGCACCGAGGATGTCGGTCAGCGCGGCGTAGCGCGTCTGTCCGTCGACCTCGTCGGTGACCAGACCCATCGCGATACCGGCCACGGGCGCGCGCAGCGGCACACCGGCGTTCAGGAGCGACAGGGTGGACGCGCACACCGAGCCCATCGAGGTCGAGCCGTTCGACCCGAGGGCCTCGGAGACCTGGCGGATGGCGTACGGGAACTCCTCGCGGCTGGGCAGCACGGGCACGAGTGCGCGCTCGGCCAGGAAGCCGTGCCCGATCTCGCGACGCTTGGGGCTGCCCACACGGCCGGTCTCACCGGTCGAGTAGGGCGGGAAGTTGTAGTGGTGCATGTACCGCTTGCTGGTCGTGGGCGACAGCGAGTCGATCTGCTGCTCCATCTTCAGCATGTTGAGCGTCGTGACCCCGAGGATCTGGGTCTCGCCGCGCTGGAAGATCGCCGAACCGTGCACGCGCGGGATCACCTGGACCTCGGCATCCAGCGGACGGATGTCGGCGAGACCGCGTCCGTCCATGCGGACACCCTCGGAGAGGATGCGACCGCGGACGATCGTCTTCGTCACCGACTTGTAGGCGGCGTTGAACTCGAGGGTCGCAACCGCCGGCAGCTCACCGGCTTCGACGGCGGCGAGGAGCTCGGCCTTGACGCGCTCCTTGATCTCGTCGTCGGCGTTCTGGCGTTCGACCTTGTCGGCGATCTGGTACACCGGCACCAGCGCGTCGTACGCGCGGTGCGCGACGAAGTCGTAGGTCTGCTGCGAGTAGGGAAGGAAGACCGGGAACTCCTTGATCTCCTTCGCCGCGGAGCTCGCAACCGAGTTCTGAGCCTCCACGAGCTGCTTGATGAACGGCTTCGCGGCCTCCAGACCCTGCGCGACGACCTCCTCGCTGGGCTTGGTGGCGCCCGCCTTGATGAGGTTCCAGCTGTGCTCGGTGGCCTCGGCCTCGACCATCATGATGGCCACTTCACCGTCGGGCAGAACGCGGCCGGCGACGATCAGGTCGAACACGGCCTCCTGCAGCTGCTCCGCCTTGGGGAAGGCGATCCACTGATCCTCGGTGCCGCCCTGGCCCGGGATGAGCGCGAGACGAACACCGGCGATGGGGCCGGAGAACGGCAGACCCGAGATCTGGGTCGACAGCGACGCCGCGTTGATGGCGAGGGCGTCGTAGAACTCGCCCGGGGCGATCGAGAGCACCGTGACGACGATCTGCACCTCGTTCCGCAGGCCCTCGACGAACGAGGGGCGCAGCGGACGGTCGATCAGACGGCAGACGAGGATCGCCTCCGTGGAGGGGCGACCCTCACGACGGAAGAACGAGCCGGGGATCTTGCCGGCGGCGTAGGAGCGCTCTTCGACATCCACCGTCAGCGGGAAGAAGTCGAAGCCCTCCCGCGGGTGCTTGCCCGCGCTGGTGGCGGACAGCAGCATCGTCTCTTCGTCGATGTAGGCCGCAACGGCGCCCTGCGCCTGCTGAGCCAGACGGCCGGTCTCGAACCGGACCGTACGGGTTCCGAAGCGTCCGTTGTCGAGGACTGCTTCGGCGAAAGTGATTTCCGGACCTTCCAAGAGGTCCCTCCTTCTTTGTTTAGACTCGCACGCGCGTTTCGCGCGCGAGATCGTGCGAAGGAGCAGGAACAGGCAGATCTCGGCGTGCGGGTCTCCCCCGCTGACTCGCCAGCGCTGGCCACCAGTAGAAATCCACCCGGCGCGAACGCGACGAGGAGACCACCACAGGGGACCAGCTTCCTGCCGGCCTGCTCCGTGAGCTCATATGGAGTTGAGCGGCCGCCGGAGCGACCGGAGCAAGCGTACCAGGGCGGACCTGACCGCGCCGTGCACGTCACCCGGAGCGCGTCACCGTCGCCCGGCCGCGGCCTCCGACGAGGACGTAATCGTCGTGCTTGGAGCGGACACCGTCGCCCGCCGTGCGCCCGCGCATCCGCCGCCAGACCCACGGGAGGGCGTGGGCCGTGATCCACGCCCCGGATGCCGGAGGGTCGACGGTCTCGTGCAGCGCCGCGTCCAGCTCTCCCAGCGCCTCGGCGTCGGGCACGCCGAGGACGTCCGCGGCGCGGTAGGCGAGGAAGCGGTGTCCCCGGGAGCGGAGGTGCACACGGTCGTCCGCCCACATGGCGGGGTCGCCGATCTCCGGGAGCGCCTCGAGATCCAGCAGCACCGCCCCCGTCTCGGCGGCGATCCGCCGCAGCTCCGAGGCGAACACCGCGAATCGCCGTCCGAAGATGCGCGCCGCACGCCGCCGGGGCAGGAAGGGAGTGACCAGGAGCACATCGGCGCCCGACGCGCGCAACGTCTCCACGGACGCGCGCAGCTCCCGGGCGAGGCGCACCGGATCCGCCGCGTGCCCCACGAGGTCGTTCGCACCCATGAACACCGACACGAGATCGGGACGCAGCGCCAGAGCACGAGGCACCTGGTCCACGGCGAGGTCGCGGACGCGCCGACTGCGCACCGCCAGGTTCGCGTACCGCAGTCCGGCTCCGTCGTCGCCCGCATGGGCGAGGAGCTGCGCCAGCCGATCAGCCCACCCCCGGTAGCGGCCCCGCGGTTCCCGGGAGCTGTCGCACAGCCCTTCGGTCAGAGAGTCGCCGAGGGCGACGTACCGGCGCCACGGGACCGCGGAGCGGACCGCGGGGGATGGCGCGGCAGGGCGCGTGCCCGCTCGGCGCAGGAGTGCATCGTCGATCGGGCGGAGCTCCTGCGCGTCCCGGTAGTGCCCGAGGAGTTCCCCGACACGCGCCGCCCACGATCGTGACCGCACGGACTCCCTTGCGGCGAGGGCGAAGGCGCGACGCTTCCCGGCGTCACCTGCCAGATCCACGACCCGCGCGCGCAGATCGCCGAGGTCGCCCGGCCGATACAGCCATCCGTCGACGCTCGAGCGCACGAGGTCGACGGGCCCGCCGGTGCCGGTGGCCACGACCGGAACCCCGGACGCGAGGGCCTCCTGGATCGTCTGGCCGAAGGTCTCGCTCTCTCCGGGGTGCACGAAGACGTCGAACGCCGCAAGGGTCCGCGCCAGGTCCTCCCCGGCGAGGTGCCCGGTGAACACCGCCGACGGCATCGCCCGCTCGAGCGCGGATCGCGACGGACCGTCGCCGACGATCACGACGCGCGCTCCGGGGAGGTCGCAGAGGACGCGGAGATCCTCCACCTGCTTCTCGGGTGCGAGGCGGCCGACGTATCCGATCACGAGGTCACCGCCCGCCAGGCGCGCGCGCACGCCCTCGTCGCGCCGGTGCGGCGCGAACAGGTCGGCGTCGACACCCCTCCCCCAGTGCCGGAGGCGGTCGACGCCGAGCTCCTCGAGCTGTCGGAGCGACGCGGTGGAGGGTGCGAGTGTCAGCGTCGCCCGCCGGTGCAGGCGCGCGGTGTGCTGTTCCACGAGGGAGGTCGCGTGAGGAAGTCCGTACCGGCGGGCGTAGGCGACGACATCCGTCTGGTAGATCGCGACCGTCGGCACGCGCAGGGCATCGGCGGCGGCGACACCCTGCCACCCGAGTACGAACGGCGAAGCGAGGTGGACCACGTCCGGCTCGAACGCGCGGAGGATCGCCGCCAGCCGCGCCGCCCGGGCGAACACGACGCGCACCTGCGGGTACCCGGGGAGCGGCACCGACCGCAGCAGGGCCGTCCGCGCACCGTACAGCGGAGCTCCGGACGCAGACGCTCGGAGCTCCGCCGAGACGCCGTGGCCGGCGCTCGGGTCGTCCGCATCGTCGGACCGCGGCGCGATGACGAGCGTCTGGTGCCCGGCGTCAGAGAGGTGTCGTAGGACGTGCAGGACCGACCCGGTGACGCCGTTCATGTGCGGAAGGAAGGACTCGGCCAGAAGCGCGACTCTCACAAGACCAGGGTGACCGCCCTCCGTCACGACCATCGCCCTCCCCGGCTGGTTTCGCCGACTGTTCATCCGACGCTCCCTCGCGCGTCACCCTCGCGCGTCACCCTCGCACTCCGTTCGGATGCAGTTCACCGCAGGGTGAGACCCTCGGCGTGTGCTGGACGAGATGCTCCCCATCGTGGGTGCGAGCGCGTGGGCCCTCCCGCTCATGGCGTTGCTGGTGTTCGCCGATGCGCTGCTCGTCGTCGTTCCGGGCGAGGTCGTCGTCACGGCGTTCGGTGCCGTGTCCGCCGGTACCGGCTCGCCCGGCCTCGTGTCGATCATCCTCGTCGCCGCCGCCGCCGCAACCGCAGGCGACGCCGTCTGCTTCCTCATCGGACGACGCGTCGGGACGGACCGATGGCGATGGATGCGCGCGCGCCGGGTCGGTGCCGCGCTCACGTGGGCCCGGACGCGACTGGACCGGAGCACCGCCGTCGTCCTCTTCGCCGCGCGTTTCGTGCCGTTCGCCCGGTTGGCCGTGAATCTCACGGCGGGCGCCGCGGGTGTGCCGGCGGCGAAGCACCTCGCGCTGGCCGCGACCGCCGCAACGGCGTGGGCGGCGTATCAGGCTGTCGTAGGCGCGGTGGTTGCGCGTCTGGTCCCCGGCGGACCGACCACCGCGGTGGCGGTGTCGATCGCGGTGGCCCTCACGCTGGGCATCCTGATCGACGTCGCCCTCTCCCGTGCGGGCGGGAGGTCCTCCCGCCCCTGAGACCATTTCGGTCGTATCGGTCTCTCGCGCGGTCGTCCCCGGGTGTGATCGGATGGAGGGGACTCGCGCCTCTGGGAGGCTCAGCGCGCCACGCGATCCGAGGCGGAGCGCGTCACCGCGGCCATCGCCTACACCCTGTCCGTCAGCCCCACGGTGGTCGAGGCGGTCGCCGACGACGATCCCGCACGCGCGACGGAGGTCCTGCAGCCGGTCGCCGTCGGCGTCATGGAGGGCACCCCGGCGGACTTCGTCACGGTCATGGACGTGGGCGGCATCCGGATCACCCATCGTGACCCGCGTCCTCGTGGCCGTCGGGATCGCGGCAGGGCTCGTCGCCGCGGGCCTCGGGGGAGCCGCTCTCGCCCGCCGCGCGACACGGCGCGTCACCGGCGACCTTCCGGCGCGCGCCGTGCGCGACACCCTCGCCGCCGCCGCGTCGATGCGCACCCTCGGGGAGGCGCTCCGTGCGCAGACGCACGAGCACGGCAATCGCATGCACACCGCCGTCGCGCTCCTGGAGCTCGGCAGGACGGAGGAGGCCGTCAGCCTGCTCACCGCGTCCGCCCGACAGAGTCAGATGCTGGCGGATGACGAGGCTCTGACGCTGGAGCTGCACCGCGGATACATCGACCGCATCGAAGGGTTCGAGGTCGTCGCCGAATGCTCCGGGGCGCGCGCGGCGGTCGCCGCCGTGCTCGAGGACGCACCGGGGGACGGCGTCGACCTCATCCTCCTGGACATGACGATGCCGGACGGCTCCGGTCTGGACGTGCTCCGTCACCTCCGAGCCCACGGGGCGGAGGTCGACGTCATCGCCATCACGTCGGTGCGCGACGCGGAAGTGGTGCGCCAGGCGATCAGCCTGGGGGCGACGCACTATCTCGTCAAGCCGTTCACGTTCGCGGCTCTCCACGAACGCCTCGAGCAGTACCGCCTGTTCCACCGGCGGGAGGCTGGGCATGTCGCGAGTCGCCGCGCGACGGTATCTCGAGCACCTGGTCGAGGCCGGCCGCATCGAGCGGGGTGCGCGGTACGGCGCTCCGGGCAGACCGGAGTCGGAGTACCGCTGGCGCCGCTGAGGGACTGCGCCCGTCAGGAGCCGGTCCCTCCCCCGAGCAGGTCCGCGAAGGACCGTCCCTCGCCGAGGTAGTGGGCGGGGTCGAACGGATCCGCCGCCGCAGCGGGCGCCCGACCGACGATCGCGTCGGCGAGCTCGCGCGCGCCCCGGTCGATGCGGTCGCCGAGCGGAGTCACCGTGTCGGCATCCGCCCCCCAGTCGCTCGACGCCGCGAACACGCCTGTCGACACGGGCTCGGCATGCAGGTAGGCGAACAGCGGCCGGATGGCGTAGTCGATGGCGAGCGAGTGCCGGGGCGTGCCGGCGTTCGCGCCCAGAAGTACGGGCTTCCCGGTGAGCGAAGTGGGTTCGAGGACGTCGATGAAGGATTTGAACAGTCCCGAGTAGCTCGTGGAGAAGATCGGGGTGACGGCGATGAGGGCGTCCGCGGAGACGACGTCCTCAATGGCGGCGGCGAGCGCGGGCGGGGCGAATCCGGTCAGGAGGTTGTCGGTGATCTCGTGGGCGAGGTCGCGCAGCTCGAACACCTCGACCTCCGTCTCGACCCCGCGCTCCGTCAGCGCTGCGGCGGTCGCCGCCGACAGGCGATCGGCGAGCAACCGGGTCGAGGACGGGCTGGAGAGCCCCGCCGAGATGACCGCGATCCGACGTCGGGTCATGTCAGGCTCCCTTCTTCATCGCCGCGGCGCCGGATGCCGACCCCGCCGACGCGACCGCGGCGTCCCGGTAGGGAGAGCCCGCCGTCAGGTTGTCGCCGCGGTTGCCGGCCGAGACCGCCTGACGGGGAGCCGCGTCGCCGTAGGCGCGAGCGACCAGACCCGCGTGCGTGGGCGCATCCGGCACGTCGGCGGGACGGTCCTTCGCCAGTTCGCGCCGGAGGACGGGGATCACCTCGCCGCCGAGGATGTCCAGCTGCTCGAGCACGGTCTTCAGCGGAAGCCCCGCGTGATCGATGAGGAACATCTGGCGCTGGTAGTCGCCGAACGTCTCCCGCATACCGGCATAGCGATCGATGATCTGCTGCGGCGATCCGACGGTCAGTGGGGTCATCTCGCTGAAGTCCTCGAGGCTCGGCCCGTGCCCGTAGACGGGGGCGTTGTCGAAGTAGGGGCGGAACTCGCGGACGGCGTCCTGAGAGTTCTTCGCCATGAAGACCTGTCCGCCCAGGCCCACGATCGCCTGCTCGGGGGTGCCGTGGCCGTAGTGCGCGAAGCGCTGACGGTAGAGCGAGATCAGGCGCTGGTAGTGCTCCTTCGGCCAGAAGATGTTGTTGGCGAAGAAGCCATCGCCGTAGTAGGCGGCCTGCTCGGCGATCTCAGGGGTGCGGATCGACCCGTGCCACACGAACGGGGGGACGCCGTCGAGGGGCCGGGGGGTCGAGGTGAACCCCTGGAGGGGCGTGCGGAACTGTCCCTCCCAGTCCACGACATCCTCCCGCCACAGGCGGTGGAGCAGGTTGTAGTTCTCGATCGCGAGCGCGAGACCCTGGCGGATGTCCTTTCCGAACCAGGGATAGACCGGTCCGGTGTTGCCCCGGCCGAGGATCAGGTCGGTGCGCCCGCCGGACACGTGCTGGAGCATCGCGTAGTCCTCGGCGATCTTGACCGGATCGTTCGTCGTGATCAGCGTCGTCGCCGTCGACAGCAGCAGCCGCTCGGTCTGACCGGCGATGTACGCGAGCGTCGTGGTCGGCGACGACGACCAGAACGGGGGGTTGTGGTGCTCGCCGAGCGCGAAGACGTCGAGCCCCACGGCTTCGGCGTGCCGGGCCACGGTGATGGTGTTGCGGATCTTCTCCGCTTCACTGGGCGTGCGTCCGTCGGTGGGGTCTTCGGTGATGTCGCTCACCGTGAAGATGCCGAACTGCATCGCGGGCCACGGGGTGGTGTCGTTCACGATCTCTCCGCTCTGGGTCCTCGGGATCCTCCGAGGCCAATCTATGCAAATGAATGCATCCCCTGCAACGCCGACGCTCTCAGAGTATTCCCGGAGGTCCGCCAGGAGTAACGTGGCGGCGTCATGAGCGAAACCACCGCACCCCGGAAGACGCGAACGCCCTTCTGGGACAACGCACGATTCGCGGCGATCATCCTCGTCGTCGCGGGTCACGCGATCCAGCGCCTCACCTACGACTCGGATGCTGCGTACGCGGTGTATCTGGCGATCTACGCCTTCCACATGCCCGCGTTCGCGATCATGGCCGGGTACTTCTCCAAGTCCGGAGCCCCCACGTCACGGCAGATGGCGCGCGTGCTCACCGACATCGTGATCCCCTACCTGATCTTCGAGACCATCTGGTCCCTCCTGTCATGGGTGATCGACGGCGACCCGGGAATCGACCCCACCCAGCCGTCGTGGACGCTCTGGTTCCTCCTCGCGCTCGCGATCTTCCGCGTCGCGCTGCCCTATCTCGCGCTCCTGCGGTGGCCGGTGCTGTGGACGGTGGCCATCTCCGTCGGGGCCGGCTACCTCCCCCACATCGACGCGACCTTCTCCTTGTCGCGCGCGCTGGGCCTCCTCCCGTTCTTCACCATCGGCTGGTGGCTGCATCAGCACGACATCGTCGAACGGCACCGGCTCCTCCGCCCCCGCCCATGGCCGCTCGTCGTGTTCGCCGCGGCGATCCTCCTCGGCGCCATGGCGATCGCGTGGTTCTTCTCGGACACGTGGCGCGATGTCGGCCTCGGGACATGGATGTTCTACCGCGACGACTACTCCAGCCTCGGCCTCGCCGCATGGTGGGCGGGCGGCATCCGCCTGCTGCTGATCACGGTCGCCCTCGTGCTGAGCGCCGCGTTCTTCGTCCTCATCCCCCGCGGACAGAAGCGGTGGACGACGCTCGGCCAGTACACGATGTACGTCTACCTCCTGCACACCTTCGTCCTCTATCCGTTCCGCGAGACCGGCATCCTCCGGGACGCGCGCCCGGACTGGGTCTGGCTTCCCGTCATGCTGCTGGCTTCGGTGGCCATCGCGGTATTCCTGTCGTCCGGGCCCGTCCGTCGCGTCTTCCGGCCTCTGGTCGAACCGCGCCCGGCCTGGCTCTTCGCCGATCCCACGCTCGCCGGACGCGAAGGGCGCCGCACCGATCCGACGGGCGCCCGCCGGCCCGAGCGGTAACGCGGGGCAACACGCCTCCGACCGCCGGCGTCCGGAGGCGTATCGTCGGGGGATGTCCGAGCTGTCCCTGCCGATCCTCGACCTGTCCGACCTCGACGCCGGCGCGGAGAACGCCGCACGCTTCCGCGCCGAGCTCCGCCGCGCCGCGCACGAGGTCGGCTTCTTCTACCTCACCGGAACCGGCATCCCGCCGCAGCTCGAGGCGGATCTCCTGCGGGTCTCGCGCGCCTTCTTCGCCCTGCCGGAGGCGGACAAGCTCGCGATCGAGAACATCCGCAGTCCGCACTTCCGGGGCTACACCCGCGTCGGCGGCGAGCGCACGCAGGGACGGGTCGACTGGCGCGAGCAGATCGACGTCGGACCCGAGCTCCCCGCCGTCGAGGACCCGACCGCGCCCGATCACACCCGACTCGTCGGGCCGAACCTCTGGCCACCGGCGCAACCGGAGCTGCGCATCGTGCTCGAGGAATGGCAGGCGCACCTCATCGCGATCTCTCGCCGACTCCTCGGTGCGTGGGCGCGCGCACTCGGTGCGCCCGAGACGTTCTTCGATGCCTCCTTCGCCGAGCCCGCGACCCTGCTGAAGGTCGTGCGCTACCCCGGGACCACGGCGCCGGAGCCGCAGCAGGGTGTCGGAGCGCACAAGGATGCCGGCGTCCTCACCCTGCTCTGGGTGGAGCCGGGCCGCGGCGGACTGCAGGTCGAGAAGGCGGGGACCTGGGTGGATGCACCGCCGGTCGAGGGCGCCTTCGTGGTGAACATCGGCGAGATGCTGGAGTACGCCACGCAGGGGTATCTGGTGGCGACGAACCACCGGGTCGTCTCCCCGCGGTTCCCGGAGGATCGCATCTCCGTGCCGTTCTTCTTCAATCCGTCCTTGGATGCCCGCCTGCCGCTCATCGAGCTTCAGGCCGACCTCGCCGCCGCGGCACGCGGCGTCACGCAGGACCCCGCGAACCCGATCCACGCGGTGTTCGGAGAGAACGCCCTGAAGTCGCGGCTGCGGGCGCACCCCGACGTCGCCGAGATCCACCACGCCGATCTCCTGGCCCGGCGTCGCGCGGACGACAGCGCCTGAGGAATGCCGATGCGGCCACGGGGATTCCCCGTGGCCGCATCGTCGTCATCGCGACATCCGTCGGGTCAGTGCGAGATGACCTGCTCACCGAGATGACGGTGGCGGCGCCGGATGACGGCGGTTACGCCGGCGCCAAGCATCATCATGGCGGCCAAGACGACGGCGCCGATCCCGCCCATTCCCGTCACGGCGAGGAATCCGCCGTCGGAACCGCCGCCGGTGCCTCCACCGGCCACAGCGCCCGGGGCGGTCGGCGTGGGCTCGCCCGTCGGCTCCGCGGTGGGTTCACCGGTCGGCTCCGCGGTGGGCTCCTCCGTCGGCGTGGGCTCTCCGGTGGGCGTCGGCTCACCGGTCGGCGTCGGCTCTCCCGTCGGCTCCGGCTCGGGGGTCGAGCCCCCGGGGAGCGGGTCGACCGAGCCGGCGAGGGACGCGGTGCTGAAGGAAGGGTTGCCGAAGTCCGAGAACCACCCGCGGGCGACGGCGACGTCCTCGGTGAAGGTGCGGCTCAGCAGCAGCAGCAGGCGTGCCTTCTGCGGGAGCAGGTCGCCACCGGGGATGATGTTGCCCGAGCCGCCGGACACCGAGCCGCTTCCGGTCCGGGTCGTGCTGACGAACCACATGCCCTGGTTGTTGATGGCGGCCGTGCGCTCGCGGCCTGGGGCTGCGGAGATCCCGCCGGCGCCGGTTCCGGCCGTGACGATGCCCTTCACGCCCGCGGCGGCGTAGGCGGCGATCGCCTCGCCTCCCGCGGCCTGGTAGTTGTAGAAGATCTCCACCCGCGGAAGGTCGCCCGACACCTCGTCGAGGTCGAAGGGTGTGAACCAGTCCTCCGAGGCGCAGTCGAGGACGCGCGCCGGCGCCCGGTTGACCACCACGTTCGCCCCGTCGATCCAGCCGAGGACGCCCGACATCCGGGTCACGAAGGTGTCGTTGCGGGTCGAGTTCCCCTTCGTGACGTCACGCGCCGCGTGGATCTCGTCGTTGAGCATGAGGACCGTCCCGAAGCAGAACGTGGACTGGCTCGCGGCGAGGCGGATCGACTGCAGGAGGTTCGCCGGGCCGTCCGATCCGAGCACGGTCGCATCGGCGGCGGTGTCGCCGGCTGCCCATGGGCGCATCGCACCGGTGATCACGACCGGCTTCTTGTTCTGGACCGTGAGGTCGAGCCAGTACGCGAATTCCTCCATGGTGTCGGTGCCGGTGGTCACCACGACGGCATCCGAGGTCGTCAGCGCGGCCTCGACGGCGAGGGTCAGCTCGCGATACTGGGCGATCGTGTAGCCGCCGGATCCGGCGTTGCCGAACTGGACGACGTCCACATCGGCGAAGGCGGAGACCTCCGGCTGGATGCCGGCGATGAGGTCCGCCATCGGATAGGTTCCGGCGCGGTAGCTGGTGTAGGTGTCACGGCCGTTGGCCTTGCCGGCCAGCGTGCCGCCGGTCGCGACGACCGTGACCTTCGGCTTCTCGGCGGCGACGGCGGGGGCGGCGGCCACGACGGATGCCGCGACGAGTCCCGACGCGGCGAGAGCGGAGACGGTGCCGACGGCGGCGGCGCGGCGCAGGCGTCGGGAGACGCTGCGGAGGGGTGAGTGCACGGACGGTGTCCTTCCGGGGATGCGGGGTGCCACGGCCGCTGCGCCCTTCTGCGGGTACGCCAAGGAGAGCCGTTCGGCGGGTCGCCGGAAGGGCCGGAGGAGAGGGACCGTGGGGGGCGAGGAGCCCTGACACAGACGTTACTCAGACAGATTTCCCCGGTGTTTCCGC
This sequence comes from Microbacterium aurantiacum, assembly GCF_031625015.1. Lineage (NCBI taxonomy): Bacteria > Bacillati > Actinomycetota > Actinomycetes > Micrococcales > Microbacteriaceae > Microbacterium > Microbacterium aurantiacum. The sequence goes on from NZ_JAHWXH010000004.1 coordinate 73,030, forward strand.
TGCCCGATGCGTGTGTAACGGGCGGTGAGACCTCCGGGAACGACGAAGGCCGCCCCACACCTGGGGCGGCCTTCCAAGAAAGTTTTGCGCGATTGAACGCTGGTGCGTGCTCCGCGTGAGACGCGGTGCTCGACCTCCGGTCGCGTCAGCGACGCAGACCCAGGCGCTCGATCAGCGAGCGGTAGCGCTCGATGTCGATGTCCTGGAGGTAGCCGAGCAGACGACGGCGCTGACCCACGAGCAGGAACAGCCCACGACGCGAGTGGTGGTCGTGCTTGTGCTGCTTCAGGTGCTCAGTCAGGTCCTTGATGCGCTGTGACAGCATCGCGACCTGCACCTCGGGGGATCCGGTGTCACCGGGGTGCGTCGCGTACTCTTCGATGATCGCCTTCTTGACATCTGCTTCAAGTGCCATAGATTCGATCCCCTCTCTGCTTGTTGCGCGGCGCCCGACGCAGGATGCGTGAGCTCTCTTTATCCGCGGCCGATCCAACGGCAACTGCACGAGTCTACCAGGTGGCACGCACGGACGATGTCGCGGGGCGGCGCTAGAGTCGGGCGGTGACCGCCGATGCTCCCGCCCGCGACCTCGCGAAGGGTTCCCGCGTCTCGATCGCGATCCAGTTCATCCTCTGCGGGACCATCTGGGGATCGAGCTTCCTGTTCATGAAGATCGCGCTCACCGGGATGTCCCCCGGACAGGTCGCATGGTCCCGCCTGGTTCTCGGCGCCCTGACCCTCGGCGTCTTCGTCGCGCTGCGTCGCGATCGACTCCCCCGGAGCCTCGCGGTCTGGGGTCACATGACGGTCCTGGCGGTGTCGTTCTGCGTCGCGCCGTTCCTCCTCTTCTCGTGGGCGCAGCAGTACGTGACGAGCGGACTCGCCAGCATCTTCAACGCCACCACGCCGATCATGACGGCGATCATGGCATGGGCCGTGTTCCGCGTCGAGCGCCTCGGCGGCACGCAGATCCTCGGCATCCTCCTCGGCATCGCCGGTGTCGCCGTCATCATCGGGCCGGGGGCCGCCGAGGGCGAGGGTCTCGTGCCCTCCTTCGCGATCCTCGGCGCGACCGCGTGCTACGGGTTCAGCCTGGCGTACATGCGGCGCTTCGTCTCCGCCTCCGGCATGACGGCGCTGACGTTCTCGTTCCTGAACATCGGGATCGCGGCGGCGATCATGATCGTCCTCACACCCGCGGTGGCCCTCTCTCCCCTGCAACCGGACGTCCCGGTCCTCATCAGCGTCCTCCTGCTCGGCTGCCTCGGCACGGGAATCGCCTACATCTGGAGCCAGAACACCGTCCGCGCGTGGGGGCCGACGCGCGCCTCGACGGTCACCTACATCACCCCGGTCGTCGGGGTCGCCCTCGGCATCCTGATCCTCGGCGAACCGCTGCACTGGAACGAACCCGCCGGTGCCGTGATCGTCTTCCTCGGCATCCTCCTCGCACAGGACCGCCTGAGACGACGACCGAAGACGACGAAGGGGGCGACAGCCGCAGCCGCCGCCCCCTCCCCTCCGGGTGTCACGCCTGGTGAGCGCCCTGGAGGTCGAGCTCGATCGTGACGTCCTTGCCTACGAGGACGCCGCCGGTCTCCAGCGCAGCATTCCACGTCAGGCCGAACTCCTCGCGGTTGATGACCGTCTTCGCGGTCGCGCCGGCCTTGTAGTTGCCCCACGGGTCGGACCCGAAGCCACCGAAGTCGACGTCGAAGGTGACGGGCTTGGTGGTGCCGCGGATGGTCAGGTCGCCGTCGACGAGGAAGTCGCCGTTCTCGATGCGCACACCGGTGGACACGAAGTCGATGGTGGGGTGGTTCTCCACGTCGAAGAACTCGGCGGAGCGGAGGTGCTCGTCACGCCCGGCATCCTTCGTCGTGAGGGAGGCGGCGTCCACCTGGGCGGTGAGCGTGGCCTCGAGGGGGTTCTCGGGGGCGGTGAGGGTCGCGCGCTTGATGTCGAAGGCGCCGCGCACCTTGGAGATCATCATGTGACGGACGACGAAGCTGACCTCGCTGTGCGCGGGGTCGAGCTCCCAGACGCCGGGACGGTAGCCGGGGATGTCGGTGGCAGTGGTGGTCATAGAGGTCAATCCTTCAGGTCAGGCCGCTCGGTGGCGGTTCGATCTCCCCAACCGGGGCATCCCACGATTCTATTCCCATGAATGAATCGAACCTGACCGGAACGTGAACGGGCGGGACCAGGTGAATCCCGATCCCGCCCGTTCCCTGCCGGTCGGTCAGCCGACGGCGACGAGGTCGATGATGAAGATGAGGGTCTTGCCGCCGAGGAAGTGGCCGCCGCCGGTGCCGTAGGCGAGGTGAGGCGGGATGACCAGCTCGCGACGGCCGCCCACCTTCATGCCGGGGATGCCGTCCTGCCAGCCCTGGATCAGACCGCGGAGCGGGAACTGGATGGTCTCGCCGCGGTTCCAGGAGGAGTCGAACTCCTCGCCGGAGGTGTACTCGACTCCGACGTAGTGGACGGTGACGTTGTCGCCGGGCTTCGCCTCGGCGCCGTCACCCGTGATGATGTCGCGGATGACGAGGTCGGCCGGTGCGGGTCCGGTGGGGGCGTCGATCTCGGGCTTAGTGCGGTCGTCAGTCATTCCTCCATCCAAGCACGTGCCACAGGACCCTTGACAGCGAGGGCGCGCATTCGGCATCCTGAGGGAAGACCAACTCAGCGCTCGGGAGTCACGCAGGCATCGCCGCGGCACCGGGCGCTGAGTCTTTCCCGGAGCATCCTTCCCCCGACGGATCAGGGTGCGAACAGGGCCGCGCGGGCCGCCGCGGTCTTCACCAGCAGCTCCTGCTCGTCGTGGGCGGCGTGCGGGTCTCGACCGGTGATCGCGCGCTGCCGCGCCGCCGCGAGGCGGGTCGCGTCGGCGATGAACTCGCGCATGACGGCCGTCCGGTCGCCGCGCAGCGTCCGCGCCCATGCCATGCCGGCCCGGCGCCCCGGGGAGCTCGCGAGCATCTCGACCTCCTGCGGCGTGAACCAGCCCGCCGCCGCATACTCGCCGAGTCGGGTGCGCGTGAGCCGGGCCTCCTCGCGGCGCAGCATCAGCACGCCCAGGACGAACACGACGAAGAGGGGCACCTGCAGGACGACGTAGAGGGCGAAGAAATCGCCGAAGACCGCCGAGCCGTTCCACAGCGCGTGCAGGCCGATCGCGCCGGCGAGCCCGAGGAGCCAGGGCCCGAGGGCCGCGCCGAAGGACGCCCCGCGGCGCGCCGCGAGACCGAGGGCGAAGCCGATGAGGCACGTGAACATCACGTGCGCGAACGGCGAGAGGATGCCGCGGACGAAGAACGTCGCCGTGACCGTCTCCGCGCCGCCCTCGAGGAAGCTCACCGCGAAGTACTGGATGTTCTCGGTGAAGGCGAAGCCGGCACCGATCAGGGCGCCGTAGACGATGCCGTCCACGGGCCCGTCGAACGCGCGCCGGGCCGTCGCGAATAGCAGGAGGAGACCCAGCCCCTTCCCGACCTCTTCGACGATCGGCGCCTGGACCACGGACTGCAGAGCCTCGCGGAGCGGGGTGTCGGCGGGGCCGAAGAAGGTGGTGATCCCGAGATCGACGGCGAGCGCGATGCCCACGGCGGCGACCGCGCCCCACGCGACGGCGAACACGACCAGGCCGCGCGGCTCCGGCTCCCACCGGTCGACCAGCCGGACGGCGACGAGGACGAGCGCGAGCGGCACCAGGGCCAGGACCATCCCGAGGAGCGACGCCCCCGCCCCGAGGAAGGTCAGGAAGTATCCGACGAGCCCGACCGTGACGAAGGCGAGGATGCCGATCGCCCAGATCGGGGCGGAGCGCCCCTTCCGCGCGGGCACCGGGACCACGGCGTCGGTGACCACGGTCGCGGGGATCGCGGCGGCGCTCGCGTGCGGCGGCTGGGCCAGGGCGGAGGGGAACGGCGGCGGCGTCAGCGACGGTCTCCCGGGAGCGGGACCGGACGGATTCGTCATGGCTGACAGCCTACGGTCCGCGTTCGGCGGGGCGTGATCACAAAGACCACAACGCTCCCCCGCCCCACCCGCCCGCTAGGTTGGGAGGATGCGCTTCGCCCACGTCATCCCCCCGGGCTCGGAGTCAGCGCAGCTCGTCATCGCCGAGGGCGACGAGGCGATCTTCGTGTCCGAGCTGTTCGACGGCGCGCCCCGCGTGCTGGAAGACCTGATCGCCGGCGGGCAGGAGCTGCTCGACCGTGTGCGCGATGCGGCCGGGCGTGCGCCTCGGCATCCGCTGGCGGGCATGCCCTTCGCCTCCGCCGTGCTCGCACCGCCGGTCATCCTCGCGGTCGGCCTCAACTACGCCGCGCACTCGAGCGAGCTGGGTCTGAAGACCGACTCCACCCCGACCGTCTTCGTGCTGTGGCCGAACTCCCTCGCCGCCCACCAGGCCACCACCGCGTGGCCCCGCTCCCTGAGCGAAGCGGTCGACTACGAAGCCGAGCTCGGCGTGATCATCGGAACGCCCGCGAAGGACGTCTCCCCGGAAGACGCCCTCGACCATGTGTGGGGCTACACCGTCGTCAATGACATCACCGCGCGTGACATCCAGTACTCCGAAGCGCAGTGGTCGCGCTGCAAGTCCTTCGACGGGTTCACCCCGACCGGACCGTTCGTGGTCACCGCCGACGAGGTCCCCGACCCGCAGAGACTGCACATCTGGACGGTCCTCGACGGCCGGACCCTGCAGGATGCCTCCACCGATCAGATGGTCCGTCCCGTCGCCACCCTGATCTCGCATCTGTCGTCCTCGGCGACGCTCCTGCCGGGAACCCTCATCTCCACCGGGAGCCCGGGAGGCGCCGGGTACTCCCGCGATCCTCAGGTGTTCCTCCGCGATCGCTCCACGGTCACCGTGGGCATCGACGGCATCGGGGCGCTGACCACGCACTGCCGCATCCTCGATTGAGGAGCGGCGGCGCGGACAGCGCCCCGAAGAGGACGGCTCAGCCGAGGATCTGGTCGCAGTCGACCATGACCCCGTTGATCTCGTAGACGCCGCCACCGAGCTGCTGGCACTGGCGGACGACCTCTTCGGTCGCCTGCATGAGCGTCGGGAAGACGACGGCGAAGAACACGATCGCCGCGATGACCCCCAGGACCAGCAGAACCGAGCTGATGATGATCGCGGCGACGGCCCAGGGGTTCTTCGCGCCGGCCTTGCGGCTCTGGACCAGCGCGACGATGCCGAGGATCAGCGCGATGACCTGCATGAAGAACGACAGGACGAAAGCGACGATCCCGAGGGTCTTGCCCGGGACGGGGCCGGTCGCCGGACCCGACGGAGCGGCAGGCGGGGCGGCGGAGTAGGCGGGGGGCGTTGCTGCGGAGGGGGCGGGCGGCGGCGTGTGGTCCGCGGGGTTCTGGGGGTCGGTCATGGGGTTCCTCTCACTCGGATTCTGCCTGACCGTATCGGCTGCGCATCGGCGCTGCAATCTCGCGCTCCCGCGCCGCGCTCACGCCCCGGTGTCGTCACCGTCGATGTCGCCGGCGGCGATGACGGGGATGGCCGCGGTGACCGCCTCGAGACCGGACAGCCGTGCCGGGGAGAGCTGCTTCGTCACGTCCTCGCGCGACATCAGCCCCGCCTCCACCACGAGATCGGCGACGTTGTGCCCGGTGAGCAGCGCCGTCTTGGCGAGGGCGGCCGCCGCCGCGTATCCGATGTGCGGCGTGAGCGCGGTGATGACCCCGACGGACGATCCGACCATCGCACCGAGACGCTCGCGATTGACCGTGATGCCGTCGACGCAGTTCACCCGCAGCGTGTGCATCCCACGCCGCATCCACGTGATCGACTGGAAGATCGAGTGGGCGATGACGGGCTCGAACGCGTTGAGCTGAAGCTGACCGCCCTCCACCGCCATCGTGACGGTGAGGTCGGCGCCGGCGACGGCGAACGCCACCTGGTTCACGACCTCGGGGATGACCGGGTTGACCTTGCCGGGCATGATGCTCGAACCCGCTTGGCGGGCGGGCAGGTTGATCTCACCGAGACCCGCCTGCGGCCCGGAGGACAACAGCCGCAGGTCGTTGCAGATCTTGGACAGCTTGATCGCGTTGCGCTTGAGCGTCGAGGAGAACGACATGAAGGCGCCCGTGTCGCTCGTCGACTCAACGAGGTCGGTCGCCAGCTCGAGGTCGAGTCCGGAGATCTCCCGCAGATGACGCAGCACCGCCGCCCCGTAATCCGGGTGCGTCGTGATGCCGGTCCCGATCGCCGTGGCGCCCATGTTGATCTCGTACAGCAGGTACGCGTTCTCCGTGAGGCGCTTGTGGTCCTCCCCGAGCGTCGTGGCGAAGCCGTGGAACTCCTGCCCGAGGGTCATGGGCACGGCATCCTGCAACTGGGTGCGCCCGACCTTCAGCACGTCGTGGAACTCCACGGCCTTGGCCAGGAACGCCTTCCGCAGGAGGTCGAGCTCCTCCATCAGCGTCAGCAGATCCAGGCTCAGGCCGACCTTGATCGCGGTCGGGTAGACGTCGTTGGTCGACTGGCTGCGGTTGGTGTCGTCGATCGGCGACAGGAACGCGTAGTCGCCCTTCTCGCGCCCGGCGAGTTCGAGGGCGATGTTGGTGATCACCTCGTTGGCGTTCATGTTGGTCGAGGTTCCGGCCCCGCCCTGGATCACCCCGACGACGAACTGGTCGTGGAACCGTCCCTCGATCACCAGTTGGGCGGCCCGGTCGATGAGGTCCGCCTTCTCGGCATCCAGGACGCCGATCTCCTTGTTCGCGCGCGCGGAGGCCTGCTTGACCATCGCCAGACCGCAGACGAGGTCCTTGTAGACGGAGATCGGTCTCTTGGAGATCGGGAAGTTCTCCAACGCGCGGGCGGTGTGGATACCCCAGTACGCGTCGGCGGGGATCTCCAGGGATCCCAGGGAGTCGGTCTCGGTACGTGTGCGCGTCATCGCGTCCAGAGCCATGTGTGCAGTCCTCGTGGGTTGGTCACGGCGGTGTGAAGGGATGCCCCGACCCTACCCGCGTCGCCCCACCGACACCCTGTACACCACGGCGTTCTCGAGACGTCATCTGTACACCGCGTCTGGTCACCCGCGCTTCCGCGAGAACTCCTCCAGGCGCTCCTCCGGCGTCATCCGCGCCATCCGCGCGACCCATTCCGCGGAGAAGAAATCCGCGGACGGCGCGTCCACGACCGGAACCACCGAATGGGTGACGGTGTCCTCCCAGACGTGGACGAGCTGGAAGGACTGACCGGCGTCCATGCCGTTGACCTCCACGGCGGGGCGGGAGATGTCCATGGTGTAGCAGCTGGCGGCGGCCACGCTCACCGGGATCCCCGCGAACGTCCCCGTGGTGGCGTAGTGCAGATGCCCGCCGAGGATCGCCCGAACATCGCTCCCCCGCAGCACCTCGGCGAGACGGGTCTGCTCACGGAGCTCCAGGATGTCGAAGAGCGGGACGTGCGAGGGCAGGGGTGGGTGGTGGAGTGCGACGACGGTCCCGTGCGGCGCCGGAGTGGAGAGCACGCCCGCCAGCCACTCCAGTTGAGCCGTGTCGAGCTCGCCGTGATGCCACCCGGGGACACTGGTGTCGAGCGCCACGAGGCGCAGGCCGTTCAGGTCCCACACCCCCGTCACCGGCTCCTCGGTCGGTGCGGCGTCGAACAGCCCCTGCCGCATCGCCGCGCGCTCGTCGTGGTTGCCCGCCACCCACACCACCGGAGCGCCCAGACGTTCCGCGACCGGCTCGACCGCCGCGCGGAGGGTCCGGTAGGCCTCGGGCTCGCCCAGGTCTGTGAGGTCTCCCGTGAAGACGAGCGCGTCGGGTGTCAGCCCGGTCCGCTCGAGCGCCTCGAGCATCCGATCCAGATTCGCCGCCGTGTCGAAGCGACCCCCGAGGGGCGGGTTGCCCGCCAGGAGATGGGTATCGCTGAGATGCACGAGGGTGTGCCGGGGCGCGGCGTACTGACCGAACTGCGGGAGGGCGGCGTCCATGCCCTCAGCCTGACACGACCCTCCCGCATCGACGAAGCACGGGTCCTGACCGCCACCCCCGGGCGGAGCGCCGCTAGCGTGGACGGGTGAGTTCACACGACACCCTCCCGGCATCCGCCCCCGCGCCCGAGCCCCGCCCCACGATCCGCCGTCATCACGGCGACGACGTCGAGGATCGCTACGAATGGCTGCGCGCGAAGGACGACGCCGATGTCATCGCGCACCTGGAGGCCGAGAACGCCTATACCGACGCGCGGACGGCGCACCTCGCGGGCCTCCGGGAGCGGATCTTCAGCGAGATCAAGGAGCGGACGCTCGAGACCGACCTCTCGGTGCCCGTCCGCCGAGGGCAGTGGTGGTACTACTCCCGCACCGTGGAGGGAAGCCAGTACGGCATCCACTGCCGGGCACCGCTCGCCTCGCCCGAGGACTGGACCCCACCACGGCTGGATGCCGACACCGAGGTGCCGGGCGAGCAGATCCTGCTCGACGGCAACGTCGAGGCCGAGGGGCATGACTTCTTCTCGCTGGGCAGCTTCGAGGTGTCGACCGACGGCACCCGCCTCCTCTACGGCGTGGATGTCGAGGGCGACGAGCGCTACACGCTGCGCGTCCGCGATCTCGTGACCGGGGAGAACCTGCCCGACGTCATCCCCGACACCTTCGCCGGAGCGACGTTCTCCCCCGACGGCGCGTTCATCGTCTACACGACCGTCGATGACGCGTGGCGTCCGGACACCGTGTGGCTGCACGAGATCGGCACGGCCGTCGACGCCGATCAGAAGCTCTTCCACGAGCCCGACGAGCGGTACTGGGTCGGCGCCGGTTTCACCCGGAGCGACCGGTACCTGATGATCGGGCTCGGATCCTCGATCACGTCGGAGGAGTGGATCCTGGATGCCGACGATCTGCGCGGCGAACCCCGCGTGGTCTGGCCGCGCCGGGAGGGCGTGGAGTACGACAGCGAGCACGCGGTCGTCGACGGCGAGGACGTCCTGTTCATCCTGCACAACGACGACGCCCTCGACTTCGAGCTCGTCCGGGTGAGCGCAGAGGACCCGGCCGGAGCCCGCACCGTCGTCGTCCCCCACCTCCCGGGCCGACGCCTGCTCGGCCTCTCGACGTTCCGCGACTGGGGCGTCCTGGGATATCGCCGCGAGGGGCTCGCGCGCCTCGGTCTGCTCGACTACGCCGACGGCACCGTGGAGGAGATCGGCTTCGACGAGCCGCTCTACACCGTCGGTGCGAGCGGAAACCCGGAATGGGCTCCCCCGGTCCTGCGGGTCGGGTTCGGCTCGTTCGTCACTCCGGGCACGGTGTACGACCTCGACATCGCCACCGGTGAGCGCCACCTGCGCAAGCGCCAGCCGGTGCTCGGCGGGTACGACCCGGCCGACTACGCGCAGGCGCGTGTGTGGGCCCCGGCATCCGACGGCACCCGCATCCCGGTCTCCCTGGTGTGGAAGACCTCGTTCGGCGAGGCGGGGCGCGCACCCCGCCCCATGCACCTCTACGGCTACGGCTCCTACGAGCACTCGATCGACCCGGGCTTCTCGGTCTCGCGGCTGTCCGAACTCGACCGCGGTGTGATCTTCGCGGTGGCGCACGTCCGCGGCGGTGGAGAGATGGGCCGCCAGTGGTACGAGGACGGCAAGCTCCTCGCGAAGCGCAACACCTTCACCGACTTCGTCGACTGCGCCCGCCACCTCGTCGATTCCGGGTACACGACGCCGGAGATCCTCGTCGCGGAGGGCGGGTCGGCCGGCGGACTGCTCATGGGCGCGGTGGCGAACCTCGCGCCGTACCTGTTCGCGGGCATCCTCGCGGGCGTCCCCTTCGTGGATGCGCTGACGACCATCCTCGATCCCTCACTGCCGCTGACGGTGATCGAGTGGGACGAGTGGGGCGACCCCCTGCACGACCCGGACGTGTACGCGTACATGAAGTCGTACACCCCGTACGAGAACGTCCGCGAAGGCGTCCGGTACCCACGGATCCTCGCGGTCACCTCGCTCAACGACACCCGCGTGCTCTACGTCGAGCCTGCGAAGTGGGTGGCGCGCCTACGCGAGGTCGGGGCCGACGCGTTGTTGAAGTGCGAGATGGTCGCCGGTCACGGCGGCGTCAGCGGCCGATACAACAGCTGGCACGAGCGCGCGTACGAGATCGCCTGGCTCCTGGACGTCGTCGGCGCCGCCTGACGGACGCTCCATGTGGCACTCGTGGCCGCCTCGCGCACGATGAGGCGGCCACGAGTGCCACATGAAGGCCCGTTGCCGGGTCACCCGAAGAGGGCGGCGGCCTCTTCGTAGCGGTAGAGGGGCACGGAGTTCAGCTCGCCGAGGGCGTCGGCGAACGGCACGCGCACGATGTCGGTGCCGCGGAGCGCCACCATCTGCCCCCACGCCTCCTGCACGATCGCGTCCGCAGTGTGCAGGCCCAGGCGGGTGGCCAGGACCCGGTCGAAGCCCGACGGCGAGCCGCCGCGCTGGATGTGGCCGAGCACGGTGGCCCGGGTCTCGATTCCGGTGATCCGTTCGATCTCGGGAGCGAGGATCTCGCTGATGCCGCCGAGACGCGGGCGGTTGAACGCGTCCAGCCCCTTGTCGCTGTAAGCCTCGTCCATGTCCTTGAGCTTGAAGCCCTCCGACACCACCACCAGCGGCGCACGGCCGCGGTCGTGCGCCCGGGTGACCTGCTGGGTGATCTCCTCGATCGACAACGGCACCTCGGGGATGCAGATGACATGGGCGCCGGCGGCGATGCCGGCGTGCAGGGCGATCCAGCCGACGTGGCGTCCCATGACCTCGGCGACCATGCAGCGCTGGTGCGAATCACCGGTCGTGCGGAGTCGGTCCATCGCGTCGGTGGCGATGTTGACCGCGGTGTCGAATCCGAACGAGTAGTCCGTGGCCCGCAGGTCGTTGTCGATCGTCTTCGGCACGCCGATGACGTTGATGCCGTCGCCGGCGAGTCGGTTCGCCGCGGCGAGGGTGCCCTCGCCGCCGATCGCGACGATGCCGTCGAGGCGGTGGCCGTACATCGTCTTGGCGATGTTCTCGGCACCCCCGCGCGGGCCCTCGTACGGGTTGGTGCGGCTGGTGCCGAGGATCGTCCCGCCGACCTTGGACAGACCCTTCACCTCGTGCCGGGTCAGCGGGAAGAAGTCGCCATCCACCACGCCGCGCCATCCGTCACGGATGCCGACGAACTCCAGGTCGTACGTGGTCGTGCCCTTGAGCACGGCGCCGCGGATCACCGCGTTGAGTCCGGGGCAGTCACCGCCGCTGGTCAGGATGCCGATCTTCATTGCTGTGGTCCTCGCTGTCGGGAAATCGGGTCGGCCACGCTGCCTCACCCGACATTAGCGTCCGCGCGAGCGCGGTGCTACACGGCGGGCCGGAGGCCGGGACCGGGCGCGGGTCAGCCGCCGAGCGCCTGCCGCAGCAGGTGCATCAGCGCCGACAGCTGCACCGAATCGCTCGACTGCGGGTCGACGGCGTCTCCGTCGAGGGCGCGCTGGGCGAGCCCCTGCTTGGAGTCGATGAGCTCGGCGATCTTCGTGTCGATCGTGTGCGCGGCGATGATCCGCCATGCCGTGACCGGCTCCTCCTGACCGATGCGGTGCACGCGGTCGATCGCCTGCGTCTGCTCGGCGGCCGTCCACGACAGCTCGGCGAGCACGACGTTGGACGAGGCCTGCATGTTCACCCCGACGCCCGCGGCCGTCAGCGAGCAGACCGCGACGCCGACCTCGGGGTCGTCGTTGAAGGCGTCGATCGCCTCCTGACGGGCCGCGCCGGACTGGTCGCCGCGCAGGGACACCGTCCGCAGACCCGCCGCGGCGAAATGCGCTTCCGCGGCATCCATGACGTCGATGTGCTTGGCGAAGAACACGACCTTGCCGACGGAGCGCTGTAGCTGCAGGGCGTAGTCCGCGGCGAGCACCGCCTTGGCCTGGCCGATCTTCCGCACCATCGTGAAGACGTTGTCGCCTCCGGTGCCGGCGGCCTTGGACTCCTCGAGCTCGTTGTGCGCGACCAGGCGGACGATGTCGTCGTCGACCTCACCGGGCGCGAGGCCACGGTCGCCGCGCGCGTCGATGATCCGGCGGTACTTCGCCGCGAGCCGCGCGCCCAGTTCGCGCTCGGCGGCGCGGATCGAGCGGCCGAAGTCGTCGTCGAGCTGCACGGGGAGGTCGGCGATGAGCTTGTCCGGGAGGTCGGCGGCGACATCCTTCTTCTTTCGCCGCACGATGCCCATCGAGATCACCGCGTCGCGCGCCTCGGGATAGAACGCCTTGTCGGCTGGGGTGAGGCCGGTGGCATCGAGCTTCTCCATCAGCAGCGGCCCCGGCTTCTCGCCGTTCGTCCAGCCGAGGAACCGCCAGATCGCGTCGAAATCCTCGACGTCGTTGATCAGCGGCGTACCCGTGAGGGCGAGGAGGAGGGGGTTGCCGGTCTGCTCACGGATGCGGCCCGCCAGCGCGAGCACGTTCCGCGAGCGCTGCGAGGTGAGGTTCTTGATGAAGTGCGCCTCGTCGACCACCATTCCCTTCAGCCCCAGGGAGCTGAGCCACGACAGGTGACGATCGAGGATCTCGTAGTTGACGATGAAGACGTCCGCGAAGGCGTCGATGTTCTCGCCGTCACCCTGGATCACGGTCGCACGACGCTGCGGCGTCCACCGCTCGACCTCGCGCGCCCAGTTCATCTTCACGACGTTCGGCACCACCACCAGCAGCGGGTACGCGTCGGCGACGGATGCCGCGAGGACCGACTCGGCGGTCTTGCCGAGCCCCGGCTCGTCGGCGAGGAGGAAGGCGCGGTGGCCTTCGCGGACCGCCTCGAGGAAGCGCGACTGGTGGGGCATGATCTGCAGGCCCCGCGGCGAGAGCCGGTCGAACTCCGGAACAGGAGGGAGCTCCATCGACGCGGCCGTGCCGCCGGCGCCCATCTCGAACGCCTTGTAGAGCGGACCCATCAGCTCCCACCCGTCCAGACGCCGTCGGACGGTGGATGCGGGGGCGCGGGCGGTGAGATCGGGGGCGAGGAACGGGTTGGCCATCTGCCGCGCCTCGACCTGCGGCGGGAACACCTGCCGCTCGGCGAGGGCTGCCGGGACGACGGGGGCCGCGGCGGGCGCGGCGTCGGTGATGATCAGCTCGTCCGGCGGCAGCTCCGCCCCGGACTCCAGCAGCCAGTCCCGCCGCATCCGGCGGGCCACGGGAGATGTGGCCTGGTCCACTTCGAGCAACTGGATGAGGGAGGTGTCGCGCGCGGCGGTCTTGGCGAGGATGGTCGCGACCCCGTCCAGGCGCTTGAGCAGCTCGGCGCGCGTGGCGTCGCTCGCCTCGGTGTCGGCCTTGACCCGCGCCCGCTCCTCGCGGACGAGGAAGGCGATGACCTGGAACTTCACGCGGTTGGTCGGTCCGAGCTTGCCGCGCTGGGCCTTGGCCTCGACTTCGCGCACCTTGCGGGCGAGGATCGGGATGATCGGCGACTCGTCGTCCCGACGGGCGGACGAGGGCCTGCGTCGTCGCGAAGAGGACGTCTGGGTGGGCGCCGTGGTCGGCATGCTCCTCCTGAGCGTGGATGCCGGAGAACCCGGCGTTGTCCGATCGAGGATCGGCCTGGCAGCGTGCGTCCCGCGGGCGGCGCGGACGCCGTCGCGAACGCGGGAGGGGGTGTGTCGCCGGATGCCGCGGGCCCGCGCTTGGCGCGGTGCGGCGTCGCGTGGCAGCCCCCGGCGTAGAGTCTAGCGGACGCGACCCGTCCTCATCCCCACAGCTGCGCGGCGATGTCAGCGGAGTACCCCTCGGGGAGGACGTCGATCCAGCTGGTGGCGACCCACAGCCCGTCGGCGAAGAGGTGATCCTCGCCGCTGACGTACTCGACGTCGTCGAGGGTGATCCCCCGGCGCTCGATGCGGCACAGATCGGCGTCGCCGATGCTCTCGCACCCGAACGCCGACTCGGCCATGACAGCGCGCGCGGCATCCGCCTGCGCCGGCTCGATCGACGCGACGGTCGTGGCGATGCCCGGCCCTTCCGCACCGCCCCACGTGCACCGCAGCACCGGGATGCCCGAAGCGAGGAGCTCCGCCAGCTGGGCGTTCTGCGAGGAGAGCATCGTCACCACGGGGTCGTTCGCCGGCGGGACGGTCGCCTCGAGCGACGCGCGCATCCCTTCGGAGTAGAGCGCCGCGCACTCTCCGGGAAGCGCCGCGGCGGGTGCGGTCTCCGTCGGCTCGGCGGACGGGGCGAAGGTCTCCGCGGGAGAGGCGACGGAGGCGGTCGGAGTGGGGGCGGGCGTGGCGGTGGCGGTGACCGGCTCGGGCTGGCACCCGGTGAGGACGGCGAGCAGGATGCCGGCCGCGAGCAGCACGGGCGCGGCGCGGCGCCGACGACGGACGTGGACCATGAGACCTCCGAACACTCCGGAGGCGAGCCTACGTCCCGGAGCGCGTCGGCCCGCGGCGACGCCCCGCGTCAGCGGGAAAGCGCGACGCCCTCCTGCCAGTCCGAGAGGGTGAAGGGGTCGTCGGTGATGATGCCGTCGACCCCGAGCGCGGTGACCTCGCCCCAGTCCCGATCGGTGTTGAGGGTGTAGACGACGATCCGGATGCCGGCATCGTGCAGCTCGTCGACGACCGCGGGCCGGTCGATGACCGCGGCCCGGTCCACGATCAGGGCCCGGACCCCCGCCTCGGCCGCAGCACGGGCCGCGTCATCCGGCAGACGGCGGAGGATCAGCATCCGGTGGACGGTGTCGGATTGCGCCGCGACGTGGGCGAGCGCGGTCGCGTCGAAGCTCGCCGTCGCGACGCGGTCGTCGAGGGCGCGGTCGCGGATCGCGGCGAGTACCCGCGTCACCCCCGCTTCGTCCCACTCCCCCTTCAGCTCGAGGAGCGCGCGGGCGTCGGTTCCGCCGAGGACGTCGAGGAACTCCTCGAGCGTCGGGACGCGGGCGCCGACGAACTCCGGCGCGTACCAGGACCCGGCGTCGAGGGACCGCACCTCGGCGAGGTCGAGCGCGTCGAGCCGGCCGGTGCCGTCGGTCGTGCGGTCCACCGTGGCGTCGTGCAGGAGGACGGGATGCCCGTCTGCGGTGCGTCCGACGTCGACCTCGACGTAGGAGAACCCGGCGTCCAGGGCGATCCGGACCGCCTCGAGGGTGTTCTCCGGCGCGACGGCCGCGCCGCCCCGGTGACTGGCGATGAACGCCGCCTCCCCCGGATCGCGCGTGTCGCCGAGCAGCTCGCCGGCGCTCACCCGCGCAGGACTCGCCCCGACGACGGCGACGACGACCGCGACGGCGGCGAGGGCACAGGCGACCACGAGCGAGGCGAGTCGGTCGCGCGCAGGATCGAGCGGCATGGGCGTCCTTCGGGTCGTCCCATCGGCATCGATGGGCCGGACGTGCGGGTGCGATCACCCTAGCCCACGTCGTTACCTGTTCGTTACCTTTCGGCGCGGATTTTCCGGATGCCGTCCCACAGCGCGTCGGCGACGGCACGCTTGTCTCCCCGGGCCTCGGCCACGAGCTCACCGCGCCGGTCGAGGAGGAGCAGCGCGTTGACGTCGACCTCGAACCCTTCGGCCCACCCGACGCGGTTCACCGCCAGGAGATCGGCGCCCTTGCGGACGGCCTTGCGCCGACCGCGCTCGAGCAGCGTCTCGTCAGGAGCGGGCGTCTCGGCGGCGAACCCGACGATCGTCTGTCCGGGAGCGCGGCCGGAGGCGAGTCCGGCGAGGATGTCTTCGGTCTGGACGAGGTGCAGCGAGACCTCCGGCCCGTCGGCCTGCTCCTTCGAGAGCTTGTGCGCGGACACCTCCGCCACGCGGTAGTCGGCCACGGCGGCGGCCATCACCACCACATCCGCCCCCACCGCGGCCTCGCGGACCGCGTCTCCCAGCTCGGCCGCCGTCCCCGCCCGGACGACCCGCACCCGGGGCGACACGGATGCCGCAGCCAGGACGTCGGCGTCGATGTGGGCGGCGACGAGCGTGACCTCGGCGCCGCGATCGGCGGCCGCGCAGGCGACCGCCACACCCTGGCGACCGCTCGAGCGATTGCCGAGGAAGCGGACCGGGTCGATCGGCTCCCGCGTCCCGCCGGCGCTCACGACGACGCGGAGGCCCTGCAGGTCGCGCCCGCGCTCGGCCCCCTCTCCGGACGCGCCGGCGTCGGCGGGGGAACCGACCGCCGCGAGCGCCGCCGCGACGATCACGTCGGGCTCCGACATCCGCCCGGGGCCGCTGTCGCCACCGGTGAGCGGGCCGTCCTCGGGCCCGACCACCTCGACGCCGCGACCGCGCAGGATTCCGATGTTGTGCTGGGTGGCCGGATGCCGCCACATCTCGGTGTGCATCGCAGGGGCCACGACCACCGGTGCGGTCGTGGCCAGTAGGGTCGTCCCGAGGAGGTCGTCCGCGAGGCCGGCCGTCATCTTCGCGAGCGAATTCGCCGTGGCCGGGGCGATCACGATCAGATCGGCCGACTGACCGAGGGACACATGACGCACACGCGCGACATCGTCATGGACGGAGGTCGTCACCGGGTTCCGACTGATCGCCTCCCACGTCGCGGTGCCCACGAAGCGGAGCGCATCCGGCGTCGGGACGACATGGACGTCGTGCCCCTCCTGCACGAACGCGCGGACGACGGCGACGGCCTTGTAGGCGGCGATGCCGCCCGTCACTCCCACCACGACGAACACGTTCCGATCTTGGCACGTTCCGCCCCGACCTCGGAGGTCTTCCCGTGTGCACGGTCGTGATCCACGTTCCCGAGCCGGACGCGCCCGCACATGATCGCGCCGTCCGGCTGCTGGCGATCCGCGACGAGGATCCGGAGCGCCCGTGGAGACCGCTCGGACCGTGGTGGCCGCAGACGCACCCCGCGCTCGTCGGGGTGCAGGACGTCCGCGCCGGCGGGGCGTGGCTGGCCGCCGACGTGGACACCGGGCGCCTGGCGGTCCTTTTGAACCGCGCGGAGACTCTCGCCGACCCCTCCCCTGCTTCTCGCGGCGGCCTGGTCCTCGCTCGCGCCGCCGGCAGGCGATGGACGCGCCCGCCGCGCACGCACGGCTTCAACCTCGTCGACGTCGCCGCCCGGAGGGCGCGCCTGCTCCAGTGGAACGGGATCGCGGAGCGCGAGACCGCGATCCCTCCGGGAACCCACATGATCGCCCACGATGATCTCGACGACCCCGCCACCCCGCGGATCGCCCGGTGGCTGGACGCCTTCCGCTCGGCACCACCCGCCGCGGGCGACGCGTGGTGGGAGCCGTGGCTCGATGTCCTGGACACCAGCGCCGGCCTCGCCGCCACCGACGACGAGGCGATCGTCCGCGACAACCGTCCCCACGGATACCCGACCCAGTCGCTGCTCGTCTGCGTCGCGTCGATCGACGGCGACGGCGCGGACGTCCGCTATGGGGAGCTGCCCGAACCGGCGGCATGGGCACGGGTGCGGCTGCGCCCGCTCGAACGTAGGCTTTCACCATGACGTATACGCACGACCAGATCGCCGCCGCCATCGACCACGCGATCCTCAAGCCCGATTTCACCCGCGCCGCCGTCGACGCCGAGCTCGACATCGCCGCGCAGTGGGGCGTGTTCAGCGTGTGTGTGCGCCCCTCCGACATCCCGCACGCCGTGGAGCGTCTCGCCGGAACCGGCGTGGCCGTCGGCACCGTCATCGGCTTCCCGCACGGCACGACCTCCACCGCGACGAAAATCGCCGAGGTGCGCCAGGCGCTGGCCGACGGCGCGAGCGAGCTCGACATGGTCCTGAACATCGGCTGGCTCCTCTCGGGAATGGACTCCGAGGTCGAGGCGGACATCCGCGCGGTGGTCGCCGCCGCCGACGGGCACATCGTCAAGGTGATCTTCGAGACCTCGTACCTCGACGACGACGCGATCGTGCGGGCTTGCCGCGCGTCCGAAGCCGCCGGCGCCGACTTCGTCAAGACCTCCACCGGGTTCGCCGGCGGGGGCGCGACCGTGGAGCACATCCGACTGATGCGCGCGAACGTCGGCGAGACGGTGCAGGTCAAGGCCTCCGGCGGGGTGCGGAGCCTCGACACGGCCGTGGCGATGCTGGATGCCGGCGCGACGCGCCTCGGCACGAGTGCTTCCGCGACGATCCTCGCGGAAGCGCGCGCCGTCGACGAGGGCGCCGCCGCGACCGGCGCGGTGGACGACTCCTCCTACTGAGGATCACGGACCGGGCGGCGCGGGCTCAGCCCAGCGCCGCCCGCACGTCCGCGACGTCCTGACCCATCTGCGCGATGAGAGGGTCGATGCCGTCGAAGGCCTGCATCCCGCGGATGCGGGCGACGAACTGCACGTCGACCACGTGGCCGTACAGGTCGAGGTCCGTCTCGTCGAGCACGTAGGCCTCCACCTGACGGACAGGGACATCGTCGAAGGTGGGGTTCGTCCCGACGCTGATCGCCGCGGGATAACGGATGCTGCTGCGCAGTGCGTCGGCACCTCCGCGTGCCCCGTGGTCGACCAGCCATCCCGCGTAGACGCCGTCGGCGGGGACGAACCCTTCGAGGTCGGCGGCGAGGTTCGCGGTGGGATACCCGAGTGCGCGACCGCGCTTGAGTCCGTGGACGACCTCCGCGCGCACCGCGTGCGGACGGCCGAGGACGCGGGCGGCGTTGTCGACGGCTCCGTCGGCCAGGAGCTCGCGCACCCACGTGGACGACACGCGTCGCCCGGCATCCGCCGCGCGCACATCGTCGACGACCTCGACGTCGAATCCGAGCTCGGAGCCGAGCGCGCGGAGGAATTCCGGGTCACCGGAACCACCGCGACCGAAACGGAAGTCGCTGCCGACCATGACCAGGCGCACCGCGAGCGCGCCGACGAGGACGTGCTCGACGAAGGCCCGGGCAGGTAGCGCCGCGAGGGTCTCGTCGAAGGTCAGCATGAGGGTCGCGTCGACACCGGCCTCGGCGAGGAGGCGCAGCTTCTGCTCCGGTCCCACGAGAGACTCGGGGCAGAGGTCCGGGCGGAGGACGGCCAGCGGGTTCCGGTCGAACGTGACGGCGACCACGCGGGCTCCCGCGGCCGCGGCGTCCACACGCGCACGGTCGATCACGGCACGGTGGCCGGTGTGCACGCCGTCGAACTTGCCGATGGCCACGACGGAGGGACCGAAGTCGCGGGGCACATCCATCGGATCGCGGAAGACGATCACGCGGCGACCTCTGCGGCACGCTCCAGGGGGACGCCGGGGCGATGCGTGATGAGCCACCACAAGCCCAGGAAGGGCAGCACGAGGGGGATGAAGAGGTAGCCGTACCCGAAGCCCGACCACACCGTCGGGTGCGCGAAGAGGGCGGGGAGCACAAGGCTCAGCGTGCCGATGACGAGGACACCCACCAGCTCGAAGACGATCGCGACCCACGCCACGACGTACCACCGCGCCGACCCGGCGAAGACGAGCGCGAGCGTGGCGAGGATGTAGACGAGCGCCGCGAGGGCCGACAGGGCGTATGCCAGCGGCGCCTCGTCGAAGCGCTCGACGATCTGCACGAACGAGCGACCGGTCGCGGCGAGGGCCATCACCGCGTAGACGATGACCAGGACGCGGCCGATGCCGCTCATGCGGGGACGGGAGGAGGCGCTCATGACCTTTCGATCCTAGGCGCGGCGCGCGACGGGCGGACCCCGCTCACGCGACCTGGACGGTCCAGATCACCTGCATCCGCCACACCATGACGGCGACCGAGAGGGCGGCGACACCCATGATGACCGTGCTCCAGCGGCTCCGCTCGAGCAGTGCCCAGGCCACCGCCGCCACCGGAAGGAGCGCGGCCGAGACCAGGTAGACCCAGAACTCCAGGGCGCTCCCCGAGGGCGGGTTCCCGGCGAAGGGGGCGATGACGGCCGCGACGATCTGCACGATCAGCAACAGCTCCACCAGGGCGAGGGATCCGACGCTCACATCGCTTGGGCGTCGACCGGCGAGACCGGCGATGACGCAGAACAACCCCGCCACGACGGCGAGGACCACCTGAGCGAGGGTGAACCACAGGATCATGCGCTGTCTCCTTCGGGCATGTTCATCACGCTCTTCACATCCGCTCCGCGTCGCTCGACGATGCCCACGAGGACACCGTCAGGGTCGACGGCGGCGATCGGAGACGACGGGAGACGCTCGGCGGCTCCGGAGAGGCGCTTGCCGTGACGGAGGTCTCGGGCCTCCTCCCCGGTGACGTCGAACCGGCCCAGCACCTCGGCGGCGGCGGCCGCGGAGGTGCGGAGGCGATCCCGGCCGATGTCGTCCAGGCGCACCGCATCCGACACGGAGAACGGACCGATCCGCGTGCGCCGGAGGGCGGTGAGATGCCCGCCGACCCCGAGGGCCGATCCGAGATCGCGGGCGAGAGCACGGATGTAGGTGCCGCTGGAGCAGTCGACGACGACATCGAGATCGACGACGACGCCGTGCCGACGTTCGGCCACGACGTCGAGTCTGGATACGGTGACCTCGCGCGCCTTCAGGTGCACGTCCTCCCCCGCCCGGGCCAGATCGTACGCCCGGCGCCCCTCGACCTTGATCGCGGAAAAGGTGCTCGGAACCTGCGAGATCACGCCGCGCAGGGGCTGCAGCGCGGCCTCGATCTGCGACGCGGTGAGGGACGAGGCGTCCGTCTGCGCGGTCTGCTCCCCGTCCGCGTCGTCGGTGGTCGTCGCCTGCCCCAGCCGGATGGTGGCCTCGTAGGTCTTGCCGAGGCCGACGACATAGGTGAGCAGGCGCGTCGCCGCGTCGACACCGACGACCAGCAGCCCCGTGGCCATCGGGTCGAGCGTCCCGGCGTGACCCACCTTGCGGGTGCCGAGTGCGCGGCGGGCGCGGGCTACCACGTCGTGGCTGGTGATGCCGCCGGGCTTGTCCACCAGCAGGATGCCGCCGGCCGTCATCGGTCGTCCCCGGGATCCACAGGCATGCTCACCAGCTTAGGCTCGTGGGGATGTCCGCACTCGCACCGCCCCTCATCGCCTGGTACCGCGAGAACGCCCGCGACCTGCCGTGGCGCCGCGACGGCTTCGGAGCCTGGGGGATCCTCGTGAGCGAGTTCATGCTCCAGCAGACACCGGTCGCGCGCGTCATCCCGCACCTGGAGGCCTGGCTTTCGCGGTGGCCGGATGCCGCCGCGCTCGCCGCGGCCGCACCGGGGGAGGCCGTCGCGCAGTGGGCGAATCTCGGCTATCCCCGTCGCGCGCTGTGGCTGCACCGCGCGGCGGTGGAGGTCCGCGACCGGCACGACGGCGTCGTCCCGCGGGACGTGGACGCGCTGCTCGCCCTCAGCGGCATCGGCGACTACACGGCACGGGCGGTGTCGGTCTTCGCCTACGGAGACCGACATCCGGTGGTCGACACGAACACCCGCCGCGTTCTCGCCCGCGTCCTCGAGGGGCGGGCGCAGCCCGGTCCTCCCGCGAGAGGGGACCTCGTCCGCATGGAGGGGATCCTTCCGGAGGACCGCGCGGATGCCGCGATCGTCAACGCCGCGACGATGGAGCTCGGCGCGACCGTGTGCACGGCACGGTCTCCGCGGTGCGACGCATGCCCGCTCGCGGAGATCTGTCGATGGCGCGCCGAAGGCTTCCCCGCGTCGCCCGACCTGCGTCGCCGTCAGCCGCGCTACGAGGGCAGCGACCGCCACGCGCGGGGTGCGGTGCTCGGCATCCTGCGCGGCGCGGCACCGGAAGAGGTGGACCTCGCCGCGCTGCTGGCGGAGTGGCCCGATCCACGCCAACGGGACCGCGCGATCGATTCTCTCGTCGCCGACGGCCTGGTGGAGGTCGTGGCGGACCGGGCGCGGCTCCCCCGCTGAGAGAGCCGCGCAGCCGGATCAGTCCTCGTCGTCGACGCGGGGTTTGATGTACGGGTCGGCCTCGCCCGCCGGCGACGCGGACGCCGCGAGTCCGGCGACGGCCTGATCGCGTTCCCGCGCCTCGCGCAGGAGGTCCTCGATGTGACCGGCGTTCTCGGGGATGCCGTCGAGGATGAACTCCAGCGACGGCGTCAGCCGCGTGTTCAGGTGCTTGCCGACCTCGGATCGGAGCATCCCGGTGGCCGCCTTCAGCGCCGCCGCGGAGCCTTCCCGATCCTCCTCGGAGCCGAGCACGGTGTAGAAGACGGAGGCGTGCTGGAGATCTCCGGTGACCCGGACATCCGTGATCGTGACGAATCCGAGCCGCGGGTCGCGCAGCCCCTTGTCGAGACGTTCGGCGAGGATGACGCGGATGCGGTCTCCGAGGCGTGCCTGACGTTCGCCGGCCATGTGTGTTCCTTTCGAACGGAGCAGGGGCGCCCGCCCCTTACGGATGTGCGGGCGCCCCTGACGGGAGAGGATCAGCCTCGCGGCTTCTCCACCATCTCAGTGGTCTCGATCTCGTCGCCGATCTGGATGTCGTTGTACTTGCCCAGTCCGATACCGGCCTCGAAGTCCGTGCGGACCTCGGTGACGTCGTCCTTGAAGCGGCGCAGCGACTCGATGGCGAGCCCGTCGGCGATCACGACGCCGTCGCGGATGACGCGCGCCTTGGCGTTGCGCGTGATCGTGCCCGAGCGGACGATGACACCGGCGATGTTGCCGAACTTGGAGGAGCGGAACACCTCGCGGATCTCGGCCACGCCCGACTGGACCTCTTCGAACTCCGGCTTGAGCATGCCCGTGAGCGACTGCTCGACGTCGTCGATCGCGTTGTAGATGACCGAGTAGAACCGGACGTCCACACCCTCGCGGGCCGCGCGCTCGCGCGCCTTGGTGTCGGGACGGACGTTGAAGCCGATCACGATCGCGTTGTCGATCGTGGCCAGGTTGATGTCCGACTCGGTGATCGCGCCGACGCCGCGGTGGATGATGCGGAGCTGGACCGAATCGTCCACCTCGATCTTCAGCAGCGACTCCTCCAGCGCCTCGACGGCACCGGAGACGTCACCCTTGATGATGAGGTTGAGCGACTCGACCTTGCCCTCTTCCAGCGCACGGGTGAAGTCCTCGAGCGAGATGCGCTTGCGGGCCTTGGCCAGCTGCGCGTTGCGCTCGGCGGCCTCGCGCTTCTCGGCGATCTGACGAGCGGTGCGGTCCTCCTCGGTGACGATGAAGGTGTCGCCGGCGCGGGGCACGGAGTTCAGTCCCTGCACCTGGACCGGACGCGACGGGTACGCCTCGTCCACCGGGTCGCCGTTCTCGTCGATCATCGCGCGGACGCGGCCGTAGGCCGTTCCGGCGACGATCGCGTCGCCGACGCGGAGTGTTCCGGACTGGATCAGCACCGTCGCGACGGAACCGCGGCCCTTGTCGAGCTTCGCCTCGATCGCGACACCGCGGGCAGCCTTGTTCGGATTGGCCGTGAGGTCGAGTCCGGCGTCCGCCGTGAGGAGCACGGCGTCCAGGAGGTCCTGGATGCCCGTGCCCTGACGCGCCGAGACGTCGACGAACATGACGTCGCCGCCGTACTCCTCGGCGACCAGACCGTACTCGGTCAGCTGCTGGCGGACCTTCGCCGGGTTGGCGTCGGGCTTGTCGACCTTGTTGACCGCGACCACGATCGGCACGTTCGCCGCCTGGGCGTGGTTCAGCGCCTCCACCGTCTGGGGCATGATGCCGTCGTCGGCGGCGACCACGAGGATCGCGAGGTCGGTCACCTGCGCACCACGGGCACGCATGGCGGTGAACGCCTCGTGACCCGGGGTGTCGATGAAGGTGATGGCCCGCTCGATCTCCTCGTGCTCGGTCCACACCTGGTAGGCACCGATGTGCTGGGTGATGCCGCCGGCTTCGCCCGCCACGACGTTGGTCTGGCGGATCGCGTCGAGCAGTCGGGTCTTACCGTGGTCGACGTGGCCCATGACGGTGACGACCGGGGGACGGATCTCGAGGTC
Organism: Microbacterium aurantiacum; assembly: GCF_031625015.1. NCBI lineage: Bacteria > Bacillati > Actinomycetota > Actinomycetes > Micrococcales > Microbacteriaceae > Microbacterium > Microbacterium aurantiacum. The sequence goes on from NZ_JAHWXH010000004.1 coordinate 96,935, forward strand.
GTCCTCGCTCTCCGCCTCCAGCTCGGCCTCGAGGTCGAGACCGAAGCCCTCGAGGAGCTCCTTGTCCTCGTCCTCGGGCGAGACCATCTGGATCTTGTAGCCGAGCTCGGCGCCGAGCACCTCGAAGGTCGCCTCGTCCAGCGACTCGGTGGCCGTGGCCATCTCGCCGAGGTTGAAGAGGATCGTCACGAGCGTGCCGGGCTGCACGGTGTACCCGCGGATCGCCTCAAGCTTGTCGGCGAAGTCCGAGATCGACGCGCCGCGACGCAGGCGGATGATCTCGCCGTTGCCCTTCTGGACGTTGACGCCACCGACCTGCGGGGCATCCCTCATCTCGAATTCTTGACGCTTCGCCCGACGCGACTTGCGCTGCTTGGACTTGCCGCCGCCCTTACCGAACGCACCGGCGGTGCCTCCGCCAGGACCACGGCCGCGACCGCCGCCACCACCGGGGCGACCGGCGAAACCGCCGCCGGGTGCGCCACCAGGGCGCTGGAAGCCGCCGCCGGCACCGCCGGGGCGACCCGGGCCGCCCGGACGCTGCTGGAACGGCGCACCGGGACGCCCGCCGCCGCCACCGGGACGGCCGGGACGCGCGCCGGGAGCACCCGGACGCGGAGCGCCCGGACGCGGAGCCTGCGGGCGCGGGATGTTGCCGGGGCTCGGGCGCTGGCCCATGCCCTGCTGGGATGAGAACGGGTTGTTGCCCGGACGGGGGCCTGCCGGACGCTGGCCCATGCCCTGCTGCGAGGAGAAGGGGTTGTTGCCCGGGCGGGGTGTGCCGCCGGGGCGGGGAGCCGCCGGTGCCGCGGGCGCGCCGGGACCGGGCTTGGGACCGGCCGCGGGGGCAGGGGCCGCGTCGGCCGCCGGCTGCTCGGGAGCAGACGGAGTCGCGTCGGGTGCCGCCGATGCGGGCGCCGCCGGCGTCGCGGCGGCGGGCTTGGGCGCGGGGGCCGGGGTCGCTTCCGGAGCCGCCTCGGCGGGCTTCGGGGCGGCCGGGCCGGGGCGCGCAGCGGGACGGGCAGGGCCGGGGCGTCCGGCGGGCTTGGCCGCCGGGGCCGGAGCGGCGGACGAGCCACCTGCCCCATCGGCCTCAAGGGCGGCGCGGAGCTTCCGGGCCACCGGGGGTTCGATGGTGGACGACGGACTCTTCACGAACTCGCCGAGCTCCTTGAGCTTGGCGAGGGCGACCTTGCTGTCGACGCCGAGTTCGGAAGCGATCTCGTGCACGCGTGGTTTGGCGTTTGCCACAATTCTCCTGTCTGGGGTCCACCCCACACAGGGCAGACCATTAGTCGCGGACGGGACTCATTTCGAGCCGTTCACTTTGTTTCCATAGCCGTTCAGCCTTTGTCTTGCTGTAGGTGCTCTTCGATGGTCTGCGTGTCAAGTGGCCCTGACACACGGAGCGCACGCACGAACGCCCGCCGTTTCACGGCGACACCCATGCACGCACTCGACGCGTGGACCCACGCGCCCCGGCCCGGCAACACCGCACGCTCATCGATGACGAGGACGGATTCGCGGGCGACCACCCGAAGGAGGGCGGTCCGAGGGACGCGTGCGCGACACGCGACGCACATTCGTACGGGCTCCATGGTACACCTCGCTCCCTGACCCCGCGCCGGGTGCGGAGCGCGCCCGGCGCGGAAGAGGGTCAGGACTCCAGGATCGAGTCGGGCTGGATGTCGATCTTGGCGCCGGTGAGCTTGGCGGCCAGGCGCGCGTTCTGACCCTCCTTGCCGATGGCGAGGGACAGCTGGTAGTCGGGCACGAGCGCCCGCACCGCCTTGGTCGAGGCGTCCAGCACGAAGCTGGAGGTCACCTTCGCCGGCGACAGCGCGTTCGCGACGAACGTCGGGAGGTCCGCGGCGTAGTCGACGATGTCGATCTTCTCCCCGCCGAGCTCCTCCGTCACCGCGCGCACGCGACGCCCGAGCTCGCCGATGCACGCGCCCTTGGCGTTGATCGTGGAGTCGTTCGCCTTCACGGCGATCTTCGTGCGGTGACCGGCCTCCCGCGCGAGGGAGACGATCTCGACGAGGCCCGCGGGGATCTCGGGGACCTCGAGGGCGAAGAGCTTGCGGACGAGGCCGGGGTGCGTGCGAGAAACGGTGATCTGCGGGCCTTTGGTCCCCTTCGACACCGACGTGACGTAGACGCGCAGACGAGACCCGTGGGAGTAGTCCTCGCCCGGCACCTGCTCCTCGGGCGGGAGGATCGCCTCGACCGTGCCGAGATCGACGTGGATCATGCGGGGGTTGGGGCCCTGCTGGACGACACCCGCGACGATGTCGCCCTCCTTGCCGCGGAACTCCCCCAGGACCGCGTCGTCGGCGATGTCGCGCAGACGCTGGCTGATGACCTGCTTCGCGGCGAAGGCGGCGATCCGACCGAAGTTCTCCGGCGTCGACTCCTCTTCGCCGATGACGGCGTCGTCCTCGTCGAGGAGGGGGATGAAGACCGCGACGTGGCCGGTCTTGCGGTTCAGCTCCGCCCGGGCGCCCGCGGGCAGCTCTCCATCGGGCGAGGTGTGCTTGGCGTAGGCGGTGAGGATCGCCTGCTCGATGATCCTGACGAGCTCGTCGAAGGGGATCTCCTTCTCACGCTCGACCGTTCGCAGCAGTCCGAGATCGATGTCCACAGGGGGCCTCCGTATTCAGCTCTCACCGACCCGAGATAGCGGCCGGAACCCCATTACGTTACCGGATGCCGCGGTGGAAGGCATCGGGGGCCGGTGGACGGGCCGCGGTCAGGGCGCGGCGTCGGCGTAGCGCGCGCAGTCGTCCGTGGGCGCGTCCCGTCCCGTGAACAGCGCGTCGGTCCACGAGATCAGGACCGGCAGGAAGCGCGAGCGGGGCAGGACCGTGGCGAGGTGGTCGTATCCGGCGTAGACGGTCCAGCGCACCTCGTCACCCTGCGCGCACGCCCGCTCCACGAATCCCTCCTGGAGACGCGCGGGGATGACCTCGTCCGCATCGCCCCACGCGACGAGGATCGGCACGTCCCACGGCCCCGTGGCCGCGTTCTCGGCCAGTCGCGCCCCGAGAGGGCCCGTGGTGAGATCGGCGGGGAACAGAGGACTGTCCTCGGAGACGCCGAGGGCGGTGGCCACCGACACGATCACGCCCGGCTCGGTGGGGCACCGCTGCGTCATCTCGCGCACGAGCGTCTGCGCACCGGGCGCGACGTATCGGGACAGGTCGACGTCGTCGTACGTGTCGGCGTACGGCACGAGGACCCACGAGCTGATGATCGACAGCTCGGCCGTGGCGACGTTGCGCGTCACCTCGTCGGCGAGTTCGAGCGGGTCGGTGACGGGGGCGAGGACCGCCGCGCCGAGGAGGTCGATGTCGGGGGCGTAGTCGGCGGCGATCTCCGCCATCCACAGTGCCGCGTGTCCCCCCTGCGAGTGCCCCCACGCGACCGTGGAGCGCGACAGCGCCACACCGTCCAGTTCCCTCGCGGCCAGGACCGCGTCGAGGGAGGACCGGGCCTCGCCGCGCCCGATGAGGTACGGGAAGACGCCCGGTGCTCCCTGGCCGGAGTAGTCGGAGGCCACCACGACCCACCCCCGCTCGAGGGCGTCGTTGAGCCCCGGAATCGCCCAGTGGGTCGCGGAGGCATCGCGGAGGCTCGGCGCGCACCCCCGGGCGACGCCCGTCGTGCCGTGGTTCCAGACCACCACCGGGCGTGCACCCGGACGCGACTCGGTGGGGGTGATCACGAGCGCACTCGCCACCGCGGGACGACCCAGGGCGTCCCGGGTCGTGTAGAGGATCCGCTGCACGTCTCCCCCGGGCGGAGACTGTCCCGAGAACGCGTCCGCGCGGATCAGCCGGCCGTTGTCGTAGGGAACGACGGCCGGAGGATCGTAGAAGGCGTCGACCACGGGCGCGCCGCTCTGGATCCAGCTCCCCAGATACCAGCTGCCGGAGGCCAGGAGCACGAGGACCAGAGAAAGGGCGAAGCGACCGGTCGCGCGCCAGCGGTGCGCGACACGGAAGGGGGCGTCGTTGTACTCGGGCGGTGCCGTGAAGGCGTCCGACATCGCCCGTCGCCCACCGGAGCCCGGGCCGAATCCGCGCAGACCCCGGATGATCAGGGTCAGACCGAACACGGCCGAGCGCACACCGAACACCACCGCGACCACGAGCAGGGTCACGTCCGGCCACGTGAGGGCGAGGATGCCGAAGACGATCTGCGCGCCGCCCCACGCGGTGGCGAGGACCCGTTCGCTGACGGACCCCTGGGTGATCGCGTCGAAGAGCGAGGCGAGGCCGGCGAGGACGAGCAGCACGGCGAGGATGCCGGGCAGCTCCTCCAGCGTCCGCCCGAGTCCGATCAGGAGCGCCAGACCCACCACGATCCAGGCGCCGCCGAAGAGGCGTCGGGGCAGCGACCCGGCATCCGTCGTCCGGACGACCTCGCTGACACCGGAGAGGACCACGCTCACCCCGACGTAGACCGTGAGGAGGACGAGGGACGTCAGCGGCCGCGTGATGATGAGCAGCGCGAGGATCAGGACGATCGCTCCGACGACGAGGGTGATCGCGGGTGGGGCGTCGGCGACGAGCCGCGGGAGGATACTCCACCTCGACGCGGGACGTGCCCGGTGTTCGCGCCTCACCGACACCATGCTAAACGCGCGGCGACATCGTCGATCACCGGGCGGAAAGGTGTTGCGCGCCGACGCCGGGCCGCCATACTGGGCCCAATGGATCAGCTGATCGATGTGGACGCGCTCACCGACTGGATGGCGACGTGGGGCGACAACCTGTGGACCTGGATCGTCCTGCCCATCGTGGTGCTCCTCGGGCTCTACTTCACACTCCGATCCGGAGTGGTGCAGTTCCGGCTCATCCCGGAGATGTTCCGGACCCTCACCGACAAGACGCCCCGCACCGAATCGGGCGAGCCGCAGTCGGTGTCCTCGTTCCAGGCGTTCACGATCTCCGCCGCTTCCCGTGTCGGCGTCGGCAACATCGCCGGCGTCGGGACCGCGATCGCCCTCGGCGGCCCGGGCGCGATCTTCTGGATGTGGCTGATGGCCTTCGTCGGTGGCGCGTCCGCCTTCATCGAGTCGTCGCTCGCGCAGCTGTACAAGACCCGCGACAAGGACGGCTTCCGCGGCGGCCCGGCGTATTACATGCAGCGCGGCCTCGGCGCCCGGTGGATGGGGATCGTCTTCGCCGTCATCCTCATCATCTGCTTCCCTCTCGCCTTCTCGTCCCTCCAGGCGAACACGATCCAGGCGACGCTCGCCGGCAGCTTCGACGAGTCCGCCTCGGCGTGGCTGCCGTGGGCCACGGGCATCGGCCTCGCAGTCCTCATGGCCCTGGTCGTCTTCGGGGGCGTCCGCCGCATCGCCTCGGTCACCCAGACTCTGGTCCCCGCGATGGCGATCCTCTACCTGATCCTGGGCCTGGTCATCGTCGTCATCCACGCGGATCGGATCCCGGCGGTCATCGCCGAGATCTTCACCTCGGCGTTCGGCTACAACGAGGTCGTCGGCGCCACGCTCGGCTACATCATCCTCACCGGTGTCCGCCGCGGCATGTTCTCGAACGAGGCGGGTCTCGGATCCGCCCCGAACGCCGGGGCCTCCGCCGCCGTCACCCATCCCGTCAAGCAGGGTCTCGTGCAGACCCTCGGGGTCTACTTCGACACCTTCCTCGTCTGCTCGATCACCGCGTTCATCATCCTGGTCTCCGTCCCCGACCTCGCCGGGGCCACGCAGGGCATCGGGCTGACGCAGGGTGCGGTGGTCGGCACGCTCGGCGAGTGGTCGAACGTGGTGCTGAGCATCATCATCTTCCTCCTCGCCTTCAGCTCCATCCTCGGCAACTACTACTACGGCGAATCGAACATCGAGTTCATCACCGGGAACCGCGCGGTGCTCACCGGCTATCGGGTCGTGGCGGTCCTCGCCGTCCTCGTCGGCGCCCTGGTGTCCACCGGGGCGATCTGGACCTTCGCCGACGGGGCGATGGGCTTCATGGCCCTCGTCAACCTCGTGGCCATCGGTCTCCTCTCGGGGATCGCCTTCCGACTGCTGAAGGACTACACGCGGCAGCGGCGCGAGGGCCGCGATCCCGTCTTCACACGCGACCTCATGCCGGACGTGAAGAACATCGAGGTGTGGGAGGACGAGCTGTCCGTCACAGGCCCCATCGACCTTCCGACCAGCCGCCGACAGTCGGCGAAGCACCGCGACCACCTGCACGGATCGGCCGGTCGCACGGACTCGTGACGCGAAGGGTCTAGCGTCTATGGGATGAGACGTGAGGCCAAGCGCGCCGCCCGGTCGGTGGAGGAATCCACCCCGGTGCGGTGGGCTGCGCGCGCGGGATTCGCCGGCAACGGCCTCGTCCACCTGCTGATGGGCGTGATCATCGTGGTCGTCGTCTTCGGCGGGGAGGGCGAATCCGATCAGGCCGGGGCCTTCAAGGCCCTCGCCGCCGCCCCTTTCGGACTCTTCGCGCTGTGGGCGCTCGTCATCGCCGTCACCGCCCTCGGGGTCTATTACGTCGTGGAGGGTCTGCTGGTCCGCGACCGCAGCACGGTGGCGAAATGGCGGCGGCGTGCGGTCGAGTGGGGGAAGGCGGTCATCTACCTCGCCCTCGGATTCATCGCCGGTGCGATCGCGCTCGGTGCGCGCCCGCAGGGCGATCGGTCGCTGCAGCAGGCCAGTACGGCGCTTCTGCAGATGCCCGGGGGTCCGTGGCTGCTCGGGGCGATCGGCCTCACGGTCCTCGGCAGCGGCATCGCCTTCGCGGTGATGGGCGTCCTCACCCGTTTCCGACCGTTCATGGTCATCCCCGGCGGCGTCCTCGGTGTGGCGGTGATCGGCCTCGGGGTCATCGGGTACATCGCCAAGGGGATCGCCCTCGGCATCGTCGGGGTGCTGCTGACGATGGCCGCCGTCACCGTCGACGGATCCTACGCGGGCGGGTTCGACGGCGCCGTGGAGGCCCTCATGGCCCTGCCGTTCGGCTCGTGGCTGGGAGGCGCCGTCGGCGCGGGTTTCCTCGCCTACGCGCTGTTCCTCTTCGCCCGCACGCGGTACGCCGACATCTGATCGGTGCGGGCCTCGGGCCCGATCAGCCCGCCAGCACGCGCAGGGCCTCGGCGGCCGCGACGACCTCGCGCTCCCCCGTGCGCCGATCCCACAGCTCGACCTGTCCATCGGCGGCACCGCGGCCGACGATGACGATCCGCGGGACGCCGATGAGCTCGGCGTCGGCGAACTTCACCCCGGGCGACACCTTGGGTCGGTCGTCGTAGAGGACGTCGCGTCCGGCGGCCTCGAGGTCCGCGGCGAGCGTCGTCGCCAGGTCGAAGGCCGCGGCATCCTTACCCGTGGCGATGACGTGCACGTCGAACGGCGCGACCGACTCCGGCCACACCAGTCCCTTCGCGTCGTTGTTCAGCTCGGCGAGGATCGCGAGGATGCGGGTCACACCGATGCCGTAGGAGCCCATCGTGACGGTGACGAGCTTGCCGTTCTCGTCGAGGACCTTCAGCCCGAGCGTCTCGGCGAAGAACCGGCCGAGGGCGAAGACGTGACCGATCTCCATGCCGCGGGCGAGCTCGACGGGCCCGGATCCGTCGGGTGCCGGATCGCCCGGTACGACTTCGGCGACCTCGACGACGCCGTCCGCAGCGAAGTCCCGGCCGGCCACGAGGGAGTGCACGTGCTTCTGGTCGATGTTCGCGCCGGTGATCCAGGACGTCCCGTCGACCACCCGCGGGTCGAGCAGGTAGCGGATGCCGGTCGCCGACTCCTCGCCCAGGACGGGTCCGGTCGGCGACCAGGGGCCGATGTAGCCCTTGACCAGGAGCGGATGCCGCTCGAAGTCCTCCGGGGTGGCGGGCTCGACCGCCGCAGGAGCGAAGGCGACCTCGGCGCGCTTGTCATCCACGCCCCGGTCACCCGGGAGTCCGACCACGACGAGTTCGCGCGTGCCGTCGAGGTGGGTGAGGGCCAGCACGACGTTCTTCAGCGTGTCTGCTGCGGTGTACTCGCCGTCGAGGTGGGCGTTGACGTGCGCGACGAGCGTGTCGATCGTGGGGGTGTCGGGCGAATCGAAGATCTGCGGTTCGGGAAGACCGTCGATCGGGAGGGCGTCGGGGACGACCGTGGTGAAGGCCTCCACGTTGGCGGCGTAGCCGCCGGCGGAACGGACGAAGGTGTCCTCCCCCACGGGTGTGGGGTGGAGGAACTCCTCGCTGCGCGCACCGCCCATGAGCCCGTTGTCGGCGGCGACGACGACGTACTCCAGGCCCAGGCGCTGGAAGATGCGCTCGTAGGCGTCGCGCTGCGCCTGGTACGAGGCATCCTGTCCCGCGTCGGTGTAGTCGAACGAGTAGGCGTCCTTCATCGTGAACTCGCGACCGCGCAGGAGTCCGGCGCGGGGCCGGGCCTCGTCGCGGTACTTGTCCTGGATCTGGAAGATCGTCAGCGGCAGATCCTTGTACGACGAGTAGAGGTCCTTCACCAGGAGCGTGAACATCTCCTCGTGGGTCGGCGCCAGCAGGTAGTCGGTGCCCTTGCGGTCCTGCAGGCGGAAGATGCCGTCGCCGTAGGAGGTCCAGCGACCGGACTGCTCATACGGGTCCCGCGGCAGCAGCGCCGGGAAATGCACCTCGAACGCCCCCGCCGCCGCCATCTCGTCGCGGATGACGGCCTCGATCTTCGCTTTGACCTTCAGGCCCAGCGGCAGCCACGTGAAGATGCCGGGCGCGGCGCGGCGGATGTAGCCGGCGCGCACGAGCAGACGATGGCTCGTGACCTCGGCATCGGCCGGGTCTTCGCGGAGGGTGCGGAGGAAGAAGTTCGACAGACGGGTGACCACGAGCGACGAGTCTACGCGCGCGGCCGGTCGCGCCGCGCGGCGCGCTACGCTGACGCCTTGCGTGCTCAGGCGGTGCTGATCTCGGCGGTCGCCGCGGTGCTCGCTGCGGTGGTCGCCGTCACCGTCGTCGTCCTGCTCCGCCCGGCCGGCGACGCCGCTCCGCTCGAGGCGGACGAGGACTTCGGCGACGTGCGGGTGTACGCGATCGACCTCGACGGCGCACCGGTGCCCGAGCCGGGCCCCGAGGCGCAGCGGGTGTGGGACCTGTTCGTCCGCGTCGCCACCACCCCCGCGTTCGCGGCGGAGGCGATGTCGGAGTACCGCGTCGGCGATGCGCCCGACAGCGACACGATGGCCTACGTCCACCGCGACGAGGACGACCCGACCCTCTGGACCCTCGCGGCGAACATCGCCTACGCCGACGACGAGGACCTGCTCACCTCGACGCTCATCCACGAGTACGGACACATCCTGAGTCTCGGACTGGCGGGCGTGGATCCGGATGCCGACGACTGCGCGACGTTCTGGATCGACGTGGGGTGCGTCGCGGCATCCTCCGCCCTCTTCGCCTTCGACGAGACGTTCTGGATCGCGTACGGAGATCTCGCGCCGGCTCCCGACGACACCGACGCCGAGCGGGGCGAGGCGCTCTTCGAGGCGTATCCCGACGACTTCGTCTCGGATTACGCGGCCACCAACGTCGTGGAGGACTTCGCCGAGACCTTCCAGGCATTCGTCCTCGAGGACGAGCCCGCCCCGGATTCGCCGGTCGCGGAGAAGATCCTCTTCTTCTGGAACCTGCCCGCCTATGTCGAGGTCCGCGAGCGGATCCGCACCGATCTCGGATGGCCCTGAGGCGCGCGTACGCTGAGACGATGACCCGCGCGCTCGTCACCGGATTCGTCCCGTTCGCCGGCGATACCGCGAATCCGTCGGGAGACGCGGTCCGGCTCTTGGCGGCGTCCTGGAGCGGCCCCGCCGCGCTCGTCACCGCGATCCTCCCGGTCTCGTTCGACGGCGCCGCCGCCGCCCTCCGCTCCCTGATCGACGAGCACCGCCCCGACGTCGTCATCGCCACGGGCCTCGCCGGCGACCGCGGCGGCATCACTCCCGAGCGGATCGCAGTGAACCTCGCGGACGCGCGCATCCCGGACAACGACGGGGCGCAGCCGATCGATGCGCCGAGCGTGCCCGGGGCCCCCGCGGCGTTCTTCGCGACCCTGCCGGTGAAGGCGATCGTCGCCGACCTCCGGGCGGCGGGGGTGCCGGCATCCGTCTCCCATTCGGCGGGAACGTTCGTCTGCAACCACGTGATGTTCCACGCGCTCCATGCGACCACCGGGGTGGCGGGCGTGCGCGCCGGGTTCGTGCACGTCCCCTGGACGACCGATCACCGGGCGGACGCCGTGGTCTCGACGGCCGACGTCGCCCGCGCCCTGGCGCTCGTGCTCGAGACGACGCTCCGCACCCCCGTCGACCCGCCCCTCGTCGGCGGCGCCCTCAGCTGACCCCGCTCCCCCCGGCTTTCCCCCGGGCCGAACTCCTCCGATCCGGGCCGGATCGCCCCAGACCGGCCGGATTCCTGCCCGGACCCGCGCAATCTGAGGAGTTCGGCCCGCCCCGCCGCGCCCCCGAGGCTCCGCCGCCCCGGCCTCCACCGCGCCGCCGCACGGCGGGGTTGACGCCGCTCCCCCGGGCCGAACTCCTCCGATCCGGGCCGGATCGCCCCAGACCGGCCGGATTCCCGCCCGCGACCACCGAATCTGAGGAGTTCGGCCCGCGAGGCCGCGAAGACGTGAGCCGTGGGTTTGACACCGCACCCTTCGCAGTATGCAATATATTGCGTGCCGCTCCCCGCGATCCCGCTCCCCCCGCGCGCGCTCCTGCGCGACGACGTCTACGCCCGTGTGCGCGACGCGATCGTCGACGGGACCCTCGCGCCCGAGGAGCAGCTGCGGGACGCCGACATCGCGGCGTGGCTCGGGGTCAGCCGAACCCCGGTGCGCGAGGCGCTGCTCGCGCTCTCCCGCGCGGGTCTCGTGCAGGCGACGCCGGGACGCTCGACCGTGGTCGCCCCGTTGGACGTCGACGCCGTCCGCGATGCGCAGGGCGTCGTCGCCGCGCTCCACCGCTGGGCGGTCGAGACGGCGATACCGCAGATGAACGGCGAGGACCACGAGCGGATGCGGCATGCCAACGCCGCCTTCGCCGACGCACAGCAGCGCGGCGACGTCGACGCTGCGCTCGCAGCCGATGCCGCCTTCCACGCCGTCGCCGTCGAGCGGTGCGGAAACGCCGCCCTCGCGGCAGTCCTGGCGACCTACGAGCCGGTCCTCGAGCGGGCCGAGCGCCTGCGCTTCGCCTCCCACGAAGGCCGGGACTCCTCCGCACGGCACGACGAGCTCGTCGAGCTGTGCGAGCGAGGCGACGTCGAGCTCGCAGGCAGCTGCGTCGCCGAGATCTGGCAGACCCTCACACCCCTCGACACACCCGCACCCACCCGCACCGGAGGAGACACCCCGTGAACATCGATCAGCACCCGCGCTACCCCCTCACCTTCGGACCGAGTCCCCTCCAGCACCTGAAGCGCCTCACGCAGCATCTCGGCGGCGCGGAGATCTGGGCCAAGCGCGAGGACGTCTCCAGCGGGCTCGCCTACGGCGGGAACAAGATCCGCAAGCTCGAGTACATCGTTCCGGACATCCTCGCTTCCGGCGCCGACACGCTGGTCTCGATCGGCGGCTACCAGTCCAACCACACCCGTCAGGTCGCCGCGGTCGCCGCGCACCTGGGGCTGAAGGCCCGTCTCGTGCAGGAGAAGTGGGTCCCGTGGGATGACCCCACCAACGATCGCGTGGGCAACATCCTGCTCTCGCGCATGATGGGCGCGGACTCGCGGCTGGACGACGCGGGCTTCGACATCGGCATCCGCGATTCGTGGAAAGAGGCTCTCGCCGAGGTGGAGGATGCCGGCGGGACGCCGTACGCCATCCCCGCCGGCGCCTCCGAGCACCGGCTCGGCGGCCTGGGATTCGCGAACTGGGCGTTCGAGGTCGCCGCGCAGGAGAAGGAACTCGGGCTGACCTTCGACACGATCGTGGTGTGCACCGTGACCGGGTCGACCCACGCGGGGATGATCGCGGGGTTCGCCGCGCTCGAGGACCTCACCGGCGTGCGGCGCCGCATCCTCGGGATCGACGCGTCGGCGACGCTGGCGAAGACCCGCGATCAGGTGGCCCGGATCGCGCGCAACACCGCCGCCCTCATCGAGCTCGGGCGGGACCTGCGCGATGACGAGATCCAGGTGCTCGAGGGCTGGGCGGGCGAGCTCTACGGACTCCCGGTCGATTCGACGATGGAGGCGATGGCCCTCGGCGCGCAGCTCGAGGCGATGATCACCGACCCGGTCTACGAGGGCAAGTCCCTCGCGGGACTGATCGATCTCGTCTCCTCGGGCGACATCCCCAAGGACTCCACCGTCCTCTACGCGCACCTCGGCGGACAGCCGGCGATCAACGCGTACCACTCGCTCTGGCCCTGAGCCCCCGCGAGGGCAGACCGCCCGCGGCCGCCCGGGTCAGGACGTGACGACCTGGGCGGTCCCGAGAGGAGCGTCCGGACCCATCTCCGCGGCGATCCGGTTGGCCTCTTCGATCAGGGTCTGCACGATCTCGGCCTCGGGCACGGTCTTGATGACCTCGCCCTTGACGAAGATCTGGCCCTTGCCGTTGCCGCTGGCGACCCCGAGGTCGGCCTCGCGGGCCTCCCCCGGACCGTTGACGACGCACCCCATGACGGCGACGCGCAGAGGCACGGTCATGTCCTTCAGTCCCTCGGTGACGTTGTCGGCGAGCGTGTAGACATCGACCTGAGCGCGCCCGCAGGAGGGGCACGACACGATCTCGAGCTTGCGTTCGCGGAGGTTCAGCGACTGCAGGATCTGGTGGCCGACCTTGACCTCTTCGGCCGGCGGCGCCGACAGCGAGACGCGGATGGTGTCGCCGATGCCCTCGGAGAGCAGGATGCCGAAGGCCGTGGCGCTCTTGATCGTTCCCTGGAACGCGGGTCCGGCCTCGGTGACGCCGAGGTGGAGCGGCCAGTCGCCGCGTTCGGCGAGCTGCCGGTAGGCCTTGACCATGACGATCGGGTCGTTGTGCTTGACCGAGATCTTGAAGTCGTGGAAGTCGTGCTCCTCGAACAGCGACGCCTCCCACACGGCACTCTCCACGAGCGCCTCAGGCGTGGCCTTGCCGTACTTCTCGAGGAGGCGGCGGTCGAGCGACCCGGCGTTCACGCCGATGCGCAGCGAGACGTTCGCGGCCTTCGCCGCTGCGGCGATGGCGCCGACCTGATCGTCGAACTTCCGGATGTTGCCGGGATTGACCCGCACGGCACCGCATCCGGCGTCGATCGCCTGGAAGACGTACTTCGGCTGGAAGTGGATGTCGGCGATGACCGGGATCTGGCTCTTCTTCGCGATGATGTGCAGCACATCGGCGTCGTCCTGCGACGGCACGGCGACGCGCACGATCTCGCAGCCGGATGCCGTCAACTCGGCGATCTGCTGCAGGGTCGCGTTGATGTCGGTGGTGGGCGTCGTGGTCATCGACTGGACGCTGACGGGGGCGTCGCCTCCGACGAGCACCTTCCCGACCTTGATCTGTCGGGTCTTGCGACGCGGGGCGAGGGTTTCAGGAGCCTTCGGCATCCCCAGATTCACAGCGGGCACGACCACAGCCTACGCGGCGCACCGCCCGAAGGCGCGGCGGATCACCAACGCCCAGGCCCCTCCCACCCTCCGCACCCCGGATCCCGCGCACGCGCTGTGGTAGTTTCGGCGCATGTTCGCGCGCTCCGCCTGGTGGCCCACCGTATAGGCGGTGGCTGCGCGTGAGGACAGACCGCCCCCGGGGCGGTCTTTCTTCTTCGTAGGGCGACCGCCCCCACGACGAAAGATCGACATGAACGCCCCCGCCGCATCGCTCCTGCTCGAACTCGCCGCATCCGGCGCGCCCTTCGCGCTGATCTCGCGCGACGCCGAGACCATCGAGGTCCTCACCGGCGACGTCCACGACGTCGACCTCCTCGCCGACATCCCGCTGCACGATTCCACCGGCGCGCCGCGCGAGGTGCTCGCGCTCGTGCCGTTCCGTCAGGTGCGCGAGCGCGGGTTCGCGTGCCACGACGACGGCGCGCCGCTTCGCTGCCTGGTGGTCGCCGACCACATCGCGCTTCCGCGCGCGGAGGTGCTCTCGGGACTCCCCGCGACACCGATCGCCCTGCGCGACGCCGGCTTCGACATCGACGACGAATCCTACGCCGACATCGTCCGGCGCGTCATCGCCGACGAGATCGGTCGCGGCGAGGGCGCGAACTTCGTCATCCGTCGGGACTTCACCGCCGAGGTCGACGCCGACCCCGCCGTCGCCGCCCTGACCTGGTTCCGTGCGCTCCTCGAGCACGAGCGCGGCGCCTACTGGACGTTCGCGATCGTCACGGACGGTCACGTCGCCGTCGGGGCGAGCCCTGAGGCGCACGTGAGCGCCCGGGAGGGCGTGGTCACGATGAATCCGATCTCGGGCACCTTCCGCCACCCCGCCGGCGGTGCCACCGCCGAGACGCTGACGGAGTTCCTGGCCTCCACCAAGGAGACCGAGGAGCTGTTCATGGTGGTCGACGAAGAGCTGAAGATGATGAGCGCGGTGTGCTCGGACGGCGGACGCATCACCGGGCCGCACCTGAAGGAGATGTCCCGGCTCACCCACACCGAGTACGTCCTCCGCGGCCGCAGCCGTCTGGACCCGCGGGACATCCTCCGCGAGACGATGTTCGCGCCCACGGTCACCGGCTCCCCGATGCAGAACGCCTGCACCGTCATCACGCGACACGAACGCGCCCCTCGCGGCTATTACTCCGGCGTCGCCGCCCTCTTCACCCCCCGCGCGGATGCCGGCGGCCCGGAGAACGCGGATGCAGGTACCGCCTCTGCCGCGGATGCCGTGCCGACGCACGATCTCGACGCGCCGATCCTCATCCGCACGGCATATCTCGCGGACGGACGCCTGCGCGTGCCGGTCGGGGCGACGCTGGTGCGTCACTCGGACCCGTACGGCGAGGTCGGTGAGACACACGGCAAGGCGGCGGGAGTCCTCGGCGCCATCGGAGCGATCCCCCGCGATCGCGTCGCCGAGGAGGCGGCCCTCGCCGCCCGCGCGGACGCCGTCGACGAGGACGAGCCCGCCGCCGAGCCCCGGCGCCTGGCGGACGATCCCGCGATCGCCGCGCTCCTGGCGTCGCGCAACTCCCGCCTCGCGGCATTCTGGCTGAACCCTCAGGCGTCCGCTCCCGACGGCCCGCTCCGCGGTCGCGAGGCGGTCGTCGTGGACGCCGAGGACCGGTTCACCACGATGCTCGCCCATCAGCTGCGCCACCTCGGCCTCGACGTCCGCATCGTGCCGTGGCACCGGGTCACCGCCGACGACGTCCGCGACGCGGAGCTGGTCGTCTGCGGCCCCGGCCCCGGCGACCCGCGCGACCCCGCGTCGGAGCGCATGCGTCGCATGCGCGGGATCGTGACCGAGCGTCGCGCCTCGGGGCGCCCCCTCCTCGCGGTGTGCCTCAGCCACCAGATCCTGAGTGACGACGTCGGCCTCGATCTCGCGCCTCTGACGACCCCGCACCAGGGCCTGCAGAAGACCGTGGACGTGTTCGGGATGCCGGCATCCATCGGCTTCTACAACACCTTCACCGCGCGCGTGGCGCCGGGCACCCGGGAGGTGGGCGACGCGGAGGTGGCCGCCGATGCGAGCGGAGACGTCTACGCGCTCCGCGGACCGGGGTTCGCCTCGGTGCAGGGCCACCTCGAGTCGATCCTCTCGCGCGACGGCATGGTGACCCTCGAGCGCCTCGTGACCCACGCCCTCACGACGGCGCCCTGACCCGGGACGCCCGCGCTCAGAAGAGCGAGAGCGGGTTGACGATGTCGGTCAGGATCAACACGCCACCCATCACCACCAGGGCGATGAAGACGACGAAGGTGACCGGGACCAGTTTGGTGGCGTCCACCGGCTTCGGCGGCGGACGGTTCGTGATCCTCGCCCACGCGCGCTTGATGCCGTCCCACAGGGCCACCACGACGTGTCCCCCGTCGAGCGGCAGGAGGGGCAGCAGATTGAAGACGAACAGGGCGATGTTCAGCGACGCCAGAAGCGACAGCAGGCCCGCCACGCGGTTCAGCACGGGTGCCTCGGCGGAGGCGACCTCGCCCGCGAGCACTCCTGCGCCGACGACGCTCAACGGCCCGTTGGGGTCGCGCTCCTCGCCGGTGATGAGGGTCGCACCGGTCTCCCACACCTTCACCGGCAGCTGCCAGATGATGCCGGCGACGGCGCCGACGTTCTCGACGGCCGTCTGCGGGCCCGTCCAGATCGGCTGGCGGACGTAGGCGGATTCCTGACGGATGCCGGCGATCCCCACCGTCTCGGTGACGACGTCGCCGTCCGCGTCGGTCACCGCGCGGCCCAGGTCGTCGACGACCGGCTGCTCCACAGCCGCCGGAGTGAGTCGGACACTCCGCGGCTCCCCGTCGCGCTCGACGACGAGCGTCAGCGGCTCACCCGGGGACGAGCGGATGAGGGATGTCATCTCCGCGAACGTCTCCACCGGCTGCCCGGCGACCTCGACGACGACGTCCCCGGGCTCGATGCCGGCAGCGGCCGCGGGGGCCGCGGGATCGGAAGCCGCGCATGTGGTGCGCTCCTCCCCGGCGGGGATGACGCATTCGCTGATGCTCGCAACCGTCGTCGTCGCGGACTGCACGCCGATGCCGGAGAAGAGGAGCGTGAACAGGAACACCGCGAAGAGGAGGTTCATCACGGGTCCGCCGAGCATGATCACGACGCGTTTCCAGACGGGAAGGCGGTAGAACACCCGAGGGTCGCCGTCGCCGTCGAGGGTCTCGTCGTTGGCGGCGCGGGCATCCTGGACCATGGTGGCGAAGAATCCGCCGCCGGCGCGTCCCGTGCGCTCCCCCGCGGCGCGGGCGGCCTGCTCCTTCGGTGACGGCGGGTACATGCCCGCCATCGAGATGTAGCCGCCCAGCGGAATGGCCTTGACGCCGTACTCGGTCTCGCCGCGACGGCGGGAGAAGAGCGTCGGCCCGAAGCCGATCATGTACTGGCCGACGCGGACGCCGAACGCCTTCGCCGGCCACAGGTGGCCGAGCTCATGCAGGGCGATCGAGACGGCGAGCCCCACGACCAGCAGCACGACTCCCACGACGAACGCGATCACTTCCACGCGCTCACGCTACCCCCGCCCGCCTTTGAATCGGCCGTGACCATCGGAGCGCGACCGGTCGCGTCGCACCGATCCCGTCCCACCCGGAGCGGGTGAGAAGATGGGAGCGCCATGCCCAGCGACGCTTCCTCGAACCTGCCTCCCGTGCTCCGACCGAGCACTGCACCCGCCGTGAGCCTGCGTGCTCTCGCAGACGCCTTCGCCGCCGACGTCGACGGGGAGGCGGACGGCGTGACGATCCACGGACTGACCCTCGCCACCGGCGACCTGCGGCCCGGCGACCTGTTCGTCGCGACCCGAGGGGTCAATCGCCACGGCGCGGAGTTCGTCGAGGATGCGGCCGCACGCGGCGCCGTCGCGGTGATGACGGATGCCGCGGGCGCGGCGCTCGCGTCGGCATCCGCGTTGCCGGTCCTCGTGGTCGACGACCCGCGGGCCGTGCTCGGTGCCCTCTCGGCCTGGGTGTACGGCACCGGTCGGGACGACGACCTGCCGATCCTGTTCGGCACGACCGGGACGAACGGGAAAACCAGCGTGTCGCATCTGCTGGAGGGCATCCTCGAGCAGCTCGGCGCCGTCACCGGTCTGTCGTCCACCGCGGAGCGTCACATCGCGGGCGAGATCATCGTGTCGCGCCTGACCACCCCCGAGGCATACGAGATGCACGCGCTCCTGGCGCTCATGCGCGAGCGCGGCGTCGAGGCCGTCGCCGTAGAGGTCAGCGCGCAGGCCCTCAGCCGCCGGCGCGTCGACGGCATCGTGTTCGACGTTGCCGGGTTCACCAACCTCACCCACGACCACCTCGACGACTACGCCGACATGCGCGAGTACTTCGAGGCGAAGATGCCGCTGTTCCGCGCCGATCGCGCGCGTCGCGCCGTGATCTGCGTCGACGCCGCCACCGGAGCCGAGGTCCGGGAGCGCTGCGAGGTGCCCGCGGTCACCGTGGGAACCCCGGCGATCGCCGACGACCCGGATGCCGCGGCCGCGGCGGACTGGACCGTCGAGATCCTCGAGGAGCGCAAGGACGGCACCCGCTTCCGTCTCGCGGCGAAGGACGGTCGTGCGCTCACGACGGTGGTCCCCGTGATCGGACGCCACATGGCCGCCAACGCGGGGCTCGCGATCGTGATGATCCTCGAGGGCGGCTACCCGTGGGAGCGCCTCGTCGCGGCACTCGACGGCGGCCGGATCCGGGCGTTTCTGCCGGGGCGCACCCAGCTGGTCTCGGGCGAGCGGGGCCCGGCGGTCTTCGTGGATTTCGGACACTCCCCGGATGCCTTCGAGAAGACGCTCGCGGCCGTGCGCCGGGTGACCCCCGGCCGCGTCGTCATGCTCTTCGGCGCGGACGGCGACCGCGACAAGACCAAGCGTCACGACATGGGGCGCACCGCCGTGCTCGGCAGCGACATCCTGGTGGTCACCGATCACCACCCCCGGCACGAGGATCCCGACGGCATCCGCGCGACGCTCATCGAGGGGGCGCGGCGCGCGCGACCCGATGCCGAGATCCACGAATCCTCGCCGCCGGAGCGCGCGATCCGGGAGGCGGTCGCCCTCGTCGGTGACGGCGACGCGATCCTGTGGGCCGGTCCCGGGCACCAGGACTACCGCGACATCCGGGGCGTGCGGACGCCGTACTCCGCCAGGGAACTCGCCCGCCGCGCGCTGCGGGATGCCGGGTGGCCGGTGCCGGAACCGGCGTGGCCGGTGCCGTACCCGGAAGACTCCACGCCCGCCTCGGATCCGCTCCGACCGGCCTGAGTCGACCGATACCCGCCGAGGTCAGGCCTTCGCGATCATCCGGTCGGCGGTCTCCCGCGCCCAACGCTCCGCCTCGGCGAGGCTGTCCCGCGTCAGCTCGGCGGGCGCCGAATGCGCGTCGAGCACGCGCTCGATCGTCTCCACGATGCCGGGGAAGCCGATCCGGCCCTCGTGGAACGCGTCGACAGCCTGCTCATTCGCGGCGTTGAACACCGCGGGATGGGTGCCGCCGGCCCGACCGACGTGCTTCGCGAGACGCACCGCGGGGAAGGCGTCCTCGTCGAGGGGCTCGAACGTCCACGCGGTGGCGGCGGTGAAATCGAGCGGCCGACCCACACCGGCCACACGGTGCGGCCAGTCAAGGCCCAGAGAGATCGGCAGCCGCATGTCCGGCGGCGACGCCTGGGCGATGGTGGACCCGTCGACGAACTCGACCATCGAGTGGACGATCGACTGGGGGTGGACGACGACGTCGATGTCGGCGTAGTCGACGTCGAAGAGCAGGTGCGCCTCGATGACCTCGAGCCCCTTGTTCACCAGCGTCGCGGAGTTCGTCGTGACCACGCGTCCCATGTCCCAGGTGGGGTGCGCGAGCGCCTCGGCGGGGGTCACCGTCGCGAGCGAGGCGCGATCGCGCCCGCGGAACGGACCACCGGATGCCGTCAGGATGAGCCGACGCACCTCTGCGGGGGTGCCGCTGCGGAGTGCCTGCGCGATCGCGGAGTGCTCGGAATCGACGGGGACGATCTGACCGGGCACGGCGACCCGGGTGACGAGTTCTCCGCCGACGATCAAGGATTCCTTGTTCGCCAGCGCCAGTGTCCGACCTGCCGACAGTGCCGCCAGGGTCGGACCGAGTCCGACCGACCCGGTGATGCCGTTGAGGACGACATCCGCCTCGACATCGGCGACGAGCTGCTCCGCCTCCGCGGCGCCGACGGCGACGTGCTCGACCTCGAACTCCGCGGCCTGGGCGCGCATCTCCTCCGCGCGCGAGAAGGCGGACAGACCGACGACCTCGAAACGCTCGGGGTTGGCCCGGATCACGTCCAGAGCCTGGGTGCCGATGGAACCGGTGGAGCCGAGGACGATGACGCGTCGCATCGGGCCAGCCTAGCGCCGCGCCGACACCCCGCTCGAGGCCGACACCGTGCTCCAGCGCGCCTTACTGCTGTGCGCGGGCGGCGTCGATGATGTCGACGACGAAGACCAGGGTCTCCCCGGCCAGCTCATGGGTGCTGGATCCGGTGTCGCCGTAGCCGCACGCGGGCGGCATGGCGACCACGACGGTCGACCCCACGGTCTGGCCCTCCAGCGCGCGCTGGAAGCCGCTCACGACGCCCAGGGTGGAGAAGGTCGCGGGCTCGCCGCGCTCCCAGCTCGAGTCGAAGACGGTTCCGTCGCTCCACTTCACGCCGGTGTAGTCCACCGTGACGTTGTCGCCGGGCTCGACCACGGCGCCGTCGCCCTCTTCGAGAACCTCGAGCTGGACCTCGGCCGGCGGCTCGGCATCCGCGATGGTGATCGTCGGGACACCCTCGCCGTCGAACTCCACGGTCGGGAAGTCGGGACCGGGCTCGGCCACCGCACACCATTCGTCCGCCGGGGTCACGCCCAGCACGTCGATGACGTAAACCTGACCGGCGGAGGCGCCGGTCGTGTCGGGCACCGTCACCACGACGCGCGAGCCTTCGGTGGCGCATCCGAAGTAGAAGTCCGCGCCGGAACCGAGGGTGATCGGCATGGCGGGGAGGGCCGCACCGCCGAAGCCGCCTTCCTGCAGGCTCTCGCCGGTCGCGGCGTCGAAGACGGCGAGCGCGTACGAGACGTAGTCGCCGTCGGAGATCGCGGCGCCGTCGCCCTCCACAAGCACCTCGCGCTCCGCGCTGGTGAACTCCAGCGGCGCCTCGAACGTCGCCGTCGCGCTCTCGCCGACCTCGCCGTCCACCGTGATCGAGCTGACGACGTCGCCCGTCGGTGCCGCGACGGCGCACAGGTCACCGGCTGCGGCCTCGGTGGCCGTCGGAGTCGCCTCGGGTGCGCCGCCGGCGCATCCGGTGAGGACGAGGGCCGTCAGGGCGGCGAAGGACAGAGCGGCAAGCGGGCGGAAGCGCACGGAGAAGACCTCGGAAGTTGAGAACGGGAGTGTTCATCTTCGCGCACTTTTTCTTTGTCTGTGCTGGGAGTACGGGCATTCCCCCGTGAGAATGCGATCCGGAGTACCCTCGTCGGGTGACATCGGACCCGGCAGCCACCCCCGAGGACGACTCTCAGACCTCCGAGTCCACCGCGGACGCGGCGCCCGCCTCGGCGCGGAAAATGGGGGCGACGTACGCGATCGGCCGGTTCGCGATCTCCACCCTCGGCCGCCTGCTCTACCGTCCGCGTGTGGAGGGCCGAGACCTCGTCCCCCGCCACGGTCCCGTGATCTTCGCGAGCAACCACCTGTCGTTCCTCGACTCGATCGCCATCCCCGTCGCCGCCCCGCGCCCGGTGCACTTCCTCGCCAAGTCGA
Source organism: Microbacterium aurantiacum (assembly GCF_031625015.1). Lineage (NCBI taxonomy): Bacteria > Bacillati > Actinomycetota > Actinomycetes > Micrococcales > Microbacteriaceae > Microbacterium > Microbacterium aurantiacum. Next base: position 118,370 of record NZ_JAHWXH010000004.1, read on the forward strand.
GCTACTTCGAAAGCGCCGGATCCCGCTGGTTCTTCACCTCGATCGGGGCGATCCCCGTCCAGCGCGGGGCGGGCCAGGCCGCTCTCGACGCGCTCGACCAGCAGCGCCGCATCCTTCAGGAGGGACGCGCCGTGGCGCTGTACCCCGAGGGCACGCGGTCCCTGGACGGCCGACTGTACAAGGGGCGCACCGGCGTCGCCTTCCTCGCACTCCAGACGGGTGCACCCGTCGTCCCGGTGGGTCTCATCGGAACGGATGCCGTCATGCCGGTGGGCGCGAAGATGCCCTCCCTGCGCCACCGCGTGACGGTGAAGTTCGGCGCGCCGCTGGACCTGTCCCACCACGGTCCCGCGACGTCGGGCCGTGCGCGACGGGGTGCGACCGACGAGATCATGGCCGCGATCCACGCGCTCTCCGGACAGGAGCTCGCCGGCGCCTACAACGAGGTGCCCGCGCAGAACCCGATCGAGCGCATCAAGCAGGTGCTGCCGCACGAGCGGCTCTGAGCGGCGTCAGCGCGGTCGGACGAGGACGGTCGGTTCGTGCCGCACCGGGAAGTTCACCGAGTTGGCGATGAAGCACCAGGCGTGCGCCTGGTCGTGGAGGGACTGCGCAGCCTCGCGCATGGACTCCTCCGCCACCGTCACGCGTGGACGGAGGACGACCTCGCGGAACGCGCCTCCCCCGCGTCCGTCCTCGACCATGAGCCCGGTCGCGTCGTCCTCGTACCCGAGGACGACGACGCCGCCGCCGACGCACGCGTGGAGGTACGACAGCAGGTGGCATTCGCTGAGCGCCGCCAGCAGCAGATCTTCGGGGTTCCAGCGGGTGGGATCGCCTCGGAACGGCTTGTCGGCGGATGCCGCCAGCTCCGGCTTTCCGGGCACCGCCAGCGTCACCGAGCGGTCGTAGTCGCGGTATCCGGACGTCCCCGAGCCGCGATCTCCGGTCCAGGTCGCCCGGACGGAGTATCGATGCTCGCCGAACATGAGCACAGTCTGTCATGGGGGTGCCGAACGTCCCGGCGGTAGGCTGGTGCGGTGCCGCAGACCTTCTCCGCAGCCGACGCCGTCGAGCTCGCCCTCGTGGAACGCAGCGGCTTCGTCGAGTCCCGCCACGTGGGTGTCGCCGTGGTGCTCGCCCCCGACGGCACGGTCCGCGACCGTCTCGGCGACGTCGATGCGCCGATCCTCCCCCGGTCGAGCCTCAAGCCCCTCCAGGCTCTGGCCTTCCTCGCGGCGGGTGCACCGCTGGACGGCGAGCGCCTGGGGCTCGCGACGGCCAGCCACTCCGGCACCGACCGACACGTGGCGGTCGTCCGCGACATCCTCGACGCCGCGGGCCTCGGCGAAGACGCCCTCCAATGCCCGCCGGCCTGGCCCGGCGACACGGCCACGCGCGATGAGCTCGTGCGCGAGCGGCTCGCGCCCGCCCGCATCCGGATGAACTGCTCCGGGAAGCACGCCGCGATGCTGCTCACGTGCGCCGTCAATGGGTGGGACACCGCCACCTACCTCGACCCGGCCCATCCGCTGCAGGCTCAGATCCGCGAGACGGCGGAACGGCTCCTCGGTGAGAAGGTCGGCGCCGCAGCCGTCGACGGCTGCGGCGCGCCGGTGTACCCCGTGTCGCTGACGGCGCTCGCGCGCGCGATCCACCGCATCGGCACGGCGTCGCCGTCGTCGCCGTTCGCCCTGCACCGCAGCGCCGGGGCGCTGGTTGCGGCGGTCCGCAGTCATCCCTGGACGATCGACGGCCCCGACCGGCCCGACACCGTCGCGATCGAGCGCCTCGGCGTGTTCGCCAAGACCGGCGCCGAAGGGGTTCTCGTGATGGTCGCCCCCGACGGGACGACGGTGGCGTTGAAGATCCTCGACGGGAACGGTCGCGCGGCGACCGCCGTCGCACTGCGTCTCCTCGAACGCGCCGGGGCCCTCGCGCCGGCGGACGTCGCCGAGACGATGACCAGACTCTCGCTGTCGCTCAGCGGCGGCGATCGCACCGTCGGGGCCATCCGCCCCGCGTTCTAGAGGCGCTCCGATCCGGAGCCCGAGCGCTCCAACGGCGGAGCGGAAAGGATCGCACGATGAGGATCAGCGTCCCCACCGAGGTCAAGAACAACGAGTATCGGGTGGCTCTCACCCCGTCGGGCGTGCACGATCTCGTCGCCGCCGGTCACGAGGTCATCGTGCAGACCGGCGCCGGCGCCGGCTCCTCGATGCCGGATGCCGAGTACCACGAGGCCGGCGCCACGCTCCTCGACGATGCCGCCGAGGTCTGGGCCCGCGCGGAGCTGCTGCTGAAGGTGAAGGAGCCGATCGCGAGCGAGTACGGCTACTTCCGTGACGACCTCGTGCTCTTCACCTATCTGCACCTCGCCGCGGACCGTCCTCTCACCGAACGTCTGGTCGCGGACGGTGTGACGGCCATCGCCTACGAGACGGTCCAGGTCGCCGGCGGAGGCCTGCCCCTTCTCGCGCCGATGAGCGAGGTCGCCGGGAGGCTCGCGCCCATGGTGGGCGCGTCGACCCTGATGCGCTCCGCCGGGGGCCGCGGCCTGCTCATGTCGGGTGTGCCCGGAACGCGCCCTGCCACGGTGACGGTCATCGGCGGCGGTGTCGCGGGAGCGAACGCCGCGGTGATCGCGGCCGGCATGGGCGCCGATGTGACCGTCTTCGACACCAACATCCCGCGCCTGCGGCACCTCGACGACCACTTCCAGGGGCGTGTGAAGACGGCGTCGTCGAATCCGCTCGACCTCGACCGCGCCGTCGTCGCGTCCGACCTCGTGATCGGCTCCGTCCTCATCCCGGGCGCGAAGGCGCCGAAGCTCGTCACCAACGAGATGGTGTCGCGGATGCGTCCCGGCTCGGTGCTCGTGGACATCGCCGTCGATCAGGGCGGCTGTTTCGAGGACACGCGCCCGACGACCCACGCCGACCCGACGTTCGCGGTCCACGACACCGTGTTCTACTGCGTCGCGAACATGCCCGGCGCGGTGCCGAACACCTCCACCTCCGCCCTCACCAACGCCACGCTCCCCTACATCCGCCAGATCGCCCGTCGTGGCTGGCGCGAGGCGCTGCGCGGGGACGCCGCGCTGGCATCGGGGCTGAACACCCACGGTGGGCACGTGGTCAATCCCGGGGTCGCCGCCGCGCACGACCTGCCCGCGGGCGACCTCGCCGACGCGCTCGCCTGAGTCACCCCGGCCCGCGCCCCGCGCGCACCCGACCCCGGGCGCGGGCCGAACTCCTCCGATCCGGCCCCCACGACCCCGAACCCAGGGCCACCCGCGGCGTGTCGACGCGGAACTGAGGAGTTACGACCGCCACGCGGCGCGCGCCTCGCGGGCGGGCCGCTGTCAGGCGAGTCCGCCGTCGACGGACCGCGCCGCGGCGGCAGGCTCGTCCGGCACCATCACCGGCGTCTCCCGGTTCAGGCTCTCGCCGCGGAAGAACCGCTTCGAGCGCGGGAACAGGAACCACAGCACCATCAGCACCACCCCGAGGGCGAGAGACCCCACCCCGAGGACGAAGGTCCCCCCGATGCCGAAGAGCACCGTGTAGCCGTAATCCACGTCGAACATGTCGATGGCGGACTGGACGAACGCGTACGTGAGCATGAGCGCGCCGAGGAGGGGCAGCACGAGCCGGTAGACGACGTTGCGTGCGGAGGTGAAGAGTTCGCGGCGGAAGTACCAGACGCACGCGTAGCCGGTGATGGCGTAGTAGAAGGCGATCGCGAGACCCAGCGACAGGATCGAGTCCTGCAGGATGTTGTCGCTGATCAGGGTCATGCCGATGTAGTAGACCGACGCGACCACGCCCATCACGAGCGTGGAGAACGACGGCGTCTTGTACTGCGGGTGCACGGTCTTGAACCGCGCGGGGAGCGCGCGGTAGACCCCCATCGCGAGCGTGCCGCGCGCGGTGGGGAGGATCGTGGTCTGCGTCGAGGAAACGGCGGAGATGAGGACGGCGACGACGAGCACCCACCCGACGGGTCCGAGCAGGCCGTCCTTGATGGCGAGGAAGAAGTCGTCGGCGTTCGCCTCGTTCCCCAGTCCCGTCCCGGTGTCGCCGAGCCCGGCGTACATCATCGCGGCGACGGTGACCGAGACGTAGGTGAACAGCAGCAGCACGCACGTGAGGAGCGCCGCCAGCCCCGGAATGCGTTTCGGGTCTTTCGTCTCCTCGTTGAGGGCGAGACAGGTGTCCCAACCCCAGTAGATGAACAGCGCGAGCAGGATCGCTTCGGTGAATCCGGACCACTCTTCGAACGCGAGCGGGTTGAACCAGTCCCAGGCGAACGGGGTGGCGCCCGGCGCGGATCCCGCGAAGTACTGCCACAGCGCCGCGACGACGAAGATCGCCAGCGCCAGGTACTGGATCGCGAGCAACACGTTCTGCACCCGCTCGCCGATCTCCACCCCGCGCCAGCTGATCCACGTCATGAGGGCGATGAAGACGACGCCGGTGGCGGTGACGAGCGGGACGTTGTCGGAGAGGAGGGCGTCCTGGCCCGACCCGATGATGCCGTCGACGAGCGCCCAGAAGTAGATGCCGCCGATCTGGGCGAGGTTGGCGAGCACCACCATGCCGGCGACGGCCACACCCCAGCCGCCCATCCACCCCACCCACGGGCCGAAGGCCTTCGTGCCCCAGGTGAAGGTCGTTCCGCAATCGGGGACGGCGTTGTTCAGCTCACGGTAGGCGAAGGCGATGAAGAGCATCGGCACGAAGGCGACGACGAAGGCGATGGGCGCCTGCGCGCCCACCGCGAGGACGACGAATCCGAGGGTCGCCACCAGGGAGTACACCGGCGCCGTGGAGGCGAGGCCGATGACGGTGGATCCCCACAGACCGAGCGTTCCCGCGGCCAATCCCTTGCCGTCCGGCCGTTCGAGTCTGATCGGCGTGGTGGACATGACTGCGACGCTAGGGGTCGGCCCCTCGACGGTCAAGCATCGCCGACGACACGATCCGCCCGGGAATCCGTCGCCGGGAGGACGATGCGCACGGGATCCGCGCCGGAGCGCATCAGCCAGCCCCGCGGGGCGCCCGCTCGGCAGAACGGCGGGGGCTCGCGGAAACCGGTGAGCAGGCGCACCTCCGCCGCGCACGACGCGTCGATCACGAGATCGTGCTCGACGCGTGCGCGGGTGAGCAGCGGCCACTTCCGCTGCCACTCGTCCGGCTCGCCGATTGCGACGAGCCGCTCCCCGGGCGCGAGGACGGGGTCGGCATCCTCCACCCCCACGATGATCGCGCCCGCGCGTTCCCAGCACTCCAGCGCGGCGCGGACCGCCGGCGTGCGCCGGGCGACGAGGCCCGTGAATGGGGCCTCCGGGAACCACGCCTCGGCGGCCACGAGACCGACGCTCCCCGGGGCGGTCCGAGGCAGGGCGATCTGGACCCGCACGTCATCGAGGCGGCCTCGGCCCGCCGGCGCTCGTGCGGCATGATGCGCGGGGTCGCCGCCTGCGGCGACGTGATCCGCGCGCGAGGGCAGGCTCAGCAGCAGTCGACGGTGGAAGAGCTCGGCGGTCCGCGCCGCAGCACCGGCGACCCGTTGCATACTCGCCACGATCAGGATGCCGCGCTCCCGCGCAGCGCGGACGACGTCCTCCACGGCCTCGACGAAGGCGCGGGCGTGATCGCCCGGGAAGCGGCCGACGAGACCGTCGAGGTCGTCGAGGACGATGACCGTCCCTCGCGGCGGCGGCGCCCACCGCCAGGTCGCGAACAGGTCCCACGCCGCCTCGGCGTCCGCCGGGACGACCACGGGCGGCTCCGGGGCGCTGTCCTGTGCCCGATCCGCGACGAGGTGCAGCGCGGTACTCTTCCCCGCGCGCGGACCACCGACGACGAGGAGGCTGCCGTCGGCCACCGACACGGATGCCGGGCCCTGGTGCTGCCGGTCCGGTTCGTCGGCGAGCCCGAGCACGAGCGTTCCCGGATCCCCCGCGGGGAGATCCCGCGCGCGGAGTTCGTTCGGGAGGTCCGGCAGCCACGGCCGGCGCGGCCGCGGCTCGCCGCGCGCGACGATGGCGGCGGCGTCGTCCGAATGGGACAGCGCGATGCGCACCCGCTGCGGTTCGGCGTCGGCGGCCCTGCGGATCAGGGCCAGCCCCGCCGCCGCGCGGTCTCCGGGAAGCTCAGCGGCGTCGGGCGCGCCGAGGAGGAGGCGACTGTCGGCGGCATCGGTGACCCGGAGGCTCATCCGCAGAGGGCAGTTCGCCAGGAGGCTGTCGCGGATGACCCCGGATGCGCGCTGTGTGCCGAGGATCAGGTGGATCCCGAGCGCGCGGCCGCGGGCGGCGAGATCCGAGAAGAGCGCGTTCAACTCGGGGTGCTCGGCCAGGACGGCGGCGAACTCGTCGATCACCACGACGAGACGCGGCAGCTGCACCCGCGCGTCGGCGATGTCCCGCGCACCGGACTCGGCGAGCGCGCCTTCCCGCCACCGGACTTCCGCACGGAGGCTCTCGAACGCCCGCCGCGCTCCGTCGCCGTCGAGGTCGGTGATGACTCCGGTCACGTGCGGCACGTCGGCGAGCGCATCGAAGGCGGTCCCGCCTTTGAAATCCGCCAGGAGGAAACTGACCTGCGCGGTGGTGTGCGCGGACGCGAGAGCGAGGACCCAGGTGATCAGCAGCTCGCTCTTGCCGGCACCGGTGACACCGGTGACCACGGCGTGCGGGCCGTCGCGGACGAGGTCGATCGTCACCGCCCCCTGCGCGTCGCGTCCGATCGCGGCGGGGAGCGTCCCGGGGGCAGGCTGCGGGGCGTCGGCTACGAGCTCCGCGAGGGCCACCGGCGCGGCCCCGGCCAGGACGTCCCGGAGGGAGACGCGCGCCCGCTCGGACAGGGCCTCCCCGACGGCCCTGGCCTGTGCGGCGGACAGCGCCTCGATCGCGAGGGCTCCCACGGCGCCGGCGTGATCCACCCGGGCGCGGGTCGGTGCCTCCACGTCCACGGTGACCGCGCATCCGAGCGGCGCCGGCTCTCCCGCGCTCCGGCGTGCGAGGACGATGTCGGCGGTGCCGTCCGCGCGCTCGCCCGGCGCCAGGAGCATGAGCCGCACACCCGAGGTGGCCCGACGGTGCGGGAGGTGTTCCGCCCAGTCGAGATCGGCGTCGAGGGCTCCCACGATCCGGAGTTCTCCGGGCGGGAGCGCGAGGCACAGCTGCAGGGCCAGCGCGCGCTGGACCCCGCGCGCGAGGACCGGCGCCCCGGAGACCACGACACCCGCCCGGGCCGGGACGACCAGCGGAGCGTCGGTGAGCCGTGCCGCCCGCGCGCGGAGGGCGAGGGAGGCCGGATCCCCCTCGCCTCCGCTCATGCGCACGCCCGATTCCACGTCACCCGATCCGAGCACGAGCAGCTCACCCCGCTCGGTCCGCGATCGCCAGACCTCGCCGTCCCGGTCGAGGTAGGACGCGACATCCGGATGCTGCAACCGGCGGTGCCGGCGCTCGATCTCGTGCCGGCGCGTGACGCGTTCGGCGAGGGCGACGCGCTGCGCGTCGCCCTCGATCCGATGGCGCCGCCGATCCCGTCGCGCCGTGCGCGCCGCATCCCCCGCGGTGGCGAGTGCCACCAGCGGCCCGAGCGCCGCCAGCCACAGGGAGAGGATCGATCCGGTGACCAGCCACAGCGCCACCGCCCCGATGACCGGCACCGTCGCGGCGACGATCGGGATCGGAGGGCGCGGCGGCGCCGCCCACGCGGCCGGCAGGACGAGCGCATCGTCGTGCGGCGGATCCGGCGGCTCGCGCGGGTCGGACGTCGGCGTGGCGGAAGGGCGTCTCACACAGGCGAGTCAACTCCGGCGCAGCCTCGGAGGCGCACCGGAGCGTCCGGTCTGTGGACGAGTGGGGGTCAGTCCGCGGCTGGGGAGGAGGGGGCGACGTCGAGGACGACGATGGTGATGTTGTCGCGTCCGCCGTTCTCGAGCGCGGCGTCCATCATCGCCGACACCGCGGCGGCGGGATCGGCGTTCTCGGTGAGGAAATGCCGGATCCCGTAGTCGGTCAGCTCCTTCGTGAGACCGTCCGAGCAGATCACGAACCGATCCCCGGACACGACGTCCAGACGCACGTAATCGGGGACGACCCCGTCGCTGGGACCCACGGCACGCGTGATGACATTGCCGTACGGGTGGTTCTCCGCCTCCTCGGGGCTCAATCGCCCGGCGGCGATGAGCTCCTGCACCACGGAGTGGTCGGTGGTGATCTGCACGATCGCGTCATCCCGGAGGAGGTAGACCCGGGAATCCCCGATGTTCAGCGTCACCCAGTGCGCTTCGTCCCCGCTGGTCTCGAGATAGACGCCGGTCACCGTCGTCCCGGTGCCCTCGTCGGTGGCGTCGGGGTGGGAGGCGATGTCCTTGACGGCGCGGGCGAGGGCCTTCTCGATGGTCTTCGGCGAGACCGTCCCCGCGTCGACCGTCTCGTGCAGGCGGGTGATGGCGCTGGCGCTGGCGATCTCGCCGCCGACGTGACCGCCCATCCCGTCGGCGACGACGAAGAGGGGGAACTCCGCGAAGACGGCGTCCTGGTTCACCTCGCGGCGGCGCCCGGTGTGGGTCATCGCCGCCCACGACAGGTGAAGTTCTCCACCCGGGACACGCACGGTCCGCGAGCGGGTCGAGACATCGAGCACGCTCAGTTCCTCTCCGCGAGCCGGTTCGCCGCGATCCGGCGTTCACGGCGTTCTCACATCCTAAGGGGTCAGGGCCGATCCGCTTCCGTCGGGGCCGCGGCGAGTGCCGCCTCCTCGACCGCGTCCACCCCCGCACCGGCATCCGGCGCCGCCTCGAACTGCGCGTCGTAGAGGCGACGGTAGGCGCCACCGGCACGCAGAAGCGTCTCGTGCGTGCCCTGTTCGACGATCGCGCCCGCTTCCATCACCAGGATGAGGTCTGCGTCGCGGATCGTCGACAGACGGTGGGCGATCACGAACGACGTACGATCCGCGCGCAGCCGGGACATGGCACGCTGGATGAGGAGTTCCGTGCGCGTGTCGACCGAGGAGGTCGCCTCGTCGAGGATCAGCAGACGCGGATCGGCGAGGAACGCACGGGCGATCGTGACGAGCTGCCGCTCCCCCGCCGAGAGATTGGTCGCGTCGTCGTCGAGGACGGTGTCGTACCCCTCGGGCAGCGCGTGGACGAAGCGGTCGACGTAGGCGGCGCGCGCGGCCGCCAGGATCTCCTCCTCGGTCGCGTCCGGCCGACCGTAGGCGATGTTCTCGCGGATGGTGCCGGCGAACAGCCACGTGTCCTGCAGCACCATGCCGGTGCGCCGGCGAAGGTCCGCACGCGACATCCGTCGGATGTCCACCGCATCCCCGGATGCCGCCTCCAGGGTGATCCGACCGGCGTCGACGTCGTAGAAGCGCATCACGAGGTTGACCAGGGTGGTCTTCCCCGCCCCGGTCGGTCCCACGATCGCGACCGTCCCCCCGCTCTCGGCGACGAGCGAGAGCCCGTGGATGAGGGGCGTGTCCGCGACGTAACGGAAGGAGACGTCCTCGAAGGCGAGCCGACCGGCATCCGGCCGCAGGGTCGGGGCCGCGTCGTCGTCGGGGGTCTCCTCCGCCTCGTCCAGGAACTCGAACACCCGCTCCGCGCTCGCGACCCCGGACTGCAGCAGATTCGCCATGGAACCGAGCTGGCTGAGGGGCTGGGTGAACTGCCGCGAGTACTGGATGAACGCCTGCACCGCGCCGATCGACAGCATCCCGCCCGCGACCTGGAGGCCGCCGACGACCGCGATGGCGACGTAGACGAGGTTCCCGATGAACATCATCGAGGGCATGATGATGCCCGAGACGAACTGCGCTCCGAAGCTCGCCCGGTAGAGCTCCTCGTTCTCCGCGCGGAAGTCCGCCTCGACGGCCTTCTGACGCCCGAACACCTTCACCACCGCGTGGCCGGAGAAGGTCTCCTCGACGCGCGCGTTCAGGATGCCGGTGTTCTTCCACTGCGCCGCGAACAGACTCTGCGAGCGCCGCGCCACGAGGACGGTGATGCCGATGGTCAGGGGAATCGTCACGAGGGCGATCAGCGCCAGAAGGGGCGAGATGACGAACATCATCACCATCACGCCGACGACGGTGAGCAGCGACGTCACGACCTGGGACACCGTCTGCTGCATGCTCTGTCCGATGTTGTCCACGTCGTTCGTCACGCGGCTGAGCAGCTCACCGCGCTGCATCCGATCGAAGGTGCGCAGCGGCAGCCGGTGCACCTTGTGCTCCACCTGCATCCGGAGCCGGTGCATGGCGCGCTGGACGATGCCGTTGAGCAGCCGAGCCTGGAGCCACGCGAACATGCTGCCGAGGACGTAGACGGTCAGGACCATCAGGAGGATCGCCCCGAGGGCGGCGAAGTCGACGCCCGCGCCGGGGGTGAAGCTCATCGCGGAGATCATGTCGGCCTGCTCCTGCTGTCCCGCGGCGACGAGGGAGTCCACGACCTGCTGTTCGCTCGTACCCGCGGGGAACTGCAGGGAGATGAAGCCGGCGAAGACGATGTTCGTGCCGTCGCCGAGCAGCTTCGGTCCCAGCACCGTCAGGCCCACCGACAGGATGCCGAACAGGACGACCGCGATGAGTCCGGCCCGCTCCGGGCGGAGCGTCCCGAGGAGACGCCGTGCACTCGGGCCGAAGCTGCGGGCCTTCTCGATCGGCGCCGCACCACGCCCCATCGGGCCGCCGAACGGGCCGCGGGCGGGTGCGCGGCCGGGCTGTGCGCCGCTCATGCCGAGGCCTCCGCCGACAGCTGGGAGTCGACGATCTCGCGATACGTGTCGTTGTCGGCCACGAGCTCGTCGTGGGTTCCGATCCCGACGACGACGCCGTGGTCGAGGACGACGATCTGGTCGGCGCCGCGGATGGTCGACACGCGCTGCGCGACGACCAGTCGGGTCGCGCCCGGCAGGTGCACGTCGAGGGCGGCGCGGAGGGCGGCATCCGTCCGCAGATCGAGGGCGGAGAACGAGTCGTCGAAGATGTAGATCGGCGGCCGTTTCACCAGTGCCCGCGCGATCGCGAGCCGCTGGCGCTGACCGCCGGACACATTCGACCCGCCCTGCGCGATGGGGGCGTCCAGACCCTCCGGAAGCGCCTCGACGAAGTCGCGCGCCTGAGCGATCTCCAGCGCACGCCACAGCTCGCCGTCATCGGCGGTCGCGTCGCCGTAGAGGAGGTTGGAGCGCACGGTGCCCGAGAAGAGGAACGCGCGCTGCTGGACGAGGCCGATGCGCTCCCACAGGGCGTCGGGATCGACGTCGCGGACATCCACCCCGTCCACCCGCACGTTCCCCGCCGTCGCGTCGAACAGACGCGGCACCAGCCCGATCAGGGTCGTCTTGCCCGCCCCCGTCGATCCGACGACGGCCGTCGTGGTCCCGGGCTCCACGCGGAACGAGATCCCCCGCAGCACGGGGTCCTCCGCACCGGGGTAGGAGAAGTCAACGCCGTCGAACTCGATGAGGCCCCGAGCGGCGGGCATCGCGACCGGTCGCTCGGCGACTTTCACGGAGGGCGGCGTGTCCAGGACCTCGCCGATGCGCGAGCCGGAGACCGCCGCGCGCGGGATCATGACGAACATGAAGGTCGCCATCATGACGCCCATCAGGATCTGCATGAGGTAGGTGAGGAACGCGAACAGCGTGCCGATCTCCGTCTCGCCCTGCTGGATCTGGAACGCCCCGAACCAGATCACGGCAACGCTGGAGACGTTCATCACGAGCATGACCACCGGGAACATCAGCGCCATGAGGTTGCCCGCGCGCAACGCGGCCTCCTGCACCGCGTCGCTCGCCGTGGTGAAGCGCGCGGTCTCCTCGCGTTCACGGACGAAAGCGCGGACGACACGGATGCCGGTCAGCTGTTCGCGCATGATCTGGTTGATCCGGTCGATGCGCTTCTGCATCACGGTGAAGGCGGGGACCATCCGCACCACGATGAGGACGACGACGAGGACGAGGACGGGGATGGACACCGCCATCAGCCAGGAGAGCCCGGGGTCGAGTCGGATCGCCATGATCACGCCGCCGATGGCGAGCATCGGGGCCGAGACCATGAGAGTGGATGCCGTCTGCACGAGCATCTGGACCTGCTGGACGTCGTTGGTGTTGCGGGTGATCAGCGAGGCGGGGCCGAATCTGCCCACCTCGCGCTGCGAGAAGGCGACCACCCGGTGGAACAGGTCCGCGCGGAGATCTCGCCCGAGGCCCATGGCCAGCCGGGAGCCGAAGTACACCGCGATGATCGCGCAGACGATCTGCACGCCCGTCACTCCGAGCATCACCAGGCCGGTCGACCAGATCACGGGGATGTCGCCCACGACCACGCCGCGATCGATGATCTCGGCGTTGAGGGTGGGCAGCAGCAGCGCCGCGATGGACTGCGCCAGCTGGAACACCACGACCGCCACGATGAGCGGCCAGGCGGGGCGGAGGTACCGCACCAGGAGCGTGCCGAGCATTCTGTCTCCTTCGACGGGCGCGTCAGACCCGCGCACCGGGATCTTCGGGAAGCGGGAAGATCACGTCGATCGTCGCGACGTCCGCCGGGGTGGGGGTCCACGCGGTCCCCGCGGCCGCGTTCGCCCGCACCTGCTCCGGGCGGGTGGCCCCGGCGATCACGCTGGAGAGCGCGGGGCGCGCGAGCAGCCACCCGAGGGTCGCCTCGAGGATCGAGATCTCCCGTTCGCGGCAGAACGCGTCGAAGGCCTCGAGCGCCTCCCACGGCGCGTCCCGCCAGATGTGCGGCCGCTGACGCATGATCCGCGAATCCTCCGGGGCGTGGTCGCGCGTGAAGCCGCCCGCGAGAAGGCCGTTGTGCAGGGGGAAGTAGGGCAGGAAGCCCAGGCCGTAGCGCTCGACGGCGGGGAGGACCTCGCGCTCGGCCGCGCGGGCGAGGAGGCTGTAGTGGTTCTGCGCCGACACGAACGGCACGTCTCCGCGGCGCTCGGCGATGTGGGCCGCATCCGCGATCTGCCACCCGGCGAGGTTGGAGTGGCCGATGTAGCGGACCTTCCCCTCGCGCACGAGATCGCCGAGTGCGTCGAGGGTCTCCTCGACGGGCGTGAGGGGATCCGGGGTGTGCAGCTGGTAGAGATCGATCCACTCCGTCTGGAGCCGGGTGAGCGAGGCTTCGACCGCGCGTCGGATATAGGAGCGGGATGCCTTCCCCGCCGACACCCCGTAGCCCATGTCGCGCCCGCTGTGGCCGAACTTCGTCGCGAGGACGACCTGGTCGCGGCGTCCCCGCAGGGCGTGACCCATGAGGGTCTCGGACTGCCCCGGCTCTCCCCCGTACATGTCCGCCGTGTCGAGGAACGTCACGCCCGCCTCGAGGGCCGCGTCGAGGACCGCCCGCGTGCCCTCGAGCGTCTCGGTGAGCGTCCCCGGCCGGCCGAAGTTGTTGCAACCGAGACCGACGGCGGAGACGAGGAGACCCGAGGCGCCCAGGCGCCGATGCGGGAGCGGTGAGGTCATCCCTTCACGCTAGCCCTCCTCAGGGCCGTGGGACGACGAAGACCCCCGGCATCCGTCGGGATCCCGGGGGTCTTCGTCGATCGGTCAGACCTGCGGCGGCTGTCCGGCAGGCGGCGGGGGCGCCGTGGGCGGCTGCCCTCCGGCCGGCGGTGCGGCGGGCGGGGTGTAGCCGGCGGGCGGGGCGGCGGGGGGCGTGTAGCCGGCGGGCGGACCCTGCGGCGCGGGCGGGGGCGTGTAGCCGGTCGTCGCGGGGTTGGCGGGGTATCCGCCGACGGGCGCCTGCGCCGGGACACCGGCCCAGGTCGTGCGGTCGGAGAGGAACCCGTTGTTCGCCCACGGCGCGGCCGGGATCGCGGTGTTCCAGCGCGACTTGTCGAAGGCGTTGATGCCGAGCCACACGATGCTGAGGAAGAAGAAGAGGATCAGCCAGACCGCTTCCTTCTGCAGCTTCAGGCCCACGCGCCAGGCCGCCATGAGGATGACCAGCGCCGGAAGGATGAGCACGAGCTGTCCGATGACCGGGATCCAGCCGAGGAGCACCGAGGCGCCGAAGGCGATCAGGACGAGCCAGGGGCTCAGGTCTCCGAGCTTGGAGAACACCATCCAGTTGTAGACCGGGATCCAGGCGCGCCATTTGCCCTGCACACCCGCCTTGTCGAAGATCTTCATGAGGAAGATCGATCCGATGATGTAGCCCGCGATCGCGAAGATGAAGGCGATGAACAGGAAAGCGGCATAGAAGGCGAGGATGCCTCCGTCACTGCCATATGGATCCATGAGCGTCCTCCCAAGAACGTCGGTCGGCGTCCTACGCCGTCGGAACCCCCGGTCCCGCACGCCACATGCTAGCGGTGCGAGCGTGCCCGCTACAGGACATGACGCGCGCGAACGCGCGGATCAGCTCGCCGGATGCCGGGCGACGAGCAGGATCTCCCCGCAGACGTCCTCGCGCGCGTCCCAGCCGGCCTCCTCGGCCCAGGCGAGGAAGTCCCCGCGTGAACGCACCCGCGGGCGCGACTGGGCGAGGTCGCGCACCAGCTCGCCCTTCGTCCGCTTGTTGAAGTGGTTCAGCGCCCGGACGACGCCGTCAGGCCCCGCGGAGACGACACGCACGTACGCGGACGGCACCTCGGCGGGGATCGGACCGAGCCCGACGTACGCCTGCGACCGAAGGTCGAGGAGGAAGCGGGGAGCCGACACCGCGATCGCGGTGGAGACGGCGTCCGCCCACACGCGCTTCAGCGGCGCGAGCCCGGGAAGGGCCGCCGACGCGCCGAGGCGGTAAGCCGGGATCGGGTCGAGCGCTCCGACCGGGCCGAACGGTGCGGAATGGATCTGCACGTGTGCGCCGAGCCACCGACGTGCCGCGGCGGGCAGCGACGCGGCGTCGAGCGCGTCGAAGAGGACACCGGTGTAACGGTCGACGGCCGACATCGTCGGCGCCGAGGCGAGCTCCGCGTTCCGCGGGATGTCATCCAGCTGGCGCGGGCCGAGGCCGAGGACCGCGGCGGCGCGCTCGGCATCCGCAGACAGCGCGATGAGCGCCTCCGCGACGGCGGCGCGCTGCGGCAGCAGCCCGGGGTGCGCCCAGTCCGAGGGGCGCATGGATGCACCCCGCCCACCGGATCGCTTGGTCTCGGACGGGGGCAGGAGGATCAGCATGGCATCCGTGGGGTCGAGGGTGAATGACGAACCGGCCGAGCACCCGGGTGGGGCTCGGCCGGTTCGGCGCGATGTGTGCGCGGGTCGATCAGGAGATCAGCGCGGCGTTTCCGGCGACGATGGTGAGCTGGTCGCCCTCCATCGAGAGGAAACCGTCCTGCGCATTGGCGATGATCTTCGATCCCGAGCTCTGCGTGATGCGCACCTGTCCCTCGGCGAGGATCGCCAGGACGGGCTCGTGACCGGGCATGAAGCCGATCTCTCCCTCGACGGTCTTGGCCACGACGAGCGAGGCCTCCCCCGTCCAGACCTCCGCGTCGGCGGAGACGAGACTCACCTTCAGCGGCATGATCAGCCGTTCTCCTTCTGGATCTGCGCCCACTTGGCCTCGACGTCGCCGATACCGCCGACGTTGAAGAAGGCCTGCTCGGCGACGTGGTCGAAGTCGCCCTTGACGATCGCGTCGAACGACTCGATGGTCTCCTTGATCGGGACCGTCGAGCCCTCCACGCCGGTGAACTTCTTCGCCATGTAGGTGTTCTGCGAGAGGAACTGCTGGATGCGGCGCGCACGCGACACGACGATCTTGTCCTCTTCGGAGAGCTCGTCGACGCCCAGGATCGCGATGATCTCCTGCAGCTCCTTGTTCTTCTGCAGGATCTGCTTCACGGCGGTGGCCACACGGTAGTGGTCCTCACCGATGTAGCGCGGGTCCAGGATGCGGCTCGTCGAGGTGAGCGGGTCGATCGCGGGGTACAGACCCTTCGATGCGATCTCACGAGAGAGCTCGGTGGTCGCGTCGAGGTGCGCGAACGTGGTCGCCGGGGCGGGGTCGGTGTAGTCGTCCGCGGGGACGTAGATCGCCTGCAGCGAGGTGATCGAGTGACCGCGCGTGGACGTGATGCGCTCCTGGAGCACACCCATCTCGTCCGCGAGGTTCGGCTGGTAGCCCACCGCGGAGGGCATGCGGCCGAGGAGCGTCGAGACCTCGGAACCGGCCTGCGTGAAGCGGAAGATGTTGTCGATGAACAGCAGCACGTCCTGCTTCTGCACGTCACGGAAGTACTCCGCCATCGTCAGAGCCGACAGGGCGACGCGCAGTCGCGTTCCCGGCGGCTCGTCCATCTGACCGAACACGAGGGCGGTCTTGTCGAAGACACCCGCCTCCTCCATCTCGCCGATGAGGTCGTTGCCCTCACGGGTGCGCTCGCCGACGCCGGCGAACACCGAGACACCACCGTGGTCTTGCGCCACGCGCTGGATCATCTCCTGGATGAGGACGGTCTTGCCGACACCGGCACCGCCGAAGAGGCCGATCTTCCCACCCTGGACGTACGGGGTGAGGAGGTCGATCGACTTGATGCCGGTCTCGAACATCTCGGTCTTCGACTCGAGCTGGTCGAAGTTGGGCGCCTGACGGTGGATCGGCCAGCGCTCGGTGATCTCGATCGTCTCACCCGGCGCGGCGTTGAGGATGTCGCCGGTGACGTTGAAAACCTTGCCCTTGGTGACATCTCCCACGGGAACCGTGATCTGCTCGCCGGTGTCGCGCACCTCCTGGCCGCGGACGATGCCGTCGGTCGGCTTCAGGGCGATGGCACGCACCAGGTCGTCGCCGAGGTGCTGTGCGACCTCGAGGGTGATCTCCGTGGAGGTGTCCCCGATGACGATGGTGGTCTTGAGGGCGTTGTAGATCTCGGGGATCCCGTCGTGCGGGAACTCGATGTCCACGACGGGACCGGTGACACGGGCGACGCGGCCGACGACCGGGGCTTCCGTCTTCTCAGCGGTGAGGCTCATGGCTTCTTCTCTTTCGGTGTGGTCTGTGTGCGCGGAGGTCACTTGCCGGAGCCCAGGGCGTCGGCGCCGCCGACGATCTCGGCGATCTGCTGGGTGATCTCGGCCTGACGGGCGTTGTTGCGGAGGCGCGTGTAATCGGTGATGAGCTTGTCGGCGTTGTCGCTGGCCGACTTCATCGCCTTCTGCGTCGCTGCGTGCTTCGCCGCCGACGACTGCAGGAGGGCGTTGAACACGCGGCTCTGGATGTAGACCGGGAGCAGGGCGTCCAGGACGACCTCGGCATCGGGCTCGAACTCGTACAGCGGGTAGACCTGGGACGGCGCGCTGTCGTCGGCCTCGACCACTTCGAGCGGCAGCAGACGAACCTGCTCCGGCGACTGGGTCATCATGCTGACGAAACGGTTGTACACGAGGTGGATCTCGTCCACCCCACCGTCTTCGCTGCCGCGCGTGTACCCGTCCAGCAGGCTCGCCGCGATCTCCTCGGCGGTGTGGAAGTGCGGGGTGTCGGTGTCACCCGTCCACTCGGCCACGGCGGCCATCCGGCGGAACTGGAAGTACCCGACCGCCTTCCGGCCGACGAGGTAGAACACCGGCTCCTTGCCCTGCTGACGCAGGAGCTCCGCCAGCTCGAGCCCCTCGCGGAGGATCTGCGAGTTGAACGCGCCGGCCAGACCCCGATCGGAGGTGAAGATCACCACGGCCGAACGCCGGATGTTCTCCCGCTCCACCGTCAGCGGGTGGTCGACGTCGGAGTACGTCGCGACCGCCGAGACGGCGCGGGTCACCGCCGTCGCGAACGGCGAGGACGCGCGCACTCGCGCCATCGCCTTCTGGATGCGCGAGGCGGCGATGAGCTCCATCGCCTTGGTGATCTTCTTGGTCGTCTGAGCAGAAGCGATCTTCTGCTTGTAGACCCGCAGTTGTGCGCCCATGTCTGTGTCCTCGTCCGCCTCAGCGGCGGCCCTTGACGATCTTCTCCTGGTTGACGTCGGCAGCCTCGGCGGCGGCGACCTCCTCGTGACCCGGCTTGCCGATGGCCTGGCCCTTGCCGGAGCGGAATTCGAGGATGAACTCGTCGGTCTTGCGCTCGAGTTCGGCGAGGATCGCGTCATCGAGCACGTTGGAGGCGCGGAGGTCGTCGAGCACCGTGGTGTTGCGACGGAGGTAGTCCAGCAGCTCGCGCTCGAACGACAGCACGTCCTCGACCTCGATCGAGTCGAGCTTGCCGTTGGTGCCGGCCCAGATCGAGACGACCTGCTCCTCCACCGGGTACGGCGAGTACTGCGGCTGCTTGAGCAGCTCCGTCAGGCGCGCTCCGCGGGCCAGCTGACGACGCGACGCGGCGTCCAGGTCGCTCGCGAACATCGCGAACGCCTCCAGCGACCGGTACTGCGCCAGCTCCAGCTTCAGCGTTCCGGAGACCTTCTTGATGGACTTCACCTGGGCGTCACCACCGACACGCGACACCGAGATACCCACGTCGACCGCGGGGCGCTGGTTGGCGTTGAACAGGTCGGACTGCAGGAAGATCTGGCCGTCGGTGATCGAGATCACGTTGGTGGGGATGTAGGCCGAGACGTCGTTCGCCTTGGTCTCGATGATGGGAAGACCCGTCATCGATCCCGCGCCGAGCTCGTCCGAGAGCTTCGCGCAACGCTCGAGCAGACGGGAGTGCAGGTAGAAGACGTCACCCGGGTAGGCCTCACGGCCCGGCGGGCGGCGCAGCAGCAGCGACACGGCACGGTAGGCCTCGGCCTGCTTGGACAGGTCGTCGAAGATGATGAGGACGTGCTTGCCGTCGTACATCCAGTGCTGACCGATGGCGGAGCCGGTGTAGGGAGCAAGGTACTTGAAGCCCGCCGGGTCGGATGCCGGGGCGGCGACGATGGTGGTGTACTCCATGGCGCCGGCATCCTCGAGCGCGCCCTTGACGGCCGCGATCGTCGAGCCCTTCTGGCCGATGGCGACGTAGACGCAGCGCACCTGCTTGGTGGCGTCGCCCGACTCCCAGTTGGCCTTCTGGTTGATGATCGTGTCGATCGCGATGGCGGTCTTGCCGGTCTGGCGGTCGCCGATGATCAGCTGGCGCTGACCGCGGCCGATCGGGATCATCGCGTCGATGGCCTTGATGCCGGTCTGCATCGGCTCGTGCACGCTCTTACGCTGCATGACGCCGGGCGCCTGAAGTTCGAGGGCGCGGCGGCCGGTCGCAGCGACCTCGCCGAGGCCGTCGATCGGGTTTCCCAGCGGGTCGACGACCCGGCCCAGGTAGCCGTCGCCGACCGGGACGGACAGGACCTCACCGGTGCGCGTGACCTGCTGGCCGGCCTCGACGCCGGAGAAGTCACCGAGCACGACGACACCGATCTCGTGCTCGTCGAGGTTCAGCGCGAGGCCCTGGGTGCCGTCGGCGAAGAGCACCAGCTCGTTCGCCATGACGCCGGGGAGACCCTCGACGTGGGCGATGCCGTCGGCGGCGTCGATGACGGTGCCGACCTCGTTGGCCGCGGCGCCCGTGGGCTCGTAGGCGGCGACGAAGTCCTTCAGCGCGTCACGGATGACGTCGGGGCTGATAGAGAGTTCTGCCATTGTCTTCCTTCGTTCGTGGGGCCTCAGCCCCGAAATCTCCGCCTGATGCGGGAAGTCTTGTCTCAGCCGGCCAGTCGCTGACGGAGGTCGGCCAGGCGCGATGCCACGCTGGCGTCGATGACGTCGTCGGCGATCTGCACGCGCAGGCCTCCGACGACATTCGGGTCCACGACCGCGTTGACGGACACCTGCGTGCCGTAGCGCGTCGACAGGGTCGCTGCCAGGCGGCTGCGCTGGGCCTCGCTGAGCGGGACGGCGGTGAACACCGTCGCGACGGTGCGCCCGCGCTGATCGGCGACCAGACGCATGGCCCACGAGAGGAGGCGGCGCACGCGTCGTTCGCGCGGCTGCTGCACGAGCGAGGACGCGATGAGCACGGTCGCGGTGCTCGCGCGGCCGTTCAGCAGGGACGACACCAGCGTGCCCTTCGCCGCGTCGTCACCACGGCGACTGCCGAGCGCGAGCTCCAGCTCCGGGTTGGCGGCGACGGTGCGCGAGAAGCGGAACAGCTCATCCTCGATGTCGGCGGCGCCGTCGGCACGCGCCGCTGCGCGGATCGCCAGCTCTTCGATCCCCTCGACCAGGTCGGCCGAGGAGGACCAGCGCTGATCGACGGCGGCGCCCAGGAGCCCGAGCGTCGCCGGCGAGACCGCGCGACCGAAGACGTCCTGGACGACCTTCCGGCGAGCGGCCGGGTCGGCGGCGGAGTCGGCCAGCGCGCCGCTCAGCTGCGACGAGTCGCCCACGGCGCGGGCGACGGCGAAGAGCTCACCGGCCACGCCGAGGTCGATGTCCGACGCGGTGTCCAGCGCCCGCGTCGTCGCCGCGAGGGCCTGAGTGGTCGCGCTGCCCATTACGCCTTCGCCCCTTCGGATGCCTCGAGGTCGGCGAGGAAACGGTCGACCACGGCCTGCGCCTTCGCGTCGTCGGAGAGGGTCTCACCGATGACACCGCCGGCGAGGTCGAGGGCGAGCGTGCCCACTTCGCTGCGCAGCGACACCAGAGCGGTCTGGCGCTCGGCCTCGATCTGCGCGTGCGCGGACGCGGTCAGGCGCGCGGCCTCGGTGGACGCGGCGTCCTTCGCCTCGGCGAGGATCTTCTTGCCGTCCTCGCGAGCGGCGTCGCGGATCTCACCGGCTTCCTTGCGGGCGGCGGCGAGCTGCGCGGTGTACTCCTCCAGCGCGGCCTCGGCCTGTCGCTGGGCCTCATCGGCCTTGGCGATGTTGCCCTCGATGGCGGCGCTACGGGCGTCGAGCACCTTGTTCAGCCGCGGGAGGGCGACGAACATCACCACGAGGAGGATGATGACGAAGCACACCCCCGACCAGATGATGTCGTACACCGCGGGCAGCAGGGGGTTTCCCCCTCCGTACTCGTCGGCGGCGATCGCGACAAGAGGCTTCAGCATCCTGTCTCCTTACTCCTACGGGCGAACCGGGATCAAAGTGCGTTGAAGATGAACGGCGTCGCGATGCCGATGAGCGCGAGGATCTCGATGAAGGCGACACCGATGAACATCGTGGTCTGGAGGCGACCGGCGAGCTCGGGCTGGCGAGCGGTGGATTCGATCGTCTTGCCGATCATGATGCCGAGGCCGATGGCCGGGCCGATGGCGGCGAGGCCGTAGCCCACGGTCGCGATGTTGCCGGTGATCTGCGCGAGAACAGTCGTTGCGTCCACTGAGGGTTTCCTTTCGTAGGTCGAGTAGCCGGACAGCTACTCGTCAGTGCTCTTCCGCCACCGCGAGCTGGATGTACACGGCGGTGAGGATGGTGAAGACGTAGGCCTGCAGCAGCGAGACGAAGATCTCGAAGAGCGTGAAGGCGAAGCCGAGGGCGAGCGTGCCACCGGCGAGCGGCATGAGCCAGCCGCCGCTGAGGAGGAAGAACTGCGTCGCCGAGAAGAACAGCACGAGCATGAGGTGCCCGACCATCATGTTCAGCAGCAGTCGGAGGAACAGCGAGACCGGACGCGCGATGAAGGTCGAGATCAGCTCGACCACCGCGATGATCGGCAGCAGGTAGATCGGCACACCCGAGGGGACGAGCGAGTTCTTCAGGAACCGGGGCAGTCCGTGACGCCGGATGCCGGCGTAGATGAACAGCACGTACGCCGTCAGCGCCAGCACCAGCGGTGCCCCGGCGACGGACGTTCCCGGGATGTTCGCGAACGGGATCACACCGGTGAGGTTGAAGAACAGGATGCCGAAGAACATCGCCGTCAGGATCGGGAGGAAGCGCCGCCCGTCCTTCTCGCCGAGGACCTGGAAGGCCACCTGCTCGCGGACGAACCCGAACGCGAACTCGATCACGCTCTGGAAGCGACCGGGGACGACGCTCATGCGCCGCGTCCCGAGCACCAGGATGAGGACCAGCACCGCCGTGGCGATGAACTGGATCATGCTGATGCGCGTGAACTCGAAGGGGGTTCCTTCGAACAGCAGCGCCGGCGGGAAGAAGTCGGAGATCGAGGGCGGGGAGAATTGGTTATCTGCCGCAGACACGATCGTGCTCGCTTGAGTCAACGGATTGGCTCCAGCTTCTCGCGCTGAGCATGCCAACGCGGTGGAATGAGAAGAGATCATCTCGCGGGGCCTCAGCGTCACCGCTGCACACCAGCCGCAGGAATGTTTAGAGCCTACCAGGGACGCGGGGCTCCTGTGTGCACGGGCTACTCCCCGGGCAGGGCGATGTCGGAAACACCGGGGAGCCGCATGCGGCTCATGACCACCAGATCCACCACGAGCGAGGCCACGGCGGCCACGACGAGCGAGACGTAGAAGACGATGTCGACGAGCCACTCCACCTGCGCCAGCACCAGGAAGGCGACGATGACGAGCACGAACTTCAGCAGCCAGCCGCCGAGGACCACGCCGAAGAAGATCTGCAGATAGGCCGGACTGCCGAACCAGCGGTTGGCCACGAGGATGCTCACCGCCGTCAGCGCCGGGAAGATCATCCCCACGGCCGCACCGATCGCGCCGCTCGCCGCCCCCTCGCCTCCGGCCGCCCACCATCCGATGAGCGTCGCCAGGACGATGACGATGAGACCGACCGCGCCGCCGGCGAGAAGGGTGACCCGGAGGATCGGGTTGCTGGACACGGGGCTGGCGCTCATCGGGCGTCCTCCAGGTGGGTACCGCTGTCGCGGGGGTCGGGTTCGAAGGGGTCGACGGGCCTGCCGCCGCGTCGCGAGGGCAGGAAGGTCAGGAACAGGCAGGCGGCGATGCCGATCACGCCGAAGAGGACGCCCAGGAGGTAATCGCCCGGCCACTCGGAAGAGGTGCCGATGTACATCAGCAGGACGGCGAAGCTCACCACCGCGGTCCACGCGTAGAAGATCAGCACCGCGTCGCGATCGGTGTGGCCCATGTCCAGCATGCGGTGATGGAGGTGCTTGCGGTCGGGCGAGAACGGCGACTTCCCCGCCCGCATCCGTCGGACCACGGCGAGCCCGAAGTCCAGGAGGGGAAGGAGCACCACGACGATGGGCAGGAGGATCGGGATGAAGGCACCGAGAAGCTGGGAGCGGCCGAACTCGTCGTTGTCGCCGACGATGGCGGGGTCGAGGCTGCCCGTGATGGCGATCGCCGAGCACGCCATCAGCAGCCCCAGCATCAGCGCACCCGAGTCGCCCATGAACAGTCGCGCGGGGCTCCAGTTCATCGGCAGGAATCCGATGCAGGCGCCGATGAGCACGGCCGCGATGAAGGAGGCGAGGTTGAAGTAGGTGCTGGCTCCGGTGTCGCGCACGAGCATGTACGAATAGGCGAAGAAGACGCCGTTGGCGATGAGGGCGACGCCGGCCACGAGACCGTCGAGGCCGTCGATGAAGTTCACCGCGTTCATCACGATCACGATCGACAGCACGGTGAGGGTGAAGCTCACCCAGCTGGAGCCGACGGCGAGACCGCCGATCGGCAGCGAGTAGATCTGCAGCTCGCCGAACCACGCGATGACCCCGGCGGCCAGGAACTGGGCGCCGAGTTTGATCATCCAGTCCAGGTCCCACAGGTCATCGGCGACGCCGACGACGACGATGAGCGCCGTGGCACCGAGGATCGCCCACACCGGGCCGGGGTTGACCCAGAAGAGCGAGAAGAACGGATGCTGCGACGACACCAGGAACGCCGCGACCACGCCGAGGAACATCGCCACTCCCCCGAGCCGCGGGGTCGGGGTGGTGTGCACGTCCCGTTCCCGGATACCGGGATAGAGCTTGTACTTGAGACTGAGTCGCCAGACCCCCCACGAGAGGGCGAAGGTCACCGCTGCCGTGAAGAGGATCGTGAAGACGTACTGCTTCACGCGGAGTCCGCGTCCTCGGCGTCGGGATCGGGCTCCAGCAGGTCTCCGAGCACACCGCGCAGCTGCTCGCGCGACACGGCGCCCTCTCGGAGGACCCGCACCATCGGCTCGCCGTCGTACCCGGTCGCCAGCGACGTCGCGTCCACGATCGTCGAGGCCACGCCGTCCTTCGACGATCCGTCGTCGAGGTAGACCCGGACGCTCTCGCCGAGCATCGCCTCGGCGTCGCCCGCGGTGACGGCGGCCGCCTTGCCGGTGAGGTTGGCGCTCGACACGGCGAGCGGACCGACGTCCTCGAGGACCTCGAGGGCGATCCGGTGGGCGGGCATCCGCACCGCGACCGTGCCCCGGGTCTCGCCGAGATCCCACGACAGCGACGGCTGGGCCGGGAGGACGATGGTCAGTCCGCCGGGCCAGAACTCCTCCACGAGACGCTCGACCGCCTCCGGAACCTCGGACACCAGGGCGCGGAGGGTGGAGACGCCCGCGACGAGCACGGGCGGGGGCGACTGACGCCCGCGGCCCTTGGCCTCGAGCAGACGTGTGACGGCCTGGGGCGAGAAGGCGTCGGCGGCCACGCCGTAGACCGTGTCGGTGGGGAGCACCACGAGCTCTCCGCGCCCGAGGGCGCGGCGGGCTTCACGGAGTCCGGCGAGGAGGTCGGCCTCGCTGCGGCAATCGTAGATCGGGGACATAACCCGCACATTCTACGGCGCGCGGGCGCGGCAGCCGTGTCCGAGCCGTCCCGGGCGGATGCCGCGCCCCGGGGCGTCCGGGGCGTCCCGCGCGTCAGGGACGGACCGCGGTGGTGGCCCGATCGCGCAGGGTGAGGTCGGGGTGCGTGGCGGCGGAGCGCCAGCCCGCGGCGGTGAGCAGGTCGCGGATCGGTGCGCCCTGCCACTCGCCGTGCTCGATCACGAGCGTCCCCCCGGGGTGGAGCAGGCGCAGCGCCGTGTCGCTCAGCACCCGCACGACGTCGAGGCCGTCGGCTCCGCCGTACAGGGCCGCGGGGGGATCGTAGAGGCGGACCTCCGGATCGCGCGGAACGGCACCGTCGGGGACATAGGGGGGATTGGAGACGACGACCGACACGGCGCCGTCGAGCTCGGGGAACGCCTCGGCGAGATCGATGAAGGCCAGACGCGCGTTCGGGGCGCCGACCCGGTCGAAGTTCTCCCTGGTCCAGAGGAAGGCGTCGACGGAGTTCTCGGCGGCGTGCACGCGCGCGTGCGGCACCTCTGTCGCCAGGGCGAGGGCGATCGCGCCGCTTCCCGTGCCGAGGTCCACGGCGATCGGCTCCGGCGTCGCCGCGGCGACGAGGGCGTCGATGGCGATCTGGGCGACGATCTCGGTCTCCGGGCGCGGCACGAACACCCCCGGCCCCACGCGGAGCTCGAGGTGCCGGAACGCGGCGACCCCCGTGATGTGCTGAAGAGGTTCGCGGGTCGCTCGCCGCTCGATCGCCCGTCGGAGTGCGTCGCGCTCGTCATCGCCCAGCGTCCCGCCGGTCACCAGCCGCGCCTGCAGCTCGCCGCGACCGATGCCGAGCACGTGGGCGGCGAGGAGCTCGGCGTCCACCCGGGGGTCCTCGACGCCCGACCGGGAGAGGACCGCGACGGCGGCATCCAGCTCGGTGGCGAGCGGGGCGGGCGGGGGGACGGGCGCGGCGGCGGGGTCGGTCATGGCGGGTTCCACGATAGACCGCGCGGCACGTCACAATGCGACCGGGCAGATCCCCCTCCCAGGCCCGTCGCCTACGCTGGAACAGTTGTCACGACCGACTCTGAAGGGCCCGAAGATGACCGGCATCCACTCCGATATCACCAGCGCGTTCGGGAACACCCCCTTGGTGCGCCTGAACCGGGTCGCCGAGGGCCTGCCCGGCACGATCCTCGCCAAGCTCGAGTTCTACAACCCCGCCTCCAGCGTGAAGGACCGCCTCGGTGTCGCGATCGTCGACGCCGCAGAAGCCTCCGGTGCGCTGCAGCCCGGCGGAACCATCGTCGAGGCCACCAGTGGCAACACCGGCATCGCCCTGGCCATGGTCGGCGCCGCCCGCGGCTACCGCGTCGTGCTGGCGATGCCCGCGTCGATGTCGATCGAGCGCCGCCTCCTCCTCAAGGGGTACGGCGCCGAGCTGGTTCTGACCGAGCCCGCGCAGGGCATGAAGGGCGCCGTCGCCAAGGCGGAGGAGCTCGTCGCCGACATCCCCGGGGCCGTTCTCGCGCGTCAGTTCGAGAACGAGGCCAACCCCGAGATCCACCGTCGCACCACCGCCGAGGAGATCCTGCGCGACACCGAGGGCAAGGTGGACTACTTCGTCGCCGGCATCGGCACCGGTGGCACGATCACGGGCGTCGGCCAGGTCCTGAAGGAGCGCGTCCCCGGCGCGAAGGTCGTCGCCGTGGAGCCGGCCGACTCGCCGCTGCTGACCACCGGCACTCCCGGACCGCACAAGATCCAGGGCATCGGCCCCAACTTCGTCCCCGCGATCCTCGACCGCGACATCATCGACGAGGTCTTCGACGTCGCGTTCGACGATGCCATCTCCACCGCTCGCGCGGTCGGCACCAAGGACGGCATCCTCGTCGGCATCTCTTCCGGCGCAGCCGTCTGGGCGGCTCTGCAGATCGCGGCCCGCCCCGAGGCCGCCGGCAAGAACATCGTCGTCATCATCCCCTCCTTCGGCGAGCGGTACCTCTCGACGGCGCTGTTCGAAGACCTCCGCGAGGGATGACCGCGCCGGCAGCGCCGGTCGATACTCCCCCGCGCATCCACGACGACATCACCACCGCGTTCGGGGGCACTCCCCTCGTCCGACTCAACCGGCTCACGGAGGGCCTGGACGCCGAGGTCGTGACGAAGCTGGAGTTCTACAACCCCGGTCGGAGTGTGAAGTGCCGCCTGGGCATCGCGCTGCTCGACGCGGCCGAGGCCTCCGGCGAGCTCCGTCCCGGGGGGACGGTCGTGGAGTCCACCAGCGGCAACACCGGGATCGCCCTGGCTCTCGCCGGCGCCGCGCGCGGATACCGGGTGATCCTCACCATGCCCGCCTCGATGTCGAAGGAGCGGCGCACGCTCCTGAAGGCCTACGGGGCGGAACTCGTCCTGACCAACCCGCACAAGGGGATGACCGAGGCGGTGGAGACCGCCCGGCGCATCGTCGCGGAGACACCGGGGGCGATCCTCGCGCGCCAGTTCGAGAGCCCGGCCAATCCGGAGATCCATCGACGGACGACCGCGGAGGAGATCTGGCGCGACACCGACGGCCGCGTGGACTGGTTCGTCGCCGGTTCCGGAACCGGCGGGACCCTAACCGGCGTCGGGCAGGCGCTCAAGGAGCGCTCCCCCGCGTTGAAGGTCGTCGCGGTCGAACCGGCCGACTCCCCGATGCTGAGCGAGGGGCGCGCGGGCGGTCATCGGATCCAGGGCATCGGTCCGAACTTCGTCCCCGAGGTGCTGGACCGGTCCGTCATCGACGAAGTCATGACGGTCGGCTTCGACGAGGCGATCGATGTCGCGCGTGCGCTCGGCACCCGGGAGGGAATCCTCGCGGGGATGTCCGCGGGCGCCGCCGTGTGGGCGGCTCTGCAGATCGCCGCCCGACCGGAAGCCCGCGGATCCCGCATCGTCGTCATCGTCCCCGACAGCGGGGAACGCTACCTCTCGACCGCGCTGTACGCGCATCTGCGCGAGCCGGCGGAGTCCGCGTGAGCGCCGCACGGCCCGGTGGCCGCCGTCCCGTCCTCGTCCGCGCCGTCGCCGGCATCCGGGAGGACCTGGCCGCAGCCAAGCTTCGCGATCCCGCCGCGCGCGGCGCGCTCGAGATCGCCCTGCTCTACCCCGGTCTGCACGCGATCTGGGCCCACCGCGTGTGGCACGCGCTGTGGCGTCGGCGGGCGCGCTTCCTCGCCCGCGCCGGATCGCAGGTGACGCGCTGGCTGACGGGGATCGAGATCCATCCCGGTGCCCGCATCGGTCGCCGGTTCTTCATCGACCACGGGATGGGGATCGTCATCGGCGAGACCGCCGAGGTCGGCGACGACGTCATGCTCTACCACGGGGTGACGCTCGGCGGCCGCACCCGCGACAGCGGCAAGCGGCATCCCACCCTCGGCGACGGGGTCGCCGTCGGCGCGGGAGCGAAGATCCTCGGCCCCATCATGATCGGGGCCGGCAGTGCGGTGGGCGCCAACGCCGTCGTGACGCGCGACGCGCCGCCGGACAGCGTGCTGGTCGGCGTGCCCGCGAAGGCGCGACCGCGGAAGGCCGGCGAGGACACCCGCGCCCTCCTCGCCGCCCCGGAGTACATCATCTGACCGGGCGGCGGGGTTCCCGCCTCAGGCGCCGGCGGCGCCGGCCTTCTTGTCCCGACGTTCGTCGAGGCGCTTCTTCAGCAGGAGCATCGGCAGGAACAGCGTCGCCAGAGCCGTGACGAGCCACACGATCACGGGCGCGAGGACCCAGGTGAGCAGGAACGGCTGGCCGATGGTGAGGCCGGCGCCCGGGATCAGGACCACGATGACCAGCGCGATGAGCGTCGAGAAGATGCCGATCCCGCCGAGCAGAGCGGGGGCGTTCCGCCGCGCGACGGTCGCGACCCAGGGACTCAGCACGCTCTGCAGCGTCGCGAAGATCACGATCGCGAGGACGAAGCCCCACCAGTTCGACCAGTCGATCCGGAAGCCCGGAAGCAGGAGGTCGGCGACGAGGAGGCCGAGCGCTGCCGACGCCAGAAAGATGAAGGCACGGATGAGGAACGTGATCACGGGCTCAGGATAGCCCGTGCCGTCCGTCAGGCGTCGGTGCCGAGAGCGGCGAGGCGCGCCTCTTCGTCGGCCGCGATCGCCGATTCGATGAGCGGACCGAGGGCGCCGTCCATCACCTGGTCGAGGTTGTAGGCCTTGTAGCCGGTCCGGTGATCGGCGATGCGGTTCTCGGGGAAGTTGTAGGTGCGGATGCGCTCGGAGCGGTCCATGCCGCGGATCTGCGACTTGCGCGCGTCGGCGGCCAGCGCGTCGCGCTCCTCCTGCTGTCGGGCGAGCAGACGCGCGCGGAGGACGCGCATGCCCGCCTCGCGGTTCTGCAGCTGCGACTTCTCGTTCTGCATCGACACGACGATGCCCGTCGGCACGTGGGTGATCCGCACCGCCGAGTCGGTCGTGTTCACCGACTGTCCGCCGGGGCCGGAGGAGCGGAAGACGTCGATCTTCAGATCGTTCTGGTCGATCTGGACTTCCTCGGGCTCGTCGACCTCGGGGAAGACGAGGACTCCCGTGGTGGAGGTGTGGATCCGCCCCTGCGACTCGGTGGCCGGCACCCGCTGGACGCGGTGCACGCCGCCCTCGTACTTCAGATGGGCCCAGACTCCCTGGGCGGGGTCGCTGGAGGATCCCTTGATCGCGATCTGGACGTCCTTGTACCCGCCGAGGTCGGATTCGTTGCGTTCGAGCAGCTCGGTCTTCCACCCCTGCGCGGTGGCGTACTGGATGTACATCCGCAGCAGGTCCGCGGCGAACAGGGCGCTCTCGGCGCCCCCCTCCCCCTGCTTGATCTCCATGATCACGTCCCGGGCGTCGTCCGGATCGCGCGGGATCAGCAGTCGGCGGAGCTTCTCCTGCGCCTCGGCGACGCGCGTCTGCATGCCGGGGACCTCCTCGGCGAAGACGGCGTCCTCTTTGGCCAGTTCCTGCGCGGCGGCGAGGTCATCGGACGCCGCGACCCACGCGTCGTGGGCCGCGACGATCCGCGACAGTTCGGCGTAGCGCCGGTTGACCCGTTTGGCCCGCGCGGCATCCGCGTGCACCGCGGGATCCGAGAGCTCGACCTGGACGGCCTGGTGCTCCTGGATCAGCGCGGCGACGGAATCGAACACGGCGGGGACGACTCAGCGGATGCTGTTGTCGTGACCGTGGCTGTGACCGCCGGCGTGGGAGCCGGTGGGCGCCGGGATCGACTTCTGCATCTGCACGAGGAACTCGACGTTGGACTGCGTCTCCTTCAGCTTGCCGAGCACGACCTCCAGCGCCTGCTGGGGGTCCAGGCCCGCGAGCGCGCGGCGGAGCTTCCAGGTGATCTTGACCTCGTCCGCCGAGAGCAGCATCTCTTCGCGACGCGTGCTGGAGGCGTTGACGTCGACCGCGGGGAAGATCCGCTTATCTGCGAGCTGACGCGACAGACGCAGCTCGCTGTTGCCGGTTCCCTTGAACTCCTCGAAGATGACCTCGTCCATCTTGGACCCGGTCTCCACGAGCGCCGTGGCGAGGATCGTGAGCGATCCGCCGTTCTCGATGTTGCGCGCCGCGCCGAAGAAGCGCTTGGGCGGGTACAGCGCCGAGGCGTCGACACCACCGGTGAGCACGCGACCCGACGTCGGCGCCGAGATGTTGTACGCACGCCCGAGGCGGGTGATCGAGTCGAGCAGCACGACGACATCGCGACCGAGCTCCACGAGGCGCTTCGCACGCTCGATGGCGAGTTCGGCGACGGTCGTGTGGTCCTCGGCGGGACGGTCGAAGGTCGAGGCGATGACCTCGCCCTTCACGGTCCGCTGCATGTCGGTGACCTCTTCTGGACGCTCGTCCACGAGGACGACCATCAGGTGCACCTCGGGGTTGTTCGTCGCGATCGCGTTGGCGATCTGCTGGAGCACGATCGTCTTCCCGGCCTTGGGCGGCGCGACGATGAGACCGCGCTGGCCCTTCCCGATCGGGGCGACCAGATCGATGATCCGCTGGGTCAGCTTCTCGGGCGCCGTCTCCAGGCGCAGGCGGTCCTGTGGGTACAGCGGGGTCAGGTTGCCGAACTCGACCCGACCGGCGGCGTCGTCCACGGACAGGCCGTTGACGGCGTCGACCTTGACCAGCGCGTTGTACTTCTGACGACCGGACTGCTCGCCCTCGCGCGGCTGCTTGATCGCACCCACGACGGCGTCGCCCTTGCGCAGGTGGTACTTCTTGACCTGACCGAGCGAGACGTAGACGTCCTGCGGACCGGGCAGGTACCCCGTGGTGCGGACGAAGGCGTAGTTGTCGAGGACGTCGAGGATGCCGGCGATCGGGATGAGGACGTCGTCCTCGCCGATCTCCGTGTCGAACTCGTCGGCGTTCTGGGCACCACGACGCTTGTTGCGCTGACGGCCGCGGGCGTTCCCGCCCGCCTCACCGTCGTCGTCGGAGGCGTTCTGGGGGGCCGGACCGGTGTTCCCGGCGGGGGCGTTCTGGCCGTTCTGGCCGTTCTGCGCGTTCTGGCCGCCGGAGTTCCGGTTGCGGTTCCGGCTGCGGCTGCGGCCGCGGCCACGGCCGGAGGTCTCGTCGCCGTCGGAGCGGTCGCCCTCGGAGCGGTCGCCCTCGGCGGCCCCGTCCGTCGCGTCTGCGGCGGGCGTGGAGTCCGGAGCGTCGGATGCCGGTTCGGCGGCGGAGTCGGCCGCGGGCTCGACGGCCTCGGCGGCGGGCGCCTCCTCGACGGCGGGCTTCTTGGCGCGCGAGCCGCGACCGCGACCGCGCGGGGCCTTGGGCGCCTCGGCGGCGGGCTCCTCGGTCTCGGCGGCGGGCTGGGCCTCGGCGGCCTCGGCGACGGCGGGCGTCTCGCTCGTCGCGGGAGCTGCATCGTCGGTCGACACGGCCTCGGCGGTGGCGCCGGCGTCCGCGGCGGGGGCGGCACTCGCGGGTGCGTCCTCGGCGGGCGTCTCGGCGGGGGCTTCCGCCGCATCGGCGGCGACCTTCTTGGCCGCGGTCTTGCGGACCGGGGCGTCGCCGGTCTTCGCCCGACGCGGTGCGCGCTTGCGCGGCGCCTTGGCGGGCGCCTCCTCCTCGGCGGGGGCCGCGTCCTCGGCGGGCACAGCGTCCTCGGCGGGCGCGGCATCCTCGGTCGGGGCGACGGCCTCGGCGGGCGCGGCCTCCTCGGTCGGGGCGACGGCCTCGGCGTCGACGGACGCCTCTGCCGGCTCCACGGCGTCGGCCTCCGGCGCCTCGTCGGCGGCAGGCGCCTCGTCGGCGTCGTCGACGGATGCCGCCGCAGCGGTGTCGTCGGTGGTCTCGACGGTCTCGGCGTTCTCGGGCGCCTCAGCGCGCTCGTCGGCCTGGACGTCGGTGTGGATCTCGGAGATGGACTCCACGAGTTCTCCCTTGTGAAACGAATGGAATATGCACGAACGCGCGGCGATGATGGGCGCCGAACCCGAAGCGTGCTCAGAGAGCCGTTACGACCTCGAAGGTCGCGATGGCGTACAGAGACCGTCAGCGGGAAGGGGCTGTGCGGGTTTCGCAGATTGCGACGGAGGCCAGATCACGTGTTTACGTGGCACTCTCCGCGTACTCGCCCACTGTACCACCCTTGACGTCGACGGCGAGCATGTGCGCCTCCCACGGGGTGTCCGCCGTCTTCGCGGCCAGAGCGGCCGCTTCGAGGCGTCGGCCGGGACCGTCGGCGAGCACCAGGACGCTCGGTCCCGCTCCCGACACGACGGCGGCGAACCCTTCGGCGCGCAAGGCCCGGACCAGCTGATCGGTGCCCGGCATCGCCTGCGCGCGGTAGCTCTGGTGGAGCTTGTCCTCGGTCGCGGCGAGCAGGAGTTCGGGGCTCTGCGTGAGTGCGGCGATCAGGAGCGCGGAGCGCGAGACGTTGAAGACGGCATCCTCGCGCGGCACCTGCAGGGGCTGCAGGCTCCGAGCGACGCTCGTGGACATCGTGAAGTCCGGCACGAACACGAGGGGCGACACGCCGCGGTGCACGATGAGCTTCTTGTGCTGCGGCCCCGTCTCGTCGACCCAGGCGATCGTGAGGCCGCCGAAGAGCCCGGGCGCGACGTTGTCGGGATGGCCCTCGAGCTCGGTGGCGAGCCGCAGGAGCGTCTCGTCGCCGATCTCGACGTCCCCGCGCAGGAGTCCCTTCGCGGCGAGGAGCCCGGAGACCACCGCGGCGCCGGAGGAGCCGAGGCCGCGGCCGTGCGGGATCACGTTCCGCGCGCGGAGGCGCAGGCCCGGCATCCGGCGTCCGACCGCCTCGTAGGCGTAGGCGATCGCGCGCACGACGAGGTGGGAGGCGTCCCGCGGGACGTCGCCCATCCCCTCCCCCTCGACGTCGATCTCGAGCTCGCCCTCGGGGAGGGCGGTGACGTCGAGCTCGTCGTAGATGCTCAGCGCGAGTCCGAGGGTGTCGAACCCCGGCCCGAGGTTCGCGCTGGTCGCGGGGACCCGCACGAGGACGCGTCGCCCCGGTTCCGGCGCGACGGGTGCGGTCACGCCGGCGCCTCGACCGGGACGAGGTCGAGCACCGACGCCACTTCGGACGTCGCCGCGTCGACCACGGTGGGCTCGACCTGCGAACCGTCGGCGTTCCGAAGTGCCCACTGCGGGTCCTTCAGGCCGTGGCCCGTCACGGTCAGCACGACGCGGGAGCCGGCGGGGATGATCCCCTTCTCGGCACGGTCGAGAAGGCCCGCGACACTGATGGCCGAGGCCGGCTCGACGAAGATGCCCACCTCGCCCGCGAGGAGCTTCTGGGCCGCGAGGATCCGCTCGTCGTCGATCGCGCCGAACCAGCCGTCGGTGGCGTCGCGCGCTTCCAGAGCGAGCTCCCACGAGGCGGGGTTGCCGATGCGGATCGCGCTGGCGATCGTCTCGGGCTGGCGCACGACCTCGCCGCGGACGAGCGGCGCGGAGCCCTCGGCCTGGAATCCGAACATGCGCGGGACGCGCGTGGCGGCGCCGCGGGCGGCCTCCTCGCGGTAGCCGCGCGAGTAGGCGGTGTAGTTGCCGGCGTTGCCGACGGGGATGAAGTGGAAGTCCGGCGCGTCGCCGAGCACCTCGACGACCTCGTAGGCCGCGGTCTTCTGGCCCTCGATGCGATCGGGGTTGACGGAGTTGACCAGGTGCACCGGGTAGTGGTCGGCGAGCTCGCGGGCGATCTCGAGGCAGTCGTCGAAGTTGCCTCGGATCTGGATGAGGCGGCCGTTGTGGGCGACGGCCTGGCTGAGCTTGCCCATCGCGATCTTGCCCTCGGGCACGAGGACCGCCGCGGTGATCCCCGCGTGCGCGGCGTAGGCGGCCGCCGAGGCGGAGGTGTTGCCCGTCGACGCGCAGATGACCGCCTTCGCGCCGTGCTCGACCGCCCGGGAGAGGGCCACGGTCATGCCGCGGTCCTTGAAGGATCCGGTGGGGTTCATCCCCTCGAACTTCACCCACACGTCGGCGCCGGTGCGGTGCGACAGCGCCGGAGCGGGCAGCAGCGGCGTACCGCCCTCCCCCAGGGTGACGACGGTCGAGGCGTCGGTGACGCCCAGCCGGTCTGCGTACTCGCGGAGGACTCCGCGCCAGAGGTGTGCCATGTCAGTCTCCTTCCACGCGCAGGACCGACACGACCCGCTCGACGACCCCGCTGGCGGCGAGGCGGTCGACGGTGTCGCTGAGATCCTGCTCGCGAGCTGTGTGGGTGCCGATGACGATGCGGGCCGTGCCACCGGAGGCGGCATCCGCGACCACCGTCTGCTCGAGGGTCGCGATCGACACGCGTCCTTCGCTCAGGATGCCGGCGACGGTGGCGAGGACGCCGGGTTCGTCATCGACCTCGAGGGTGATCTGGTAGCTGGTGATGACGCGTCCGATCGGGACGACGGGGAGGTTCGCGCGGGTGGATTCGCCCACGCCGACGCCGCCGGCGATGTGGCGGCGGGCGGCCGAGACCACGTCGCCGAGGACGGCGGAGGCGGTCTGCACGCCGCCGGCGCCGGCGCCGTAGAACATGAGGTCGCCCGCGGCCTCGGCCTGGACGAACACGGCGTTGTTGGCGCCGTGGACCGTGGCGAGCGGGTGCTCGCGGGATACCAGCGCCGGGTAGACGCGCACGGAGATCGATTCGCCCGCCGCCCCGTCGGCCGACTCCGGCAGACGCTCGCAGATCGCGAGGAGCTTGATGACCTGCCCGGCGCGGCGTGCGGCATCCATCATCGCCTTGTCGATGTGGGTGATGCCCTCGCGGTGGACGGCGTCCAACGGCACGGCGGTGTGGAAGGCGAGACTCGCGAGGATCGCGGCCTTCTGCGCCGCGTCGTAGCCCTCGACGTCCGCGGTCGGGTCGGCCTCGGCGTAGCCGAGCGCCTGCGCGTCGGCGAGGACGTCGCCGAACTCCGCACCCTCGGTGTCCATGCGGTCGAGGATGTAGTTCGTGGTGCCGTTGACGATGCCCATGATCCGCACGACCCGGTCGCCGGCGAGCGAGTCGCGCAACGGGCGGATGATGGGGATCGCTCCTGCCGCGGCGGCCTCGTAGTACACCTGCGCGCCGACGCGGTCGGCGGCGTCGAAGATCTCGGGGCCGTGGGTGGCGAGGAGGGCCTTGTTGGCGGTGACGACGTCCGCGCCCGCGCCGATGGCCTGCAGGAGGTACTCGCGCGCCGGCTCGATCCCGCCCATCAGCTCGATGACGATGTCGGCGCCGAGGATCAGCTGTTCGGCGTCGGTGGTCAGGAGCTCACGCGGGAACTCCGTCTCGCGCGGCGCGTCCAGGTCGCGGACGGCGATGCCGACCAGTTCCAGGCGTGCGCCGGCACGGTCGGCGAGCTCGTCGGCGTGCTGTCGCAGCAGCGAGGCGACCTGGGAGCCGACGGCTCCCGCGCCGAGCAGAGCCACGCGCAGGCGGCGGTAGTCGGTCGTCATGCGGTCCCTTCCATCGGGGATTCGGGTGCGGAGGTCAGGAGTGCACGGGCCGCGCCGGTGTACCCGGCATCACGCGCGAGGAGGTCGTCCACCGTCTCGCCGCGGACGATCACGCGCGCCTCACCGCCGCGGAGGGCGACGACGGGCGGACGCGGCACGTAGTTGTAGGTGCTGGCGAGGGAGAAGCAGTAGGCGCCGGTCGCGGGAACGGCGAGGAGATCGCCGGGCGCGACGTCGCCGGGAAGGTGGTCGGCGTCCACGACGATGTCTCCGGACTCGCAGTGCTTGCCGACCACGCGCACGAGTGCCGGGTCGGCGTCGCTGGCGCGCGAGGCGATGCGCACCGAATACTGCGCGCCGTACAACGCGGGACGGGCGTTGTCGCTCATGCCGCCGTCGACGCTGACGTACAGACGCGTCAGCCCCTCGTCGAGGGTGACCGGCTTGGTCGTGCCGACCGAGTACAGCGTCACGCCGGCGCGACCGACGATGGAGCGGCCCGGCTCGAAGGCGAGGTCCGGCATCGGGATGCCGCGGGCGGCGCACTCGGCCGCGACCGCGTCGACGATCCCCCGGGCGAGATCCTCGATCGGGGTCGGGTCGTCCGCCGCGGTGTAGGCGATCCCGAAGCCCCCGCCGAGGTTCAGCAGCGGCAGTGGCGCGTCCGCCGACAGCGCGGCGTGGAGGTCGACGAGGCGCGCGGCCGACTCCACGAATCCGGCGGTTCCGAAGATCTGCGAGCCGATGTGGCCGTGCAGGCCCACCAGCTCGAGTCCCGGAACCTCGCGGATCCGCGCGGCGGCGGCGACGGCATCCGTCAGGGTGAAGCCGAATTTCTGGTCCTCATGCGCGGTGGCGAGGAAGTCGTGGGTCTCGGCGTGCACGCCGCTGTTGACGCGGACCATCACGCGGGCGGGTGCGGCACGCCCGGAGGTGAGGGCCGCGAGACGCTCGATCTCGACGAAGCTGTCGATCACGATCGTGCCGACTCCGGCGTCGAGGGCGGCGCGCAACTCGAGCTCGCTCTTGTTGTTGCCGTGGAAGCCGAGTCGGGCGGGATCCACACCCGCGGCGAGGGCCACGGCGAGCTCGCCGCCGGTGCAAACGTCGAGGGCGAGCCCCTCCTCCGTCACCCAGCGCGCGACCTCGATGCTCAGGAACGCCTTCCCCGCGTAGTAGACGCGCGCCGCGACGCCGTGCGCGGCGGAGGCGACCTCGAACGCGGACCGGGCCCGACGCGCCTGCGCGCGGACCTCGTCCTCGTCGAGCACCCACAGGGGCGTTCCGAAGCGGTCGCGGAGCTCGGTGGCGGGGATGCCGCCGAGGGTCAGGACGCCGCGGTCGTCGCGTGTCGCGCGGCTCGGCCAGACCGCCGCGACCAGGGCGTTGGCGTCGCCCGGCGCGGCGGGCGATGCCGAGGCGGGCGAGGAGGAGTGCGGGGCGGCGGACACGGGTGAGACCAATCGATGGATGCTTCGGCGCGGCCCGCCGGGATCCGAAAGGTGCGGGCGTCCCGGCCGGTGCGATCACGCGCCGGGGCGTCCCTGCGGACAGTGCCTGAAGTCTACGGCACACGCCCGCGGCACCCCGCGCGCTGCGCACTCTGTGACATCCGCGATGCCGAAGCCGTGCGCTACGCGCAGACACCCTCCGCCTGGAGTGCGGAATCGGAGAGGATCGCACCGTCGATGTCGAGCTCGGCGACGACGGCGCCCTCCTGCACCGAGATCTCCCGCAGGGTGACGCCGGCCGGGATCTGATCGGCCACGCACACTGTCCAGTCGCGCAGGATGACATCGGCGACGAGCCCGAACTGCTGCCGGATGCGCTCTGCCGACAGTGCCGTGCCGGCGACCTCGATCTCGGACGGGGTCAGGACGATGTCGCCGTCGTCGGCGACCGGGGTCAGCGCGACGCCGACCGGGATCTCCGCGGCGAAGACCGGGACGTCGATCGACACCGTCACGTCGGGGGCGGCGAGATCGACCGTGTCGACGGGGAAGGAGTCGATCGTCGCGAGGAGCGCACGGAGCTGATCGGCGTCCATCGTCACCGTCGCGGAGCCGGCCTCCATCGCCCCGCCGCTGATCGGAACGCCCTGCGCGACCACACGGATGTCGCCGGTGAAGGCGTCGCCGAGCGCGACGTCCTCGGATGACAGGGTCAGCTCGTCCAGACGCCCCGCGATGAGCTGCGGGAGCACGGTGCCGGCGACCTCGACCTCCAGAGGCTGATCGGCGGGGAGATCGAGGGCCGTGATCACCTGCTCGCGCACCGTCGCGGTCACGATCGAACGGGCGATGGCCTCGCCGGCGAACCAGGCGCCGATCGCGAGCGCGACGACCACGAGGACGGCGACGATCCAGGGCCACGCGCGGCGGCGCCGGCGCTCGGGTGCCGCCGCGGGAACGGCCCAGTCGGGCAGCGGCTCGGTCGGTCGGGTCTGCCCCTGATCTGCCATCTCCACCCGTTCCTCAGCCGGTCACATGCGTTCGGGAGCACCCACGCCGAGCAGGCGCAGTCCGTTGCGCAGCACCTGTCCGGTCGCGTCGTTCAGCCACAGGCGCGTGCGGTGCACGGGCTCGATGGGATCGTCGCCCTGCGGGATCACGCGACAGTTGTCGTACCACCGGTGATACAGACCGGCGAGTTCCTCGAGGTAGCGCGCGACCCGGTGCGGCTCGCGCACCTCGCCGGCGTAGGCGAGCACGCGCGGGAACTCCTGCAGGGCGCCCAGGAGCGCGGCCTCGGTCTCGTGCGTGAGCGTCTCGGGGGCGAAGTCGCTCCGGTCCACACCCGAGGCCGCCGCGTTGCGCCCGACGTTGTGCGTGCGGGCATGGGCGTACTGCACGTAGAAGACCGGGTTGTCGTTGGTGCGCCGCTGCAGGACGTCGAGGTCGACGTCCAGGTTCGAGTCGGCGGAGCTGCGCGTCAGGGCATAGCGCGCGGCATCCACCCCGACGATCTCGACGAGGTCCTCGAGCGTGACGACGGTGCCGGCGCGCTTGGACATGCGGACCGGCTGCCCGTCCTTGACGAGGTTGACCATCTGGCCGATGAGGATCTGCAGGTTCACGCCCGGCTCGTCGCCGAACGCCGCGCACATCGCCATGAGCCGCTGCACGTACCCGTGGTGGTCGGCGCCGAGCATGATGATGCAGCGGTTGAACCCGCGTTCGCGCTTGTCGAGGTAGTAGGCCAGGTCGCCGGAGATGTAGGCGGGGTTGCCGTCGGACTTGATGACGACGCGGTCCTTGTCATCGCCGAAGTCGGTCGAGCGCAGCCACGTGGCCCCGTCCGCCTCGAAGATGTGGCCGAGCTCGCGCAGACGCGCCACCGCCCGCTCCACGGCTCCCGAATCGTGCAGATCGTTCTCGTGGAAGTACACGTCGAAGTCGACGCCGAACTCGTGCAGCGACTGCTTGATCTCGGTGAACATGAAGTTCACGCCGAGCTCGCGGAACGCCTCCTGCTTGGCCGCCGGGTCGAGGGCATCGATGTCGCCGTCGTAGGCCAGGGCGACGCGCCGGGCGATGTCGGCGATGTATGCCCCGCCGTAACCGTCCTCCGGCGTGGGCGCCCCCTCGTGGGCGGCGATGAGGCTGCGCGCGAAGCGGTCGATCTGCGCACCGTGGTCGTTGAAGTAGTACTCGCGGGTGACGCGGGCCCCCTGCGAGGCGAGGATACGGGCCAGTGCATCGCCGACGGCGGCCCAGCGGGTGCCGCCGAGATGGATGGGGCCGGTCGGGTTGGCGCTGACGAACTCGAGGTTGATGATCTCGTCGGCGCGCGCGTCGGTGGTGCCGAAGCTGTCCCCCGCCTCGACGATCGTCTTCGCGAGAGCCCCGGCCGCCGCGGCATCCAGTCGGATGTTGATGAATCCGGGGCCGGCGACCTCGACCGAGTCGATGCCCTCGACCGCTTCGAGACCGGCGGCGATCTCCGCGGCGAACTCACGCGGATTGGCGCCGGCGACCTTGGCGAGCTTCAACGCGGCGTTGGAGGCCCAGTCGCCGTGGTCGCGGTTCTTCGGCCGCTCGAGCGGAAGGTCAGCGGTGGTGAGACCCTCCGCCGCGCCGGGTCGTCGCGCCTCGACGAGGGGCGTGATGACGGCGAGCAGAGCGGCGGAGAGGACGTCGGGATTCATAGACCGCTCAGTCTAGTTCGCCCGCCTCGGCGCGCCGGATGCGTCCGGGCGCTCCAGCGCGGAGATCAGCCGATCTGCACGAGGGCCGTGAAGTCGTCCGGTTCCGCGACGGATGCCGCGGCGTCGGCATCCGGCACCTGATCGGAGGCGACCCACGCGTCCACGCGCAGGTGGCGGAGTCCGACGTTGCCGCCGTGGTAGCTGAGGAACGCGCAGTCCGCGGCGTCGCGCCCCGTGGCGATGCGCACGAGCGAGCGCCGGTCGGCCAGGCGCGTGGCGTCGATGACGTACCAGGCGCCGTCGAGGTACGCCTCCGCGACGGCGTGGAAGTCCATCGGCTGAAGGCCGGGAGCGAAGCACGCCGCGTACCGCGCGGGCATGTCCATGGCGCGCAGGAGCGCGATGACGACGTGCGCGTAGTCGCGGCAGACGCCCTGTCCGGTCATGAGGGTCGTGACCGCACTGTCGGTGCCGTGGCTGAGGCCCGGGGTGTAGGTGGTGCTGGTGGCCACGAAGTCCGATACCGCGGCGATGAGGTCGTACCCGCTGAGACCGCGGAACTGGCGGCGGGCCTGCAGGAAGACCTCGTCGGACTGGCAGTACCGGCTCGGGCGGAGATACGTGATCGCCTCGAGGTCGCTCGTCCGGCTGGCCGTGGCGACCCCGTCCACGACGGCCTCGTAGCGGACGGAGAGGAGTCCCGCTTCGCCGGTCAGGCGGTGCAGACGCGTGCCGGACTGATCGACGATCTCGGTCGGGGTGTACACGCGATCGTCCTGCGTGAAGCTCAGCTGCTCGCTCGATCGGGGCACCGGCTGGGCCGCGGTGATCTGGAAGATGAGGTCGACGGGAGAGGCGAGCTCCAGCTCCATTTCGGCGGTCACGACGCGATGCACCGGAGTATCCTCGCACGCCGGAAAGGCCGCTCGGGCCGCGTGCAGTACCGTCATCCCATGCGGCACGAGGACGAGGTCTGGCACCGGCGTCCGGTGTGGGTCCTCACGGGCGTCGCCGTCGTCCTCGCGATCGTCCTCGCGCTCGGCGCGACCGCCGTGGGGACCGGCTTCTTCGGCCTCTTCCGCGCCGTCCCCGCGACCTCCGACGACGTCGCGGCCGAGGCCGACGCGCGCGTCCCACCCCGCGCCCTCGTGGTGGCGGACGGGCAGCGGATGCTGGTCTTCGGCGACTCGTGGACGTTCGGACTCGGCGCCCTGACCCGCGCCCTCGGCTACGCTCCGCGGACCGCGGCGACCCTCGGCGCCCACGCGGTCATCGACGGCGAGCCGGGCAGCGGCTATCTCCGCGAGGGGTGGGAGGGCGGCACCTACGGCGAGCGCATCGCGGCACTGCCGACGGATGCCGCGTTCGACGTGGTGATCGTGCAGGGGTCGATCAACGACCGCCGTCGGTACCCCGAGGGGTACGACGCCGCGGTGACCGCAGCGTGGGATGCGCTGTCGGCGACCTACCCCGACGCCGCATTCGTCGTGCTCGGTCCCGCGCCCCACGTCCTGCCCGTGGACGAGGCCGTGGTCGCGATCGATCGAGACCTCGCCGCGCTCGCCGCCGCGCGCGGATGGGGATACATCTCCCCCCTGTCGGAGGAGTGGATCACCGAGGAGAACTACCTGTCGGTCATCGACATCGGCCCCGTGGGGCTCCGACATCCGTCCACCGACGGCCACGCGTATCTCGCCGAACGGCTCGTGGACGCGCTGCGCGCCCTCGCCGTCCCGGCCGTCGCCGCGGCGGAAACGCCCGCGCCCGGGTGGTAATCTCGACCGGTACGCCTCCGTAGCTCAGGGGATAGAGCGTTGGTTTCCGGTACCAAAGGTCGCAGGTTCGATTCCTGTCGGGGGCACCAATCGTGAAAGGGACCGTCCGAAGGGCGGTCCCTTTCTGGTGGGTTCCGCCTCACTCGTGGTCGGCGGCGAGTGAGGTCAGCAGCTCGACGGCGGCATCCACGGTCGCAGCGAGGATCTCGTGCGGCTCGCCCTCCAGCTCCAGCCGCCGGTGGCCGACGGCATCCGCGGTCGCCCAACCGAGATAGACCTCGCCCGGCGGGTGACCGTCATCGCCCTCAGGACCGCCGACGCCGGTCGTCGCGACGGCGAGATCGGCGCGCAGCAGGCCTCGCACGCCCACGGCGAGCTGACGCGCGACCTCCGGTGAGCACGGATCCAGGTGCTCGTCGACCCCGAGGACCTCGTTCTTCACGCCGGTCTGGTAGGCGACGACTCCCCCGCGGAACCACTCGCGCGCGCCCGCACCGCTGCCGATCGCGCTCGCCAGGAGCCCTGCGGTGAGCGACTCGGCGACGGCGACCTGGAGGTCTTTCGCTGCGGCGATCTCGGAGAGTTCGGCGGTTCCCATGCTCATCCAGCGTACGGATCGCGCGGGTGCGCGCAATCCCGGAGCGAAGCATCTGCGAGCGCGGTCAGGCGTGGTCGCCGCCGACGAGCTTCAGCCCGATGACGCAGCCGATGAGCCCGAGGATGAGCAGCACGCGGACGAACGAGAAGCTCTCGTCACCGGTGATCATCGCGTAGCCGACGGTGAGCGCCGCACCGATGCCGACCCACACCGCATAGGCGGTGCCCGTCGGGATCTCGCGCATCGCATAGGCGAGTCCGCCCATGCTCACCACGAGCGCGACGCCGAAGATCACGGTCGGCCAGAGCTTGGTGAAACCCTCGGTCTTGCCGAGGGCGGTCGCCCACACCGCCTCGAGGATTCCGGACAGGATGAGGATGATCCACGACATGGCACGTCTCCATGGCCAGTCTTGTCGCTCACCGGGTACTGAACCCTCGTCCGGGGATCCGGTCGGGATCCGTCGACCACTCTAGCGCCCGACCCTGCGCACCCCCTGGGCAGGGTGGGTGCGCGCG
The DNA here is from genome assembly GCF_031625015.1 of Microbacterium aurantiacum. Lineage (NCBI taxonomy): Bacteria > Bacillati > Actinomycetota > Actinomycetes > Micrococcales > Microbacteriaceae > Microbacterium > Microbacterium aurantiacum. The sequence goes on from NZ_JAHWXH010000004.1 coordinate 160,939, forward strand.
CTCAGGTGGCGCTCGCGGCCGCCTCCGCGAGATCGAGGGGGCCACGAGCGACACACGAACACCGCGAGAGCCCGCGACACACCGCTCAGACGAGGAACCACCCGTCGAGGAGGCCGGGGTTGTGCGCGTGGACGAGCACCGCGAAGACGACCGCGTCGAAGAGCAGGTGCACCGTGACCACGTAGGCGAGCGACCGGGTCTTCATGAAGATGAAGCCCTGGAGCAGCGCGAACGGGATCGTGAGGAACGGACCCCACGCCTGGTAGCCGAGCTCCCACAGGAACGACACGAACACGATCGACTGCAGGATGTTCGCCTGCCAGTCGGGGAAGTGCCGGCGAAGCAGCGCGAAGCAGGTGCAGATGAAGAAGAGCTCGTCCCAGATGCCCACGGCACCGACGCCGACGAAGAGGCGCGCGATGAGGTCCGGGGTGTCCACGACCGGCCAGTTCATGTAGACGCCGGAGGTGATGAAGTAGAACGGCAGGATCAGCCAGCCGAGGACGAGAACGGCGACCAGCCACGACCACTGGAACTTCGTCCACCGCCCGCCCCCGCGCCACGGGAACCGGATCGCGTAATCGCGGTAGACCCAGCGCGAGAGCACGTACGGCACCACGACGGCGCCGCCGAGGGCGAGGGTGAAGCGGAGGAAGGCGAGGTTGTCCAGCTCCGCCTTCAGAGGGATGACGCTGACGACCAGGAGGCCGACGGCGATCAGCGAGAGGTCGCGCGTGAGGCTGGGGCGACGGATGCCGTCCCCCGCGGCATCCGTCGACGGCGGCCGCTCGAACGCCTCGCGCCGCTCGATCAGAAGCGCAGCGCCCACGCCCACGGCGAGGAGCACCCAGGCGAGCCAGGGGGTGAGGAGGACGAAGAACGCCGGGGCCGCGAGGCACACCGCCAACGCCGGGAGGAGTCGCCACGTCCAGGCGGGACGGGTGGCGACGGGTACGGCGGCATGAGCGGGCATGGAGTGTCCTTTCAGCGGTCGAGCAGGTCAGCGGTCGTGCAGGTCAGCGGTCGAGCAGGTCAGCGGTCGAGCGGGTGGGCGATCTCGTCCTGCCGCATGCGCGCCGCCCACAGCACGACGAAGCTGAGGACGAAGGGCACGAGGCCGGCGACGATGAAGATGGTGGGGATCGACACGACCTGGGCGAGGGGTCCGGCGAGCGCCATCGACACCGGCATGAGGGCGAGCGAGACGAAGAAGTCCAGCGACGACACCCGGCCGAGCATGTGCCGCGGGACGCGGCGCTGGAGGAGCGTGCCCCAGATGACGTTGCCGTAGCTGAAGCCGAAGCCGATCACGAACACCGACGCCATCATGAGCGCGTACACGTCGGTCAGTCCGATGACGATGAACGGCAGGGTCGACGCACCCCAGACGAGCGTCATCACGCTGAGGTAGCGGCGCGGGAGGGGGCGGGCCGAGACGACGAGCGACCCGACGACGCCGCCGATGCCGTAGACGGCGAGGAGGAAGCCGAACCAGCGCGGGTCCTCGCCGATCCGGTCGCGGGTCAGGAAGGGCAGCAGCACCTCTTCGGGGCCGAGGACGACGAGGACCCACACGGTCGCGAACAGCAGCGTCCACAGGAGCCAGCGGGTGCGGACGGTGAAGCGGACGGCGTCGGCGAGGTCGCCGAGCACGCCCCGCGACGGTGCGACGTCGCTCTCCGCCTCGGGGACGGCATCCTCGCTCCGGACGAAGAAGAGCAGTACCAGCGCGATCAGGTGTGCCAGCGCGACGCCGACGGTGGCGTGCGCGGGGGCGATGACGGCGGCCACCACCATGCCGGCCGCGGCGGGGCCCGCGGCCTGCTGCAGGGCGGGACGGATCGCCCCCTCCAGCCCGTTCGCGGCCAAGAGCTGCTCGGCGGGGAGGATCCGCGGGAGGATCGCACTGTAGGCCGGGAAGAAGAACCCGGCACCGGCGCCGAGGATGAACGCGACGATCGCCAGGTGCGCGATCGTCACGGTCGCGGCGAAGCTGACGGCGACGACCGATCCGATCGCGACGACGTTCGCGGCCTCGACGACCCGCAGCACGGTGCGGCGGGAGACCCGATCGGCGACGATGCCGCCGGGTATCGCGCAGGCGAGAAGGCCCACCGCACTCGCCGCGGCGACGATCGAGAGGGCGACCTCATCACCCCCGGCGTCGATGACGGTGTAGACCATCACGACCGCCCACATGCCGGCGGCGAAGACCGACAGGACGACCGCGGCGAACAGCATCCGGAAGTCGGGATGCCCGAGCGGGCGGACCATGCGCCACCGATCGCGCGGCGCCGCCCCCGGGGCGTGCGCACCGATCGGGATGGGTCCCGTCGGCTGCGGACCGGTCGCGCGGAGGTCCGGTGTCTCGCTCACACGCCGCCGCTCCGGCGGTAGGCGAGGTCTCGGATCTCGCGCCCGACCCGCATGCCCTTGCGTTCGAAGGCCGTCAGCACCCGCCCGTCGAACCGCGGCGCCCAGTCGCCCTCGAACGACCGCGCGAACCCGTCGGCGCCGTCGAGGACGTCGCGCATCTGCAGCGCGTAATCCTCCCAGTCGGTCGCGAGACGCAGCACTCCCCCGGGACGGAGAGCGGATGCGGCGATCCCGGCGAACTCGGCCGTGACGAGGCGTCGCTTGTTGTGCTTCTTCTTGTGCCACGGGTCGGGGAAGAACACCCACAGCTCGCTCAGTGCGCCGGCGGGCAGGAGGTGACGGAGGACCTCGGGCGCGTTCGCCTCGACGAGGCGGAGGTTCTCGACACCCGCGCGCTCGGCGTCCAGCATCGTGCGCGCGAGGCCCGCGGCGAAGACCTCGACCGCCAGGAAGTCGGTGTCGGGTGCGGCCTCCGCGGCGTGCACGATGGCGTGCCCCTGTCCGGATCCGATCTCGGCGATGAGCGGTGCCATGCGCCCCCAGACCGAGGCCGGGTCGATGACCGTCCCCGGCCGGACGCTGGTGGCGGCCTCGTCGCGGTCGACGTCGAGGACGAAGGCGGGCGCGAGCTCGCGCCACGCGCGCTCCTGGGCCTCCGACATCCGACCGCTCCGGCGGACGAACGAGACGGGGCGGTCGCGGAATCCGCGGGAGGGGACGGGGCTCGGCGACGCGGTCTCGGACACTCCCCCAGGCTACCGGCGGGGTGCCCCGCCGACGGTGCGGCGTCAGTCCACGGCGGTGACGAAGTCGATGAGCTCCTCCACCCGGCCGAGCAGCTCCGGCTCGAGGTCGCGGTAGGAGTGGACCGAAGCGAGGATCCTCTGCCACGCGCGGGCGAGGTCGGCCTGATCCCGCGCGGGCCACCCGAGCGCGCGACAGACCCCGACCTTGTACTCGATGCCGCGGGGGACGTCGGGCCAGCGCTCGATGCCGACCGCGCGCGGGGTGACACACTGCCAGACGTCCACCCACGGGTGGCCGACGATCTTCACGTGGGCGCCGTGCGGGCCCCGGGCGACCGCGTCGGCGACGCGGGACTCCTTCGATCCCGGGACCAGGTGATCGACCAGCACGCCGTACCGGCGCGCGGCCGAGGGCGGCTCGTCGTCGAGGGTGGCCTGGAGGAGGTCCACGCCCTGCAGGTACTCCACGACGACACCCTCGACGCGCAGGTCGTCGCCCCACACCTTCTCGACCAGCTCGGCGTCGTGCCGGCCCTCGACGAGGATGCGGCTCGCGCGGGCGGTGCGGGCACGGGCCTCGGGCGCCGCGAAGGAACCGGATGCCGTGCGGCGGCGGCCCGCGGGCGCCGTGGGCGCCGGGGGGATGAGGACGACGTCCGCGCCGTCGATGAGGAAGCCCGCGCCGAGGGGGAACAGGCGCCGGCGCCCGAGCCGGTCCTCGAGCTCCACCATGCCGCCGGAGACCGCCGTCACGGCGCCGCAGAAGCCGTCGTCGGCGACCTCCACCACGGTGTCGCGCGCCGCTTCCACCCGCGCGAGCTTCTTCGCCGCGCGCTGCTTCCACCCGGCTGCCAGCACGTCGGTGCCGTATCGATCGTCCATGCGTCCTCCGCCACGGCACGCTACCCGCATAGCAGGTCGTGGGTGGCCCGACCCGCGGGAACGCCGAGAGGATCCCGGCGGACTTCCGCGGTATGCGCGGCGGTGCATAGACTCGCCCCGTGGGTCGGGAACGGCTCTCACCGAAGGGGGATCTCCATGCGCGCACGGTGGGCGGCGATGCTCGCGCTGGTGCTCGCGCTGGTGTGCGTCCCCGCGACCGCCGCGTCCGCGACGCCCCCGGTCGACCTCGGCTCCGGTTACGTCCTCGACGACGCCGGCGTGCTCTCCAGTGCCGACGCGGATGCCGCCGAGGAACGCCTCACGCAGCTGCGCGCGGAGACCGGCGTCGACCTCTGGGTCGTGTTCGTGGACACCTTCACCGATCCGGATTCGTCGGAGGCGTGGGCGAACGAGACGGCCGACCGCAACGGTCTCGGACCGACGCAGTACCTCATGGCCGTCGCCGTCGACAGCCGGCAGTTCTACATCTCCGGCGACAGCGAGGGCCCGGTCACCTTCGACCAGCTCGGCGCCATCGAGCAGCAGGACGTGCAGCCGGCGCTGGCCGCCGAGGACTGGCTCGGCGCGGTCGACGCCGCGGCGGCCGGGATCACCGCGGCCACCGGGAACGGTGCCGGGGGCACGGGCGGATCCGACGGCGGGTCCGGAGGCGGCATCCTCACCGTGATCCTCGCGATCGCCGCGGTCGGTGCCGCGATCGCCGTCATCGTGGTGTTCGTCCGGCGACGCCGTTCCGGTGTCGGCGGGGGTGCCGTGGGCACCTCCGGTCCCCCGGCCGTGCCGACGTCCGAGCTCACCCGCCGCGCGGCTTCCGCTCTGGTGGAGATGGACGACGCGATCAAGACCAGCACGCAGGAGCTCGGGTTCGCCACGGCCCAGTTCGGCGAGGCGGCCACCGAGGAGTTCTCCCGCGTCCTCGCCGAGGCGCGGGCCGACCTCGACAAGGCCTTCGAGATCCAGCAGACCCTCGACGACGAGACCCCCGACTCGGATGCCGAGGTGCGGGCCGCCACCACCCGCATCATCGAGCTGTGCGAGGGGGCCGGGGCGCGCCTCGACGACAAGGCCGAGGCGTTCGACGAACTTCGCCGCCTCGAGCAGAACGCGCCCGAAGCCCTCGCGCGGGTGCAGGAGGAGCGCGAGCAGGTGCTCGGCGCCCTCGCGACGGCCGACGCGACCCTCGCGCGGCTCCGCGGGTCGTACGCCGACGAGGCGCTGGCGGCGGTGGCGGACAACCCCTCCCAGGCGCGGTCACGGATCGAGTTCGCGGACGAGCAGATCGCGATCGCGACCGCCGCGATCGGCGCCGGGCGCGGCGGAGAGGCCGCCGTCGGCATCCGCGCGGCCGAAGAGGCCGTCTCGCAGGCGCGCCTGCTCGAGCAGGCCGTCGAGGCCCTCGCCGTCGATCTCGTCGAGGGTGAGCGCGGCGCGCAGGCGCTCATCACCGAGCTCGAGCGGGACATCGTCACCGCCTCCACGCTCCCCGACGGCGACGGACGTGTCGCCGCGGCGATCGCCGCCACCCGGACGCAGATCGACACCGCCCGCGAGAACCTCGCCGGCACGGCGCGGCGCCCGCTGGCGATGCTGCAGGGCCTGGAGTCGGTCGACACGCAGATCGATGCCGTGGTGCAAGGGGTACGCGACGCCGAGGCGGCCGCCCAGCGCGCACGGCAGATGCTCGCCCAGCACCTGTTGCAGGCCCAGGCCCAGGTCTCCGCGGCCGAGGATTACATCACCGCCCGCCGTGGCGGCGTCGGCGCCGAAGCACGCACGCGCCTCGCCGAGGCCGGCGCCTCCCTCGTGCGCGCCCAGCAGCTTCAGGCCGCCGATCCCGCGCAGGCGCTCCAACAGGCCCAGCGCGCCGAGCAGCTCGCCGCGCAGGCGATGCAGCGCGCGCAGGCCGACGTCGGAGCCTTCTCGGCCGGCCCTGCGCAGGGCGGCGGCGGCAACGGGATGATGAGCGCGGTCCTCGGCGGCATCGTCATCAACTCCCTCCTCGGCGGCGGTTCGTCCCGCGGCTCCTCCGGAGGATTCGGCGGCGGCTTCGGCGGCTTCAGCGGCGGCGGCGGCCGATCCGGGGGCGGGATGCGTCCCGGCAGCTTCGGCGGCGGCGGCACCCGCGGTCGCCGAGGAGGTGGTCGCTTCTGATCCGCCGCGACCGACGCGGCGCGCCGCGCCGCGGCATCCGCTTCTCCCCTCATCTCGATCGTTCGACAGGAAGGAACACCATGGCCAAGCAATCCATCTTCGGTCGCATCTCGACCCTCATGAAGGCCAACATCAACGCGCTTCTCGACTCCGCCGAGGACCCGCAGAAGATGCTCGACCAGCTCGTGCGCGACTACACCAACTCCATCGCCGACGCCGAGGCCGCCATCGCCGAGACGATCGGCAACCTGCGCCTCCTCGAGCGCGACCACCAGGAGGACGTCCAGGCCGCGGCCGAGTGGGGCAACAAGGCCCTCGCCGCCAGCCGCAAGGCAGACGAACTGCGCGGACAGGGCAACACCGTCGACGCCGACAAGTTCGACAACCTCGCCAAGATCGCGCTGCAGCGTCAGATCAGCGAGGAGAACGAGGCGAAGTCGATCGCCCCCACCATCGCCGCGCAGACCGAGGTCGTCGACAAGCTCAAGGACGGCCTCAACGGCATGAAGCAGAAGCTCGACCAGCTGCGCTCCAAGCGCAGCGAGCTGCTCTCGCGGGCCAAGGTCGCCGAAGCGCAGAACAAGGTCCACGACGCGGTCAAGTCGATCGACGTCCTCGACCCGACGAGCGAGCTCGGCCGGTTCGAAGACAAGGTCCGCCGCCAGGAGGCCCTTGCTCAGGGCAAGCAGGAGCTGGCCGCGTCGAGCCTCGACGCGCAGTTCACGGCGCTGGAGGATGTCGGCGAGCTGACCGAGGTCGAGGCGCGCCTGGCGATGCTGAAGTCCGGCGGAACCGCCCCCGCCGCGATCAACGCGCCCACCACCCCGTGACCCGTGGCCGTGGGGCGTCGATCATCGCGATCGGCGCCCCACGGCGCATTCCGGGTGCGATGTCGGAGCGAGCGGAAGGAGACCGCCGATGACGCGGTTCATCGTCGTCCCCCAGTGGCAGGGCAGCGCGTCGTCGCGCGCGATGCAGCTGATCGACGGCGCGGAGGCCCTCGCGGGGGATCTTCCGCGGCCGCGCACCGTCGTCGTCGACGTGCCCATGGAGGCCGGGGAGGCGCTCGACACCGGGGTGCTGCGGGCGAGCTCGCTCCGCCGCATCCGTGCGCAGCTCGACGCGGCCCTGGAGCTGTCCGCAGAGCCGGTCCTCACCGTCGGCGGTGACGCCGGCGTCGCCCCGGCCGCGATCGCGCACGCCGCCGCGCGGTGCTCGCGGCTCGCGGTGCTGTGGGTCGCCGCGCATCCGGCGCTCCACGATCCGTCGTCGTCGCCCAGCGGCGCGTTCGAGACCATGGCGCTCGGCGCGGTGCTCGGGCGCACGGATGCCGGACTCGGCCTCGCCCCCGGCACCGTCGCTCCCGAGCGGGTGCTGCTGGCGGCGGCGCGGGCCGCGGACACGGCGGAGGAAACGGTGGCGGCGGCGCTCGGCATCCTCTCGTTCATGATCCCGGGCGACACCGACGGGCTCCTCGCCGCGCTGTCGGGTATGGACGCCGACGGGCTCTACGTGCACGTGGACGTCGCCGCCCTCGACCCGTCCGCGGTCACCGGGATGGTGCGTCCGGTGCCGTTCGGCCCGAGTGTGACGGAGCTCACCGCCGCCGTCGCCGGCGCGCGGGAGAGGGTTCCGCTCGTCGGTGCGTCGCTGAGCGGCTACTCCCCCGCCTCGGCAGCGGTCGCAACCGATGACCTCGGCCCGCTGCTGCGGATCGTCGGAGCGCTCGCGTGAACACCGCGCAGGCGGCCGCCGCCGCGCACGCCCTCGCCACCGGGCGTCGGATCGACCGCTGGATCCCGCCCGTGCTACTGGATTCGCCGATCAGCCGGCTCGGCTACCTGTACGGCTGCACCGTCGGCTGGGTGTGGGGGACGCTCTGGAGCACAGGTCGGGTGCAGCGCCGCGGCGGGCTGTGGGTGTTCCGCGGTATGCCGCGCTGGACCTTCCCGCGCGGCGGCGTGTGTGTGGGCGGATGCTTCCTCACCGGGAGCGGCGCGATCGACGATCGGCTGCTGCGCCACGAAGCGGTGCACAAGCGCCAGTGGCAGCGGTACGGCTTCCTGATGCCGCTCCTCTACGCCCTCGCAGGGCGCGACCCTCTGCGCAACCGCTTCGAGATCGAGGCGGGGTTGGAGGACGGGCGGTATCTGCCCCGCCGCCGCGGGACGACGCGGATGGAGCCGGTCGCGCGCTGAACGCGATGACACCGGGTCGAGATCGGCGGCGCCGGGTCGGTGGCCCGCGTCGGTTGCCGCGGGTCAGCGGCGGGCGGTGAGTCCGAAGCGCTCGGGCGCGTGGACGCGCTCGGCCGGGATGCCGAGGTCGGTGAGGTGGTCGACGATGTCCGCGGTACCCAGGTAACCGCCGAGCAGGTGGATGCGGGTCTGGTCGTCGTCGGCGCAGAGCATCTCGTCGGCCCATGCACCGACCGCGCGAGCCAGGGCGAGGCCCGGCGTGCAGGCGCGGGCGGAGCCCGGGGCGCCCGAGCGACGGGAGCGGTCGAGCCACGTGACCGTCATGCGTGCCGGGGCGCGGAGCGCGAAGACGTGCGACGCGTCGGACACCTCGATGAACACGCGGCCCGTGGAGCACAGGGGGAGCGTGGACAGCAGCGTCTCGAGCTCGACCAGCGACGACTCGTCGGCGGTGATGAGGTGCTGCACGCGCGTGTGACGGGAAGCCCGGCACGCGGCGGCGGAGTGCTCGGTGCTGTGCGACATGATGCGTCCAGCATAACCCCGATGAAGGGTTGCCTTACCTCACTCGGGGATTTCCACGACGCCGATCCCGGATCAGCAGCCTTGCCGTCGTGAGCCGTCGCAGGGGTCGGCGCGATCGGGTCAGCGGGCGACGAGCACCCGACCGAGTTCGACGACTTCGTCGTCGCTCAGTCCGTGCGCGAGCAGATAGTCGCGCGCGGATCCGTACTCGGCGTCGATGCGACCGAGCAGCCGTTCCATGACGTCGGCGGGCGACCCCGCCACGAGCTGTTCGAGGTTCGTCGACCCCGGATGCTGCGCGCGCAGCCAGTCGATGACGGCGCGCGTCCGCTCAACGGGGAGGAGCGCCGCGGTGCGCGCGTAATCCGCAACCACCTCGTCGCGGTCGACACCGGCCGCCGACAGGGCGACGGCGACCGTCACACCGGTGCGGTCCTTCCCGACCGTGCAGTGCACGAGCACCGGCTGATCGACGACCACGGCACGCACCGCCCGGACCACCGCGTCGGATGAGTCGTCGACGATCCGCCGGTACATCTCCTCCAGCCCGATGTCCTCGGCGAAGAACGACGTCACTGATCCGAGGAACAGCGGCACGCGCTCCACCGGCACCGCCGCCGGAAGCCGACTGGGGTTCGCGTCGACCTCCGCCGCATCACGCAGATCGACGACGCGGCGGAGCGACAGCCGGGACAGCGCCGCGACACCGTCGTCGGCGAGGTGCGCCAGCGTCCCGGACCGGTAGAGCGTCCGCTCCCGCGTGATCCCGCCGCCTGCGCGGAGTCCGCCGACGTCGCGCAGGTTCATCGACCCCGCGACCGCGGCGAGGTCGACCGGTTCCCCGCTCACCACGCGGACCCCGCGGCGGCGTCGCGATCCTCTCCCTGGAGATCTTCGCGCGGCGGCACCGCGTATCGCCCCGCGATCGCGACCCGGTTGAAGGCGTTGATGGCCACAAGGATCCAGCTGAGCGCGACGTACTCGTCCTCGCTGAGGATCCCGCCGACCCGGTCGTACAGCTCGTCGGACACCCCTCCGTCGTGGATGCGGGCGTACGCCTCCGCCAGCTCCAGTCCCGCGCGCTCGCGGTCGGTGAAGACCCCCGACTCCCGCCACACCGGAATCTGGGCGATGACGTCGGCGCCGAGGCCGATCTTCGCCGCGCGGTCGACGTGGACGCGGACGCAGAACGCGCACCCGTTGATCTGCGACGTGTGGATCTGCACGATCTCGCTCAGCCGCGGCTCGATCGCACTCGACGCCGCGAGCGACCCCACGGTCGTGGAGAACGCGGCGAGCGCCTTGTAGGCCGCGGGGGCCGAGCGGGACAGATGCACGCGCGATTCCGGACTCATGCCGTCAGCCTACCCACGCGCGGTGGGGCCTCGACGGGACAGAATGGGCGGATGACCGAGCCCGAGAACGAGTTCTCCTTCCTCCCCGCGCAGGCCTCGGACGCCGGCGCGACCGGTCCGCTCCCCCGCGCCGAACGCCTGTCGCTGGCCCTCGCCGATGGCCGGACGCTGAGCGCGCTGCGGTACACCCCTGTCACCGCGACGACGGGTCCCGCGATCACCTTCCTCCACGGGGCGGGTCTGAACGCCCACACCTGGGACACCACGATCCTCGCGCTCGGGCTCCCCGCGCTCGCGATCGACCTCCCCGGCCACGGCGACTCATCCTGGCGGGACGACGCCGCGTACGTCGCCCGGGTCCTCGCTCCGGACGTCGCGGCGGGGATCCGCGCGTGGACCGACGGCCCCCAGGTGCTGGTCGGGCACTCGCTCGGCGGCCTCACCGCGGCGGCCGTCGCGGCATCCGCTCCCGACCTCGTGCGCGACCTCGTCGTCGTCGACATCACCCCCGGCATCGATCCGAACGGCGGCGCCGCCCAGCTGCGCGCCTTCTTCGCCGGCCCGACGGACTGGGCCAGCCGAGACGAGGTCGTCGACCGGGCGCTCGCGTTCGGCCTGGGCGGCGGGGCGCGTGAGAAGGTCGCGCGCGGCGTCTTCTTCAACACCCGGATCCGCCCCGACGGCCGCGTGGAGTGGAAGCACCACTTCGCCCGCCTCGCCCACGACGCCGCCGACGCCGGCGGTCTCTCCGACAGCCCTCGCGCCGAGCGCACCGACGCCGTCGCGGCGGTGCTCGGAACGACGGGATGGGAGGACCTCGCCGCCGTCACCGCGCCGATCACCCTCGTGCGCGCCGAACGGGGATTCCTCACCGACGACGACGAGCAGCAGTTCCGTGCGCACCTCCCGGCCGCCCGGATCGTGCGGATGGATGCCGGTCACAACGTGCAGGAGGATCAGCCGCGGACCCTCGCCGCCCTCGTTCAGAGCATCTAGGCTGGTCTATCGCGGTCTGCACCCGAGCGGCCCGCGCCCCCTCGGTCCCGTCGTGTCCGGATGACACGGCCCCCTGAAAGGACGGGCATGCTCCGCCGCACCACCCTGGCCGCATCGACGATGACCCTCGTCGGCGCCCTGGCCCTCAGCGCCTGCACCGTCCCCCCGGCGCCCGCCCCGACGTCGACGGGCACCCCCGATCCGAACGCGTCGGTCGCCATCCGCCTCGTGCTCGAGCCGAGCAATCTCGACATCCGTCTGACCGCCGGCGCCGCCCTCGACCAGGTCCTCGTCGACAACGTCTACCAGGGACTCGTGGCACGCACGCCCGAGCAGGAGATCGTTCCCGCGCTCGCGAGCGACTGGGAGATCTCGCCCGACGGCCTCACCTACACGTTCACCCTGCGCGAGGGCATCCTGTTCCACAACGGGCAGGAGCTCACCCCGGAAGACGTGGTGTGGTCGTTGACGACGCGCCGCGGCGACGCCGAATGGCGCGACTCCGCCCGGCTCGCCGGAGTGCAGGAGATCACCGCCGACGGCCAGGAGATCACCCTCACCCTCGCCGAGCCCGACTCCTCGCTGCTGTGGAACCTTTCCGGTCGCGCGGGCATCATCCTCGACGAGCAGACCGACGTCGACTACAAGACCGCCGCGAACGGGACCGGTCCCTTCGCCCTGGAGTCCTGGCTCCGCGGCGACAGCATCGTGCTCACGCGGAACGCCGACTACTGGGGCGAGCCGGCCGGCGTCGCCGAGGTCGTCTTCGACTACATCCCCGACAACCAGTCCGCACTGAACGCCGCCCTCGCCGGCGAGGTGGACGTCGTCACCGGGTTCGACGCGAACCTCGCGCCGCAGATCGAGGCGGAGGGCACCTTCGCCCTCGAGATCGGGCCGTCCACCGACAAGGCGACGCTCGCGTTCAACCAGCAGGCCGGATCGCCGCTGGCGGACCAGCGCGTGCGCCAGGCGATCCGTCAGGCGATCGACCACCAGGCGTTCGTCACCGCGCTCGGCGCGGGAGAGACGCAGTACGGCCCGATCCCGGAGCTGGACCCCGGCTACGAGGACCTGTCGGACCTCGCCCCCTACGACCCGGAGGCGGCCCGTGAGCTCCTCATCGCCGCCGACGCGGAAGATCTCGAGCTGACCCTGACGATCCCGAACTTCTACCCGACCACCATCCCCCAGGTGCTCGTGTCGAACCTCAACGAGGTCGGCATCGAGCTGCGTGTGGAGTCGGTCGACTTCTCGACGTGGCTCAACGACGTCTACGTCAACCGCGACTACGACCTGAGTTTCGTGCTCCACACCGAGGCGCGGGACTTCGAGAACTGGGCGAACCCCGACTACTACTTCACCTACGACAACGCAGAGGTCCAGGAGCTCTACGCCGACGCCCTGGCGGCGACCGACCCCGCCGAGGTCGAAGACCTCCTCGCGGAGGCGGCGCGCATCGTCTCCGAGGACGCGGCGGCCGACTGGCTCTACAACGGCGCCTCGGTCGTGGCCGTCGGCACCGGGATCGACGGGATGCCGACCACCAACGTCAACGAGCGGATGAACCTGACCGCCCTCACCAAGAGCGACGGGTGATCCGATACGCCCTGACGCGCACAGCCCTGCTCCTGCTCGGGCTGTTCGTCGCCAGCGCGGTCATCTTCCTCACCCTGCGGGTGCTTCCCGGCGACGTCGCCCAGCTCATCGCCGGCACCGGGTCGACCCCGGAGCAGCAGGAGGCCATCCGCGCCCGGCTGGGCCTGGACCGCCCCCTGCCGCTCCAGTACCTCGAGTGGCTCGGAGGCCTCCTGCGCGGCGACCTCGGCACCTCGCTCCTGACCGGCACCGGCGTCGGCGAGGAGCTCGTGCGCCGAGCCGCCGTCACGGTGCCGCTCGGCATCCTGTCGCTGCTGATCGCCCTCGCCGTGAGCCTCCCCCTCGGCGTCGTCTCGGCGGTCCGACGTGCACGGGCCGACGGCGTGGCGTTGAGCGTGGGCGCGCAGGCCCTTGCGGCGGTCCCCGTGGTCTGGGCGGGCATGATGCTCGTCGTCGTCTTCGCCGTCTGGCTCGGATGGCTTCCGGCGCAGGGCTTCCCTCGCGAGGGGTGGGCGGACCCCGGGGCCGCGCTCCGGGCGCTGATCCTCCCCGCCCTGACGATCGGACTGATCGAAGGCGCGATGCTCCTGCGGTTCGTGCGGTCCGCGACGCTCTCGGCGCTCGGCCAGGACCACGTCCGCGCCGCGGCCGCGCGCGGACTCACCCGCACCGCGGCCCTCGTCCGCCACGGCCTCCCGGTCGTCGGGCTCTCGGTGGTGACGGTCCTCGGTCTGCAGATCGCCGGCATCATCGTCGGCGCGGTCGTCATCGAGCAGCTGTTCACCCTCCCCGGGATCGGCCGGATGCTCGTGGCCGACGTGGCGGCCCGCGACCTCCCCAAGGTGCAGGGCGCGCTGGTGGCTCTGACCGGCTTCGTCCTCCTCGTCGGCTTCGTCGTCGACCTCACGCACCGCGCCCTCGATCCTCGTCAGCGGGAGACCGCATGAGCCGCGCCGTGCTCCGCCGACAGCGCCGTGCCCGCCTCCGCGCGCGCCGCTGGGGCTGGCTCGGGCGCCTGTGGGCGCTCGGAACGGGACGCTTCGGACTGCTCGTGGTCGCCGCCGTCACCCTCACCGCTCTCGTCGCCGCCGTCTGGACGCCGTTCGACCCGCAACAGGTGGACCTCGCCGCGCGGTGGAGCGCGCCGGGTCTGGACCACCCGCTCGGGACGGACGGGTCGGGGCGCGACATCCTGAGCCTGCTGATGGCGGGAGCCCGCACGACGATCTTCGTCGCTGTCGGCGCGGGCCTGATCGCGACGGCGCTCGGCCTCGTCCTCGCCGCGCTCGGCGCGCTCACGACCCGGGTCGTCCGGGAGTCCGTGGCGGTGCTGATCGACATCCTCATCGCGTTCCCCGTGCTCCTCATCGCGATGATGATCTCCGCGGTCTGGGGAGGATCCCTCGCCGTGGTCATCTGGTCGGTCGGCATCGGGTTCGGGGTCAACATCGCCCGTGTCACCCGGCCGGAGCTGCGCCGCGTCCTCCACAGCGACGTGGTGCTGGCGGGGAAAGCGGCGGGCCTGACGCCCGTCCAGAACCTCGCGCGCCACCTCCTCCCCCACGTCGCCCCGGTGTTCATCGTCCAGCTGTCGTGGGGCATGGCCGTCGCCGTCCTCGCCGAGGCGGGACTGTCGTACCTCGGGTTCGGTGCGCCCGTCACCGACCCGTCGTGGGGGCTCCTCCTCGCCGAGCTCCAGCAGTACCTCACGGTCTACCCGCTGTCGGTGCTGTGGCCGGGGCTGGCCATCACCGGCACCGTGCTGGGCCTGAACCTCCTCGGCGACGGCCTCCGCGAGGCGACGGACCCGACGCTGCGCACCGCACGGGGCGCCGCCCGCGCCGCGCGGACCCACATGCCGGAGGTGGTGGCATGAGCCTCTCCGTGCAGGACCTGACGATCGACATCGGCGGACGCCGGGTCGTGGACGGCGTGTCCTTCACCGTGCCCGACGGTGCACGGGTGGGCCTCATCGGCGAGTCGGGATCGGGGAAGTCACTCACGGCCCTTGCGATCCTGGGACTGCTGCCGGACGGCGCGACCGTCGGCGGTCGGATCCTCTGGGACGATCGCGATCTCCGCGACCTCGACGACCGCACGCTCGCCCGCATCCGCGGTCGTGAGATCGGCATGGTGTTCCAGGAGCCGCAGACGGCGCTGAACCCCGTCCGGCGAGTGGGGCGGCAGATGACCGAGTCGCTGCGCATCCACACCGGGATGTCGCGCGCGGACGCCGCGTCGCGCGCGATCGAGCTCGCGGAGCGGATGGCGCTCCCCGACCCCGCCCGGATCGTCCGCCGCTACCCGCACCAGCTCTCCGGCGGTCAGCGTCAGCGGGTCGCCCTCGCGGCCGCCCTCTCCTGCGCACCGCGCCTCATCATCGCCGACGAGCCGACCACGGCCCTGGACGTCACGGTGCAGGCCGGCATCCTGACGCTCCTGCGCGACCTCGTCGAGGACGAGGGACGCGGGCTGCTGTTCATCACGCACGACCTCGCCGTCCTGTCGCTGGTCGCCACGCGCGGCGTCGTCCTGCACCGAGGACGCGTGGTGGAGGACGCGCCGGTGCAGGCCCTCCTCACCGCCCCCGCCTCGGAGATCACGCGGGGACTCCTCCGCGATGCCCGGGCGACGTCCTGGTCGCCGCAGACGCAGACACCGTCCGAGACACCGCAGGGCGAGGAGCGGCGATGACCCCCGTCTCCGCATCGCCCCTGGTACGCGCCCGGGCCCTGACCCGCACCTATGCCGGCGCTCGGGAGCGGCCGTTCGGCCCGCGCCCGGTCACCACGGCACTCCACGACGTCGACCTGGACATCCGCGCGGAATCCTCCCTCGGCATCATCGGCGAGTCCGGATCCGGCAAGTCCACACTGGTGCGGCTCCTCGCCGCCCTCGACGCCCCGACGTCCGGCACCGTCGAGGTCGACGGGCGTCCGGTGGATGCTGCGGGGTCGGCCCGGTCGCTCCACTGGCTCCGCGCGCTCACCGGCATCGTCTTCCAAGACCCCTACGCCTCCCTCGATCCCCGCATGAGCGTCGGCCGGATCGTAGGCGAGCCGCTGTGGGCGCTGGGCGCGCCGGGCGACCACCGCGCCCGGGTCGAGGAGGTCCTCCTCCGCGTAGGTCTGGATGCCGAGGCGGCCGAGCGCTTCCCCCACGAATTCTCCGGCGGCCAGCGTCAGCGCATCGCACTCGCACGGGCGATCGTGCACCGCCCGCGCCTCCTCCTCGCCGACGAGCCGCTGTCCGCGCTGGACGTGAGCGTGCGGGCGCGCATCATCGATCTGCTGGCGCGGCTGCGGACGGAGGAGGATCTGACCCTCGTCCTCGTCTCGCACGACATCGGCGTCGTGGCCCACGTGTGCGACGAGATCGCCGTCATGAAGGACGGGCGTATCGTCGAGCGCGGACGCACCGCCGACGTCCTCGAACGCCCGCGGCATCCGTACACGCGCGAGCTCCTCGCGGCGGCTCCCGTGCTCCCGCCGGCCCCCGACGGCGCTGCGCGCGACCGAGAGGATGTCGGCCGCCGCGACTAAGGTCGGTCCATGGTCGCCGCGATCGTTCCCCCGTACCTCCTGGCCCGCCTCGCCGCGGCGCCGCCCGAGCGCTTCGCCCACGCCGCCCACGCCGCGCGGGCGACGCTGGCGGTGGTGCGCGAGTACCGCCCGGGACGCACCCGACTGCGCCTGTCGATCGACGCCGACGGCGCCCTCGTGGCCGAGACCGCGCCGGGCCCGGACCGCGCGATCTCCGACACCGAGAACCGCGAGCGTCTCCCCGGCCGTCTCGTCCGACGCGAGGACGACCCGGCGACCTCCGACACCGCCGTCGACGAGGCCTTCGACGGTCTCGGCGCCACGTACGACCTGCTGTGGGATGCGTTCGCGCGCGACGGCCTGAGCGGGCGCGGCGACGAACTCCCCGCCACCGTCCACTACGGCGTCGACTACGACAACGCCTTCTGGAACGGCGAGCGCATGGTCTTCGGCGACGGCGACGGCGAGGTGTTCACCGGATTCACCCGCTCGCTCTCGGTCATCGCCCACGAACTCGCCCACGGGGTGATCGACGCCGAGGGAGGTCTCGACTACCGGGGGCAGTCCGGCGCGCTGAACGAGTCGTTCGCGGATGTCATCGGGGCCCTCGCCGAACAGCATCTGCGCGGGCAGACCGCCGCCGAAGCGTCCTGGCTGATCGGGGAGGGCATCTTCACCGCCGCGGTCCAGGGGCGTGCGCTCCGCTCCCTCGCCGCACCCGGCACGGCCTACGACGACGACGTCCTCGGTCGCGACCCCCAGCCGGCGCACATGCGCGACTTCGTCGTCACCGACGACGACAACGGCGGCGTGCACATCAACTCCGGCATCCCCAATCGGGCGTTCCACCTCGTCGCCCTCACCCTCGGCGGATTCGCGTGGGAGCGTGCCGGGCGGATCTGGTACCGCACGCTCGCGGCGCGGGAGCTCCCCACGGACGCCGACTTTGCGGCGTTCGCGGCCGCCACCGTGCGCACCGCCGTCAGGGAGTACGGTGGGCAGTCCGAGGAGGCACGCGCCGTCCGGGCCGCGTGGGCGGAGGTCGGCGTCGACAGCGATGAACGACCCGTCCCCTGAACCGACCGACGCCGAACGCGCAGAGGCGGGCGCGCTCGAGGTCGAGGTGACGCGATCCGGCGGGATGGCGGGCATCCGCCGTCGATGGCACGCCGTCGCCGTCGCCGACGATCGGCCCCGGTGGGACGCGCTCCTCGCGCGCTGTCCGTGGGAGGACGCACCGGAGGAGACGGCGGGGGCCGACCGGTTCGTGTGGCGGATCCGGGCGTCGTTCCCCGGCGAGGCGCCGCCCGAACGGACGGCCCGCCTTCCGGAGTCGGCGCTCGTCGGTCCGTGGCTGGAGGTGGTCCGGGCGGTTCAGTCCGCCGCGGAGCGCCCCTGATCCTCAGCGCCCGAAGAGCTTGCGCTTCTTCTTCGGGCTCAGCGACTTCTGCAGATAGATCGTCCCGAGCCACCGGCCGAACTTGAAGCCGACGCGGCCCATGCGGCCCACCTCGGTGAAGCCGAGCTTCTCGTGGAGGGCGACCGAGCCCTCCGCGCCCTTGTCGCTGATGACGGCGACGATCTCGCGGATCCCCTGCTCCTCGCAGGCCTCGATGAGCGCCTCCAGCAGGGCTCGTCCGAGTCCTTTCCCGGTGGCGGCCTGGCCCAGGTAGATCGAGTTCTCCACCGTGTAGCGGTACGAGGACTTGCCCGACCACGGCGCCACCAGGGCATAGCCGAGGATCTGGCCGGAGGGCGACTGCGCGACGATGAACGGCAGGTCGAGCTTGCGCAGGTGCGCGACCTTGTCTCGCCATTGCGCGAGCGACCACTTCTTCTCGTCGAACGTCACCACCGAGTTGGTGACGTAGTAGTTGTAGATCTCGCGGATGTCGGGGACATCGCGGTCTTCGACCGGACGGATGACGTACGAGAAGGCCGGCTCCGGGGCGGGGCGGCGGCGCAGGTGCCAGGGCAGACGGCGGCGATCGCGGTCGTATTCCTCCTCGAGCATGGCGAAAGCCTACGCGGCGCCGGCGGGACCGGCGTCGGCTGCGGGATCCGGGGTCGGGATCCGCCACTCCACCGGCGACGCGCCCTGCTCCTCGAGGAGCGCATTGGCTCGGGAGAACGGCCGGGAGCCGAAGAATCCGCGCCGGGCGGACAGCGGTGACGGATGCGCGGAGGCGATGATCGCGGTCTCCCCCAGGAGCGGACGGAGGGAAGCGGCATCCTTCCCCCACAGGATCGCGACGAGCGGGCGATCGCGCGCGACCAGCGCGCGGATCGCGCAGTCCGTGACGTTCTCCCACCCCCACCCGCGGTGCGAGCCCGGCGCACCCGGTGCGACCGTCAGCACGCGGTTGAGCAGCATGACGCCCTGCGCGCTCCACGCCGACAGGTCGCCGTGCGGCAGGGGCTCGGCCCCCAGATCGTCGACGAGTTCGCGCGAGATGTTGCCGAGACTCCGCGGCAGCGGGCGGACGGCGGCGTCCACGGCGAAGGAGAGTCCGATCGGATGCCCCGGTGTCGGGTACGGGTCCTGCCCGACGATGAGCACCTTCACCTCGGACAACGGGGCCGCGAATGCGCGCAGCACGTCGCGGCCCGCGGGGAGGTACCCCCGGCCGGCCGCGGTCTCCGCGCGGAGGCGGTCGCCGAGCGCGGCGATGTCGTCGGCGACGGGCGCCAGCGCCTCCGCCCACCCGGGATCGATGAGGCCGTCCGCGGCGAGTCCTGCGAGATCCCGGGGCTCGAGGGCGGCATCCCCCGTCGTCGATTCGTCGTGTCCCACGACCCGTCCTTCCTCGCGGCTGTGCGCGCGCGGGGACCCAGCCTAGAGCGAGCCGCGGTGTTATCCTCAGCGCGTGTCCCGCGCCTCCGCCGCCGCCGACCGCCTGCGCGGCTCCGCGCTCGGCATCACCGCCGGCCTCATCGGCTGGTTCGTCCTCGTCGAGGTCACCAGCGGCATCCTGCAGGGGTTCTACGTCCCCCTCTTCAGCGACATCGTGATCCGTCTCGGGGTCACCGACGCCGACGTGAACTGGTTCGAGGCGGCACAGCTGCTGCTGTCGGCGATCGTGGTGCCCATCCTCGCCAAGCTCGGCGACATGTACGGGCACAAGAAGATCCTGCTCGTCTCGGCGATCCTCACCGCCGGAGCCAGCTGGTGGCTCGCTTTCGCGGGCGACTTCTGGTCGTTCCTCATCGCGTGGGCCCTCCAGGGCTTCTACGTGGTGTGGCTGCCGCTCGAGATCGCGCTCATCTTCGAACGCGGACGCCGGCAGAACCGCGGCGTCTCGTTGACCCGCCGCGCCGCGGGGCTCCTCGTGGTGGGGCTCCAGGCCGGCGCGATCATCGGGGCGCTCGCCGCGGGACGCATCTTCGCCGCGACCGGCGGCGACCTGGCGCTCACCCTCACCATCCCGGCGATCGCGGTCACCCTCACGTGCGTCGTCATCGCCGTCGCCGTCCCCGAGTCCGAGCCCGTGCGGGGTCGACGACTGGACACGTGGGGGTTCGTCATCCTCACCCTCGCCCTGCTCCTCCTCACCAGCGCGCTGACGTTCCTGCGACTGAACGGCGCGGGCTCTCCGGTCGTGTGGATCCTGCTGGCGCTCGGCATCGCGATGCTCGTGGTGTTCGTGCGCTTCGAGCTGCGACAGGACGACCCGGCGATCGACATCCGCGTCCTCCGCCGGCCGGAGATGTGGCCGGTCCAGGCCACCGCCTTCCTCGTCGGGATCAGCCTCCTCGGCGCCCAGGGACCGCTGTCGACCTACGCCGGGACCGATCCGGCGCTCGGATACGGGCTGGGCCTGGACGCGACCGGGCGGTCGAACGTCATCGGCGTGTACCTGGTCTCCCTCATCGTCGGAGCCGTGCTGTTCGCCGTGACCTCCCGGCGGGCGAGTCCGCGCCTGATCCTCATCGGCTCCGCCGCGCTGGTCGGCATCGGGTACACACTCTTCCTGCCGTTCCATCAGGAGCTCTGGCAGGTCCTGCTCAACCTCGCGATCGCCGGGCTCGGCTCAGGCGCCCTCGTCGGGGCGATGCCCGCCGCGGCCGCCGCCGCGGCACCCCAGGGCCAGACGGGCGTCGCATCGGCGCTGACCAACACGACCAAGACCATCGGCGGCACGTTCGCATCCGCCGTCTTCGGCGTCGTCCTCGCCGCCGGGGCGGGGATCGTCGCGAGCGAGACCGCGGCGTCCCTCGGCGGTTACATGGCGGTGTGGTCCATCTGCGCCGCGGGCGGATTCCTCGCCGCGGTGCTGCTCGTCTTCGTCCCCCGCGTCGCGTTCGCCGATGAGGTCTCCGCCGAGGTCACCGCGAGCGCGTGATCGGGAGCGCGTGAGCGCCGCCCGGCGGGCAGGGGCTACGCCGTGCGCGGGCGGAGCGGCCCGCGAGCCAGAAGATGCTGCGCCGACTGCGCGACGGGGCGCATCGTCACGAGGTCCAGGTTCACGTGGGCGGGCGCGGCGAGCGCGTAGGCGATCACGTCGGCGACATCGGTCGCCGTGAGCGGCGCCTCCACGCCCTCGTAGACGCGCTCGGCGCTCTGCGCGTCGCCGCGCAGGCGGTTCAGGGTGAACTCCTCGGTCTGCACCATGCCCGGGGCGACCTCCACGACCCGGATCGGCTCGCCGTTCAGCTCCAGACGGAGCGCATGCACGAGCATCGCCTCCCCCGCCTTCGCCGCGTTGTAGCCGGCTCCACCGACGTACGCCGTCTGCGCGGCGGTCGAGGTGACGAAGACGGTGTCGGCGTGACCCCTCTCATCCGCCGCGGCGCGCAGCTGCGGCAGCAGGCCGGCGACGAGGCGCTGGGCGGAGAGCACGTTCACCTCGAACATCCACTGCCAATCCTCGGCGGCTCCGTCCTCGACGCGATCCGCCCCGCGCGCACCACCGGCGACGTGCACGAGCGCGTCGACGCGCCCGGTCTCGGCGAGCCAGCCGACGAGAGCGTCGACGTCGGCTGCCGAGGTCAGATCCGCGGCGTACGCACGGATGCCGATCTCCTCTTCCAGGCGACGCAGGCGCTCCGCGCGGCGCGCGACGCCGACCACGTCCCATCCGGCGGTGCGCAGGGCCCGCGCCGTCGCCTCACCGATCCCCGAGCTCGCTCCGGTCACCACCGCACGTCTGATCGTCATGGCCTCCACGCTACCCATCGCGGACGGCGCGGCCGGGAGGCCGGTTCGTTACGTCACATTTCCCGATCGTTGTCGCCGCGGCATCCGTTCCCTACTGTCGGTAACGACCGGGTGCGTCCGCCCCGGCGCCCAGACCCTGCAGGAGCAAGCCATGTCCGCACCCGAGAACTGGCGTTTCGAGACCAAGCAGATCCACTCGGGCGCGCAGCCCGACCCGGTGACGAAGGCTCGTGCGACCCCGATCTACCAGACGACCTCGTACGTCTTCGACAACGCCGACCACGCCGCGAACCTCTTCGCCCTGGCCGAGTTCGGCAACATCTACACCCGCATCCAGAACCCGACGCAGGATGTCGTGGAGCAGCGTCTGGCGGCGCTGGAGGGCGGGACCGGAGCGCTGCTGGTCGCGAGCGGCCAGGCGGCGGAGACCTTCGCGGTGCTGAACATCGCCGAGGCCGGCGATCACATCGTCTCGTCGAGCTCGATCTACGGCGGCACCTACAACCTCTTCAAGTACACCCTCGCCAAGCTCGGCATCGAGACGACGTTCGTGGAGAACCAGGACGACCCCGAGGAGTGGCGCGCGGCCGTCCGCCCGAACACCAAGCTGTTCTTCGCCGAGACCATCGGCAACCCGAAGATCAACGTGCTCGACATCCGCACCGTCGCCGACGTCGCCCACGAGGCGGGTGTGCCGCTGATCGTCGACAACACCATCGCGACGCCCTACCTCATCAAGCCGTTCGAGCACGGCGCCGACATCGTCATCCACTCGGCGACGAAGTTCCTCGGCGGGCACGGCACGGTCATCGGCGGCGTCATCGTCGACGGCGGCAGCTTCCCGTGGTCGCAGAACGTCGACCGGTTCCCCGGCCTCACGGTCCCCGACCCCTCGTACCACGGCGCCAGCTACACCGCCGCCGTCGGCGACCCCCTCGCGTACATCATCAAGGCCCGCGTGCAGCTGCTCCGCGACCTCGGCGCGGCCATCTCGCCGCAGTCGGCGTGGCTGCTCATCCAGGGGATCGAGACGTTGTCACTGCGCATCGAGCGCCACGTGCAGAACGCCCAGGAGATCGCCGAGTGGCTCGAGGGTCGTGACGACGTCGCCTCGGTGAACTACTCGGGCCTGCCCACCTCCCCGTGGTACGCCGCGGCGAACACCTACGCGCCGAAGGGCGTCGGTGCGGTGCTGTCGTTCGAGCTCAAGGGCGGTGTCGAAGCCGGTCGCGAGTTCGTCAATTCCCTGTCCCTGTTCAGCCACCTCGCCAACATCGGCGACGTGCGCTCACTGGTCATCCACCCGGCATCCACCACGCACTCGCAGCTGACTCCCGAGCAGCAGCTCACCGCGGGCGTCACACCGGGCCTCGTGCGCCTGTCGGTGGGTCTGGAGAACATCGACGACCTGAAGGCCGACCTCGACCAGGCCCTCGCCGCCGCGCGTCGCGTGTCGGAGGCCGCACGCGCCTGACGCAGGACGCCGCGCACACGACGGATGCCCCGGGCCTCAGGTCCGGGGCATCCGTCGTGTCGGGGGCCGTCGCGATCAGACGGACTTCGCGAGCGTCTGCAGCGCGATCACGAGCAGGCCGAGACCGAGGAGCAGCGCGAAGACACCCAGGCGTGCGGGCACGGTCAGGCGGGAACGCCGGACGGCGAGCCAGCCGATCACGGCGAGGGTGGCGATGTATCCGAACGCGGCGAGGTCGAGGGCGAAGCCGAGATCGAGCACCCCGATCCAGGCGAGGGCGAGGAGGACGGCCGGCGTCACGACCGTCGCGAACCCTCCCCCGGCGACGCGGAGCATATGGCGCCACTCCGCGCGGTGCGGAGCCGTCTGCTCGGTGAGCATGGTGGAGATGACCTCCGACACGAACCCCGCGACGGTGATCCCGACGACTCCCAGGAGGAGGGCGAGGAACGCGTGCTCGGGCTCGGGATGGTCCGAGCCGGACACGACCAGGACGATGGCGAGTCCCGTGAAGGACGCGTAGATCCGCTCACGGAGGTAGGCCGAGTACGTGGCCGGCTCGGACTCGCGATCGGGCAGCCGGCTGCGGGAGCGGCGGCGCGCATCGTCCATGGGCGAGAGCTTACGCGCGCATCTTCGGCCGCACGTGTCCGAGGCCGCCGTCGACGCCCAGGACCTGGCCGGTGATCCAGTGGTTCGCCGGATCGAGGAGGAACACCACGGCGCGCGCGACGTCCTCCGGCTCGCCCAGCCGGCCGAGAGCGTGCATCGCCTCGGACACCTTCCGCGACTGCTCGCTCGCCGTGAGTCCGGCCGTCAGCGGCGTCTGGGTGAGCCCCGGGGCGACGGCGTTGATGCGCAGGTTCTGCGCCGCGTAGCTCGCCGCGGCCGACAGGGTGAGTCCGATGACCCCGGCCTTCGCGGCGGCGATGGCGTCATGGTTGGACAGTCCCGCCATCGCGGCGGCGGAGGACACCAGGACGACGGAGCCACCGCCTCGAAGGTGACGTCCCGCCGCGCGGACCGTGGCGAAGGCGGTCGTGAGCGACGCCGCCACGATGTCGTCGTACTGCGCGCGCGAGGTCAGATGAGCGGGCTTGAGGAGCATCGACCCGGCGAAGCACGCGACGCCGTCGACGTCGCCGGCCTCGGCGATGACGCGATCGACGGCGTCGAAGTCGGTGGCGTCCAGTTCGGCATCCGGTGTGATCTTCTCGCTGTTGCGAGCGGTGGTGACCACGTCGTGCCCTGCACTGCGCAGGAGTTCGGCGGTGGCCTGACCGATGCCGCTGGAGGCGGCGATGAGGAGGAAGCGGGACATGACCACATTCTGACGGCCCGGTCAGGGGCCCGGGGTCGTCGCGGGGAAGTTCCCCGGCGTAACAGGAACGCCGACGCCCGACGCGCGGGCGAGAATGGAGCGATGGACTGGCAGACCTCCGAAGACACGGTGCCCTCCGCGCCGGTGACGGAGGCCGACGCCCGATCGCTCCTCGGTCGCCCGCCCGCGACGGGTGCGTGGCGCGACGGCGACCCGCCCGGGCGGCGTCTGTTCGCACCCCTCGGCCCGCTCCGCACCGAGAGCGGAGACGAGATCCCGGCTGTGCGTCTCGCGTACGAGACCTGGGGGACGCTCAACGAGGCGCGCGACAACGCGATCCTGATCCTCCACGCCCTCACCGGCGACTCGCACGTGCGAGGACCTGCCGAACCCGGGCATCCGACCAGCGGCTGGTGGGATGACATCGTCGGTCCCGGCGGCCCGATCGACACCGACCGGTGGTTCGTCGTGGCGCCGAACATGCTGGGCGGATGCCAGGGATCGACGGGCCCCGCGAGCATCGCCCCCGACGGCTACGAGTGGGCGGCGCGCTTCCCGTACCTGACCGTCCGCGACCAGGTCGCCGCACAGGCCCGCCTCACCGATGCACTCGGCATCGAGACGTGGGCCGCCGTGATCGGCGGGTCGATGGGCGGCATGCACGCGCTGGAATGGGCGGTCGGTCTCCCTGAGCGGGTCGCGCGTCTCGCGGTCCTCTCGGCACCGCCGGTGAACACCGCCGATCAGATCGCTCTGAACTCTGTCCAGCTCGGGGCGATCCGGCTCGACCCGCGCTTCGCAGGCGGGCAGTACTACGACGCCGGCGACGGTGACGGTCCGCACCGCGGCCTGGCCCTCGCGCGCCGTATGGCGCTGCTGAACTACCGCTCACCGACGGAGCTGAACCAGCGCTTCCAGCGCTCCTGGCAGTCCGGGGTCAGCCCGCTCGGACACGGCGGACGCTTCGCCGTGGAGTCCTACCTCGACTTCCACGGGAACAAGTTCACGCGACGCTTCGACGCGAACTCCTATCTCATCCTCGTCGAGGCGATGAACTCCCACGATGTCGGACGCGACCGCGGCGGGGTCGAGGAGGCCCTGCAGCGGGTCGCGGCGCGGACGCTCGTCCTCGGCATCGACAGCGACCGCCTCTTCCCCGTCGACGGGCAGCATCGCATCGCCCGCGGCATCCGTCACACCATCGACGGAGATCACGCGGTGGTGCTGACAAGCGACTTCGGCCACGACGGATTCCTCATCGAGACGGCATCCGTCGGGGCGCACCTGCGCCGACTGCTGGAGGCCTGACGACCGGGCTCAGGAGCCTTCGATCGCCGCCTCGAGGCGGGCGAGCTTGCCGTCCAGCTCTCCGGTGTACCCCGGACGGATGTCGGCCTTCAGCACCAGCGACACGCGCGAGCCGAACGGCGCGACGGCCTCGGTGGCGCGCTTGACGACGTCGAAGACCTCATCCCACTCGCCTTCGATCTCGGTGAACATCGACGAGGTGCGGTGAGGCAGCCCGCTGTCGCGCACCACCCGCACCGCCGCGGCCACGGCATCGTGGACGGAGCCGTCGGCGCGGCCGGTCCCGCTCGGGGCGACGGAGAAGGCGACGATCATGGGGATCCTTCCGGAGTGGCGGGTCGGGGGTCGCCCGCGGGGACGCGGACGGCGGTGGGGACGGCGACGAGCCGCGCCGCGATCCAGACGAACAGGACCACCTCCAGCAGGTTACGCCCCAGCAGCAGCGCGACCGCCGCGGGCTGCAGAGCCAGCAACGCGTCGTACGCCCACGGGAAGAGCACCTGGGTCGCCGCGGTCATGACCAGGGCGAGCAGCGCCGGCGCCGCCCACGCCCGTCGATCGACGACCAGCGCGAGCACGAACGGCGCGATGATCCACACCATGTACTGGGGCGAGCCGACCTTGTTCACCGCGATGAGGGCGAGCACCAGCGACAGCGCGAGCGGAGGGAAGAGGGAGACGAAGCGCGCGCCGCGCGCGACCTTCACGGCACCGACGGCGGCGAGCGCCGCGGCGACGAGGATGAGGAGCGGCGTCATGAGCGCGATGACGACGTCGACGTTCGGGCCCGTGACCTGGAAGGTGACGATGTCGGGGTCGTAGTACACCGCCGCCCCGGACGATCCGGCGAGCGCGAGCAGGACGTAGACCGAGCTGACCGGAGCCTCGAGCTGCAGCCCCCGGGTCGTCTGGTCCCCGACGAAGCCGAGGAGGTGGGTCGCGCCACCCGCCGAGAGCGCGAGGGCCACGACGACCGCGCTGAGCGCCGCGCCGGCGCCGATGATCGCCCCGCGCCGGCGGACGGCGATCACTGCGGCCAGCAGGAGCGCTGCGGGCCAGACCTTGATCCAGGTCGCCGCCGCCAACAGCGCCGAGGCGAGCCACGGGCGTCCGACGAGCCAGAGACAGCCGAGGATCGCCACCGGCACCGTGATCGCGTCGAGGCGGTACATGCCGACACCGCCGAGGGCGAGGATCGCGGCGAGCCAGAAGAGGGCGGCGACGACGCGGCCGCGCGACCGCGCCGCTCCGATCAGGATGCCGAAGGCCACCGCATCCGCCGCCGTGACGAGCAGGCCCCACGCGAGGGTGTAGTCGACGGCGGCACCGAGGAACCCGGCCAAGACGATGGGGACCAGCGCGAGGGGCGGATAGATCCACTCCATCGTGAGCCCGGGGATCGCGTCGCCCCTGATCGTCGTGCCGGCCCACCAGCGGTAGAGCTGATCGACGTCCCAGGAGGCCGCGCGTCCGTCGACGAGACCGAGGACGATCGCGAGGGCGTGGACGAGGGCGAACCCGCACCACAACGCCGCCCGCCTCGACACGGTCCCATCCTAGGGAGCGGCGGGCATCCGGCCGATGCTACGCAACGGGGGCGAGAACCGCGCCGATGACCGCGGGGACGGCATCCGCCACGTCCAGCGCCGTGATCGGACCGCCCGCGCGCTCGGTCGAGGCACGGCGGGCGGCGTGACCGTGCAACCACGCGCCGGTCGCGGCGAGTCCCGCCAGCCGGCGCGGGTCGAGCCGGGGCTGATCGGCCGCCGCGGCGGCCACGAGGGCGCCGATGATGCCCGCGAGCACATCGCCCGTCCCCGCGGTCGCGAGCCACGGCGTGCCCGCTTCGACGGCGACGAGCGTGCCGTCCGGGTCCGCCACGAGGGTGCGGGCGCCCTTCAGCAGCACCACCGCGCCGACGGCGCGCGCGGTCTCGACGACGGATGCCCCGCGATCGGCGTCCGCGGCGGCGAGTCCGAGCGCAGCGCGCAGCCGATCGTGCTCTCGCGCGTGCGGCGTCAGGATGCGCGGCGCCGAGCCCTCCGGTGCGAGGTCCAGCGCGCCCGCGTCGACGACGACCGCGACGTCCCCGGCGAGGATGTCGCGGAGGACCGAGGTCTCCTCGGGCGTCCGGGTTGCGGCATCCGTTCCTGACCCGAGCACCCACGCCTGCACGCGACCGACAGCGGTGACCGTCTCGGGCCGTCGCGCGAGGACGAGGTCTTCCGCACGGCGCGGCCCGGCGTACCGGACCATGCCCGCGCCCGACCGCCACGCGGCCTCGACCCCGAGGACCGCGGCGCCCGGATACGCGTCGGCGCCGGTGCGCATCCCTACGACTCCGCGACGGTACTTGTCGTCGTCGGAGCGGGGCGCGCGCACGTGCGCCCGGACGTCCGATTCGGTCCACAGCGGAACCGTGTGCCCGTTCCGGTCAGTCATGTCAGGTCACCGCACTCCCCGCCGCGTGGCATCCTGAACCTCGCCGATGAGCTCCTCGATCACGTCCTCGAGGAAGAGCACCGCCGTGGTGGCGCCGTCGGCGTCGCGGACCTGCGCGAGGTGGCGTCCCGCACGGCGCATGACCGCCAGGGCATCCTCGAGATCGGTCGTCTCCAGCACCGGCACCATGTGGTGGATCCGCTTGCTCGGAATGGGCCGGGCGACGTCGGCGACCAGGTCCGGATCCTCCGCCGCGCGCAGCACGTCCTTCAGGTGGACGTATCCGACGGGGAGGCCGTCGTCGTCGATGATCACGTAACGCGAGAAGCCGTGCTTCGCGACGGCCCGCTCGATCTCGACCGGGGTCGTCCGCTGCGGGAGGGTCACCAGATCGCTCATCGGCACGGCGATGTCGGCGGCTTTCTTGTCGGTGAACTCCATCACCGCCGCCACCGTGCCCGCGGCGTCGTCGAGGACGCCCTCGATGCGGGACTGGTTGACGATCGTGGCGACCTCTTCCAGGGTGAACGTCGACGCGGCCTCGTCCTTCGGTTCGACCTTCGCCAGGCGCACGATGTGGTTCGCGATCCAGTTCAGCGTGACGATGACCGGGTGGAACAGCTTCGACACCCACACGAGCGGGGGTGCGAGCATCAGCACGGCGCGATCGGGGACGCTGAAGGCGAGGTTCTTCGGAACCATCTCACCGAAGACGACGTGCAGGTAGGACACGATGAGCAGAGCCACGACGAACCCGATGGTGTCCACGAGCGCCTCCGGCAGGCCCGTGAGACCGAGCGGCTCGGCGAGGAGATGGTGGATCGCGGGCTCGGACACGTTCAGGATCAGCAGCGAGCAGATCGTGATGCCGAGCTGACTGGTCGCGAGCATCAGCGTCGCGTGCTCCATGGCGTACAGCGCGGTCTTCGCCGCGCGCGAGCCCTTCTCCGCGAGCGGCTCGATCTGGGAGCGCCGCGCGGAGATGACGGCGAACTCGGCGCCGACGAAGAAGGCGTTGGCCGCGAGCAGCACGACCAGCCAGGCGAGTCCCGCCCAATCGTTCATCGACGCTCACCCGCCTTCGACTCGGCCGCGCGCGGACTGCCGGGCGCGGCGAGGGGAACCGGCGAAGGCGTGAACCGGACCCGGTCCACGCGGCGTCCGTCCATCCGGTGGACTTCCAGCTGTCCGTCGTCGATCGAGACCCGATCGCCGACGGCGGGGATGCGCTCCAGCACGCTCATGATGTAGCCGCCCACGGTGTCGTAGACCTCGCCCTCGGGGATCAGGATGCCGGTGCGGTCGCGCACCTCGTCGGGTCGGAGGTCACCGGGGAGGAGGATCGAATCGCCGCTGCGGACGACGCCCGCACGGCGACGGTCGTGTTCGTCCCGGACCTCGCCGACGATCTCCTCGACGAGGTCCTCGAGCGTGACGACGCCCGCCGTTCCCCCGTACTCGTCGACGACGACGGCCATCTGGTAGCCGCGGGCGCGGAGCTCGGCGACCAGGGCGTCGAGGTGCACCGCTTCGGGGACGCGCAGCGGCTCGGTCGACAGCGCCGCGGCGGGCACGTCGGCGCGCCGATCGCGCGGGACGCCGATCGCCGCCTTGAGGTGCACGATGCCGGTGATGTCGTCCATCGAGTCGTCGTAGACCGGGAAGCGGCTGTGTCCGGTCCGGCGGGCGAGCTGGACGACATCCTCCGCGGAGTCGCCGGCCGCCACGGCGTGGATGCTCGGGCGCGGGGTCATCACGTCGGCAGCGGTCAGCCGCGAGAAGCGGAGACTGCGGTCCAGGAGCGACGCGGTGTCCTTCTCCAGGACGCCGGCGCTGGCCGAGCGGCGCACGAGGCTGGACAGCTCTTCGGCGGTGCGTGCACCCGACAGCTCTTCCTTCGGCTCCACACCCAGGGCGCGGAGCACGCCGTTGGCGCTGCCGTTCAGCATCCGGATCGCGGGACGGAACACGGTCGTGAACGCGACCTGGAAGGGGATGACGAGTTTGGCGGTCTGACGCGGCACCGCGAGGGCGAAGTTCTTCGGGACGAGCTCGCCGATGATCATCGAGAAGATCGTGGCGACGCTGATGGCCACGACCACCGCGACGGGCGAGACGAGTGCCTCCGGCATCCCCCACGCGGTGAAGACCGGGCGCAGAAGGTTGGAGATGGCCGGCTCCATCGTGTAACCGGTGAGGAGCGTGGTCAGGGTGATGCCCAGCTGTGCGCTCGAGAGATGCGTCGAGGTGATCCGCAGCGCGCTGATGGTCAGCGACAGCCGGGTCTCCCCCGCCTCGCGGCGGGCTTCGAGGTCGGCGCGGTCGAGGTTGACCAGCGCGAATTCGCTGGCGACGAACAGTCCTGTCCCGATGGTGAGCAGCAGCCCCACGCCCAACATGACGTAATCCATCACACGTCACCTCCCTCGTTCGGGGAGGCGGAGCGGTGGGGCACGGGTCTGCAACTAGGAGGGTCGTCCATGGAGCAGAAGTGTACGGGACGCCGCCGAACGGGTGTCGCCCCGGCGCCCCGGGCCGAACTCCTCTCATCCGCACCCGAAACCGCCCGGAACGGGCGGATCGGCCCCGGGGTGCGCGGATCAGAGGAGTTGCGCACGCGCGGACGCGGGCACCGCGCCCGCCCGCGCGCCTACCAGCTGACCGGCAGGGCCTTGCCCTCTTCGTATCCGGCCGCGGATTGCAGGCCTACGCGGGCGCGCGCATGGAACTCGGGCACCGTGGCCGCACCCGCGTAGGTGAACGACGAGCGGACGCCGGAGGTGATCATGTCCAGCAGATCTTCCAGGCTCGGCCGCAGCGGGTCGATGTAGATGCGCGAGGACGAGATCCCCTCGGCGAAGAGCTCCTTGCGCGCGAGCTCGTACGGGTCGAGCCGTCCGAAGCGCTCGTGCACCGCCTTCGTCGAGGCCATGCCCCACGATTCCTTGTACGCGCGTCCGTCGGCGTCGGTGCGCACCTCCCCCGGCGCCTCGATCGTGCCGGCGAACCACGAGCCGATCATGACGGATGCCGCTCCCGCCGCGAGCGCCAGAGCGACGTCCCTCGGGTAGCGCACGCCCCCGTCCGCCCACACGTGCGCGCCACGCTCGCGCGCGGCTTCGGCCGTCTCGAGCACGGCGGAGAACTGCGGCCGGCCGACGGCCGTCATCATGCGCGTGGTGCACATCGCGCCGGGTCCGACCCCGACCTTCAGGATTCCGGCGCCGGCGTCGACGAGGTCGGCGACCCCGTCCGCGGTGACGACGTTGCCGGCGGCGATCGGAACACCGAGGCCGAGACCCGACACGGTCTGCAGCGCCCGCAGCATCCCCTCCTGGTGCCCGTGCGCGGTGTCGATGACGAGGACGTCCACGCCGGCGGCCACGAGGGCTCGCGCCTTCGCGGCCACGTCGCCGTTGATGCCGACCGCGGCCGCCACGATCAGGCGCCCGTCGGCGTCGACCGCGGGGCGGTAGAGCGTCGCGCGCAGCGCGGTCCGCGGCGAGAGCGTCCCCACGAGGTGGCCGCGTTCCGTCACGCAGACCGTCGCCGCCCCCGCGGCGACGAGCACGTCGAAGGCGTCGCGGGGCGAGCCGATGTCCTCCGCCTCGATCGACATCGCATGCCCGCGGACGAGGTCGCCGAGCCGCGCATCCGCCAGCGCGGTGCCGAGGCGCTCGGCGGGCACGACCCCGAGGATCCGATCGTGCGGGATGCCGGCATCCGGCGTCTCCGCGGAGGGGGCCACCACGATCCGGTGGCCGGGGGTGGCCGGAAGCAGACGCGCCGCATCGGCGACGGTCGCCTCCGGCGGCAGGACGAGAGGGGTGTCCCAGCGCACCGGCTGGCTCTTGACCCACCGGATCGCGGCATCCAGCTCCTGCAGGGGCATGTCCTGCGGCAGGACGCCGAGCCCTCCGCGGCGGGCGAGGGTGGCGGCCAGTCGAGCGCCCGTGACGGAATTCATGTTCGCCGAGACGAGCGGGATCGTGGCGCTCGTGCCGTCCCGGGGCGACAGGTCCACATCCAGCCTGCTGCTCACCGCCGAACGGCGCGGGACGAGGAACACGTCGGAGTAGGTCAGATCGACGTCGGGCTGCGCTCCGTAGAACTCCATGGCGCCCAAGAGTAGTGACCCTTCCTGTGCGGGTGATTCTGCGGATTCTTATCCCTGATGAGGGCCCCTCCGCCCCGAACGCCGTGCCCGGATGGGGTTAGGCTTGTCAGGTCGTGCGCGTGAGCGCGTCCGCGCCCCCGCGACCCACGGACATTCATCGATGAAAGCAGGCGATCCAGCGTGTCGAGCCAGGTGACGGGCCTTGGAGTTTCGAACGAAGGAGAGTTCGGAGCCAACGAATGGCTCGTCGACGAGCTGTACGAGCAGTACCGCGTCGATCCGAACTCCGTCGATAAGGCCTGGTGGCCGATCCTCGAGTCCTACACGCCGGTGGACGGCGCCGGGACGTCGACGACACCGACGGCCCCTGCCGCTCCCACCGCCTCGGTCACCGAGGCCGCTCCCCCCTCGGCGACGGAGCCGAAGCCGGTGACCGCGGCGATTCCGACCGTCGGGTCCGGGTCCCAGCCCGTCGCGCGCACCACGGCACGCCCCGCGTCGCCGCAGCCGATCCCCGCCCAGGCTCCGGCCGCGGCGCCGGCCGAGGCGAGCGAGCAGGCCGAGGACCAGGTGACGGTCCTCAAGGGCATGCCGAAGGCGCTCGCGGCCAACATGGACGAGTCGCTCACCGTCCCCACCGCGACGAGCGTGCGGACCGTGCCGGCGAAGCTCATGATCGACAACCGGATCGTGATCAACAACCACATGTCGCGAACGCGCGGCGGCAAGGTGAGTTTCACCCACCTCATCGGCTGGGCCATCATCCAGGCGCTCAAGGAGTTCCCGAGCCAGAACGTCTTCTACGCAGAGGTCGACGGCAAGCCGTCGGTCGTCGCACCGGCGCACGTGAACCTCGGCATCGCCATCGACCTGCCCCGCCCCGACGGCACCCGCGCGCTGCTCGTTCCGAGCATCAAGCGCGCCGACCAGCTGACCTTCGGCGAGTACCTCAGCACCTACGAAGACCTCGTCACGCGCGCCCGCAAGAACAAGCTGACGGCGGCGGACTTCCAGGGCACCACGATCTCCCTCACGAACCCCGGCGGCATCGGCACCGTGCACTCGGTGCCGCGCCTGATGAAGGGGCAGGGCTGCATCGTCGGCGCCGGAGCGCTGGAGTACCCGGCCCAGTTCCAGGGTGCGAGCGAGAAGACGCTCAGCGAACTGGCGATCGGCAAGACGATCACGCTGACCTCCACCTACGACCACCGCGTGATCCAGGGCGCAGGTTCCGGCGAGTTCCTGAAGAAGGTGCACGAGCTGCTCATCGGGCAGCGCGGCTTCTACGACGCGATCTTCGCCGAACTGCGCATCCCCTACGCACCGATCCACTGGGCGAACGACATCAACGTCGACCTCGCAGAGCGCGTCGACAAGACCTCGCGCGTGCAGGAGCTCATCAACTCCTTCCGTGTCCGCGGGCACCTCATGGCGGACATCGATCCGCTCGAGTACGTTCAGCGCACCCACCCCGACCTCGAGATCGAGAACCACGGACTCACCTTCTGGGACCTCGACCGCGAGTTCGTCACGGGCGGTTTCGGCGGCAAGCGCCAGCTGAAGCTGCGCGACATCCTGGGCGTCCTCCGCGACTCGTACTGCCGCACCATCGGCCTCGAGTACATGCACATCCAGGACCCCGAGCAGCGCGCGTGGTTCCAGCGCAACGTCGAGCAGAAGTACCAGAAGCCCACGCACGACGAGCAGCTGCGGATCCTCGACAAGCTCAACCAGGCCGAGGCGTTCGAGACGTTCCTGCAGACGAAGTACGTCGGCCAGAAGCGCTTCAGCCTCGAGGGCGGCGAATCGCTCATCCCCCTGCTCGATGAGATCCTCCAGGGCGCCGCGCAGGCGGGGCTCGACGGGGCTGCCATCGGCATGGCCCACCGCGGACGCCTGAACGTGCTGACGAACATCGCCGGGAAGACGTACGGTCAGGTCTTCCGCGAGTTCGAGGGCCAGGTGGCGATCGGATCCAAGAGCGGGTCCGGCGACGTGAAGTACCACCTCGGCACCGAGGGGACCTTCTCCGCCGACGACGGCGCCGAGCTCCCGGTCTACCTCGCCGCGAACCCCTCGCACCTCGAGACCGTCGACGGTGTGCTCGAGGGCATCGTCCGCGCCAAGCAGGACCGCAAGCCCATCGGCACCTTCTCGTGGCTGCCGATCCTGGTGCACGGCGACGCGGCCTTCGCCGGCCAGGGCGTGGTCGTGGAGACCCTCCAGATGTCGCAGCTGCGCGGCTACCGCACAGGCGGCACGGTCCACGTCGTGGTCAACAACCAGGTCGGCTTCACCACCACTCCGCAGGATGCCCGGAGCTCGGTCTACGCCACCGACGTCGCCAAGACGATCCAGGCGCCGATCCTGCACGTCAACGGCGATGACCCCGAGGCCGTCACGCGCGTCGCGCAGCTGGCGTTCGCCTACCGCGAGGAGTTCCACCGCGACGTCGTCATCGACCTCGTCTGCTACCGCCGCCGCGGTCACAACGAGGGCGACGACCCCTCGATGACCCAGCCCCTCATGACGAACCTCATCGAGGCGAAGCGGTCGGTCCGACGCCTGTACACCGAGGCCCTCGTGGGTCGCGGCGACATCACCGAGGAAGAGTACGAGCAGGCCAAGCGCGACTTCCAGAACCGTCTCGAGGTCGCCTTCGCCGAAACGCACGCCGCAGAGACCGGCTCTTCTCCGGTGGTGGATGCCGAGGCCGACGTCGAGCCGGCATCCGGCCAGCCCGAGTCCACGGGCGTCTCGCGCGAGGTCGTGCACCTCATCGGCGACGCGTTCGTGAACAAGCCGGAGGGGTTCACCGTCCACGCCAAGCTCCAGCAGCTGCTGGACAAGCGCGCGGACATGAGCCGCAACGGGTCGATCGACTGGGCCTTCGGTGAGCTGCTGGCCTTCGGGTCTCTGCTGCTGGAGAAGACCAACGTGCGTCTGGCCGGTCAGGACTCGCGCCGCGGCACGTTCGTGCAGCGCCACTCGGTGCTCCACGACCGTGCGAACGGCCAGGAGTGGATCCCGCTGACCAACCTCAGCGAAGACCAGGGGCGCTTCTGGGTCTACGACTCGCTCCTGAGCGAGTACGCCGCGATGGCCTTCGAATACGGCTACTCGGTGGAGCGGGCCGACGCTCTGGTGTTGTGGGAGGCGCAGTTCGGCGACTTCGGCAACGGCGCGCAGTCCGTGATCGACGAGTTCATCTCGTCGGCGGAGCAGAAGTGGGCGCAGCAGTCGAGCGTCGTCCTCCTCCTCCCCCACGGCTACGAGGGTCAGGGACCGGACCACTCGTCCGCACGGATCGAGCGGTACCTGCAGATGTGCGCGCAGGACAACATGACCGTCGCGCGGCCGTCCACGCCCGCGTCCTACTTCCACCTCCTGCGCCGACAGGCCTATGCCCGTCCGCGCCGCCCGCTGGTGGTCTTCACTCCGAAGGCGATGCTGCGTCTGCGCGGAGCGACCAGCCCGGTCGAGGACTTCCTGTCGGGTCGTTTCGAGCCGGTCGTCGACGACACCCGTTCGATCGACGCCTCGGGCGTGAAGCGCGTGCTCCTGCACGCCGGCAAGATCCACTGGGATCTCAAGGCCGAGCTCGAGAAGAATCCGAACGACGCGATCGCCCTCGTGCGCCTGGAGCAGTACTACCCGGCGCCCATCGACGAGCTGCGCGGTGTGCTTGGGCGCTACCCGGACGCCGAGCTCGTGTGGGTCCAGGACGAGCCCGAGAACCAGGGGGCCTGGCCGTTCATCGCGCTGGATGTCGTGCCGCAGCTCGACGGCCGCACCATCCGGGTCGTGTCCCGGTCCGCTGCGGCGTCGACGGCGACCGGTTCGCCGAAGGTCCACGCCGTCGAGCAGGCCGCGATCATGACGGCGGCTCTCACCCTCTGAGTCGTCGCAGACGCGACGCGCAGGACGTCACGCCGCCGGTCATCCCTCGGGATGCCGGCGGCGTCGTCGTCAGTGGGTCGCCTGGATCGCGCGCAGACGCTCGAGCACCTGGTCGCGCAGCTCTTCGGGCGCGGCTTCCTTGCAGGCGCGCGCGACGACCTCGGTCAGCGTGCGCGCCACCAGCGCCTCGTCCCGGCATCCCTGGCAGTTCTCCAGGTGCTCGGCGATGTCGGTGTGCTGGGTCTTGCACACTTCGTTGCGCAGGAACTCCTCCAGCTCGCGCTGCGCCTTCTCGCAACCGCAATCGGTCATTTCGCACTCCTCGTGGCGGCACCGGCGATGCCGCGCTCCGTCGCATAGTCGGCCAGCAGATCACGCAGCATGCGCCTGCCGCGATGCAGGCGGCTCATGACCGTGCCGATCGGTGTTTTCATGATGTCGGCGATCTCCTGGTAGGCGAATCCCTCGACGTCGGCGAGGTACACCGCCAACCGGAAGTCCTCGGGGATCGCCTGCAGGGCATCCTTCACCACGGATGCCGGCATGTGATCGATCGCTTCCGCCTCGGCGGACCGGCTGGCCCGCGCCGTGGTCGACTCCGCTCCGCCGAGCTGCCAGTCCTCCAGCTCGTCGATGGTGCCCTGATACGGCTCCCGCTGCTTCTTGCGATAGATGTTGATGTAGGTGTTGGTGAGGATCCGGTACAGCCACGCCTTCAGATTCGTACCCTGCGTGAAGGTCTGCCAGGAGGCGAAGGCTTTGACGAACGTCTCCTGGACGAGGTCGGCGGCGTCCGCGGGGTTGCGCGTCATCCGCATCGCGGCGGCGTACAACTGATCCATGAACGGGAGCGCCTGCTCCTCGAACTGGGTGCGCGCATCGGGCGCCTGGTCGGGCTGTTCGCTCATCAGGCGCCAGTCTACGGCGGCGTCCTCGCGTTCGAGCATGACGGTCACGACGGTGGCACTCCCTTCCGGCCGGCTCCGCCGCGCGTGGGGCGTGGCGGTGGGTGTCAGTAGGCTAGGAACCGATGAGCGCCGATCGGTATTCCCCTGCCACCTCGACGTCCGCGACCTGGCTCGCGCCGAGGGCGGAGTCCGACCTGCACGCGACCGTGACCGTCCCGGGTTCGAAATCGCTGACGAACCGCGAACTGATCCTCGCCGCCCTCGCCGACGGCCCCGGACGACTGCTCGCCCCGTTGCACTCGGACGACTCTGCGCGCATGGTCGACGCCCTCCGAGCGCTCGGCGTCGGCGTCACCGAGGAAAAGGGCTCCGGCCCCTTCGGGTCGGACCTCCTCATCGAGCCGGTGTGGCCCCTCCGCGGCGACGCGGTGGTGGACTGCGGGCAGGCGGGTACCGTCATGCGCTTCGCGGCGGCGGCCGCCGGGTTCGCAAAGGGCGAGGTGACCCTCACCGCGCACGAGAGCGCGCTGCACCGACCGATGGGCGCCATGATCTCCGCCCTCCGCGACGTCGGCGTCGACATCGACGACGGCGGCAGCTGGGCCCTCCCCTTCGTGGTGCGCGGCCACGGTCATGTGCGCGGCGGCGAGGTGACCATCGACGCCAGCGCCTCCAGCCAGTTCGTGTCAGGCCTGCTGCTGGCCGCTCCGCGCTTCGACGTGGGACTGCACCTCGTCCATTCGGGTCATCGCCTGCCGAGCATGCCGCACATCGACATGACCGTCGAGAGCCTCGCGCACCGCGGCGTCCACGTCGAGCGCCCGCGCCCCGGCGAGTGGATCGTGCCCCCGGGGGCGCTCCGCGCGAAGGACATCGCCATCGAGCCCGACCTCTCCAACGCCGCCCCCTTCCTCGCCGCGGCGATGATCGCGGGCGGGTCGGTATCGGTGACGGGCTGGCCGGCGCACTCGACGCAGCCGGGCGCGATGCTCGGCGACATCCTCTCCCTCATGGGCGCTCGGGTGTCGCGGCGCGGTGGCGCGCTCACCGTCACGGCGGGCGCAGGAATCCACGGTGTCGACCTCGATCTGTCCGCGGCCGGCGAGCTGACCCCCACCATCTTCGCGCTGGCGGCCTTCGCCGATGCGCCGACCACTCTCTACGGCATCGGCCACATCCGCGGCCACGAGACGGATCGCATCGCAGCCCTCGTGGGCGAGCTCCGCGGCCTCGGCGGCGAGGCTCATGAGCTCGAGGACGGCATCCGCATCGTCCCCCGCCCGCTGCGCGGCGGCCTCTGGCGCGCACACCACGATCACCGCCTCGCCACCACC
This sequence comes from Microbacterium aurantiacum, assembly GCF_031625015.1. Taxonomy (NCBI): domain Bacteria; kingdom Bacillati; phylum Actinomycetota; class Actinomycetes; order Micrococcales; family Microbacteriaceae; genus Microbacterium; species Microbacterium aurantiacum. The sequence continues at coordinate 199,292 of NZ_JAHWXH010000004.1, forward strand.
GGCGCGCTCATCGGGCTGGCGGTCGACGACGTCGAGATCGACGACATCGGCACGACCGCCAAGACGATGCCGCAGTTCCCGGAGCTGTGGCGAGGCATGCTCGAGGGCGCATGAGCTGGCTCGACGACCTCGATGACGAGGACGACGCGGACTTCGACGAGGGCGACATCCGCGTCCGGCCGAACCCGAAGGCCAACCGTCCGCGCACCAAGCGGCGCCCCGCCCACGCGGACGCCGCAGTGGCGCGCGTGCTCGGCGTCGACCGCGGCCGATACACCGTGCTCGTCGACGAGGACACTCCGCAGGAGCGGACGATCCTCGCGGTGCGCGCGCGCGAGCTGCGCAAGACCCCCATCGTCACCGGAGACCGGGCACGGGTCGTGGGCGACCTCTCCGGCTCCGAAGGGACGCTCTGCCGGATCGTCGGGATCCTCGACCGCCGTTCCCTCCTCCGCCGTAGCGCCGACGACACCGACCAGGTCGAGCGCATCATCGTCGCCAACGCCGACCAGATGCTCGTCGTCGTCGCGGCCGCGGATCCGGAACCACGGGCCCGCCTCGTGGACCGCTACCTCGTCGCCGCGCTCGACGCCGGTGTGCGCCCCCTCCTCGTCGTGACGAAGACCGACCTCGCCGACCCCACCGAGTTCCTCGCGCATTTCGAAGGACTGAACCTCGAGGTCTTCACCAGCGGACAGGGCGCCGGACAGATGCCGCTGGAGCAGATCGGGAACGCCCTCGTCGGTCATTCCACGGTGTTCGTCGGGCATTCCGGCGTCGGCAAGTCCACTCTCGTGAACGCCCTGGTCCCCGACGCCGGACGCGCGACAGGCCACGTCAACCAGGTCACCGGACGGGGCCGGCACACCTCGAGCTCGACGGTGTCGTTGCGCTATCGCGGTGCCGCGGGCAACGGCTGGGTGATCGACACGCCCGGCGTCCGCTCCTTCGGCCTCGGACACGTCGACCCCGCGAACATCCTCCGCGCGTTCACCGATCTGGACGATGTCGCCCGGCGCTGTCCCCGCGGCTGCACGCACCTCCCCGATGCGCCGGACTGCGCGATCGTCGAGGCGGTCGCGGCGGACGAACTCGGGCCCGGTGGCGCGGCGCGTCTGGACTCCCTCCAGCGCCTGCTGGAGACCTTCGCCGCGGGCCGCCGAGGTCCCATAGGCTGAGAGGATGACGCGTCTCTCCACCGGCGACACCGCCCCCGATTTCACCCTCGTCGACCAGGACGGCACCCCCGTGCGCCTCTCGGAGCGCCGTGGGACGGGCGTCGTGCTCTTCTTCTACCCCGCGGCGATGACCCCGGGGTGCACGACGGAGGCCTGCGACTTCCGCGACAGCCTCGCCCCGCTCCAGGCGGCCGGCTACACGGTGCTGGGCATCTCTCGCGACGAGCCGGCGAAGCTCCGCGAGTTCCGTGAGCGAGACGGCCTCACCTACGACCTGCTGAGCGACCCGGATCACAGCGTGCACGAGGCCTACGGCGCGTGGGGCGAGAAGACGAACTACGGCAAGACCGTGCTCGGGGTCATCCGCTCGACCTTCGTCATCGACGGTGAGGGCCGTGTCGAGCACGCCCTCTACAACGTCAAGGCCACCGGGCACGTCGCACGGGTGCGCTCGCTCCTCGGTCTCGACGCCTGATCAGGACCCGCCTGCACCGAAGAGCTCTCAGGCGTCGCCGCCCGCACGATCCTCTCGCGGTGGGGCGCTCGCGCGGACCGTCATCGCCAGCAGGACGAGGGTGACGACGGCCGGCGCCGCGAGCGCGAGCGCGATGCCCGGGGAGGAGAAGGCGCCGGTGATCGCTCCGATCGCCACGGCGAGGATGAGCAGCTGCGTCACGACTCCCCCGGAGCGGCCCCAGCTGCGTTCGCGCCACGTCGCCACGCCGAAGGCGAGGACGGCGGCGGCACCGATCGCGGTGAGGACGGCGAGGGCGATCGCGGTGGTGAGGACGGCGGTGTCGCCGGCGAAGAGCGCGCCGATCTGCCACACGAGGAGCGCCAGGATGCCGAGTCCCTCCGCCACCAGGAGGACCGCGGCAGCGCGTCCCGTCGTTCTCGCCAGCATGCGCGCGACTCCTTCTCCGAACGGTCGGGGTTGTAGGAAGCATCATGTGCTAGACGCGATTCATCAGCGTCTTCCGCACAAACCTGCCGGTCAACCCTTGATTCAGGTAAACCGCTGTGGGACGATTGGTGAAGCCGTGTGCTCCCACAGCGACGTGGGGCGAGTCGATCTCGCACCCTCACCAGAGTAACGGACCCGAATCCGTCCCTCGTCTTTTCCCCAATCCCCCCGCATCAAGGAGCACCCCTATGGACTGGCGCGACAAGGCCGCCTGCCTCACCGTCGACCCCGAACTGTTCTTCCCCGTCGGGAACACCGGTCCGGCCGTCGACCAGATCGAGAAGGCCAAGTCCGTCTGCGCACGGTGCACCGTCACCGAGGTGTGCCTGCAGTACGCCCTCGAGTCCGGCCAGGACTCGGGCGTCTGGGGAGGTCTCTCCGAAGACGAGCGCCGCGCGCTGAAGCGCCGCGCCGCTCGCGCCCGCCGCGCGTCCTGATCCGCGCGGGCGCCTGCTGCCCCGGGAGGGCGTTCAGCCCCGGGCGCGCTCGATGTAGCGCAACGGGATCTCGATCGTGACCTCGGTTCCGCTGCCCATGATCGTGTGCCAGTCGATCGTGCCGCCCAGCTCGCCCTGGATGAGTGTGCGCACGATCTGCGTCCCGAGTCCCCGACCGACCTGACCCTCGGGAAGACCCGACCCGGTGTCGCGGACGCGGACTTCGAGGGTCTCCCCCGTGCGCTCGGCGATGATTTCGACGTCGCCCTCCTGGCCGGCCAGGCCGTGCTCCACCGCATTGGTGACCAACTCGGTCAGCGCCAGGGCGAGGGGCGTGGCGTACTCGCTCGGCAGCGTCCCGAAGCGGCCCGTCGACCGGGTCTTGGCGCGCGTGTTGGGTGCCGCGGCGACCTCGGCGACGAGCTTCAGGACACGGTCGAAGACGTCGTCGAAGTCGACGTTCTGGGCGAGGCCCTCCGACAGCGTGTCGTGGACCACGGCGATCGCCGACACGCGCCGCATGGCCTGAGTGAGAGCCTCACGGGCCTCTTCGGAGTGCGACCGGCGAGCCTGGATCCGCAGCAGCGACGCCACCGTCTGCAGGTTGTTCTTGACGCGGTGGTGGATCTCGCGGATCGTGGCGTCTTTGGTGATGAGCTCCTGCTCCTGATGGCGGATCTCCGTGACGTCTCGGCACAGGACGATCGCGCCGATACGCGTTCCGCGGTCGCGGAGCGGGATCGTCCGCAGCGACACCGTCACGCCGCGCGCCTCGACGTCGGCGCGCCACGGTGCGCGACCGGTCAGGACCACCGGGAGCGACTCGTCGAACTGACGTTTGCCCGGCAGGATCTGGGTGACGACCTCGACGAGGGACTCGCCTTCGAGTTCGTCGCCGAACCCGAGGCGGTTGAACGCCGAAAGCGCATTGGGGCTCGCGAACGTGGTGACGCCGTCGACATCGAGCCGGACGAGTCCGTCGGACGCGCGCGGTGCGCCGCGGCGCGGCGAGGTCGGAGCCGTGAGATCGGGGAAATCACCCGAGGCGATCATGCCGAAGAGGTCGTCGGCGCAGTCGTTGAAGGTGATCTGCTGCCGCGAGGGGGTCCGCGCCTCTCCGAGGTTGGTGTGACGGGTGAGCACCGCGATCGTCTCGCTGCGCCCGCCGCCGGAACGCGCGACCGGCACCGCGCGCACCCGGGTCGGGGTCTCCTCGAACCAATCGGGCGACGCGGAATCGACGATGCGTCCGGTGTGGAAGGCGTCGCGCACCTGCGTCCGCCACTGGGGCCGGACCCGGTCACCGACGATGTCCCGATAGAACAGCGTCGCCGCGCCGCTGGGCCGGGTGTGCGCCACGGCGACGAACGAGTCGTCGAGGGTCGGAACCCACAGCACGATGTCGGCGAAGGCGAGGTCCGCGAGCAGTTGACCGTCGCCGGCGAGCCGGTGCAGCCACTCGACGTCCTGCGCGCTGGAACGGCCCTGGGCATAGACGAGATCGCTGAGCGTGGACACCCCTCCAGCTTAGGGTTCAGCCCCGGGTCGGCAGCGCCGCGCGCTCCGGTCGGCGACGTCGGGCCGCCCGGACCCGGCGGGTCGGAGCGTCCGCGCCTGCGGGCCCGGTCGGGGTCGGTGGGAGGACCGCCTCGCCGACGAAGCGACGGATGCCGAGGGTCACGCCCGACCGCGGGGCCACGAGGCCGAGGGGTCGTGCGGCGAGGAGCGCAGCATCCGCAGATCTGCCGTCGTGCGGGAGGAACCACACGTCCTCGATGCCGCCGAACCGGTCGAGGGCTCGACGGACCTGGCCCCGCGCATCGATACCGAGGACTCCCGGGCGCACACGGTTGATCAGCGACACCACCCGGGTGGAGCCGACGATCGCTCTCAGCTCGGCGTGACCACGCAGGTACCGCGCGATGCCGACGGGGTCGGCCGAGCCGACGGCCACCACGAGGTCCGCCGCCTGGAGCGCGGCCACGGTCGCGGCGTTGCGACGCGGACCGTCCTCCAGGTCGCTGACGATCTCCTCGTCGCGCTCGAGCGGCGCGGCGACGTCCACGACGACGTGATCGACCCACCCGCGGCACGCCGACAGGGCCGCCCCCACCCGCGCAGCGGACAGCTCAGGCCACCGCGACGGCCTGTTCAGCCCCGTCAGCACCTCGACTCCCGTATCGCCGAGCGGAAGGGCGATCCGCGTGAGTTCGGCGGCGTCGAGCGCGCCCCGCTCGGCACTGCGGCAGGCCGCCGCGAACCCCGGACCTTCGTCGGGGAGCGAAAGGCTCAGCGCCTGGGAAGGCGCTGCGGTGTCGGCGTCCACGAGCGCCGTGCGTCGCCCGCCCCGCGCGAGTTCGAGGGCGAGCCCGACCGCGACGGTCGACCGTCCGGGCGCTCCCGCCGGGCCCCACACCGCGATGACCGCCGGCCCGGTCGTCGAGGGCGCGGCGGCGGCGCTGACCGGCTCGGCCGCGAGGACCTCGCACAGCCGCCACACCGGCACGTCCGGTGCGAGCGGGCTCTCGAGGCCCAGCGCCTCGGCTGTGCGGAGGTCGTCCGCACTCGCGGCGAACGGCACGATACGCGTGCGCGCACGGTCGCACAGCGCCACCACGGCGACGTCGGTGTGCGTCCGGTCGACCGTCAGGATCACCACGTCGGCGTCGGCGAGCGCGCGCAGAGCCCGCGAGGCGTCCGGCTCGGCGAGGTCGTCGCGGGCGAGCAGGGCGAGCGCCTCCGGCGCGAGGACGCCGACCACCTCGATGCCCTCGTGGATCAGCTCGACGGCCCGCCGATCACCGTCGACCACCGCGACAAGCGCTCTCACGAGCCTGCTCCCGCCACCGGCACCACCGACAGTGCGGACTGATCGCTCATGGCGGTGAGCGCCGCGGCGACATCCGATCGCGGGATCACCAGTTCCAGCTGCGCCGCTCCCCCGCCGATCATCGACTCATCGCGCGCGACCGACACGACGGTGGCGTCCGCGACGAGGATCCGCGGCGCGTCGTAGACCCCCCGTTCCCGCTGAGGCGCGGCCCACACCTCCACGACGGTTCCCGCGGCGACGGATGCCGGGACGTCGACGGCGCTGCGCACCACCACGCGGGTCGTTCGGGCCGCATCCGCACTGCCGACCGCAGCGGCCGGAACCAGCTCGCCGACTTCGATCGTGCGCGTCGCCACGAGGCCCGATTCCACGTCGGCGGTGGAGAGGTAGCTCTCGGAGAGGCCTCCGAGGGACACCTCGACGCTCCGCACGACGTCGGCGGTCACCGCCTCACCGGGGACGATGGTGCGCGTCGCGACGTAGGCGGGTGCGGTCGTGCGCGCCGCCTGCACCGTGAACCACACCCCGAGGATCGAGGCCAGGACCAGGATGATCCCGAGGATCAGACGCAGATCGGGGCGCGCGGAGGCCCGGGTCGGACGCGAGGAGACGGCGGCGGTCATGACCCCATGTTCGCGCAGAGCGATGATTCCGCTCCGGCGTTATCCACAGGGGGTGTTTCGTGCCCCTGGACAGCGGGTGCGGCGGGTCGATAATGGGGGCATGCCCGAGAACTCCACCCCTGCCGTGCGCCTTCTCGCGCCCAGCCAGGTGGCCGAGATCCTCGGAGTGGGCGTCGATGAGGTCATCGCCCTCGTGATGGACGGTCGACTGCGCGGCATGCGCGTGGGTGCGCCCGCGCAGTGGCGGGTCGAAGAGGCCAGCATCTCGACATATCTCGACGATCAGGCCGAGGAGGCCCGGCGCATCGCGCTGTGGCACCAGTCGCAGACCGCGAGCTTCCCGGAGCTCTGGGGCACCGGCATCGTGCGCAACCCGGACTGACCACCGTCAGCGGAGGACGGCGGCGGCCTCGAGCCGCACCCAGGCGACGGCGTCGAACGGGATCATGCGGAACCCCGTGACGGATGCCGCCCGCCGCGGGGATCCCGGGTCGTGCAGGGCGAGGTCGAGGTGATCCGCTCCCGCCCGATCGATCGTGCCGCTGAGCGCCGCACCGTCACGCAGGTGGACCGTCACCGTGAGGCGGCGACGGACGAGGTCGCGCAGGACGAACCCGAATGACATGCGATCCCTCAGGCCCGGCGGACGGTCGGCGGGGCGGGCGGTCGCGAGCATCGCGGCGTGGGTGAGGGCGAGGCCCCGCACGGCTGCGAAGGGGACGAGCGCGGCGACCGTTGCGGACTCGGCGAGATCGAGTGCCAGCCAGTCCGATCCCGCGGAGGTGACCGTGCCGCGAAGCCGGTCGGACGCGGCGTCGATCGTGGCCTCCACACCCCGGGCATCCGGCGAGCCCGGCGCCAGCGCGCGGAGGCGGGCGGCGAAGCCGAGGGTCGACAGACGCAGCCGTTCCGCCTCCGTGTCGAGCGCGGCCCGCTCGGCTTCCCACTCCGAAGCGACCTGGTCTTCCAGGTCGTCGAAAAAGCGATCCCATCGCACCTGGGCAGGTTAGGCCAATCGTGAGGAGTCGATGAGAAGTTGTCCACAGGAGCCGTCGGGGCATGTTCCTGGGAGTTGCCTCTGTGTTCTACTACCGGCACAAACCTCCCCGTCCAGATTGGCCGACATGTCACCCTCGCCCGCCGAACGACCCCGCGACTCCTTCGCTCCGGGGGCGGCCGAGCTCTCGGAGTTCTTCGCCCCGCAGCGCACCTCTTCCCACGCGCTCCCGGATCCTGAACCGTTCCTCCGGAACATCACCGTCGGAGTGTTCGAGGTCCTCGCCGGTGTCCGCGAGGTGGAGCAATTGGCACGCTGGCTCACCGAGGACGCGTACCGCAAGCTCGTCACCCGTGCGGCCATGGCGACGCGTGCGCGCAGTGCCCGTGGCGTCCCGGCGATGCGGCCGGTGCACACGATCCTCTCGGTCCGGGCCACCCGCCCGGCGGACGGTGTCGTCGAAGCCGTGGTGATCGTCCAGGGACCGGCGCGCACGCGCGCGGTCGCCCTTCGCCTCGAGGGCATGGACGGCCGCTGGCGCTCGCCCTCCCTCGCGGTGCTCTGAGGGCCGGCGCACCCGGCGCCTCACGGCCGGTACGACGCCAGGAAGTTCCCGAGCCTCTCGATCGCCTCGGTGAGCACGCGAGCCTCCGGAAGGGTGACGATGCGGACGTGATCGGGGGTCGGCCAGTTGAAACCGGTCCCCTGCACGAGCAGCACATGCTCGGCGATGAGGAAGTCGTAGACGAACTTCGCGTCGTCCGGGATCTCGTACACCTCCGGGTCGAACCGGGGGAAGGCGTACAGGGCGCCCTGCGGCTTGGCGCAGGCGACGCCCGGAATCGACTCGAGGGCATTCCACGCGGCATCCCGTTGCTCGTGGAGACGGCCCGCGGGGGCGATGAGGGCATCGATGGACTGGATGCCGGAGAGCGCCGCCTGCACCGCGAACTGCGCGGGGACATTGGGACACAGACGCGTCGAGGCGAGGAGCTGGATCCCCTCGAGGAAGCCCGCGGCGTGCGCCTTCGGACCGGTGATGACGAGCCAGCCGGAGCGATACCCGGCCACCCGGTAGGTCTTGGACAGGCCGTTGAACGTCAGGCAGAGCAGGTCCGGTGCGATCGTGGCCATCGGGATGTGGCGCGCGTCGTCGAAGACGATGCGGTCGTAGATCTCGTCGGAGAGCAGGAGCAGCGAGTTCTCGCGGGCGATCTCGGCGATGCCCTCGAGCACCTCGCGCGTGTACACGGCGCCGGTGGGGTTGTTCGGGTTGATCACCACGATCGCCTTGGTGCGCGGTGTGACCTTCGAGCGGATGTCGTCGAGATCCGGCTGCCACCCGTTCAGGTTGTCGCACCGGTAGTGGATCGGATCGCCGCCGGCGAGGCTCGTCATCGCCGTCCAGAGCGGATAGTCCGGAGCCGGGATGAGGACCTCGTCACCCTCGTCGAGCAGCGCCTGCATGGTCATGGTGATGAGTTCGGAGACACCGTTGCCGAGGTAGACGTCATCCGGGTCCACGTGAGGAAAGCCCGGCTCCTGCTCGTACCGCGAGACGACCGCGCGCCGCGCGGGCATGATGCCCCGGCTGTCGCTGTAGCCGTGCGCCTGCGGCACGGCCTCGATCATGTCGCGCACGATCTGGAACGGCGCCTCGAATCCGAACACGGCGGGGTTGCCGGTGTTGAGCTTCAGGATGGTGTGCCCGTCGGCCTCGAGCTGGTCGGCGGCGATGAGCGCCTGTCCTCTGATCTCGTAGAGGACGTTCTTCAGCTTGCTCGACTGATCGAGCGGACGCAGGGGACTCATCGCCCCAGGATATCGAGCGGGCCACCGGGCCAATCGACCGACGGTGGCCCGCTCGCGGTCAGCGGAGGACCGCGATCACTTCTTCTTGTCGGCGGCGCGTCGCTGGGCGCGGTTCAGGGCACCCGAACCGGCGTCCTCGCCGGACTCGACCTTCTGCCCGAACGCGCCGCGGACCTCTTCCGCCGGAGCGGCGCCGGGCGCCGACGCTGCGGCCGCCTGCCGCATCCGGTTCGTCGATGCCTGCTGGACCTGGCCGCGCTCGTTGCGCACCTCGACCTCGCCCGCGTCGTTGGCGGCGGTGTACTCCAGCCGTGCGTTCTCGACGGGAGTGGCCCCCAGACCCTTCGCCTCGACCTGCGGTTCGCCGGCGTCGGCGCGGCGCACCTCGACCTCGAGGTTGTAGAGGTAGCCGACCGACTCCTCCTTGATCTGGCCCATCATCGCCTGGAACATCTGGTAGCCCTCGCGCTGATACTCGATCAGCGGGTCGCGCTGTGCCATCGCGCGCAATCCGATGCCGTCCTTGAGATAGTCCATCTCGTAGAGGTGGTCGCGCCAGCGACGATCGAGCACCTGCAGGACGACGCGACGCTCGAGCTCGCGCATGGCCGGCTCACCGAGCGACTCCTCGCGCTTGGCGTACGCGATCCGCGCGTCGGAGAGGATCTCGCGCTTCAGCCCCTCGGGGGTGATGCCGCCCTTGCGTCCCGCACCCTCCGCCACGACCTCGTCGATCGAGACGTCGACGGGGTAGAGCGTCTTCAGCTCGGTCCACAGCGCGTCGAAGTCCCAGCTCTCGTTGTGCCCGGTGCCGGTGTGGTCGTCGATGAGCGAGTTGATCGCATCCTCGATGAAATGCTGCACACGGTCGGCGATGTCGTCGCCGTGCAGGATCTGACGGCGATCCGAGTAGATCGCCTCGCGTTGCCGGTTCAGGACGTCGTCGTATTTCAGCACGTTCTTGCGGATTTCGGCGTTGCGCCCCTCGACCTGCGACTGCGCGCTCTTGATGGCACGCGAGACCATGCCGGATTCGATCGCGACGTCGTCGGGGAAGTTCGTCCGCGCCAGGATCGCCTCGGCCGCGCCCGACTGGAACAGCCGCATGAGGTCGTCCGTGAGCGACAGGTAGAACCGGCTCTCCCCCGGGTCGCCCTGACGGCCCGAACGGCCGCGCAGCTGGTTGTCGATGCGGCGCGACTCGTGGCGCTCGGTGCCGAGGACGTAGAGCCCGCCGGCGGCGACGACCTGTGCGCCCTCCTCGTCGACCGTGGCCTTCGTGGACTGGTAGACCTCGTCCCAGGCCGCCTCGTACTCCTCGGGCGTCTCGACCGGGTCGAGGCCGCGGGACTTCATCTCCTGGACCGCGAGGAACTCCGCGTTCCCGCCGAGCATGATGTCGGTGCCACGACCGGCCATGTTGGTGGCGACCGTGACGGCTCCGAGGCGTCCGGCCCGAGCGACGATCTCGGCCTCACGGGCGTGGTTCTTCGCGTTGAGGACCTCGTGCTTGATGCCCTTCTTCGCGAGGAGCCGCGAGAGGTACTCGCTCTTCTCGACGCTGACGGTTCCGACCAGCACCGGCTGGCCCTTTTCGTGGCGCGCGACGATGTCCTCGACGACCTGCGCGAACTTCGCCTGCTCGTTCTTGTAGACGAGGTCGGGCATGTCCTTGCGGACCATCGGCTTGTTCGTGGGGATCGGGACCACGCCGAGCTTGTAGGTCGACATGAACTCCGCCGCCTCGGTCTCGGCGGTACCGGTCATGCCGGCGAGCTTGTCGTAGAGGCGGAAGTAGTTCTGGAGGGTGACGGTGGCGAGGGTCTGGTTCTCAGCCTTCACCGGCACGCCCTCCTTCGCCTCGATGGCCTGGTGGATGCCCTCGTTGTACCGGCGACCCACCAGGATGCGACCGGTGTGCTCATCGACGATCATGACCTCGTCGTTCATCACGACGTAGTCGCTGTCGCGCTTGAACAGCGCCAGCGCCTTGATCGAGTTGTTCAGGAACGAGATCAGCGGCGTGTTGGCCGATTCGTAGAGGTTGTCGATGCCGAGGTAATCCTCGACCTTCTCGATGCCGGGTTCGAGAACGCCGATGGTGCGCTTCTTCTCGTCGACCTCGTAGTCGACACCCGCCTCGAGGGTCTTGGCGATCCGCGCGAATTCCACGAACCAGCGGTTGGCCTCGCCCGATGACGGACCCGAGATGATCAGCGGCGTGCGCGCCTCGTCGATGAGGATCGAGTCGACCTCGTCGACGATGGCGAAGAAGTGACCGCGCTGAACGAGATCCTCCTTCCGCCAGGCCATGTTGTCGCGCAGGTAATCGAAGCCGAACTCGTTGTTCGTGCCGTAGGTGATGTCGGCGTTGTACTGCTCACGACGCACCTCCGGCGTCTGCCCGGACACGATCGTCCCGGTCGTCATCCCGAGGGCGCGGTAGATGCGACCCATGAGCTCGGACTGATAGGACGCGAGGAAGTCGTTCACGGTGATCACGTGCACGCCCTGGCCGGCGATGGCGTTGAGGTACACCGGGAAGGCACCGGTCAGGGTCTTGCCCTCACCGGTCTTCATCTCGGCGATGTTGCCGAGATGGAGGGCGGCGCCGCCCATGATCTGGACGTCGTAGGCACGCTGACCGAGCGTGCGCTTGGCCGCCTCGCGCACGGCGGCGAATGCCTCCGGCATCAGCTGATCCAGCGTCGCACCGGCCTCGTAGCGGGCGCGCAGTTCGGCCGTCTCGCCCCGGAGCTCCTCATCGGTGAGGCCCTCGTAGTCCTCTTCGAGGGCGTTGACGGCCTTGACGACCTGGTGGAGCCGCCGAAGGATCCGTCCCTCGCCGGCGCGAAGCAGTTTCTCGAGAGGGTTGGCCACGAAAAGATCTCCATCTGTCGGGTGCGACGCGAGGCGTCGGGCCCCCGGGCGACGCCCGGGCATACTCGCCCATGTTATCCACCTGTGACCTTGAGGTGTGCTGGACGGGGCGAGGATGACGCATCCCTATACTCGGAAAACACATACCCGGTATGCAGACCGCCGCGACGGCGGAGTCGAGGAGTCGTCGATGTCGGTGCGTCAGAGCCTCTTGGCGATCCTCGATCAGGGCGCGTGCTACGGCTATCAGCTGCGCGCGGAGTTCGACCGACGTACCGGATCGACCTGGCCTCTGAACGTCGGGCAGATCTACAACACCCTCGACCGGCTCGAGCGCGACGGTCTGGTCCGCCGCGGCGAAGCCGACGAACTCGGGCACGTCTACTGGCACATCACCGAACCGGGGCGCGTCGAGGTGCGGACGTGGCTCGACGAACCCGTCGCCCGGACCGCCGGCACACGCGACGCGCTCGCGATCAAACTCGCCGTCGCCGCCACACTCCCCGGAGTGGATGCCGCGGACCTCGTCCGCCGTCAGCGGGAGGTCTCCGCCCGGATCCTGGAGGAGCTGCGCGCATCGCACCTCCTCGATGCCGCGACCGACGACGCGGAGGACTTCGCCCGCTCGCTCGTCCAAGAGGCGGTGGTCTTCCAAGCCGAGGCCGAAGTGCGCTGGCTGGACCACCTCGCCGGCCTCCTGGCGCAGCATCCCACCCCCGCGATGGGCCTGTCCCTGTCGACGCAGACGCCAAAGCGCGGGCGTCCGGTGACCGCCTCGGTGGCCTGAACACACCGGTCCTCGGACGGCATGCTGTCGCCTCACAGGCCGCGCACACTACCCTGAAGCGTGACCGAAACACAGCCTTCGCCCGATTCCGACCCCCAGATCGAGGCCGAGGCTCCCCAGGAGCCTGCCTCGCCGACCTTCGCCGACCTCGGCCTCGGAGAGGCCGTCCTCGAAGCTCTGCGGGGCGTCGGATACGAAACCCCCTCCGCCATCCAGGCGGCCACCATCCCGCCCCTGCTGGCCGGCCGCGACGTGGTGGGCCTCGCCCAGACCGGCACCGGCAAGACCGCCGCGTTCGCCCTGCCGGTCATCGATCGTCTCGACCTGACCCAGAAGACGCCGCAGGCCCTCGTGCTCGCGCCGACCCGCGAACTCGCCCTCCAGGTCTGCGAGGCGTTCGAGAAGTACGCCTCCCACCTCGACGGCGTGCACGTCCTCCCCGTCTACGGGGGGCAAGGCTACGGGGTGCAGCTGTCGGCCCTCCGCCGCGGCGTGCACATCGTCGTCGGCACCCCCGGCCGCATCATCGATCACCTCGAGAAGGGCACGCTCGATCTCTCCGAGCTGCGCTACCTCGTGCTCGACGAGGCCGACGAGATGCTGAAGATGGGCTTCGCGGAGGACGTCGAGACGATCCTCGCCGACACGCCCAAGACCAAGCAGGTCGCCCTCTTCTCGGCGACCATGCCGGCATCCATCCGACGGATGTCGCAGCAGTACCTGAACGATCCCGCCGAGATCACGGTCAAGACCAAGACGACCACCTCGGCGACGATCAGCCAGCGCTACCTCATGGTCTCGTGGCAACAGAAGATGGATGCCCTGACCCGCATCCTCGAGGTCGAGAACTTCGACGGCATGATCGTCTTCGGCCGCACGCGCAGCGTGACCGAGGAGATCGCCGAGAAGCTCCGCGCCCGCGGATACTCCGCCGCCGCCATCAACGGCGACGTCGCGCAGCCGATGCGCGAGAAGACGGTGAACCAGCTGAAGTCCGGCGCGCTCGACGTGCTCGTGGCCACCGATGTCGCCGCCCGCGGGCTCGACGTCGAGCGGATCTCCCACGTCGTGAACTTCGACATCCCCACCGACACCGAGTCGTACGTGCACCGCATCGGACGCACCGGTCGTGCGGGTCGTACCGGCGACGCCATCAGCTTCGTCACGCCGCGCGAGCGTTGGCTCGTCAAGGCCATCGAGAAGGCCACGCGGCAGGAGGTGACCGAGATGTCGCTGCCGAGCGTGGACGAGGTCAACGAGACCCGCCTCACCCGGTTCGACGACCGAATCACGGCCGCGCTCGCCGAGACGGAGCGCGTGGACCGCTTCCGTGACATCGTCGCCCACTACGTGCGCAACCACGATGTGCCCGAGGTCGATGTCGCGGCCGCGCTCGCGATCGTCGCGCAGGGAGAGACCCCGCTGCTGCTCGAGCCCGATCCCGAGCCCTCCGTGCGTCCTGCCCGCGCGGCGCGCGACGGCGAGCGCCCGGGGACTGCACGCGACCGCGGCACGGACCGGGACCGCGGCGGCGAGCGCGGCCCGCGCAAGGCGCCCCGCGGCGGGTTCGCCATGTACCGCATCGCGGTCGGCAAGCGCCACCGTGTCGAGCCCCGCCAGATCGTCGGCGCGCTCGCGAACGAGGGAGGCCTGCGTCGCGACGACTTCGGTGCGATCCAGATCCGCCCCGACTTCTCGCTCGTCGAGCTGCCGTCGCCCCTGCCCGCCGGTACCCTGGAGCGCCTCAGCGACACCCGGATCTCCGGCCGGCTGATCGAGCTACGCCCCGACACCGGCGGCCCCCGCCGACGCGACGGCGACCGTGACGACGACGCGCGCGGCCGGAAGCCCCGCCACGGCAGCCCCCGCGACTGACGACGCCACCCCGCTTCGGCGGGGCCCCTTCACGTTCGCCGAGAGCGCGAGGGTGGTCCCGCCGAGCGGGCGGTCGCCTGCATAGGATCGAGAGCATGGCCGGATTCTGGGGCAGTCGTAAGAAAGAGCGCGAGGAGCTCGCCGCGGCGGATGCCGACCTCGCACGCAACGCGCAGACGGCGCTTGTCGAGGCGGACGAGCGCATCCGCACCACGTCGGACGAACTGGTCTTCGCCGTCGCGGAGCTCGGGAACGACGCCACGAAGGATCTCCGCGACGCCCTCGACGCCGTGCGCACGCACCTGCAGGAGGCCTTCCACCTCCACCAGCTGAACCACGACGAGATCCCCGACACCCCGGAGGAGCTCCGCACCCGGAACGCCCGCATCGTGCAGCTGTGCGAGTGGGCCGGTGCGCTGCTGGACGACCGGACCGGCGCACTGTCCGAGGCGATCGCGCGGGCTCGCCGGGCCCCGGAGATCATCGCGCGCGTGCGAGCGGATGCCGCCACCCTGCGCACCCGTCTCCCCCACGCGCGCGACACCGTGGAGCGCCTGGCCGCCCGCTACTCCGACCACGCTCTCGCCCAGGTGCGCTCGAACCCCGCTGAGGCGGAGCAGCTCCTCGGCTTCGCCGAGCACAGCGCGTCGGTCGCCGAGCGCCGACGCGACGCCGGCAACCGCGAGCAGGCCAACATGGCCCTCGAAGCGGCGACGGAATCGGTGCGTCGCGCCGAGACCCTGATCGATGCGGTCGAGACGTTCGAGGTCGAAGCGCTCCGGGCCGAATCCCTCCTCGCCGCGATCATCGAGGACTCGCGCGAGGACATCGCCGTGGCCTTGCGTGAACCGCACTCCCCCGCGGTGAGCACCGCGATCGGGAATCTGCAGGCCGCCCTCGCCGCCCTGCCCGCGGCGGGCGTGAACACGGACCCCTTCGAGCAGCTGTCCCGCCTCCGCGAGGCCAATTCCGGGTTGGATGCCGCCATCGCCGCCGCCCGCGAGCGCGCCGCGCGCCCGATCCCGCCTCTCGAGCACGTCCGGCATGCCATCGACGACGCCGACCGTCAGCTCGCCGTCGCACGCGACGTCATCGCGGGCCACCGCGGATGGATCGGCGCAGACGCCCGGACCCGCCTGGCCGAGGCCGAGCGCGTCCGGCAGGACCTCGATCGCGCCCTCGGCACGAGCGCGTCGACCGCGGTGACGATCGCGGAGGACGACCGCGAGCCCGCGATGGCGCACGCCCGGCGCGCGGCGTTCCTCGCCGGCGAAGCGCTGCAGCTCGCCCAGCGCGACATCGACCAATCCCGTCCGCAGAACCCCGACTCGTGGGGCGGCGGACCCGGCTGGGGCGGTGGCGGACGCCGCGACGGCGGTTCGGGCGTGATGGGCGGCCTCCTCGGCGGCCTCGTGATCGGCAGCCTCCTGGACGGCATGTTCGACTGACCCCGGCGTCGGCGTACCGTCCGGGCGTCCACGCCCCGACGCGCGTGTGCCCCGGCACACGGCCGGGGCACACGCGGGTTGTCAGGACGCCACGACCTCCGGGGCCGTCTGCGTCGTCAGCGCGATGACACCGTAGTCCCATCCCTTGCGGCGGTACACCACACTCGGCTGGTCGCTCCGGGCATCGATGAACAGGAAGAAGTCGTGCCCGACCAGCTCCATGCGGTCGACGGCATCCTCCACGGTCATCCACTCCGCGTCGAAGCTCTTCGTGCGGATGACGACCGGGGTGTAATCCGCCTCCTCCTCCGCAGCGACGACCGGGACTTCCCCGGTGGCCACGGCGCGGAGCATCTCCACGGATGCCGGCTGCACGTCGATGCCGTGCAGCTCGCCGCTCTCCTTCTCGAACTTCGCCCCGCGCGGGTGGTTCCGCGCGTCGATGCGCTTGTCCTTCGCGCGACGCAGCTGCTCGCACAGCTTGTCCACGGCGAGATCGAGGGCGGTGAACTTGTCCCCGTCCGTGGCCTCCGCCCGCACGATGGGTCCCTTGCCGGTCACGGTGAGTTCGACGGTGTCGTCCTCGACCCGACCATTGTGGTACGCGCGGTGAGTGACCTTCACGTCCACGCGCTGCGCGCGGGGAGCGAGGTGCTCGATCCGGGTGACCTTGTCTTCGACGACCGAGCGGAATCGCTCGGTGATGCTCACACCCACGCCGACGATGCTGGTTTCCATCCCTGACCTCCTTGTTCCGGTCCTCCCGGTCAAGGGCGGACCTTCAGTCGCCTTGTGCACTCCACGCTAGTGCCGCGCGAGGCCGAAGTCACCTGGCAGTTTCCGATGCGCCGAATCCGCCCGCCCCGTCTCGGGCGACGGCGTGGTGACGCCGCGGTGTCGCCGCGAGGGCGACCGCTGCCACGACATGGGCGCCCTCCGCGCGCAGGGCCCGCACCGCGTCTTCGAGCGACGCGCCGGTGGTCACCACGTCGTCGAGGACGATCACCGACAGCCCCCGCACACCCGCCGCCACGAGACTTCCCCGGACGTTCCGGCGTCGCCCCTCGGCGTCGAGCCCCCGCTGATCCGCGGTCGCCCGCGCGAGCCGCAGGCAGCGCCGGATCGGGAGGCCGGCGCGGAGGGCGAGAAGCTCCGGAACCCGGTAGCCGCGGCGCCGGAACGCCGCTCGCGAGGTCGGCATGGGCGCGAAGACCGTCGCGTCGTGCGCGACGGATTCGACGGCGGCACGGAGAGCGGGTCCCAGCGCGCGCGCGATCGACGTCCTCCCCTCCTCCTTCAACGCGCGCATCACGCGCGCGGGGACCCCCTCGAACCGCAGGGCGCTCGCCAGCACGAGGTCGGTACCGGGCACGCGCCCGTGCACCACGGCGGGCGCGAGGGCGGCCTCGCACGTCGCGCAGAGGGCGATGTCCTCGGCGCCGCACCCGGCGCACTCGACCGGGAGCAGCAGGGTGAGCGCGTCGGCGAGCGCGCCGCGCACCGTCGCGGACCATCGAGGGGCATCCATCCGCCGAGCCTCGCGCCCGGTGTGCTCCTCACGCCGCGCGGGTGCGGCATCCGTGGAAGAACGCGGCCTCGGAGCGCCGGGGCCGCGCCTGGGGAGGAGGGCGCCGGTGAAGGGTTACTGGGGTGCGCCCTGCTGCGTCGCGAGGACACGGATGCCGGCTGCCGCTTGCTGCCACGTGGACCCGCGCCGAACGTACAGCGCGCCGTCCTCGCCGCGCAGGCGCACATTCGACAGCGACGTTCCGCCGGCGAGGGAGGCTGCGTCCCGTGGCGCCACCACCGTCGTACCCGGACCCCCCACGGCCTGCTCGAGGACGACGGTCGTGTCGTCCTGTCGCACGAGGACGCCGACGGTCTGGTCGTCGAGCCAGGCGACGTCGACGCCCGACCCGCCGAGGACCGACAGGAGCAGGGGCTCGTCCAGGACGATGGTGCCCTCGTCGGCACCGCGCCCGACCCCCGCTACCCACAGCACGGACCGGCCTCCCGCGGTCACCACGGCGGCGAGTCGCGTGCCGTCGCGGGAGAGCGAGAAGGCCTCGATGCCGGTCGCGTCGGGGAACGCACCCTCGACATCGATCGGCTCCCCCGCGAGGGGGAAGACGCGCAGCGCCGACGGGTCCTCGCGCGGGACGCTCCAGACCCCGCCGCCGGGACCGATCGTGGGGTCGAGGAGACCCGCGCGCTCGTCGAGGACCACGCTGGTCCGATCGTCGCGGACGCGCGCGACTTCGCCGGTCCGGAGCAGAAGCGCGGCGAGGTCGCGATCGGCGGAGGTCTGGATCGCCACGGGGTCTACCGTCGTCATCACGTCGCTCAGTCCCGCGACCGGCTCGAGCTCGTCACCGGCGAGGTAGCCGAAGCCGAGCTCGGTCAGCACGAGCGGGGCGCCGGGGATGCGCGTGGAGCGGACGGGCGCGGCGGTCGCCTCGAGCGGCGTGCCGTCGACGCTCATCTGCACGGCCGTGACGTTCGCCGTCGCGAGACTCGCCTCCAGCTGGGCCTGCATCCGATCGAGTGCCTGCGTGTCGGACGCGAGGACGCTCTCGGTGAGCTCCACCTCGGCCACGCCCGCGGACACGGGCACCGTCGGCCGGGCCTCGACGCCCTCGGGGAAGGCGGAGAACACGGCGCCGTCGAGCCAGTCGCTCTTGCTGCGGTTGACCAGCGCGTCGACGATGCTCGTCGCGGCGGTCGTGGTGGGGAACCACCGCACGTCGGGGACGAGGTACTCCCACCCGGGCGAGAAGTACATCACCGCGTACTCGTGGAAGACGCTCGGGAACAGCGCGCGGTCGAGAACCACGCCGTCCGGGGCGGCGGTGATCCGCCATTCGCCGTCGTCCTGCTGGGCGAGTTCGTACGACAGGGTGGTCGCCGCCTCGTCGGCCTGCTGGTACGAGCCGCGGGCGTCGGTCGTGCCCACCACCGTCAACGAGACCGAGACGAGGCCCTCCCCCGTCTCGACCGGCACGCGGTCGTTCTCGAGGTCGATGATCACACCCGCCGACGGACGCCACGCCGACCGGAAGCCTGGCGCGAGGAACTCCCGCGCGCGCTCCCACCGGGCGCCCGCGCCCGGGGCGGACCCGGCGCGGATGAAGCCCTCGACGATCTGTTGCGGCGTCGCGCCGGGAAGCGGACCGACCGGCCGGAAGAAGACCTCCTGCGACCCCTCGGCCTCACCGGGCGCGCGTCCCGGATTGACCGGGCCGCTCGTGGGGAGACCGGCGCACGCGGTGAGCACGACGGCGAGGAGCGCGGCGCCGAGCCACGCGAAGAGGCGACGTCCCGCGGTCATCGTGCGCCCTCCGTCTGGGAACCGTCGGGCAGGAGCACGTCGATCGGCTGCGTGCCGCCGAGGGCGTCGAGCGGAGCCGCGGAGTCGTCACCGGGATCGAGCGCGATCGGCGAAGGCCCGGTGAGCACTCCTCCGCGCCGCGGAAGGGTGAGGACGAAGTGCGAACCGCGGCCGACCTCGGTCCACACCGCCAGGTCGCCGCCGTGCAGGCGCGCATCGCCGAGCGAGATCGACAGTCCGAGACCCGTGCCGCCGATGGTCCGCTTCCGGGACGGATCGGCGCGCCAGAACCGGTCGAAGACCCGCTCGGCATCCGCGGCCTTCATGCCGAGACCGTAGTCGCGCACCCCGAGCGCCACCGCCTGCTGGTCGCTGTCGACGGTGACGACGATGGGACGGCCCTCCCCGTGTTCGATGGCGTTGCCGAGGAGGTTGCGGACCACCCGGCGCACCCGGCGCGGATCCATGTCGACCGGGGAATATCCTCCCGGAGCGACCAGACGGACGTCAGTGCCGTTCTGGTCGGCGAGCTGCTGCATCGAGGCGATGACATCCTCCGCGAGATGGGCGAGGCTCGTCGGCTCGAGTTCCAGCTGCACCGACCCCGCGTCGTAGCGCGAGATCTCCAGGAGGTCGGTCAGGAGGGTCTCGAAGCGCTGGACCTGGGCGTTCAGGAGCTCGGCGGCGCGGGCAGTGGCCGGATCGAACTCCTCTCGTCGGTCGTTGATCATGTCCGCGGCCAGGCGGATCGTCGTCAGCGGCGTCCGCAGTTCGTGCGAGACGTCCGACACGAAGCGCTGCTGCACGAGGGAGAGATCGGCGAGCTCTTTGATCTGCGATTCGATGCTGTCGGCCATCGCGTTGAAGGAGCGCCCGAGCGTCGCCAGCTCGTCCTCACCCCGCACCGGAAGCCGCACACCGAGCTCGCCCGCGGCGAGCTTCGCGCTGGTGTCGGCGGCCTCGCCGATCGGCGTGGTCACCGAGCGAAGGACGAACCATGCGATGCCGCTGATGAGCAGCACCAGCCCGATGCCGACGATCCACAGGGTGCTCTGCACGAAGCCCAGGGTCTGGGGTGCGCCGGCGAGGTCGTAGCCGAGGTACAGCTCGTACGGACCGATCTCGGGGACGGACAGCTGCTGCCCGACGAGGATGCCGGGGACCGTGGTGCCGTCACCGGCCGGGAGTGCCACCGACTGCCACCACTGCTGATCCGGATCCAGCTGCACCCGATCGCGCAGGCCGTCGGTGACGATGTCCTCGATGCCGAGGAGGGAGGTGAAGTCCTGCGGGGCGTCGGCGGTGGGCGGCCCGATGCGGAACGCCGCGCTGACCGTGCTCGCCGACTGCTGTGCCAGGGTGTTGCGCACGACCGTCCAGACGTTCTGCAGCTGGACGCCGTCACCCTGCACCGACGCGTCGATCGTCCGCTGCGCGGCGACGGTCGCACGCTGGGCGTCGCGCAGCACCTGGTCCTTGCGCGACTCGAAGAGCTCGTTCTGGATCGCCAGGGCCATCCAGACGCAGGCCACGGTCACCGCGAGCGCCGTGAGACCGAGCGTCACCAGGATCGTGCGGAACCGCAGACTCCGTCGCCAGAGGGTCCGGAGGTTCCGCCACCACACCCGCCATCGCACACGGCGGCTGAGGGGCGTCGCGGTGGTGATCACCCCGGTGGTGACGGTCCCCGCGGGAGCCGCGCCCGGGGTGGACGACAGCGTCACCTCACACGACCGTGCCCGCTCGATAGCCCACACCGCGCACCGTCGTGACGATCCGCGGGTTGTCGGGGTCGAGCTCGACCTTGGCGCGCAGGCGCTGGACGTGCACGTTCACCAGTCGCGTGTCGGCCTTGTAGTGATAGCCCCAGACCTGCTCGAGGAGCATCTCGCGCGAGAAGACCTGCTGCGGCTTCGAGGCGAGGGCCACGAGGAGCTCGAACTCCAGAGGCGTGAGCGGGATGACCTCGTCACCGCGCCGGACCTCGTGCGCGGCGACATCGACGGTGAGGTCGCCGATGCGCAGCGTGTCGCTCGCGGGCTGACCGGCCGGACGCAGACGCGTGCGGATGCGGGCGACCAGCTCTTTCGGGTTGAACGGCTTGACGATGTAGTCGTCCGCGCCGGACTCCAGGCCCTTCACCACGTCGGCGGTGTCGGTGCGCGCGGTGAGCATGATGATAGGGATGCCGGACTCCGCGCGCACGCGCGTGCAGATCTCGATCCCGTCCATGCCCGGGAGCATCAGGTCCAGGAGGATCAGGTCGGGCTTCTCGGTGCGCCACGCCTCGACCGCCTGCCCGCCGTCCGCGCAGAACGCCGTCTCGAAACCCTCTGTGCGCAGGACGATGCCGATCATCTCGGCGAGGGCGGTGTCGTCGTCGACCACCAGGATGCGTGAGGTCATCTCGCGGGTTCGTCCTCCACGTTCGGCGGGGTCGCCGATCAAGCGGTCCCCGTGCGCTTGTCACAGAGTAGTCGACCCGTCTGGATACCCGCCGCACACCGGGCCGGTGTCGCCGAGCGGCCGCGGCGCGTGTGACACGATAGGACCACCCGTCCGGTCCCCGAGACAGGACGGGATCCGAGCACAGGGAAACCATGCACAAGGGGGCACCGTGACCGCGTACCCGGCCTGGACGCCGGCTTCTCGCCCGGGGATCATCCCCCTGCATCCGCTCTCCTTCGGCACGATCCTCGGCCGCTCGTTCACGGCGCTGCGGCAGAACCCGCGCGTGCTGCTCGGGTTCGCCCTGGTCGTGCAGACGGTGGCCTATCTCGTCGTGCTCGTCGCCATCGGCGGCGTGGCGTTCGCGACCTTCGCCCGCCTGGACACGGTCCGACCGGGAAGCGAGGAGTTCGAGACGATTCTCGTCGGCTCGATCGCGATCACCGCCATCGCCTCCCTCGTGCTGGGTCTGGCCGCCGGAGCCCTCGGGGTTCTGGTGCAGGCGATCGTGGTGACCGAGGTCACCCACGCAGCCGTCGCCGAGAAGCTGCGCCTGGGACAGCTGTGGCAGCGGGTGAAGCCCGTCGCCTGGCGGCTCATCGGCTACACCGCCCTCATCCTCGTCGTGATCGTCGGCGCGCTGGCGATCGTGGCGCTGGTGATCGTCTCGCTCGCGCTCGTCGCCGTTCCGGTCGCGGTCATCCTCGGCATCCTGATCGTGCTCGGGATGATCCCGCTCGTCTGGTGGCTGACGATCAAGCTCCTCCTCGTGCCGGCGGTCATCCTCATGGAGCAGGCCACGATCGGTCGGGCCATCGGCCGGTCCTGGCGCCTGACCAAGGGACGCTTCTGGCCCGCCCTGGGCGTGATCTTCCTCATCTCGCTGGTCTTCGGAGCCGTGGGACAGGTCATCTCGATCCCCTTCACCTTTCTCTCCAGCGGCCTGACGACGATCATCTCCCCCACGGGTGACCCCGCCCCGGCCGTGATCATCGGCACGATCGTGACGCTGCTCCTCGCGCAGGTGCTCACCCTCCTCATCCAGGCGGTCGCGGTTGTGGTGACCTCCACCGCGACGGCGCTCATCTACATCGACGCACGGATGCGGCGCGAGGGCCTCGACCTCGACCTCATGGCCTACGTCGAGCAGCGAGATGCGGGTGCCACAGGCCTCGGCGACCCCTACCGGGCCCACATCGGACGCGAGATCGCCCCGCGTGCGGCGGCGCCGGCGCCCGTGCCCGGTGCCGCGCCGTACCCGCCCGCGGCCGGATATCCCGGCGCGGGGTACACGGCCCCGGGTGCGACGTACGCACCCCCCGCCGGGTACGCACCGGCAGCGGCGCCCGCTCCCCCGGCGCCGGAGGCACCGGCCGCGCCGGCACCGGAGTCGGCGCCGGAGTCTCCGGCCGCGCCGGCACCGACCCAGTGGGCGGCTCCGGGCACCTCCGGATCCGAGGCCCCGCGCGAGTGAGGCCGCCGCTGACCGTCACGGCCGTGCCGCCGCTCCTCCCCGACGGGGACGAGGCACGGGAGTGGGCCGAGCGCGAGCTCGCCGACCCCGCCTATCGGATCGCCGAACCGACACCGCTCGATCGTGCCGCTCGGGCGGTCGTGGACTTCTTCACCGACCTCTTCTCCACGCCGCTGGACGGTGGCCTCGGCCCGACCGTCGCGCTCGTCGCGGCGATCGTGGCGGTCCTCCTCATCGGCGCCGCCTTCGCCGTGTGGGGGATGCCGCGCCGGCGCCCTCGGGCACCCGCGGCGCCGACGATCCTCTTCGGAGAGCGGGAAGACCGATCCGCGGACGACCTCCGACGGGCAGCGGAAGAGGGGGCCCGCGCCGGCGACTTCGACGCCGCGGTGGTCCTGCGCTTCCGCGCCCTCGCGCGCGCATGCCTCGAGCGCGGGGTCGTCGACCTCCCGCCCGGTGCGACGGTGCACGCCTTCGCGCGCGCGGCATCGGCATCCTTCCCCGCCTCCCGCGAGGGCCTGGATCGGGTCGCCGACGACTTCGACGACGTCCGCTACCTCCGGAAGCCCGGGTCGGCCGAGGCGTACCGCCGCGTGAGCGAGGTCGACGACGAGATCCGCCGCGCCACCCCCCGCACCGCCGCGGTGGTCCCGGCATGAGCGCGGCATCCGTCTCCGAGCGGACGACCACGCGCGGACGGCGCATCGGCACGTGGGTCGTGATCGCGCTCGTCCTGCTCCTGGTCGGGGCGGCCGGCGCCGCGATCTCGAGCCTGTCCGAGTGGAGCCAGCGCGGGGTCCTGGACCCGGAGTCGGCAGGACCCCAGGGCACCCGCGCGGTCGTGGAGATCCTGCGGGAGCAGGGTGTGGACGTGCGCGTCGCCCGGTCGCGCGACGACGCCGCCGAGCTGCTCGCGGCCGGGGCGGCGACTCTCGTCCTGCCCGACGCCCCCGCCCTGTCGGATGAGGCGTTGGAGGCCCTCGCCGACGAGGCCGCGGACGTCGTGCTGATCGAGCCGCGTTCGCGCACCCTGTCGATGTTCCTCGCGGATGCCGCACCCGGCGGAGTCGCCGACGGCGACGCGGTCGCCCCCGCCTGCGCGCTGCCCGCCGCAGAGCGCGCCGGCGCGATCACGCCCGGAGTCCTGTATCTCGCGGGGGATGCCGCCACCGCCTGCTATCCGGTCGACGACGCCCAGGCCCTGCTCGTCACCGCGGACGGCGACGCCTCGCGCAGCGCCGTGGATGGCCGGTCGATCATGACGAACGAGAACCTCGCCGCCGAGGGCAACGCCGCCCTGTCGCTCGCTCTCCTCGGGCAGAACCCGGTGGCGGTCTGGTACGTCCCGAACGTCGCCGACTCCGACCTGGCGCCCGGCGACCTGTCGCTCGGCGAGCTCACTCCCCCGTGGGTGAGCCCCGTCATCGTGCTGCTCCTCGCGGCGGGCGTCGCGGCGGCGATCTGGCAGGGGCGCCGGTTCGGCCCGCTCGTCGCCGAGCGGCTTCCCGTGACCGTCCGCGCCGCCGAGACGACCCAGGGACGCGCGCGACTCTACGCCCAGACGCGCGACCGCACCCACGCTCTCGACGAGCTGCGGATCGCAGCCCTCCGGCGCCTGGCCCGCGCGCTCGGCCTCGGCCCCGCGGCTTCCGCTGCGGAGATAGCCGATGCCGCGGCGCTGCGCACCGGCACCGACCGCGGCGTCGCCCGCGGCATCCTGATCGACGACCTCCCCGGCACCGACGAGCGCTTCGTCGCCGTCGCCGCGTCCCTGCGAGACCTCGAGGAGGCCGTGCACGCGGCCGTCCGACCGGAAAGGAACACCCCGTGACCGATTCCCCGCTCACCCCCGCCGCCGACGCCGCGGCATCCGTCGCTGTCGACGACGCGGCGCTCCGCGAGGCCATGAACCGCGTGCGCACCGAGGTCGGCAAGGCCGTCGTCGGACAGGACGGCACCGTCACCGGGCTCCTGATCGCGCTGCTGGCTCGTGGCCACGTGCTGCTGGAGGGTGTGCCGGGGGTGGCCAAGACGCTTCTCGTGCGCGCGTTCAGCACCGCCCTGGGCCTGGACACCAAGCGCATCCAGTTCACCCCGGACCTGATGCCGGGCGACGTGTCGGGTTCGCTCGTCTACGACGCGCGGACCGGCGAGTTCGAGTTCCGCGACGGACCGGTGTTCACCAACATCGTGCTCGCGGACGAGATCAACCGGACCCCGCCCAAGACGCAGTCCGCCCTCCTGGAGGCGATGGAGGAACGCCAGGTGTCGACCGACGGGGTCTCGCGACGCCTCCCCGATCCGTTCCTCGTCGCGGCCACGCAGAACCCGATCGAGCACGAGGGCACCTACACGCTCCCCGAGGCGCAGCTTGACCGGTTCCTCCTGAAGCTCATCGTGGAGGCGCCGTCCCGCGAGGCCGAGATGACGGTGCTCCGCCGCCACGCGAGCGGCTTCGACCCGCGCGACCTCGCCGCTGCGGGCCTCGTGCGCGCCGCGAGCATCGACGAGGTCCACGCCGCGCAGCGCGCCGCGGCGCGGGTGGACGTCTCCGACGATCTGCTCGGCTACGTCGTCGACCTCGCCCAGGCAACGCGCCGGAGCCCCTCGGTGCAGGTGGGTGTGAGCCCCCGCGCGACCACGGCCCTCCTCGCCGCGGCGAAAGCGTGGGCGTGGCTCGGCGGCTATCCCGCGATCACCCCCGACCACGTGCAGACCATGCTCGTGCCGACGTGGCGCCACCGCATCCGTCTCCGGGCGGATGCCGAGCTCGAGGGCGTCTCGGTCGACGCCGTCCTCACGTCGGTGCTGCAGCAGACCCGCGTCCCCGTCTGATCCGCCGTGTTCGTCACCGCCCGCCTCCCCCTGCTCGTCGCCGCCGGCGCCGTGCCGGTGGTGCTGCTGTCGCTCGCGGGCATCGACGCCTGGATCGCCGCCGGGGCGTGGCTGCTCCTGTGTGTCGCCGTGACCCTCGTCGACGCCTTCGCCGCCCCCGATCCCGGCGACCTGCGCGTGGAGCGCTCCCTGCCGAGCAGGGCGCGTCTCGGCACGCCGGTGGCCACGGACCTGACCCTCCGCAACACCGGATCGCGGCGCATCCGCGGCCGCGTGCGGGATGCCTGGCAGCCCACCGCGGGCGCGCCGGCCGATCGACCGCGCATCGACATCCCCGCCGGCGAGGCGAGGACCCTCGGCATCCCACTGCTCCCCCGCCGCCGCGGCGAACTCACCTCGCGTTTCGTCGTCGTCCGCGCGGAGGGGCCGCTGCGGATCGCGGGACGCCAGCGCCGCCTCGACGCCCTCGGTGTCATCCGGGTGCTCCCGCCCTTCCACGCCCGCCGGCACCTGCCCTCGCGCCTCGCGCGTCTGCGCGAACTCGACGGCAACACCAGCGTGCAGGTGCGCGGACAGGGCACCGAGTTCGACAGCCTCCGCGAGTACGTCCGCGGCGACGACGTCCGCTCGATCGACTGGCGCGCCACCGCACGCGCGGGCACGACGATGCTCCGCACCTGGCGGCCCGAGCGCGACCGGCACATCGTCATCGTCATCGACACCGGGCGCACCTCCGCCGCGCGCGTCGGCGACGGCGTGCGCATGGATGCCGCGATGGAGGCGGCCCTGCTGCTCTCGGCGCTCGCGACCCGCGCGGGCGATCACGTGCACCTGGTCATGTTCGATCGCGCCGTCCGTGCACGGGTGAGCCGCGTGGACGGCCCCGCGCTCCTGCCCGCGCTCGTGGACGCGATGGCACCGGTGGAACCGCAGCTCATCGACACCGACTGGGACGCCGCGATCGCGCAGGTCCGCGCCCTCACCTCCCGCCCCTCGCTCGTGGTGCTGCTGACCGCACAGGACGCCGTGGGCGCTGCGCGCGGGTTCCTCGCGACGCTGCCGGCGCTGACCCGCGATGCGGTGGTGCTCGTGGGGTCGGTGACCGAGGATGTGGCATCCGTTCCCGACCGTCCCGATGTCGACGACCTCTATGCGCAGGCGGCCGCCGCGCGCGCCGAGAGGGATGCTGCCGCGGTGGCCGCGGCGGTCGTCCGTGCGGGGGCCGATGCGATCGCCGGCTCACCGGACGACCTCCCCCCGCGGATCGCCGACCGCTACCTCGCCCTCAAGGCCGCCGGCCGCCTGTAGCTGGGCACCGACACGCGAGGTCATTTCGCGCGCCGAGTCTGGGAAAAACCTGGGCGCCTCGGTACTCTCACGACGAGGAAAGGAGTCCGCCATGTCGGATGCCGCAACCACCCCGTCTACGGCCACCAAGCTCGTCGCGGAGGCCCTGGGGACGTTTCTGCTGGTTTTCGGTGCGATCGGTACGGCGCTCGTCGCCGGCGAGGTCGTGGGAGTGCTCGGGATCTCGCTGGCCTTCGGCCTGACGATCCTCGCGGGCATCTACGCGTGGGGCCCGATCTCGGGCGGCCACTTCAACCCCGCGGTCACCGTGGGGCTCGCCGCCGCGGGACGTTTCGCCTGGAAGGACGCCCCCGGCTACATCATCGCCCAGATCATCGGCGGGGCGCTCGGGACGACGCTCATCGTCCTCATCGGCCTGTTCGGACCGGAGGGGTGGCTCACCGCCGCGCAGGACGGCGGCTTCGCCAGCAACGGCTTCGGCGGCGCCTCCCCCGGCGGCTTCGGTCTGGGGGCGGCGATCATCGCCGAGATCCTGTTCACCGCGATCTTCGTGCTGATCATCCTCGGCGTCACCCACCCGCAGCGGGGAACGGCGGGCTTCGCCGGCATCGCGATCGGTCTCACCCTGACCCTGATCCACCTTGCCTCGATTCCGATCGACAACACCTCGGTGAACCCTGCCCGGTCCATCGCGACCGCCCTGTACGGCGGCGGCGAGGCGCTCCTCCAGCTGTGGGTGTTCCTCGTCTTCCCGATCGTGGGCGCGCTCGTCGCGGGCCTCCTGCACCGCGCGCTCTTCGAGCCCAAGGGCTCGGTGCCCCCGGCTCCCAAGGAAGCGCGCGTCAAGTAGCCCCGCGCGACAGCCCTCGGTGAAGAACGCGGGAGAAATCGTGCGAAACGCAACCGAAGAGGGCCGACACGCCGAGAATCGCCCCGGGGTTTGACGGGCCCGGCCCGCGCCTGCCCCTCCGCCCTGCCAACGACGAAAGGCCCGCCCCGGGGGATCCGGGGCGGGCCTTTCGTGTCGATCAGACGTCGGCGCGGTGTCAGCGCAGGTCGAACCGATCGAGTTCGGTGACCTTGCCCCAGGCCTTGACGAACTCGCGCACGAACTTCTCGTTCGCGTCGTCCGAGGCGTAGACCTCGGCGAGCGCGCGCAGCTCGGAGTTCGAGCCGAACAGCAGGTCGGCGCGCGTGCCGATGCCGACGAGCTCGCCCGAACCGTCCTTCGTGCCCTGGAACGCGTGCGCTCCCGGGTCGAGCGGCTTCCAGGTGGTGCCGAGGTCGAGGAGGTTCACGAAGAAGTCGTTCGAGAGGACTCCCGGACGCTCGGTGAAGACCCCGAGCTGCGAACCGTCGTAGTTGGCGCCCAGCACGCGGAGCCCGCCGACGAGGACCGTCATCTCCGGCGCGCTGAGGGTGAGGAGGTTCGCCTTGTCGACCAGCAGGTACTCCGCCGGCAGTTCGGCGAGCGGGCCGTAGTAGTTGCGGAACCCGTCGGCGACGGGCTCGAGCCAGTCGAAGGACTCCACGTCGGTCTGCTCGATCGAGGCGTCGGTGCGACCCGGGTGGAAGACCACCTGGGCCTCGACACCGGCATCCGCCGCCGCCTTCTCGACGCCCGCGTTGCCGGCGAGCACGATGAGGTCGGCCAGCGACACCTTCTTGCCGTCGGTGCGGTCGGCGTCGAACGAGGCCTTGATGCCCTCGAGCACGCCGAGCACCTTCTGCAGCTGGGCGGGGTTGTTGACGGCCCAGTCCTTCTGCGGGGCGAGCCGCACGCGCGCGCCATTGACGCCGCCGCGCTTGTCGCTGCCTCGGAAGGTGGATGCCGCGGCCCACGTGGTCGAGACGAGCTCGGCCACGGTCAGCCCGGAGTCCAGGATCTGCGCCTTCAGCGCCGCCGCGTCGGCGTCGTCGATGAGGACGTGGTCGACCGCGGGGATCGGGTCCTGCCAGATGAGGTCCTCGGCGGGGACCTCGGGACCGAGGTAGCGGGCCTTGGGGCCCATGTCGCGGTGGGTCAGCTTGAACCACGCGCGCGCGAACGCGTCGCCGAACGCCACCGGGTCCTCGAGGAAGCGGCGCGAGATCTTCTCGTACGCCGGGTCCATGCGAAGCGCCAGGTCGGTGGTCAGCATGCGCGGCTCGCGACGCTGCGACGGGTCGTGGGCGAGGGGAACCATGTCGGCGCCGCCGCCGTTCTTCGGACGCCACTGGTGCGCGCCGGCCGGGCTCTTGGTGAGCTCCCAGTCGTAGGCGAACAGGATGTGGAAGAACTCGTTGTCCCAGCGGGTCGGGTGGTAGGTCCACGTCACCTCGAGGCCCGAGGTGATCGTGTCGTCGCCCTTGCCGGTGCCGTAGGAGTTGCTCCAGCCCAGGCCCTGCTCCTCGAGACCGGCGGCCTCGGGGTTGACGTCGAGGTGCGCGTCGGACGCCGCACCGTGGGTCTTGCCGAAGGTGTGCCCACCGGCGATGAGGGCGACGGTCTCCTCGTCGTTCATGGCCATGCGGCCGAACGTCTCGCGGATGTCGTGCGCCGCGAGGAGCGGGTCGGGGTTGCCCTCCGGACCCTCCGGGTTGACGTAGATGAGGCCCATGTGGGTCGCGCCCAGGGGGCCACGGAGCTTGCGGTCGGATCCGGTGAAGCGCTGGTCGCTGCCCATCCACTCCGTCTCGCCACCCCAGTACACGTCGTCGTCGGGCTCCCAGACGTCGGGGCGTCCGCCGGCGAAGCCGAAGGTGTTGAAGCCCATGGACTCCAGCGCGACGTTGCCGGCGAGGATCATGAGGTCGGCCCACGACAGCGACTGGCCGTACTTCTTCTTCACGGGCCAGAGGAGGCGCCGGGCCTTGTCGAGGTTGACGTTGTCGGGCCAGCTGTTCAGCGGCGCGAAGCGCTGCTGACCCGCACCGCCGCCGCCACGGCCGTCGGTGACGCGGTAGGTGCCCGCGGAGTGCCACGCCATGCGGATCATGAGCGGGCCGTAGTGTCCGAAGTCGGCGGGCCACCAGTCCTGCGAGGTGGTCATCAGCTCTTCGATGTCCTTCTTCACCGCGGCGAGGTCGAGCTTCGCGAACGCCTCGGCGTAGTCGAAGTCCTCGCCGAGCGGGTTCGCCACGGCGGGGTTCTTCGCGAGGATCTTCAGGTTCAGCTTGTTCGGCCACCAGACGCGGTTGGCCTCGCCCGCGGTGGGGTGGGGCATCGAGGTGTGGACGACCGGGCAGCCGCCGGCCGCGGCCTCGGGCTCGTCGGTGACGGTGACGGACTGTTCGGGCTCGACCTCTCCGCCGACGCCGGCGGTGGCCTCATCGTGATGGGACATGGTGTTCCTTCCTCGAGGGGTGGGGTGACGGATGCCGGTTCAGGTGGCGGGTGCGCCCGCGCACGCGGGGCACACCCCCCAGAACGTGACCTCCGCGGAGGCCACGGTGAACCCGCGGGAGTGGGAGGGGGTCAGGCACGGCGCTTCGCCGACGACGCAGTCCACGTCTTCCACCGCGCCGCAGCGCGAGCAGACGAGGTGGTGGTGGTTGTCGCCGACGCGGAGCTCGTACATCCCCGCGCGCCCGGCCGGTTCGATCCGGCGGGCGATGCCCGCGTCGGTGAAGTCGCCGAGGGCGTTGTACACCGACTGGCGGCTGGCGCCCGGCATCCGCTCGACGACGAGCGGGAAGAGCTCGTCGACGGAGGAGTGCGGGCGTGCCGCGAGCGCGTCGAGCACCGCTCGTCGCGACTCGGTGACTCTCAGGCCCGCGTCGCGCAGAACGGCGCTCGCGTCGGGTCCGGAGTGGTCGTCATGCACCCCGACATCGTACCGCTTTTTTGATCAGATCAAAAGAAGAGCGGATGCCGGATCACCCGGCGACGAGGGTCGGGGTGCCGGCGTCGGCCTCTTCGAGATCGCCCGTCTCCCCCAGCCGGACGGCACGTCGCCCCACGACCAGCATGTAGACGAGGAACAGGGCGAGGGCGGCCGCGCCGATGCCGATCTTGATCGGCCACGGCCACGGCTGCGCGGTCACGAAACCCTCGATGAGGCCCGAGACGGCGAGCGCGATGACGAGCCCGATGGCGATGGTGGCCAGCGATCGTCCGGCCGCGGCGAGGGCCTCTCCGCGCGAACGCCGGCCGGGCGCCACCCACGCCCAGAAGATGTGCAGACCCGCCGCCCCCGCGACGAAGATCGACGTGAGCTCGAGCAGCCCGTGCGGGAGGATGAAGAGCAGGAACACGTCACCCCGGTCGAAGGCGAGCATGACGGCGGCGGCGGTCCCGACGCCCACGGCGTTCTGCACCAGCACCATCAGCGGCCAGATGCCGGTGATGCCGAACAGGACGCACTGGGCGGCGATCCAGGCGTTGTTGGTCCACACCGTCCCGGCGAAGACGGCCGCGGGGTTCTCGCTGTAGTAATCGGTGAACTGCTCTTCGGCGTACTGCTCGAGCTGGAGCTGCGGCCCGAGGCTCGCCACGAGCGCCGGGTCGCCCGAGACCCAGAACGCCACGACCGCGCCTGTGGCGATGAACGCGAGCGCGATCACGAGCGTGGTCCAGCGCACGCGGTACAGCGCCGCGGGCAGCTGGAGCACGAAGAAGCGCGGGATCTGCCGCATGACGTTCTCCGGCGCACCGGTGAGCTTCAGCCGGGCGCGGGCGAGGACGGTGGAGAGGTAGTCGCCCTGTGTGGTGCGACCGGCGGAGGTCTTCAGATCGGCGAGGTCCGCGGATGCCGCGCGGTACCGCTCGACGAGCTCGTCGATCTCGGCTCCGGTGAGGTGGCGCTGTCGACTCAGGGCGTCGAGGCGCGCCCACTCCTCGCGCCGGGCGGAGGTCAGGGCGTCGAGGTCCATTTGATTTACTGTACCCATGGCCGCCGACCCGATCCTCGTCCAGATCCACCAGGACGAGGTGCTCACCGGGGAGGCCGTCGCCCTTGACGTCCAGCCCGTCGGCTTCTTCCTGCGGGCCCTCGGCGTCCTCATCGACATGCTGGCGAGCCTGGTGCTCCTCCTGCTCTTCGCGCTCGTGGCGTCCTGGATGGTCGGCGCCGGCGTCGTGGAAGAGACCGTCGTGCCGATCCTCACCATCGTGATGGTGGTCCTCGTCCTGGTCGTCCTCCCCACCGTCGTCGAGACGACCACGCGCGGGCGGAGCCTCGGCCGACTCGCGGTGGGCGGGCGGATCGTCCGCGCCGACGGCGGGGCATCCGGATTCCGTCAGGCCTTCATCCGGGCGCTCACCGGCGTCCTCGAGCTGTGGTTCACCTTCGGCGCACTCGCGGCGATCGTGGGGGCCTTCACGCCGCGGTCGCAGCGCCTCGGCGATCTGCTGGCCGGCACCTACTCCGAGCGCACGCGGACGCCGAAGCTCGTCGACGCCCCGCTCCCCGTCCCGCCGCCGCTGGCCGCGTGGGCCGAGATCGCCGACGTCGCGCGCCTCCCCGACCCGCTCGCGCGCCGCATCGCGAGGTTCGCGGTGTCGGCTCCGAACCTCGATCCGGCCGTGCGTGCGCGGCTCGCCGCATCCCTCGTCGAGGAGTCGCGCGCGTTCGTCTCACCGCTTCCCACGATGGATGCCGAGACCGTGCTGCGCGGCATCACCGCCGTCCGTCGCGAGCGCGAGGAGCGGGCGCTGCAGCTGCGCGCCGAGCGCGTCGACACCCTGGCCCGGCACGCCGGCGACCCGCCGCGGGGCTTCCCGGCACGCTGAGCTGCACGAACGAAGAGCCCCGGACTCTGTGCCCGGGGCTCTCCGCAGGCGTCAGTAGCGGTAGTGCTCGAGCTTGTAGGGCCCCTCGACCGGCACGCCGATGTAGGCGGCCTGGTCACGGGTGAGCTCGGTGAG
This sequence comes from Microbacterium aurantiacum, assembly GCF_031625015.1. Lineage (NCBI taxonomy): Bacteria > Bacillati > Actinomycetota > Actinomycetes > Micrococcales > Microbacteriaceae > Microbacterium > Microbacterium aurantiacum. The sequence goes on from NZ_JAHWXH010000004.1 coordinate 232,367, forward strand.
CTGCACGCCGAGCGCGTCGAGGTGCAGGCGCGCGACCTTCTCGTCGAGGTGCTTGGGGAGCACATAGACCCCGGTGGGGTACTCCTCGCGCTTGGTGTACAGCTCGAGCTGGGCGAGCACCTGGTTGGTGAAGGACGCGCTCATGACGAACGATGGGTGGCCGGTGGCGTTCCCGAGGTTCATCAGACGTCCCTCGCTGAGGATCAGGACGCTGCGGCCGTTCGGCAGCCGCCACTCGTGCACCTGCGGCTTGATCTCGATGCGCTCGGCGCCGGGGAGCGACTCGAGAGCGGCCATGTCGATCTCGTTGTCGAAGTGGCCGACGTTGCCGACGATCGCGAGGTGCTTCAGCGACAGCAGGTCATCGACCGTCACGACGTCCTTGTTGCCGGTTCCGGTGATGAGGATGTCGATCTGGTCGGCGACGTCGGTCAGACGCGCGACCTGGTAGCCGTCCATCGCGGCCTGGAGTGCGCAGATCGGGTCGACCTCGCTGACGATGACCCGCGCGCCCTGACCGCGGAGCGCCTCGGCCGCCCCCTTGCCGACATCGCCGTATCCGGCGACGAAGGCGACCTTCCCGCCCACGAGGACGTCGGTCGCGCGGTTGATCCCGTCGGGAAGCGAGTGGCGGATGCCGTACTTGTTGTCGAACTTCGACTTGGTGACCGAGTCGTTGACGTTGATCGCGGGGAAGAGCAGGTCGCCCGCGGCGAACAGCTCGTAGAGGCGGTGGACGCCGGTCGTGGTCTCCTCGGTGACGCCGATGAGTCCCTCTGTCATGCGGGTGAAGCGCTGCGGATCGCGGGCGAGGCTCGCGCGCAGGATGTCGAGGATGACCCGGTATTCGCCGGAGTCGCCTGCGGCGGCATCCGGCACCGCCCCCGCGCGCTCGAACTCGACACCCTTGTGCACCAGGAGCGTCGCGTCTCCTCCGTCGTCGAGGATGAGGTTCGGACCGTCGGCGCCCTCGGCGCTCCAGTCGAAGATGCGGTCGGTGCAGCGCCAGTACTCCTCGAGCGTCTCGCCCTTCCAGGCGAAGACGGGCACGCCGGCGGGAGCGTCGATCGTGCCGGTCGGGCCGACGACGACGGCCGCGGCGGCTTCGTCCTGCGTGGAGAAGATGTTGCAGCTGGCCCAGCGCACCTGCGCGCCGAGGCTCACGAGCGTCTCGATGAGGACGGCGGTCTGCACCGTCATGTGCAGGGACCCCGCAATCCGCGCGCCCTTCAGGGGCTGCAGCGGACCGAACTCCTCGCGGAGGGCCATGAGGCCCGGCATCTCGTTCTCGGCGAGGCGGAGCTGGTGGCGTCCGGCCTCGGCGAGGCTCAGATCGGCGACCTCGAAGTCGAGGGCGGGAACAGCGGGAGCGGCGGCGGTGTCGATGGACATTCCGCCATTCTCCCACGCGCCGGATCGGGGCCGGCGGCGTGCGTCAGACGCGCAGCGTCTCGTGGCGGACGACGACCCATCCGCGCGGGACCGACAACCGGTCGGTGTGGATGGCGCACAGATCGTGGGCGTGCGGGTCGTTGCCCGCTCCCAGCGGGCCGAGGGCCGCCATCTGGTCGCCGTAGTCGTACGTCAGGGTCGTCACGGCCTCGCGGGCGCACCCGACCTTGGAACACAGTCTCTCGCGCATCGCCTCGACCCTAGTCGCGGAGGACCCGGGTCGGACGGATGCCGCGCCGCACGACGTAGGCTGTGTCCATGGCATGGCGGCGTACGCGCACCCCGGAGAAGACTCCGGCCCGTCGCTCCCGGCACGGCCGGCACGGACGCGAGGGCCGCAGCGCCGTCGTCCGTCCCCCGCTCCCGCCGCTGGACACGCGCGTTGAGCGGTTCGACCTCGCCGTCGGCACCGCGGTGGAGTTCCTCCGCTCGGCGTGGCCCGAGCTGCGCGAGGTCCGCTTCGAGATCGCCGACATGCCCACGGCGGCGGATGCCGACGGCATCCCGCGCTGGAGCGTCTTATCGGACGAGCGACGCATCGTGCTCTACCGGCTGCCGATCGAGCGCCTCGGCCACCCACACCGCGACGACGACCTGCACCGGCGCATGATCGTCGAAGGCGCCGTCTTCCGTGCCGCCGCGCAGTACCTCGACCGTGATCCGTGGGATCTCGGTCACGACCGCTTCCACTGACGCGACGCCCCGTCTCAGGGGTAGACGATGATCGGCGGAGCCGCGGCATCCGCCGGCCACACCGGGTAGCCCGCAAGGGCACCGTCACCTGAGAGCGACACCGCCGCACGGATGGGCACGGATGCCGCGTCCAGTGTGTACACGGTCTGCGGAGCCAACCGCAGGGTCGTGCTCTCCCCCGCCAGGACGATGACCTCGACGCGGGAACCGCCGTCCGCGGCGGCGAGGACGACCGTGGCGTCCTGGTCGCCGGGATTCTGCAGGGTCAGCACCGGTTCGGGGCCTGCCGGAGTGGCGAAGACGCTCGGGACGTCGACGAGCGGCGCGGGCGTGTACCACGCGAAGTCGTCGCCCGCCTCGAAGCCCGTGGCCTGCCAGACGGCACTGACGACCGGCTGATCGGCCGCGACATCGACGGTGTAGGTGCCGTTCTCGAGCCCGCCGAGGTCGACCTCGAGCGGCTCGCCGGCGACGAGGTCGACTTCGGTCGGGGTGAGGGCGGGGGCCGGGGATCCCACGGGCGTGACGGTCACGCGGACCGTGGCGTCCGCGGACGGCGAGAGCACACGCACGAGGGTGGGCACCTGGGCCGCGTCGACCGTTCCGCCGGTGACCGTGACGCCGAGGATCGCGGCGTCCGTCGCCGGCTGCGCGAGGGCGCCGACCTGGTCGACGCCGCCGGCGGTGAGGGTGCGCGTGATGCTCGACTGCAGCGACGCCTGCACCGGCGCACCGGTCGCCTGCACGCGCACGACCGGGCGTTCCTCGCCGATGGCGAGGCCGGCGAGCGGGACGACGGCCTGCGAACGCGGCGGCACCACGACGCCCGCGCCGCCGGGCGGGACGGTGAGTCCCTCCGCGCCGAACACGGCGAGCTCGACGGTCGCGGCGACGTCCCCCGGGTTGCTCAGCGCCACGAGGTCGGCGGCTCCTGTGGCAGCCGAGCCGCCCACGAGCCACGACTCCAGCAGCGGCGGACGACACGCGGATGCCGCGTACCCGGCGAGGTCGGGCTCGGCGATCTGCGCGGAGGAGGCGGCGGCGATATCGGCGCGCGTGCGGCCCTCGGGGAGCGCCGTGAACGCCGCACCTCCGTCGCCCTCGGTCAGGAACGGCGCATCGAGCGCGACGGGATCGGGAACGGCGACCTCCGCGCGCGCGCCCGCCGTGACCGACGCCGCCGCGGCGATGCTCAGCCCGTCGGCGGCGACGGGGTCGCGCCCGAGAGAGAGGAGCCCTCCGCCGCAGGCGAGGACCACGGGAGCGGGCGCGGGGACCGCGGCGATTTCGGCCGGCTCGCGCTGGATCGTCGGCCACGGCGCGGTGAGCCCGGCGACCACGGCGACCACGACACCCGCCGCCACCGCTCCTCCGCCGATCAGGCGCGCGCCGGTGCGGGCGGCGCGGCGACCCCGTCCCTCGCTCATGCAGATGCTCCTGTCGTGGGGCCGACGGTGCGCGGTGTCCGGCGCGCCTCTCGCCGGGACGCGGCGGTCGGAACGGCCAGCAGCAGCGCGATGCCGACGACGACGAGCTGCGAGATGGCGATCCCCGTGGCGATGTCGCGGATCGCGGTCGGCTCGGCCTTGCGCGGGGTGATCTCAGGGGTGATGCGCCAGAGCGTGCCGCGGGCGGTCTCGCCGACCCCGTCGAGCGTGCCGCGCTGCGCGATCGCGTTCGCCGCAGACAGGCGGGTACCGCGCGCGACGTCGGATTCCGGCGGCGCGGCCGAGGCGAGGAGGACGAACCCGACGCCGCGGGAGGCGAGCGCTTCGACGGCGCCGTCCGCCGACGACGTGACGAGGTCGGCGGCGATCTCGGCGACGAGGACGTCGGCGGGCGCGGCCGTGGTGCGCGTGCGCAGCGACGTCGCCTGACCGTCGAGGGTCTCGGTGGCGCCCCACACGACGCGCGCCGAGAGGCCGCCGTCGTTCTGCGGCGTGAGGATCATGGTGCCCACATTCGGGTCGCCGCGCCCCTCGGCGCTGACGTAGGCCGGGAGGGTCGAGGCAGGGCCGTCGGTGAGGTTCGAGGTGCCGCGCGCGACGGCGGTGAGGGCAGGAACGGCGAGGACGAGGATGCTCAGGCACGCCGCCGCACCGACGAGGACCCGCGTCCATCGTGCGGGGGCGGGCAGCCCTGCTTCGAGAGTCACGGTCGCTCCGCCGACCAGCCCGAGCCAGGCGAGGCTGAGCGCCGCTCCCGGCCAGATCGCCACGGGGATGGACTGCGCGAACGACACCGCGATCCCCACCGCGGCGAAGGCGGTGCCGAGGCCGAGCGTCGTGATCACGAGCATCGCGACGCCCTGCGGCCACCGACGGGTGACGGGGGCGAGGAGAGCGAGGACCAGCACCGGGGCGGCGAGGAGCGGAACCCACCAGGACGGGACGTCACCGAGGAACGACGTCCAGCCGAGGAGATCCGGCGCGGGGATGCCGAACACGAGCAGGGTGCGGCCCGCCGCATCGGCGGCCACCTGCGCTCCCGTCCACACCGCGCCGGGGTCGGCGAGGAGCGCCCACCCGTCACCGTCGGCGATCGCGCGCCAGATCAGAGGCGCGGCGAAGACGACGAGCGGCACGATGACCCACACCAGCCGGCTGGCGCCGCGGCCGCCGAGCGCGGTGAGGACCACGAGCATCGCCAGGAACCACAGCACCACGAGCGCGGGGACGAGAGAGGGGGATGCCGCCGCGACGGCGACCACGAGGAGCGAGGCCATGCCCGCGCCGGTCCAGGAGCGGTGCGCGACGGACCCCGCGACGAACAGCCACGGGAGGAGCAGGTGCAGCAGCACGGCCGCCGGACGCCCCGTGGTCAGCGCCGCGAGGAACGTCGGGGCGAGGGCCCACAGGACGCCGGCGACCATGCGCAGCGACGACCGCTCGGTCAGGCGGGTCGCGGCGAACCAGCCGCCCAGCGCGGCGAGCGGGAGGGCGGCGACCCACAGGATCACCAGCGACAGCGAGGGCGCCCACGGCGTGAACGATCCGACGATCGCGACGACGGCGGCGAACGGGTCGGCAGGCGCGATCGTGTCGAAGCCCTCGGCGCGGAGCCCGAAGCGCGTCTGCGCCCACAGCTGGCCGAGGTCGGCGCTCAGCGGCAGCACTCCTCCGCCCCCGAGGACCGGCCAGGCCAGGAGCGCCGGGAACGCGGCGATCGACACCACGAGGGCGCCGAGGACGAGCCACGGCGCGCCACCCGAGAAGAAGCGGAGCTCGCCGCGGCGGTGCGCGCCCGCGACGAGGTCGTCGACGGGTTCATGGTCGAGTCGTTCGCGGAACTCGGCGCGCGACATCCGCAGCTGGTCCAACTGCCGCCACGACGTGATGCGGTTCTTCGCGATCCGGCGCCGCGCCCGGAAGACGGCGGCCAGGCGCACGGTGACGAGGATCGACGCGGCCCACTCGGGGACGATGAGACCGGGGTCCTTGCGCACGAGGTGCAGCAGCGAGCGCACCGCGGCGAGCGGGAGCAGCGACAGCCAGTGCAGCGGCACGACGAACCAGGGCGCGTAGGCCAGGCGGCGGTGCAGCTGCGCGGTGCGCGACGACAGGGCCGCGGCACGACGTCGACCGGCCGTCAGCGGCTCGGGTTCACCCGCGACGCCGTCGCCGGCGGTGGCCACGACCGCGCTGGAGACGAGCGACACCCGATCGCCGGCGAGACGCGCACGGATGCCGAGGTCGAGGCCCTCGTCGGCCCCGAGGAGCGCACGGTCGAGGCCGCCGAGCGCGCGCCAGCGGTCGGACCGGACGAGGATGCCGCGGACATCGGCGCCGAGGGCGTCCTCGCGCGCGTCGTGCTGGCCCTGGTCGAGCTCGCCGTCCGAGACGCCCACGGCCCGTCCCCCGCGGGTCATCGTCACGCCGAGCGAGACGATCTCGGTCCGGTCGTCCCAGCGGACGACCTTCGGGGCGACGTAGGCGACCGTCGGCGAGAGCTCGAGGATGCCGGCGAGGCGCTCGAGCGCATCCGGTTCGGGGGCGGTGTCCTGGGCGAGGAGCCACACCGCATCGCCGTCCAGGCGCCGGGTGGCGAGAGCGACGGCTTCGGCGTAGCGGGTCGATGCCGGCGCCGTGATCACGCCTTCCGCGGGGGCCGCCGAGACGACGTCTCGGACGCCGGGGTCATCGCCGCACACCACGATCGTGAGGACATCGACCGGGCGCGTCTGTGCACGCAGCGACGCCAGGGTGCGGCGCAGGTGGTACGCGGCCGGCGTGCGCCCGTCGGGGCGCACCACGAGGAGGGCGTGAACTCGGAGGGGCATGACGGGGAAAGCCTAGGCGGCGGCGGCACGGGGTCGTGGCGCACGCGCCGTGGCGCGCAGAGCGCGGTACCGGCGGGAGCGGCTGCCGCTCAGCTCGCGCGACGCTTGAGCTTGCGACGCTCGCGCTCGCTGAGGCCGCCCCAGATGCCGAATCGCTCGTCGTTGGCCAGCGCGTACTCGAGGCACTCGGTGCGCACGTCGCACGTGGTGCACACGCGCTTGGCGTCGCGGGTCGATCCGCCCTTCTCCGGGAAGAAGGCTTCGGGGTCGGTCTGGGCGCACAGGGCGTCGGTCTGCCAGGCGAGGGCGTTCTCTTCGTCCTCGACGGCCGGTCGGCGCACGCCCGGCACACCGAGGTTGACCGGATCGACGAACCAGTCTTCTGGAACGCCGGAACGATAGTGCGAAGTCGTCATCTCTCGTTCTCCCCCCTGGGAATCCCCCATCACGCGTTTTGCGCTTGAGTAATTACACCCGTGTCATTCCCGGAGGTCAAGTCGCGGATAGTAAATCCTCAACCCGGTATTGAACCTTTGCGACGCGCCGGGCGTGTCGAACCGTTCGATAACGGTCCGACCTCACCGTCCCGGCGTCGCGACGAAGACGGTGCCGGTCCCGCGGAGGGTCAGCGGCCCCTCGTCGGCGCTCGCGAACACCGCCTGTCCGGGGCGGAGGCGCACGGCATCCGATCCCGCAGAGGAGACCTCCACGTCGCCCGCGACGGCGAGCGCGATCGCATCGCCGGATGCCGGAAGCACGACGTCGTCGCCGGTGAGGTCGACGCGTACGAGAGCGAAGTCGGACACCGGCACCGGGTACTGCACGATCCCGGCCGAAACGGTCTCGGCGGCGACGGTGGGCGCGGCGGAGGGCCGGGCGTCCAGGACGCCCAGGAGTTCATCGATGTCGATGTGCTTCGGGGTGAGCCCGCCGCGGAGGACGTTGTCGCTCGCGGCCATCAGCTCGACGCCGAGTCCGGACAGGTAGGCGTGCAGGACGCCGGCGGGGACGAAGAGCCCCTCCCCCTCGCGGAGCTCGACGAGGTTCATCAGCATCGCCACGACGATCCCGGGATCGCCGGGGTATGCCGCCTCGAGCTCCGCCACGAGGGCGAGCTCGGCGGCGAACTCCTCCGACGTCGCCGCGAGGGCGGCGTCGATGACGGCGCGGGTGTCGCCGTCGGAGGAGGGCGCGAGCACCCACTCGATGACGTCGGCGAGCGAATCGACCGCCGTGGCCAGGCGCTCGGCGAGCGGCGCCGCAGACAGGCCGAGCTCGGCGATGAAGCGGCGCGTGGCGTCCAGGTCACGGATGCCGGCGAGCGCCCGGAACGTCGGACTCACCGCCACGATGAGCTCGGGCTTGTGGTTCGCGTCGCGGTAGGTGCGCGTGGGCGCGTCACGGTCGATGCCGGCGGCCTCCTCCCGCGCGAAGCCCTCGATCGCCTGCGGACGCGACGGGTGGGCCTGGATCGACAGCGGCGACCCCGCCGCCAGGAGCTTCAGCAGGTACGGCAGCGCCTGCTCCTGGGCATCCGTCGCCCCCAGGACCTCGTCGAGGCGCCCGTCAGGGGTCTCGGCCGGGTCGCCGGGGTGGGCGCCGAACCACACCTCGGCCTCGGGGCGTCCGGAGGGCTCGCGTCCCTCGAGTTCGGCGATCAGCGTCGTCGAGCCCCAGGCGTAATCGCGCGGCTCATTGCGGAGGGGTGCCAGCATGCCCCCACTTTATTGCGCGGGTCCTCGCGCGCCCGTCGCGCGCGCAGGGTGGGCGCGGGCGGCGGGGGTACCCTGAGGGGCGATGGCCGTCCACTCGAAGCACCCCGCGTCGGCACCGCCGACCGCTCCGGTGCGCGAGAAAACCGGACACCTCCTGCTCCGCGGCTGGTGCATCCTCGTGCTCGTGCTCGCCCTGGGCGGCACCGCGTGGGTCAACGCCTTCGGTGAGACCGTCGCCGCGGTCGGGGCGATCGCCTCCGGCATCCTGTCGGTGATCCTCTGGATCATCGTCCGGCCGCCGGTCCAGTGGCGGCGCCTGCCGTGGTTCGCCGTGGCCTACGTCGCGTGGGCGACGGCCTCCCTCCTCTGGTCGGCATGGCCGGGGACGACGGCGCTGACGCTGCTGCTGCTGTACATCACCACCGTGCAGGCCCTCTTCGTCGGCACCGTTCTGACGTGGGCCGAGCTCGTGCGCGCCGTCGCGTCGGCGCTGAAGTGGGTCATCGGCCTCTCACTCGCCTTCGAGCTCTGGGTGTCGCTGTTCATCGGCGGACCGCTCCTCCCGGGTTTCGTCATCCCGAGCGAGCCCGCGGCGGATCCGATCCTGTACTGGTCGCGCGACAACCTGTTCGACGGCGGACGCATCCAGGGGATCATGGGCAACGCCAACCTCCTCGGATCGGTCGCCCTCCTCGCCATCATCGTCTTCGCGGTGCGCCTGGGTGCCCGCGCGCCCCGACGGGTCACGCTCTGGATCTGGATCGCCGTGTCGGCCTACCTGCTGGTGCGCTCCTCGTCGGCCACCGCGTTCGTCGCCGGCGCGATGGTCGTCGTCGTGCTCGTCACCGTGCTGCTCATGCGCCGCGCACGCCGCCCCGGCGAGCGCACCCGCTACTACATCGCCTACGCCGTGATCGCGATCGGCGGCGGGATCACGCTGTGGACCCTCCGCGACGCGATCTTCGGCGCGCTCGGGCGCGACTCCGACCTCACCGGGCGCGAGCAGATCTGGGAGCAGGTGCTCGCCCGCGCGAACGAGCACCCCGTGATCGGGTGGGGCTTCGCGACGCCGTGGCTCCCCTCCGACCCGGCTTTCGACCGCTGGATCGTCGACCACGGCCAGACGGTGATGCAGGCCCACAACGTGTGGGTGGACGTCTACCTGCAGCTCGGTGCGATCGGCGTCGCCCTGCTCGGGCTCGTGTACCTGGCCTTCGTGTGGCGGGCGTGGTTCTTCGCCGTCGACCGCCCCCGCTGGGACCTCCGCGCCGACCGCCCCTACTCCGCGCTCACCCTCCTGCCGACGCTCGTGGGAGCCGTGGTGCTCGTCCAGGGCTTCGCCGAGTCCACGCCGCTGCTGCTGTGGGGATGGATGTTCGTGGTCATGTTCGGCGCGAAGATCAAGCAGTCGCCGCACGTCGGCGTCGGCCCCGCCGAGCAGAGCGCGGCCATCGAGCGCGGCGAACCGGCGAAGCAGGCCCCGTGAGCGGCGGGGGCACCCCCTCCTCCGGGTGGGTGACGACTCTCCTCGCCTCGGCATCCTTCGCCCGCGCCTACACGCTCACCGTCTTCGCGGCGGTGTTCTCTTCGTTCGCGATCGAGCGGCTCATGAGCCCGACCACGTACGTGACGATCGTCGCCGGGCTCTGCCTCCTCGGCATCGGGATCCTCATCGCGCGGCGCGACGAGATCGCGCTGCTGCGGCTCGTCCCGTTCACGGTGCTCGCGTTCATCGCGTGGGCGACGATCAGCGCGGTCTGGAGCACGGATGCCGCCGCCACGCTGCGGAACGCCCTCGCCCTCGCGGGGATCGGGCTCCTCGCCGTCGTCATCGGCCACATCCGCGACACCCTGCAGACCGTCCGCGCGCTCGGCGACGTGCTGCGGACGCTCCTCGGCATCTCGCTGGGCGTGGAGATCCTTTCCGGCATCCTCCTCGACACCCCCTTCCGCTTCCTCGCCGTCGAGGGGAATCTTGCCTCGCTCGGACCGGTCCAGGGCATCTTCGGCACCCGCAACCTGCTCGGCTTCGTCGCGGTGCTCGCCCTCATCACCTTCCTCATCGAGTACCGCACGCAGTCGGTGCGCACGGGGGCGTCGGTCGCCTCGGTGATCCTCGCGGGGTCGCTCGCCGCGTTCAGCGACTCCCCCACCGTTCTCGTCCTCGCCGTCGCCGTCGGTCTCGCCGTCCTCGCGCTGGTGCTGGTGCGCCGCGTCCGCCCCGACCGCCGACGTGCCGTGCAGTTCAGCCTCGGCGGGGTGGTCGTCGTGGGGATCGCCGTCGGCTACGCGCTGCGGCATCCGATCGTCGCGCTCCTCGGCGCGGGCACCGACTTCTCGATGCGCGTCGACCTGTGGAACCTGATGGTCGACTACCTGCGCTTCCGCCCCGTCCAGGGGTGGGGGTGGTACGGCCCGTGGGAGGACGGCGAGTTCCCCTTCAACGCGCTGAACTTCGCTCTGCGCTCGGAACACGCCACCGGGCTCAACGCCTACTTCGACGTGCTCCTTCAGCTCGGATGGCTCGGCCTCCTCCTCTTCTTCGCCCTTGCCGGCATCGCGCTGGTGCGCTCGTGGCTGGTGGCGACCGAACGCCGCTCGGTCGTCTACGCCTGGACGCCCCTCATCCTCGTCGCCCTCCTCGTCGACTCGATGTTCGAGAGCTTCACCCTCACCGGCCTCGGCTGGCTCATGCTCGTCCTCTGCGCCGTCCGCGCCGGACAGTCCCGCTCGTGGCGCGAGCGCATCGGCGAGCGCCTCGACCCGAGCCTTCCGCCCGCCGCACCGGGGCTGTGAAGGCGACGCGGGTAGTATTCATGAGCCATGCCTGAAAAGTCCTCCTCGCGCGCCGTCCAGGCAGCCCAGACCTTCGATCCGGCGTCGGCGACGATCGCGATCGTCACCTACAACCGTTCGGGGTTGCTCACGCGGCTCCTCGGGAGCATCGCGTCGATGGACCCGAAGCCCGGACACGTCGTCATCATCGACAACGCCTCGACCGACGACACCGGTGACGTCGTGGAGTCCTTCCGCGACAAGATCGGTGCCGAGCTGGTCTATCGCCGCATGGAGACGAACACCGGCGGATCCGGCGGCTTCAGCGAGGGCATGCGCGTCGCCCACGAGATCGGTTCCACCTGGATCTGGCTCATGGACGACGACGTCGAGGTCATCCCCGACGGCCTGGCGAAGATGGGCAAGTGGGCTCCGCGCTTCCAGAGCATTCAGGGACGCCGCTACGACTACGACGGCAGCGAGTTCTACTGGCAGTACCGCGTGGCCGAGCCGCTCGGCATCCCGATCCCCTTTGCTCCCGCCGGCTTCGATGCTTCGGGGTACAAGGAGATGAACTCCGGATGCTTCGAGGGGATGTTCATCCACCGCGACATCGTGTCGCGGATCGGCCTGCCCGACCCCCGGTTCTTCATCTACTGGGACGACCAGCTCTACGGCTGGCTCGCGTCGCGTCAGACGACGTCGGTGATCGTGGATGAATTCGTCCTCCGCAGGACGCGCGAGATCAAGCAGTGGGACATGGGCATCCGCCACATGAACGCCTCGAGCAACGCGTATCGCTACTACATCATGCGCAATCGGGCATACATCAAGCACTACTACCGCGAGCTCGGTGTCTACCGTCCGGTGCCGTTCGCGATCGGCACGGCGCTGACCTTCGGCAAGGAGCTCATCCGGCTCTTCTTCGTCGAGCGGACCGTGCGGGGGACGTCCAATCTCTTCCGCGGGTTGCGCGACGGCGGGAAGATCTCGCGGGACCGGGCGTGGAAGCCGATGCCGCCGCTGGGAGTCTGACAGCCGCACATTCCTGAACGGCAATCTTCGCTCGAAGCCTGTCGCGATCCTCTGCTACGTTGAGCGAATCGGTGCCAATTGGGGGGCGCTCGATGCGTCCACAGGAGGAAACCGATGCGCCTTCGCGCTCTCAGCGGCGTAGCTTTCGCCGTCGCCATCTCGTTCGTCGCCGCAGGGCTCGCGCCGTCAGCCGCGGCGGAGCCGTCTGATCCCGGAGACGCCCCGTCCGGGCCGACGATCTCGGGCACTGTCACTCTCGAAGCGGGCGCACCAGCCGAGTGGCTCGGAACCGTGCAGGTCTCAGCCCAATCCATCGATGGAGAGCACTACTACTCCGCGGAGCTGGACCCCGTCACCGGCGAGTACGCTCTGCCCAACCTCCCGGCGAATGCATATCGACTCCAGTTCTCGGCCGACCCGACGTGGACCGAGAACGGGGTGATCACCCCTAACCTCATCCCCGAGTACTTCAACGACACAACGGACTGGACGGCCGCAGAGCTGATCTCCGTCGACTCGACAGATATCGACGGAGTCGATGCGACGCTCGCCCAAGGGAGGTCGATCAGCGGCGTCGTCGAACTCCCACAGGATGTCCCGGCCGCGTGGATGCAGGGAGTCACCGTGAATGCTTCGGCCGGAAGCGGCGCGAGCCAATCGGCATCCGTCGACCCTGAGACCGGTCAGTACACCATCACCGGCCTCCTGCCGGACGCGTACCGCGTGCACTTCTACTCCTCGTCCTTCTGGGTCGGGGATGAGCGTGTCACCCCGAACCTTGTTGCCGAGTACTTCGACGGCACGACGCGGTACGCGGACGCAACGCTCGTCGACGTGACAACGGAGGACGCAGGCGGGGTTGACGCCTCCTTGTCCTCAGGACGGTCGCTCTCGGGTACTGTCACACTCCCCGAGAGCGTGCCGACCGGATGGCTCAATGGCGTGATGGTTAGTGCGAACAGCGCCGATGGATCCGGAGGTGGCTACAGCTCCACCTTCGTCGACCCCTCGACTGGCGCATACGAACTGGTCGGCCTTCCCTCCGGTAGCTATAAGGTGCAGTTTCAGGCCACCAGCTACTGGGCGGACGGCAGTTACGAACACCCGAACCTGGTCGCCGAGTACTTCGACAACGCGGCCGACTGGAGCGCGGCTTCGTCGATCGACCTCAGCGAAGGCGACGTCGAGGGGATCGACGCAGAACTTTCAGAAGGTCGATCGATCTCAGGCCGGGTCACACTTCCGAGCGATGCGGACCCGGAGTGGATCGAGGACATCACCGTCAGCGCATCCGGGATCACCTACGCGTCGAGCAAGGTCGATCCTGAGACAGGCATGTTCGCGATCGTCGGACTCGCTCCGGACACCTACGAGGTGAAGTTCGCCGCGGATTCGTATTGTCCGCCCGGAGATACGTGTGCCAACCTCGTCACGCAGTACTGGCAGAACGCGATCTCTCCGAGCCAGGCCAACCGCGTCGACGTGACGCAGGAGAGCAAGTCAGGCATCGACGCGAGCCTCTCCAGAGGAACGGAAATCTCCGGAACCGTCTCACTCCCTAGTGACGCCCCCGCTGACTGGCTGCGCGGTGTCTACGTGTCGGCTCAGCACGCCACTCTCCCGGCGGTTTCTGTCGGCCAGTCGGTCGATCCGCTCACCGGCGCGTATACGATCAACCGGCTTCCCGCCGGTGACTATCACGTCCGATTCTCGGCATTCTCCTACTGGTCTGACGAAGGAACCGTCGAACTGAATCTAGGGGCCGAGTACTACGACGACGCGTTCAGCGTTGCCGACGCGACGATCGTCAGCACCACGGCCGGCAACCGCAGCAGTGTCGACGCAGCTTTGGACTACGGAGGCGCGATCAGTGGCGAGGTGGATGTGTCCTCCTTGCGTCAGATGTTCCCGAATAGCGGCTTCGGGTTGCGCCTCACAGACACGACTGGACTCACAGAGTTCTATGGATTCGGCGACCCCATGTACGCCGACATGATCCCCTTCCAAATGTCGAACCTCGCCCCCGGCACGTACCGGCTGGCAATCGAGACATCGGAGTGGGACAGCGAGACGGAGACGTTACGAACGACGTCGTCGCAGTTCTTGCGCTTCGGGTCCCAGTCCTCGATCACAATCAAGGTCGGCGAAACCAAGCAGAACCTGCGTCTGGTCGCGCGGAAGCCGGACGCCGTCCTGTCCGGAACCGTGATCACGGCGGGATTGAGCAACGCTCCCATCGACGGGATCCTCGCGAGCGCCCTGGTGTACGAGCGGGTCGGGAACGAATGGGCCCGCAAGCCTGCGGCACGATTCGACACCAATACCGATGGGCTGACTCCCTACCGCATCGCAGTGCCTTCCGGCACGTACACCGTCGGATTCGAAACCGACTTCGCGACCACCGAGGTCTCCGCAGCGGAGCAGTGGTGGCGTGGGAAGCAGTCGCTCGCCAGCGCCACGCCCATCGTGGTCGGATCCGGAGCCGAAGCGAGCGGAATCAATGGTGCGCTCGGGGGTGCCCCGTTCTCGGACACGGCAGGCCACGACTTCTACGCCGAGATCGCCTGGCTGGCATCGACGGGTGTGACTCGCGGCTGGACGATGCCCGATGGCAGTGTCCAGTTCCGTCCTCAGCAGCCGATTCTCCGAGGAGAAATGGCCGCCTTCCTCTATCGACTCGCCGGCGAGCCGGAGTTCAACGTGCCCGCGAAGTCACCGTTCGTCGACGTATCCACGGACCATGTGTTCTTCAAGGAGATCGCATGGCTGGCGGCCGAGGAGATCTCCCGAGGCTGGGACACCCCGCGGGGCGTCGAGTTCCGGGCGGAGTCCTCGACTGCCCGCGACGTGATGGCGGCATTCCTCTATCGCTACCAGGAAGAGTCCGCCTACTCCCCCGAAGGGGCCTCTCCCTTCCGGGACGTTGCTGCAGGACGCGTCTTCTATCCCGAGATTCGTTGGCTTGCTGCGGAGGGGATCTCGACCGGCTGGGATGTCGGCGCCGGTTGCCGTGAGTACCGTCCGATGCAGAACGTCCTGCGTTCGGAGATGGCCGCCTTCCTGTTCCGTATGGAGAACGGCGGAACCTTGCCCATCACCTCCAGCTCTTGCCGCTTGTGACCATGAAGAAAGGCCGATCCATGTCCCTTGGAACACGCCTGGCCGCGATCACCAGCGCGATCCTCGCCACCGTTCTCCTGGTCCCGAACGCCTCAGTGAGCGCTGGCGCCACCGAGGTTGCGACTGCGGCCGTCGTTCACTCTGCCGCAGACCCGCTCGATACCCCCATCACCTTTACTGACACGGCTGGTCATGTGTTCGAGACGCAGATCGCCTGGCTTGCAAGTCAAGGAATCAGCACCGGATGGCAGGTCGGACCAGACACTTACGAGTTCAGGCCGAACATCCAGATCCGTCGGGGGGAAATGGCGGCGTTCCTGTACCGACTGGCAGGACAGCCGGACTACACACCGCCTGCGGTGTCGCCCTTCGTCGATGTGCCGACGGAGTTCGTTTTCTACAAGCAGATCGCATGGCTTGCCGAGAGCGGAATCTCGCAGGGGTGGGCCACCCCCCGGGGGTCGGAGTTTCGGCCGTTCCTTTCCACGTCCCGCGACGTGATGGCGACCTTCCTGCACCGGTTCCAGGGGCGCCCGGAATACTCCCCAGGGGAGAGTCCGTTCCGCGATGTGTCCTACCCGGGAATGGTGTTCTCCGCGGAGATTCTATGGCTGGCGTCTCGCGGGATCTCGACGGGGTGGGACGTGGGCCACGGCTGCTACGAGTATCGCCCGTACCAGAACGTGACGCGCTCCGAGATGGCCGCATTCATCTACCGCATGGAGAACGGGGGCACCGCGCCGCTCACCGGCAACACGTGTGCTCCGCCGCCGTCGCCGCTGATCGAGGGGACGGTATCGGCCGGCGCATTCTGCGCGAGAGATATCGCGGGATGGTACGGGTATACAAGCGGCGGGGTCCTCATGCAGTGCGCAACGAGCTCCACGGATACCCGCCTCCGGTGGCGTCAGGTCTGATCAGCCGGACGGGTGATCAGAGTTGTAGCGGTCGAGAACGTCGGCGATCGGGGCATCCATCGCGAGCCGGTGTCGGTCGAGATAAAGACCCCGTTCGCAGAAGCGTCGGAGATCTCTCTCATTGTGTGACACGAAGAAGAGCGTCCGCCCCTCGCCGAGAAGCTGGTCGATCCGTCGGTAGCACTTCTCACGGAAGGCCTTGTCGCCGACGGCAAGAACTTCGTCCACGAGAAGGACGGGCTCTTCAAGTTGAGACACGACCGCGAAAGCGAGGCGTACCTTCATCCCGTTCGACAGATGCTTGTAGGGCGTGTCGACGAAGTCCTCGATCTCAGCGAAATCGATGATCCCATCGAACCGCCGCGACACCTCGCCGCGCGACATGCCGTGAAGCCCGGAGGTCAGGCGCACGTTCTCTCGGACGGTCAGGTCTCCGACGAAGCCGCCGGTGATTTCGATGAGCGGTGCGACACCGCCATTCACGGTCACTCGGCCTTCGTCAGGGAGCAGAACCCCCGCCACCAGCTTCAGCAGCGTCGACTTTCCTTGCCCATTCCGCCCGACGACCCCGATGGACTCGCCCGGCTTCACGTCGAACGACACGTCCCGCAAGGCCCAGAACTCGTCCGGACGCGCACGCCGGGAGGAGTCGGCGAAGAGGTCCTTGAGACTGCGGCGCCCGCGCCGGTTGCGTCGGAACTTCACACCGAGGCCGTCGACCTCGATGGCGACTTCAGTCATCACAGCTCCTTCAGCACGGGACGCTCGAGGCGTCGGAAAGTCACCACTCCGATCAGAAGCAGCAGCACACTCATCCCTGCGCCGACGACCACGCTGAGGGTGTCCCAGACCTCCGGGAAAAAGCCGACGCGATAGAGGGTGAAGATTCCCGATAGGGGGTTGAAGGCGGCGAGCTCCTGGAAGACACCCGGCAAGTCCGAGACCGAGTAGATGATCGGTGACGCGTAGAAGAGTACCCGTAGAACGAGCTTCGTCGTGCGCTCCAAATCGGAGTACAAGACGCAGAGCGGAGCGATGATCAAGCCGATACCCACGAGAAGCATCGCCTGCAACAAGATGGCGACGGGGAAGAGCAGCAGACCCCAGTTCATCTCCACCGGCGTTTCACTGGTCAAGGCCGCGACGACGACGAAGCCGACCAAGACCGGAAGCGACAGGAGGAACTCCGTCCCCTTGCTCAGCACGACGCGATTGACCCAGATCGATCGGGGAATCGAGGTCGATCTGACCAACCGCGCGTCCTTGTTGAACGCACGCGTGAAGTCCGAGACTGCTGCGTTGAACCACACCCACGGCAGGAGCGCGGTGATCAGGAAGACGATGTACGGTTCATGCCCGACGCTCCGCTGGAAGACCTGGGTGAAGATGAACCAGTAGATGAGGCTCATGACCAAAGGGTCTAGGACAGACCAGAGGTAGCCCAGAGCACTCGTGGAGTACCGCACCCTCAGATCTCTGGCGGAGAGCAACCACAGCGAGTGGAGGTAGCGTCGGGGCGACCCCGGTTCGCCGACGGGTGCAGAACTCACCGTCAGAGTCTAGGACGCCGCTCGCGCGTCACAGTCCCCGGCGGCTCAGGAATCCCTCGATCTGTTCGCGCAATGCGGGAGCCATCGATTCTGCGTACGTCTGGCCGATGTGGCCGTGATCGATGTAGACCGCGACCCCGCCGATCACCGGAAGGCATAGGCCGTCGGGGCAGAGGAACGGCGTGAGATCCGTGACGGCGACACCATTCCGCTCCTCCCTCGCCGCCGGGTTGCTCGCCGCAAGGACATCGCCGGCGTTGCGACGGCATTCCGGCGCTTCGCTTCCCCGCAGCTCGATGCACGCGAACATGTCCTCGCTGAAACGCGGATTGTCACGGAGGAGAACGACGCCCGCCCCGTTGTCCACCAGGGGGTCGATGTACTCGTTCAGACCGCGAAGCACGCGTTCGTCGTCGCTTTCCGCCGCCGTCTTCGTACCCATCACGAACACCAGATCGGGTTGCTGGGAAAGCGCGAACTCGAGCGCCGCTTCCCGCCACTGCTCGCATTCCTCGGCGCTTCCCAGAACAGGTTCCTCCGGGGCGAACGAACAGCCCCCCTTCAGAAGCGCGACAACCGTCCAGTCCTCTTGCTCCGCGATGGGGGTGAGGGCACCCGCCCATTGCTGAGCATGCGAATCTCCGATCACGAACACCGTTGCGTTCGAACGCCACTCAGCCGTACGTTCCCGACAAGTCTCCGCGAGGAGGGATACCGTCGGACGGCGGTCATCAGTGCATTCGCCCTCAAGCGTGACCCATTCGGATTCGAGGGCGGAACCGATCGGAATGATCTCATCCGCCTCGACGTCGAGTTCGGATCCTCCGGGCATCAGGACCCGAGCCCCCGGGTGGTCCCCGATGGGAAGCGACGCTACGCGTTGCGCCTCGGCCGTCTCCCAACTCACCAGCGGGACAGCGACGACCAGCACACTCGCCACCACCACGGCGATCGCGCGGCGGAGACTCGCTCGGGTGAGGCGGCGCACCGGACTCTCCACCCCATACGTCACTATGAAGGCGATCACGATGGAAAGGCCGACGATGATGGCGCCATCCGACAGGCTCACGGAGCTCGTGCCGGACAAGAGAATCCATGTCACGAGGATGGGCCAGTGAACGAGGTAGAGCGCATACGCGATCGCACTCAAGCGTCTGAGCGGCCATGAAGACAACAAGCGTGTCGGGCCGCCCGGAGCACCGGACGTGCCGGCGATGATCACTGCGGCTGCGCTGAGCGTGGGCCACAGGGCGAGGTAGCCGGGGAAGCCGCCTTGCACGTCCAATACCGCTCCGCAAGAGACGAGACCGACGATCCCGGCCCATCCGAGGATGATCGCCACCCAACGCCGGAGTCGGACCCGCGCGACGCCCAAGGCGAGCAGAGACCCCAAGGCGAACTCCCAGAGCCGAGCGAAGGTGTTGAAGTAGGCCGCCTGCTGGTCGGTCGCCGTGAAGATGATCGAGTACGCGAGCGATGCGCAGAAGATGATGGTGAACAGCACCGTCATCGACCGCCGCACGCTTGCTGAGGATACTCGTCCCATCGCGACGGCCGCGATCATGAGAAGGGGCCAGAGGAGGAACACCTGTCCTTGGATGGACAGCGACCAGAAGTGCTGCAGCGGGCTCAGCGTGTCCCGGTCGTAGTAGTCCGCAGCTGACGCGACCAGCTCCCAGTTCTGGCAATAGAAAAGCGAGGCCCAGGTCTGGCTCCAGATCTCGGGCCATGAGGATGTGGGAAACGCGATCGATACCGTGACGAGAATGCCGATCATCGTGACAACGGCGGCGGGGAGAAGGCGCGCGAACCGACGCGCCCAGTACCCGAACACCGGCTCTGGCGTTCCGGACTCAGCCCGCCGCGCGAAGGAGGCAGTCATGAAGAACGCCGAAATCATCAGGAAGACGTCGACGCCACCTGAAACGCGCCCGAACCATACGTGGTAGACCACCACGAGCGCGATCGCGAGGGCACGAAGACCGTCGATATCAGCCCGGTAGGGCGTGCTGCTCACGCGCCCCTGTCCGCGGGATCGCTGCTCGCGCTCGAGGACCGTCATGGCGTCACGCGAGACGGTTGTTCCACATCGACAGCGCTGCTCCGATGGCCATGTGCATATCCAGGTACTGGTAGGTTCCGAGGCGTCCGCCGAAGTGTACGTCCCTCTCCCCCTCGGCGAGGTCTCGATACGCGAGGAGGCCGGCTCGATCCTGGGCGGTGTTGACGGGGTAGTAGGGCTCGTCGTCCCGCGTGGCGAAGCGAGAGTACTCGCGCATCACGACCGTCTTGTCCGACGGGTAGCTGTCCGAGCGCTCCGGATGGAAGTGCTTGAACTCGTGGATCCGCGTGTACGGCACGTCTGCGTCGGCGTAGTTCATCACCGAGGTCCCCTGGAAGTCCCCGATCGGGAGAACCTCTTCCTCGAAGTCGAGGGTGCGCCAGGAAAGTTCACCCGCCGCGTGATCGAAGTAGCGGTCGATCGGCCCGGTATACACGATCGGAACCTGACCGACCGTGGCCCGCTTGTTCAGAGGCTGGGCTTCGTCGAAGAAATCCGTCGACAACTTCACCTCGATATTCGGGTGATCAGCCATACGTTCGAGCCATGCGGTGTAGCCGTCGACAGGGAGCCCTTCCCATGTGTCATTGAAGTACCGGTTGTCGTACGTGTATCGAACGGGAAGACGGCTGATGATCTCTGCCGGCAGGTCCTTCGGGTCGGTCTGCCACTGCTTCGCGGTGTAGTCGCGGATGAACGCCTCGTAAAGGGGCCGTCCGATGAGGCCGATCGCCCGTTCTTCGAGATTCTGTGCGTTCTTCGGGTCGTACTCCCCCGCGAGCTCGTGCACCAACTGGCGGGCGGCATCGGGGCCGTGGGCAGACTGGAAGAACTGGTTGATCGTGCCGAGGTTGATCGGCAGCGGATAAATCACGCCCCGGTGGTTGGTGTAGACGCGATGCACGTAGCTGGTGAAGGCGGTGAATCGGTTGACGTACTCCCAGACTGTCGCGTTCGACGTGTGGAAGAGGTGCGCGCCGTATCGGTGCACCTCGATCCCGGTCTCGGGTTCGTTCTCGCTGTACGCGTTGCCACCGATGTGATGACGTCGATCGATGACGGTCACCTTACGGCCTGCGGTCGCGGCGCGCTCGGCGATGGTGAGGCCGAAGAAGCCGGAGCCGACGATGAGAAGATCCATGATGGTCGTGGCTTTCATGCAAAAAGCTCGACGGGGGCCGAGACTACGGGGGGATGGGCGCCTTCCAGGGTACCCGGCCCTCCGCGACACGCTCGACGGGGTCCTTCGCGCAAGCTGTCAGGGCGCGAGCGGCGACCCGGGCGCTGACTGCAATGCCGACCAGATCGTCGGCCCGAGCATCCGGGCGTACTCGAGGTTCAAGTGGTCGGCGTCATAGTAGACCGGAACTCCGCCGACCACCGCGTAGCACGACTCCGCATCGCAGAAGCGGTCCGTCATGTCGATCGGCACCACCCCGGGCACTGCTGCCGGATCCGCGGCCGCGAGGAGTGGGTCCTCCGGCTGAGCCTGCTCTCGAGGACGAGCGCACTCGATCGGAGCACCTCGGTTGACGGCGACGCAGTCTGGGTTGCGGACCTCCTGGTTGAACGGCGGGTCCCCGAGAACGACAACCGTCGAATCGACCGCCGTCCAGCGCACCCAGTCCTTGCGAAGCCCCTCGGCATACTGGTCGATCGAGGACCGCCCGGAGCCGTCGTCGTCGATCACGTGCAGCCGCGCAGCCATCGAAGTGAAGACCAGGTCCGGCGCTTCGGCGATGATCGCGTCGCTGATCCCACGCGACCATGAACGACAGGTGGAAACATCGCTCTCACTCCAAGGCACGCGGAATCCGCGGAACGCCACATCGGCGGCGGGGCACCCGCCGAGGTAGCTGGTGGTCACCCGCCAGCCGTTGACTCGTGCGAGGTCGAACACGGCACCCTGCCACTGCTGCGCATGGGAGTCGCCGACGAGCCAGACCTCCAGTCCCTGCGCGCCACTCCTGAAGTCGCATACCTGCGACGTTCCTGCGTCGACTCCCGGTAGCGCGTCGACGACCTCGTCGCATTCCGGCGGCGCGTAGAAGTACTCATTCCGCGTCGTCATCACGGTATCTGGCGCCGGCCCGAAGGGGTCGGCGCAGGTCCCCCCCGCTTCGAGCGCCCGAGGACCGACGCAGGGAGCCGTGGATACCACCTCGGGCGGCGCATCGTTCAGAGAACGGATTGCGTAGCCGCCGGCGAGGCTCAGCGCCAATGCCACCACCACCGCCACCCCGACCACCATGTATCCCATGGCGCGCCGAGTCGAATCAGCCCAGCGTCGCCACCGCTGTCCGCGGTCCTCCACAAGGAGTTTGGTCGCCCAGGCGAGGCCGAGCGCGAGGATGAGGACGCCGACCCTCATTCCGAAACTGGACTCGGTCCTGAGAGCGAACGGAGCGAGGACGATCAAGGGCTGAATCGGCCTGACTTTCGTTCCTATCGGGAGCCTTGTCTGGCAGGGGCCGGCTGGGCTGATTCGAGGTCAGCGTAGTACGCCTGCTCAACCTCGAGCGGGGTGCGCATATCGAGCTCGCCGT
>NZ_JAHWXH010000005.1:0-70221 GCF_031625015.1 Microbacterium aurantiacum
CCCGGACACCGTCGGCATCAACGGCTCCATCACGGCCCACACCTCGTCAGAGATCTCCTGTCGCGTCACCGCTCAAGACTCACCCACCGAGGAGCGAAACCTCTTGATCAACACGGCCTAGGCGCGCGGCACGGTGCGTGCGCCAGGTCTCCCACCGGGTCTCCACGAGATTCCGGCGTTCGTCGCGCGGAGCGACGACCAACTCAGCTGAGTCGGCGGGTATGTGGATCCCCTCCGCGGCCGCCGCGTGCCGCGCGGCGCCGAGGGCCGACAGGTGCGACTCGCATACTACGCGAAGCTCCCGCCCGAAAGCGTCGGCAGCCAGCTGGACGAGATCGGCGCCCCCGGACAAGTCGGCGGAGACCCGGATCGGCCCGGTGTAGTGGCCTTCCACTTGACCCAGCACGAGCCGGTCGGCGAAGAGCACCCCCTCAATGACGGCCCATGCGGCCATCCGGGTTTCGACCGTGGCGCCGTCTCTCACACCGACGAGGCCGGTGGCCGGCTCAGACATCCACAACGGGCCCCGCTCCGGGATAACGTGCGGAAGCCAGTACGGCGCCATCGCGATCTCCGCCGGAGGAAGCGCGGCGGCGGCGGCGATCACATCGGCCACCGCGCCCTCGGCCTGTCCACCCATCTCCCGCACGCCGACGGAGAGCGCCAGCCCGCCGTTCGTCGCCCCATGTGCCAGCCACGCTCCGTCTACGAGGTGTGCTCGCTGCAGCAGACGGCGGTTCCGGGTGTCCGGCGCGGTGCGCAGTCGGGTGACCACGTGCGTCGTGCCGAGAGTCAGCAGGGTCGCGGCATCCGCACCGAGCCCGATCGCGACGGCCGCGCTCGGGGTGTCGCCGCCCGGCACGCAGACACGGATCCCGGGAGTGAGGCCGAGGATCTCAGCCGCCTCCGGGAGGAGCGGGCCGAGCACCGATCCGGACGGACGGACCGGCGGAAGCCGCTCGAGGGGAACGTCAAGCGCCGCCGCCGCCGGAACCAGCCACTGCGCTCCGCCGACCACGTCGAAGCAGCCGTAATACGAAGCCTGGCTCGGATCGATCGCGACCTCGCCGGTCATGCGGTGACCGATCACCGATCCGACGGAGCCGAACCAGCGCAACGCTCCCACGCGATCACCGTGTTCCCGTTCGAAGAGGCGGGACGCGACGACGATCGCCGTAGCCGGCGTGTACGGGTTGCCAATGCGCGCGAGTGCATCGGAACCGATCGCCGTCGCGGCGGCTGAGACAAGCCCGGGCAGGCCTGGGGCATCGAACCGGTACCCATCCGAGAGCGGTCGCCCATCCTCACCCATAGGGACGAGGACCGGCGCATGCACCGAGATCCCGACAGTCACCGCGCGGGCGCGGGCGCCGCCGAGCTGCACGACCGCGTCCACGACGCTCGCCCACCAGCATGCCGGATCGACTCGCCCCGCAGAGAGGGAGGCGTCGTGAGCGGCTCGGCCGCGCTCGACGACCTGCCCATCGACGTCCACCAGAATCGCCTTCGTGGCGGTCGTGCCTACGTCCACACCGACGTACAGCTCGCCGCTCACGTCAGGCCGTCGTGGCGATCAGGTGCGAGCGAGCAGCTTCGGATGCCGAGATACCCTCGTGCACGATCGCACGGAGTGCCTTCACCATGCCTGCCGGGTCGGCCGCGCCCCAGACGTTGCGGCCGATAGTGAGGCCCGCGGCTCCAGCGTCGACGACCGACTCCGCGAACTGCAGCACCTCGAGGTCGGTGTCGAGCTTCGCCCCGCCGGCCACCATGACGAGGCCGGGCGTGCCGTCCACGACCTCGCGGAAGCTCTCGGCGGAACCGGTGTACCAGGTCTTGATGATGTCGACACCGCACTCCGCGGCCGCGCGCGCTGCGTAGAGGACGGACTCCACCGAGCCCTTACGGTCGCCCCATAGCTCACCGCTGGGGTAGGCATGGCAGACCGTGGGCAGTCCCAGTTCCGCGGCCCGCTCGGTGACCCGGGAGAGCATCTCGAGCATCTGCGCCTGCACCGAAGAGCCGGCGCTGATGCCGACAGCGACCGCGTCGGCTCCGAGGCGGACGGCCTCGTCCACTGACGCCACTGTCGCGTCGTAGGTGAGGTGGAATTCCACCGAGAACGTACTCGCCTTGAGAATCCACGGGCGGGGGCGTCCTCTTCCGCCGAAGAGGGTGGCGGCGATGCCCTTCGAGACAGTCACTGCGTCCGGCTCTCCCGCGTCGATCTGGGCCCAGGTGTCCCGGATAGCCGCGAGCCGGGGGGCCACTCCGCGCGGCACGGCTTGGTCAAGCGCGACGACAACCGCCTTGCCGTCCTCGCCGAAGAGGCGGCGGAGGCGGATCGAGCGGCCGAGGGCGCTCCCGGCTCCAAGCTGAGGGATGTAGCTGTCGGTGGTCATGTGGTCTCTCCTTCGGTGGCGCCCGTCGCGGGTGCGGTGGTCGCGTCGATGCTGATGCGCAGGTCGACGCCTTGTCTGGCGCGCTCGAGTCCCTGCTCGAGCTGGTCGATGGGAAGGTGCGCGGTGACGAGTCCTTCGCCGGGGATCGTTCCGGTGCGGATCATTTCGGCGACCTTCTGGAAGTCGCTCAGCTGGCACGAGGAGCTGCCCACGATGAGCGTCTCGTTGTAGTGCACCGAGTTCGCCGGGATAGTCACCTGATCGGTGCCGGTCGGGAACCCGGCGAAGATATTCACCCGTCCGCCTGGGGCGAGCATCTGTAGGTACGGTTCCATGGCATCGGCTCGCCCAACGGCGACGACCATGGTGTCGAACCCGACTCCGTCGGTAAGCTCGGCGACGACCTCCGCAGTCACCTCGGACGGGTCCAGGGCGCTGGACGCTCCGGACACGACGGCGATCTCACGCCGATGGGGAGCGGGATCGACCGCGACGACGGTCGCTACACCGAGCGCCCGAGCGAGCCGCACGTGCAACTGTCCGAGCGGACCGGCACCCACGACGAGCATCGAGCGAGCGGATGCGGCGTTGATGAGCCGTTGACCGTTGTAGGCGCACGCCAGGGGTTCGATCACGGCGGCGATGTCCGCAGGTGTGTCGCCGACCGGGACCAGGTTTCCAGCCTGCACGGCCACCGCCGGCACTCGCACGTACTCGGCGAATGCACCGTCGATTTGGTATCCGAAGGCCTGGCGGTTGCGGCAAATGTTGCCGAGTCCCCGGACGCAACTCGCGCAGTGGCCGCATTGGACGAGCGGGTAGACGGCGACCCGGTCCCCCAGCTCCAGCCCGTCGGGGAGCCGGCCCTCGCAGGCGACGATCTCGCCCGCGAACTCGTGACCGAGTACCGAGGGGTAGACGACATTCTTGGTCTTGGTGCCATCGACGATTCTGAGGTCGGTGCCGCAGATGAGTGCTGCCTGGACACGCAGCAGCACGTCGCCCGGCTCGAGCGCCGGCACCGGGACCGTTTCGATCCGCAGGTCGCGCGGTGCGTTCAGCACGGCGCGCTTCATGGTTGTGGTGGTCATGCGATTCCTTCGCTGGTTGATCGGCTGATTGCTGCGCGGCCCGACGATGCGTCGGCCTCCGCGAGAAGGATGTTCCACGCGCCAGACTCGACGAGCGGGGTGATCATCTCCTCGGTGGCGCCGCTGTCGGTGAGCAGCTCCACTCCAGGCGGCGGCATGAACCAGTGCGTCGACCAGTTCGCGCCGAGCTTGGACGAATCCGCGACGATGATCGGCCGCCGCGCCTGAAGGATCATGAGCGACTTCATGGCGTTCTGCTCGGATGTCCGTGAGGACAAGCCGCGCGAGCTGTCGACGCAGTCCGATCCGATGAAGGCGATGTCGGCGTAGATAGACCGGACGACGTTTTCGGCGAACGGACCAAGGAGCGCTTGATTGACCTTCCGGAGGGTGCCGCCGGCGCTGATGACCGTAGCGTCGGTGTCCGACTCAGCGAGCACGGCGAGCACGTTCACACCGGTGGTGACGATGGTCAGTCCGGTGATCCCCGCGAGCTCCGCAGCGAGCCGGCTGGTGGTCGTCCCCGCGTCGAGCAATACCGTCGCGCCGGGTGGCACCAGGCGCGCGGCGGCGACGGCGATCTCAGCCTTCGCGAGCGCGTTGGTGTCCTGGCGCTCGAGGATGGAGCGTTCTGGCCTCAGTGAATTGATCAGCGCGCCACCGTGCGTGCGGATGACGAGACCGGCCTGTTCGAGGGCCTCGAGGTCCCGCCGGACAGTCACCAGGGACACCCCTAACTCCGAACGGAGATCGTCAGCGCTCACCGGCCCCTCTCGGGTCGAGAGGAGGTCGACGACCCGACGTCTACGCGACGCCGGCGAGACCGACCCGTTCACGCCGTCATCCGATTGATCATATCGATCACCATAAGTGATCCAAAAGATCAATGCAACCGGGGCACTCACGCTGTAGCTAACGCCCCGAGGAGCCGACGGTATGGTGCCCCTTAGCCTCGATCCACCGATTCGGATGGTGTGTTCGGCCGCGCGGTGAACTGAGAATGCCCCTCTGATCAGGGAGAATAGTGATTGTCGAAGTCACTTGTTCAGCCGATCGGAGAGGCATCTCGTAGATGCAATTCAAGCACGCCCCGGCCGCGGTGTCGGCAGTGTTCGATGATCCGAATCTCGTGTCGGCCGCGGGCCTGATGCCGGTGCTGCGACTGGCGCGGTCCGCGGGTCTTGCCGAGCTCGCGCAGGGACGGTTGAGCGTGCCGACGGACAAGGGCGCCAACGCCGGCGCGAAGGTGATGTCCCTGGTGGCGGGAATGCTCGCCGGGGCTGATTCGATCGACTACATGAACCTGATCCGCCACGGCGGCATGAACGGACTGTTCGACCGGACGTACGCGCCTTCCACGTTGGGCTCGTTCTTGCGGGAGTTCACCTTCGGGCACGTTCGACCGGACGTACGCGCCTTCCACGTTGGGCTCGTTCTTGCGGGAGTTCACCTTCGGGCACGTTCGACAGCTCGATGCGGTCGCCTCCCACGTCCTGCAGAGCCTCACCGCCCGGGCGCCGCTGTTGCAGCCGCGGGACGGTGAACGGGTGATGGTCGATCTGGACGACACCATCATCGAGGTCCACGGCTACCAGAAGCAGGGCGCCGGGTTCGGATACTCCGGCGTGCGCGGGCTGAACGCGATCCTCGCGACAGCGTCCACGTCGCAGTCGGCACCAGTGATCCTGAGTCAGCGGTTACGGAAGGGCAAGACCGGCTCCCCGAAAGGCGCGGCCCGGATCGTCGGCGATGCGCTGGCGACCCTCCGCCGCACCGGCAGCATCGACCAGACCCGGCCGCTGCTGCGGGCGGACTCCGCGTTCTACGGGCACGCCACCATCGGCACCGCGATCACAGCCGGCGCCGACGTGTCGGTCACCGTCCGGATGGACCCGGCCATCAAAGCCGCCATCGCCACGATCGACGACGACGCGTGGACGAAGATCGAATACACCGACGCGATCCGCGACCAGGCCACCGGCCAATGGATCTCGAAAGCCGAGGTCGCCGAGGTGCCGTTCACCGCGTTCCGATCCAGGAAGAAGAGTGAGCGCATCGCTGGGCGGCTGGTCGTGCGGCGCATCCCCGACCTGAACCCGCGACAGGTGGAGCAGCCGACACTGTTCGACACCTGGCGGCATCACGCGTTCTTCACCACCACGCCCGCCGAGGTGATGGACACGGTGGTCGCGGACAAGACCCATCGCGGTCAAGCGATCATCGAGCAGGTCCACGCCGACCTGAAGAACGGGCCGCTCGCGCACCTGCCCTCCGGAGTGTTCACCGCGAACAGCGCCTGGCTCGTGCTCGCCGTCATCGCGTTCAACATCACCCGCGCCGTCGGCGTCCTCGCCGACCAGGCAGGACGGCTCGCGAAAGCGACGACCGCGACGATCCGCCGCACCCTCATCCACGTCCCGGCCCGGCTGGCACGCTCGGCACGCCGCATCACGTTGCACCTGCCCACGGCATGGCCATGGGAAACAGCGTTCACCCGGCTGTTCACCGCCACTCACCCGCCACCGGCAGCATCCAGCTGACCATCGCCGCCACCGCGGCACGACCGAGGACAAAGTGGACGACCGGGATGCAACGCCCGGCACAGCCGCCTGCCCGCTACCAGTCAACACCCCCGACCACGCCCCACCCCGTCGAACCAAGGGCCGTCGGTGGATCGAGGCTTAGGCCTTCACCAGGGAGGCTGCGCTGGCGGGCTTACGACAGGTGTAGGCGGAGTCGGCGGCGCGAACGCGAAGATCGCGCACGCCGAGCGTTCTCTAGACATCACGGTGGCGAGCGACCACGACACCGCCAGGGCCGGGCGAACTGTCGCTTGGGTGGCGGCAGACCCGGGTTTTCGACGGCGGTCCTCGCGACCGTGGGTCGCGGCGATCTCGTCGGCGACGCTTCGACCTGGCCGAGCATCCGGGGCCGTGGGTGCCGGACGGCGACGGAAAGCTGAGCCGATCGGTCGCGCCGGCCGCGGTGCCCGCGCCGGCGGTAGCTCACAATGCAGCTTGCGAGGGTGAGGACCGACCCGAGGCCGAGACCGGCGAAAGACACTTGCGCGCGAGGTGACCATTCGGGATGCGCGTGGGTCCGGGAGACTTACGCTGCCGCGAGGTGACGACGAATCACAAGTCCGCCGGACGCCGAACGGAACGTCCGGTGAACACCGGTATCGCCGGTCTCGACTGCGCTCCACGTCCCATAATCAGGTCTCACCGCGGCGTGGCTCGAGATCCCAGATCCCAGATCCCACTCCCGGCGATACTGAACGCGCCGAACCGCGGGGGCGGCATCAGAGGTTGCGCGCGAGCGCGGCGCCGGCGACGCGCAGCCAGCGCGCGGGTTCGGCGAGGCTCGACGCTGCCGAACCCGCAAGCTGTGTGAGCGAGACGGACGCCGCGAACGCCGACGTGTCCGCGTCGCGGGCGATTCGCCCCGCTACGAGCGCGACGGGAACGCCAGCCGCGTCGGCGAGGCCGGCGACGAGCGTCGGCACCTTCCCCGCCGCGGACTGCCCGTCAAATGATCCCTCTCCCGTGACGACGAGGTCTGCCCTGGCGATCGCGGCGCGCAGCCCGACGAGGTCGGCGACCTCGGCCGCTCCCGGCCGGAGCGCGGCACCCCAGGCGAGGAGCGCGAAGCCCGTGCCGCCGGCGGCCCCCGCCCCGGGAATCTCGGTGCGCAGGCCGAGTGGCACCGTGTTCGCTCGCCTCGCGCCCGCCGAGACCGGCACCCTGCTCCGCGCCGCGATGACGAGATCCGCGAAGCGAGCGAGGGCAGCATTGGCTGCCTCGACGCCCGCGGCGTCGAGGCCCTTCTGCGGGCCGAAGACGGCGGCCGCGCCGTGGGGTCCGATGAGCGGGCTCGTGACATCGCTGAGCACCACAACGCCGCCGGACGGCAGTGGACGGATGCCGGAGAGATCGACCGACGCGGCGTCGCGAAGACCTCGTGCGCCGGGACCGATCGGCTCTCCGCTCCCATTGAGGATGCGCGCGCCGATGGCCGAGAGCATCCCGGCACCGCCGTCCGTCGACGCGCTCGAGCCGATGCCGAGCACGAGTCGCTGGACGTCGGCGTCGAGGGCCGCAGCGATAGCCTGCCCGAAACCGATCGTCCCGGCATCCCACGGCCGGCGGTCATCGCCCAGGAGCTCGATACCGCTCGTCGAGGCGAGCTCGACGACACCGGTGCCGTCGGGCAGGCGCAACCAAGACGCGTCGACCGAGCGTCCGTGCGGGCCCGTGGCCGCGACCGGAACGCGCGTGGCTCCCGCGACCGCCTCGGCGAATGCCGCGAGCGTGCCCTCCCCGCCGTCGGCCATGGGTCGCAGGTCGGTCCCGACGAGGGGGTCGACGCTCCGCCACCCCGACGCAATCTCGGCTACGGCGTCGGCGGCCGCGATCGACCCCTTCAGACTGTCCAAAGCGAGGACGATCCGTCTCATGCGGCGGGCTCCTGACGTGTCGTGTTGTCGCGCAGGCGGACATTGATGCGTAGGGCGTCGGGATCCTGCTCCGACGCGGGGTCGACCAAGGCCTGGAGCGTCTGGTAGCCGACTTCCTGCAGCGGCACGCACACGGTCAAGGGCGGCGAGACGTCACGGCTCGTCGGGATGTCTTCGGAGCCCGTGGCGGCGATGTCGGCGTCCACCGCGCGGCTGGCGGCGCGGATCGCAGTCATGGCTCCGATCGTGACGACGTCGCTCACGCCTAACACGACGGTCTCGGCCGCCACGCCGTCCGCGAGCGCCGCCCTCATCGGTCTGTGCCGGCTTCCCGCCTGAAACCGCCGCGGTGCATGCGATGGTCGGCCAGGCCGAACTCGGTGAAGCCCGCCATGACTTCGGCAAGGCGGGCGTCGCTCGTCACGACGCCCTCCGCCGCGGCGAGCACGATAGCAGGTGGCGCTGGAAGGCGAAGAGGAAGTCCTTGCTCCACGAGCTTCGCCACCTCTCCGGCGATCTGCGCCCTCAGACTGGCATCCCGGATTCGCGCGATGAGGTCGTCGACGTGAGCCACGGTCTCCACGATACCGGCGCGGACGAGGGCAGTTCGAGTCCGATTGGTGCGCCGTCAGGTCGGGAGGGTGTGAGGGAAGGAGAGCGGTGAGCTCGGATTGGACGATGAAGGCGCCTAGGCCGTGTTGATCAAGAGGTTTCGCTCTGAATCGCCCCGGGTCTCGTGGAGGGTCTGATTCCCCGAGAGGATGATGACTATGCCAGCGCCGAGGAAGTATCCGCCGGAGCTTCGTGAGCGTGCGATGCGGCTTGTTGCCGAGGCCCGGAAGGAGGATCCGGAGCTGTCGTTGAACCAGGCAGTGATCCGGATCGGGCAGCGTGTCGGGGTCAATCCCGACACGCTGCGGGGTTGGTGCAAGCAGGCTCAGATCGACGCGGGCGAACGTCCCGGGACCACGACGAACGAGGCTCAGCGGATCAAGGCTCTCGAGGCTGAAGTGCGCGAGTTGAAGCGGGCGAACGAGATCTTGTTGGCGGCGTCCTCGTTCTTCGCGCGGGAGCTCGACCCGCGACTGCCGTGGTAGTTCAGTTCATTCGCGATGCGCTCCGACAAACTCCTCCGCAGCTACCGAGCCGCCGTCAGCCTCGCCGCCACGCTCATCTGGATCAAATCAGACTTGATCAACACGGCCTAGCAGTGCCATTAGGTTTCGCATATGGAGATCCGCGAAGAGCACCAGCTGAACCCTGTCGCTGACGAGGTATCCGCGATAACAGCGGTAGTGGGCCCAATCTTGAGCGGCGTTCTTTACTCGCTCAAGCGAGAGGTCGCGGATCAGCTCGGTGGCTACGCCGACATCCCGCTGTACATGCTCGCGCGAAACCATAGAGCTGGAGACGGCGACACAGGCATCTGTTTCGAGTACGCGGTTCACGACGCCGTAAGACGTGGAGAACCATCCGTCTCAGAGCGCGTCGCGGACGCACTGAAGCTGTGCAAGGTGCCCGGCTCAGATCCCTCCTCAATCCTGTTCGGGGTTGAGAAGGCGGGTAGCCAGCAGCTGATCGAGACCGCTGTCGATCTCCTCACGCCCGAGTCTCGTTTACTCTCGGGGCGAGTTGGGCAACCCCCGCTGTTGAAGCGCCACCTCGCTTCAGCCGCAGCGGCGTTCAGAACGCGAGGCGTCGGATCGCGTCTCCCACAGAGCATTGACGGGCTCTGGAAAGCAGACCTCTTCCTCGGCAACTCCGACGAGGAACGCTGGGTGGGCACAACGGTCAAGATCAACCCGTCAGCACTCAAGGGTGCGAGGGGCCTCCGCGTCGGCCTGGTGCCAGCGGCTCAAGGCAAGTCCGACGCCGTCCGGCGGGACGTCGGTAGCAACTTGATTGTCTGCCCTGTTCCGTATGACGGGGCCTTCGTGGAGGTGTTCTACATGGCTTGGGAAGTAGTCGCCGCTTTTATCGCCGCCGACGCGAAGTTGCCCAAGGAGGTAGACCTTCCTCGTCCTGCTGCACGGCAAGTCGCACGCTACCTCGCAGATCGGCGCGCCTATCCGGTTCTCGATGTGATCGAAGCTCTGACCCCACTGAGCCAACCCGAGCTGCTCAAATCAGAGGTCTCACCCGCGACCGTGATTCGTTCGGGTGGAAAAGAGACGCAGCCGACCGTCAGCGCGATCCTCGCCCCAAGCCCCATCGGACTCTAAGGCCGCACTGCGGAACTCCACCGCCATCATCCCCACATGTTCCCGAGGTCCGAGTGAGCCCAACTTTCCATCGTGAGCCCGAACTCACCTAGCTGCTCGTCGAACTGCGCGAGCATCTGCTTCGCAAGGAAGATCTCATCTGGTCGAGGGCTCGGGACGACTTGCCCTGCCGCTTGTCGCGCGGCGAACATGTAGGCCGCCCGCGCCAAGAGATCACCTTCGTAGCGTTGAAAGGCCGTCCCCTCGACGTCAGAGAGATGGTGAAGCTCGTCCGCGGGCTCCACGTCAGAATCCAACAGTGACCATCCGTTCCAGAAGAGGATCTGTGCGACGTGGAGCGGCACACGGCCAGGATTGCGGTGCAGCGTCTGCGGCTCGATGAAGCGGCCAAAGGGGGCTCGCTCGCTCGGGAGCACCCACCACATCTTCTTCCGATGCGCCACGTCGAAAGAGAACAGCGACTTAGCGGCTACTTGAACCGCTACTGTGCCGTCTCCCCGTCGGTAGATCGACGTCGCGACGCCCGGAAGTGCAGCTGGCAGGTAGTCACTCACCCAACGGTGGGCACGGTCATCAAGCCCCATCACTTTTGCTCCAGGCACATCTCATTGGTCAGCTCTCTGGAAAGTAAGTGTGCCTGATGTGCCGTCACCGGCTGAGTTCAGACGTGCGTGTGCGGGATCGGCTCGCGCGAGCCGGGCGCGTGGCCGTGGTGGTCGACGCTGGCCGGTTGATTGCGGCACCGACGTTGTCGGGGAAGGTGCGTTCGGCGCGGACGCGCGCTTGCGTGCCTCCGCGGGTGAGTGTTGCGACTTCGGCGTCCGCGGCCGCGGCGTCGCCGCGGTAAGCGTCGGCTCGCGCGGTGTGACGTTCTCGGTCGTCGTAGAACTCCTCGGCGCGCTGCTCGTGCAGCTCGCGCGCGCTCTCGTCGCCGGCGTCGCCTTCGACGGCGTCTTGCTCCGCCTCCTCGGCACGGTTCTCCTCGATGCCGGCTTCGCGACCAGCCTGGTTCGCTAGCTCGTCTTCACGGCGAGCGGCGAGGGTGTCGTCGATGCCGTCGCGCATCGCCGCGGCGAGGCGTGCGCGCATGACCGGGGCGGCGGCGTCGAGATCTCCGCCGTGCTGTCCGTAGATCGCGTCGACGTCGACTCCCCACCGTTTCTGTGCACCCTCCCGGACGGTGCTGTAGATACCGAGGGCGTCGCGGTCGTGGGGCGCGAGGTGCGCGCCGTACACCGCGGCGTTCGTGACCGACTCCGGGGTGGCGTTCCTCCAGAACTCATCGGTGCTCACCAGCGCGCGGATCTGCTTCGTCTGGTCCGACTGCGCGGCCAACGCCGTCTGGGCTTCGGCCATCTCCTTCTCGCCGCGGTGGAGCTTCGCGCGGGCCACCTGGCTCGCGACCTGCTGCGCGGACGAGACAGCGACTCGCACCGCCTGGTCGGCGGACTCGATGATCTCTTCTTCGGCCATGTTCGCTCTCTCCTATCTCTATCGTTCGATTCCGTTGTCGAGGCCGACCCCGGGGGTCCGCCTCGGCGCGCGCGGCGTCTGCGTTTCCGTCTCGGCGTTCTGCTCGAGCTCACCGACGGTCTCGCCGGACAGCTTCTCGAACTGGCTGAGCGCTGCCTTCACGCTTCCCAGGATCTCCGTCGCCATGCGGGTGTTGCCGGCCTGCTGTAGCTGGGATGCCATGAGCTTCGAGGACCGGTCTGCCTGGCGCATCACTGCACGCCAGCCGGTCGACGACGACGGGCCGCCTGCGCGCATCGCGAGGCGCACGGCGTAGATCGAGTCCGCCGCCATCCTGGAGCGGGCGCCGGGTTTCGCGTCGGGCTTGTCGGCCCGCCACTTGGGCATCGCCGCGGCCTTAGCGAACACGCTCGACGCGTTCGCGAGGGGTCCGTGGGTGTTCTTCTCGAAGTACAGCGACGCCGACGCAAACGCCCCGGACAGCTCGGTCGCCGCGTACCGGCCGACCTTCGCTCCGGATGTTCCGAGCACCGCCAGGCGTGCCGCCATCGCCGGCGGCACGGCCGGGGCGGAGGCGCGTTGCGGTGTGTCCCACGCGCCTGTGCGCGCCGCGCGCCCACGCTCTTTCCATGCGGGGACGGCCGCGGCCTGGTCGTTGTCCGGCCAGCGTGCGCGCAACTGACCAAGCGACAGATTCGAGTCGAGCTTGGCGCCGCTGAACCACACGGGCTCGCCGCGCTTCCCGTTGACCAACGCGGGCGTTAGCGCCGCGGAGTATCCGACGACCTCGCTCGTACCGCCCTTGGCGAACCGCGGCCGCACCAGCACGCGGAGATCCCGCGCACCTTCGATGAACTCTCGTTCATTCGATGCGTGAGCCGCGGCGCTCCGAAGTCGACGGCGCAGCTCGTCGCGGTCGGCGTGCCGACGCTGCCCGGAGTCCACGCGCGCGGACTCCGCTTTCGACGCTCCCGCCAGCGCCTCACTCGACCGCTGTCGGCCCGCCGTGACGGCGAGGCCGTGGCGCTCCTCGAGCCGCCCGGCGACGCTCTGGGCGCGCGCGAAGTCCTTGTGTGTGCTCGCGATCGTTCCGTCCTCGCGAACGAGGTTGACGGCGATGTGGATGTGGTCGTTGCCGCGCTTGGACAGCCCGTGCCGCACCGCGACCCATCGGCATCCGGCCTCGTTCGGGTCGTCGGTGCTGAATCCCATTTCACTGACGAACTCGTTGGCAATGGTCGACCACTGCTCATCTGTCAGCTGCCCCTCCTCGGCGCGTAAAGACAGCGAGCAATGCCACACGTGCGCGGGCTTGTCCCCGACGCGCACGTGCTCTTCCTTCTCGGGGTCCCAGCGCCGATCGGGCACGACGACCTCGCGCTCCCACAGATGCATCGGTGCGTCCAGGTGGTTCGCGAGGTCGTAGCGGCCGTCGCGGTCAAGGTGCTCACCGCCGAACCGTGCGACGGTCCCGGCGTCACCGGCGATGACGTGCTGATCGGTGTGCTCGTTCGCGTCCCCCTTGCCAAAGAGGTACATCATCAGACCCGCCGACGAACCGCCGCGGGTCACGTTCGGCATCACAGCCGGCCCCGCAACTGAGCCAGCACACCGTCAAGCTCCGCCGCCAACTCGCGCACTCGCGCGAGGTCACCGCGCAATGCGCCTTCCAACTCGCGCACGTCGACGCCGGTGTTCGCACGCGTCGCCAACTGGTTCAAGTTGTTGCCCACACGATGCAGCTGCACATTCACCAGCGACACCTCACGCGCAACCGACCGAAGCGCGGCAACCAGCTCCGCTCCCCCGGCCTCACCCCGCAACGCACTCACCCGAAGGAACGCCGCGTCACTCATGCCGGCCGACCGGGCGCGCGAGATGAGGACAACCTCCTCCGCGTCACTGAGCTTCACGGTGCGCGTCGCTGTGCGACCGCCCTTTACGCGCGACGCGCGACGATCAACCCGCTTCGCGGTTGATCCGTTCGCCTCGTCAGCCACGCGTCTCCTGCCCAGTGCAACGATCCCGCGGACGCGGGAACCACACTCCCAGTGTGCCCGACGACGGCGCAGCCGTCCAGGGTTCAAGCCGCTTAGGGACTCCCTAACCTATAGCTTGCTACCCATCCTGTGGCGTCTGCGGGTGCAGTTACGATGACGTCTGAGGATGACGGTATGATCCGCGGTATGGCACGCGAAATCAGCATGGAAGAAGTTGAGGCGCTTGCGCGCCAGCAGGTCGAGAACCGCGTGAGCGCGGTTCGTGGACTGATCGAGGCGAGCGAGAGCATCGCGACTCTGAGCGCTCAGCTCGAAGAGATGAAGCGCTCCTACGCGTCGCACTTCAAGACGGCCACGGATGCCGGCTGGACGATGGCAGAGCTTAAGTCGTTCGGGCTCCAGCCCGAACCGAAGCAGCCGCGCCGATCGCGTGCGCAGCGCGCGTCGGCTCCGACGTCGACCGACTCGACTGGTCACGACGAGTAACCCCCTGTCCACCTGTGGACGGCTCCAGCTACCTACGGGCTGGACCCGCCCACAGGTGGACAGCGGGACCCCAAGGGACCGCCCGCACACAAGCCGCACCGTCACGTTGTCCGCGTCGGTGCGGTTTCGTATGTGCGGCATGTGCACGGGCTCTGACGGGTTCTCCCGCGTCCCCTGGGCGTGGATTGTCTCTCGATCGGGCGAGGCGTCAAGGGCGCTTCGCGTCACACGTGATGCGGCAGAGCCGCACCCCTGACCCCTCCCCCGCTCTCGAAGATCTCGCCAATGTGGGGGACGGTGGGAGAGTGGGAAGGGATGCCTTAGGCAGCGCGCTCCAGTTGCGCGCGTGCGTGGCGAACGTCGACACACCGCGTATCGCGTAGCTCCCGGTCACGCTGTGCCTCTAGCTCTGGGTTGTTGGCGATCGCGTACCAATAGTTCGCGTCGGCCTCGGCGCGTAGCCATGCCTGCTCGAGCTGTTCAAGCTGCGCGCGGAGTGCGGTGATCTCGACCGCGCCGGCGAGCCACATCTCCATAAACGGTGCGTCGCTGCTCATGCTCTTGTTCCTCTCCGGTGATCGTCCCCCGGTCGTGTGGGCGAGGTTCTCCCCTCGCCCACACGACGCTCAGACGGTGGCTGCTTTGTAGTCCTGGATCTCGGCGTAGGGTGCGCGGTCGGTCCAGCTGTATCCCGTCTCGACACTCACGGTCCTGGCATTCGCGCGCGCCACGCGCCGCCACTGTCCGCGGATCTTCACCGCGTCGCCGGCGCTGATCGTCTCGCGGCTGTAGTCGGTCGCCTCACCCGCGGCTACCTGGTCCGCGCGCACCTTCTCCCAGTACGTCAGCTGGTCGCGGGTCTGCTCGATGAACGGCGCGTAGTGCTCAGCGCGGCGCTGCTTCTGCTCGTCCGTCGCCGGGACGTATCCGCGCTCGGAGTCGTACACATCGGCCACGATTCGACGTTCGTATCCGCGGAGCTCCGTGCGGAACTTCTCGATGCGGTTCGCGACCGTGATCGGGTTGTAGCGGCTCGCCGTCGTCGACGCCGCAGCCGCCGCACGATCCGCCGCACGCTCTGCTTCGTTGTGCGCCTCAATGCCACGCCGGGCGCTCCGGTCCGCGCGTGTGAGCGCTGCACGGTGGCGCCCCTCGGAGTGGTGCCCGACCTTGATCGGCTCTCCCCCTTCGGGCAGCCGGCCAACGTCGGCCATATGCCGATCCCATGCCGCAGTGGCATCCGCGGTCTTCCGCTCGGCCTTCGCCTCGAGCGCTTCGACCCGCTCGCCCTGGCGGACGATTCGGTCCCCCTCGACCACGGCCGCCGCGCGCGGGGTGTCGTCGATCTCGGGTTCTGCGACCTCGAAACCTGCCGCCCGCAGCGCCTCCACGGTGCGGCGGATAACGTGCAGCTTCGCCATCCGATCACGACTCATCGGCACAAACCACGTGCCGATACTCCGCCCCCACCTCCACCCGGTGCCCTTCAAAATCTCCGCCGTCCCGTCACCCTTCGCGGTCCCCTCGATGAGCGTTCCGGCTTCGTGGGAGTGAGTAATCGTGAGCATCGCGCGTGTCCTTCCGTCGCATTCTTTGGCCGGTGCTGGCGAGAGAATCGTGAGTGACCAGAGCGTGCGGAGCGCGCCGTGACGGCGGTACCGGAGGGCGCGCAGCGACCGAGGATAGGGAGCCACAACGGCGCGAGGAGAACGCGTCGGGAACTACGATCGGCAGCCAGCATCCGGGCAAGAAAGAACCGATCGCCTCCGTGCGATCGCCGCGCAGCGGCCAGCCTCGGGAGTCTGAGGGGCCGTGCTCCTCAGCGGGGTCGAGGGGCAGCACCCCTCGAATAGGGGCAACGTGAGCGCGTCCACCGTTAGTGTTGGCGACGCCAATCCGTCGACGGCGTAAAGGAGTGAGAAATGAACACGTCCCGCGCACTCCGCACTTGGATGCTCATAACCGGCATCGGCTCACTCATCGCGTTCGTCCTGTTCTCGCTCATGCGGTCTTTCATGCCCAGCGGAGACTTCGGAACCTTCTACATCGCGCCCGCACCCTACTCGGGCCTTGTCACCCTCGCTCTCCTGACAGTCGGACTCGGCATCGCGTGGATAGTGCTCATGGTCGTATGGCTGGTGAAGCGCGGCACGACCAAGAGCCGCTGACACTCGCCGCCAGGCTTCGGGAGCCTGAGGGGCCGTGCCCCTCAGCGGGGGTCGAGGGGGCGGCGCCCCTCGTCGGGGATGCCGCCCCCGGGCGGCATCCCCGTGATGGAGTCAGGGTCGAACGGCGCGCATCCATCCAGCGGTGGCGGTCAGTAGGTCCCGAACGTGTTCGGTGTCTGCGTGGCCGGTGGCGGTGATCGTCCATCCCTCGCCGGACGCGCGTTCGGCGGTCTGCCATTCCCGGCCGACCACGTCGCGGTCGGGATCGTCGCTGGGGCGGTCGCATTGCTCGGTGATCGCGAACCGGTGCCGGTCCCCGGCGTAGAGGACGATGTGACCGGCGCCGAATGCGTCGGGCTCTTCCTCGCGGAGCTCCACCCACGGGGTGCGGTCACTCGTGGCGCTGAGATGTTCGCGCAGCACGGCCGCGGGGGTGACGTAGTGTGCGTCGCCTTCGTCGTCGGTGCGGCTGTGCTCGGTGATCCACGCGTCCGCGGCCGCGGTGTACCCGAGGGCGCGCAGGAGTGTGGCGAGGGTGTCCACCTCGTGGCAGGACAACGACGGCGCGACGTCGTAGGTGAGGTCGCCGGTCCAGGTCTGGGCGAATGCTTCAAGGGCGTCTGTGGTGTTCACGGTCGGGTCCTCTCGGTTAGGCGTAGTGGGTGGCGCGGTCGTCATTCCCGGTCCACGGGTAGGCGTTCGCGCAGCTGTTGATCGCGACGGCGGGGCGGTCGCTGTAGTGGTGGACTTTCCGCCGGAATGCCTCGCCGGTGTACTCCCCCGGGACGGGCGCGACGTACTCGGCCATGAATCCGGCATCCCCGGTCACGCGCGAGCGGATCGGGCGGAGGGTGACGGTCTTGGGGGTCGCGCTGACGACCTCGTAGTAATCGACATTGGTCTGGTCGTATCCCCATCGGGACACGAGAATCGCGCCGACCGTGAGGGGCGCGGGGTCCGCGGGGGCGGCGTCGACGACGGTCGCCGGCTTCTCCTCCCCCGCGGCTGCGCGCCGGTACTGGCGGGCGGAAATCTGCCCGAGCTGGAGGCCTTCCAGGTGCGCGCGGGCGCTCATGCTCCCGCCTCGACTTTCTGCAGGATGTCGATGAGGATCGTTTCCTCTTCGCCGGGGACGGTGACGGTGCTTGCGACCTGGTAGCCGTGGCGAGCGTGGTCTGCGAGATCCACCGCGCGGTCGCTGAGGCGGCGCATGTTGGTGATGTGCTCGTCCGCGTGGACGGAAAGACCGGTGGTGATCGTGACGATCGAGACGGTGTTCATCGGTTCCCTTTCCCCTCCTCGTTGTTTTGCCGTGGAGGCACGAATGTGCCGAGCAGGGGGATCGCGCGGAACGCCACCCGAAGGGCGCGCAGCGCGAGAGTTTCCGGGCGATGTGAGGGAGCGCAGCGACCGCGTCCGGGATCGTCCGTCGCAGCGGCGGCGCAGCCGCTTGCGTGCAGCTCGAGCACCCGTACGATGCCGAAGGCTCCACGGCAAACCAACGGCCCGCAGGGACGCGAATAGGCGCGGGCGCGTAAGCGCCCGTCGAAAGGTCGGCCTCCGTGCCGACCCGCCGGCCTCCGTGCCGACCCGCCGGCCTCCGTCGCCGGCACGGGCACGAGGGCGTCGATGCTGGTGATGACGTGCGCGCCCTCGCTGAGCATCACGTTCGTTCCCATGTTGGCGGGGCTATCGGCGCGGCGGTCTTCACGCGCGGGAGACCCCTGGCCCGAGCACTCCACCTTCGACGACACCCAGCGCGGCGAGGGCTACGTCTGCCCAGCATCGGCACGTTGCGACTCCGCGGCGTCCATGGCCACCTATACATTCCACTCATGGCGCAGACGCAGATCGAGCGATACAGACAGCACGAGGTGTGGGAACTGATCGACCTGAAGCTCGGGGCGCTAAAGACAGTCAAGTACTCCCAGCAGTCCCTTGAGGAGGAGCGCCTCAAGGTCATCACCATGCTGGAGGCTGCTGCAAGGTCCAAATCCAATCCGCAGCCGACGCTCTACGATGACGTCCTCGATGCGATCCGCGACAACCTGAACCAGCTAGCTGCAGACGAACGGTCGTTCCAGTCCTGGTCGCAACAGGCGTACGTGAACGACCTACGCACTAGGGTGCGTGAGCTCCCCGGCCCGCCACCGCGTCAGGTCAACGAGTCGTACGTCGTTGCTCTCGACACCTCCGTTGCCGCTCGTCAGCTGGAGCTCGAGGAACTTCGCGCATCCGTCTTAGCACTCGATGAAGAGGTAAAGGCCAAGACAGCGGAGCTCGCTGCGCTGACCAAGAAGGTGGACCGTCAGCACGAGAAGCTGACCGCCGACGCGGCTACCATCACCCAGGTAGTCAGCGCCGCAGACGATCAGCTCCGACGGGAGTGGGAAGCCGATCTCTCTACGTGGAAGCAGGATCGCGATGCTCGGGACTCCGAGATCGACTCCGAGATGGCGACCCACATCCAGTTGCTTTCAACCGCAGCCTTGACGGGACGACGTTTAGTAGAGCAGGCGGCCGGTCACCTCACCGCCGCCGACTGGGCAGGGCGCGCAAAGCGAGAGCGATGGAACGCCCACAGTCTCCGCTGGGCATCATTCGCCTTCTTCACTCTCGCCGCCCTAGTCGGCGGCTGGATTCTCTGGATCGCCATCGATAGAGATCTGACACTGACCGTGGGAGACGGCGTCCTCCGCGGCGCGCTAGTCCTCGCCCTTGCCGGCGTCGGATCATTTCTCACGCTCGAGGCGCGCCGACACTTCCGGGAGGCCGACAGTGCCGAGGATGTGAAGCTGGCGCTGGCGGCGCTCGAGCCGTTCTACGCTGGCGCTGATGACACTGAGCGCAGCGAAGTCCGGCGCGTTCTCGGAGACACGGTGTTCATCAAGAACACGCTGTCGCGCTTCAGCAGTCGCGATGCTGCGAAACATGCCAGCCCCACCAATGAGCAGCTGAATCAGATCGTTGATTCCATAGGCAAGGGTGCAGATGCGGCTTCGAGAGCAACAAAAATTGGGTCGGGATCTAGCTGACGCACCCTCCGCGTGCGATCGCCAGTGCAGCGTGTCTGACGATCACGCCATCACGGCTTATTACACAAGGCCCGACCCGACTCGTCGCGTCATTCGACATGAAGACACGAGAACTCGTCATGCTCGTCCACTGGGATGGCTTCAGCATCGCGTCCGCCGCACGGCGCCTATCGATGAATGAGTCCACAGCCCGCACCCGATACGGCCGCGCACTACAGCGCCTCGAGCGCGAACTGCGAGAGCCTACACACAGAGACAGAGTCGGCCACACCATCGCACCCAACCCCACCTGACCGAAGCGGTCTGTGTGCCAACCGGCTCACCCCGGAAGACCAAATAGCCATCAAATGGCCTTGAATTGGTCTATGCCCTGGATTGTCGCTGTCGGTGGTTTCGTTGTCTCGTTGTGGGTCAGCTATCAGCTGTTCCCTTTTGAGAGCGGCGAATCAGGCAGCATGGCCTTCAATCGCCTTGTTGTCACGGCGATTGGATCGACGATCGCTGGCATCGCCGCCCGCCAGATTCACGCAAGGCGGGGCACGCGCAGGGATACGAGGCCACGGGGCCAATCCTCAAATGCAGATGTCGAATCCGGCCTGCCAGCGGACTGGACTGTCGCTCTCGCGGCAATAGGACTGTCCTCCTCCGAGGTACGGGACACGGTCGAGCGCGCCTTTGATCCGAGCAGAGGTGCCGTATTCCCCAACCGTGAGGACGTCTTCCGAGCGTTCTGGCTCACTCCGCTTTCCGAAGTGCGAGTGGTGATCCTTGGTCAGGACCCTTACCCGACGCGAGGCGATGCCGACGGACTGGCCTACTCCACGAGGGCCGGAACACCCCCTAGGTATTCGCTTGGGCGCATCTTCGACAACCTCGAGGCCGATCCGCGCGTCGCATTCGCCAGGCCTCCTGCGAGTGGAGACCTGAGCCATTGGGCGATTAGCGGTGTACTGCTGCTGAACACAAGCCTCACCGTTCGAGAGGGATTGCCCGGCTCCGATGTGGAGCTGTGGGCTCGCTTCACGCGTGCAGTCTTGCGGGCCATAGCAAGTAGGCGTCAGCCGGTGGTGTTCATGCTCTGGGGTGACGATGCGAACCGAATCGCGAACAGCGTGGACATACCCTCGCATCACAAACTGCTTCGCTCCACGCATCCGAGGAGAGAGCAGCCCAGCTTCTACCCCCGATTCGCTGACACCCGGCCGTTCTCTGCTGCGAACGATTTCTTAGTGCAAGCCGGACGATCGGCGGTGGACTGGCGGCTCTAAACGATGAGCCCAGCCGAGCAGGGGGATCGCGCGGAACGCCACCCGGAGGGCGCGAGGCGGGCGATCTCGGGCGAGATAAGGGAGCGTCAGCGACCGCGTCCGGGATCGTCCGTCGCAGCGGCGGCGCAGCCGCTTGCGTGCAGCTCGAGCACCCGTACGATGCCGAAGGCTCCACGGCAAACCAACGGCCCGCAGGGACGCGAATAGGCGCGGGCGCGTGAGCGCCCGTCGAAAGGTCGGCCTCCGTGCCGACCCGCCGGCCTCCGTCGCCGGCACGGGCACCGCGGCCCGGTGGCCGGGGTGCCCGTGCCGTGTCTCACACGACGGCCACCGCGGGCACGAGTGCGTCGATGCTGTCGGCGCTGGTGATGACGTGCGCGCCCTCGCTGAGCATCACGTTCGCGCCCATGCTGGCGGGGCTGGTGATGGGGCCGGGGACGGCACCGCGGGGGATGCCGAGGTCGTGAGCGGTCGCGGCGGTGTGCAGTGCACCTGAGCGGGGTCCGGCTTCGGTGATGATGACCGCATCGGACAGTGCCGCGCCGATGCGCCCGCGCTCGAGGAACCGGTGACGGGTCGGAACCGCACCGATGGGGGCGCTGCTGATGACCACTCCCCCGGCGTCGATGACGCGGCGGTGCATATCGGCGTGCCCGAGGGGGTAGGGGCGGTCCAGTCCACTCGCGGACACGACGATCACCGGACGACCGGATACCAGGGCGGCGCGCACCGCGGACCCCTCGACGCCGTAGGCGAGGCCGGTGACGAGAGTCACGTCCCGACGCATTCCGGTCACGAGCTCGCCGGTGATGTGTTCCCCATAAGCGGTGCACGCGCGGGCACCGGTGACCATGACGCGCGGGGCGCTGTCGCTGAGGAGGTCGACGTTTCCTACGACCCACAGGTTCGCGGGCGGGGTGTCGAGCCGGTTGATCCGCGCGAACACGTCGGGGTGCGTGGCGGCGGTGATCTCGGTGACGGTGCTCATGGTTTCCCTTTCCCCTCCCGTTGTTTTGCCGGAAGGCACGAATGTGCCGAGCAGGGAGGGGAAGCGGAACGCAACCCGGAGGGCGTGGAGAGCGGGAGTTTCCGGGCGATGTGAGGGAGCGGGAGCGACCGCGTCCGGAAAGTCTCGCCGGAGCGGCGGCGTAGCCGCTTGCGTGCAGCTGCACCGACTGTACGATGCCGAAGGCTTCCGGCAGAACAACGGCCCGTAGGGACGTGTCAGAGCGTCGGGCGCGGAGCGCCCGTCCATGGCCGGCCTCCGTCGCCGGCCCTATCTGGAGACGGAGGGCGGGTGTCTGGCGCTGCTTCTACGCTGTGCGGGTGGTGCAGCACTGGACGCCCTTGTTGCAGCTCGAACGGACCCCGGAACCCGGCGTGTGGCTCATGTTCGACAAGTCGCGACGCATCGCGATTGTCCGGATGGTGACCGTTCGGGGACGGCGCCTGTTGCGCTCGGTGACCTACGACCAGGACCCGGAAAAGCGAGTGCTCATCGGCTACTTCCCCGAGGACGCTTTGCGGCTGGCCGCCGAATGCACCTGGTCCGAATACGTGCGGGCCACGGGCCCACCGACCAGCAACCGT
Organism: Microbacterium aurantiacum; assembly: GCF_031625015.1. Taxonomy (NCBI): domain Bacteria; kingdom Bacillati; phylum Actinomycetota; class Actinomycetes; order Micrococcales; family Microbacteriaceae; genus Microbacterium; species Microbacterium aurantiacum. The sequence continues at coordinate 22,192 of NZ_JAHWXH010000005.1, forward strand.
CGGTAGCGACCTAGAGCCGGCTGTCGGGAACGCGTTCTCGTTGCACTTGCGGGCTTTACGTTGCACTAGTCCCGAAAGGCGTTGCACTGGATGCAGCGAAACGACGATGCGGATGCGTCCGCTGCGCTCCTGTGGCGCACCATTGTTGGTCGCGAGCTTGGCGATGTGGGTCCTCTACGATATGAGTGAGTAGCATCCTGTCCGCTGCAGGGTCAGGGGGAAGCGTCATGGCCGCGAAGGGCGAGCACATCACCGCGATGGTGCGCAGCCATGCCGCGGGCGATGACGCCGCGTTCTATTCGGTGGCGCTCCAAGTCGCCGCGCGCGAGGCGCGCAGCGGCCATCATGCCCTCGCAGAGGACATCAAGAAGACCGTCGACGCGTCGCGGAAGACGGTCCCTCGTAGCAACGTCACGCGTCTGGCGCAGCCTCGCGGTGACCTTGCGGATCTCGTGGAGGTTACACACCCTACGGTTCCGCTTCGAGAGCTCGTGGCGCCCGCCGAACTGATCGCTCAGATTAAGCACATCGTTGCCGAACAGAGGCAACGTCGCGTACTGCTCGACCATGGGTTCCCACCGGCGCATCGGCTACTTCTCGAGGGGCCGCCGGGAACGGGCAAGACGATGACCGCGAGCGTGCTGGCCTCGGAGCTATCGCTGCCTATGTTCACGCTCCGCCTCGACGGCCTGCTCAGTAAGTACATGGGTGAGACCGCGAGCAAGCTGCGGACAGTGTTCGAGGCCGTCGCCGAGCGGCGTGGGGTATACCTCTTTGACGAGTTCGACGCGCTCGGCGCCGACCGCAGCGGCAACGACGTAGGCGAGGCTCGGCGGATCCTCAACTCGTTCCTCGTGTTTCTGGAGCAAGCCAGCCCCGAATCGATCGTCATCGCCGCCACGAACCACCGGGCGATCCTCGACCGAGCGCTGTTCCGCCGGTTCGACGTCGTGCTCACATATCACCTTCCGGATGCGCGGCAGGCAGGAGCCGTGATACGGGCCCGTCTCGGATCCCTCGGCGCGGGTCTGAGTCTGGCGAAGCTTGGCGAGCACACCATGGGGCTGAGCCATGCTGACCTGGTGAAGGCGACGGAGAGCGCCGCCAAGGTCGCGCTGATGCGCGGCGAGACGCGGGTCAGTCGCGACGCCCTCATCGCAGCGCTGGCGGTCCGCCGACAGGCGAGCGTTGGATGACGATCTGCGGCATCTCGATCACCTCTACATCATCGAGCGCGCCGCTAACGAAGCGTTCTCCCGCGGCGGTCAGGGCAATGCCAAGGTCCGCTCTGTCGAGCGCCGTGCACATGGTCTACTCATGCGGGGCGAACTCCAGAAGGCGTTCTCCGACGCTGACGACGAGCGCCATCAGGTCAGCGTCAGCGCCGACGAGCTTGAGGCGCTCGGCACTGTCATCATCCTCGAAGGCGCTGACGCGGCTTACCCCCTCAAGATCGAGTCGCTCCACCAGCTGAGCACGCACACGAAGTCTCCGAAGAGACCCAAGTGGCTACTGCTCTCCGTTCACCCCGCCACCGAGACAGAGCCAGAGCGGGCCGCGGTGTGGGTATCGGATGACTACCGTGCGAGCTTCCTGAAGCTGTTCGAGGACTACCTCGAGAAGTCATCAACCAAGGCAGCACCCGAAAGATGGGCAACGCCGGACGGAAACCCCGCCAACCAAGCGCTCGTCGCGAACATCGCACGAATCCGTCGGGCAGTCCTCCGCGATCTCTGGACGTCGGACGACGAACCACCGGAGAGAGGCCGGCACTGGTGGGAGCTGTGGCTGGACACCACGCAACCGGGCGTCGAGGCTCTCGACGCGTACGTCACAGCGTTTGGTCTGCGCACGGTGCCGCGTTCGATCGTCTTCCGTGACCGGGTCGTTGTCTGGGTCGAGGCGACCTGGGAACAGCTACAGGGTCTACCGTTCACGAACGTTCCACTCGCTGAAGTCCGCAAACCCGAGTTCATCGACTCTGTGGACGACCTTCCACTGAATGAGCAGGACGAGTATGTGCAGGATCTCGTCGACCGTGTCGTGCCCGCCGATGACAGCGCGCCAGCCGTAACCCACCTCGACACAGGCGTGTTCCGAGGGCACATTCTCCTGCAGGACTCATTGGCGCCGCGAGACGTGCATACGGTCATCGGTATCTCCGGAGACGACGTCCGCGGCCACGGCACGACGATGGCAGGGCTCGCCCTGTACGGGAACCTCGACCCGCTCCTGCTGACACCGGAGCAGGTCCGACTCGAGCACCGTCTCGAGTCGGTCCGCATCACTCCGGGCGCAAACGAGGTGCCCACCGACCCGCTCGACTTCGGCACGCTCACCGCCGACGCCATCGCGCTCCCGGAGATCACGGTTGCCCGGCCGCGGGTGTTTTGCATGCCGATCAGCACGAAGCCGGACCGACCAGGCGAGCCCACGCTCTGGTCCGCAACCGTCGACGCTCTCGCCGCGGGCAGCGACATCGTCCGTGAAGGCAACCAATTGCGCCTCCTGTCGGCTCCCACCGCAGAAGCCGCACGGCTCATCATCGTCGCAGCAGGAAACGTAGACAGCTACCAGCTCGATCACCACACCGAGTCGAATACATCCGCAATCGAGGATCCCGGCCAGGCGTGGAACGCCCTGACGGTCGCGGCTCACACAGATCTCGTGACGACGCCGTCAGATCCGGCGTACGTAGGGTGGAAGCCACTTGCGGCGGAGGGAGAACTGTCTCCACACAGTCGAACATCTACGATGTTCGCGACGAGGAAGTGGCCGATCAAGCCTGACATCTGCATGGAAGGCGGAAACGTTCTCAGCGACGGTGGAAGCGGCTTCGAGGACCGGCACCCGCTGCTCTCCCTTCGCTCGACGGGAACCAGCAACGACAGGTCACTGGCATCCGCCAACGCAACGAGTGCCGCCGCCGCCCAAGCGGCGCGGCTCGCTGCGCGCGCGATGGCGCGCTACCCCAGTTATTGGCCGGAGACGATCCGCGGTCTGCTGACTCATTCGGCGGAGTGGACGCCAGCGATGCGAGCCGAACTCCACGCCGAACAGGGCAAAGCCAGCAGGCTGTCCTTGCTGAGACGATACGGGTGGGGCGTGCCGACTGACGACGCCGTGCTGTACTCCTCGGCCCAGGCGGTGACCCTCATCAGCCAGGACCAGTTCGTACCGTTCGACGGAACCGACTACCGGATGCGCCACTTCCGTCTCCACACCCTTCCGTGGCCAAGTGAAGCGCTCGAGGAACTCGGCAGCGACGAGGTCCGTCTCCGCGTCACGCTGTCCTACTTCATCGAGCCGTCCGCCTCGCGCCGCGGATGGCGCCGCCGCTACCAGTACGCGTCGCACGCACTGCGCTTCGATCTACAAGCGCCATTGGAGACGCAGCGCGACTTCGTCAATCGCGTGAACCGCGACGCGCAACGCGACGAGGAGGACGGCAGCGGTCGCGCGTCGTCGGGCTCTGATCACTGGTTCATCGGGCCTAATCAGCGCAACCTCGGCTCGCTTCACCAAGACGAGTGGATCGGCACTGGGCAAGAGCTCGCCGCCTCCGGGTCCCTCGCGGTCTATCCGGTAGGAGGCTGGTGGAAGAACAACGGTCGCGCCGACCGGACGTCACTCCCCGTCCGATATGCGCTGCTCGTCTCGCTGCGTACGAGGCGAGCCGACGTGGATCTCTACACCCCGATCGCCAATGAAATCCGCCTGCCGACGGGGATCGTCGCGGGATAGCTCGATTAACTCAGCCAAGGTCGCAAGCCGTCGCCTGCTGAGCTCCGAGCTGACGAGAAGTGACCGGCGACAGTGGCACGAGACCCTTCGGTTACTTGCATCCCAGCAGGGGATGGTAGATGCCGCACCGGGACAGAGCGAAAAGTGTCACGGCATGCCCCCGTCTCCGGACGGATGCGGCCGATTTACGTGACATCCAGTGTCATTTCACCGCGTTCCCGACACCGGCTGTCGGGAACGTGTTCCCGTTACACTCCGGGTGCTTTCGCTGCACTGGCCCGCAATGTCGTTGCATTGGCACATCCCCGACCTGCTGGCTCAGTTCATCGCTGGCACTTTCGGCCTGATCGATGTTCGGCCGTCGTGATCCAAACTGCCGTAGACCCAAGTTGCAAGTGCCAGCGCGCCCGCACTCGCCTACGTGACTGAGGTGGACCCGCTAGCCGCATCGAGATCGTGCAGCTAGACTGTAGGAGCGGACCCGCCCCACACACGTGGACAAGCGGGTCTTGCTGTTTCTGCGGCTAGATCTGCCGCGGGCCTCCGTTGACGTCCTTGCTCACCAGGTGGTCCTCGTACCAGGTCCACCCGAACTCGTTACCGGGATGCCGGTTCAGGTGCGTGAATGCGGTGTACGCGACCAGGTCGGCCATCTGTACCCACTGCGATCGCCGAGAGTCGTGCATCATCGGGTCCTCGATGAGATGACGGGTGTCCAGCGGCAGAGATCGATGCGCATTGAAGTAGGTCGGATCGTCGCCGTTGCCGTCCATACTGACGAATGCGTAGCTGTCAGCCGAGCGGTGATCAGCATTCCACCCGTCGAGCAGCGTCTGATACACCTTGCCACGTTCCTCGTAGTAGGCGCGGCCTGTTGCGGTGGTGCGCCTCCAGACAGAACCGACCTTGATGTCCGTCTGGTGCAAGTGCTTTATTGCAGCGAGCAATGCTCATTAGTTCGCACTTGTGGTGTGACGGCGGCGCATAGCGCGTTGAGCATCTCCGGCCCCGGACCCGGTGGGACGGGCGCCGGCCGAGATACCTGCTGAGGTGCGTAGGTCGACAGCGTGGGTGCACATCACAGTCATTACTTTCGTCGCGCTGCTCATACTCGGCTTTGTCGCGACTTTCCGACTCGCCATGCCGCTGGTTGCCCCACCTCCACCGACGCCCGACTACACCGTCCAGGCGGTGATCGCCGCCGCATCCATGATCGCGATCTCGTGGCCGCCGTCTGTGCGGGTCTTTACGCCGCATGCCGCGAGTCAGATCGCGGTCGGATCTCAGCCTGTACGACAATCCCTTTGTCGCCGGTACCTCATCGGCTCGATCCTCGCGTTCACACTGAGCTAACCGGGTGGGTGAACTTCCCCCGCGACGCGCCGAGCAAAGAGGTCGGAGTCCGCCGCGTCGTCCGCGCCCTGCGGCCACTGCGCGACGTCACGATCAGCATCGAGGGGCACCAGCTCACCGTCGCCGACAACCGCCCCACGGAGACGCAGCCGAGATCCTCGCCACGCTCTACCCGTGAGAATTGCGCACCAAGATGACACCGATCCGGGCCAGGCGCTGCCGCAACACAGCGTCGCTCTAGGTATGGGCCCTTTCACCGAGCCGCACCCGCCAACGTCGACCCCGGCATTCTGCAACCCCGCATTCGCGTCGAAACGTCTCGGAGCGCACAAGGAGCCGAGAACGGGCCAGAGGCTATTCGACCGCTTCAGCTTTGATCGCCGACAATACTGCGGCGGCAATCTCGGCGTCCTGCGACGGCGTCCCGCCCGCAACGCCCAGCCCGCCGACGATTCGCCCATCGAAGACGATGGGGACTCCGCCGCGGATGTTGGTCAGCAACAGCCCGGTGCCGAGCGGCGCCTGGGTCGCGAAGTCGCCCTCCATCCACCCGGTGGCCCTGCGGGTCGACGCGGCGGTTCGAGCCTTCCGGCCGCTGGTCTCGACGCTGTGTGGCGTCGCGCCGTCGGCACGGCCGAACGCGACCAGCTCGAGCCCTGGGTCCACGACGGTGCTGATGACCCGCACCCCCTGTTCCGCACCGATCCGCACTGCGGCCTCGACGGCTTCCAGCGCCGTCTCGAGCGTGATCGTGGGGGTGTCGATGTACTTCGGCATGGGTGCTCTCATCTCTTGATCCGCGGCGCGCGGGCTCATCGGAACAGTTCCGCGGAGGCCTCGGCGTCGGCCGTCTTCCGCGCTCGCCGGGCGCGATGCAGGATGTGCTCGGTGTAGCCGTTCGGCTGCTCGCCGCCGAGCAGGATTAGGTCACGCGCGGCCTCGAACGACAGGGACTCGGTTCCGTCCTCCGCGACGAGAACACGGTAGTGCGGGTCTGCGGCGTTCTGCGCGTCCACGACCGGGGCCATCCGGTGCAGGCTCTGCATCACGTCAGCTTCGGTAACCACCTCGTGTTCGAGCCAGTTCGCCAGGAGCTGGCTCGAGATGCGCAACGTGGCGCGATCCTCCATCAGCGCGACGTCGTCTAGGTCCGGGACCTTCGAGCAACCGATGCCCTGATCGACCCAGCGCACGACGTACCCGAGGATCGACTGCACATTCCCGTCGAGCTCCGCCCGGCGTTCCTCGTAGGTCCAGTCGGCGTCGGCCGCGAGCGGAATCTGCAGCATGCCGTCCACGCCGTCGCGCGGCGCATCGGCGAGTTCACGCTGCACCGCGTCGACATCGACCCGGTGGTAGTGCAGGGCGTGGATCGTCGCCGCCGTCGGCGACGGCACCCACGCCGTGGTCGCGCCCGCGCGCAGCTGCGCGGCCTTGGTCTCGTACATCGGCCGCATCAGGTCGGGCATCGCCCACATGCCCTTGCCTATCTGCGCGCGCCCGGGGAAGCCGGCTTGAAGGCCTGCTGCAACGTTCGCCGCTTCGTAGCTCGACAGGAACGGCTGGGCCTTCATATCGGCCTTGCGCACAAAGGGACCCGCGAGCCGCGAGGTGTGGATCTCGTCGCCGGTTCGGTCGAGGAATCCCGTGTTGATGAAGAACACCCGATCCCGGACCGCTGCGATCGCGGCATCCAGGTTCAGCGACGTCCTGCGCTCCTCGTCCATCACTCCCATCTTCATGCTGCCCGCGGCGAGTCCGAACATGTCCTCCACGCGCGCGAAGAGGTCCGCCGAGAAGGCGACCTCCGCCGCGCCGTGCTGTTTCGGCTTCACGACGTACAGCGAACCAGTGCGCGAGTTCGGCCGGTCGCTCTGCGCCCGCAGGTCGCCGAGCGCGCACGCGGTCGTCATCACGGCGTCGAGGAGTCCTTCCGGGATCTCGCGCCCGGACGAGTCCAGCACGGCGTCGGTGTACATGTGCAGGCCCACGTTGCGCACGAGCATGAGCACTCGCCCCGGCAGTGTTGCTGCGGTTCCGTCGGGCGCAGTGTAGGGACGATCGGGCTCCAGCGCCCTCGAGAACGAGCGACCCTGCTTTTCGAAGGTCGCGGTGACGGTGCCCTCCATGAGTCCGAGCCACACCGCGTAGGCGGCGGTCTTGTCTGCGGCATCGACGACCGCCACCGAGTCCTCGAAGTCCATGATCGCCGTGACCGCCGACTCCACGAGGATGTCCCGCACCCCGGCTCGGTCCGCTGCGCCGACGGCACTGTCGGGGTCGATCACGATCTCGAGCCGGAGACCGTGGTGGACCAGAAGCACCGACGTCGGCGCGCCGGAATCCCCCGTGTGCCCGGCGAAGACTCCCTCGTCGGCCAGGCCGACGAGACGGCCGTCGGCAAGCGCCACGACGAGCCTGCCGTCCTCGACGCGGTAGGACGTCGCGTCCACATGGGATCCGTCCTCGAGCGCGGCGGCGACGTCGAGCAACTCCCGACCGAAGGCGACGACCGCAGCGCCGCGGGCGGGGTTGTACGAGCCGGACCTGATCGTCGGCGGTTCGTCCGGCACGAGGTCTGATCCATAGACGGCGTCGTAGAGCGAACCCCAGCGTGCGTTGGCGGCATTGATGGCGAAGCGCGCGTTCGTGATCGGCACGACCAGCTGTGGGCCGGGCTGGTCGGCGATCTCGGGGTCGATTCGGGAGGTCGTGATCCGGAAGGGCACCGGCGCGGGTGCGAGGTAGCCGATCTGCTCGAGGAAGGCCCGGTAGGCGCCGGGGTCCGCCGGAGCGCCGGGATGCCGCCGATGCCACTCGTCGATCTGCTCCTGCAACTCATCGCGACGCCGCAGAAGCGCGGCGTTGCGAGGGGCGAACTCGGCGACGATCTCCGCGAGCCCGGTCCACAGCGCGGCGGGGTCGACGCCGACACGCGGAGCCAGTTCGTCGGCGACGAAGGCGTGCAACACGGGATCGATCTGCAGGCCGGCCTCGTCGATGCGCTGATTCATGTTGACCTCGGTTTCCCCTTCAGGAAGGTTTTTTGAGTGAATGGTGCTCGACCAGACGGCGACTCGGAGAGCCCAATCTCCCGAGCCGCCGTCCGTCCCGCAGCCGGTCAGTCGACGATCGCGTCGTACTCAGCCGCGGCCGCATCCAGCAGAGCCTGGACGTCGGAGTCGGCGCTGCTGACGACCCGCTGCACGGTGCGCGCGATGATGTCGTTGAGTTGCGTGTTGGCGGGGCCTACCACAGCCGGCGAGCCGTACTCGGCGATGTACTCCGAGAAGAAGCGCGTCACCTCGCGGTCGGCGAAGAACGGGTCCTCGAGGACGGACTTCTTCGACGGAACCTCACCGGACGCCTTGGCATACTCGAGCACCTGCTCGGCCGAGCTGAAGAACTCGATGAACTGCCACGCGGCATCCGAGTACTGCGCACCCTGCGGGATCCCCAACGACCAGGAACTGACCACGGTGGGCGACGGGGCGTCGGCCGTCATGCCGGGGATCATGCTCACGCCGAGATTCTCCGCGCCGACCCCGTCCGACAGCACCGAGTAGCGGTGCGATCCATTGATCGTCATCGCGCCGCGTCCGGCATTAAACGAGTCGGTCACCTGGTCGTAGCTCAGCGTGGACACGTCAGCCGGGCTGATCTCGTAGTCAAACACCGACGCCTTGAGGAACTCGAACGCCTCGACGCCGGCCTCACTGTTGAATGCGGCGCGTCCATCTTCATCGAGCACCTGACCGCCGCGCCCTTCGATCAGCGACTGGAGAAAGTCGAGCTGGTTCGGCTGCGTCTGGGATCCGTTGAAGAGGAATCCTTTGGTCGCCGGAGTCTGGACAGCCTCGCCGACCGCGACGAACTCGTCCCATGTCGCGGGCGCGCTGACACCGGCGGAGGCGAGCATGTCCTCCCGCAGGTACAGCGCGGTCCCGACGACAGAGATCGGGAAGCCGTACACCTCGTCGTCGGCAGTGGTCCCCTGGAGCGTGACGAAGTCGTCGATATAGTCGGCGTCGAGGTCGGCGTCGATGCGCGGGTTCAGCGACTCCAATGCTCCGGCGGCGATCAACTGCTCGAGCGACCTGTCGCGCACGAACGCGACATCGGGCGCCCGGCCCGACTGTACGGACAGCAGCAGCTGGGACTCGAGCCTGTCCCACGGGAACGTCGTGTATTCGACGGTGATCCCCGTCTCGGCCGTGAAGGCGTCGACGACCTGCTTGAATCCCGTCTCACGCCCGCTCGTGCCGGCCGGGTCGAAGAAAGTCAGCAGCGTGATGGTGTCGGTTTCGCCGTCTCCCCCGCCCGTCGGTGCGCTCGCGGACCCGCCGCCGCACCCGGTCAGGGCCGTGGCCGCGAGCCCGAGGGCGGCGGCGCCCCCGGCGATCTTCGTGAGGTGTTTCCTGTTCATCGATTCCCCTTCATCATCGTTGGTGGTGGGTCTGTGGCGGATGCCGGCGGAGCTAGTTCGCGCTGAGCGCTCCGGCCGTCAATCCCTGAATGAAGTAGCGCTGCAGTGCGAGCACCATCACCGCGATCGGGATGGTCGCAACGATCGCGGCGGCGGTGAGCTGACCCCACTGCACGCCCGTATCGGTGAGGAAGAAGTTGATCGCGACCGGCAGCACCCGTCGCTCCGGCGAGTTCGTCAGCGTCGCCGCGAGGATGTACTCGTTCCACGCGTTGACCATCGCGATGATCCCGCCGGCGACGATGGCCGGCTTCATGTTCGGCAGCAGGATGCGCCAGAAAATCGTCCAGGAGTTGCATCCGTCGATCCGAGCCGCATCGTCGAGCGCCCGCGGAATGGACCGGAAATACGCCGCCATCAACCAGGTGAGCAGCGGGACGATGAACGCCGAGCTGGAGAGGACCAGGATGGCGTAGGTGTCGTACAGGTCCAGTTGCACCGAGAAGAAGTACAGCGGGATGATGTTGGCGAACCGTCCGATCGCCATGCCGGCGAGGATGACGAACAGGATCGTCTGCTTGAACGCGAAGTCGAGCCGCGCGGCAGCGTAGCCCGCGCACAGCGCCGCTCCGACGCTGAGCAGGACCGACAGCAGCCCCACGAACAGGCTGTTGAACGTGTAGAGGAAGAAGTCGCCGTCGATGAGTATCGATGTGTAGTTGTCGAGCGTCCACTCCGTCGGGAACAGCACGGGCGGATACGCCATCACCTCGTCGTTCGGCTTGAAGGACGTCAGCAGGGTCCACGCGAACGGGGCGAGCGTCACCACGAGGAAGACGATCACGAACGCCTGCGCGAGAGTGAGCCCGCCCAGTTCGCGCAGCCGCACGTGACGTCGACGCGGCGGAGTCTCCGCCGGGCGGGCATCCTTGCGGGTCGGACGGGTGTCAAGGGTCGTCGCCACGCTGCGATCCTTTCGGGAGGCTCGGGAGGGAAGTTCGGTGGTGTCCATCGGTCAGTCCTCGTCCGCGCCCATGCTCTTCTTGTAGATCCACGCCAGCACGAGGTTGATTGTGAGCATGATCACTGTCAGCGCAGAGGCGAGGCCGATGTTGAAGTACACGAAGCCCTGCTTGTACAGGCGGACGCTCAGCAGTTCGGTCGCGTCGGCCGGGCCACCGCCGGTCATGATGAGCACGAAGCCGATGATGTTGATGAAGCTGATCGTCAGAACGATCACGATGACGACCGAAACGGGCTTGAGTAGCGGCAGGATGATGTAGCGCATCCGATGCCAGGAGTTCGAGCCATCGATCGCCGCCGCTTCCTCGAGTTCCTTCGGGATGGCGGTGAGCCCGGCGAGGATCATGACGAGTGAGAAGCCCACCGCCCGTACGCCATTGATCAGGGTGAGGGTCAGAAGCGCCCACTGCTCACTGCCCAGCAGGTTGACCGTGGGCAGGCCGAGCTCGGACATCCAGTAGAAGATCGGACTCAGCTGCGGATCCAGCATCCACAGCCACATCAGCGCGAAGACGATCTCGTTGGTCACCCACGGGATGAGGATCAGGGTGCGGTACAGCGCATTGAGCCGCGTCTTCCGCCGCAGAAGAAGAGCGAGGGTGAAGCCGAGCACGAACGTCACCGCGACGCCGACCAATGTGAAGAACGCAGAGCGGTAGAGGGTCGCGTAGAAGGTGGGGTCGGTCAGCAATGACACGTAGTGGCCGAGCCCGAGGAACTCGACTCGCTCGAAGACTTGCGTCTGCCACAGGCTCGTCTCCACCGAGTAGACGACGGGGTACACCGTCGAGAATGCGACGATGGCCACGGCCGGAAGCAACCACAGGTAGGGCGCGACGCGGTGAGTTGCGATCCTCCTGGACCTCGTTGCGATGCTCATACAGTTCCTTCTGCTCGGTCGTGACGGCGCAGTCACGACGGGGGGGCGCAGGGTGCGCGGTGCCGAGTCGTGGCACTACGACCGTTCGGAAGTCCGGCGTACGTCGTCCGGAGGGACGGTCGCCTCGGCGATCCGCCGGTAGCCCCGGTCGAAGTACACCAGCGGCTCTGCGGTCGTAGCGCGCGAGGCTATCACGCGGGCCATCACGACATCGTGATCGACGACTGGGGTGACGCTGATCGTCTCGCACAGCACGAAGCCCACGTTGCCGAGGCCGACGGGCACGTCTCGCATGGTCTCGTGGGCGGTGAGGTCCGGTCGAGCGGCCCCCGGAGCGGCGAAAGCCCGGGCCAGATCGATCTGCGCCGCGCCGAGGACGTTGACCGCGAACACGCCGGCCGCGCCCACGGCCCGTGCCGTTCGTCCCCCCGAATGCAGCGATACGGCGACCACATCCGGATCGATCGATATCGAGACGAACGAGGTGATCGTCGTGCCGACCACGCGGCCCGCCGACGGCGGCGCGGTAACGACACTGACGCCCGACGCATAACGGCGCATCAGCTCCCGCAGGCTCGTGGCCTCGACGGCCGCGGCAGTCGCCGCCCTCATGTGACCAGGGCGTCGGGCAGGAACGCTCCGTCTTGACGGAGTCGATCCTGGAGCCGGACGACGTCGAGAGCGGTCACCGATCCGTTATCGAGTGCAGCGAGTGCGGCCGCCGTCCCTGCGGCCTGCCCCAGCGCCATCGACGGACCGATCCCGCGCAGGCCGGACTCGGCATCGAAGGTCGCCGAGATGCAGCGGCCGGCGACGATCACGTTCGCAAGGCCGGTAGGGATCATCGCGCCGAGCGGCAGGGCATAGGCGCGGTTGTCGTCCTTGGAGATGTGCACCGAACCGCTCTTGGCATCGTGCAGGTCCGGAGGATAGGCGCCCATCGCGACCGTGTCGGGGTACACGACGCCGGCCATCATGTCCTCCAGGGTGACCTGGTGCTCACCGATGATCCTCCGGCTCTCGCGGACACCGACGGGGTACACCTGTGACAGGTAGGACTTCTCGAAGCCGGGAGCGTTGTCGCGCAGCCACCAGAACAGCTCCGTGCTCTGCTTGCGCAATTCGATCTCGGCGGCTGAGAGGCTGGTCACGTCCAGGCCGTTGCCCGGGACGCCGACGGCGTTGATGACGAGGTCGCCCTCTGTTCCGTGGTGGTAGACCCCGAACGTGCGGGGGAAGTGATCGGCCGCGGGATCGAACTTCCACGGCAGCCAATACTCGTGGCTTCCGCGCAGGAACGCGCTCTCGGCGCGCCACGGGTCCTTCCCGTCCACATTGATGACGGTGTTCATGTAGTTCTCGAGGGCCTCGACATCGACGTTGCCGACGCGGAACATCGTCGAGATGAGCTGCTGACGGTCGCCGCCGCCCCGCTCGAACTGTGCTCCTGCCCCGGCGGCGAGATCTCCATCCCCACTGGTGTCTACGAACATGCGAGCCGTGATGCGGATGCGGCCGGACTTGCACACCACGTCGATCGCGGTCACGCGCCCGGCATCATCCGTCTCGACCTCCAGAAGGCTCGAGCGGAGCCAGACCGTCACGCCGGCCTCGGTGACCATCTCCGCGCAGACGAACTTCACCGTCTCGGAGTCGGCCGACGCCTTCGTGGAGATCCAGATGTCGTCGCTGTCGATCGTGACGTGTCCACGACCGCCCAGGGCCATGCAGCGCTGCACAATCTCCTCAGGGATGCCCTGAATCACTTGGCGCCGATCGATGTCGTGGAACCCACCGAACGTCATCCCCACGGCGGCGTTGCCGCCGAGGTTGCCGGATGCCTCGACAAGCAGTGTCCGAGCGCCGCTGCGGCCGGCGGCGATGGCGGCGACCACGCCGGCGGTCCCGCCGCCGACGACGACGACGTCGAAGTCACTGGTTGCTGGAGTGTCGTTCATGGATGCCCTCTCGAGGTTACGTTTGCAGGGCGACTCGACATCGCAGCACGTGTGGACGATCGTCGTCCGAGGCTCGCAGCGATGTGAGCGCGCTTTCTCGTCTGAGCATGCGTGATTGGCGCGATACAGTCCAATGACAAATTCGATCTCTGTGATACGTTTCGCGTATGGGTGAGCTCGAGATGTGGCGGCTGCAGTCGTTCCTGGTGCTAGCGGGCGAGCTTCATTTCGGGCGTGCGGCCGAGCGCCTCGCAGTCACCCAGCCCACACTGTCCCGGCAAATCCAGAGCCTGGAAGCGCATGTCGGTGTCCCCCTGTTGGTGCGCGGCTCGCACGGCGTCTCGCTGACGGAAGCCGGCTGGGAGCTCCGGCGCGAGGGCGAGCGCCTCGTCGAGCTCAGTGCCCGCGCCGTCGATCGCACCCGGCGCGCAGCGCGCGGTGATCTCGGTCACGTGTCGGTCGGCTTCGTCGGGTCTGCCGTCGAGACGGTGGTGCGCTGCGTGGCGACGATGCACGAGCTGCATCCCGACGTGGCTTTCACCCTCAGTGAGCGTTCGTATAGCGACCCCACGAGCGGCCTGGTCGGCGGCGACGACGATCTCGTGATCGCACGAGATCTCGCCGCAGACTCCGATTGGCAGCGCGTCCAGCTCGATGTCGAGCAGTCCTATCTCGTCGCGGCATCGTCGCATCCGATCTCGCGGTGCGACCGAATCGACTCGGCAGACGTCGAGGCGCTCGACGAGGTTTTCATCTCAACTCGTCGCTGGATGAACGCGTGGGGCTTCAATCCGCGGCGGCTGTACGAGGTGCACAGCCCGCAGGCGGCGCTGCAGCTGGTCGGGGCCGGTGTGGGCGTCGCGCTGATGCCCGCCGGCTACCAGAGCCTCGCCGACGACAGTGTACGTTTCATCCCCGTGAACGGAATGACGAGTACGCTTCAGGCCGCGCTGCCGCGACGCGCGCCATCACCGGCCACGCGCGCGTTCCTTCGCATCCTAGTCCAAGGCTTTGAGCAGCCCGAGCAGCTGCTGCGCGCCGCGCTGCTTGATTGCGCACCAGCGTGACGGCGGGTGCGGTCCATTCCCTCCCGGCTGACCGCAATAGCCTGCGCCCCGAACCGGATCCGCGATCCGATCAACTCCAAGCCCCCGGGCGGAGCAAGGGAGGCCTCCACGAGCTCGGGGCCGGTCGGGGCGGCATCCGGCTCCGGCGGGACCCATCCGGTCTCCTCCAAGAGTCGCTGCGAGGCCGGATCGATCAGATGCCGCCACGGAGCGAACAGCCGTGGGCCGGCTCCTCTTCAACGTGCTCGGCATGGTCGCCGAGTTCGAAGCCGACCTCATCCGCGCACGAACACGCGAAGGCATGGCCGTCGCCAAAGCCAAAGGCCGCCTCCGCGGCAAGAAGCCCAAGCTGTCGACGAAGCAAGAAGCGCACCTGGTCGCGCTCTACCGGAGCGGAACCCACACCACCGCCGAGGTAGCAGAGCTCTTCGGCGTCGCCCGATCCACCGTCTATCGAGCACTGCAACGCGCCGCCACATAGACGCGACCGTTCTGCAACGGGGTTTCGCATCGCGCCGAGCGCCGGGATCTTGGCACCTCATCGACCGCCACACGTGAGGCACCCTGCAGGAAAGCTGAGAATGATCCGTCAGGAAAGTCGCGAGCCGATATGCTCGGGATACCTCTGGGGGAGGCTTTTTGGAGACACATCACCCGCGCGTACATAAACGTCGCGAGGATGATGAGACGGTTTGAGTTGCGGGTCTTCCCTCAGGTTCCTCGCAGGCCTGAGGCTGCGGAGGACGCGCGGTTCAAAATGCAGGAATACCTGCCCGTCACACGAAACTCGGAGAGTCGTCTTTTGAGGCCGGCGTCACGTGTGCGAGGGACTGTCGCCAGTTCGGAGACACGGTGCACGTCGTGCAACCCCTCGTCGAGATTCTTTCCCCTACCCCGTACATTGCCGGCGGCCTCACGATCGCGTACTTCTCGCTCGTGGCTATGGTGACAGTTGTGGCCACCTTCGCGCCCGAAAAGGCGAGCAGAAGGGCGTACCGCGTACTGAAGGTACTTACGCGGTGGAAGCCCGGACCGCCTGGCCCGAGATCGCCGTAGGGCACGGGCGCAATCGCCTTGTTTGGCGACCTTCGACCACAGCCCTCTTAGCGGGCCACAAGGATCCCGTCGCCTGACGGCTCCGGGGTCCAAGGTTTCGGCACCACATCCGCTGACCGATAGGTTGCGAGAGTGCTGACAGTCTCCATCAACTCTTTCCACAAGAGTGGGGCTCGGCCATGCTGCTCGAGCTACGGTCAGTGCGTGGACGATCTGCCTGGGCCTCGTGGCTCTGATGGTGTTGAAGAGTTCGCCATGCCACACTGCACCGAGTGTCAGACCGTGCTTGTCGAGGCGGGCGCGGGGTTGCTCTGTCGCTACTGCGAGCTGACCTACTTGCCGACGCTCCTTTCCACCGCGGACATCAGGCCGAATGAGTAGGGCTTTCATGAAGAGGTCATCACTCGCCTTGGGCGCCTGAAGGGTGATGCTCCTCAGCGGGGGTCGAGGGGGTGGCGCCGCTCGTCGTGGATCTCGCCACCTCGGCGTCCCGTGTCTCTGGTCAGTCTCGAACAGCCCGCACCCATTCAATAACGGCGATCAGCAGGGCGCGGACGTGCTCGGTGTGTGCGTGGCCGGTCGCGGTGGTCATCCATGCGTCGCTGGGTGCGCGTTCCGCGGTCTGCCATTCCCAGCCGATGACGTCGCGGTCGGGGTCGTCGCTGGGGCGGTCGCATTGTTCGGTGATCGCGAACCGGTGCTCGTCCTCGGCGTAGAGCACGATGTGACCGGCGCCGAATGCTTCGGGTTCTTCTTCGCGGAGCTCGAGCCACCGTTCACGCTCGGCATCGGACGCGGGGTGTTCGCGCGCCGCGTCCGCGGTGTATCCGAGTGCGCGCAGGAGCGCGGCGAGGGTGTCCGCTTCCTGGCAGGACAGTGACGGGGCAACATCGAAGGTGAGATCGCCGGTCCCTGTCGCGGCGAACGCTCTTAGGGCGTCTGTGGTGTTCATGGCGGGGGCCTCTGGGTTAGGCGTAGTGGGTGGCGCGGTCGTCGTCGCCGGTCCACGGGTAGGCGTTGGCGCAGCGGTTGATCGCGACGGTGGGGCGGTCGCTGTAGTGGTGGACTTTCCGCCGGAATGCCTCGCCGGTGTACTCCCCCGGGACGGGCGCGACGTACTCGGCCATGAATCCGGCATCCCCGGTCACGCGCGAGCGGATCGGGCGGAGGGTGACGGTCTTGGGGGTCGCGCTGACAACCTCGTAGTAGTCGACGTTGGTCTGGTCGTATCCCCATCGGGACACGAGGATCGCGCCGACCGTGAGGGGCGCGGGGGCGGCATCGACGATGGTCGCCGGCTTCTCCTCCCCCGCGACTGCGTGCCGGTACTGGCGGGCGGAAATCTGCCCGAGCTGGAGGCCTTCCAGGTGCGCGCGGGCGCTCATGCTCCCGCCTCGACTTTCTGCAGGATGTCGATGAGGATCGTTTCCTCTTCGCCGGGGACGGTGACGGTGCTTGCGACCTGGTAGCCGTGGCGAGCGTGGTCTGCGAGATCCACCGCGCGGTCGCTGAGGCGGCGCATGTTGGTGATGTGCTCGTCTGCGTGGACGGAAAGACCGGTGGTGATCGTGACGATCGAGACGGTGTTCATCGGTTCCCTTTCCCCTCCTCGTTGTTTTGCCGTGGAGGCACGAATGTGCCGAGCAGGGGGATCGCGCGGAACGCCACCCGAAGGGCGCGCAGCGCGAGAGTTTCCGGGCGATGTGAGGGAGCGCAGCGACCGCGTCCGGGATCGTCCGTCGCAGCGGCGGCGCAGCCGCTTGCGTGCAGCTCGAGCACCCGTACGATGCCGAAGGCTCCACGGCGGAACAACGGCCCGTAGGGACGTGGATGGGCGCGGGCGCGTGAGCGCCCGTCGAAAGGTCGGCCTCCGTGCCGACCCGCCGGCCTCCGTCGCCGGCGTTGCACCCCGGCCCGGTGGCCGGGGTGCCTGTGCCGTCAGTCCTCGGGCTGGGCGTCGGTGTCGGTGTTCTCGGTGGGGAGCATCGCGGCGATGCGCTCGACGGGGGTGAGGGTGTATCCCCACGCGGCGAGGGTGTTGAGGTAGGCCGCGGTGCGCGCGTCGGGGCCTCTCCAATTCCGCCGGCTGGTGCTCTCTTCGATGCCGCCGAGAACGAGAGCGAGGGTGACGTGCGCGGTGAGGTAGTCCGCGATCCGGGCCGACCCGTGTCCGTCCGTGATGCCGAGGATGCTCGCGGCGACGGTGTTTCCGTGGCCGAGGGCTTGGGCGATCACTCCCCCGGTGGTGGCGAGGCTGGTAGCGATAACCGTCGGGCGCCGATGCCGCGTCCTGGCCCTCCCGGTTTGAGACGGGCGGATACATTCGGCGATCGCCACGAGGTTCGAGCTCGAAGGCTCAGCCCTATCCGGGCCTAGTCACGTCGACTTGCGACTGGTTTCCGCCCGAGATACGCGTGTAGATCACGGATCAACTGTGCAATCGCGGCAATCGCCGCCTCGCTGAGCCCGCTGTCCGCACTCACAACGCACTCTGCGACGGTACCGTGCACGACCTCGAACTCCTCCGCGAGGGCCCTAACCAGGTTCGTAAGACCAACCCACGTCAGACCAACGCCGTTTTCGGGAACCGCGACGTCAGTGAACTCTGTGGCGTCGAGAACATCCAGGTCGATGTGGATGGCGATACGCGAGATGCGCTTTCGCTGCAATCGTCGGACGACCGCCGCGGGACCCTCGATGGCCAATGTGGCAGCTACGCGGTTTCTCCAGATGTGGTCTATCTCGAGTGTGTCGGGCAGAAGTTCGGCGCGGGTGCCCACCCAGACGACGCGATTGAGATCGACAGTGGCGGGGAGTCGGTAATGGAGCCCGGTGGTGTCGGTGCCCGTGACAGCAGCGGCCGCCATCGCGTTCGCGTGAGGTTGGTATGCGCCATCCCACATGTCTGGGTGTGCATCGATCCAGACCAGTCCGAGCTCTTCGTCGCTCGCCACGTGGTGCGCGATGGGCGCGAGGGAGGTGGCGCAGTCACCTCCGAGCATGAGTGTCCGTTCCGGCGCGGCGGCGGTGAGCGCGGTCAGCGCGGCGCCGAGCTGCGCGACGACGCGGGATCGCGAGGAGATTCCGTCCTGCGTGTCGGAGCCGAGAAGACCGTCCGCGTGGAGGGGCGGAGGTGCGACAGGCAGGTCCCTGACTTGCAGCCCCGCGAGGTCGCGCGCGATGCGTCGAAGCTCGAGACCGCCGGCGTGGTAGCCGGCGATGTCGCCGCCCTGCCACTGGGGCATGGAGAGGATCAGGACATCGGTCATGAGGGCTCCTATCGGCGGAGGGGCGAGCGGTGACCCACTCGCCCCTCCTCGATTCGATCGATCGGACGCGCTCAGCTGAGCGGTGCGTTGATCCAGTCGAGCAGCTCCTGGTCGTCGAGGAGTTGGGTGTAGACGTCCTCGGCGACGTAGTGCTCGTCGACGTCGACGCTCGCGGGGAGCACACCGTCCTTCACGTTCTGCTCGGCGTAGAAGTCGATCGACTTCCGCCAGTAGAGCGCGCTGTCCGGGTTGTACGTGTCTGTCTCCCAGCGCTCGAGCGTTGCGAAGCCGAGGAAGTCGTTGAGCAGCTGCTCGATCTCCTCGTCGGAGAACGTGGAACCGGAGTTCTCGTTGATCAGCTCGGTGATGAGGGGCACGACGTCGTCGGGCTGCTCGGTCACGTAGCGAGCGACGCGCGCCCACAGTGCGGCGAGCTTGACCATGGTGTCGCCGTTGTCGTCGAGCCAGCCCTGGTCGACGGCCATCGTGTCGTACCAGAGGCCGCCCGGGCCGAGGATCTCCGCACCACCCATGTTGATCGCGCGGTCGGGGTAGTCGCGGAGAAGCTTGGACTCCTGGGCGAGCGATCCCATGTAGAAGTCCGCCTGCCCCTGCAGGAATGCCTGTCCGGCGCGCGCGTCGTCCGCGACGTCGAGGACGGTCACGTCGTCACGGGTCAGCCCGGCCTCGGCGAGGAGCCCGTTCACGAGAGCACCGAACGCCGACTCACGGAGCACGAACGTCTTGCCCTCGATGTAGTCGAAGACTTCCTGGCGGGCCGCCTCCGGGGTGGCACCGCCGTCGACGAGATCGTTGAAGCTGGGGGCGCCGGCCTGTCCGACGAGGATGAACCCCTTGAACTGGCTGATGATCAGTGCATCGCGCAGTTCGGGCGACTGCGCGAGGTACGGGAAGTTGCAGGCCCCGCACGTGCTGATCATGTCGAGGTCGCCTCGGGCGAGCGACTGCACCGCGGTGTCGACCTGCGGCAGGTAGGTGAACTCGAGGTCGAGTCCGAGTTCCTCGGCGAGGCCGCTCTCCTCGGCGAACTCCCACGCGACGTACTGGTGGAGAGGCTGGATCGACATGCGGACGGTCTGCAGGCCCCCTTCACCGGAGTTCTCCGCCGCCGGGGTGCTGGCGCATCCGGCGAGGGCGAGGGCGGATGCCGCGACGAGCGCGACGGTGGACAGGATGCTGCGGGTGGTGCTCTTGGTGTGGTGCATCATTACTTCACTCCTAGGACGGAACCGACTTGCGAGGACAGCTGATTGCGACCGGTCCAGCGCAACAGGCGGCGCTGACCGATGCGGATGAGGGTGTCGAAAAGGAACGCGATGAGGCTGTAGATCACGACGATCACGAGGATTCCGGCCGTGTCGAGGAAGGTCTGACGGTTGAGCATCAGATACCCGAGGCCGTCCTGCGCACCGATGAACTCCGCGGCGACGCCGAGGCCCCAGGAGGCCGCGGCGCTCACCCGGACCGCGCCGACGAGGTGCGGCGTGATCGAGGGGACGATGACGGTCCGGTAGATGAAGCTGCGGCTGGCACCGAGGTTCAGTGCCGCCTTCACGTACACGGGACTCACGTTGCGGATCGCTTCGAGCGTCGTGACGACGAGGACGACGAAGGTCCCGAAGGCCACCAGGATGATCTGCGGCGTCGTCCCCAGACCGAACCACAGGATGAACAGCGGGATCAGGGCGAACACCGGCACCGGGCGGAGCGCCTCGAAGACACCGCCGAAGAGGTTGCGGATCCGCAGGCTGTAGGCGAGCAGGAGTCCGACGACGATTCCACCGAGCGTGCCGATGAAGAACCCGGCGAGCGTCAGGGCGACCGTCATCCCGATCGCGCTGGGCAGGCGGGGCGACAGCCCGACGAGGCTGTTCCAGAACATCTCCGGGCTGGGCAGGAACAGCGTGTCGACCGCGCCGGCCGAGGTCACGACGACCCAGAGCACGATGAGGGCGACGGGAACGACGAAGGCTTCCGCGATGCGGAGGCTGCGGCGGCGCCATGCACTCGGCGGCCGACGCAGGCGGGTGGAGATCTGGGTCGTGGTCGCCATCATGCGGCCTTCCGGTTGGACGGGTCGCCGGCGATGACGTCGGCGAGCTCGCGGCGGAGCTTCTGGAACTCGGGCGAGGTCTTGATCTCGACCTCGCGATGCGATCCGAACGGGACCTCGGCTAGTGTGAGCAGCGGACCCGCCCCCTTGCGGAGGATCGCGATCCGCGTTCCGACGAACAGCGCCTCCTCGAGGTCGTGCGTGACGAACAGCGACGTGGTGTTCTGCCGCTCCGCGATCTCGCGGAACTGGACCTGCAGGCGCTCCTTGGTCATGACGTCGAGAGCCGCGAAAGGCTCGTCCATGAGGATCGACTCCGGATTCAGGACGATGGCCCTGGCCATGTCGCACCGCTTGCGCATGCCGCCGGACAGTTCCCGCGGATAGGCGTCCGCATACTCGGTGAGTCCGACGAGGTCGATCGCGTCGCTGGCGGCTTTCCCCGCTTCCTTCTTGGACATCCCGCGCACGCGCAGACCGTAGGCGACGTTCTGGCGCACCGTGTACCAGGGGAAGACGGCATCCTCCTGGAAGACCATGACCCGATCGGCGCCCGGACCGGCGATGTCCTGTCCCTGGAGGAGCGCGCGCCCCTCCGTCGGCTCGAGGAACCCGGCGGCGACGTTGAGGAGGGTGGACTTGCCGCAGCCACTCGCCCCCAGCAGGCAGACGATCTCGCCCCTGTGCACGTCGAGGTCGATGTCGGCGAGGATCGCCGGACCGGTGTTGCTGTAGCGGAGTCCGAGGTTCTGGAACCGCATGTACGGATCCGGGCCTTCGCCGTGACTCTGGGTCACGCCGCTGTCGTCGATGAGGGTCATGATCTTTGTCTTTCAGATGAGGATGCTGCTGCCGTAACGGATAAGGGAGCCGTTCTTGATCACGGCCCTGGGACGCTGCAGCGCCGTGATGTCGTCGATCGGGTTGCCGGGGACGGCGATGATGTCGGCGTACTTTCCGACCTCGAGCGTCCCCGTCTCGTTCTCGACCCCGAGGGCCTCGGCGCCGCGTGCCGTGCCGGCGACGATGGCCTCCTCCGGGCTCATCCCCCACTCGACCGCGTACTGGAACTCGCGGGCCGCGGTGTCCTGCGGATGGGTCGGGTACCCGATGAGGTCCGACCCGAGCACGAAGCGCACGCCGGCGGCGAGGCTGCGTTCGAAGTCGATCTTCATCTGAACCGTGTGGCGGTCGAAGACGTCGCGCTCCCATTTCGGGTAGTTGTACTCGTCGTACGCCGCCTGGTGGCTGTACAGCTGCGAGATCGTCGAGCCGACGAGCTTGCCCGACGCGGCGAGCCGCTCGCGGGTGGGCTCCGTGATCGCATATCCGTGCTCGATGATGTCGATCCCGCCGTCGAGGGCGAGGACGACGGCGGCTTCGCCGATGCAGTGGGCGCTGACCTTGATGCCGTGCACGTGGGCTTCGTCCACTGCCGCCTCGACCTCTTCGAGGGTCATCGCCGCCAGCTGGAGGTTCGGGTCGTCGCCCCACGCGTGGTACTGATCGTCGATGTACCCCTTGGAGAGTCCGAGCTTGATGACGTTCGCTCCGGAGCGGGTGCGACGACGCACGATCTCCCGCATGCCGTCGGCTCCGTCGGCGATGATGTCTCGCTCCCGGGCCCACTCGATGGGCAGGTCGGTGTACTCCCAGGTGCCGTTGGTGGTGGTGATGAACTCGCCCGCGGTGACGAGCTTCGGTCCCGGGATGTGGCCCTCGTTGATACCGCGGCGGACGTCCGGACCGATGGACGATCCGAGGTCGCGGGCCGACGTGATGCCGGCGAGGAGCATCTTGCGGGCCTCGCCCGCCGCGCGAAGCGCGCGGTAAGACTCCGTCTCCTTCGGCAGGCGCTGGAGCTGATGGCTCGGAACGCCGAAGAAGTGCATGTGGGCATCGATCAGTCCCGGCATGAGCGTCGATCCCGATGCGTCGACGATCTCGACGTCGGCGCCGAACGATTCGCTCTCACGCGGGATGATGCGCTCGATCCGGCCACCGGCGGTGACGATGTCGACGGCGTCCTTCACCGGGCCACCGGTGCCGTCGAGGAACCCGTCGCCGCGGACGACGATCTTCTTGTCCGTGCTGCTCATGGTGCCGTCTCCTAGCGGGTCAGGTTGCGGGTGCCGTCGAGCACGTAGGGCGTGTGCCACAGCGGGGTGTTGCTGAGCGGGAGGAGCGACTCGTCGAGCGTCACGCCGACCTCGTCGCGGAGGAAGGCGCGTCGCGCCTGGATGCGTCCCCACAGCTCGGGATAGACGTCGGCGATCTCGTCGCGGAGCGCCGCGTCTGCGAGGACGAGACCGTCCTCGATGCCGACCTCGACGTCGGCACGTCCGGTGACGGGGATGACGTCGCACTGGAGCATGGCGCCCGAGCGGAGGATGTGGTGGTCGTCCTTCCAGAACGTGGAGTAGCTCCACTCCTCGTAGTGCAGGTGGTGGCCCGGGTTCAGCGCGAACTGCCACACGGCGTCGTCGCGGATGCCGTCGACGACGTCGAACACGTCGGCGGTGTCGGCGCCGACCCGGACGTTCTCGTGCCATCCGCTCACGACATCGAAGTAGTTGAGGGTGAGCGCGTTGAAGAGCTCGGCCTGCGCGGGCTGCAAGTCGCCCTCGTTCGCGGCGACGACACCGACACGGGCCGTGAGGCCGCCCTGGATGCCCTGCGCGAGCTGAAACTTGTCGCCGAGACGGGCAGCGATGGGACGCGGGGATCCGAGGCCGACGCGATCGGCGAAGTTGAGCATGCGATGGACTGTCTCGGACACACCGCGGCTGAAGTAGCCGTCGGCAAGTTCGTCGGCCATGACGCCCGGCGTGATGCCCTGCATCGCGCGGAGCACGCTCAAAGACAGGACGCTCGCGCCGAACTCGAAGCGGTTGATGTCGTGGACGGTCGCGACCGACCGGAGCCCGAAGTCGGGGTGTGTGAACAGATCCTTCGCGTCGCGTACCTCACCGCCGCTGACGAGCGCGCGGAGGGTGTCGACGAGGTAGGCGGGGGCGGAGAACTGCGCGGCACCCGACTCGAAGAAGGGCGACGACAGGCGCTTCTGGCCATTGACGCCCACGGTCGCACCGGCGACGACGCCGGCGTCGCGGAGCAGGCTCTCGAGCGTCGACGCCTTGTCCCGCCGCTGCCCGGCGGGGCTCAGCTCCTGCCAGAGCACGATCGAGTGACCGAGCTCGCGCGACGGACGGCCGAAGTTCTCGTTGCCGAGGATCACGGTGCTCGCGTCGGCGGTGAGGACGAGGATGCCCTCTTCGAACCGGGTGTCGATCCCGACGAGGTGGTAGAAGTCCCCGAAGTACTCGCGGTCGCCGTACACGACGAGCGCGTCGAGGCCGTGCTCCGCGAGCAGGACGCGCGCCTGGGCGATGCGCTGCCGGTACTCGTCCACCGTGGTCTCTTCGGGGTTCACCCCGAGACCGAACGCGGGAAGGGGGACGTGTGCAAAACGGGCCATGGGAAACGGCACCTCTCTGTGTGAAGCAGTTGCAGAGACTATGCACCACTTAGGCAACGTTGCGCAAGTGTTTCGCGAGTGTTGTTCACACGTTTGTTACATCGACGCGGTCGCAGAGCTCCGCACCTGGAGCGTGACGGGCAGGACGAGATCCGCCACCTCGTCCGACTCCTCCCCCGCCAGCCGGCTGAGGAGGATGTCGATCGCTCGGTCGGCCATCTTGTCCCGAGGCAGACGGATCGACGTCAGCGCGGGGGTGAGGAACTGCGCTGTCGAGATGTCGTCCGAACCGACAATGGAGAGCTCCTCCGGCAGCGCGACACCCAGATCGCGTGCCGCCGAGTACATGCCCAGCGCGATCTCGTCAGCCGTCACATAGACCGCCGTCGGTCGCTCCTCGGCCAGCAGCAATTGCGACAGCGCCGAGTATCCGAAGTCCCGGCTGATCTCCCCGAACAGCTGGTTCTGCCGGCGCGGCTCGAGACCCGACTGGCGCATCGCATCCTCGAACCCGGCACGTGCGGCAATGTTGGACTCGAGCCATTGCGGCCCTGCCACCATCGCAATCGATCGATGCCCGAGACTCGCCAGATAGGCGACCGCTTGGTGCGCCCCGGAACCGTAGTCCACGCGGACACTGTCCAGCTCGAGCCCCTTCACCGGTTCGGCGATGGCGATCACCGGAATACCGGCCTCCTGGAACTGGCGGACGCCTTCGTTGTGCCGGTTGGTGCCGGCGAAGATCACGCCGGCGACGGGCAGGGCGAGGAGTTGCTCGATGAGCGAACCTCGCTTGAACCCACGACTGCGCGTCGTGCAGATCACGGTCTCGAGCCCCGCGCGCTCCGCGGCATCGGCTACTCGATCGGCCAGGTCGGCGAAATAGGCGATCTCGACTCGCGGAACCACGATGGCCACGAGGGGCATCTTGCCCGTCGATGGCTCGGCGCGGTGCGGCCGCGTGTACCCAACGTCTGCAATTGCCTTCCGGATGCGCTCCTCAGTGTCGGGCGCGATCTCGAGCTTGCCATTGAGGAAGCGCGACACCGTCGACGGCGCCACCCCGGCGGATTCCGCGACAGCGTGAATGCTCGGCCTACGACGCTTCCGCGCGGAGCTAGAGTTCGGCATCTACCCACGATATACGTTGCGTAACGTTGCGCTACTTGTTCACTTCAAGTATTCCACCAAAGTGATGAGGCGCGATTGCGCTTCGTCTGCTGAATTGCAGACTGTCCGCCGCTCGGGCCCGTGCTGTGCACGGTCACCTTCACATCAGTCATTGCCTTTCCCTTCCGTCAACATTTTTCCACCTCCCTGGCGATGAGGGATATGGTCGTGAGCGCAGTCGTGGAGTGCGCCAGGTGGGGCGGTACCGGACTGGACGCGGCGGCGTAGCCACGGCAGGATCAAGTGCCAGACAGGGCGGAAACCCAGCGTCGCACTGGGCCGCGCAGCGCCGCACTGAGCGCGCTCTTACGCGCCCAACGGGCGGCCAGCGGGCAGGCTCGCGGTGTTCGCCGCGAACGGCTTCCCGTCGTTGTGCGCGAGCTCACGGCGACGCACTTCTGCCTCAATCGCCTTCTCGATCATGTCGGAATAGCTTTCGTCGGCTTCAAGCACATTCGTCGCCCGGTAGGCGGCTCGGGATCGGGCACGAATGGACGTGCGCACGCGCACGCTCATCGACTCCTTCGCCTCCTCTGTAGGCGCCTGAGCGAGCGTCGCTGGACGCGCCTTCGTCCTCGGCGTTGGCGCCGGTGTCGGCTCGGGGGTCAGCGTGGGGGTCAGCGTGGGGGCGACCGGGTCGATGACCTCGGGGGCGTCGCTCGCCTGGGGGCGGTTCTTCTTCAACAGGCGTTCCACTCCCCCGGGCTGCGCTCCCGCGCGGGGCGTGAGGCCGGAGATCGTTCGGCGGGGTGAGTCGGTCATGCTTGCTCCGATACAGCTGCGTTTTCGGACAGTGTGATGCGGGAAACGATCTCTTCCGTGATCGCTTGGAGGTCGTCAGCCACATTCGTCGCAGTGCGAGGCGCGAGAGTCGCGGCCTCGGCCTGGCCGCGGCGGATCTCGAACCACTTCGGGCCGTTCTGCACGAACTCATCCAGCTCGGGCACGAGAAGTCCCCGCTCCCGCGCGGCCTGGGCGGTCGCTTCCGAATGGCGGATCGTGGCCGTCAGAGTGATATCCGCGTAACCGCCGAACAGGTCGCTGATCTGCTGCCGCGCTTCCCGCTCGATCCGTGTCGCGCCTCGCCCCACGTCGACCAGGACGACGCCGAGAAGATCCAAATCGGGGTTCACGTCGATCACCGCATCCAGGCGCTTCGCCACGGCGCTCAGGCCCTTCCTGCTGGCCTTATCGCTCTTCACCGGGACCAGGGCCCACCGAGCGGCCGCGACCGCGTTGGTCTGGAGCATCTCGTCGCCGGGAGGGCAGTCGATCAGGACCATGTCGTACTCGGAGGCAAGCGGCTCGAGCGTCTGCGCCAGAGCGAGCTTGGCCCGCATGGGGTCTTTCCCCTGCATGGCCGCAAGGCCAGCGCTCGCGCTGTCCAGCGACTCGCCCCCCATGAGTACATCGAGGCCGGGCCGGACGTTGTGGTACAGCTGCGGCTGGTGATTGAACATTAGCGCTGCAGCGAGCGATGAACCGTTGTCGTTCTCAGGTTTGTCGGTGTAGCCGAAGTCTTCTGCGAGGTTGCCCTGCGGGTCGAGGTCGACCACAAGGACCCGGAACCCGGAGGCAGCGAGCAGCCCGGCCGTGTTCGCGACCAGGGTCGTCTTCAAGACCCCGCCCTTCCCGTTGATAACGGTGATGACTCGGCCCAGAGCGTCGCGATTGATCTCCACCATGTAGACCTCCGAGAGTAAGGATTCCACGCAATGCTAGAAATGCGTGGAATTGGTGCGGTGAGTGAATTGTATGAAGTGCTAGCAATACAGGCATCACCTGCAATGCGTGCATTGCTTGCATTTAGTCTATGCATGAAATCCCAGCAATGCAAGCATTGACGGAAATTCGTGCAATGCGTGCAATGCGTGCAATGCGCGGATTGACAGGAATGTAAGCATTATCCGTCATGCGACGAGTGCCACGCTGGGGGACAGGGCGCCGGCCTCGACGAGTCGCATCGCCTCGCGGTGATCCCCGCGGCCATCAGGGCCGCGGGGGTAACGTGCGAAATCAGGGCGGTCGTTCTGTTGGAACAGGGCGACCGAGCCCGCGCCTCTCCGGCCTCGGCGCTTCTTGTCTCGCTTCCGCATCCACTGGAGCTCCGCGCTCCACCACGCCCAGCGGGCGCGCTCTTCGTCGTATCGGCTCCGTCGGCGCTCGAGGTAGCCGTCGACGTCCAACAACGCCGATGCCCGGTCGAGTTGGATCGCGGCCGACCGCATCCAACCTTCGCCCGACCGCACGATGAGTCGGTGGAAGTGCAACCGCTCGAGCAGGGCGCGCAACCGCACGGGGTCGAGGGCGGTCCTCCGGGCGAGGGTGCTCAGCGACACGACGGCGTCGGGGGAGAGGTGGCGGTAGATGATTCCTGCTGCACGTCCCAGACTGCGGGGCGCTGCGAAGGTGTCGTGCGTGAGCGGGGCTAGTCCAGTTTCGAGTGCGTGGGCGAGGGCTTGCAGGGTGGGAGGGGCCGCCAAGGGGCGTGCAAGCACTTGTGTCCGGTTATCTTCGTAGCTCTCTGTGGAAAACCGCTTAGAGAGTCGGTACCGCGCTCCGTGGGGGCCTTCGGCCCCTTCAACGCGGACGAGCCACGCGGAGTCAGGGTCCGTGTGGGTCCGCGGTGTGGTGAGGAGCTGGAGGGCCGTGTGCACGGTGGTGCGGCCGTAGCCGGTGTCGGCCGAGAGCCGCCGCACATCGGCTTCCACGACAGTCCTGGCGCTTCTGAGCATGTAGAGGCAAACGGCATCGAGCACCGCCCGGACGCTGAACGACCCTCGCGTGGTGCGGGAACTGACGCCGCGGCGGGGTGCCCACAGTCCCGGCATGGCGTCGGCCTTGGCCTGGGCGCGCTCTACGGCGCGCACGACGGCGTGCGCGCGCTGGGCGTAGTCGACGTCGTCGCCGGCGCCGTTGAGCGGGTTGGTGGCCACGTACACCACGGCCCGCTGCCAGGCGTGTGCCAGGACGCGTAGGCGCGCGTCTGCGGTGCGGGCGACGCGAGTGGCGCCGGAGGCGCGTCGGGTCCGGACGTGCTCGAACGCGGGGGAGTGGATGAGGGAGAGGACGTCGTCGTACCTCCAGCGGGCGTGTGCGCACCCGGCGAGCACCGACGCGAGGCTCAGCGACGCATCGGCTGCGGGGGGCGCGTCGACGATCGCGGCCACGCGCGGAGAGAGCTCGCGGCGCGGTCCTGCGATGTACGGGTGGCCGTCGTCGTCGACGGCCATACCGCGCACCGCGGCCGCGGTCGTGGCGGGAGAGATCTCAGCCCCGAGGTCGACCAGAAAATCGCTGAGCGTTGTCATCGCCTCACTGGGCACAGACGTCCGCGTGAGGGAAGAAAGCGGCCCGAGGGGCGTGGAGGCGCCACCGCGGCGGTGGGGTGCCCCTGGGGGCCTCACCGCGCCGGTGACGGGGTTGGTGAGGGGAGAGGAGTCGAGGGAGGGGAGGAGCTGCTTCGCAAGGACGGCGACGGTGCGGACCGTGTCGGCGTCGACGGAGTCCGCGAGGCCAATCCAGACGTGCCGGCCACCAGACGGACCGGACTCGCACACCAGGTGGTCGATGTTCAGCTCGTCCAGCCAAAGCGACAACCGACCCGCGTCGTAGGGCGCGTTCCCCTGGGAGGCGTCGAGATCGAATACGACGAAGTCGTAGCGCTGACGGTCCGCGGAAAGGTACATCGCCCACGGAACAGTGGGGGCCGGCGAGGTCGTGGTGATCTCGCTCGGGTACTCGTTGAGAGCTTCACCTGAGGCAGATTGAACGGCCACGCGGACGGTGTCGCGCGGGCTGAGCGCGCGCGTGAGAATCCACGCGTGAGCCACATCTGGCTCCGACACGCGCAGAGGGTCGGAAAATACACCCCGTAGAGCGGGGGAACGCGCTACTATGGCAACGTCTCCTTCCTGGATCTGGTAGGACACCCGAGAACCGACTACCCATCGGTCCTTTTCTTCCGAAACCCCCGCCCTGGCAGGTGGGGGTTTCGACCGTTACAGGGCCATCCGCTGGCACGGCGGGCCCTGACGTCTACGCGGCTTCTATAGGCAGCTCTCCGTCTTGTCGAGAAGGCTCGGGCCACCAGCTCGGAACCCCGCGGTCGGTGAGGTCATCCTCGAGGCGATCCATGATGATCTCCAAGAAGGCAGCGCTCGACACACCGGCGTGGTGCGCAAGCTGGATGAAACGGTCTTTTCGGCTGCGTTCGATCTCCCAGCCGATAGCGACCGGGTCGACGCGCGTGCCGCGGGGGCGGCGGTAATCGGTGGCCATGTCCGCAAAAGTACCCCTAGGTCTAGACGCTCCCCGGCGACACGCCGCACGGGAGCTCGATGACCCCCGTGCGGTCGCACGGAGGGTCGCGTCCGAGAATTCAGCCGTAGATGTATGCCGTGAGCGCGGCGTGGTCCGCGCGGAGCTTGTCCGCCAGCACCGAGTAGGTGACACGTCGCCCGTGCCGTTCGCCGGGAGGGACGGAAACCTCGAGGTATCCAAGACGCTCGAGTTCTTCTAGCGCGAGCCGGACTGTGGGCGCGCCGACGCCGGTCCCGTCGACGATCTGCGGGCGGGTCTGATCGGGATTGCTCAGGAGCATCCGCAAGACCTCGACGCGCGCGCGGCTCGATAGTGCGTGAAATGCGCGGTCTGCCGACTCAGGCATGTCCGCGGATCGCTCGCGCCGTTTCGGCATCCCTCCATCTTGCCCGAATGGGCCTGGTGCATCGAAGACCACCTTTGTTCCCTTCGCAAAGTGCGCGGACGTACTCACGGTGTGAGTGTAGTTGAACTACTCTGTAGAGAGTACGCGATTTTCCGGCATCGTTCCGGGATCCGCGCGTCCTACAAGATGACGACGGGTGAGCCTGCTCCCCGTATCGCACTGATGATTGGAGCCTGGAATGCCGCTCGCTGAATCTCACACGCTCGGGGACGTCCACCCCGCGGATGCCGTCAACTGGTATCTGCGGACGGCACTGCCGCTGTTCCTCGACGTCGCACACCGGCACGACACGGCGGATCTGCTGCGCAAGCTCCCCGAGCTTGCCCCTGCTGAGTGTGTGGCATCGCCGGCATGGGCGGCGGCCGCGGGGGAGTTGACGGATCTTCGGGGGTACCTCGCCTCGGATCGCAGTGAGATGCTGCTGGGATTTCGCGCCCAGGGGCGGCAATCCCGGCTGTACGCGGATCACGCGTCGCATCGTGATCTGCTGGAATCCGAGTTCCCCGCGCTGGCTGTCATCGGCTTCTCGGTGAGCCGACACCTTCGCCCCTCGAGCATCGGCTGGTCGGCATACGCCACCGTCAGCGAGCTTGTCGTGACCGTGGTGATCGCGGCCGACTATCTGGGAATCGGGCTCACTCCGCCGGATCTCTACGAGGCGTACGACGCCGGCCTGGCAGCGCTCCGCGATAGGGGAGTGCTGCGGCAGCTGGAGGCCACGCAAGCCTGCTGAGCGCGCGAAGAGGGCCCGGGAGCGGATCATCCGCCTCCGGGCCCTCTTCCTGTGTGTGGCGTCAGGTGATGCGGAGCGTAAAGGACGTGCTCTCTCCGAGAGTGAGGCGGTCGCCGTCCTTCAGGGGCACTGGTGATCCGGTGGCGGGCATGTCGGCGCCCCCTCGATGGACCGTCGTGCCCGACGTCGATCCGAGATCGGTGCAGTACAGCACCCCGTGATGCCAGTGCAGCACCAGGTGGGATCGGGAGACCGTCGGGTCGTCGACGGGAAGGAGGTTGTCGATCGTGGCGTCCGGGCTGGTCATGGACTGGGGGCGTCGGCCGATGACGATTCCCCCGCCTACGGCGTAGCTGTCGCCGCTGCCGGCGAGGAGGGATGCCGTGGTGTGCACCGCCGCGCTCTCGCTGGGTTGGTACGGCTGCATGTGGACGACCTCGATCCGTTCGCGGTCGTTGTGCACGCGGAGGGTGAACTGTCGGTCGACGTCATAGACGACGACCCGGACAGGTTCGTCCTTGGTCGCCGCGTGCTGGAGGAGCACGTCGCCCACGTCTCCGCGGAGGGTGGGGACGTCGTCACCGTGGCGGTGCAGCTGCGCACCGTCGATGTTGATGGTGCATGTCGCGTCGGACCGAAGGTGAACGGTGGTGGTCATCGGATCTCCCTCTGTGTGGCGTACACGTTGTGGTCGCGGAGCTTGTCTGCGACGACGAGGACGACGTCGCCGGTGGCGACGACGACGGGCTCGCGGTCGCCGGCGGTCTGGTCGGTGAACGGTTCAGCGTTGAAGTCGGCGTCCCGGGTGGCGAGCACGGGGACGCCGCTGCTGGTGCCGTAGACGGTGTCGCCGTCGACGGCGGTGGGAATCATTCGATCGAGCGGGATCACGGCGGGGTTGTCGCCGTGATCGATGAAGACGCTTCCGAGGACGGCGGTGTCGCCGTCGACAGAGCGCAAAAGGGTCGCGTTTGTCCCAATGCTCGCCGTCGACGCGGCCGCGGTGGCGATGATCTCGTTGCGCTCCAGATCCACCAGGGAGATGATCGCTCTCCCGCCGGTTGGCCACACCACGACGATGTGCTGGTCGTCGACGCCTCGGATCGTGCGCGGCTGTCCGTCGGCGCCGTCCGGGACGGGCATGAGGTTGGACGACAGTCGGTTGTCGGCCGACACTTCCCACCACACCTCGCCGTTGGCGGCGATGACGCTGTCCTCGCGCGCGAGAACGGCGGTGCTGGTGGCGGGGATATCGACGGTACGCGCCCCCTCGGACGTGACAATCCCTGCGGTCTGGTTCGGGAGGGTCATCAGCGGCGCCGACCCGTCGACGCTGAGCTTCCCGCCCGTGGGGAACGAGTACGCCTGTGACGCGCCTTGGTCGCTGTCGAGGTTCCAGGCGGTCAGTCCAGCGCCGGCGGCGCTGACGAGTACGCGTGTGCCTGCGATCTGCGCGAGCTCCACGCGGGTCCCTGACGTGCCGCTGATCGAGCGCCACTGCTCGCGGGCGTCGGACAGCGATCGGACCGAGAGGGTGCCGTCGTCGAGGATCAGTGCGGCCTCCGAATCGTTGACAGCAATGGGGGTGCTGCCGCTTCGGACAGGTAGGGACCAGCTGGCATCGGGGGAGAACCCGGGAGGGGGGAAGACCGGCAGGCGTGCGCCCTGCCCGGGGGGCGTGTACACGGGCGCTGCCGTGGGCCGAGGCGGATCGAACGCGCCTGCCCCGGCGGCGACGGCGAACCCGACCGACCCGAGCGCGACGACGGCGAGGCCGGCGACGGCCCCGATTACCCACCGCGGACGATGGCGAGGGCTAGCCTCCGCGTCGATCTGCCCGAGGGAGTGGACCGCGCCGTCGTCGGTGACGACGAGCGCGGTGACGACGTCGCCGGCGACGGCCCGCACGCGGACCGCACGCAAACCTTCATTGCGCGCCCGCTCGGCAATCGCCTGGTGGCCTGCCCGGATGGGGTCTTCTCCGACGCTGACGGGGATGGTGAACCCGTTGAGCTGGAGCCGTCCGCGTGCGTCGAGCTCCAGCGTGTAGATCGGGAACGGAGGGACGGTGGTGGGGTCGATCGTGGTCATGCGGCTACCGCCAATCCGTAGTATTCCCAGTGCCATGCCTCGCGCGGGCCCGTGCCGCCGGGCTTCGCCCAATCGGGGTGGACCCATCCGTACCGGCCGGCATTCGCCGTCAGCCAGACGAAGATCGGGCTTCCCTCGGAGATCGTGAACGACTGGCGGTTGGCGACGTCGATCGCCATTCCCCACCCGTGGTTGCTTGTGCCCGGTTCAGCGGCGTTCCGACAGCTGCCGAGGGAACACCAGAACTCTCGTGCGCGGACCTGGTTCTCGTAGCTGCGGTACGCGTCGTTGAGGGGGAGGTCGTAGCCGAACTCTGCCCGGAAGGCGTTGTTGAGCGCGATGAGCGCCTGCGCCGCGTCGGCACGAAGTGTCCGGTCCGGGTTCCACGGAAGCGGCTGCAGCGCGCTCTCCGGGATCTTCCCGTTGCTGAATCCGCCCCATGGGCCGGGGGCTGCGCCGGTCGCGGGGGAGAAGCTGCCGTCTCCTGCCGCGGCGCACGCTCCCGAGGCACCGGGGACGAGATCGAGAGTCGCACCCGTCAGGGCTTCGACAACCTCGACCGCCTCGGCGTGGTACGGGTCGTAGTGGTACGGGTCGCTGTTGCGCTGGACGGCGTTAGCCGCCAGCGTGGGCACCATTCCGGCCCAGCCATCCAGCACGGCGAGACGATCGAAGAACAACCGCGCCGATGTCGCCGGGTCCATAC
Organism: Microbacterium aurantiacum; assembly: GCF_031625015.1. NCBI lineage: Bacteria > Bacillati > Actinomycetota > Actinomycetes > Micrococcales > Microbacteriaceae > Microbacterium > Microbacterium aurantiacum. The sequence continues at coordinate 55,949 of NZ_JAHWXH010000005.1, forward strand.
GCTCCGCGACGGTGCCCCAGCTGCCTTGCTGCTGGAACAAACCGATCGAGTCGGCCACGCTGCCGTCCGGGTTGATCGCGTTGTCGCCGTAGTCGATGTTCCGCAACGACGATTCACCCATCGCGGTCATCACACCGATGACCGCGGCGTGTGCGTCCAGCTCGAGGTCGCCTGCCGCTTGGATGATCGCCGCGGCGTTGGTGAGCTGTTCAGCGTCCCACCGTCCAACGGTCTGCCCTTCGGCCACGCGCGGGACGAGCGCGCTCGGACCGCACGCGTTGGCGGGGGAGAAGAACAGAAGAACCAGGAGCGGGATCGTGACCAGGACCGCTACGGCGCCGGCTAGCCACTTCACTGTGCCCCCTCCGGCTGCACGAAGCGGTCGACGACCCATCGGGAGGATCCCGCTTCGCCCTCACGCACGAGCTGGACACGCCACTGCCCGATAGTGGTGGGGATCAGGTACGCGACGGCCGTTGCGTTCCCCTGCACGAGAACGGGGGAACCCTTGATCTCGGCCTCCGGAACCCGCATGGGGTCGACGGTGGAGTACGCGTAGAGGGCGTCACGCCCGAGATACGGCGAGAGTGCGTCGATCCACCGATCCGGCGTCTCCAGGCGGTTTAGGTATGCTCTCAGCGCCGAGTCGGCCAGGGTAGCGGTTTCTTCGAGATCATCCGCTTCGGGGGTGTCGATATAGGTCGGAGTGTTCGTTACTGAAGGAGTCGGGGTGGGAGATTGCGGGCTTACGGCTCCACACCCCACCACAGGCACGACGGCGACGAGAACGATCGCGACCTTCCACCAGTTCCGCATCAGCGGTATCTCCTTCGCTCTGGCCTACTCATCCGATGACGGGACCTTCGAGTAGGTCCATGCATGTCGCGATGTGTCTGCCTCTGCTTGTCGTGCACTTCCGCTAAAGAGTGTATTTGAACTAATCTGTTTAGGGAATTGGATGGTTCGGTGACATGAACGATCGCTCTGGCGGTCATTAGGAGGAAAAGCAAGGTGGGCCGGTTAGGAGGAGTCAAGGTGCAGAAACGATCTGCGAGTCGAGGGGAGACGAAGGGGAGTCCGTGGACCCCTTCAACTGCCGCGCCTGCGCCCATCGACGCCGCGATGGGCGCCGATCCGCTCTGGCGCGACCAAGTGACGATAACTGGTCTACCTGCACCCACCCCCGGCCTGGTCCCGCTGAGCGCGGTCGAGACGATCCCGCACCTCGAGCTCACCGACGCCCCGCGCGTCGCAATCATGGGCCTCCACGGTGGCGCAGGGGCGTCGACGGTGGCGGGCCTGCTGGGGGAGGGGACTCTCGACACGTCGTGCCGGTGGCCGCAGTACGTCGGGTGGGAACGCCCCTTGCCGGATATCCCCGTCGTGGTCGTCACCCGCACCCATCACCGTGGCATCGAGGCCGCGGACAAGTTCGCCCGCGCGTGGGCGGCGGGCTCTCTCGCACCCTCACGCCTCGTCGGGCTTGTCGTGATCGACGACGGCCCGCGTCTTCTTCAAGACCAGCAACGAGCTGTGCGACGCCTCGCACAGCTCACGCCGTCTGCCTGGCATCTGCCGTGGCAGGACACCTGGCGGATCGAACCGCCCACGCCTCAGACCTTCTCGACTCGGCTGCGCCGCACTCTCGCGGCGATTGAAGCCTCTATCTCCCCATCGAATGGAGCCACCAAATGAACCCCATCGTGTCCGCCCTGTGGTCGATCGTCCCCGCTCTCCCCAACCCCTCGCCCGAGCAGCCGCCCGGGACCGAGGGTGTGGTGACGATCCTCAACTGGATCAGCTGGATCGTGATGGTCGGCGGCATCGCCGGCTTCCTCATCTCCGCGGGATACCTCGCCTTCGCCGCCTGGACCGGCCGTGAGATCAACGGTTTCAAGGGCCTGGTGCTCGCGATCATCGCCTGCATCCTCGCGGCCGGCGTCGGCGGCATCATGCAGATCTTCATCTGAGAGGTAACCCCATGACGGACGCGTCACCCCCGCCCTCGGGACGGAACCCCTTCAACATCTGGTGGGCTCTGTCCGGGGGACTTCTCCTCCTGGTCGTCATCGCCGCGGTCATCTTCGGAGTAACGGCGATCGCGCCGCCCGCCGCCGAGCCCGGTGACGAAACGACAGCGCCGACCGCGCCGGCGACCTCCGCACCGCAACCGACAACGGACCCGACCGCCGACGTCTGCAACGTCGACGCCACCGACCAGTCCATCCCCGTCGCCGGGCCGGCGGCGGAATGGGAGACGTTCGGGTACTTCCTGTACCCGACGTCGTCCACCTACGGCCCCATCCCGGACCCGGCAGGCTCGGAGTGGGGATGCTTCGCGCAGAGCCCCACCGGGGCACTCTTCGCTGCCGCGAACTTCTTCCGCGTAACGGCCGGTGATGACTTTGAGACGGGCGTCCCACAAGCCGCCGTCGACAACGCGGCTCTCGACGCTTGGCTGGCGACAGCGCGCGAGCGGCCTTCCGGCCAGACCGCCGGACGGGTCGCGCAGATCTCCGGATTCCAGTACATGAGCGTCGAGCCTGACGCCGTATCAATCCGTCTCCTCTTCACACAGGATGACCTCGACGCGTATCTGACTCTCGGCATGGTATGGGATGAGGATCGACAGACCTGGATCGGTGACTTCGGGGCATCCGAGGTTGCCCCCACCGTCGCGGAATCGGTGACGACCTTCACCCCGTGGGCGGCGGTTGCCAATGGCTGACGCTGGTTGCCTGCCACTGGACTTTGCCTGCCAGGCGGGCGACGTCGTTTCTGGCTGGGTCGGGGATCTCGCGAACTCCGCTATCGCTGAGTTTGCGCAGTCCCTGGTCGACGTCTCGATTGACATTGCGGCGGAGCTCAACAAGTGGTGGATGAGCCTGCCGTCGATCGACCTCCAGGCATCGGCGCTAATGCAGGTCCAGGAGGACCTTCGTTGGTACGTGATGTTCTTCGCCGTGCTGGGTTTTTTGTTCGGGCTGATCCGCGTTCTCGTGTCGAACGAGATTCGGTCGGGGATCGGCACCGCCAAGATGATCCTGAACCTCATCCTCGCGTCCAGCGCTTATGCGGTCGGCATCACCCTTGCGCTCCAGGCTGGTGACGCCTTCGCACCCTGGATTCTCGAGCGGGCACAGGGCAATACCACCGATGGGATGGCCGCGCTGATCTCCGGGACGGCGATCATGGCGCTCGGCCCGGGACCGGCGGTCTTGCTGGCGCTGCTGGTGTTCCTTTCGGTCGTCGCGAACGCACTGTTCATGATTCTCCGGACCGCGATGATCGCGCTCCTCGCGGTGTTCCTGCCGATCCTCGCCGCGGGCAGCGGAACCGAGATCGGCAATCAGGCGTGGAAGAAGGCGAATGGCTTCCTCATCGCCCTGCTGCTCTACAAGCCTGTCGCGGCGACGATCTTCGCCGTGGGTATCTGGATGGTGCAGACCCCCTCGTTTGGCACGTCCGGCACCGATGCTGTCTCAGGGTTCCTCGGCGTCATGACGGGCGCTCTGATCCTGATTCTCGGCGCGCTGTGCCTGCCGGTACTGATCAAGTTCCTCGTTCCCGTCGCGGCCACCGGCACCTCGAATATGTTCTCGGGTGCGGGCGCGGCGGGCCTTGGCCTCGCCACCGGCGCCGCTGTCGTGTCGGTCGGCGGAATGGTCGCGACCGGGGGTGCGAGCGCTGCGGCAACGGGCGCCGCGGCCACCGGGGGAGCGGCCAACGCAGGCGCTGGCGCTCTGTCCTCCGCTGTGGGCGCATCCTCCGCCGCGGGCGGGGGAGCGGGAGCCGGCGCGGCCACCGGGGGCACAACGGGATCCGCCGCGGGCGGAGGGTCCACCGGCGCCGGGTCCGGCGGTCGGGGTGGCTCTCAGGCTGTCGGCAACGGTGGCGGTTCGGGTGGCACCGCGTCTTCGGGCACGGGTGCGTCAACGCCTGCTGGGGCGGAAGCGACGCCCGCGGCGACACGGGGCCCGTCCGGGTCGCGTTCGGAGCTCGTGGGCAGCACCGCGAACGCGTTCGGTAGCGCGGCGAGAGGCGCCGAGTCTGTGGACTCGGCCGTAGAAGGCGAGAAGTGATGACGAACGTTACCGAGCAGGTCACCTACGGCAACCTCAGCCGCCCGGGACGGACGGGCCTGGGCGCGCTGTCGATGGGTGCGAGCCTCGCGGGTATCCCGGTGGTGCTGTTGTGCATCCTCCTGATGATCCGCCAGGCGTATCTCGCGGCACTGATCGTCGCCGTCGTGGGCGTCGGCGCGATCGTGGCGACGTCGATCCGCTCACCCCGCGACGGTCGGAACGTGTATGAGCGGGCAATGCTGCACGTCGCGAACGCTCAGAAGGTGTCGTCGGGTCGCGCGGTGTACATGGCAGGCCCCGCGGGCACCACTCCGGATGGCAAGATCCGTGTCCCGGGGCTCCTCGCGCAAAGCGAGCTGTCCGAGCACCGTGACGCGTTCGGGCAGCCGTTCGGGCTGATCCGTTTGCGCTCGAGCAAGCACTACACGGTGGTTCTGGAGTGCTACCCCGATGGGGACGCGCTGGTCGACCAGGATCGGGTGGACTCGATGGTCGCCCACTGGGGCGGGTGGCTTGCCACCCTGACCCGCGATGTGGCGATCGTCGGCGCATCCGTCACCGTCGAGTCGGCCCCCGACAGTGGGTTCCGGCTCGAGCAGATGGTGAACGCGAACATGTCCCCGAAGGGCTCGGAGTTCTCTCGAGCCGTCGCCCGGGCACTTCCCAACCAGGTCAGCGCGGGATCTCCGACCGTCACCACACGCGTCGCCATCACATTCAGCGGCCGCGGGTTCGATAAGGACGGCACCGACAAGGGCCTGGAGGCGATGGTCGACGAGATCTCCACGCGTCTGCCCACGCTGATCTCGGGACTGCACCAAACCGGTGCGGGAACGTCTGTGCGTGCGTGCACCGCTCAGGACATTGTCGACTTCACGCGCACCGCCTACGACCCCACGGTCGCGAACCAGATCGAACGTGCCCGCGCGGACGGCGGTACCGGCCTGACGTGGCACGATGCCGGCCCGGTGTATGCCGACGACCGGAAGCTCGATCGGTACTTCCACGACCGCGCGGTGTCGAAGTCCTGGACGATGCATGAAGCACCGCGAGGGGTGTTCTACGCCTCCGCGCTGCGCTCGTTGCTCGACCCGTCGCCGGGCGTTCTTCGTAAGCGCGTGACGCTCCTCTACCGGCCGATCCCGGCCGGTCAGGCGGCGGACGTCGTCGAGGGCGCGGTGAACAACTCCTATGCGGCGGCATCCCAGCGCAACCGGCCGACAGCTCGACAGCAGCAGCGCTACGCGCAAGCGGTCCGCACGGCGGAGGAGGAGGCGCTGGGCGCGGGCCTGGTGCGGTTCGGAATGATCGTCACCGTCTCCTGCGCGGATGAGTCCGAGCTTCCCCGGCTCGACCAGGCGATTCCGAGCATGGCCGCTCAGGGACGTCTTCGCATCCGCGAGGCGCTGGGCAACCAGGCGGTGTACTTCCAGGCCGCTCTTCCTCTGGGTGTGGTGCTCCCTGAGCACACGATCATCCCCGACCAGGTTCGGGAGCTGATGTGAGCGACTACATGCTCTGGGTCGCGATCGGCGCGCCCGCGGTGGTCGTCGCGATGGCCGTCGCGAGCATCATCGCCGTGGTGATCTCCCGTCGACGCGCACAGCCGCCCGCGGCCGCGGCGGGACTCCGGTTGTCGGAGAGGGAGGCCCGCCGCCTGCGGACCCGCCTCAGCCGCGAGCAGCGCCGCGCGGAGGCGGCGCGCACGGAATCGGCGGTCGAGCGTTTCCGTAGCGTGATGACCGAGTCTCGGTCCCGATCGACGTCCCGCCCGGGCCGGCGGGGATGGTCGGGCCGCGGTGCGGGCTTCGTCAACTACGTCCAGCCGCTCCCCGAAGCTCAGGGAACGACGGTGCAAGTGTGCGGCCTGTGGCCGTTCGGGATCTCCCATCAGGGGGCAGTCGTCGGCGTTCCGCTCGGCAAGAACCTGCGCTCACCCGGGCAGGTCACCGCCGACCCGATGTACTGGTTCCTCAACGGCATCATCAGCAACCCGTCCGCGTTCATCCTCGGGCGTCCCGGCCTCGGGAAATCGACCCTCGTCCGACGTCTCCTCACCGTCTACGACGCATGGAACGTCATTCCGCTGGTGCTGTCGGATACCAAGCCGGACTACGTCGCGCTGGTCACCGCTCAGGGCGGGCAGGTCGTGAAGGTGTCCCGCGGGTTCGGGCACATCAACCCGCTCGACTTCGGTCCTCTCGCAGCACGCGTCGCGGAGATCCCCGACGAGCGCAAGCGCGCCGAGATCCTCAACTCCCTGCGCGAGCGTCGTGTCGCGAACATCTCCGGCCTGGTGCGCCTCGCCCGCAACGGTGCGATGCAGGCCTACGAATCGTCGATCCTGGTCGAAGCCATCCGCATTCTGGATGAGATCGAGTGGGAGGCCGCGCCGCTTCTGCGCGATCTCGTGGGGATCATCACTTCCCGCCCCGATCGGCTGCGCGCGCTGACCCGCGACAACGGCGACGACGTCAAGTACGACGAGCGCGTGCGGATGCTCCTCGACGACCTGACGGCGCTTGGATCCTCCGGCCCGTTCGGTGACGTCTTCGCGCACCCCACGACTACGCACATCGACGTCGGCCGACCGGTCGTGTTCGACCTGTCCGCGATCGACGACAGCGACCTGCAATTGCAGGCCGCGGTGCAGTCGGTGACGTGGAGCTACGGTTCCGCGGTCGTGGAAGTGCAGAAGGGCCTCGCTGATGCCGGCCTGGTCCCGCCGACGCACTACATCCTGGTCATGGATGAGCTGTGGCGGATGCTTCGTGCCTCGTCGACAATGGTCTACTTCGTCGACGCGCTCACCCGTCTGAACCGTCAGCGCGGTATCGGCCAAATCCTCATCACGCACACGATGAACGACCTCAAGCTCGAAACCGAGCAGCTGACCTCCATCGCGTCCGGGTTCGTGGAGCGGTCGGCTATGACGTTCATCGGAGGGCTCGCGCCCGCCGAAATGGGCAACCTCCGAACCGTGTTCGCCCTCTCGAACGCCGAGCAGACCATGATCGAGGACTGGTCTGCAGAGTCCACGATCAACCCCGACACGGGGCGCACCGCCACCCCGGCGGGGCGTGGAAAGTTCCTCCTCAAGATCGGCAAGGCACCGGGCACACCGTTCCAGGTGACGCTTGTGTCGGACGAGCTCGCCGTGAACGACACCAACACCGCCTGGCGCGGGATGCAAGGCTCCCTCGTCGGCGCCGGGGCGGGGACCTCCTATGAGTCGTGAAGCGAACCGCCGCGGCGAGCCGGTCACCGCTGAGCTGGGGTGGATCATCGCCCTGGTGGCGATCGTCGCCCTCGGCGGGATCTCGGTGGCACTGTGGCTCGGGTCACTGGTGAACCCGGAAGTGCAGCGCCTCGGCACGACCAATCCGCTGACGATCGCGCAAGCGTTCGCCTCCGGCCGCATCCGCCCCACGGGCGGACAGGTTGCACTCACCGCGGCGATGTTCGCCGCCGCGGCCGCGTTCCTCGGCCTGCTGGTGGTCGCCTGGCGCCGCCACACGCGCACCCGGACACGGGTCGACTACAAGTCGCGCCACATGGCGCAACCGCGAGATCTCGCCCGCTTCTACGAGCCGGCGGCGCGGCAGGATGCCGCCCGCCTCGGCGCGACCGCGGCGGGCACGGGCGTCACCCTCGGCGCCGACCCCCGCAACGGCCGCAACCTGTATGCCTCCTACGAGTGGGTCCAGATCTGGCTCATGGGACCTCGAGCGGGCAAGACCTCGTGCGTGTGCGTCCCGCAGATCCTCGAGTCCAACGGTCCCGTTCTGGCCACCTCGAACAAGCGCGACATCGTCGACATGACCCGCGGGCCCCGCTCGGACCGTGGGGTCGTGTGGGTCCACGACGTGCAGGGCATCATCGGGGAGGCATCCGACTGGTGGTGGAACCCGCTGAGCTTCGTCGTCGACATGGAGACGGCGGAAAAGCTGACGGCGGTGTTCCAGTCCGCCGCGGAATCCGCCAACGCCTCCCAGGACGCCTACTTCAACAGCGCCGGCCGGGAGACGCTGGCGCGGCTGTTCCTCGCCGCGGCGCTGGACAAGCGGCCGATCACGGACGTGTTCCGGTGGGCGAACAACCCCGACGAGAAGGTAGACGACCCGGCTGCGATCCTCATTCGTCACGGGCAGCTCGCCCAAGGGCAGGCGCTGGGGGAGACTCAGGGCCTCACGTCCAAGCAACGCGACGGCGTCTACGGGACGCTGCGCCCCTGGATCGGTTTGCTCGGCAACCCGAAGGTGCTCCCGTGGATCACCGACGCCGGCAACGGCCGACCTCACTTCGACCCGTACCGGTTCGTGACTTCCACCGACACCCTCTACCTGATCTCCGCCGAGGGCGGGGGATCGGCGCGTGCGATCACCGCCGCCCTGACAATGGCGGTGCTCGAGGCGGCAGAACGTGTCGGCTCCCTCCAGCCGGGAGGGCGCCTGCAAACCCCGCTCCTCGGGGTGCTCGACGAGGCCGCGAACGTCTGCCGGTGGCGTGAGCTCCCCGACAAGTATTCGCACTACGGTTCCCGCGGAATCGTCCTCTCGACGTTCTTCCAGTCCTGGCAGCAGGGCGTGGAAGCGTTCGGAGAGACGGGCATGGGGAAGCTGTGGTCGGCCGCGAACGTCCGCTTTGTCGGCTCCGGGCTCTCCGAGGACAAGTACCTGTCGTTCGTCTCGCAAGCCATCGGTGACTTCGACACGGTCAAGCGGTCCCGCTCCGCGCAGTACCGCGGGACGTCGATCACCACATCCATCCAGCGTGAGCGGATCTTCGACGTCGCAGACCTCACCGCTCTTCCCGGTGGCCGCGCGGTCATGGTCGCGACACAGACCCCCGCGGCGCTGGTCAAGCTCGTGCACGTCTCCGAGCGGCCCTACGCGGCCGCGGTGAAGACGTCACAGACCTACTACGAGCAGCGCGCCGCACGGCGCGCACAGCCAGCACAGGAGGCCCGCCGATGACCTACGAAGACGACGACCTGGACGACGCCGCGGCGATCGACACCACGGCCGAGCCGCCCCGGGAACCGCTCTACATATCGGTGTATGACTTCGTCGATGACTGGCTCCTGCCCAACTATCAGCGCAAGCCCGGTCCGTTTCGGTGGGATCCGAACTGGTTCGAGAACTTTGAGGCTGTCGAACGACTGACCGCGCTCTGGTACGCGTTCGAGGCCGCCCGCCACGATGCCGCCCCTGCAATGGCGGCGTTCTGGCTCAACACTCTGGACCCGATGATGCGCGAGCTCACATCGCAAGAAGGCGTGTTCTGGTATGTCCGCCTCTACGGCGAAGAGGGCGCGGCAGCATCGCCGGAGCCGTTCAAGTCGAACAGAGCCCCGGCTGAGATCCGCGCACCATGACCGAAGCGAGAAACGCCGCCGGCGACGTCACTATCCCGAGCCGCCGCAAGCCGACCAGAGCGGAAAAGCTCCGCCGCCGCGCGAGCAGCACGAAGTTCTCCACCGGCGGGAACATCGCCGCTCTGGTTCTCAGCACAATTGCCGCGATGGGGTGGGCAGCTACAGGGGCCGATGGCGAGAACGGTGTCTTTCTCATGTCCGAAGAGCCCCATTCCGCCGCGCATGGTCCGCACACCAGGGTTGCATGATGCTCAACCCGCGCGATGATCTCTCGCCCGGCGAGCCGCGAAGTGATTGACGTCGTGCTGGAGCGCCCTGTCGTCCGGCACCCGAAATCGCACCGATTCTCGGAGTTCTCACGACAGCGGTGGGCGATCCATGAGTTTCACATGGCGGTGAGCTTCCGCCACGGGCCGAGGAACGGGATGGCACTAACTCTTGCGGAGGCACACATGGCGATAAGGACCGGCAATGCCAGCCTGGAGGACGTCTGGATCATGGTTACAACCGCTCGCGGCCGCAACCTCATCCAAACCGTCCTCACCCCCAGGCCGGACATTCGTAGTTAGGTAAATACAAGGCCTCGCACCGACGACACCGAAACCCCAACCGATCGTCAACGAGAACGGTCCGACAGCTCGAGCAATGAGGGATCGCAAAGACGTCGACGGCCGACTCTCCGCTCTCCGCGCTCATGACGAAAGAGGCTAGCCCGGAATGCCCTCTCCGGTGAGCCGCTGAGCGAAACTGTGGACAGCGTGACCCTGAAGCCACCCCTAGCCGAGGTGGAAAGCGCGGTCACAGCGACGCTGTCGCCGTATGGTCTCCTCGGCGTCGCGGTTAGCCTCAGCACTGACCTAACTGCCATGGAGCCTCTGCACTCAAGCGCTGGCGCCACGAGGACGATCCGGTCTGAGCTCTACTTTGAGGCGCAGCGCCTTGGCCACTTTCGCGAGAGTGGTGGTCGAGATGGGCGTTCCTAGCTCGACGCGGGCCACTGTGGGGCGGGAGACTCCTGCCTTCACTGCGAGCTCCGTCTGGGTCATGCCCTGCTGGTTGCGGGCCCGGCGGATCTCGCTACCGAGTCCGTCGGCGGGGCGTAGCGTCCTGCTCATGCTGCCTCCCCGAGGATGCGCGAGAGCGGCCGTTCTGACCTTGCACGGAGCACCGCCCCGTAGCGGGACATCCCCTCCCAGTCGACAACCTGCGCGCCGCTCGCATCGAGCATGGTCGGCACCATGATCTTCTGCCGCCCGAGCCGGTGCAGCGTGAGCTTGTAGCCGAAGCCGAACTTCGGCACGCACTGATGAGTCAGCAGCGTCACCATCAGCAGCAACGCGTCCTCCGTCGCCTCGTCGGCGAGCGGCTCCAGCACGATCACGTCGTCGGAGGCGCTGAAGGGCATCGGCTGGTACTTCGCATGGCCTGTGCCGCCGTCGCCGTTGTAGATCAGCGTCAGCCAGCCGCCTGGGAACAGCGCCGGGAGGTCGGCGAAGTCGACAATGCTGTTGTTGACGCGCGACCCCGCGACGAACGGCATGGTGCCGCGCTTGCGGTGCGCAGTGATGATGCGCTTTCCCTTGTGGGCGCGGAACAGCCCCTCTTGGCGACCAGGGACATCGACGACGTACATCGGCTCGAACCTTAGGTGCGGGAGGTGGTTAAGGGCCGCGTCAGTCTGTCGAGCGCTATGTGTGTGTGTGATGACCTCGGCAAAGAGCTCCTTGCCAAGCCGGGTCATCCCGTCCCAGTCGACGACTTGCTCCCCGTCGCTCTCGGTGACGGATGCTACGGGAACCATGATCCGCGTCTTTGCCAGGCGCCCGAGAGTGGCTCCGTTTCCTCCCCATCCGAACTTGCCCATCTGCTCCTTGATCAGCGCGATCAGCATGAGGCCCGAGTAGTGTTCCAGCCGCGCGTGGCGCAGGACCTGGATGTTCTGGCTCGTGTAGAAGTCGACGGGTTGGTAGGCGATCGTCTGTGTGTCGAGGCCGATCGTCACCGCGTTTCCTGGCTCAGGCGCCTTATCCTGGCGAGCGCAGAAGCCGTCAATGCCGTTGCTCGCGCGCGTGCGTGACACGAAGGGATAGGACGGCTCTCCCGAGGTATCGAGCTTGGACTTGTCGTACCAGGCCAGCGAAGAGTTCATTGACTCGAACACATCGATGATCAGCACCGGCGCGAACTTCAAATCGTCGTAGACGCTCATGCTCCGGGCCCCTCCACGTCCACAATCGCAGGGCCCGGCGTGATGAGCTCGCCGAGCCCGTGCGCGTGCATGTCGACCTGCCAGGTGACGTAGTCCGCGACGGTTCTGTAGAAGTCCTCGTAGCTCGGCGGCTGGTCGTTGAAATAGAAGTAGCTGTGCTGCCACTCGTCTGTCGCGGTGACCTCCGAGTGCACCACGAAGCGAGTGTCCTCGGGGACGCCATCGTTGAGCACTGAGAGCAGATGCTCGCGGCGGTCATCTGCGCGGCCATCGTCCACGAGTCCGACGTGCTGGCGGACCCTATAGCCGTCGTCCTTGAAGTCGACGAACGCCGTCTTCTTGCTCGCGGGGTGGGGTACGCCTGCGGTGAACAGCGCGATCACGACGTGGGTTCCGATGCCGTGGAACGTGTCGGGGTTCATCGTGAGCACCGCGTCGAGCGTGTGATGCTTGAGGATCTGCGCCTTCAGCGCCTTGTCTTCCTTAGTCTTTCCGACCATCGCCGACTGAGGCACGATTGCCGCGAGACGCCCGCGCACATCAAGCATCGTCAGCGCGCGGTGGATAAACGACAGTTCCGAGAGGTGCCGAGTCGTCTTGTCCTTCGACTGGGAGTACGGAGGGTTGATCAAAACCTTGGTGAAGCTCTCCAAGCGGGCCGGCCGATCCGGGTCGAGCGGAAAGAATCCCTCGCGTTGCACGTCGAAGAACGAGTTGCGCTGGAAGTTTGCCTTGCCGTCGCCGCGCAGGATCATGTTCGTGGTGCCGATGGCGAAGAGCTTCTCCTGGAGCTCAACGCCGTGGAGCTGATACTTCTTGATCTCGTCGAGCTTCTTCTCGAGCGCCGCCGGATTGTCCTTCAGCCGGGCGACGGCGTCGTCGAACATCTGCCGCATTGACGCAATGAGGAACGCTGCGCTACCCGCCGCGGGGTCGAGCACTACATCGTCGCAGTTGACATCGATCAGCTCGGCCATGAGATCCGTGACGTGATGAGGCGTGAGCACGATGCCTAGTGAGTTGCCGTCCGAGCCGCCGTACTTCACGAACTCTCCGTAGAAGTTTCCGAGCACGTCGAACGCGCTGTACGAGGGGTCGGAGACGATCTTGAAGACCTCCGCGTCGAGCACTTCCACGAAACTGCGGAGCGGCGTCTTGCCGAGGTCGCGGTGGCGCTGGTTCAGCAAATTGTGTCTGCGGATGAAGCTGAAACGGTCCAGCATGATACCGACCTTCTGCTTCGGACCAAGGTCCGCCTCGGGGCTCTCAAGGAACTCCTTAGCAGCGTTGTAGACCTTCTCGCCGTCGCGATAGCCGTTGCGTTGATCGCCAGTCAAGTCATCGAGCAGTTCCGGCCTGTACTTGAGCGCGAGCAGGATCGCAGAGACGAGCGTCGCCTTGTGCTCGTTCTCCAAAGAGGCGTAGTTGCGCATCCCCTCATGCAAGGAGGCCGCGACCTTTCGGATCTCGCGGACGTCCTTCTCCTCCTGGGGGAGTTCTCCGAGCACTGCTACGCGGTGGTATTCGTCGATCGCGTCGGGCGCGAGGCTCGTGAATGTGTCGATCGGGTCCAGTAGTTTGGGAGCCAAACCGGGGGCGATGAAGGCGATGTTTACGTCGTGGTGACCTTCGCTACCGGCAACGCCGATCGCGAAGACCTTCTTGCCCGTCTTGTCCGCGAAGACGGTGGCGTAGTGCACGGCGCCGTTGAGGGCATGTGTGGTCCGGGCCGGATAGTCGACATCCAGGTCGCCGTCGGCGTTCAGCAGCATCGAGTCCTCGAACCTTGCCTTGTCCTCGATCACGACGATGAAATCGCCCGACTCGACGACGAACTCCGGCTTTCCGCGTCCGCCGGCGACGCCCTTCGATGCCCCTGCGAGTGCATCGTAGATGTACGTCGGAGCGTCGCTGCAACTCTGCTCCCATGGTCGGTCGAAGCCGATCGTTCGCAGCATGTCGCGCACGAACTGGTCCGTGCTTCTTTCGTTACTCATCTCACGCCTTGCTCTCGAAAAGTGCTCCTCAAGATGTATCAGTTATGTTGCATTTGTGGTTGAGACGATGAGGCGATTCTGAGCACGACATCGACGCCAGACCCTCGCAGTGGCCGCGACGGCTGATGCGCACGCCGATAGGCAGGCGAGCTCCCGGGCCGACTGCCGTTCACCATTCACGTGCTCATCTCGCCACGGCTGCTCAAGGATCTCCAGCACCGGAGATGCACGCCGTGCAAGCACGGCGACAGGAGAGAAAACCAGGTCAGACTATCTTTATGGATACCAGGGCGGGGTGATGCCCGCTCCTGCAGTGATTGCGAATCTCGCAAATAGTACGAGTTCAATCTGACATAATTACTATTATCGGCAAACAAACGTTTCGCAATTATCGGTCAAATGTACTACAGCGGGTCGGATCGAAGTGTCGCTTTGGCGGCAGCAGCCACCGCTGTCGCGGCCTGGTTGTCGGCTCGCGGTCGGCCTAGGCCGTGTTGATCAAGAGGTTTCGCTCCTCGGTGGGTGAGTCTTGAGCGGTGACGCGACAGGAGATCTCTGACGAGGTGTGGGCCGTGATGGAGCCGTTGATGCCGACGGTGTCCGGG
>NZ_JAHWXH010000006.1:0-9930 GCF_031625015.1 Microbacterium aurantiacum
CGCACAGGGGTCAGTGGGCTGCGGCCGGCGAGCACCTCGGCGACGTTCTGCACGGCCAGTCTCCCCATGGCGTCGCGGGTGGCCGCGCCCGCACTGCCGATGTGAGGGAGCAGCACCACCCGCTCGGACGCGCGCAACCGCTCGTTCACCAGCGGTTCCTGCTCGTGGACATCTAGTCCGGCGCCCGCGATACGGCCGGATTCGAGGGCGTCCGCGAGCGCGTTCTCATCGACGAGCGGACCACGCCCGGTGTTGATGAGATAGCTGCCCCGGCGCATCGTCGCCAGCCGCGGTGCATCGACCAGGCCCCGGGTGTCCGGGGTCAAGGGGCAGTGCAGCGTCACGATGTCCGACAATGCGAAAAGGTCGTCGAGATCCACCGCCTCGACGTCGAGAGCCACCGCTTCGTCCCCGCTCGCCCGGGAGCCCGTCGCGACGATGCGAACGCCGAACGCCCGCGCGCGTCGCGCTACTGCCATGCCGATGCGCCCAAGACCGACGATGCCGAGCGTCGTACCTGCGCTTAGCTGGAGACCGATCCACTCCTTGGGCCCCCACATCCACGAATTTCCGGCGCGGAGAAACCGATCGGCTTCGACCACGCGCCGCGTGCTGGCGAGGATCAGCGCCAAAGTCAAGTCGGCTGTCGCGTCGTCGAGGACGCCCGGCGTGTTCGACACGGTCACACCGCGCCGGGCCGCAGCTGCCAGGTCGATGTTGTCAACGCCCGCCGCCACGTTCGCGACGATCCGCAGGCCGGGACCCGCCGCGGCTAGTACCTCATCGTCGATCCGTTCCGTCACGAGCGACATGATGGCTGACGCGCCCGATACGGCGGAGAGGAGCGCCGATCGCCCCGGCGTGCCCTCGCCTAGGACGACGAGTTCGCCGGGCAGATCGCGGGCGGCCGACATAGCCGCCTCGGTCAGCAAGCGGGTGAGGACGATGCGATTGCTCAACGGTCAGCCCGCTCGTGCACGCGCACGAGCTCGACGCTCGGCGCGATCCAGGACCGATCCCACCGCCCGGCGGCGATGTCGGCGCGCTGACCCTCCTCCTTTTCGACGACGGCTTCCGCCAGCTCGAGGACCTCGTGCACGCGCCGGGCGGGGACGACGACGATTCCGTCCGCGTCGCCGATGATAAGATCGCCGTCCTCGATCGGAACACCCCCGATCGTCGCGGTTCCGTGGATTTCGCCAGGCCCGCTCTTGTACGGGCCCATGTGCGAGATGCCGCGGGCGAACACGGGGAAGCCGGCGCTCGAGATGGGATCGTGGTCGCGAACAGCACCGTCGACGACGATCCCGTGGAAGCCCTTCGTCTCGGCATAGCTCGTCATCAACTCGCCGAGAATGGCGTTGGTTGTCTCGCCGCGGGCATCGACGACCAGAATGTCGCCTGGCCGCCCCATGTCGAGGGCGATGTGGACGGCGAGGTTGTCGCCGGGCCGCGTGCGCACGGTCAGCGCCGTTCCGACCATCGACTTGCCGGCGAGGGACGACAGGGACGCACCGATCGGACGCAGCGCGGTCGCTCCCGTGCTCCGCTGAGTGCTGTCGGAGACGGCGGGCGTCGGTAGTTCCGCGAATCGCTGGATGATCTCCGGATCGATGGGCTCGGCACGGTCATGGACGCGGACGATGTTCATGGGTTTCCTTCGCGGTCTGGCTGGCATTGTCGGTAGGAAACGGCTTCGCCGCGACCTTCTCGAGGGCGGCTGCAACGGCTGGCGGCACCGGGACCCCGTCTCGCAACCGGGCGTCCGCGACCCGCTGCTCAAGCTCGCCGGGGATCAGCACCTCGCTCCCCTCTGCGGCGGTGAGCTTGATGGCATCGATCAGCCCGGTTATACGGTCGCCGAACCCGGAGAGCGGTTGGAAGGCGGTGATGTCGGTCAGGTTGAGGAAAGCGCCCACGCCCTGCGGTCGCTCGAGCTCGTCGTAGAGGTCTCCGACCTCGGGTCCGCAATTCGCGCCCGACAGCACCGCCGCCATGATCTCGATCATCAGCGCAATCCCGTAGCCCTTCGGACCTCCGAAAGGCAGGACACTACCCTCCAGAGCGGCGGCGGCTTCCGTCGTCGGCTGGCCGGCCACATCCACCGCCCACCCCTCCGGGATGTCCTGGCCGAGCTGTGAAGAAAGGATGATCTTGCCCCTCGCGACGACGCTGGTGGCCATGTCGAGCACCACGGGCGCCCGGTCCCCTGCCGGAACGGCGAAGGTGTAGGGGTTGGTGCCCAGGAACCGCTCGCGGCCGCCCCAAGCAACCATCGTGGACGGCGCATTGCCGTATAGGAACACGGCGGCCCCACGTTCCGCCGCGCGGCGGCCGAAGTAGGCGCCGGCCCCGTAGTGATTCGAATTTCGTATCCCGACCGAAACGACCCGCTGCTCAGATAGCCGGTCGAACGCCACATCGACCGCGCGCTGCGTAACGACCTGTCCCATGCCGTTGTCGCCGTCAATGAGCAGGGCGCCGCCGCGCTCGGAGACGACGCGCACGTCGGGATCGGGATCTGTCAGGCCCCGTCGGATGCGCTCGATGTAGATGGGCACGCGGCTGACCCCGTGAGAGTCGACGCCGCGGAGGTTCGCTTCGACCAGGGAATCGGCGACGAGTTCGGCGTCGGCGGCGGGGACGCCGGCGTCGACGAAGATGCTGGCGCAGTACTCGCGCAACACCGCCGCCGGGACGGGATACGATTCCGGGGCGTTCACAGACACTTCCGCATAATTTCCACGAGATCCGCCGCGCGCGCCGGGCGCGGATTGACCACGACGTTGCCCGACGACATGCTCTCCTCGGCGAGTTTCGGAAGGTCGGCTTCAGTGACCCCGTAGGCGGAGAGCTTCGATGGCGCCCCAATGTCGATGAGCAGGTCCGAGGCTGCCGTGACACCGGCGTCGGCAGCTTGCCGCAGCGTCATTCCACGGGTGTCGATGCCGAAGAGCCGGGCAATTTCGGCGAACTTCGACTGCGCGGCGACCACGTTATAGCGCATCACCTCGGGCAGAAGGATCGCGATCACGTCGCCGTGCGGGATCTTCGCGAACGCTCCGAGCGGCATCGCCATCGCGTGGGCGAGGCCAAGACGTGTCGGTGCGAACGCACAGGCGGCCATCGTCGCGGCGATCATCATGTTGGATCGCGCGTCGAGGTCAGCGCCGTTGAAGGTCGCCTGCCGGAGGGAACCGGCGATAAGCTCGACGGCTTTTTCGGCGAGCGCTTCCGAAATCGGCTGCGTGGCCTTGTTGACGTAGGACTCAAGCGCGTGGGCGAGTGCGTCAGCACCGGTGCCTACGGTCTGCCGGGCGGGCAAAGTTAGGGTCAGCGCGGGGTCGCAAAGCGCAACAGTCGCGGTCATATTCCGGCCGCCGATGCCGTACTTGTCCGACTTCTCCTTCTCGGAGATGACCGCCCAGATGGCGCACTCGCTGCCTGTTCCGGCGGTGGTGGGAATGGCGATGACCGGCAGACCCGGCGCGCTCGAAACGTTCAGACCGACGAAGTCGCGGATGTGCCCGGGGTTTCGTGCCATCAGCGCCGCTGACTTCGCCGTGTCGAGGGCGCTCCCTCCGCCGACGCCTACGACTATGTCCGCGCCAGAGGTCCGCGCCAGCTCGGCGGCGGCCATGACCCCCTTGGCATCGGGCTCGGGCTCGACGTCGGTGAAGACGGCCGGCTCGAGACCGCTGTCGCTGAGCAGATCGACGACGCGGTCCACGACGCCGGCAGCGACGAGGCCCGGGTCGGAGACGAGTAGCACCGACGAACCGCCGAGCGCTGCCACCTCAGTCGGGAGCCCGGCCAGAGCACCGACGCCGAAGGTGATGCGAGTAGGAAGCTCGAAGGTGAATTGGCGATGGTATTTCATGTGATTCTCTCGCTGTCATGCGTCATATCGGTCGGAAAGTTAGGGCTGCTGGTCGTAGATAACCTTCAGGCTGGTGAAGAACTCGGTCGAGGTCGCGCCGATCCCGTACGCGCCCTGCCCAGACTGCGCCACCCCGCCGAAGGGAATGTGACCCTCGCTCACCGTGCCGTGGTTGACGTGCACCATGCCGGACCGGGATGCCATCGCGACGCGGCGAGCGACGCTTCCGTTGTCGGCGAACACGGAGGCAGTCAGCCCATACTGCGTCTCGTTGGTGACTGCGATGGCCTGGTCGATGTCTGCGACCGGGATGACCGCGAGCACCGGCGCGAAGACCTCGTCGACGGCGAGCGGGCTGCCCGGCGCGACGTCGGTGAGGATGGTCGGCGGTACGAAGTAGCCGCTCTCGCCGCTTGGGTCCAGTACCTCTCCGCCCACCAGCACGCGCGCGCCGTTGCTCTGCGCTTCGGCGATGTAGCGCTGGGTCCGCTCGAACGATGCCCGATCGACGACCGGCCCCATGGTGGTGCCCTCCTCTAGCCCGTGCCCGACCACGTACTTCTGCGCCGCACGGGCGAGTGCCTGCTCAAGCGCCTCGCGGATCTCCGGCACGACGATGACGCGGCTGATTGAGGTGCACCGCTGACCGGAGGCGGTGAAGGCTGCACCCGCAATTTCGCTAGCGACTCGGTCGACGTCCTCGACCTGGGACACCACCGCGGCGTTCTTGCCCCCCATCTCCAGCTGGGTCCGGGCGTTGCGTGCGGCGGCACGCGTCGCGATCCCGAGTCCAACCTCGGTGGACCCTGTGAAAGTGATCCCCGCGATCTCGGGTGATTCGACGAGCAGTAAGCCCGTCTCGCGGCCGGAACCCAGCAGCAGGCTGAAGACGCCTGCCGGGAGCCCCAGCTCGTGTAGGATCTCGGCGACGATGACGGTCGTGCCCGGTGCCTGCATGGCGGGCTTCAGCAGGACGGGGCACCCGTTGACCAGGGCGGGGATGACCTTGCGCACCGGGGTCAGGATCGGGAAGTTCCATGGCGTGATCGCGGCGACCGGGCCGATAGGCTGGCGGATGGTGCGGATGTCGGTGTTCGGCCGCGTGCTCGGGAACGTCTGCCCGCCACCACGCAACGCCTCACCCGCCCAGAACCTCGCCTCGAAGAACACACGGCTGGTCTCGCCATACGACTCGGCGCGCGCCTTGCCCATCTCGCGCGTGGCGATGTCGGCGAGGTCGTCCTGTCTGTCCGCCCACAATCGGAGGAAATCGTAAACGAGGTCGCTGCGCTCAGCGGCGTTGGTCTGCGCGAACGCCGGCGCAGCGGCGGCCGCCGACGCGATCGCCTCCTGGGTCTCCCGCTCGGTGGCGAGGGCGTAGCGGCCGACGACCTCGTCCGGGCGCCCGGGATCGCGCGTCTCGACGGTCTTCGCATCCGGGTTATCGAGCCAGCGTCCCGCAACGTAGCTGGAACGGGTGGACAGCAGTGTGGAGGTCACGATATGTTCTTTCGTCTCGGGACGGTGTGATCGGTTCAGCGCCCGACGGGTTGGTAGCCGGTGAGCCACTCCGCCGGCAACAGCACCAGGTCGGGGAAGACGGCCAGGAGAATGACCGCGCCCCCGAGGACCGCATAGTGGGGAAGTGCGGACTTGACGACTGTCTCCATGGGGAGCTTCGCGACGAACGCAGTCGCGAACAGCGACACGCCGATCGGCGGGGTGACCAGTCCGATGGAGAGCGCCGCAACAAGGAACACCACGAAATGCACCGGATCGATACCCGTGGCGATCGCCGTCGGCATGAGGATCGGGATCGTCAGTAGAATCGCGGCGGTGATATCCATGATGGCCCCGATGATCAGCAGGATCACGCCGATGAGGAGCATCATCAGCAACGGATCGGTGGTCAGCGTCGTCAGCCCGGCGCTCACGCGAGCGGGCAGCCCGTCGATCGTGAAGATGTACGACGCAGCGCTCGCGACCATCGCGATAAAGAGGATGGTCCCAGTGGTGACACCGCTCTCGATCAGCATGGCCGGCAGCTGGCGCGGCTTCATGTCACGGTAGACGAACATGGCGACGACGACGCTGTAAACGACAGCGACGGCCGCGGCCTCCGTGGGGGTGAAGAGCCCACCGAAGAGGCCGTAGAGGATGACGACAGGGCCACCGAGCGCGGGGATGCCGACGACGACCGTCTTGATGCTCTCCCTCAGCGACTCCCGGGAAATCTCCCCGTACTTCTTCCACACCGAGATGAAGTAGTTCATCACCATGAGCACGAGGATGAAGATCACGGACGGCCCGAAGCCTCCCGCGAGCGCGGCTCCTACGGAGACCCCCGACGCGGACGCGGCGATGATCATAAGAATGCTGGGCGGGATGACCGACGACAAGGTGGAGGTCGCCATGGTCAGTGCCGCTCCGTAGGGCTTCGGGTACCCGTGGTCCGTCATCGCCTTGATCTCGATCTTGCCGAGGCTGACGACGTCGGCCACCGACGAGCCGGAGATGCCGCCGAAGATGGCGCTCGCAGCGATGTTGACCTGCCCAAGCCCCCCGCGGAATCGTCCGAACATCACGGATGCGCCGTTGAAGATGCGCTCGGAGATACCGCCTCCAGCCATCACGTTCCCCGCCAGAACGAACAGCGGCACCGCGATGAGCAGGAAGCTGTTCATCGAACTGAACGTCGACTGCGCCATCATCTCGAGCGGCAGCCCGAAGACGAGCAGGGCGACAACCACTCCCGTTCCGAGCGCCAGCGCCAGCGGCACGCCGAGGACCAGCAAGAGGAAGAAGATCGCGATGACCGTCAAACTCATCATGCGATGACCTCGCCTTTCAACATCCGCTGCCGGAGGTTCCTGTCGAAGTACACGGACTGGATCACACCGACGAGCGCGAGGACCGACGCGACCGCGAGCGGGACCGTGACGATCCACATGCTCATCGACAGGGCGGGGCTCGTCTCGTTGTTGCGGAACTGCTGCGCGACGAGTTCGGTCGATTTCCAGGCAAGGATGCCGAAGAAGACGAGCGCGCAGACCACCGTCGCGTGAAGGCTCACCTTCGCTAGCCAGCCCGGCCCCCGCGTCACAAAGTAGGAGACGCGGGGGTGGACCGCCGCCCGGAAACCTGCGGCGAACCCGAGGAACACCCCGTCCATGAACAGGAAGCGTGCCGCCTCCTCTGTCCACGCCGGCGAGGAGCCGATCAGCCGTCCGACGACCTGGACCGACAGGAGCACCAGCATCCCGAGCACACCGATGCCGAGCAGCACCTCGATCACCCGCCACAGCGGCCCGCTCTCCTTTAATTGGTCGGCGTCGGGGAGTGCCGCGATCAGCGGCTCCTCAGCGGAAGCGCCTGCGGCTCCCCTGCTTTCCTTGGACATGAGCGTTCCCTCGTCCGTGATCCAGTCGGCTCGTTCAGCGCCCCAGGAAGTCCAGGGACTCCTGCATGAAGTCCGCCCCCACGAGCTCCTCGAACTCGGGGTACAGATCCTGCGCGAGCGCCTGGAATTGCTGCCGCGCATCTTCGGTCAGTTCGTTGATCTGCACGTCCTGTTCCTCCAGATCGGCGAGGAGCTGCTGCGCTTCGGAGTCGTCCGATTCACGCTTCCACTCGGCCGTGCTGGCGGCGGCTTCCCGGAGGATGTCCTGAACCTCCTCGCTGTACCCGTCGAACTTGCCCTGGTTGAAGCCGAGCACGTATCCATCGGAAATGTGGTTCGTCAGCGACAGGTAGTCCTGAACCTCGAAGAACTTGTTCGCGACCGGCACCTCGAGCGGATTCTCCTGGCCGTCGATGGTGCCAAGTTGCAGGGCGGTGTAGACCTCGGTGAAGTTCATCGGCGTGGGGTTCGCGCCGAGCTCGCCGAAGAAGCGGACCCACAGCTCATTCTGCGGGACGCGTATCCTGAGCCCGTCGAAGTCCTCTGGCGACTCAATCGGGCGCACCGAATTGGTGGTCACACGCGGAGTGCGGGTGAGCATCGACAGCCCTGAAATGCCCTGAGATTCCAGGGACTCGAGCAGCGCCTGGCCGGGCTCACCGGCGAGGTACTCGCTGAACTGATCCATGTCGTCGAACAGGAACGGCAGACTGATGGCGTTCATGTTGGGTTCGAAGGATGCGTACACCGACGTCGAGATGATGGTCGCATCAAGGGTGCCGTTGCCAAGCAGGTTCACGGCCGCGTTCTGATCGCCATTGAAAAGCGTCCCGTCGGTGAAAATCTCAACGTCGATGGCTCCGTCGCTGAGCTCCGAGGCTTGTTCGGCGAAGTGCTCCGCGGCGTTCGCGACCGAGGAGCCAGCCGGGTCGCCGACGGCGAGCCGGATGGTCGTGGCCTCGACGGCTCCCTCGTTCTCGCCTCCGCCTGCACCACCGCCTCCACTGGCGCAGCCGGTGGCTGCCGCGGCGGTGATTCCCGCGATAGCGATTGCAGTAAATGTACGAGCCAGTTTCATCGTTTCTCCTTTGAAGTGATGCGCTGAGGGGTGTTGCGTGTGATCAGCCCAGCGGATGCTAGGTCAACGAGGCTTTGATGGCAGCCGCGAGGGCGTCGTGCGCCCGTTCGAGATGCTCAAGCAGCGCCGACCGAGCGCTATCCGGATCCCGGTTCATGAGGCAACGGCACACGGCGCGGTGCTCCTCGAGGCTCGCGGCGCGGCGCGCATCGTCTTGGAAGGTGACGTAGCGCTTGCATCTGGCGAGCTGTCGGTCTGCGACATGATACATACGCTCGAGGCGACTGTTCTCAGTCGCGGCGATCAGCGTGCGGTGAAACTCGTCATCACGGGCCAGGTACTGCTCCGTGTCAGCTCGGAGCATGGACCCCGGCAAGTTGTCGAAGAGCGAGCCCAGGCGCTCGAGGCGCTCATTGTCCCATTGCACGATTTTGGGAAGCCCGGCCGGCTCGAGCAGGGCACGCAGTTCGGCGAGCTCGTCGATGTCCCGCATCCGAATCGGAGTGACCACCCAGCCGGTCGAGCGACCTCGCTCGACTAGCCCAGATGACTCGAGCAGGTGCAGTGTGTCGCGCACCGGGGTTCGGCTTACACCGAACTGGGCCGCGAGATCCGAGTCGTTGAGTACGGCGCCTGGGGGCAACGTGCAGTCGACGATTACCCGCTCGAGTTCGTCGTACATCTGAGTACTCAGCTTCCGGCTTCCCATAGGAGCTAACGCGGCACTCATGAGTTCAGTATGCTGTATACAGAACACGGACGCAAGTTGGTCGAAAAATGGTCACCGTCCGGCATCGCCCCGGGCCAAACGCTCCACGCGCGCATAGGGCGAGCGGTGGGCCGCGACCCTCACTCAGTCGGAGCGAACGCCTCCGCTCACATGGGCAGTCGAACCGACCTGGCCCGCGAAAGATCGCCGCCGACTGTGTGAACGTCTACTTCCCCGCCCTGCATCGGGCAGACCCTTCAGTCCGTCGCAGACGACGATGCACACGTCCTCGGCGCCGCGGTTCTTGATCTCGGTGAGCACCCCGAGCCAGAACTTCGCCCCGTCGCCGCCGTCGCCGGCCCAGATTCCGAGGATGTCGCGTTCCCCGTTCACTGTGACGCCGACTGCGAGATAGAACGGCTTGTTGCGCACCTGCCCGTCGCGGACCTCCACCACCAGCGCGTCGATGAACACGACCAGGTAGACCCGATCCAGGGGCCGATTCTGCCAGTCCGTCATCTCCTCGATGACCTTGTCTGTGATCCTCGAGATCGTGTCTTTCGACACCGAAGCGCCGTAGACGTCGTCGAAATGCGCCGCGACCTCGCCCGTGGTCAAGCCACGCGCGGTCAACGACAGCACGATCTCGTCGACCCCGGTCAACCGGCAGCTCCGAACACACTTGACCAATGAGACGGACGTGCACGGGGCAGCAGCAACAACAACGAGAAAGGGCACCCGTCCGGAGCCAACTCAGATGCGGATTGTCAGATATACAACTGGGAGGGCGGCACCACTGCGAACAGAGGATGCTCTACGGACGGGTGCCCAGATCCGATGCTACCGGGTGAGCGTCGGAGCCC
>NZ_JAHWXH010000007.1:0-1310 GCF_031625015.1 Microbacterium aurantiacum
TGAATCGGCCTGACTTTCGTTCCTATCGGGAGCCTTGTCTGGCAGGGGCCGGCTGGGCTGATTCGAGGTCAGCGTAGTACGCCTGCTCAACCTCGAGCGGGGTGCGCATATCGAGCTCGCCGTGGAGGCGGGAGTTGTTCCACCACCACACCCATTCGAGGGTCGCGAGCTCGACCTGCTCGACGGTCCTCCAGGGACCGCGTTGCCGGATCAGCTCGGTCTTGTAGAGGTTGTTGACCGCTTCTGCCATCGCATTATCGAAGCTGTCGCCGACCGTGCCGGTCGAGGGGACGGCGCCGAGTTCGACGATCCGGTCGGTGTAGACCATCGCCATGTAGTTCGACCCGTGGTCCGAATGGTGCGTCAGCCCGGTGAGGTCGTCACCGGCGTCCCACGCGGCCATATCGAGCGCCTGCATCGGCAGGATCTCCGCCTTCAGAGTCGCCGCCACGTTCCAGCCGACGATGCGCCGAGAGTAGACGTCGGTGACGAACGCGACGTAAGCGAACCCGGACCAGGTCGCGACATAGGTGACGTCGCAGACCCAGAGCCGGCGGGGGCCGTCGGCGGTGAACCGGCGATTGACGAGATCGGTCGGCCGCTGCAAGGCGGGATCGGACTTCGTCGTGAAGACGCGCTTGGACTTGCGCACGCCTCGAACCCCGGCGAGCCGCATGAGGCGTTCGGTCTGGTCACGCCCGATACCCCACCCCTGTCGTCGCATCAGCGCGTGCATCTTCCGGCGCCCGTAGACGCCGTAGTTCTCTGCGTGCAGCCGGGCAACCTCGGGCACCAGCAGGTCATCCTGCAACTGCCTGGCGGACGGAGTCCGATTCACCGCGGCGCGGAAGCCGCGCGAGGTGAGGAATCCTCTCACTGCCGGTCGGAGGACCTGGCAGATGAGCTCGACCCCGAAACGATCCCGGTGTTCGCTGATGAACCGGACCATCTCGTCGAGGGGTGGTCGAGCTCCTTCGCGAAAAAGATGCTCGCAGCCTTGAGGATCTCGTTCGCTTTCCGCAACTCTGAGACCTCCTTCTGCAGGCGCTTGATCTCCGCAGCAGCCTCGGTCGTGACTCCGGGCTTCACACCCGCGTCGATCTCGTAGCGGCGCTGCCACAATCGCAGCGTCTCCGGGCTCATCCCCAGAAGGCCCGCGACGTGACGGACCGCGCTCATCATCGTGGGGTGCGACGGACGCGTCTCCGCGAGCATCCGCAACGCCCGCTCACGCATCTCCGGCGAATACTTCCTGTTCATCGTGTTCCATCCTTACTTGAAGAACGGAACGAAAGTCAGGCCGATTCAGG